>NZ_JBSWBR010000005.1:0-264919 GCF_054051685.1 Hymenobacter sp. HD11105 | reverse complement strand
GACCGCTTAATTCAAAAACTTTCGATAATATCGATAAGGCCGCTTGCCGCGAACTGGCACAAAATTTTACGCTTCTCTTAGCGTTCCTCCACAACCCATAAGCCCGGCTGGCAGTACGCAGGTTGCGGCACGGGCCGTTTGCTTCTATTTTGCTTCTATGAATTTGCCCCCCAGATTCCGTTTTCAACCTGCGCTGGCCGCCGTATTGCTGTTGCTGGCTGGTTGTTACTCTCGCGAAGATGTAAAGACCGAAGGCGACGCCGTCTCGGAGCAACAGGTTGAGAATGATCAGACCAAGATGCCCCGCGACAACGCCAAAGTCGCTCCTGAGAAAGGCGCACCCAACGTGGCAGCAGAAACAGATGCTGCCGCTGCTCCGCTCGCTCAGGTAAATGTGTTTTTGGAAGTTTCCGGCTCTATGGAAGGCTTTATGCCCAAGCCCGGTGCCGATGCCAGCAACACCCGCTTTCAGCAGCAAGTCGCGCAGTTTTTGTCGGAACTGAACAATAGCTCAGCCGCAAGCCGCAAAGTGTACTACCGTATCAAGGAGAAACCCTACCGCGACTCGTACCAGCAGCTCTCTGGCACCGTGCGCGGTGGCATCAAGGAGCCCGCCAGCAGCACCGACATTCCCACAGTACTCGATACGCTAGTCAGCAACTACTACGCGCCCAACACGGTCAGCGTCCTGATTTCGGACTTTATCTACTCGCCAAAAAACACCGGCGCTATTCCTTATATCAAGACCGACATTACCGACGCTATCAGCCGCACCCGCCGCTCCGATCTGGCCGTGTCGGTGTATGGTTTCACCTCTGATTTTCAGGGCACGTTTTATCCGGCTATCATGACTGGCGCGCGGAAAGTGCCTAACTGCTGCGACACCGACATCCCCTATTATTTCTGGGTAATTGGCCCCCAAGATGCCGTGCGGCGCTTTGATGCAGCACTGCTGGCCAAACAGTCGGCCGAGCAGGTACACTACGGCGTGAAGTATCCGCGCCCGGTGGCTTCGTTGCTCAATAAATACCAGAATAAAGGCAGTTGGTACTATGGTGAGAAGACCGCCAGCAAGCGCGAAGCTGGCGCCACCTACTACACGGTAGCCGTACAGGAAGCTTCAGCCCAAAACCCCGTAGAGTTCGTATTGGGCCTGAACTTGAGCAACATGCCAGCTCTCTACCGCGATTTAAGCTATCTAAAGCAGAACCTCCAACTCGTCGGCCAGGACACCGACGCCAAGATCGTGAACGTGGCCGAGGCCACCGACCAGACCCGCGCCAGCAGTGGCCCCGAAAACCAGTACACCCACTTCGTGAAGGTGCGCCTGACCAAAATGGCCCGCGCCGCGCGGCCTCTCCAAGTGGTGCTCAACGACGCCCGCCCCGCCTGGGTAAGCCAGTGGACCACCCAAAACGACAGCAACATCAACCAAGCGGGTCCCAAAACCTTCGCCTTCGCCAGCCTCGTCGATGGCGTAGCTACGGCGCTTGGAAATGGTCAGCAGCCTCCAGTTTTTCAGATTCCGTTAACCCTCGAGCCTGCCAAGTAATGCCTAGCCTCAATTCGGCGGCTGGTTGAACGCCTTTAATTGCATTGGGCGCACAATTCTGATGCAATTTCAACGTTCAGCGAATCTCAACTCAAAGTTATTTGTACATTTCCGCTATGAAATCATTTTTCCGTTTTCTCTACGAACTCATCGGTTCCCCCCAGCCGTCCTCCGAAACGCCTGTTTACCGCGAGGTGATTTTCCCCAACGTGGGCTTACTAACTATAGCTATTTCGCTGGGGTTGGTGCTGGTTTTCTACTACCTGATCAACCGGGCCATGGGCGTGGCTACCTTCAACAAGGGCCGCCATTGGGCAATTTTCCTTATTGCCAATGCCATCATCGCCTTCATCATCGCTATTGTGCAGTGCAACAGCCAGCAAGTAGCCGAACATTCTTACGTGTATTGGCTGGCTACACTGAACGCAGTGTACGGTCTGCTATGGTTCTTCCTCTTTTCTGTCATCCTGCGCAAAGGCTCCACCAACGCCAGCACAACTCCTTTTTAATGTGACAAAGACGCGTTACCTCGCGTCTTTGTCGTTTATGTCGTTACGCTAGAAGCAGGCATTGACCTGAAGGTTCTAGCGATACATCGCCACTTAATGCGTCTCATCACGCATCCGCGAAAACTGATCAATCTGCAAACTCTGCGATTCAATGGCTAAACTCTTTTTATTCGGTATTGGCGGCACGGGCTCCCGCGTTATTCGCTCGCTCACGATGCTGCTGGCCGCCGGCGTACAACTGCCCAATTGCGACCGGGTAGTACCTATCATCATTGACCCCGACGCCCACAACGGCGACATGAACCGGACAGTGGATATGCTGAAAAGCTATCAGCAGATTTATAACCGCTTGGGCCAGCGTGAGGATGGTTTCTTCCACACCAACATTAGCACGCTCAGCAGCATTTCCGCTGATACAAATGGCGGCGTAAAAGACACCTTCGTATTCGACTTCGGCGGCATCAACCAAAGCTTCCGCCAGTATCTGAGCTACGATCAGCTGTCCATTGATTCCAAAGGGTTAGTTGAACTGCTTTTCACCCAGGACAACCTGGAAAGCCCCCTTACCATCGGTTTCCGCGGCTCCCCGAACGTAGGTAGTGTAGTGCTGAATAAGGTTGTGGACTCACCGGAAATTCGGTTTTTCGCCGACAACTTCCAGGCCGGCGACCGGGTGTTTTTCATCTCCAGCATCTTCGGCGGTACGGGCGCGGCGGGCTTCCCATTGTTGCTCAAAAACCTCAAGGACCAAAACACCCGCCTGAGCAATGCCCGCTACCTGCGTGATGCCCTCACCGGCGCCGTAACGGTGATGCCTTACTTCGCGCTGCAATCGGAGGACAACTCCATCATCGACTCCAACAGCTTCCTGACCAAAACCAAGGCCGCGCTCAGCTACTACGAGCACAATCTGCAAGGACTCGACGCGCTGTATTACCTGGCCGATACGCCCGATACGCCCTACGAAAACCAGCCCGGCGGCACGGCTCAGCGCAATAAAGCTCACCTTATCGAGCTATTGGCCGCGCTCAGCATCGTGGATTTCATGCAATACCCCGATGCGGAGTTACGCAACGGTGGCCCACACTTCCACGAGTACGGACTGGGCGTTGACACGCAAGAGTTGAACTTCAGCCACCTACCCGACGAGTCGCGGGAAATGATTGCTAAGCAGCTGACGCAGTTCCTGTACTTCACGCGCTATCACAAGCAGCACCTGCCCACTGATAAAGCCCCCTACCACGACAACTTGAACCTGGACTATGCCATGCGCAATGAGCCCATCTTCAAGGAGCTAAACAACTTCCTCCACAGCCCCGAATTCGGCGTGGACGAGTGGCTAAAAGAACTGGCCCAGAACCGCCGCGCCTTCCGCCCCTTCGACCTCACCACCGACGACTTCAACGCCATGATTGCCGGCAAGCCCGTGGAGAAAAAGTGGAATGACTTCTTTAATAAAGGTCTGAGCCAGAACTACTTCCTCAATCAGCTCAACGACGCCGCCAAATCCATCCAGGAGCCTGACAACTTCAAGAAGCTGCTGGCCCTATTTGACCGCGTAACGGATAAAGCGTTTGAAGAGAAGGTGAAGGTGGTATAAGATAAGAACGACCAGCTCCCCTCCTCAGATGAGGAGGGGACGCCGTCACGAAGTGGCGGCTGGGGTGGTTGATGTCGTTGTTTAGTTGAACGACATTCTAGGCGGTCATGCAGAGCACAGCGAAGCATCTCACGTGCTGACGACTGAGTTACTACTGCAATGACTGCGAGCGAGATGCTTCGCTGCGCTCTGCATGACAGACTAAACAACCTCGGCAACGCCCACCAACCACCCCGCCCTTCGGGCACCTCTCCTCATCTGAGGAGGGGAATTGAATTACTACTCAATCGACATAATCGACTACAGGAATGCCCAAAGTCCTTCGCTTACATAATAACGGCTCCCAGCAGGTGCAAGGCTGGCAGAAAACGGCCCCCATCACCAGCACCGAAATTGACACTGTAACCGACCCCACCGGCGGACGAGCCAAGAATGTGGCGGTGTCCATCCCAACGCCGTTTGCGCGGATGCACTTGTTTGAAACGGCCTTCGATTTCCTGGCTCGTGAGGGACAGCGCAATCCGGGCTCGGTGTACCACGAGCTGGTGTCGCACTACTGGGACCTGTTCGAGGTGCTCTACAACTATAACCTCTACACCCAGGCTGGCCGCAAAATCACGTTGCGGCGTTGGAACGCGGAGACAGAGCTACGCAAAATGCAGGGTGATGAAGGCACGCGCTTGTTAGGCGAAACTTTGCGCCTATTCCTGCAAGACGACCGTTTCCGTGACTTCACGGATATGTATCTGGTATTCTATGAGTCGCCGGATCTGCCAGGTGGGCCGCGCTTGTTGGGAGGCACTTCGCCGCTTACCCTGCTCTTCACAGCCCCGACGGTGGCACCACTAGACTTAGAGCGCGCTCAGGCTAGGGGGCATTATTTCGATAACCAGATTGTGCTGCTGGAAGACCGCTCGCCGGCGTTCCGGGAGTTTGTGTACGAGCTGTTTCTAGCGTATCCGCAGCTGCAGCGCCGCGAGTTTGCAGGCAGCGTATTCGCTGGCCTCGATCGTAGCCGCATCAATCAGATGCAGATGCAGGGCGAGCACACGGCCCAGCGCTTTGCCGCCAAGTACCCCGCCATCACCGACTTCCAGGGCAACCTGGTGAGCGTGAAGTACGTGCCGCTGCCCGGTCGCGCCGATCAATCGGCGGTGATGAGCAGCGACCTGTTTATTCAGCCTACCCGCGAAAGCAACACGGGCCGTCTGCGCCCGCTGGTGCTGCGCCCGAATCTAACGATGCAGGGGGCAAATTACCTCAACGGTCAGCCCTGGGACGACCGCACGCCCGTGCCCTATGCTGATGAGCTGACGCTGGAGAATCGGGTGCTGCCCGGTAAAGGCTTCAAGTATCCTTACCTCACCGTTGGCGACTTCCTAGAAGATGCGCTGGTAGAGCTACCCTATGAGCTAAATACCCAGCGCTTCCACACTGGCAAAGTAACCTTCCAGTACGGCGCGGATAGCCAGGGACGGGCGCGGTTTCCGTACCTGCTGCCCCTGAAGCAGTCCTTCTTCGAGTACTTCACCGAGCACGATCTGGCCGAGCTGGTCACGTTTACTATCGACCTGAACCATGTTCGGGTGAACGTGCGGGTGCCGGTGCAGGGGGGGCGTTTTATCACGTTTGAGCGTAGCTACTACCAGAATCCGCAAAACCCCAAGGACGCACAGGGCCGCGAGATTCCGGAGAAGGGCCGCATCGTTCGGGCTAATATTGGTCTGGGTGTATTCCCGTTCTATAAAATGCGTGCACAGCCCGAGTACAATGACTTCTACAAAGTCATGCTTGTGGATGCCGATAACAGCCCTACCATGCTGCAGCGCCGCTACGATCTTACTTTTTTCGTGGGTGGAGAGCGGCTAACTGACCAAGGCGCTGCGCGTCGGGCTACCAAGTTTGAGCGTACTCAGAAGAGCGTAGCCACGGCTGGTAGTACCTACTACGAAATCACTGGCACCCACTTCGACCTTGCCGAACTAACCTGCCCGCCTGCTACGCTGGGTGCGGAGCCGGCACGTGGTCTTATTGTGCCGCGCTGGAAGGAACTGGACCGTGGTACCCGTCGCTTTACCTTCGCCGTCGATTTCGGTACCAGCAATACGCACGTAGCCTACGCTGACGGCCCTTCGGCTCACCCTAAGCCATTTACTATTGGCGAGGGCGACTTGCAGGTTGAACTGCTGAACGCTCCGCTGCCTGATACAGGTTACTCGGCCTTCCAGCGCTACATGCGCGGGCCTGGTCAGCTGTTTGACATTCCTCTGATTCAGAATCGGGAGTTTGTGCCGAGCATCGTGGGTGAACAGCAGTCGGTGTATGAATTTCCGATTCGGACGGCGGTTTGTGAAACCAACTCCTACGCCAACGAGCCCAGCAAAGTGTTGAGCAACATCAATATCGGCTTCAGCATCAATACTGAAACCAACCAGCCGCCTCAGAACCGCTTCGTGACCAACCTTAAATGGTCGGCGGAGCTAGACCCCCAAGGCGTGAACCGCATCGCAGCTTTCTTCAAGGAGATTCTGCTGCTGATGAAGCATAAGGCTGCGCAGTACGGCGGTATTCTGGAAGATACCCGTGTGGTGTGGTTTGCCCCCCTGAGCTTTGACTTGTTCCTGCGCAATCAGTTTCAGCAGGTGTGGGATGAGGCCTTCCAGGAGGTATTCCGCGCCCGTCGACCTACGCAGTGCATTTCCGAGTCGGTGGCGCCGTACTACTACCTCACGGCCACAAACCAAGTGGTACCTAACCGCGACGAGAACGTCATCAACATCGACATCGGCGGCGGCACTACCGACTTGCTGATTTTCGCGGAGCAAAAACCTTCGTACAGCTCGTCTTTCCGCTTCGCCGGCGACGACCTGTGGGGCGACGGTTACGCCCGCGTGCAGGGCGCACCTAAGCAAAATGGCTTGCTGCGCCTCGGTGTGCAGTACGTGGAAAGCCTGCCCGATTCGGAGCAGAACCAGGAGTACAAAGGTTACCTACGCGCGGCTTTGCAAAACCCCGATTTTGGTTCGGCCGATGTTACGAGCTTGCTCTTTACTTATAACGAGGCGTTACGCTTTACGCAGAGTTTGGGCTTGGGCAAAGGGCGGCAGCTGCGGGTGCTGTTTTATCTGCACTACACGGCTATTATCTACCATGTAGCGCAGCTGGTGCAGCATTTGGGTCTGAAAACGCCGCGTTATCTGTGCTTCTCGGGCAAGGGTAGCTTGTATCTGCGTTTGCTCAGCGGTGGCAGCAGCCTAGCGGCCATTGAAAAGATCACCAAAGCCGTGTTCCGCGCTGCTACTGGGCAGGAGCCGCCACAGAACTTCCGCGTTATTCTAGCCGACAACCCCAAAGAAGCTACCACCAACGGCGGCGTGCTCTTCGAGGAAAGCGCGACCAGCGCCGCCGACTTCGACCAGATTCGGACTGTGAAGCTCAACGGTGCCCTCGAAGGCGCTGATATCGACACGGCCCGCCTCAAGATTCCGCAAGTCGATGCCGACCTCAAGCAATCGGTAATTGAAAACACCCGCCGCTTCCTCGAAATCGTGCTCGACAACGACGACGTGGCCCCACTCATGCGCGAGGTAGGCGTGGATGTGGACCGGCAGAAGGTGAAAGACTTCCTGCTCCGCGAGATTGAGGACAGCTTGAACTTGGGTCTGCATCAGATTGGACGCAACCTTGGTCAGGGCGAAACACTGCCGGAGACGCTGTTTTTCTACCCGATGAAGCAAGCGCTGTATAACCTGAGCCGGGAGCTGATTAATCCGAATTCATAATGAAATAACGCCATGCAGAAGTCTATTTTGCATGGCGTTATACTGTTGCCTTTCTTGCTATGAAAATATTTTCCCGTTTTGTTGCCTTGCTGCTAGGCATGGTGTTCTTCGTTTCTGGAGCCCACGCCCAAACGCAACTCGGCAAACCTTCCCTTGACGAAGCAAAAACCCAGATCTGGTGTGCCACGGTCAAGTTTGTGTACGACGATACTGGGGTGCCTGATTTGAAGAGCACATTGCGCTGTGATGGTAGCTTGCAAGCGTTTGAAAACAGCATTAAGACCGACAAGCAAAGCGTGTACAGTCGCTTGTATAAACCACTAGAGCGGGGGGCAATTTATAACGGGTTGACCACGGATGAGGCGCGGCTCAATAAACTCACCACCGAGATAATCAATCGGTTAAAGAACCCCGCCCGTACCAGCGACCCCGCCCGTATGCAGCGGCTGACTGCCCTTGACGCGGGTCTCAAAAACTTTGTGCAAAACGGTACGCCCCTGGGTGACACCGGCGCAGACATAGTTGCTGAGGACACGGCAGTTGATACGGCATCCTTGGCGGATACAGCTGATGATTCGGATGTGGGGGTGGCGCTGCCGGCGGGTACTAGTGTAAGTAGCCCCCGCACCTATGCCGCCGAAAGCACTATAAGTAAGCTTTTTGCCCCTATTGCGCTGGTTTTCTCTTTGCTTAGCCTGGCGCTTTTTGCCTTGCAGCGTCGCCAACTAGGTGCCCTCAATACCCGCGCCGACCGGCATCGCAACGAGCTGGAAGCCGTTAAGCTGGCCATGCCAAGCGAAATCCCCAGCCTGAAAAAGCTTACGCCGGAACTGCAACGTGATATTGAAAAGCTAGTGGAACAGCGCGTAGCAGCGGCCTTGGCGCAGAATAAGCCCGCTGCCCAAAATTTGCCCCCCAGACAAGCTACTCCGCCAGCGCCAGCACGCACAGTGCCCGTGGCTCCGGTCACTGCCGCCGCGCCGGTTGCTCCCGTCGCTCCTCCGGTGGCCCCAGTAGCTGCTCCAACGCCGCCCGCACCTCGACAGCCGGTTACTGCGCCGCCTGCGCCTACTCCCGCACCGCCTGCGCCTACTCCCGCACCAACGTATGCTGCCCCAGCGCCAGCATCGATGGCTGAAGCGCAAGTAGCTCCGCCAGCCCCTGTGATACCCGCAGGCCCGCCCGCCGCGGCCCCGCGCGACGACTTCGATAGCCTAGTGCCGCCAGTGCAGCTACCCACGACTGATACGTGGTCGGGGGCGGCCCCGATGACGATCAAGCAAGAAGACCAGCTAGCGCCCACACGTTACTATGTAAAAGTGCCCGTTAATGGTGGTTTCAGCGCCTACGACTTGCAGGAAAAGCCCCAGCACGATAGCATCTACGAAATAACGGTGAATGCCAAGCAGCCGGAGCGCGCCACATTCCGGGTCACTTCCAACTCGGCTGTACATGCCTACGCTATCCAAAGCGCCCAGTATTCTTTGCGAGAAGCTTGCCGCTACCAGCAGCCCAGCGGACCGGTGTCGCGCATCGTGACGGATGAGGAAGGAACGCTGTTTAAAAGCAACGGAAACTGGCAGATTGAGCAGAAAGCCGCTATTCATTTCGAGTAGGAACGTACCCCAACGCTTTACGCGTTGTTTCTTTGTAGTTGTATTCGTGACTTCACTCCACCGCCGCGTATGCCAAACGCGGCGGTGCGTGTTTCTACAAACTCTTGCTTGATGCTTGAAATCTATCTGGAAATAGCCGTGGTGCTCGTGGTAGTGGGCTTGCAGGTGCGCACCTTCCTGCAAACCCGCGCCCAGGCTGAGCGCCTTACGCGGCTTTACCCAAGCAAAAACACCTTGCGCGTAGAGCGCCGCCTCATAACGCCCGAAGGTGAAGATTTGCCCCCCTACGCCGCCAACGCCCCCGCCGACGCCTACCTGATCGACCTGATTCGGGCCGATGCTGTGCCAGCTGATTTTAAGGAAATTCTGACCGATACCAACGACTACCTGCGCCACAATAAAGGCGCGGCGGCTGATTTTGGCATTCTGAAGGACATATCGGAGCGGCAGTCGCAGGTGCTGCAAAACGAGGTGCAGGCTAATGTGGCTACGCCTTTGTACTTAGGGTTGCTGGGGACCTTTTTGGGCGTAATTCTAGGCTTAGTGGGTATTGCGCGCAACGGCGTATCCGATGAAGATGCGCTGACGCCCTTCCTGACGGGCGTACTTATTGCCATGACCGGCAGCTTCGTGGGCTTACTGCTGACGTTGCTGGGCAATGGTTTGGTGCGGAAGGCCAACCAGCAGCTCGAACAAGGTCAGAACCGATACTACACCTTCCTGCAAGCTCGTCTGCTGCCTGTGTTGCACAACGACATGGCCAACAGCCTCTCTACTTTGAAAGGCGTGTTGGATGCGTTCAACCAGGATTTTATAAGCAAAGTCACGATTTTCGAGCCCATTATCGGCACGCTGACGGAAAACGTGAAAGTGCAGCGCGACTTCCTGGTGAAGCTCAATGAAATCGGCTTCGATAAGATGGCGAATGCTAACTTGGCCGTATTTGACAAAGTACGGGAGTCAGCGGAGTTGTTCGGTTCGTTCGTCGGTTATCAGCAGCGGCTTAACCAAATGCTGGAGCAGGGCACCGCCATAGCTACGGCCGTCAGCAGCATTTTGGACCGGCTGACGGGCTTTGAGCGCGGCATTAACAATGTGGGTCAATACATCGGCCAGCATGACAACCTGATTCAGCACCAGCTCGACTTCTTCCAGCGCCACGAAAAGGAAATGACCAATGTGGCCGCCCGCACCGAGCAGTACTTCGACCTAGCCACCGGCCGCCTCACCGACCTAATGCAGCAGCGCCTCAGCTTCCACGAGCGCGACGCCCAGCAGGCCTACGAAAAGTGGGGTCAATACTTTCAGCGCCTCAATGAGGAAAACGTCTTCGACCGCATTACTCATTATTTGGAGCCCTTCAAAAACCTGGACGCTGAGCAGAAAAACCTATCTCGCGACGTAACCGCCACCCAACGCGAGCTGATGCGCAAAATCGAGATGGACTCACAGATTCAAGCCAAAATACTGATGGAGCTATCTACGCTGAACGAAGTGTTAGTGAAGGCCACCGCCAAGAACCGCATGCAGCGGGCTATGGATAGTCTGTTTGGCGGCGTGAAGCCGCAGTAAGCGTTAGATAGGGAGCGGTACTGATTCAAGTTCTGTGCGGTTGCCATTTAGAAAGTACCAAACGCGGCCAGCATTGACTTCTTTCACAAGCAAAACAGCTTTGGTATCACCGAAAGAACAGATCTGCTTCGATGCAAGGTGGATGAACGTAAGTCGAAAGCCATCTTGAAAACACTGGCTCCCGAACCGTGACGTTATCAGATACCCTTGATGTAAGACTATATCAGGACTGAAGCGCATTGTTTTACCAACAACTGCTCCGTCAATAGTAATGATGCTGGATTCCGGTCCGTTCACTCCTATATCCCGGATATCTGTAACCTCAATAACGTGATTCTGATACTCATATCGTAAAGTGTGCAGGTTGCCAGAGGTATTAAGTAGCATCGACATAAAGAGCCAATAGAAACGCTTAAATTAAAAAATCGCAGCATGCAGGATTCCCAAAACCGCTCTTCCAACGACTTCTTCTGGCCCAGCTACGTGGACCTGATGACCTCGTTGTTTGTGGTGATGCTGGTGCTGTTTGTGTACAGCTTCAAGCTGTTCAAAGACCGCGAAAAAGAGCTGCAACAGGCTAACGGCGAGCTGAAAGCCAAAGCCGAAGAGCTGGAGCAAATCACCAAAATTCGGCGGTCCTTGCAGCGGCTGGAGGGCAAATACTTCCGCTACGACCCGAATCTGGAGCGGCACGAGTTGTTAGTACCGGTACAGTTCAAGGCAGGGCAAGACGAGATTCAGGATGCGTATAAGCCGGCTTTGCTGCAAGCGGGCAGAACGTTGCGCTCTGTGCTCAAGACAATTAAAACTGAGCAACCGGTGCGCTACTTGGTTATTGTAGAAGGCATGGCGGCGCGCTACGCGGGCAACGACCCCCGCAATACTTCCCAAGAGCAGCTGACGTATCAGCTTAGCTACCGCCGTGCGCTGAACTTGCTGAACTTCTGGAAGCAGAATGGTTTGAATTTCAGTCAGGATAGCAACATTGAGCTTATTATTGGTGGTAGTGGTTTCTACGGCACCGGTCGCTACCGTGGCGCCCGCGAAGGGGCTAACAAGCGCTTCTTGATTCAGGTAATTCCGAAAATTGGGCGGATCGGCGGGTAGAGACTTAATCTGTGCGAGTGCATCTAAAGAGCGAGAAAGGGTGTCAACACAGGGGTCAGCTTCACCTCTGCTTAGCACCCTTTTAAATTTGATAGCTCAATATATTACAACAAAGTATGGCTTAATATGCTATAATAGAAAGACGGCCGGCTATCTTCGGCACCTACTCTGCTCCTGCTTACACCTTATGCGCCTTACACATTATCCACTGCTGGCCCTGCTGGGGCTGGCCTCCTGCCGGTCGGCGGGGCCCGAGTCAAAGTCGGCTACGTCTTACTCGGCCAACCCCCATATGGCGGCTACTTCATCTAGCTCACCCGTGAAATACCCCGAATCCCGCAAATCTGACCATGTCGATGATTACCACGGCACGCCCGTGGCCGACCCTTACCGCTGGCTCGAAGACCTGGACTCGCCCGAAACAAAAGCTTGGGTGGAAGCCCAGAACAAGCTGACTTTCGGCTATTTAGAGAAGATACCTTTCCGGGATAAGATCCGGGAGCGGCTGACTACCATCTGGAACTACGAGCGCTATGGCGTGCCGCAGGTGGAAGACGGGCAGCTGTATTTCTCCAAAAACGACGGCCTGCAAAACCAAGCCGTGCTGTACGTACAGAAAAATGCCCCCCAGAGTCAGCCGGAAGTCCTACTGGACCCAAACAAGTTTTCAGCCGATGGCACCACGGCCCTGAGCGGCACCTACTTTTCCAACGACCACCGCTATATGGCCTACGCCACCTCGGGCGGCGGCTCCGATTGGTTGAAAGTGAAGGTGTTGGACCTAAAAACGCGCCAGCCGCTGAAAGATGAGCTGGAGTGGGTGAAGGTGTCGGGCGTAGCCTGGGCCAAGGATGGCTTTTACTACAGCCGCTACGCCGCGCCCAAGGCGGGCGAAAACCAGCTGGCCGGCAAAAACGAGTTTCACCAGGTGTATTATCACCAACTAGGCACGCCCCAAAAGGCCGACAAGCTGGTGTACGAAGATAAGAAAATGCCCCTGGGCTTCCGCTTTGCGGGCACAACCGAGGATGAGCGGTTCCTAGTACTCAGCCTTACCGACGGCGTGGCCGATGGCAACCGCCTAGCCGTACGCGACCTCACCGACCCCAAGCAAGCCAGCAAGTTCACCACCCTCATCAGCAGCTACGAGCACAACAACTCGGTGGTGGGCAATGTGGGGGGCAAATTATTGGTACACACCAACTACCAGGCGCCCCTATACCGCCTCGTGCTCATCGACCCTAAGAAGCCCCAGCAGGCCAACTGGAAAACCGTGCTGCCCGAAACCACCGAGAAGCTCGACAACGTGGAGCAAGTGGGCGGCCGCCTGATTGCTACTTATCTGAAAGATGCTAGCAGCCAGGTGAAGGTGTACAGCGAAGGCGGCGAGTTTCAGAACGACGTGGAGCTGCCAGCCATTGGTACGGCTGCCGGCTTCGGTGGGCGCCGCGACGCGAAGGAAGTGTACTACGCCTTTACCTCGTTTACTTACCCAACCACCATCTATAAATACGACCTTGCCACCAAGCAAAGCACCGTATTTCAGGCCCCGAAAGTAGATGTGAAGCCGGATGATTACCTGACCACGCAGGTATTTTATTCCAGCAAAGACGGCACGAAGATTCCAATGTTCATTGTGCACAAGAAAGGCCTGAAGCTGGACGGTAAGAACCCGACATACCTCTACGCCTACGGCGGATTCGATATTTCCCTGACGCCTTCCTTTAGCATAGCACGCATGCTGTGGCTGGAAAACGGCGGCGTATTGGCCGTGGCCAACCTGCGTGGAGGTGGTGAGTACGGCGAGGCTTGGCACAAAGCCGGCATGACGCCTAACAAGCAAAACGTGTTCGACGACTTTATTGCCGCCGCCGAGTATTTATCAGTACAGAATTACACTTCGCCTAAGCACCTAGCTATTGCGGGCGGCTCTAATGGGGGCCTGCTAGTGGGCGCTACCATGATTCAGCGGCCCGATGTGGCGCGGGTGGCCTTGCCGGCCGTGGGCGTGATGGACATGCTGCGCTATCAGAAGTTTACCATCGGCTGGAACTGGGCACCCGAATACGGTACCTCCGACAACTACGCGCAGTTTCAGAACCTCTACAAGTTTTCGCCCCTGCACAACCTAAAAGAAGGCGCCGACTACCCGGCCACCATGATTACCACCGCCGACCACGACGACCGGGTAGTGCCGGCCCACTCGTTTAAGTTTGCGGCCACCCTACAGGAAAAAGCGGGCGGCACGAGCCCCCAGCTTATCCGCGTGGATGTGAATGCGGGTCACGGCGCGGGCAAAAGCACCAAGCTCCAGATTCAGGAATGGGCCGATGTGTGGGCTTTTGCCTACTATAACATGGGCCTGAATCCGTACGGAAAATAAGGCGTAAAAAAGCCCTCAGCGGTTCAGTTTACGGCAATTAAGCAAAGGAATAGCCGCTGGGGGGCTTTTTTCCGTACTAACCTTTCGCGTAGCGCTTTGTATCTTGCGCCCCGAAACTCACTTGCCCGCCTTATTCGGCTGTTTATGAAGAAAACGCTTGTGCTCGGTCTGCTGGCCGGCGCTTCCCTGACCCTATCCGTGACCTCATGCCAGAATCCGGATTATAAGAACATGGACGAGAACGTGGTTGTAAAGCCCCTGCCGCCCATTCCCGCCGCTGCCGACACCACAGGTGGTAAAACGGACCCCAATATTCCGCGCGAAATAAACGCCGCCAACGCTACGGAAACCATCAAGAATATGCAGCCTCAGATGTAATTGAGAGTTGCACTCAATGAATAATTAGAATGAAGAATGAGCAATGACCCACCGTCGTTGCTCATCTTCGTTTTAGTCATGTCACCTTTTATTAATCTTCACTGAGCAGCAGACGCTGCCTCATTTTTCATTCTAATTCCGCGTTAAGCGCAGCATTATGATCCGTCGCGGCACCCGAACCGATTTGCCCCAAGTGCTGGCTCTTATTCAGGAGTTAGCCGTGTATGAGCGCGCCCCGCACGAAGTAACCAATACGCTGGCCGACATGGAGCGCGACGGCTTCGGCCCTGATCCTATTTTCAAGTTCTTTGTGGCCGAAAAAGCCCCCCAGCAGATCGTGGGACTGGCTTTGTACTACACTGCCTACTCCACTTGGAAGGGCCGAATGCTGTTTCTGGAAGACTTGGTGGTAACAGAGGAGATGCGCGGCACGGGCCTTGGCAAGCTGCTCTTCGACGCGGTAGTAGCCGAAGCCCGCACGACAGGCGCCAACCGCATGAAATGGCAGGTGCTAGAGTGGAATGAGCCCGCTATTGGTTTCTACAAAAAAATTGGGGCTAACCTCGACCCTGAGTGGTTCAACGGCAACCTCACTGCCGAGCAGTTGCAAGCCTATGCCTGCGCCCCCGCCGCAGAGGCTGCCGTGAGCAGTCAGTAAATGAGAGCATGTATTCATTTAATTATTAAAAAAGCCCCCCAGAGTTATCTAGGGGGCTTTTTTAATAATTAAGTGAACTGCTATAAAGCCAAGTTATTAAATCAATGACTTAGTCCATTACTTCCAATACGGTTCGGAAGGAGACGTACTGACCAGGAAAACGAATTTCGAGGTCGGTGCGTAGGCCGGGTGCACAGAGGCGCTGGTATTCTTCTAGCTGCTCCAGGCTGGTGCAGTAGTATTGGGCCGCATACGTGATGCCGCCGTCTTCCTCATCGAGTAGGCGGCAAAGCTGGCTACGAATGAAGAAGCCGGTGGCCATAATCTCCGGCATATGGGTTTCACGCATAAAGGCCAGCCATTCGTCCGCTATTTCTGGCTCGATGCTGCTGGTTACGTTGTAAAGAATCATAAGAACGCTACGCTTAATGAAAAATGAAGAATGGGGGACAGGCTGCGCTTAACGGCGAAGACGGTAAAAAGAATTCCTCATTCTTCCTGCCTTATCCTTCCTTAAGCACCGCGCCTCACACCCGCATCGGGTCGAAGTGGAACTCTTGAATACGTGCCTGAATAGTTTTGGGGGGCAAATTTTCACTGATTGTTGCCTGTACGAGGCTGGCTAGCTCGGCGTCGCCAGCAAACCGCAACGACAGGATTTGCTTCAGCGAAAGCCGATCTTCCAGAGGCCGCAGACTTTGGCCGGTAACTTCAAAGTAACGCTGCCGCACTTCCAACCGAATCAAGCGGTCCTGCAAAGTAAGGGCATAATGCTGACGTAGCATTACCAGCACGCCTAGCCCGACTACGGCCAGCACCATCAGAGAAAACCAGATACGCGAGATTTCGGAATCGTCGCCGGCTACGGAAGCGTAGCGTCGGCCGGTGTAAAAAGCCATGACAAGGGCCGCGGGCAGCAATACAAAATGATGCAGCGGGTAGTAGCGTGCAGTGTTTTTGGTAGGCAAATCGGCCATAAGGGGAAATGAAAGGTGAAGGTGTGAGCACAAAAAACTCCAGCCGGCGGGCTGGAGTTTTCAAAGAAGTACAAGTTAGTTCCTACGTGGAGGCAGGTAAAGGCATTACTAATCTGCTTTTGCACGCTGCCGATCAGCTTTAATACGCAGCTTTTCGGCCTTTAGCTCCGCCTGGCGCGCTTTTTCGCTTTGCTTGGTGGCCTTTAGTTGACTTTCCTGGGCTGAAATCTGTCGTTTTTGCTCCCGGCGGGTGGCGTTCATTTCTGCCTTCTGCCGATCCATTTCTTTCTTCTGCTTACGCATGTCGTCGCGCTGATCATCTAGCGCGTCGGACGTTTTTTCGCGCTCTTTGCGCTGCTCTTTCAGGGCCTGCTCATTCGTTTTGAGCGCTTCCTGCTGCTGCTGAATTCGCAGCTGCGCCGAGTCGGCCGTGGTTGTGGTTTGAGCCTGTACCGACTGACTCAGTAAGGCTACGCCAACCAAGGTGAGGATACTCGCTAACTTTTTCATACTGAGGGAGAGTAACTATTGTATAGTCCTCAAACGCTCCCGCAGGTTATTAAGTTACTAGCCGGTTAGGAAACTTCCAGGTAATCAAGGTCTTTGCCGTAGCTCTCGGGCAGAGTACTCACGCTCCAGAAAGCAATGATCAGCGACACGAGTCCAATGATGGCAGCGCTGCCGATGAGCCCGAGCGGCCCGGTGAGCAACTGGAACAGGGGTACCAGCACAATCACGGAGCCACGCGCGAAATTGGGTGCCGTAGTAGCTACCGTAGCCCGCAGATTGGTGCCGAACTGCTCGGCGGCCACCGTTACAAATAACGCCCAAAAGCCTACAGATAAGCCCAATACAAAGCACACTGCGTAAAAGGTAGTGGTAGTAGCGCCGCGCAAACCAAACAGGTACATGGCCACCATAATGCCGCAAAACACCAGAAACAGCTGGAGCGCCCGGTTGCGGCTGCGCCAAATTTGGCTGAGGCCGCCGCTGGCAAAGTCGCCAAACACCAGCCCGAAGTAACACCAGAACACAGCTAAGCCGGCCGTAACCTCGCCCTGCACGCCCAACTCACGGCCAAATTCCGGGGCCAGCGTAATCAGAATGCCGACCACAAACCACAGCGGCACACCAATCAGCAAGCATTTGGCGTACTTGGCCAAACGCGGCCCATTAGTGAATAAGTCGGTGAAGCGGCCCCGGGCTACGTCGCTACGCTTGGCTTGCTCAAACATGCCTGACTCATACACGCTTACGCGCAAGAGCAGCAACGCCAAGCCGAGCCCACCGCCGATAAAATAGGCATTGCGCCAGCCAAACCGCTCACCCACCCAGTACGCCAGCATTGCCCCCGATACGCCTACCGTAGCCACTATCATGGTGCCGTAGCCACGCTTTTCCTTGGGAAGGCTTTCAGCCACCAGCGTAATGCCCGCACCCAACTCTCCGGCCAGGCCGATGCCGGCAATCAGGCGCAGCCAGGCATACTGCTCGATAGTTTGCACGAAGCCGTTGGCAATGTTGGCCAGCGAATAAAGCAGGATGGAGCCAAACAACACCGAAATCCGGCCACGCTTATCACCCAAAACTCCCCATAAAATGCCCCCCAGCAGCATGCCACCCATCTGCATGTTAATCAGGTAGAGGCCCTGACTGGTAATGGCTGCCTGATCGGTTACGCCCAGCGCCTTCAGGCTTTGGACACGTACAATACTGAACAGAATCAGGTCGTAGATGTCTACGAAGTAACCCAGGGCCGCTACAATCACGACGGCGCTAAACAGGGAGGCAGATTTGGTGTTGGGGGGCAAAATGGGAGCCGGGGCGGCAGGCTTGCTCATACGGGCGAGGGTGGGGTGGTTTTGCTAGCTACAGATTAGGTGAAGGTGAATATTTTTTGGCAAAAAAGCCCCCAAGCAATCGTTATTCAATAATAAGCGAACGGAAAGGCGCCCGGTAAGTGTGCCAAACAGCGTGGCCTTAGACTGTGGCTTGGTGCTCTTCCTCGCAGCAGCCGTGACTGCCGGCCACGGGTACCGTATCTTCTACCTGCACGGTGCAATGGCTGATGCCAAATTTCGCGTGCAGCGTTTCCTGTAGTTCCTCCAAAAAAGCATTGTTGGCCCCGCCGGGCCGCACAAGGTGGGCACTCATGGCCGTGTCGCGGGTGCTGAGGGGCCACACGTGCAGGTCGTGAATTTGAGTGACGCCCGGCCGGGCCAGCAGGAATTGACGCACGGCGGTCAGGTCGATGCCGGGCGGTACGGCTTGCAGGCTGAGCTGCACGGTTTCGCGTAGCAAACCCCAGGAGCTGTAGGCAATCAGGCCCAAAATACCGAAGCTGATAAGCGCATCGAGGCGCAACCAGCCAGTCCAGAGTACTAGCGCGCCGCCCACGACGACCCCGGCCGACACTAGCGCGTCGGTGAGCATGTGCAGATAAGCCCCCCGCAGGTTCACGTCGCCCTTTTGCCCGCTACGAAACAGCCAGGCCGTAAAGCCATTAATCAGAATACCAATGCTCGCCAGCACCATTACCACGCGCCCATCGACGGGGGCGGGGTGGAGCAGGTGGTCGATGGCGTCCCAGAGGATAATGCCCAGCGCGGCATACAACAAAGCCGCATTAAGCAGTGCGGCCTGAATAGTAGCACTTTTTAAGCCATACGTGTAGCGCTCCGACGCCGGCTTTTGAGCCAGACGAGTAGCGCCCCAGGCCAGCGCCAAGCTCAGCACGTCGCTCAGGTTGTGACCCGCATCAGAAAGCAGAGCCGAAGAATTAGCCCACAATCCGCCCGCCGCTTCCACCACCACAAAGGCCAGATTCAGCCCAATCCCAATCCCGAATGCCCGCCCGAAATTGCCGTCGGTGGGACCGTGGTGATGGTGGTCGTGGCTGTGCCCGTGCGCGTGACTGTGGTGGTGATGGGCCATTTACAACTTATATGCTCTATTTAAACGCTAGTGGTACAACAAGTTTTACGCTCACATTTCGGCCCATATTAAACACGCCAGTGCGGCCGTTTACTGGGTTGAAAGCAGCGTATTTCAAGCGGCTCAAGTGACTTTGGTAGCCAACGTCGAAGAGGTTGGTGCCAGTTAAGTAAATAGAAAACAGCGTTTTGGCGCGAGAGTTCACCACATCGGCCCCAACCCCAGCATTAACCAAAGTGTAGCCGGGCGTGCGGGTTTCGGTGCCAAAGGCCGAGAAGAATCGGTTTTGGGTAAACGTATGCTCGATGCCGGCCCGAGCGTAGAGGTTTGCCAGGTTATTACCTGCTTTGCGAAAATTCACGCGCAGCTCCGATTGCAGGCGGTCAGCGGGGATGAAGGGCAGGTAGCGTAGGCTGTCGGGCTGGTTCAGCTCTAAGGCTCGGACCATGGAAAAGCTGTTTTCGAAGTGCAGCCAGTCGAGGGGGTGAGGGTGAATATCAACACTAATTTCGCCCCCCAGCAGGCGCGCATCGCCTTGGCCGTACACAAATACCGGGTCGCCCTCGGTGGAAAGCGAGTCGCCGGCTGCGCCAGCTAGGCGACGGGGGAAGATGTAGTTCTGAATACGGTTGCGGAAGGCATCGGCCCGCAGACTGATGTGCTCGGTTTCGTAGCTGGCGCCGGCGTCGAGCTGAAAGCTGGTTTCGGCCTTCAGGTTTGGGTCGCCGATTTCGTAGCGGATAGTGCCTTCGTGAATGCCGTTGGAACCTAGCTCGGCAATATTCGGGGCCCGAAAGCCGCGGGCGGCGTTGGCCTTAAGTATCAACTGCTCGGTAACGGAAAAAGAGCCTCCCACGCTCCCCGATACATTGCGAAAGGTGCTCTCGAAGCCTGGAAATTTCTCGTCGCCCGAAGGTGCCGGCACGGGCTGTTCCTCGTCATTGAGGTAAAGATTATCGGCCGTGATGCGGCGCAGGTCGTAGCGCAGGCCCCCGCTCAGGTCGAGCTTGCCGAAGGTTTTCTTGGTAAGCGCAAACACGCCGCCATCGAGCAGGCGGTAGGCGGGAATCAGGAATTCAACGCCCTTGTTCACGTTTTCCTGTTGCATACCGCTGGTCCCGATGGTCGTGTTCCAGCCGCTCATTTCGCGCAGAAAGTAGCGCACGCTGTAGTCCACGGTGCGCAGCTGGAAGAACAGCGACTCCTCGTAGTAATCGGCGGGGTTGCCAAACTCGCGGCGCAGGTTCTGCTGCCAGCTCACATTAAGCGTGAGGCGGCTTTGGTTGAAAATAAAGTTGTTTTCGGTGCCGATGCGCAGGTGATTGATTTGCTGGCGGGGCACTTGCAAGGTGTATGTGCGCAGGGCGTCGCCGCTTTGTGGCTCCCCAATTATCTCATCGATGCCGCGAGCAACTGGCTTCAAAAACTGCCCCGTGATGGTGTCCCGGTCGCCTTCTACTAGGCCAACGATTTGGTTGAAGGTGCTTAGCGTGAGGTGAGAATAGCCCCAGCTTTTATTTAAGCCAATGTAGCCGTTGCCGTTCAACTCGCGAAAGCCAGAGTTGAACACGCGGCCGTCGTAGGGGTTGCGGTAGTTGCTGGCTAC
Source organism: Hymenobacter sp. HD11105 (assembly GCF_054051685.1). Lineage (NCBI taxonomy): Bacteria > Pseudomonadati > Bacteroidota > Cytophagia > Cytophagales > Hymenobacteraceae > Hymenobacter > Hymenobacter sp. HD11105. The sequence continues at coordinate 244,245 of NZ_JBSWBR010000005.1, read as the reverse complement.
TTTGCCGCTATTGCGGGCCAACCAGTTGAACCCGTTCAGGTTGCCGGCATTCATGACGGAGTAGCCCAGTAGATTATTATTGGTCTGATAGTTAGTAGCAACGGAGCCAATGATTTTGCCTTCTTCAACCGGATCGGGAGCCAAGAAGTTGACCACGCCAGCCAAGCCATCGGAGCCGTAGAGCAGGCTGCCGGGGCCTTTGATAATCTCGGCCCGATCAATGCCAGCTTCGTCGATTTCAATACCGTGCTCGTCGCCCCACTGTTGGCCTTCCTGACGGGCACCATTGTTCAAGGTTATCACTCGATTAGCCCCCAAGCCGCGAATAATGGGCTTACTGATGCCGACGCCGGTCGTAATTTGGGCCAATCCGGGCGTGTGGGCAATGGCATCCACGACATTAGTAGCAGCCACCTGATTGAGTTGCGTGCGGTCGACAACGGTGGTCGGAATAGGGGAGCGGCGCATCTCGGTGCTGGCCGACACGCCCGTTACCACCACTTGCCCAATTTCGGTGGCGGCGGGGCTAAGCGCAATTTCTAGGGGCTGACCGGTACTGGTATCTACGGTGCGCACCACGGTGGTATAACCCAAGCTGCGCACCTGCATCAGGAAGCGGCCTTTTGGCAGATTAGTAAAGCGAAAAGCGCCATCCGGGCCCGCCGTCGTGACTTGGCGCAGATCGGGGAAGAGCACGGTGGCGGCGGGCAGCGGTTCGCCGGTGGCCTCATCGAGCACACGCCCGGTAACCAGCGCCGATACCACGCGGCCTGCACTTGACGCGGAAGATGGGGTGGAAGTTTGGGCAAAAATGCCCCCCGACAGCAGCAAAAGCCCAGCGGTCAGCAGTATACGCGTCATAACAGTGGATTCAGGCGGCAAAATACGGAGTTGCCGTGCTACGGTTGGCTTTATAAAAAGAAAACACCGGCCAACGACCGGTGCCTTCCCCAGATTCTCCAAAACCAAACAAGGAGAGAAGAGTGGGAAACCGTTTGCAGCCGGCCTCCCTATTCCAGAAATATGCTTAGCGAACCGCCGTGGGGAAGCTCACATCCACATCTGTATCGCCGGGCGTGGCCGTACCGTCTTTGGTGCCGGGCTGGTGGCGCAGCACAATGCGCAGGCTGCCAGTGGTACCAGTTGCGTTGGCGGTGCCCGTCACAACCTGCGTTTGCAGGCCGATTGGTAGATTTTTGGCGTCGCGGTCGGTGATGGTGACCGTTACATTGGTGCCAGTGGGTGTGAACACGAAAAGGTGCTCATCGCTCTCGTCTTGAATTTCTCTGGTGATGTCCTCGGCTGGGCTCTTGGTCTCGTCGAGCAGGGTGAGGCGGCCGGTATAGGTAGTGTTAGGTGCGAGGGTAAGGGTACCGATGGTGGGCGCAATGCCGCCATCACCGTCTGGGTCGCGGTATTCGACGGTAACGGGTGCTCCACCGCCGGTGGTAGGCGTCAGCACGTAGCGTACCGTCGTGATTTGCTCGTTGCTGTCGTCGGGCGTGGGGCCGTTGCCATCGTCGTCGCAGGAAACAAAGAAGGGAGCTGCCACTAGCAGACCAATCAGCGATTTATTGAACAGATTGTTTTTCATGAGGTAGTTTTAAAGGGATTGAAGTGGGATTAAAAGTTGAGAACTGATCTTCAGGGGGCTTTTTTGGTGAACTCAAGCGGCACGCGCACGCGCAGAGTCACGTTGCGGCCCATTTCGGCGGTGAAGTAGCGGAAGCGGTTGAGGTAGTCGCGGTAAGTTTGGTTGAGCAGGTTGGAGCCAGCCAGGCTTACATCCAGCGGCAACCGACCGACCTGCACCGTCGTCCCGATTTCGGCCCCCAGCAGCAGGTAACCCGCGGGTGGCAAGGCGTAGTCGAATACCTCGCGTGGCACGCGGGTTTGGCGAGCCACGCCATATGCTCCGATCTGGGCAAAGCGCTGGCTGAAGCGGCCGCTCGCGTGTTCGCGCCAGTCGTGGCGCAGGCTGAGCTCGGCCCGGTCGGCGGGGGTGAAGATGAGGTAGTCATCGAGGCGCTGGTCGCGGGCCCGCACCACGGCGACCTTGCCGGCGAGCTGCCACTGCGGCGTCAGCGCGTACGTACCCGACACATCCATACCCCGGTAGAGTGCATCAGTTTGCTGAAACAGAAACGTCGCCACCACGCCCCGGATGTTGAGCGGCGGCGGCAGCACCGGTACTTGGTAGATGTAGTTCTGAATATAGGTCTGGTAGATGCTCACCTCCCCGTTGAAGCGCGGGTTGTCGTGAGCAGTAACCGTCAGGCCCGCGTGCCAGGCCGTTTCGGGGCCCAAAGGCGGCACACCGTCGGGCCGGTCTACGTCGTAGCCGATATCGTAGCGCCCATTGTGCACGCCATTGCTAAAGCGTTCGTTGGCGGCGGGAGCGCGCCGCGTAAGACTGCCGGTAGCGCTTAGCGTGAGGTGCGGATCAACATCAAAAATGCCCCCCAGCGAGGCCGCCGGAGTCGTGTACTGGAAGCGGTCGGTGGCAATGTAGAAATTACCAGAGTTACCGATGGCGCGTTGGGTTTCCAGATCGCGGCGATCGAGGCGGAGGCCAGCTTCGAGCTGCCACTTCCGCTTGCGCCAGCGCTCAATCAGAAAAATACCCCCCACCGTGTTGGTATAGAAGGGAATAAAGGGGCGCCCATCGTAGCGGTTGCTTTGGTAGGTGCCGCTCAGGCCCACGGTGCCGGTTAAGTTGCTTAGGGGCTTGTGCTCCCAAGCTAAGTCGGCCGTGGTGGTGCGGTTGGTATAGCTGAGCTCGGGGCGGTTGAGGCGGGCGCGGTTGTCGTTGCGAGGACGGTAACGGTCGTACTCGTCGCGCATATCAACTTGGTGAGCTAGCGTCGTGGTAAGGCGACCCGCCGATCCCGTGCGCACAAAACCTGTCAGCTTCAGCAAATCGTGGCGTACCTGCTGATAAGGCCGGCCGATATCGTAGGTGAAACTTTGGGGCTCTAAAGGGCTGCCTCGCTCTACCGCTAGGTTAAAATCGGACTGATTGCCAAGGTGAGAATCGGGCAGAATACCCAGCTTGGTGTTGAACTGACTGAAAAACACTTCAACGCCATAGTTGGCTTTGCGCCAGCCTACTGCTCCCGAGAAGTCGTACTCAGCAAATGATGAGTTGGGGATAACATAGTCGGGCGTGCGCGCCGTACCGGCTCGTTTGGCGGTGCCCTGTACTCGCCAGCTCAAAGCTGGTAAGCGGCGCATGTTGCCTTCCACCATTCCCGAAAAGGCCCCCATGCCGTTGTTGCTCATACCCACCAGGTTCAGCTCAGCACCCGTGCCTACGGAGTCGCGCAGGGGCTTGGGCTGCACCAGCACCACACCCCCAATAGCATCGGAGCCGTAGCGCACGCTGGCCGCACCCTTTACCACTGTGAGCTGGGAGGCAATAAACGGGTCGATTTCGGGGCCGTGTTCCTGGCCCCACTGCTGACCTTCCTGGCGCACGCCGTTATTCAGAATAGTCACACGGTTGGAATGCAGACCATGAATCAGGGGCTTGAAAATGCTGGGCCCGGTCTGAATGGCCGTCACGCCGCTTATCTTTTGCAGGGCCTCGCCAAGGCTTTGCCCACGAGTTTGTTGTAGCTCTCGGCCCGTAATGGTGCCCGTAGCCTGGGGCAGCTGCTCCACCACGCGCGCACCTTGCACCAGCGCCCCGCGCAAGGCCACGGCCGATGGGTGCAGCTTGAAATCACGAATAACGGCGCTGTTTACGCGCACCTCAAGTGTTTCGGGCTCGTAGCCTAGAAAGGTGACTTGCAGGCGGTAGCTGCCCGCACACACATGCAGGTGATAGTTGCCGTTGGCGTCGGTAAGCATGGCTTCTTCAGTATCGAGCAGGCGCACGATAGCGCCCGGCAGGGCCTGACGCGACTCATGGTCGGTGACGCGGCCGCTCAGCGAAAGTGTACAGCCCGATTGAGCCCACCCAGCCTGCGTGCCGCCGAGCAGTAGCCATAACCACGTCAGCGCCAGCAGCCTCAGGCGGCTTGGCAATTGCAATAACATAAAAAAGGGAAAACCGGGATAAACTGAACCGGCAGCCGCACCTAAGTTTCGCAGACCGCGCAGCGGTTAGGAAAAGGCAGGAGCACACGTGCCCTGGGGGCAAATGCGGCAAAAGTGCAGCTGGTATGTGGTTAGGCCCGGCTAGGCGGACCGCGCAGGCGCGCGGTTTGGGAAACGCTGTGCGCTTCAGCTAAAATGCCCCCCACAGCAGTAGCATTGGCATAGGCTACCGCAAACGGCAACTCTACAGGTGGCGCGGGCTGGAAGGGAACGTGGTAAAAACTATCCGTTTGGCAATGTTGGTGCTTGGCCGTGAGTAGAGCCTTCGCATGAGCATTATCGAGGCGGGTAGCGTGAGCGGGCTCCTCCTCCGTGTGCTCATGCTGGTGCATCGCCAATACCCACGCGTCGGGCAGCAGCACCCGCGTGAAGCAGAGCAGCAATAGAAAAGCCAGACGAGTACGGAGAGTCCGCATTTGCAACAATGTGTCGGAACTGATGATGCAAAAGTACGCGGAAAAGCGCAAGTAGTTGCTTGACTGAATTCGCGTCGATAAATTCAATGGCGTTCAGGGCTTTGCACTTCGAGCATACTCGAAAATGTCAATGTGATACGCTAAGCTGGCAATGCAGCGAAATAAACACGTCCAGCGCTAATAACTTATTAGACGAATTAAAGAACAAAAGTAAAAGCAGGGTGTACTTCGCATCAAATGCTCAAATTTTAGCAAATCTCGAAAATAACGTTTTAAAATCCTTCTCATTTGATTTTAAGCTCAAACCGAATAGTTTTTAAATAAATGGCAAGTAATTCGCTACAGATTAGCGTCGCTCTGTTTTTAGCATTTTAGAGAGCTTTATAATTTTATTGTTAGGATGATTCTTGCTCTAATCGATTGTTTGCGGGTGCAGTACGATGAATCGTTGTGCTTATTGCGTTATCAGTGGCGAGGCGGCAGCCAAGTGCACAGCTTTGCGCAGGCAATGGTTTACCTAGCCGACTTGATGCAAACGCATCAGATTGTGCGCGTGCTCGTGGATCTGGATGGATTATCGGTACTGAGCGTGCGCGAGCTGCAGCGAATGAATGTGAGCTGGTTTCCGCGCGAAGTGGTGCAAGCCATTCGGCAAGTAGCGGTAGTGCTGCCTACCTCAGCTGCCTATAATCAGGCCGTGGTCGAGAACATCTTAACGCTGGGTAGCCATCTGACCCGGTTCAATGTGCAGTTTTTCGCTGACCCCAGCATAGCACTAGAGTGGCTTACAACCTCGCCCATGCACATGCTGGCCCTAACAGCCGAATGGCAAGCAGCCTCCTAAAAAGCCCCCCGGTCCCTAGCCTTATCTCTTCATAATCAAAACGTAATCTGTTGGCAACACCCTGGACACAACCACTGTTGACCTTTGTAGTATACAGTCTGAACGTCTACCCACCCACGCTATGAAAACACTATCCACCCGCTTGCTGCGCCGCTTTGCGGCCATTCTTCGCCCCGCCACAAAAAGGTCCCCCACGGATAAGGCCGAGAGCCTCTTTGTCTGACGAAAATTTTTGCTGGCTGTATGCACTAACTTTTACTTCACCCAATAAAAAAGGGGCACCTACATCAGGCGCCCCTTTTTTATTTCTACGTTGATAAAAGATGGCTTATTTATTCAGCATCAAGCGAATGGTTTCCACTTTGCCATTGGTGAGTAAACGGCCAGTATAGATACCTCCGGGCAACGAACTGCCGTCTAGCGTAATCTCATATTCCCGGCCTCCCTCGGCTACGCCATTGAAAGGCGTGGCAACCAGCTGACCAAACTGATTATAGACTTGCAACTGAGTCTGCCCTGACTCGGTGGAGCGGAAGCGCAGGGTCGTTCGGCCACTGAACGGATTGGGGTACGCTTCAAAAAAGCGAATAATCTGCTCTTTGAGAGCTGTCAAATCGACATTGGTACCCGTTGTGCAGTCGCCAAGCCTAACGATGCCTTTCGTGTAAGTGAGCAGGGCCGGAACAGCGCTTTTCGCTACGCACACTACCTTGCCGTTAACACAAACCAGCACCTTCGGTGCGTTGTCATTGTTGCTGCAACGCGCGTCCACAACCGTCAGCGTCACTTGCTTAGTAGCCGTGCAGCCAGCTTCGTTGGTAATGGTGACGCTGAACGTAAAGGTGCCGGCTTGCGTGGCCGTGAATATCGGAGTAGCACCCGAAGTGCTGCTCAAGCCCGCCAGCCCTGTCCACGCATAGCTAACGCCCCCAGCGGCCGTGAGCCTCACGCTTTGGGGTCCGTAGCCCAGGTAGATGTTGGTGGGCACGCCTCCTGTATACGTATTGTTGGTTGGCGTCACGACAATCTCTGGGGCAGTAAATACGGGGTTAATGGCCAAGTTGGTATTGTTCGCATTGCCCAATACGCTTGGGTTGCTGCTTGCCACCCGAATACGGTAGCCCGAGCCTTCGGGCGTGTTGGCTGGAATGGTAGCCGACACCGAGTAGCTGCCTGCGGCCGAGGCCGTAGCAGTGCCAATAGCCGTAGGATTAGCGAAGCTGCCAGTGGCGTCAGAAAGCTCCGCCGTGAAGGTTTGGTTAGCTGTCACCCTGCCCGCAACGCTGAAAGGTACGCTTAGCGTACTGCTACCGCAGTAGCTGGTGGCGCCCAGGCTCGTTGCCGTCGTGATTGTTGCGAGGTTGGTGCTCTGCACGTACTCCCGCATCCATTTCAGGGCGGGACGCTCGGCACCGTTTTCGAAGGCTAGATAAGCCCCCTGGCCTGTGCGCCAGTGGCCGGGACGGTAGCCCCATAGCGTGATGCCTTTTACGGCAGGATGCTCATAGAACAACGGAAACACGCGCTGATATTCGGCCAGTTGCACGTCATCCTGAAGGCCGTCGACATCAAACTCCGTGATGTAGAGAGGCAAGCCGGAAGTAGCCAGCAGGTTCAGATTGCTGGTGAGCGTGGCTGACGGAGTAGGACGAGTAGAGAAAGCGTGGCCCTGAATACCAATTACGTCAATCAAGTTTTCGCGCTTAAGCAGATTGATGATGTTCAGGTAGCGCTGTGTGTTGGCTGGTACGTTTTCCACGCTGTAGTCGTTAAGCATCAGCGGCGTATTAGGGAAATATTCGCGGGCAAGTTTGAAGGAGTTAATTACCCAGTCCCAACCGGTAGCACCCGTGCCGCCTAGGGCGTCAATGTAGTTGCCGCTGCCCTGATCGGTAGGGCTGGTTCTACGGGGCGGATCGTTGGTCGGCTCGTTCACTACTTCCAGAAAAGCAATATCAGGGTAGCGCTGGGCTACGGCCCCGAACCACTCTTTTATTTCGGCTAATTGCTCTGCGGGGGGCAAATTCTCAATCCAAGCGGGCTGTTGGTTGCCCCATATCAGCACATGCATGCGGAAGGGGACATTCTGGCGCTTGGCCTGGTTATAGGCCGAGTCGAGGCCGGCCCAGTTCATCACGTTGCGGGTGCCTTCTACGCTGCCCCACTTGCCATCGTTCTCTGATACCACCTGGTCCCAGTACTTATTAAAGTTGACCTTCTGGGAGTTGCTGAAAGCACCGCCTACAAACTTAGGCTTGCCAGTGGCAATAGGCGGGCCTGGTGGAACAAATGGTGGCGGCGGCGGCGTGAGGGAGCCTTGCTGGCCGTTATCAAGGTTGCCGACGGTGAAGAAAACGCCCGCGGCGCCGAACACAAATTTGTCGATATCCAGCCCGTTTTCGCGGCTGCCAATTTCAAACGTTTGGGTTAAGCTGCCTGCTGGTACCGTGAAGGTGCTGCCCTCAAAGGACGACATCCGAAACCATCTCCACGTGTTATTGGCTCCCCCCGGACCGCTAGCCGAAACAATGTCCGTGATGGTAGAGTAGCCACCACCGGCCAAGCCATTTGCCACTATCCACCGGCTAGGATCGGAGGCCGGCCGAGTGCCAAATGAGTTTGGCAAGTAGTAGCTGTCATCATTAAAGCCCCCCGAACCTACACGTGCTCTGGCATATAGTTCATAAACGCCAGGCCCCGGAAACGTAACCGTGTAGGAGATCACCCGGCTGTCGGCGTTGGGGCTCGAAGCACCATTATTAGAATCTCGAACCAGATCCCCTACTACCCGAACAAAGCCAGTGCCGGTGCCAGCTTCGGTTAGAAATGTAATAGCGGGAGGCGTGCTTGCTGCCCGAACTGTGCCGGTTTCGGCTTGCAGCACTACAGGGGCATTTTGTCCGTGCAGGGCTAGACTGCTAAAGAACAATCCCATAAGAAAAAATAAGTGTCTGGGTGTCATCATGTGTTTGGATTATGGATGGAGTGATAAATAGAGATTCTCGATCAGTTAAGCGTAGCTTTAGCTGATTCTATTTCTAAGTTATCGCTTCGATACAGCTCCGCAAACGTTTTAGTAAGTTCCCAATACACGTTAACTATGCAAGCGTTTGTGATAGGAAAATGCAATCGGTTTCGATAGGCATTCTGTATTTAAACAACAAAATCTTGTTGTTTGCCTGCACAAGTCTAGCAGATGAAGAATCAGCCATTCATTATATTAAACTTAAATTAAAAGTATTTGCTACTATTAAACACCGAAGCCTTTGTAGTTAAAGTATTAATTGCAGCAAAGGCTTGAAAGATATCTTGACCTTTAAAAAGTTATTTATTCGCCATTCTATAACACAGGGCTGGACAGACAAGGAGTAGAGTTAACCATCTATTGCAGAAATCAGTAATAATTGACAACTGTAAATAGCTTGATAAAGGATCTATTTATGGATATAGTAAGATTGCCTGCCCGTGTTACCCTTGATCTGAAAGGGTTATAAAGTTCAAAATAGCTGGCTGTACTTACCTTAAAAAGCGATGATCTATATAATTAGTAGAACATCAATTTGAGATTACTCACGTGCCAAACTGGCAGCTATCAGCAGCGTGGAACAGGTTTTGAAATCCGCTGATTTAAGAAGGCGAGTTCGCAATGGCCTGCAATTCTGTCCACTTTTCATTTTATGACTTCATTTTTTTAAGGCGCTATGCAAGAGACAGGTAGTATCTCGATTCACACGGAGAACATCTTTCCCATCATCAAGAAGTTTCTCTACTCCGACCACGAGATCTTTTTGCGCGAATTGGTGTCCAACGCCGTCGACGCTACGCAGAAGCTGAAGAGCTTAGCACAGTTAGGCGAGTTTAAGGGCGAGCTAGGCGAGCTGAAAGTGCGCGTAACTGTAGATAAAGAGGCGCGCAAAATCACCATCTCGGACCGTGGCCTCGGCATGACGGGCGAGGAGATCAAGAAGTACATCAACCAGATTGCTTTCTCCGGCGCTACTGAGTTTGTAGAGAAATACAAGGAGAAAGACGCCGCTACCAAAGACCAGATTATCGGTCAGTTTGGCCTAGGCTTCTATTCAGCTTTCATGGTGGCCGATCAGGTGGAAATCTGGTCGAAGAGCTATAAGGAAGACGCGCTGACAGCTCACTGGACCTGTGACGGCAGCACTGAGTTTACGCTTGAAGAGTTGAGCGGTGAGCATGAAAAGGCTGAGCGCGGCACCGATGTAGTCTTGCACGTAGCCGCCGACTCCGACGAGTTCCTAGAGGAAGCCCGGTTGCGGACCATCCTAACCAAGTACTGCAAGTTCCTACCCATCGAGATTGAGTTCGAAGGCACAGTAATCAATCAAACCCAGCCCATTTGGACCAAGCAGCCCGCTGAATTGACCGACGAGGATTACACTAAGTTCTACCAAGAACTGTATCCCTTCTCGGAGGCGCCTCTATTCTGGATTCACCTCAACGTAGACTATCCTTTCAACCTGACGGGTATTCTTTACTTCCCGAAGGTGAAGGACGAGCTGCAATTCCAGCGCAACAAAATTCAGCTCTACTCGCGGCAGGTGTTTATTACCGATGAGGTAAAAGACGTAGTGCCCGAGTTCCTGATGCTGCTCCACGGTGTAATCGACTCGCCAGATATTCCGTTGAATGTGTCGCGCAGCTTCCTGCAGGCCGACGCGGCGGTACGCAAAATCAACACCTACATCACCAAGAAGGTAGCCGACAAGCTGGGCGAGCTATTCCGTAAAGACCGCGCTGGCTACGAGCAAAAATGGTCGGATATCGGCCTGTTCGTGAAGTACGGTATGCTGTCGGATGAGAAATTCTACGACAAGGCCAAGGATTTTGCCCTGGTGCAGAACGTGGGGGGCAAATTCTTCACGCTCAATGAATACCAAGAGTCGGTACAGGCCAACCAGAAGGACAAGAATGACCAACTCGTTATTCTATATACCACCGATGCTGAAGCTCAGCACGGCTATGTAGTGGCCGCTCAAGACCGTGGCTATGATGTGCTGACGTTGGAGGCCGTGCTTGATCCACACTTTATCGGTCAGCTGGAGCAGAAGCTAGAAAAAACCACCTTCAAGCGCGTAGATGCCGATACCATTGGCAAGCTTATCGAGAAGGATGATAAGACAGAAAGCGTACTTAGCGACGACGATAAAACGCGCTTGCAGGAGCTGTTCGCCAAGGCTATCAGCAACGAGCAGATGCACGTGCAGGTAGATGCGCTGTCGCCCCAGGAGGCGCCCGTCATCATTACTATGCCTGAGTTTATGCGCCGCATGAAGGATATGCAGCGCACTGGCGGCGGTGGGGGAATGGCTATGTTTGGCTCTTTGCCCGATAGCTACACTGTGAGTGTAAATGCTAACCATGCTATCACGCAGCGCGTGCTGCAAGCCGACGAAGAAGCTGGCCGCAAGCTAGCTCGTCAAGCCTTCGATCTGGCTTTGCTATCGCAGAATATGTTGAAGGGCGAAGCACTAACAGCGTTTGTGAAGCGTAGCACCGATCTGCTGGCCACTGAGTAGGCTGCGCATTAGTTCTAAATAGTATACATAGTCTTAAGTGGTACAAAACCTGTCGGCTCACGAGTCGGCAGGTTTTGTCGTTTATATTCCCTTACACTTGAGCGAGCAGAGGCTTAAAGCTCAACTTTAAGCTTTGGGCGCGTTTATGTATCAATATTTAGTCGGGCACCAAATCAGGTTATCTTTACGTTCGAGGTTTCAGATTCTGCCTATATAGTAATGCACTTCTTTCGCTCCTCATTTATTCTGCTGGTGTTGCTTTGGCTATCAGTTGGTGCTTGCACCCACAAAACGGTCTCGTTTAATAGCAAAGCCGACCAGCCTTCTTTAACTGCCCTGTCTGATTCGCTGGTACAAAATGGCGACTCGACTGGGGGGCAAATTGCCAAGCAAGTAACGCTCACCAAGGCGGAGGCTAAGGCCGCTCGAGAAAAAGAGAAAGCGGCGCAGCGCAAACCCAAAAAGAAAAAGAACATCTTCTTAGGTGAGCCTATTAAGAAGGCTTATGTGAAGTCGGGTGGAAAAGGCCGCAGCCAGATTACGGAGCAGTTCTATTACATGCGCACGCCCAAACCAACGAATCCATACGTGCCTGTACGCTATTACTTTGATTCCGGTAAAGGCAAGATTGTGCAGGATAGAGTGGGGGCCGATCCGGGCAACAATAAAGTGCTGCACGGCCCGTACAAGAAAATGCAGGGCGGCAAAGTGGTTGAGACTGGCTTTTTCGCCTTAGGGGCAAAGCATTTGCGCTGGGAGCGTTTCAACCGGGAGGGTATTTTGCTCAATAAAATTCATTACGAAAAAGGCTTTCCGCGCGACGCTGACATCACTTATTATGATGCTGAGCGCACCAAAATCAAGGAAATTATTCCCTATAATGATGGCAAGCTGGAAGGCGAATACGCCCGTTTTCTAGAGAACGGCCAGAAGGACTGGGACGGGCAGTTCGAAAACGGCAAGAAAGTAGGAGAGTGGTCGAAATATTGGGGCTTTCGCAACCGTCGGCACTACGAGTATCAGTACGGCGAAACGGGCTACGACCCCGAAGTAAAAGAGCCAGTCTTATATAAAGAGTATAACCGCAATGGCGTGCTGGTATACGAGAAAGATAAGCTCGATAAGCGTGACGCCGTAACGGACCGCCCTGGCCTAAAGAAAAACTAAGCGGCTGCGCTACGGGAGGAAATTCACTTTCAGCGTAGTGGTGCAGTTAGTAAAAAGCGTCTTCGAAGTGCTCAATGCGGAAGCCATCCGCTACCTGGCTAAGGGCAATGATATCAAAGCGAATTTCGCCCTGCCAGTTAATCTCTTCCTGATACTGATCGGCTGCTAGGCGAAAAAGCTGGCGCTTGCGCTCCGTCACAAACTCTTCGGGATGGCCGAACCGAGCGGATGAGCGAGCCTTTACTTCCACAAATACGAGCAGTGAAGTGCCGCGCCGCACAATTAAGTCTACCTCGGCGCGCCGGTGTCGGTAGTTGCGGTGGGCTACAACATAGCCATGAGCAATGAAAAAGTCAGCGGCGGCCGCTTCGCCGGCGTGGCCAAGCAGGTGACCGGGATCGGGCATGGCAAGAAGGTTGTGGGTTGGGTTTGGCCCTTAATATAGTACCTTTGCGGCTGCATTTGAGCGTTTACTGATGAGTCTGTCTCCTATCGTTACTGCGGCTGAAGTTTTGTCTAACTCACTGGTTGGGGGGCAAAATCGGCGCGTACGGATAGAGCGGCTGGGTATAATTGGGTATGAGGCTGCTTGGGCCTACCAAGAACAGTTATTGGCGGCTACTGTGGCTACTAAAACGCACAACCGTCAGGCCATGGAGGCAGATTTGCCCCCCACACCTACGCCTAATCATCTATTGCTTTGCCAGCACCCACACGTGTACACGTTAGGGAAAAGTGGCAAACCTGAGCACCTGTTGCTAAGCGAATCGGAGCTAAGCGCGCACGGAGCGACGTTTCATCGCATCAACCGCGGGGGCGACATTACCTATCATGGGCCTGGTCAGCTGGTCGGTTACCCGATCTTAGACCTCGACAATTTCTTTACAGATATTCACCGCTACCTGCGCGTTTTGGAGGAAGCCGTCATCCGCACGCTAGCCGATTATGACATTGCTGCTGGCCGCATTGCAGGCCTGACTGGGGTGTGGCTCGACTACGAGGAAAATGCCCCCCAGCCGCGTAAAATCTGCGCTATGGGCGTGAAATGCAGCCGCTGGGTGACCATGCATGGATTTGCACTAAACGTTAATACCGACCTCGCGTATTTCGGCCATATCGTGCCCTGCGGCATTACCGATAAAGCCGTTACTTCCTTGCAACAGGAGCTAGGTCACGCAGTGCCCATCACAGAAGTCGAAAATCGTCTGTTGCCCCACTTAGCCACCTTGCTGGAGGCAGAGCTTACTGTTTGATTATCAAATGAAAGAAGACATTACTTTTGATCCAGTAGAGGGTGTTTCGGTGGCTATTGTACCCGATGAGGCAGCCGCTACGGAGGAGGGCAAACCCGGCTGGCAGGTGTATTTGCTAAACCACAATTCCTATCCTCTTACCAACGTCATTATCAGCTCTAATGGCTACGGCACGCACGAGGACGGCGAAAAGGTGCGCACCTCAACGTTGAGGCACGTGTTTGCGGAAGTAGGTCCGTATAGCGCAGTGCCAGTCGAGCCCATTGATCCTGACCTTTTTCATCTGAACAACCAATACTGGGTGAGTTACTACCGCGGGCCTCAGATCTTCGATAAGAAGTTCATTTTTGTGCCCGACTCTATTGTGCCCGCCAACTTAATTCCGATTGCTCTGCTAGGCCGCGAAGGCGTGCTGCACGGGTAAGCGTTTACGCGCAGACGAACAGGACGTATGCTGTCGTTTGCTACTTCATTTTTGAGCCGATACGTGATGAATGCCATTGGAATTACGCTGGGGCTATCCTTTTTGTGGTCCTTCTTGGTAGCCCTGTTTGCGGTGCCATCTATCATCTACATTGCCCACCTCAAGAACATGCTCGACACGCCTAATGTGCGTACCGTGCATGAATCGTTGACGCCTCGCTTGGGTGGCGTAGCGGTGTTTGCGGGCTTCATGTCGGCTCTAACCATCTTCGCTGACCTCAACAACGGCGTCCAACAGCTATTAGCTGGCTGTATCGTGTTGTTTTTTGTGGGCTTGAAAGATGACTTAGTTACTATCTCGGTCACCAAGAAATTTGTGGGTCAGCTACTTGCCACCGGCATTGTGATGGTAATGGCGGATGTGCGGATCACCAGCTTTCAAGGGATTCTGGCGGTGCATGAGTTGCCAGTAGGCGTTAGTTATGCCTTCACTTTTCTGGTAATAGTAGGCATTACCAACGCTATTAATCTCATTGATGGCTTGGATGGCTTGGCGGGTACTGTTGTGATTATTATTGTCACCACGCTCGGCTATTTCTTCTACCGCTACGGGGGCTCTGATTTTGGTAATTACGTGTATGTATCGGTGTGCGTAGTTGGGGGGATTTTAGGGTTCTTGCGCTATAATTTTCACCGGGCCAGCATTTTTATGGGCGATACCGGCTCGTTGGTGTGCGGCTTCATCGTGTCTATTCTTACTATTCAATTTATTGAAATGGGCGCTCAACTAGGTCAGCCTTTTGGAGCTTCCGCGCCCTCAGTAGCGGTTGGCATTCTGTTCGTGCCGCTGTTTGATACACTTCGAGTTTTCTTGATTCGCATGATGGCCGGTCGCTCTCCTTTTTCTCCCGACAAAAACCATGTGCATCATCGTATCCTCGCTATGGGTTTTCAGCAAATCAGCACCGTCATGCTACTCGGTTTGCTGAACTTAGTGGTGATTCTGTTTGTCATCAATTTTGCGGAGTTAGGCAATACCGTACTTATCGCCGCACTAGTGGGTTTTTCAGTATTGCTAAGCGTGTTCTTGGGGGTGTATCGGAGCCGGACAGCTCAGCAGCGAGTAGCATCTTAAAGGAGTGATAGGCAGCGGTAGACAGCAGTGGCAACTGAGATTCTGGGGGGCATTTTTATGCCTCTTATGGATTATTTTGCCCCCCACCGCTACAGCTGCAGAGTACCAACCCTTACCACCCACGCCCCGCACTGGCCTTTCCGCCGAGTGGCTAATATTTGATGCTCCTCAGAACCAATTGGTTCTTTATCTGCCCGACTATCATTCCCCCGCCACTGCCTATTATCAATGGGTAAGCATTCGACCAGGACAGAGCATCCCTATTACCTTCACCGCCCGCAAGGATCTGAGTATATTCCTGGATAATCAGCTAGTATTCACTGCACCTTCCCCTGCGTCTTATTCGCTTAACCTAGGGCAGCTTTTGCCCCCCGATACCCCTCCTGGCCAGCATTTGCTGTGTATATGGCACCCAGCGGTACCCCCCGATTTGACTTCGTTCACCAATGCTTCCGTGTTACCCGTGGTAGCTAAGGGCACTATCAAAACGTCGCCATTTCAGGCACAGCTTCGAGTGCGAGGTCATCAAGGACAGAATGTGTTTTTATGCTTCTTGCTTCTGATTGGGCTATTGTATGGCGGTATTCGGGCCGCCTACCAGCCGAGTTTTGCCCGCATCTACCAGTTTGAGCGTCTTTTAGGCAAGACTAACAATGACGAAGCCTTCCTGACAAAGCCAACTATCACCTGGCTGAATTTGCTATTAGTATTTGTCTTTTCGCTCTCCTTTGCTCTGCTATTGGTTGCCATTCACACCAATATTCAGAGTATCGTAATCCTTCGACGTCTTTTTGATGTCCCTGAATCCGCTATCGTTATCCGAGTGCTCTTATATGCAGGCTTAGTGGCAGCATTTGTACTCGGAAAATATTTGTTTCTAGAGTTGATGGGCTACATCTTCGACGTGACGCCCCTAGTTATGGTTCAGTACCGCGAGTTTGTCCGGACTATCCTGTTTATGGGCTTATTTCTACCCGTGGTTATGCTCTTCTATCTAGCCCTCAATCAGACACTGCCAGAGATGGTGCTCTGGATATCCAATGGGGTGGTTTCCTTAATGTTGGTGGGCACAATGATCCGAATTACGCGTACGCTGCATCGTCGCACCTCCCTCCTTAATTTGCATTTGTTTTCGTACCTTTGCGCCACGGAAGTAATACCCCTTACGATACTACTGAAACTGATCGTTTTTACGTACTAATATTACTTAGCGTAGCTATTATGTTACGTTTCGCATCCTAATTTATCGCCCCAGAATTACCCACTTACCCACCTCTATGGCCGAGAGCAAAGACAAACCGGGGACGGGCCGGCACGCCAAGCGCATCTCCAGCATCCTTGTCACCCAGCCTAAACCGACTAGTGACGTATCACCTTACTTTGCCATTGCTGATAAGTATGGCATTAAGGTGGATTTTCGGGAGTTTATTCAGGTTGAGCCAGTATCCTATAAGGACTTCCGCAAGGACAAAATCAACATCGCAGAGCATACGGCTATCATCTTCACGAGCCGCAATGCTGTTGATCACTTCTTCCGCATTTGCCAGGAGGCTAAGTTGGAAATGCCAGCTGAGATGAAGTATTTCTGCATTTCGGAACAAACGGCTAACTACCTGCAAAAGTATATTGTGCTGCGTAAGCGCAAGCTGTTTGTTGGACAGCGCACTGCTGCTGACCTTTTTGATGTTATTAAGAAGCATAAAAGCGAAAAGTTTCTGTACCCTTGCTCTGACATCCGTAAGGATGACCTTCCGGAGTTTATGCGGGCAAACAACTTCAAGTTTACTGAAGCCGTTATCTACCGCACTGTAGCCAGCGACCTTTCGGACCTGACAGATGTGAAGTACGATTGCATTGCCTTCTTCAGTCCATCCGGGATTAGTTCTCTATTCATTAACTTCCCTGACTTTGAGCAGAACGGAACCCGGATTGCTGCTTTTGGTCCTACTACAGCAAAGGCAGTGCTTGATGCCGGCTTGGAGCTTGATATTGAGGCTCCGCATCCTAATGCTCCTTCTATGACAGGTGCCATTGAGCAGTATATTCGCTTTCACTACGGCCCCGACGCAGGTAAAGAGAAGAATCGTACGGATAGGCAAAATGCCTAAAACAGCGTTTTAAAGCCATTTTTGAAGGCTAAGTAAGCCCAGCCGCTCATTTGATGCGCAGACTTTTTTCCATAGATTTGGAATCAGTTACGTAGGGTAAAATGTCCTACTAAAAACCTGTGCTAAAATTGAGTGCCTATATGAAGAAATATGTACTAGGTGCTGTGGTTCTGCTTGTAGTAGCAACCAGCACCGTCGTTGCTCAGCAACAGCCTCAGTTTAGCCATTATGGGTTTAATGGTATGTACCTCAACCCCGCCTATGCAGGCATAAAGGGACAAGGAGAGGTGCTAACCATCGCACGTGAACAGTACTTCAACTATAGCGGAACTTTTGATCCGGGCGGCAACGACCGGACCTTCTTGTTATCAGCATCTTTACCTGTTCGGGTGCTAGGTGGGGGAGTAGGAATGAACATCTATCGTAATACAATAGGTGAGTCCAACGTAACAACAGCAGCGCTTTCTTATTCCAAGCACTTCAAAGTAGGGGAAGGTTTGCTTGGATTTGGTGCGCAAGGCGTATTCAATAATCTGGGTAAAGGCACCTACCGAGCTAATGATGCCGATGATCCAAGCGTGCCTTTCGAAAGCTCCGATAGTAAGATTGATGCAGGCGCTGGCATATGGTATGAGGCCCCTAAATTTTATGCTGGTTTAAGTGTTAATAACTTGCTTCGCTCTCGTTATCAATTTCAAACAGAGGGCAGCAACCAAAGGACTGCATCTTACATTGGAGAAAATCATGCTTACCTAACAGCGGGCTACAATATCGAGGTGAGTTCATCCGTTGTTGTAACACCCACGTTTATCGGCAAACTAGTCTTGCCAGGAAAATTCGGGGATGATGATAAGTTTACTTTTGATAACAACTCATTTGAAGTAGGAGCAAGAGCGACTTTGCAGGAAAAGTATTGGGCTGGGGTAGGTTATCGTTATGGTGAATCCTTCACTGGTCAACTGGGCATGAGTTTTGCAGAAAACAGCGCCTTCCGTGTTGGGTATGCATTCGATCTTATTGCATTTAATCAAGATGCAAGGGCATTCAGCTCACACGAAATAATGTTGTCTTACCGCTTGCCTAAAATGGGGCCTGCTACACGTCCAGCAATTCGCACACCCCGCTACAGTTTTTAAAGGAGTTGCCGCATTCAAGAATTAATTATCGTTTTGAGTGCACAAAACCTTAATTCAAACAAATTTCTTTTCAGTTCCTAGTTTTTTTATCACTATACCGGAACCTTTTTCGGTATTTAAATGATCCTGACAGGTCGGGCACGAAGCTTGCATACGGTTGCAGGAATCATTAAATTTGCCAATTGTCAAAATTGTAATCTTCTGGTATCGCCGCCCAATAGCCTTTTTTTACTTCAGATGAATAAGTTTCTCAAATTGCCTCTTGTCGCCTTCGTGGCACTTTTAGTAGGAGGTTGTGGTTTTGGCAAAAGACCGCAGGGTGACCTGATTGGAGCGGAGGACCGTCCAGATTTCAATCCACAGGAAGTACCCTTTGGAATGGTGCCTTGCCCCGGTGGAACATTCCATATGGGACAAACCGATCAAGACATCTCTGCCTCCATGGTCAACATGAATAAGCAAGTGACTATTGCTGGCTTTTACATGGACGAGACTGAAATCACGAATAATGAGTATCGGCAGTTTATGAATGCCATTCGTCAGGACTCTATTGATGTGCTAGGCGAAGAATATGTGATGACAGAGTTGTATCCCGATACTACAGTGTGGGTACGCGACTTTACTTATCACATGGGTGATCCACTCATGGAGTACTACTACACCCACCCTGCCTTCGACGATTACCCAGTGGTTGGTGTGGATTGGTTCGCTGCTAAGTATTTCTGCAACTGGCGTACCAAGCACAAGAATGCTGCTAACGTGGAGGCTGGATCAGCTCCAACACCCAATTTCCGCTTGCCTTCTGAGGCCGAATGGGAATACGCTGCTCGTGGTGGCCGAGATTTGGCTACTTATCCCTGGGGAGGTCCTTACCTACGCAATTCGAAAGGATGCATGCTGGCCAACTTTAAGCCAGGCCGGGGCGACTACGCCAGCGATGGTTACGCTTACACTTCAGCAGTGGGTAGCTTCTTTCCCAATGACTTCGGTCTGTACGACATGTCGGGCAACGTAGCTGAATGGTGTGATGACGCCTACATGGAAGCATCAGTACCAGTAGTATGGGACATGAACCCTACAAACCCTGATGATAACGAACCTCGGAAAGTAGTGCGTGGTGGTTCATGGAAGGATATTGCTTACTTCCTCGAGACTGGCACTCGCAACTTCGAATACCAAGATTCGGCACGTTCTTACATTGGTTTCCGCACTGCCATGATTCAAATTGGTATGGGCACTAACCGTCGCTTGAACTAACTAACACATATTATTCTCTTCTACTTTTTCACACATTCTTCATCCTTTCCAACTTCTTCAATTCTTATTTAAAATGGCAGCAAAAGGCGGTAATTTCTTCTTTGATGTGGTCATGCCCAAGGTATATGGCATAGGGGCAGCGGTCGTAATCATTGGAGCATTGTTTAAGATTCTGCACTGGAAAGGTGCTGATTTGATGTTGATGGTAGGTCTGGGAACTGAAGCCTTGATTTTCTTTCTTAGTGCTTTCCAACCCACGTCAAAGGATCCTGATTGGGGCTTAGTTTACCCTCAGTTGGCTGAAGGCTACGACCCTTCCACTGGTGATGCAAGCTTATCTACCAATAACGGTACTGGCCTGACTCGTAAGCTGGACGATATGCTGAAAGATGCTAACGTAACACCAGCCGCTATTTCGTCTTTGGGCGAAGGCTTGAACCGTTTGAGCAATACTACCCAGCAATTAGCCTCACTAGGTGAAGCTACTAATGTGACAGAGGAGTATACCACGAGAGTGCGTACTGCTACCCAGTCATTAGAGCGCATCACTGCTTCTTATGCTAATACTGCAGAAGCTATGACGGCCATGTCGAACGCTACGGCTGATGCAAAAGAATACCACCTGCAGGTACAGAATGTAACCAAAAACTTGGGCGCTCTGAATGCAGTGTATGAAATGGAACTCCAGGATGCTAATACGCACCTGAAGTCAATGAACAAGTTCTACGGTACGTTGAGCCAAGCTATGGAGAACCTCACTGAAGCTGGTAAGGAAACTGACCAGTTCAAGCAAGAGGTTACTAGCCTCACTACCAATCTTCATTCCCTCAACCGCGTGTATGGCAATATGCTGAACGCGATGCGTGCTACTAGCTAGTATTTATACCGCAATAGCCAAGAAGGGTTCTGTTCACACAGTTATAGATTAGGAAAATAAAATGGCGGGAGCAAAAGAGACTCCACGGCAGAAGATGATAGGCATGATGTACTTGGTACTGACTGCTCTTCTGGCCCTACAAGTCAACTCAGCAATTTTGCTGAAGTTTAAATTTCTGGATGATAGCTTGTTGGGTGTCAATGATAAGACTTCCACTGCTAATGCCAACACAGTAAAAGGAATTGCCGCTACTGTACAAAAAAACCAGAACCAAGCGCGTGACTTAGCTGTGCTTAAGCAGAGCGAAGAAGTACGTCAGGAGACGGCTAAAGTAGTAGCTTATCTACGTGGCGTTCGTGAGCAACTCATGACAGCTACTGAAAATAAAAGCAAGAACGAGTATAAGAACATGAGTGCCGAGGATAAAGTAGCTATCACCATGCTTGGTGGTAACCGTAATGGAGCTGCTTATCCACTAAAAGATGAGTTGAACAAGTACTCAGCTTATATTAAGCAGTACGTGCCAAACGCTTCACCATTGGCTCTTGACGCAAAAGAGGACCCAATGGTTATCGACCCAGAGCAGAAGAACAAGAACTTCGCTGAGTTGAACTTTGAAAACACGCCTGTGGTAGCTGCTTTGGCTGTACTTTCTCAGAAGGAAACAGAAGTGTTGAAGTATGAAGCTGATGCATTAAGCGCTCTAGGTGCCAAAGTAGGTGCTCAGACCATCGTTTTTGATAAAGTAGGTGCTTTCGCTAGTGCTGAATCAAACACAGTAGCTGCTGGTACTAAGTACAGAGCTGAACTGTTCCTCACTGCTTCAGCTAGTACCTTACGTCCTTCTATGACAATGAATGGTACTCCCATTCCTGTTGGTCCCGATGGCAAAGGTAAAGTTGAGTTTACTGCCACTCCTGGCGGCTTTGATGCAGCTGGTAATGCTAAAAAGCAATGGGTTGGAACTGTACGCTTCAAGCAGAACGGTCGCGATACCACATTTAAAGTACCGGTTTCGTATACCGTAACTAAGCCTGTAATGCAGATTCAATCTGCTTCAGTACAAGCTCTGTACTTTAAGTGCGGCAACAAACTGAATGTACAGGTGCCTGCCTTAGGTGCTCAGTATAAGCCAAGCTTCTCTGCTTCGGGTGCATCGGTTATTACAGGCTCGAAAACGGGTGATGTAACTCTGGTTCCGAATTCTAAACAAGTGACACTGAGCGTGAGCAGCAGTGGAAACGCTATCGGTTCGCAGACTTTCGAGGTACGTCCAATTCCAAAGCCCGAAATCAAATGCATCGTAGGTGGTCGTGAGGCCAATGAGAAGCAGGGCACGCCAATCACGGCTGTACGTAACATGAGCCTAAAGGCCATTCCAGATGCAGGATTCCAGACTTTTCTGCCTGAGGATGCTCGCTACCGGGTAACTCAATACGAAATTACACTAGTACGGGGTAAGCGTCCAGCTATGCCAGCGCGTACCATCAATGGTCCTGACGCTAACCTTAATGATGTAGTAAACTCGGCGCGTGAAGGTGACCGTTTATACATCGAAGTAAAGGAAGTTCGTCGTTTGAACTTCCAAGATCAGCAGGAAGAAGTGAAGGTGTCGAAGCAGTTCAATATCCCTCTTATCTAGTCGTTCACTCCTGAACTAACCGTCGCTTTTAATTGCTTATCACGGTATGAATAAATTCCTTTCTTTCGCCGCACTGGCGGCTGGCCTAACACTGTCGCTGACAGCTTCGGCTCAAGAGCAAGCCACTACTGCGAGCAGCAACGGCTCGTACCGGCCCATTCCAAATTCGGATATCATGTTCCGGAAGACGATTACACGGGCAGTTGATTTGCGTGAAAAGCAAAACAAACCCATGTTTTCAGAGGGCAAGGAAATCAGCCGCGTGATTCTGGAAGCAGTAAAGCGTGGTGAAATTCAGGCTTACCGGAATGACTCGCTGACGAGCACGTTTACACCAGCTGAGGTATCAGCTAACATGTCGTTTGCTGAGTCAACTAACGAACTGAGCGAGGAGGAAAAAGCTGCTGGCTTTACTGAAGCTGCTTCTGATGATGGTTGGGGTGCGCCTGCTAAACCTGCTGCCAAAGGTAAAACGGCAGCAGTTGCCGCTCCGGCGGCGCCTGCAAGCTATGAATATCGCCCTAAAGATATCTACCAGATGGAGCTGAAGGAGGATATGATTTTCGACAAGAAACGGTCACGGATGTATCATGACATCAAGACCATCACTCTTTTGGTGCCTTCGACGCTCAGCTCCAATACATCAGGTATTGAAAAGACAATTGGCACATTCAAGTACAGCGACTTGGTGAAGATGTTCCGCAATAATCCAGATAAAGCCATCTGGTTTAATCCGCAGAATGACGCCCAGCACAAGAATTTGGCCGACGCTTTCGAGTTGTGGTTGTTTAACTCCTACATCGTGAAGGTATCTAACCCCAGCGATGCTCGTTTAGATGAAATCTATGGTGGTCAGCAGCAAGGTATCCTTGCTTCGCAACAAGCCGCCGCTGACTTAATCGAATACGAGTATAACTTGTGGAGCTTTTAATTCAGCCACTCTAAGTCATAAGAAAGCCCCCCAGCGATGTTGCTGGGGGGCTTTTTTATGACCTTTATAAAGTTAAGCTTCAATACTTATTAAACGTTTGGCAAGGTTATTCAGAAGAGGACTCTTGTTGCTCAAAATACGTAAGCAGTACGCGTGCCTTCGCTTTACCAATTTCTGCTACAAGCTCAGCTTCACTAAGCTCTCGGATTTTCTTAACTGACTTAAACTTGCTCAGCAGCTTGTCAGCGGTAGCTGGGCCGAGACCTTTCACGCCGGTTAGCTCGGTTTTGAGAGTGGCTGCATCACGCCGGTTGCGATGGAAGGTAATACCGAAGCGGTGTACCTCATCGCGCATCCGTTGGAACAAACGAAGCGACTCACTTTTCTTGTCGATATAGAGTGGCAGCGGGTCATTAGGAACGTAGATTTCCTCCAAGCGCTTAGCGATACCGATGACAGGAATCTGTCCCCATAGGTTTAAATCCTTCAGCGCTTTAACGGCCATGCTAAGTTGCCCTTTACCACCATCTACTATCACAAGCTGTGGTAAGGAGGCGCCTTCATCCACCAGCCGACGGTAGCGACGCGACACTACTTCATACATGGAGTCGAAGTCATTAGGACCTACAACAGTCTTGATATGGTAGTGGCGATAGTCCTTCTTGCTAGGCTTGGCGTTGCGAAAGCACACCATAGCAGCCACGGGATTGTCACCTTGAAAGTTCGAGTTATCAAAGCATTCGATGTGCTTAGGTAATTCGGTGAGGCGTAGATCCTTTTTAATAGTCTCCATGATGCGCACCTCGTTAAGGTCTTTGGAGCGGTCATTCATGCTCTCCTTCTCCTTGCGGAGATAAAGCACGTTTTTTATGCTTAGCTCAAGCAGCTTACGCTTATCGCCAATCTGGGGGGTGGTGACAACGACGCCGGGCAAGGGCAGAGGCGGCAGAGCGACGTTAGTCAGAATCTCCTTAGATTCACTGTCAAACTCCTCACGCATCTGCATTATCATGGGGGGCAAAATTTCCTCGTCGAGCTCGTCGAGCTTCTTTTGAACCTCTACTGACTGCGTATGAATGATAGAGCCATTCATCACTTTGAGATAGTTGATGAAAGAGCTTTTCTCATTAGAAGCGATGGAGAAAACATCAATATTCGATAGCGCGGCGTTCACTACCGTTGACTTTGCTTGGAACTCGTCCAGTCGATCCAGCTTCTTCTTAAGCGTGTGGGCTAACTCGTATTGCTGTTCTTGCGCGGCTGCCATCATTCGCTCCCGGAAGTAAGCTTTAGGCACCGTCAGGTTACCACTCAGGATGCTGCGAATCTGCTGGATGTATTGATTATAGGTCTCCTCATCCTGAAGTGCCTCGCAAGGACCTTTACAGTTGCCCAGATGATATTCCAGGCAGACTTTGAACTTGCCCGCTGCCACATTTTCGGGGGAGAGATTATACGTGCAGGTGCGAAGTGGGTACAGAGCTCTAATCAGCTCAAGCACCACATTCATAGCCGTCAGGTTGGCATAAGGACCGTAGTAGCGTGAACCATCGTTGATCTTCTTCCGTGTTGGCAGAAGACGAGGAAAACGCTCATTTGTAAGACACAGATAAGGATATGTCTTGCCGTCCTTTAGGAGAATATTGTACTTAGGCTGATGCTCCTTAATTAGGTTGTTTTCAAGCAAAAACGCATCTGACTCACTATCAACAATAGTGAACTCTATGCGCTTTATGTTCTTGACTAGCTGTTGGGTCTTCTTATTGTGGTCCTGCTTGGTGAAATAGCTGCTCACTCGCTTGCGCAGATCCACTGCCTTCCCAACATAGATAATGCCTTCGTCGTCGAAGTATTTGTATACGCCCGGCCGATGAGGAAGATGACGGATTTGTTCTTGAAGGTGGGCTTTAGCGGCCATAGAGGGAATCGCAGATTAACGCTGATTTATACTGATTTCTCCAGACTTTCTTTTAACAACGAAGCCACAAAAGACTGTTTCTAGTAGAAATACGCTTACGAAAAGCACTGAGGTTCAGGCGTGACATTGTTTGTTGAATGTTGTAGCAACAAAAAACGTGGCTAGTAAGTCCCAACCACGTTCTGTAAACTCCAGCAATGTAGGCCAGTTCTAGATTTCCTGACCGTTTAGTGCATCGAGGTCTGTTTGATTGAGCTTTTGATCATATGGGATTGTATCGCGCTGGCCTCCATAGTACCGGCTGCAATCAATTTCTATGCTTAGGGGGCGTTCTGGCTTAGCAAAAGGCGCTTTGCTGACATCCAGATTCTTATCGGCGTACACTTTACGCATAAATAAGCCATAAATAGGCAGCGCAGCGCGGGCTCCCTGACCATAGGAGCCATCGCGGAAGTGAATGCTACGGTCTTCACCGCCTACCCACATACCGCATACAAGGTTGGGCGTAACACCCATAAACCAGGCATCAGAATAGTTGGAAGTAGTACCGGTTTTGGCACCTATCTCATAAGGAAATTTGAAGCCGGTTTTGAGAATGGTAGATGTGCCGCCGCGCTCGGTGGTAGAAGCCTGAAGCATGTGAGTCATCAAGTAAGCTGTCTCTTCACTTAACGCCTCACGGGTCTGGGGGACAAATTCGCGCAACACGTTACCGTTTTTATCTTCGATCCGCGTCACCATCATCGGCGCGGTCCACACACCCTTGTTCACGAATGTGCTATAAGCACCGCACAACTCATAAATGCTCACATCGCTGGAGCCAAAACCGATAGCAGGAACAGCCTCAATGGGAGACGTAATGCCTAATCGTTTAGCATACGAAACAATGGTTTCGGGTCCAACTTTCTGGACTAGAAAGGCAGTAATCGAGTTCATCGACCGCGCCAAAGCCTGACGGATAGTGAACGTGCGACCCGTGTAGGTGCCCTCAAAGTTACGCGGCGTATACGCGGCGCGGCCCGCTTCAGCCGGGAATGTGACCGCTAAATCCTGCACCTGATAGCAGGGGGAATAGCCTTGGTCGATAGCGGCTGTGTATACAATAGGCTTGAACGTAGAGCCAGGCTGACGCTTACCTTGCTTTACGTGGTCGTATTTAAAGTATTTGAAATTGGTACCGCCTACCCAAGCTTTAATCTGCCCGTTCAGAGGGTTCATTGCCATAAAGCCAGCGTGCAGATAGCGTTTGTAGTAGGCCAAAGAATCAAGCGGCGACAAATTCATCTCTTTCTCACCTTGCCAAGTGAACACCATCATCTTGTTCTTCTTGTTCAGGTAGTAATTGATGGAGTCTTTGTTGCCATCGTAGCGGATGGTAAGGGCCTTATAGCGCTCTGTGCGCTTAATAGCTGTTTGCAGGAAATTAGGAATTAAGCGGCCCGTTTCATCACGCCAAGGCTGTTGGCCCTTCCAATGGTTATTGAATAGCTTTTGCTGCTGCTGCATATGCTCAGCTACCGCACTCTCGGCGTACTTCTGCATACGTGAGTCAACGGTAGTGTAGATTTTTAAGCCGTCGGCGTATAGATCATGACCGGTTTCGCGGGCCCATCCATGCAGCCATTTACCTACTTCTGTTCGGAAGTAAGGCGCTATGCCTTTGCTGGCACTCTCCACATTGTAGTGCAATACAATATCTTTCGCAACAGCTTTGGCATACGTGGGTTGATCAACGTATCCATACTTTAACATTTGGCTCAATACCCAATCGCGACGGCGCTTCGAGCGTTCTGGGTTACGCACCGGGTTGAACCAAGAGGGGCCATTGACCAAGCCTGCCAATAGTGCCGATTCTTCTAAGGTCAGATTCTTAGGCTGCTTGTCGAAGAATGTTTTGGCCGCCACGTTGATACCATATGCGTTGGAGCCAAACTCGGCGGTATTCAAATACATGCGCAGGATTTCACGCTTTGTATAGTTGCGTTCCAGTCTAACTGCCAAGATCCACTCTTTGGTCTTGGTGATAAGCATGCGCAGGCCTTGCACATTACTCAGCTTACCATCATTCAGGTCTTCGCGCGTACGAAAAAGTAGCTTCGCCAATTGTTGAGTAAGCGTAGAGCCACCTCCACTTTTCCCACCAGTTACAAAGCCTGTTACTACGCGCCCCATAGCTTTCAAGTCAATGCCCGAATGACTCTCGAAGCGCACGTCTTCGGTAGCAATAAGGGCATCAACCAAGTTCTGCGGTAAATCTTCGTAATCTACGGGCGTACGGTTCTCACGAAAATATTTGCCCATCATCACTCCGTCAGCGGAGTAAATCTCCGAGGCTAACTCGCTTTTCGGGTTTTCCAGCGTCTTCAAGTTGGGCATGCGCCCAAACAGGTTCATGAAGTTCACGCTTACCGCCAGCACATATAGCACGAATCCGATAAGGCCGAAGCTGAACAACAGCCACAGAGTACGAGTAATGCCCGTGAAACGCCCCGAGCGCTGAGGCTTGCGAGGCTGGGCTTTGGTTTTAGTGGCAGGAACGGCCATTCTCTTTAAGAATTATAAACTATGAACCTAGAACCAAGAGCGAGGGTGCAGCCAGAAGACTAACACCTTTCTTTATCAATTCTTGATTTCTCTTTCGTAGAAGCGTTGATATTCAGCTACATCCTTTGTTTTGAGGAGCAGGGGTAGATTATCAATACTGATAATCATGGTTTGGTAACCCAGTCCGCGCAGTCGACTTAGGGGCGACTGGGGGCCGCGCAGCTTTAGAGCATAGCTCTGAGCTACTTTTTGACCCGACAATGTTTGTACCACTACCAATTCCAGCGAATCGCTGAGGGTTGCGGGCTGCACTTGCAGGTTGTTGGCTCGAAAGTACCGATTGTTGTAGGCAGTAAGTACCGTTGCCAGGTCGGGGAGGGGAGCAGAGCCCTTTGGAAAAGCCAGCACTACAGCGTGGCCCAGCGCCGGATTGTTTAGGTAAGGCGTTGCTGGCGGAGCGGGGGGGGGCGCAGGCGTTGTTGCCAAATTGCCCCCCACTGGGGCTGCCGGGTCCGTAGCTGCGGGCGTAGCAGGCGTAGTAGCTGCCGCGGGTGCTGTTGGCGGAGTGGAGGCAGGTGGCGGTTGGAGTTGAGGCGACGCGGTGGGGGACTTAGAGACTACTGAAGCGGGTTGCGTGGGGGCAGGAGAAGCAGAACCTGCCGCCGTTGGTAGGGCCGGTCCAGGCTGGGCGGGAACTACTGGTCGGGCAACAGTGGTGGTAGGTGCAATAGCCACGCGCCGTTTGTTCTCTACCTCACCGGGGCGGAAAGCCGATACGGGGGGCTTTTCTGTGGACGCCAAGGCACCCGTAATGGCACCCGCTTTGTAGCTCTGATACGTTTGGAGCAAGGCTAAGGCCTGAGGCGCTAAAGAACTGCTTGGGTATTCCTTGTAGAATTTCTCCACTGCGGCTTGGGCAGATAGTGGCGGCTGCGTACGGATGCTAAGCAGCGTATTAAGGAACGCTACCCGGTCGTTTAGATCATTCTCGGGGTATTGCTTCTTTACTTGTGCCAACAAAGATTCTGCTTTCTTAAAATCTTGTTTTTTATACCGTACAAAAGCTGAATCTATAAGGGTACCAACCTGCGCGTTTACAAGGGATGTCCGACGCAAGTACTCCGGGTCAGCTACCAGACGGGCAAAAGATGAGTTAGGAAATGCTTGACGCAACCGTTGGCTGTAAACCTCCGCTTTTGGATCGTTCTGATTCTTATAAATCAAATACAGGCTGTAATAAACCTCCGGCAAATGAGTGCTGTTGGGGAAGGCTGCTACCAGCCTCTCATAGGTTTCGGCCGCGCGAGTAGGCTCGCGCAACTGTTGGTTATAAATGCCCCCCAGCGCAAATAGAGCCTCTTCTGTCAACTTTTGTGAGGCTTGCAGCTGTGGTGGCGTGAGGGGAATAGCCTGGCGATACTGAGCCACGAGTCCGCTGACAACGGATGCCTCATCATTAGGGGCAGCCTGATTGGTGCCCGTAGCGGCATTCACGTTCGTGGCGGTCCCAGTAATAGAAACTGGCACGTTGCCGCCCCTATTGGTGACGGCCGCGCCACTAAACTGGCTGCTGACTCTCCAGTTGTCTTGCAACTCCCGGTTGCCCCAGCGCCGGATAAATTCTGATCGAGCCACGCTTAACGCCGCCGGATTATCAAAGTACCACTGAGCACCTGTGCCCGTATTAGCAAAAGCCACGGGGTCAATATCTGGGTTGCCAGCGCGGGTTTCGCTTACACCAGTGTAGGCCTGCGCTTGCTGCTGTCGCACGGCCTGTGCCTGCTCCTGAGTAAATAAGCGCTCCGCTTCTTTCTTTCGCTCAGCTACCTCAGCCGTCGCATACTCCGTTAGGCGTGTGCGCAATGCCACTGTGTCCAAGCGAGCCAGCTTTTGTAGGCTGTCCTGCGTTTCAACAATTGTGATTTGCTTGGCAAACTCTTGCAGAATCTGAGCGCGCTCAGACGTAGCTGCAAACTCGGGCGCCGTAGGGGGCAAATTTTGCACCGCACTGTCGTAGTAAGCGGCGGCCAACTGGTAGCGCTGGAGGTTGTCATAATAAATACGTCCGGCCAACAGATACGTGTAGGACCTTTGCACCCGATTAGGCGTAGGAACCTGCAACGACTGCTGAATTAACTCCAGCGCCTCCGGATAGCGTTGCTGCCGATAATCCAGCCTTGCCATCTCGTAGAGAATCTTGTCGCGGTACTCTTTATTATTAACGTCCTTAAGCAGTTTAGCAAAATACTTATCCAACCTTGCCCGGTCCGTATTCAAATCTGATACCTGACCCAGCAACAGCTTAGAGTAAAAATCTAGCTCGTAGGGTGGATTGCGCTTCAGAATATTGTTCAGCTCGGCATACGCTTCCTTGTCTTGGCCTTGAGACTGGTATAGCTGCGCAAGAATATAACGCGTGCGCGAGCGCTCATTTTTAGGCTCTATATAAGGAATGGCCTTAGTCAGGTTCTCAATAGCCAGTTTCGGATTGTCGGTCAGCAAATGATACTCTGCCCGAGTCAAAAACAACTCGCGAGCGGTGCTCTCACGGCCCTCCTCCTTATCCAAGACATCTGATACTGCTGAGGCGTTATCGTACTCTTTCAGCGCCAAATAAGTGCGCATAAGCCAAATCAAGGCCTGCTGCTTCACATCAGCATCCTCGCTGCTGCCGTTGATATAGCGGAAGGTTTTGGCAGCCTCGTCGTACTCCCTCTTATAATAACGAGCCTTACCAATCACCAGATAGCTATCGTCGGTCCAAGCACTGCCCGCT
This sequence comes from Hymenobacter sp. HD11105, assembly GCF_054051685.1. Lineage (NCBI taxonomy): Bacteria > Pseudomonadati > Bacteroidota > Cytophagia > Cytophagales > Hymenobacteraceae > Hymenobacter > Hymenobacter sp. HD11105. The sequence goes on along the minus strand of NZ_JBSWBR010000005.1, from coordinate 214,171 downwards.
TGGTGCTGGATGGGTAAAGAAGCCTTTTTAATAATATCGTCGAGGTCAGCGGTTATTTTAGTTACTGTCGCGTCGTCCAGGGTTGGGAAGAGGGGAAGAAACCTGTTATAGTCATTGAGGCGGGCCGCATAAAGCGTGGCTTCCGTCGCGCGCAGCTTTTCGCGGGCTAGAAAGTAGCCGTTGTCGCGGGCCACAATGTTCTGGTATGTGCGCCCCACCACCGATTTGCGCTCCGAGGAGCAGGCTCCTATGCCAACCACTAGCAGCAACAAAGCCAGTGGAGTTGAAAACAGCCGAAATAGCGGAGTAGTAGTCAAAATAAAAAGCAGATCAAGGCGGTGGGTCGGTAGTTAAACGTGCCCCCCAGACCGATTCGTTCGGTCAAGTTGGAGGGCATTTTCTTCTCAACGTCGGGCTTCGGGTAAAATTACGGCTTTTTCCCGCCTCTCTTTTCACCCCCACACAATTGTAAGGAATTGGTACTCGCTTTTACGTGTTGAAAAGTCATACTTTTGCCCCCCATCCTACTATTTCTGATGCCCGCCTCTGTTCCTCCTCCAGACAAGCCATCCAATTCTAATCCCGATCGTTTACGCGCTTTTGCTAAGTATTCGGGGTTGGGGTTTCAGATGCTGGCCATTATTGGTTTGAGCGCATGGGCTGGTACTGCCCTCGATGAACGTTTTCAGAATGATCGGCCCTGGTATACCATTGCTTTGATGCTACTCGGTGTTTTTGCCGCTATGTATCAGGTTATCCGCTCCCTCACCCGAGATTCATAATTTGTTTTTCACCGGATCAAAGCCTTTTTTACAGCCGCACCTTTATTTATAGTATTCATAACCAACCTCTACCCTTAAGGCAACAATACTAAACCCAATGATTTTCCTGCGGCAATTTTTCCTGTTTTGCTTCCTGCTGGGGGGCATTTATTATGCTTTGGCCACCCAATTTGGCACTACCGTCATTCATCCGCTCACGATTTACGTATTCGGGTTCTTTGCTCTTCTAACACTTATTACTTATTGGGTCACATCGCGGCTCATCCGCGCCAACCCCGATAATTTTATGGGTGCCTACTTTGGGTCGATGGTCGTGCGCCTGCTTTTGTCGGTAGGCTTAGTGCTGACCTTTCTATATAAAGGAGGTGCTCAGGAGCGCCCAGGGCTATGGACCTTTCTGGGGGGCTTTTTTATCCTGTATTTTCTCTTTGCCGGGTTTGAAATCTGGAGCGTCCTGAGTAACTTGCGCCCGTTTTCAAAACAGGGTTAGTCCAATATCCTGCTCCCACCTAAATCACTCTGAATGAAGCGTTTACTGATAGCTCTCTTTTGCATTCTTTCGCTTCCTGTTTTTGCTCAAGAGCATACGCCTACGATTGAAGAAGCTACCGACTCGGAAGCCTTCAGTCCTGGCGAGATGATTCTACACCACATTGGCGACGCCCATGAGTGGCATTTCGCTACTCTCGGCGACCAAAAGGAGCACGGCATTCACTTCACTATTCCGCTGCCCATTATTGCTTTCCAACCCGGCAAAGGCCTGAGTGTATTCTCCTCCTCACGGCTGGCCGAAGGCAAAACCTACAATGGGCTTAAGCTAGAGCACGAGCACCTCGTAGCTGAAGACGGTGGCAAGGTGTACGATTTTTCGATCACCAAAAACGTAGCTTCACTGTTCCTCAGTGCCGCGTTGCTATTAGGTGTTTTCTTTACCGTAGCTGGTAGCTACAAAAAGAACCGCGGTGGTGCTCCGAAGGGCATTCAATCTTTCTTTGAGCCAATCATCATCTTTATTCGGGATGAAGTTGGCAAGAAGGCCATTGGCCCTAAGTACGAGCGCTATATGCCTTACCTGCTCACCGTGTTCTTCTTTATCTGGTTTAGCAACCTGCTAGGCTTGTTACCCGGTGCTGCTAACCTCACCGGCAACATTGCCGTGACGCTAACGCTGGCCGTTCTGACGCTGCTTATCACGCTATTCAGCTCTAATAAGTACTACTGGGCGCACATTTTCGCCACTCCCGGCGTGCCTAAAGCATTGTTGCCCATCATGATTCCAGTGGAATTGATTGGCGTAGTTGTTAAGCCGTTTTCGCTCATGGTACGTCTGTTTGCTAACATTACAGCTGGCCACATTGTAATTCTGAGCTTCATCAGCCTAATCTTTATATTCCAAAGCGTAATGATTAGCCCAGTTACGCTAGCTTTCGGTTTGTTCATTAACATGTTGGAACTGCTGGTTGCTATTCTCCAGGCTTACATCTTCACCCTGCTTACCGCCATGTATATTGGCGGTGCTGTAGAGGAGCATCACCACGATGCCGATTTACAGATTGGCGGTGACAACGCCGCTGCTCCGGCCCACGGTCACTAAGTCCTATTTGATTGCTTTTTCACTCACTCTGATTTTTTCGTTTTTCACTTCCCTCTAATTCTTGTTTTATGCTTCTTTCTCTGTTTTTGCAGGCTGTCAGTGACGTTTCCAATTCGGTTGGTCTAGCCGTAATGGGTGCCGGTATCGGTGCCGGTCTGGTTGCTCTTGGTGTTGGTCTGGGTATCGGCCGCATCGGTGGTAGCGCCATGGAAGCCATTGGCCGTCAGCCCGAAGCTGCAGGTCGCATCCAAACTGCTATGCTGATCGTAGCGGCTCTGATCGAAGGTCTGGGTCTGTTCGCAGTCGTAGTCTGCTTGCTGATTTCCTTCAACCTCTAGAGATAGGGGCACCCACCTGGGCAGCCCGCTGCGCGTCGCTTCGGCGCACTGCGCGGCGGGCTGACTTGGCTTTTTAGTAGTAAGTATTTAGTAGCTGGTAGTAGGCGCTGAATATAGAATTTATCTACTGCGTCGGTGGAGCTACTTGCTCAGTTGCAAGCAGCACTACTTCCCGATTACTTCATACTGACCACCCATACTAACTACCGCTTTATGCCTCCCTTAGTAACCCCCGAATTAGGCCTGATCTTCTGGCAGTTGGTGATTTTTGGCCTAGTGCTACTGTTGCTGGCTAAATTTGCTTGGCGTCCTATTCTTGCTTCCCTCAAGGAGCGGGAAGATTCCATCGAAAATGCACTGCGCATGGCTGACCAGGCCAAGCTAGAAATGCAACAGCTGAAGGCTGGCAATGAAAAATTACTGACTGACGCTCGCCAGGAGCGCGATAAGATTATGCAGGAAGCCACACAAATGGCAAACCAACTGATTGAGCAAGCCAAAACCAAAGCAAATGAAGAAGGCGGCCGCATGATAGTGCAGGCCCGCGAAGCCATTCAGAACGAGAAAAACGCTGCGCTAGCCGAAGTAAAAAACACGGCTGCTCAGCTTTCTATCGACATTGCCGAGCGTATTCTGCGCCGCGAGCTAGCCGATTCTAGCTCTCAGCAGCAACTCGTAAACTCGTACCTGAAAGACGTAAAGCTCAACTAAGGAGCTAAGTGTTAGGAGCTAGGAGCATCTACTTACATGGTATTTCTTTCAGCTTCTAGATTCTAGCTTCTAATTCCCACAAAAATGTCTGAACAACGAGCTGCTTCCCGCTACGCTAAGTCTATGCTAGACTTGGCCCAGGAGCGGGGCAACCTGCCGCAGGTGAAAGAAGATATGGATCTGTTTGCCAAAACTTTGGAGCAGAATCGTGACTTACGTCTTTTGCTGCGCAATCCCATTGTGAAGCACGACAAGAAGCTAGCCATTCTACGCGCTATTTTTGGTGGTAAGGTGTCGGAGGTGACAGAGAAATTCTTCACCATCATCACTCAGCACAACCGCGAAAGTGCCTTGGAATGGGTGGCCACTGAGTTTCAAAGCCAGTACGAACACATGCGTGGTATTCAGGTAGCTCAGGTTACGACGGCTCAGCCCCTGACTCCAGCTTTACGTGAGGAAGTAAACCAACTGGTGCGCCGCCAAACTGGCCTCCAGAGCATTACGCTTACCGAAAAAATCGACGAATCGCTTATTGGTGGCTTTGTGCTGCGCATAGGTGACCAGCAGATCGATGATTCGGTGCGCAACCGCTTGCGCAAGCTGCGCGGCGAGTTCTCTAAGAACCCCTACCAACCCCAACTATAACTCAGCATCATGGCAGAAGTACGTCCGGATGAAGTATCCGCCATCCTGCGGGAGCAGTTGTCCAATTTCAAGACCGCAGCCGAATTAGAAGAAGTCGGCACGGTGCTGCAGGTGGGCGACGGTGTGGCCCGCATCTACGGACTGGGCAACGCCCAGTCGGGGGAATTGCTAGAATTTGAAAACGGCCTGCAAGCCCTGGTTCTAAACCTCGAAGAAGACAACGTAGGTGCCGTAATGCTCGGCGACTACAGCGACATTCGCGAGGGAGCCACGGTACGCCGCACTAATAAAATTGCCTCTATCAAAGTAGGTGAAGGCATCATTGGCCGTGTGGTTAACACGCTTGGCCAACCCATAGACGGTCGGGGTCCGATTGCTGGTGACGTATACGATATGCCTTTGGAGCGCAAAGCTCCTGGTGTTATCTACCGTCAGCCGGTAACTGAGCCTTTACAGACTGGTATCAAGGCTATCGACGCTATGATTCCGATCGGCCGTGGTCAGCGTGAGTTGATCATCGGTGACCGTCAGACTGGTAAATCAACCGTAGCACTTGACGCTATCCTGAACCAGCGCGAGTTCTTCGAGCGTGGTGAGCCTGTATTCTGCATTTACGTAGCCGTTGGTCAGAAGGCCTCTACGGTTGCGCAGGTAGTAAATGCCCTCCAGCGTGGTGGTGCCATGGACTACACGGTGGTGGTTGCCGCTTCGGCTTCTGACCCAGCGCCAATGCAGTTCTTTGCTCCCTTCACAGGTGCCGCTATCGGAGAATTCTTCCGCGATACTGGTCGTCCAGCTCTGGTAGTGTATGATGACTTGTCGAAGCAGGCAGTAGCGTACCGTGAGGTGTCACTGTTGTTGCGTCGCCCTCCAGGCCGCGAAGCGTATCCTGGTGACGTGTTCTATCTGCACAGCCGCTTGTTGGAGCGCGCTGCGAAGATCAACGCATCCGACTCCATCGCTCGCGACATGAACGACTTGCCCGAGAGCATTAAGCACTTGGTAAAAGGCGGTGGTTCGCTGACGGCTCTTCCCTTGATTGAGACGCAAGCTGGTGACGTATCGGCTTACATCCCGACCAACGTAATCTCGATTACGGACGGGCAGATCTTTTTGGAAACCAACTTGTTCAACTCCGGTGTGCGTCCTGCTATCAACGTAGGTATCTCGGTGTCGCGCGTAGGTGGTAACGCCCAGATCAAGTCGATGAAGAAAGTGGCCGGTACGCTGAAGCTGGATCAGGCTCAGTTCCGCGAGCTAGAAGCCTTCGCTAAGTTCGGCTCCGACCTTGATGCTTCTACCAAGCTCACCATTGAGCGTGGCCGTCGCAACCTAGAGATTCTGAAGCAGCCCCAGTTTTCGCCTGTAAAGGTGGAAGACCAGGTAGCTATCATTTATGCCGCTACCAATGGCTTGCTGGACAACGTGCCCGTTGAAAAGGTACGTGCCTTCGAAACCGAGTTCCGCCAGGTAATGCAGACTCGTCACCCTGAGGCCCTCGCGTCATTGAAGGCTGGCAAGCTCGATGACTCCATCACGAATGCTATCCGTCAGGTAGCCAAGGATTTGTCGGCGTCTTACGCTAAGTAATTATTGTTGTCAGTTGTTGGTTGTCAGTTGTCAGGACGAGGTATAGAACCCTCTTCTAAACTGGCAGCCAGCAACTAGCAACTGACAACTGATTTTCATAAGAATGGCTAGCTTAAAAGAAGTCCGCAGCCGCATCATATCGGTGCAAAGCACGCAGCAAATCACCAAAGCCATGAAAATGGTGGCGGCGGCCAAGCTGCGCCGTGCGCAGGATAACATCCTACGTATGCGCCCTTATGCCCAGCGGCTCAACAGCATTCTGAGCAACCTGACCAGCTCCATGGAGAATGAGGTAGCTAGCGAATACAGCGCGCAGCGTGAGGTGCGTCGCGTACTCGTTATCGCTATTACTTCTGATCGTGGCTTGGCTGGCGCCTTTAATAGCAATATTTTCAAAGGGGTAAACCAATTGCTAGCTAATCGCTACAGTGCGCAGGCTGCGGCCGGCAACGTAACGGTTCTGGCCATCGGTAAGCGTGCCCACGAGTACTTCGTGCGCCGCCGTATGCCGATGGTGGGTAACTACAACCACGTATTCGGCGCCTTATCATTCGATACGGTGCGTGTAGCGGCTGAAGAGGCCATGCAAGGTTTCCGCTCCGGTCAGTTTGATGAGGTAACGATAGTATACAACGAGTTCAAAAACGTAGCGACTCAAATCGTACGGACTGAGCAGTTGCTGCCACTCGTGTCTGTAGAAGCACCTGTTACGGCTACTCCAACTGCCAACGTTGACTACATCTTCGAGCCTTCGAAAGAGGAAATCGTGCAGACGCTGATTCCGCAGTCGTTGAAAATCCAGCTGTACAAAGCGGTGCTGGAAAGTAACGCTTCGGAGCATGGTGCCCGCATGACTGCCATGGATAAGGCTACTGAAAACGCTGGCGAACTACTGAAGTCATTAAAGCTGACTTATAACCGTACACGTCAGGCCGCTATTACTACTGAGATTCTCGAAATCGTAGGTGGTGCTGAAGCGCTGGCCGCAAGTCGTTAAGAGTATAAATTCATTTCAAAAAAGCCCCCCAGAAAACTTCTGGGGGGCTTTTTTATGCTGTACAATGTTGGAGCTCCTTACTCCATTTTCGCATACTTGCGCTGAGCCATCTGTTTGTCGGGTTTAGGTGCTGTTGGGTGCTGGTCTAAGAGGTCGAATATATCCTGGGGAGTAATTTGGGTGAAGTCTTTTATGACTTTCATAGGATTTTGAAACTTGTCGGCCTTAACGCTAGTGCTAAGGCAAATGCAGCGCATACCTGCTTTGTAAGCCGATTGCTCGCCCAATAGGGCATCCTCGAAAACAACGCACTGCTTAGGTGGGACGCCGAGTTGCCGGGCCGCGGTGGTAAAGGTGTCGGCATGAGGCTTACCACGCTCCACATCCGCTTTGCCCGTAATAGCATCGAACAAGTGGCGTATGCCAAGGTGATCAACGATGTAGGCGATGGTTTCGGGAGGCGAGCCGGTGCCCAATCCAATCTTGAAACCGGCAGTGCGAGCTGCTTCTAGAAAAGCGGTTAGACCAGCTATTTCGCGGCGCTTGTTCCAGTATAGTACTCGGTACAGAAACTCGCGCTGGTCGGCATACTTCTTTAGCTCTTTTTCAGAAGGAGGATTGCGGAAAACGGTTTTTAAAATATTAGTAGCGGGCATGCCATTCAACCGCTCCAATAGTCGGCGAGCATTAGTAGTTAAGCCATGTTCACGAAAAAGCAACTGGAAAGCGCGGGCTTGGTAGGCGGTGTTATCAATCAGCACTCCATCCATATCGAAGATGAGGGCATAGTCGGAAGCATGAGACATAAGCTGGAAAATTAGCCTGTACGGTGGTCGTAACTAAATAATAATCTGCTCTGTGTACGGCAGACGGGCTATTTAGGCTGCTAGGGCCGAGATTACGGGCTCAGGCGGCTATCTTTGCGCCCGCAAACGCTGACTTCTGTTTCCGACCGCTCAAAGCCAGGCGGTTACACACGCTATTGATTTGAAAAAGAGCCTGTTCCTATTGCTGACTGCTGCCCTGGCAGTGCCGGCATTTGCCCAAAAAAAGAGTAAACCACTTCAGCGCCCAAAACTCGTGGTGGGCATAGTGGTGGATCAAATGCGCTACGACTATTTGTATCGCTATTGGGACAAGTACGGTAACGGCGGGTTCAAACGTCTGCTGGGGGAGGGCTTTAGCTACGAAAACACCCATTACAATTACGTACCCACCTACACCGGTCCTGGTCACGCCAGCATCTATACCGGTACTACGCCCTCGGTACACGGCATCGTGGGCAACAACTGGTACGTGCGCGAAGAAGGTCGCGCCACTTATGTAACCGAGGATAAAACGGTGCAATCGGTGGGGGGCACAATGGAAGCGGGGCAACAATCGCCACGCCACATGCTCACCAGCACCATTACCGATGAGCTTCGGCTGGCTACTAACTTTCAGGCGAAAGTAATAGGCGTGTCCGTAAAAGACCGGGGTTCTGTTCTGCCAGCTGGTCACTCGGCTACTGGAGCGTACTGGTACGATGGCGTAAATGGAGCTTTCATTACCAGCACTTTCTACCAAAATGACCTGCCAGAGTGGGTAAAGCAGTTCAACAGCCGCAACTTGCCGGCTCAGTACCTCGACAAGCCCTGGAACACGCTGCTGCCAATTGCCCAATACACTGAAAGCACGGCCGATGATGTAGCTTGGGAAAGCCCTTTTCGAGGCGAAGCGAAGCCTGTGTTTCCGCACGATTTGCCTACGCTTAGTGCCGCTCCCACAGCTCAAACCAAAACCACCCTGCAAGCTGCGGGCGAAAAGCCCCCCGTGGCTTCCGTCCGCAACCTAGATCTGGTTCGCTCTACACCCTTTGGCAATACGCTTTCCCTGGATTTTGCCCTGGAAGCTATTAGGGCCGAGCAGCTAGGCCAGCGCGGCGTAACCGACTTTTTGGCTCTCAGCTTTTCCTCGCCCGACTACGTGGGTCACCAGTTTGGGCCTAACTCCATTGAAGCCCAAGATACGTACCTGCGCCTAGACCTAGAAATAAAGCGCTTACTAGAATACTTAGATAAAACAGTAGGTAAAGGCAACGCGCTGGTGTTCTTATCAGCGGACCACGGCGCGGCGCACAACCCCGATTTTCTGCGTAGCCATCGCATTCCGGCCGGCTCGGTGGGGCCACGCGTCATGCGCGACTCCTTGCAGCGGGAGCTAGTGCGTCGTCACGGGGCTGGTAACTGGGTGTTAGCCTACGATAATCAGCAGGTGTATCTCAATCGGCCCCTTATTGCCCAGCGTAAGCAGAACCTGCGGCAGTTTCAGGATGAGGTGGCCGATGTAATGCTCCAGTTTTTGGGTGTAACGCGGGCTATTACCGCCGACGATTTGCAGAAATCGCATTGGGAAAGCGGAATGCTGATGTATCTTGAGAACGGCTTCTTTCCTAAGCGCAGCGGCGATGTAATGGTGGTGCTTGAGCCCGGTTGGCTTGAGTCATATGCGTATCCGGTGAATAGGGGCACTACGCACGGCTCGGCTGGCAACTACGATACTCATGTGCCGCTCGTATTTTGGGGTTGGCAAGTACGCCATGGCGAATCGCGGGCCCCGGCTGCCATCATCGATATTGCGCCGACGCTAGCTAGCTGGCTCCACATTCAGGAGCCGGATGGCTGCACCGGTAAGCCTTTGGTGGAAGTTCTGCGTTAGGAGAATCTGCCCGATTATTTCAAGTTAAAATTGACTTTTTAAGCTTATCCCACATCTTCGGGTAAGTTATTCCGTACGCACCTCCGGCCGATTAATTCCCGCTTTTCAACTCGCACCCGTAAGAGGTGCTCCGCTTTACCTTCTGATTTTAAGATTTTACCTTCTCTTTCATTGTAATGACTCATTTTAACCCCTGGCACGACGTAGAGCGCGGCGATAATGCTCCGAACGTTGTAAATGGCATCATCGAAATCCCAAAAGGCTCAAAAGGCAAATACGAGTTGGATAAGGCCAGCGGCCTGCTCAAGCTGGACCGCGTGCTGTTTTCGGCAGTTCATTATCCGGCCGCTTATGGCTTTATTCCGCAAACTTATTGCGACGACAAAGATCCGCTTGATATTCTGGTGATATGCTCCGTTGATGTGGTGCCTATGTGCATCATTGAGGCTAAGGTTATTGGCGTGATGCAGATGATCGACCAGAATGAGGAGGACGACAAAATCATCGCGGTAGCGGCCAACGACATTTCAGTGAATCACTTCAACGACATCGCCGATTTGCCCCCCCATACCCTGCGCGAGATGCGCCGCTTCTTCGAGGACTACAAAGCTCTGGAAAACAAGCAGGTATCGGTAGAGCGCTTTATGGGCCGCGAAGATGCTTACCGCATCATTGCCGATAGCATCAAGCTCTACAACGACACATTTCCCCTTGGTGGTGCCACGCCTCCTGTGAAGCCCCGGCCCGCCGGCGTAGAGCTGTAAGGTTAGCTCAATTACCGCTAAAAACAGCCCCCAGGTAAGTCTTACCTGGGGGCTATCTTTTTGGTTGCGCTGTCGTATGGCCCGATATGCTAACCCACCCGCCCTCCTCGCCCCTGCTGCGCTGGCTTTATGAAAACAGCCTTTTGCTTTTCGTAACGCTGCTCATTCTTCTTTCGCTGGCGGGACAGCTTTTCACAGGGTGGCACGACTACAATGATGAACTGAAGCAAATGGATCTGGTCCAGCTCACGCTCAGTCAATATTTCCAGTCAGGGCATTTTATTGAAGCCACGTTCGAGAATTGGGAAAGCGAGTTTTTGCAGATGGGCCTGTACGTAGTGCTTACTGTTTGGCTGCGTCAACGAGGCTCAGCTGAGTCCAAAAAGCTGTATGAGGAGGAAGAAGTAGATCAAGAACCTGACCCCAACAAGCCCGACGCTCCGGGCCCCCTGAAGCGCGGCGGCTGGATTCTGAAGCTGTATGAGCATTCTCTGAGCTTGGCTTTTCTATTCCTATTCTTGGGTTCTATGTACCTCCATGCGCTAGGAGGAACTGAGGTATACAACATCGAACAGGCGCACGAGGGCGAACCCTTAATATCGGTGTGGGGTTACCTAAAAACGTCGCGGTTTTGGTTTGAGTCCTTGCAGAACTGGCAAAGCGAGTTCCTCTCTATTGTCTCAATCGTAGGCTTATCCATTTTTCTGCGTCAAAAGGGCTCACCCGAGTCGAAGCCCGTGGATGCGAGCCACGACGAAACCGGCAAGTAACTCGAGCCGTCTTACCTTTGTTTCCCTGCGCCGGGCGTTGTGTTACTTACGTCGGCACGTTGTGTTATGCCCCAAGCCCACGACAAATCGTACGCACCTTCTACCGCCTGGCCCGTCCTCAAACGGTGGACTGACGCGGTGCTTTATAGCAGCGTGCTAGTATCGGCTGCAGCGGCGGGACTTACGTGGGCTACGTTTCTGTTTTGGCGCGTGGACATACCGCTTCGCCTAGGAGCCTTGATTTTTGCCGCTACGCTTTTCCTGTATAATATCGACAGCGTACTGCCTTACAAACATCGGCAGCAAGCCATTCTTTCGGAGCGCAAGCTGTGGATGATTCAGCACCGGCGCGAGTTGTTTATGGTGGCGCTGGGCGCTTTGGCGGTGGCTGGGGGGCTTTTTTGGCTCGATGGCTGGCAATCGTTAACCGGGTTTCTAAGCCACCTCGCTGTTATCTCTTTGCTGTACTCGTTGCCCGTAGTCCGGCTACGGGGCCGGTGGCGCGCCCTCCGCGATTTTCCGTTGCTCAAGGTCTTCCTGATTGCTTATGTGTGGGCCGCCGTCACCGTCTGGATTCCGGCCTTGTACCTGCACAAAAGCTTGACTACGCCAGTCGTGCTGGTGCTGTTTGCGCGCCGGTTCTTCTTTATTCTGGCGCTGGCTCTGGTGTTCGATATTCGCGATTATACCAAAGATATTTTGAGCGGTACACGCACATTTCCGGGGCTTTTTGGTATTAAAGCCACCAAAATACTGGCTTTGCTGGCTTTAGCTGTAGCTGGCATTCTTATTCCCCAAGGCGTCACGCATGTGTATCTGCTGGTGCTTACCGTGCCTACTGCCCTAGCAGCCCTTATCGTGTGGTACGCCGACGAAACCCGCCCCGATTATTACTTCGCCCTGTTGGCCGATGGAATAATGGTTGTCCAATTTCTAGCGGTGTACTGGGTGTCCTAATGGGCCGGTTATAAGCTACTTAGTAAGTATTGGCACCTCATCAGAAGGCTTCCTTTGTTGTCAATTCAACCAGCGCGGGGCCAATAAACCCCACAATATCGCCTGCAATCAGGCCCGCTTCACCTGTTTCTTCGGCGGCTAAGTCGCCGGCTCGGCCGTGGGCATAAATACCTACTAACGCTGCATCGAGTGGGCTGAGGTGCTGGGCGCGTAGGGCGGTAAGGATGCCCGTGAGCACGTCGCCGGAGCCGCCGGTAGCCATGCCGGGGTTGCCCGTGCTATTGAAATACAAGGTGCCGTCGGGAGTGCCTAAGCAGGTATTGGCTCCTTTGAGCACGGTGTAGCAGTTATGCTCCTGGCAGAAAGTACGCAGCAATTCTAAGCGATGATAATCGTCGCGGGCCGGACCAGTTAGTCGTTCAAATTCCTTTGGGTGGGGAGTAAGGAGGGAATCAGCCGGCAGTTGGCTCAGCAGATCAGGGTTTTCGGCTAAGATGTTCAGCGCGTCGGCATCAAGTACTAGGGGCACTTTTGCGTCGCGTAGCAATTGAGTTAGAACCTGCTGGGGGGCATTTTCTTTGCCGAGGCCCGGCCCGATACCCACAGCGGAGTAGGGAGCGAGATCAGGAAGCTCGGAAACAACATCAGTATTAGGGTCGGTGAGACACATGGCTTCGGGCACGGCGGTTTGCACCACGGTGTAGCCGACCGCAGGCACCCGTAGGGTCAGCAGACCCACGCCGCTACGCAAGCAGGCCTGCGCTGCTAGCACGGCGGCTCCTATTTTACCCGCACTTCCAGCCAGTAGCAGTGCGTGCCCGTAGGTACCCTTATGCGCAAAACGCGCCCGCGCTGGGAGTCGCCCGGCCAATAAGGTGGCATCAATAAAGTGCATCCGTACTTCCGCTTGCTCGATAAAAATTTTATCTAAGCCAATGGGTAGCACATGCCAACTGCCCATATACTCAGCATTATGAGGCAGCAGAAAGGCTAGTTTAGGTAGCTCAAAGCTGACGGTATACCGTGCGCGCACCACAGCGCAATCGGCTGGCTGAGGGGCATCAGCGAAGAGGCCCGAAGGAATATCTATGGCAACTACCCGGGTCTGCGCGGCATTGAGGTGATGCACTACGGTGGCGGCTAGCCCTTCTAATGGACGAGTAAGACCCGTACCAAATAAGGCATCAATCACAAGCGTGTTAGCGGGGATAGGGGGCAAATTTTCCGTCGATAACTCGTTGACACTAACGCCGGGGGGCATTTTATCATAGTTTCGCTTAAAATCAGTGGATTGTTGGTCAGCAGGCAGCAGAAGCACGCGCACCATATAAGCACGCTCGTACAGCAGGCGAGCTGCCACCAGCCCGTCGCCTCCGTTGTTGCCGGGGCCACACAGCACCAGGATTTCCCCCGCCTCCTGGGGCGACTGGCGAGCGGTAAGCCAATCAGTGAAGGCAGTGGCGGCGCGCTCCATGAGAGCTTCGGAACTAATGCCTTCTGCTTGAATAGTGGCCTGGTCGGCGGCGCGGGTCTGAGCGGCGGTGAGGATTTTCATGATAAAGTGTAGCGTGAAAATCAAGCGGGCGTTGCATAACGATCGAACTTCTTACTTCCAAAGTCTAGAGAAACCGGAAATGATAATGCATACTAAGACCTTTACTGAAGCTCAGCTAGCTAATTAAACTTCTCCGCCTCCCAGGGCGTTTGACAACACAAGCAACCCATTCCTCCGAACCAACCCCAAGACCATGCAAACCTGGAACGACGTTATCCGCCTTGCCAATAATGGAAATTTGCCCCCCGAGCGCCGCGTAGAAAAAACGGCCGCCGAGTGGAAGGCCCAGCTTACGCCTGAGCAATACCACGTGACGCGGGAGCACGGCACGGAGCGCGCCTTCAGTGGCGAATATTGCGAGGCGCACGAGGCCGGCCTATACGCCTGCGTATGCTGCGGCACCCCGCTCTACGACTCGCGCACCAAGTTCGAGTCGGGTACGGGTTGGCCAAGCTTTACCCAGCCGGTGCAGGAAAACGCCATCAAATACAAAAAAGACACGAGCTACGGCATGACCCGCGTAGAAGTGCTCTGCAACGTCTGCGACGCTCACCAAGGCCACGTATTTCCGGACGGCCCTGCGCCGAGCGGCTTGCGCCTGTGCATCAATTCGGCCAGTGTGCAACTTGTGCAGGAGCCGCAGAAGGCATAATTTAGGATAGTTAGAATAGCGCTAACCACAAAAAGCAGTTGCTCTAAAGTAGAGTAACTGCTTTTTTGCGTCTGAGTGAGCAGTGCCGCCGCCGAAAATATCGCGATTTTTGCACCCCTCTCGGCTATTCCGCGTTGAGTTAGTGAGATTCCACCCACTTTTGCCTCCCACCCACTATGTCCTTATTATTCACTGATTTTGCCAGCTGGGAAGCGCACTGCGCGCGTACCAGTGAGCCGCTCTACCAGCCCGTACTGGCCTACGAAATAGAGCAGAAAGGCCGCACCGAGGAAGAAATATGGGCCGGCGTACAGCGAGCCTACGATGTGATGCGCGAAGCCGTGCACACCGGCCTCACCGAGGATATGACTTCTCGCTCAGGCATGGTAAATAACGGCGCCAAAAAGATTGCGGCTTCGCCGGTTACGGTATTGTCACCCGAGTTCAAGCAGCTTATCACTAGAGCTTTAGGCGCCAAAGAAGTAAACTCTTGCATGGGCCGAGTGGTAGCAGCGCCCACGGCTGGCGCCTCGGGTATTCTGCCTGGCGTGCTGGTCACGCTCCAGGATCTGCATAAGCTGGAAGACCGCTCCATTCACGAAGGCCTGCTGGTAGCGGCCGGCATTGCCCTGATAATTGAGCAAAATGCCTCCCTAGCTGGGGCCGTAGGCGGTTGTCAGGCCGAAACGGGTAGCGCGGCGGCTATGGGTGCCGGCGCCATTGTGTACTGCCTAGGTGGCGACGTAGAACAAACTTTCGCGGCCGTAGCCATCACCATTCAGTGTATGCTCGGCCTCATCTGCGACCCAGTGGCGGGGCTGGTGGAAGTGCCCTGCGTGGTGCGCAACGCTTCGGCGGCGGCTATTGCGTTTTCCTCGGCGCAGATTGCCATTGCCGGCGTCAACCCGGTTATTCCCGTCGATCAGTGCGTGATGGCGCTGGGCGAAGTAGGGCAGAGTATGGAAACCCGCTACAAGGAAACCGCCCTCGGCGGCTTGGCTAACACGCCCCGCGGCCGCGAAATAGAGCAGCGCGTGCTGGTGCAGGATATCAACATCCTGCCGGACGAGGAAAATACTTACTGAGTTAAATTTATTGATAGAAAAGCCCTTCAGAAGATTTCTGGGGGGCTTTTTTGTGTCTCTACCTGACCCTGATATCAATTTCTTCGATATCAGCCTTTTGCGGGGCGATGGGGTTTAGCGGTGGGGCCATAGTAAGCTTGGCAACATATTCTACGGCGTGTGTGTAGCGGCTTCGCAACAAGTGAAATTTTTCCCAAGCCGCTTCTTTATCGGCTATAAGTGGAATATCCGTGTCGGCCAGGAGTTTATAGGCCCGCATAAATTCGACGCGGGTAGGATCCTTCATAGGGTCGCTGACGCCTACGTAGGGCGCTGGCACTGAGCGAGTGCGCTCCTTGAAGTAGCGGGAAATTCGGTTGAGGGCAATGCAGCCAGCCTTAAAGCACAACTCAATGCGGGCGTCGCGCGGCTGATCAACGGTGCTCATAACAAGAGCCGCCGCATCGAGAATGGTGCCCATAGCCGTAATCCAGGACCGGCCGGGCTGAGGCGAGCGAAAAAAGGCCAGAATAGGCAAGGAAGTATGTGTTTCCTCCAGCTCCATAAACCAGCCTTCCCAGGCTTCCCACTGGGCCCCGTGGTCGAGCAGAGAGCCGCTCCGGTGCAGCCATACTAGTAGCCCAGGGGCCGAAACGGGCGTGCCCGCTCGCCGCTCCAGGCGCGCAACTACCAACTCACGGCGCGAATAAGCTTGGTAGATAGTAGGCAGGTAAGAAATCAGCAGCGTGATGAGCAGCAGACCCAATGTAGCTTCTGAATAGCTCAAAATGCTGCCCGCCGTAGATACCGCCTTTTCGGAGCCCAAGGTCAGTAAGGCACTATTGCTGAATTTGAAGCACGCCAGCCACGAGCCTTCCCCAATAGCCCAGTAGATAGCCGTATAGCCCACCGCCACTAGCAGCAGCCAAACGATATCCAGTGCCACCAAGCTGATGGGGGCATACATGGCCATGATCCGGTCGCGCTGGGCAAATGTGTTGAACAGGGAGGTAAGACCCGCAAACAGCCGCCGAATACTCAGATACGTCCACCTATTAATAATAATGACGTCATTGCGCGGCAGTACGAAGGCCCGAATAGCCCCCACAACGGTATAAATTACTAATGCGCTACCGGCCACAAAAGCCAGCACGCGCAGCAACAAATCGAGCATAAAGCAGAGAAGTACAAGGCAAAGGGCGTCGCTTCTCTACTCCCGATTAGGTAGCAGGGTTTGTGGGGGGCAAAAATTTATTAGTCAGGGCGGTAGGCGCCGTTACTTGCGCTCCCGCCACAGCTTGTTGAACGACTTCGGGGCCACTTCCAGCGCGTCGCGGCGCTTGCTCCAGCCAACTTGGGTCAGCATCCGCATTAGTACCCAGTTTTTGGCTTTGGCGGGCAGCAAGTTCAGCAGGCGGCGGCTTTTCATGGTGCGCATCCAAAGCTGGATGGCAATGCGCTCTTCCTTGTCGTTCAGATTTTCCTGCACGCTTTGCTGCCGGTTTTTGAGCAGAATATTGTGGATATTAATCTTCACCGGACACACCGATGTGCAGGCCCCGCACAGGCTGCTGGCGTAGCTCAGGTGCTTGTTCTCGGCCATGCCCGACAAGTGAGGCGTAATGACAGAGCCGATGGGCCCGGAGTAAGTAGCCTCGTAAGTATGGCCGCCAATATTCTTGTAGACCGGGCACACATTCAGGCAAGCGCCGCACCGAATGCAGTGCAGAGCCTCACGTTTGTCGGGCTGGGCCAGCAGGTTGGTGCGGCCATTATCGAGCAATACCACGAACATCTCATCTGGGCCGTCCTTCTCCAGCGGCTGGCGCGGACCTGTATAGATGGTGTTGTACACCGTGACTTGCTGCCCGGTGCCACTGGTGCTGAGCAGGGGCCAGAAGAGGTTCAGGTCCTGCATGGTCGGAATCACCTTCTCGATACCGACGATGGCGATATGTGTGCGTGGGAATGTAGCCGACAGGCGGGCGTTGCCTTCATTCTCGGTTACGGCTACGGCGCCGGTGTCGGCAATCAAAAAATTGCCCCCTGTAATGCCTACTTCCGCCGAGGTGTATTTGTCGCGCAGCAAGTGGCGAGCGGTGAGCACGAGCTTTTGAGCGTCGTCGGTGTGCTCAATACCGAGGTGCTTGACGAAGATGGCGGCAATATCGGCCTTGCTCAGGTGCATGGCCGGCGTCACAATGTGGTAGGGCCGCTCGCCGTTGAGCTGCACGATGTACTCGCCCAGGTCCGTCTCGACCGACTCGATGCCGTTTTTTCCCAGAAACTTGTTCAGGTGAATCTCCTCGGTGGTCATGCTCTTGGCCTTCACCACCGTGCGGGCGTGGCGGCGGGCCATGATTTTGCCAATCTCATACAAGGCTTCCTCCGCATTCTGCGCCCAGATAACCTTGCCGCCCCGCTCGGTGAAGTTGCGCTCGAACTCCAGCAAATACTTATCAAGGTTATTAATAACCTTAGACTTCAAGTACGACGCCCGCTCCCGCGCCAGCTCATGGTCGTAGTACCAAGTGAGGCCGGTTTGTACGGCCGCGTTGTACTTGCCAATGTTGAAGCGAATCTTGCGCCGGTGTTCCAAATCAAAGGCTTTGGACTCCGAATCGGCGAGAAATTGAATGACTTTAGTCATGGCGGCAAAGGGAAAGGCTGCCTGCCGGAGCAAGCAAAGGGAAGCAACTGGTAACTCTGAATTCTACCTTAAAGTTACGCTTTACGCCCACGACTCCCGCAACATTTCCTCTTCGGGATATTGGCAGAAACTCTTGAAATACGCCCCTAAGCTCAACTCTGCTAGCTTACTACGCCACCACAAAAAAAGCCCCCCAGAGAAACTCTAGGGGGCTTTTCACCAACTAATAGATTAAGGTTTGTTGGAATCAACCACGATGCGCTTGTCGCGGTTGGCTAGCTCCCAGGCGGTATAAAACACCAGTTGAGCCCGCTTTTCCATTTTGGGAAACTCGATTTTGTCTACCTCGTCGCCGGCACCGTGATAGTCATCGTGCACGCCGTTGAAATAGAAAGCTACGGGAATTTTGTGTTTAGCAAAATTATAATGGTCGGAGCGGTAATAGAAACGGTTAGGGTCTTCGGGGTCGTTGAAACGGTAATCCAGACCAATGTTCGTGTACTTCTTGTTGGCCGCCTCGTTGATGGCGTGGAGCTCCGACGATAATTTGTCCGAGCCAATCACGTATACATAATCGCCCTTGCCCTCGTGCTCCTTATCGGTACGGCCTATCATGTCAATGTTCAGGTCAGCAATGGTTTGAGCGAGCGGAAACACCGGATGGTCGGTGTAATACTCAGAGCCAAGCAAACCCTTTTCTTCGCCCGTCACGGTCAGAAACAGGATGCTGCGACGCGGATTGAAACCGTCTTTCTTGGCTTGGGTAAAGGCCTGCGCCATCTCGATTACGGCTACTGTGCCCGAGCCGTCGTCGTCGGCGCCGTTGTGCACTTCCCCATCGATGATGCCGATGTGGTCGTAGTGGGCCGATACCACCAAGATTTCATCCTTTTTGTCGGTGCCCTCCAGAAAGCCTAATACGTTTTCGGTGGTGAAATCCTCGTTTTTCTTGGTCGCGTTGATGCTCACCTTAGCCGGCTTAAAGGTGCTGACCACTGGCTTGCCAGCCTTGCCTACCGACGTTTGGTATTGGGTGAGTGCAGCGGGCGTAGCGCCCAGCATTTTGCCCCCCACGGCCGGCGACACGAAGAACGTGGCTACTCGAGGCGTGGAAGTGGCCGGAGCTTCCTTAAAAGCAATGCTTGGCCGGCTGATGTAAGGACCCATGCGCGCGGCCAACTTCTGGAAGTTATTGTTGGGGTCGGTATCAATGAAGAAGATGCTGCGGGCGCCTTTCTGAGTAGCCAGGGCAGCTTTGGCGCGGTAGTCGGTACCCCACTTGCTGGGAGTGCCATCCTTGCCGAGCGCGGGCTGCTTCTGCGCGTTCATGGGCTCACCCATCAGCACAATCAGGTCTTTGCCCTTCACATCACCTAGGCTTGTGTAGTCGGAGTAGCCTTCCTGCTCGATGCCGTAGCCGGCAAATACAGGCTGAATAGCCGTTTCCTGCTGAAAGGGCGAGTTGCCAAACCCGTAGAAATCGGTCAGCCACTTATAGGTCTGGGTCCCGACTTTAAGCGTGGCGCCATCAGCCCAGGTGGAGCGCACCATGGTAAAGTGCTGCAAGTACGGGTTGTCTGAGCCTTGCACCGGGCCCGTCAGGCCTAGCTCCTGAAACTGCTTGCTGATGTACTCAGCGGCCATTTTCTGACCTTTCTCGCCGGTTTCGCGGCCTTCGTAAGCGTCGGAAGCCAGGATGGTGAGGTGCTGGCGCAAATCGGCCTGGGTGATGGAGCGTGCGTAGGTGCTGGCCACATCCTTGTTGTCGGCAGCGGTGCCGGTGGGGTTTGCGCCTTCTTTGGTAGGAGCCTCGGTGCGCTGCTTGCGCTTTACTTTGACTTTACGCTTGGTGGGCGCATCTTGAGCCACAGCGGAGGTGGCGCAGCAGGCAGCCAGCAGCAAGGCGTAGAACGTTTTTTTCTGCATAGAATAAAAAGAAGTGGGAATAAATCGGGGAGAAAGACGCAGGAAGTGCGGAAAAATTGCCTAGCGCTTGGTTGAACTTCAATTTTGCCCCCCAGCTATACTGCTAGGGCTTACTGATGAGCACGGAGGCGTAAGCGGCCACACCTTCCTGCCGTCCCACAAAACCGAGCTTTTCGGTAGTAGTGGCTTTGATGGAAATATCGTCGGCGTCAATCTGCATTACCTCGGCCAGCACCCGCTGCATCTCGGCAATGTGCGGATTGACTTTAGGGCGCTCCAGACAAATGGTGGAGTCGATGTTGCTGATACTGTAGCCCCGCTCGCGGATCAGGCGCACTACTTCGGCCAGCAGGCGTTTGCTGTCGATGCCTTTGTACTGTGGGTCGGTGTCGGGGAAGTGGAAGCCAATGTCGCGCAGGTTGGCCGCGCCCAACAGGGCATCGCAGATAACGTGGATGAGCACGTCAGCGTCGGAGTGGCCTAGGGCGCCGTGGGTGTGGGGCACCTGAATGCCCCCCAACCAGAAGGGGAGGCCCTCCTGGAGCTGATGGACGTCGTAGCCGAAGCCGGTACGGATTTTCATGGAAGAAAAAAGTGAGGCGAAGAGTGGAATTGAGGAGCAAGTTACGCCAAAGTAGAAATGACGCCCACGGTCAGCTAAAAGCGATGAATTTGCCCCCAGAAAAAAAAGTTGACGATTAATAAAGTAACCAAGGGTTACCTGCGTCTTTCCAGTCGATAAATAGCCGAAGAAGAGTTAATAAAAAATTAATGGAAACTTTGGATTCAATGAAAGTTTCCTGCGTATCTTTGTCCCAGAATTATGGAAATCAAAGACCGCATCTTACAATCAGCTCAGACGCTATTTATGCGCAACGGAATCAAGAGTGTTTCGATGGACGACATCGCGACGCACTTGGCCATGTCAAAGAAGACCTTGTACAAATGGTTTGAGAATAAGGATCAGATCGTGCATGCTGTTATTGTCAACTTTTTATCGCAGGAAGAAGAAGACTGTGCTGGCATGGCTGCCAACTCGGCGAACGCGCTACAAGAGTTGTTTCAGATGATGGAATGGAGCAAGCAGCTAATGGCTAACATTCACCCCAGCATCTTCTACGACCTGCAGAAATATCATCCTCAGGCGTGGCAGGTATGGGTAGACCATAAAAACCAGTTTATCCTAAAAAGCATCATTAACAATCTCCATCGCGGCATTACCGAGGGTGTGTACCGCGCCGACCTAGATATAGAAGTGCTTTCCCGCCTCCGGCTGGCCCAAATAGAATTGGCCTTTAACCCCGACTTCTACCCACCCCGCCAGTTTGATCCAAGCCGAGTGCAACACATTTGCCTTGAGCACTTTATGCTTGGTTCGGCCACTCTTCGGGGTCACAAGCTGATAAATGAGTACCGTCATGTGACGGAAGAAGAATAAGGACAACGATTCGCTTACTGCTTCCCGCTTATTATGAAAAACTCGCTTCGCCTTCTAATGCTCGCCTTGCTGCTGAGCTTTCTGGGGCTGCACCAACTACTCGCCCAAACGCCCTCTCAGGGCCAGTCGCCAGCTTCTAGCGCGCCCATGTCGCTGAGTTTACGACAGGCCATCGACTACGCCTTGCAGAACAAGTCGACCCTTCAATCTCAGCGCCTCAACGAGCAGATTGCCTCGGCTCGGATCAATGAAGTGAAAGCCAGCGGCTTACCCCAAATCAACATTGGGGGCGGCGTGACGGACAATTTCAAGCTCCAGCGCCAGCTCGTCGATTTTGGTGCCTTTGCGGGCGGGGCTGGCAGACTTGACGGCGCTAACCTCACTCCCGAGCAGCTAAACAGCGTGCGAGACGGTCAGAGTGTAGTGCTGCCGCCAGTTTACACACCAATAGAGTCGGACGGGCCGCAGCCATTAGCTTTTGGTCTGCGCTACCAAGGCAATGCTGCGATAAATGCTTCGCAACCCCTATTCAACGCTTCCGTTTTTCTGGGGTTGAAAGCCGCCAAAGTATACGAGAAGCTAGCGGTGCGCCAAAGCCAGCAAACGGAGATTGAGGTGGTGGAACAGGTGTCGAAGGCTTACTACAGCACCTTGGTTGCTGGTGAGCAGCTCCAGTTGCTGGCCCGCAATGTGCAACGCCTCGATACCCTGCTCTACCAGACGCAACAGACCTTTAAGGAAGGCTTTGTCGAAAAGCTGGATGTGCAGCGCTTACAAGTGCAGCTTAATAATCTGCGCATTCAGCAGCAGAACGCCGCTCGCCTGATTGATTTGAGCGTGGCTTTGCTCAAGTTTCAAATGGGCCTCGACCAGCGTCAAGCTGTCAACCTCACCGACCGCCTGGACGCAGCCGTAGTGGAAGCTGAGCGTAACCGCCTGCAAAGCGCCGGCAATGAGTTCGACTATAGCCGCCGCATTGAATATCAAGTGCTGGAATCTCAGCGTGATTTAGCCGCGCTTGATGTGCGTAACCGTCGGGCTGGCTATCTGCCTACGCTCAACCTTACTGCTAACTATGGCTTCATCGGCTCCGATCCGCGTCTGGGTGGGCTGATGGATTTCCGCGGACCTGACTCCCGAGCTACCACGCCTACCGGCCGACAAATTCTGAATCAAAACTGGTTTGGCTTCGGTAACTACGGCCTGGCGTTGCAGATTCCGGTGTTCGATGGCTTTCGCAAGCGCTCTACTATTCAGCAAGGCAAACTTGCGCTAGAGCAAGTACAAAAGGGCTTTACTACCCTGCAGCAAGGTATCGACTTGGAACGCCGCCAGAGCGAGACCAGCCTGCAAAATACGCTCGACGTGCTGGCTAACCAGAAGGCCAACCTCGAGCTAGCCACGGAGGTAGCGCGGGTAGCCAAAATCAAGTTTCAGGAGGGCGTAGGCTCTAACCTGGAGGTGATTACGGCCGAAACCGACTTGCGCCAGGCCCAAACCAACTACTACACTTCGCTCTATGACGCGCTGGTGGCTAAGGTCGATTTCGATAAAGCCGCCGGTACGCTGTATCAGCCTAACAAATAAATATAGCGGCGACTGGGGGGCTTTTTGCTCCATCGGTGCACAATAAATGCCCCCCAGTCGCACTCTTTTTCATCCTTTCAGTTAGTTAGTGAATCGCCTTTACCCATGAAATACAGCATCACTCCCGCCATTCTTGCTTTGACGCTTCTGGCTGCCTGCGGGCAGAAGGATCCGCAGGCTGAGCTGGCCGCGCTGAAAAAAGAACAAGCTGAAAACCAGGCGAAGATTGCCGCTCTGGAAGCCAAAGCTGGTCCGGCGGCTCCTTCTGCGGCCCTGACCGCTGTGCCGGTATCAGTCCTGAACTTGAAGCCCGCCGATTTTCGCAGCTACCTAGAAGTGCAGGGCCGTATCGACTTTGATCAGAACGCTACCGTGTCGGCCCGCTCGGCTGGCTCACTTACCACTTTGCGCGTGCAGCGCGGCGACCGGGTTCGTCAGGGCCAGGTGCTCGCTACCATCGACGCTGGCGTGCTGGACGCTAATACCGCCGAACTACGTACCCGCCTCGATCTGGCCCGAGTAGTTTATGAAAAGCAAAAGCGTCTTTGGGACCAGCAGATTGGTACCGAGATTCAGTTTTTGCAGGCCAAAAACAACTACGAGTCCTTGCAGCGCAACCTTAGCACTCTCAGCCGGCAGCGCGAACTGTACAACGTGACCGCACCTTTCGCGGGTACCGTAGATGAGGTATTGCCAAAGCAGGGAGAAGTGGTAGCTCCTGGCACGCCGGTGGTGCGATTGGTTAGCAGTACGGGGGGCAAAATTTTGGCCGACGTATCGGAAAGCTACTCGGGCGGCATTAAGGCTGGCGACAAGGCCATCGTCACGATTCCAGATATGGGCAACCAGGAGTTTCCCGCCACGGTGCGCGTGGTAAGCAGCTCCATTAACCCTACCAGCCGCACGTTCACGGTTGAGCTGCGCCTCAACGGCAAAGCCGACTTGCAGCTGCGTCCCAATATGGTAGCCATCGTGCGCATCGAAAACTATACTCGCCAGAATGCCACGGTAGTACCCGTAGACTTGGTACAGCGCGATGAGCAGAACAGCTATGTGTATGTGGTAGAGCAAAAGGGCAACACTCCCGTTGCTCGTAAGCGCGTCATCCAGACGGGAGCTACTTACAATGGTGAAGTAGAAGTGACTAGTGGCCTGGCCGCCAATGATAAAGTTATTTCCGCCGGTTATCAGAATATCAATGAAGGACAGGTTGTAAGCCTGTAAAAGCTAGAAACCAAGCCATGCAGGAACTAGAAAAAGAATTTGGACCAACCAGTTGGTCCATTAATAACAAGACCAGTATCTACATCATCACGGTGATACTGTGTATTGCGGGCATCTTTGCCTACATTAAACTGGGCAAGGAGAAGTTTCCGGATATCGTGATTCCGCGTATCATCGTGGCCACGATTTACCCCGGTACCTCGCCCACTGACATCGAGAACTTGGTGACGCGCCAGCTTGAGAAAGAAATCAAGAGCGTGAACGGGGTGAAGAAAATTAACTCCACCTCCAACCAAGACTACTGCATCGTGGACGTGGAGTTTGACTCCGGCGTGGACGTGCAGTACGCCAAGCAGCTCATCAAGGACGCCGTGGACAAGGCCGGTAACGAGTTGCCCAACGACTTGCCTTCGCCGCCAACGGTGAACGAGATAAACTTCTCGGAGATGCCCATCATGAACATCAACCTGGCCGGCAATCTGCCGCTGAGCCAGCTCAAGAAGTTCGCTGATGATTTCCAGGATAAAATTGAAGCGCTGCCCGAAATCACCCGCGTCGACATCGTGGGTGCTCTGGAGCCCCAGGTAAACGTGGACGTGGACCTGAACAAGCTGCGGGCCTCGCGCCTAGGTTTCTCGGATATTCAGCGGGCCATTGGCTCGGAGAACGTCACCATTTCGGGTGGTTCCATTAATGTGGGCAACCAAAAGCGTGCCGTGCGCGTGGCTGGCCAGTACACAAAGGCCTCAGATATCGCTGACATTCAGATCAAGAACCTGAACGGCTCGGCTGTGCGCCTTGGCGACATTGCCACGGTAGAGGATGCCTTCAAGGACCGCGAATCATACGCCCGCCTCGACGGCAAAACTGCTATTGCCCTAAACGTGGTGAAGCGGCAGGGCGAAAACCTAATTGATGCTTCCGACAAAATCAAGCAGATTGTAGAGGAGTCGAAAACGTCGCTGCCCAAGGAGTTGACCATCACCATCACCGGTGATACCTCCAATGACACCCGCGTAACGCTGCACGACCTCATCAACACCATCATCATTGGCTTCCTGCTGGTGACGTTGATTCTGATGTTCTTCATGGGCACCACTAACGCGCTGTTTGTGGGCCTTTCGGTGCCGCTTTCTATGTTCCTGGCCTTCCTGCTCATCCCCATCTTCGGCTTCTCGCTGAACATGATTGTGCTGTTTGCCTTCTTGCTGGCACTGGGAATTGTGGTGGACGATGCCATTGTGGTTATCGAAAACACCCACCGCATGCTGCACGAGCATCCCAACCTGGATACGCCGAAAGCCGCCAAGTTTGCGGCTGGGGAAGTATTTGTGCCGGTGTTAGCTGGTACGCTTACTACCGTGGCGCCCTTCGTGCCGTTGCTGTTCTGGCCTGGTATCGTGGGTTCCTTCATGTACTACCTGCCCGTGACGCTTATCGTGACACTGATGTCGTCGCTGGTGGTGGCCTTTATCATGAACCCGGTGTTTGCCGTGAGCTTTATGCAGCGCGAAGACCACCACAACGAGGAGAACAAGCCCAAACTGACCCGCACCTTCCTGATTTCTATGGGTGTGCTGGCTCTGATTGCCGTGGTTGGCTACTTGTTCCGCTCGCCTTTCGTCGGCAACCTCATGCTGACCATCATCCTGTTCTGCTTCCTCAACGTGTTCGTGTTCTCGAAGATGATTGCTTGGTTCCAGACCCGGGCCCTACCGCGTTTTCAGAATGGCTATGCCAGCTTGGTGCGTTGGGCTATTAGCCACCCGGCTCTAGTAATGGTGGGCGTAGTGGTGCTGTTCTTCGGCTCGTTTGGGGCAGTAGCTCTGCGCGGACCTAAGGTAGCTTTCTTCCCTAAAGGCGATCCCAAGTTCGTGTATACCTACTTGAAAATGCCCGTCGGTACCCGCGTGGAAGTGACGGACTCGGTGACGAAGGAGCTTGAAAACCGCATCTACGGTGTTATTGGCCGCAACAACCCCGACGTGGAATCAGTGATTACTAACGTGGCCATCGGCGCGACCGACGGCACTGAAGGGGGCGCACCGGGAGTGTCGCAGTCTCACCTTGGTAAGGTTGGCGTGGCGTTCAAGGAATTGAGCGAGCGCCGAGGCCCGGCCACCAGCACCTATATGGACAAAATCCGGGAGGTAGTGAAAGGCATTCCTGGCACCGAAGTCTCGGTGGATCAGGAAGCTAGCGGGCCTCCTACTGGTAAGGAAATCGCCATTGAGGTTGCCGGTGACGACTACGTGCAGCTGGCGAAGCTTTCCAAGAAGGTAACGCAGTACATCGACTCGCTGAAAATCGGCGGCGTGGAGCAACTGCGCTCTAATCTGGAAGACCGCAACCCGGAAATTGCCGTCAACATCGACCGTGCCCGGGCCAACCGCGAAGGCATTAGCACTGCCCAGATTGGTATGGAAGTGCGAACGTCTATTTACGGCTCGGAAGCCAGCAAATTCAAGACGCCCGACGATGAGTACCCTATTCAGGTTCGCTACGCCAAGCCTTACCGCGACGACGTCAACGCCATTGTGAATGCTCCGCTGACCTTCCGCGACGCTACGGGCCAGGTGCGTCAGGTGCCGATCAGCTCGGTGGCCAGCGTAACGTACGGCACCACCTATGGTGGCATCAAGCGCAAAGACGTGAAGCGGGTTATCACCATCTCCTCCAACGTTCTGAACGGTTTCACTGGCCCCGACGTGGTACGCGAAATCCAATCGGCACTCGATAATTTCCCCACGCCCCCCGGCTACACCATCAAAATGGGTGGCGCTCAGGAAAACCAACAGGAAACCAGCGACTTCCTGCCCCTAGCAGGCGCGCTGGCGCTGGGTCTCATCTTCCTCATCCTCGTTACCCAGTTCAACTCCTTTAGTAAGCCGCTGATCATCTTGTCCGAGGTACTGTTTTCCATTGCCGGAGTGTTCTTCGGGTTGGCTATTACGGGCATGGACATCAGTATTGTAATGACTGGTGTAGGAATTATTGCGCTGGCGGGTATCGTGGTAAAAAATGGCATTCTGCTGGTAGAATTCACGGATATGCTTCGCTCTCAGGGCATGCCGCTACGGGAAGCTATCGTGCTTGCGGGTCGTACCCGCCTGAATCCGGTGATCTTGACGGCCACTGCCGCCATTCTAGGACTTATCCCACTTGCAATTGGCTTGAATATTGATTTCTATGAGATGTTCAACTCTTTCGAGCCGCACTTCTTCATCGGAGGCGAATCGGTAGTGTTCTGGGGGCCGCTTGCCTGGACGATTATTTTCGGGCTTAGCTTTGCAACCATTATTACCCTAGTAGTAGTCCCTGTAATGTATTTGATCAATGAACGGCTCCGCGCCAAGATTACCGGAAACGACCCCGATGCCCCAGTAACGCCCCCCGCCGACGCAGAAGAAATTCGCGCCACTCGCCCACCTGTTTTAGCTGAAGCTTAAACTGTAAGACACGAGAAATGAGAAGTGAGACGTTTGGTTGATCAACACCAATTAAACAAAGTCTCGCTTCTCAGGTCTCACAGTCTACCCTCTGTATACCTCCCCTTATTATGATCCCCTCCTCTACCTCCATCCCTTCTACCATCGAGCAGCAAGTGCTGCGTATTATCAGCAAGCGCAAGGCTATTAAGCCCACGCGCCTGCGTATCGGCAGCAACCTAAGCCGTGAACTCGGCTTTGACACGGTTGATGTTGTTGACATCATTCTCGAACTCGAGCGTAGCTTTAAAATCACGATCCCCGATGAAGTGCCCCTGAGCACGGTTGGTGATCTGGTTAGCTATGTCGCTTCACACACAGCCGATGTCCGGCAGGTAGCGTAACTGAGAGAAGACACTCACGAATGAACACAAAAAAGCCCCCCAGCCTAGGCTGGGGGGCTTTTTTGTGTTCAACTCAACTCTTTTTAGCGGACATTGCCACCCGAGTCGTTCGAGCTGTCGTTGCGGGTACGGCTACCGTCGGTGTTATACGTATCGTCGGCGTGGGGCTGTACGTTCGTTTTGGGCACCGTGTCGTTAGGGCCAGTCAGGCTGGGGTTAGGATTGCTGCTATCGGGCGAAGAGATGCCCGAATCGGTGTTAGAATGTGGGTGGCTGGAACCAGCCGCCGGATGGTCAATATCGACGGTACCCATACGTTTGGCCGACTCAGGCGCTTCCACTCCATGATTCGGATTGCGGTCTTGGGTGTGGTCGGGCGAGGTCTGGGGGGCATTTTGCGGCTTCGGCCCCGACTCTGATGTAGTGCCATCAGAGGAGGTGAGCGTAACAGCTCCACCGGAAGGGCTATCCACTGGGCCGTCGGTGTGAACTACGGTTGGGCGAGTCCTTTCCCACTCCTCGAAATGGTCCATTTCAGTCTTCAGCTTTGTGGTAAACCAAGCCAGCAGCGCTACGTCATCGAGCAAGCCAATGACCGGAATGAAGTCTGGAATCAGGTCAATGGGGCTCAGGAAATAAATAAGTACCGCCACGGCCGCCACCACGGTAGTTGAAGGCAGGCCCGTATACTCACCTGATATGGACGTGCGCACCAGCCGGAACAGCACTTGCAGCGTTTCCCAAGCTTCCTGGGCCAGCGTGCCTAGTTCGTTTTTCTCGCTAGCTTTCTGATAGGCGTCATTGAGGAGCTTTTTAATGCGCAGCGGCTTCTTTACGTATTCTTCCGCCTTACCAAGAAAGGTTTTGAAGAGGGGAGAAGAGGCGATTTGGTCGCCGTTAGGGTTCGGGGTATTCATAAGGAAGGGAATTGAAGAGTAGAACCAAACCAATCCGCGCTGGACTGGCAGTTGCCTGTTCTATACTGTTAATGCTTAAAATGGTTTTAGGTCCAAATTCGCCCCGAAAATCAACAAAAAAGCCCTACTCTTTGGAGTAGGGCTAAATACCGGGAAAATAGTTGGCGGCCAGTTAATTAGTCTCAACGCGGCCGGCCGCATAGAAGTTGCGGCTATAATAGGCTTGGCGTAAGGAACTTATCATAACACCGCCATTGGTAGCTGAATGGGCGAACTTGCCGTTCTTTAAATAAATGCCCACATGGTAAATAGGCTGGCCGGGCCCGCGGCGGAAGAATACTAAGTCGCCTTCTTCCATTTCGTTCTTGCTGATGCGCTTCACGCTCTGAAACATGGAGCGGGAGCTGCGTTGCAGGGTAATGCCATAGACTTCTTTGAAGACCCGGGTCACGAAGCCGGAGCAGTCGGTGCCGCGGCGGGTGCTGCTGCCGTAGCGGTAGGGCGTCCCGAGCCAGTCAGTGACGGTACGCAGCAGGTCTTTATTTTCGTCGAAATTGAGCTCTAAACCGAGAGTTTGCTCGTAGTAATGATACGCTAGCGAATCGCGGGAGCTGGGGGCCGAGTTGTTGGCCGGGGGAAGGTCGGAATTATTCGGGTTCCAAGCGGGAAAAAGAGAAGCTTCAGCGATAACAGGGCTAGAAGCGGTGCCGGGTTCAGGGGCGGGGGTTCGTTCGTAAAAGAAGGAGAGAGTAAGCGAAGCAGCGGCGAGGCAATACAGGAGGCTATGTTTCATTGTCCGTCGTAGGGGAGCGAAATCGGGATTCGGGCGTAGCCGCAAGCGGCGAAAAGTGGGTCGTATGAGCTAAAAAACTCTGGGCTGAATGCCCAATAAAAGGTGGGTAAAAAGTGACTGTTTGGGGGCCATTTCCGACCGTTTGTGGTTGGCCCTGCGGGTTAAAGCTAAGCCATAAAAAAACGGTCGTCCAAGTTTACCCCCTTAAAAGGGGTAAAAAACTTTATTTTAGACAAGTTTATGACAGAAAATTCATAGCTCAACTGTCATCTCAACTCAACCGTTTGGCGTATACTACGCCGCTTAAATTGCAGGTTATGTCCTCACCCAGAATCATTGAAAACTCACCCTTCGCCCGCATCGCTCGTATCGTGCTGCAGTCGCGGAGTGTGGCCATGGTTTTAGGCAATACTATTCACCTAAGTGGGGCCACCCGCGAGCAGTTTCTACAAGATCCTTACTGGGTTGCCCATGAGATGTGCCATATCCGCCAATTCCGCGAACATGGACACTTGCCGTTTTTGTGGAAGTACCTGGTGGAGTCGGCGCGGGTAGGGTACTTCAACAATAAGTTCGAGGCCGAGGCCCGCGTTGCTGGACGCGAGGAAGCCCACCTGTACGCTGGTGGCAAGCCCCTGCCCGACCCCGATCAAATGCACAAAGGAGCACGCGGCTAAGCCAGAGCTTACTGTTGGCTAAAGAGCTGCAATCCGACTTCCATCAGCAGCCAGCGTAGTGTGATCCACAAAGTAAGACTTAGCAGTTCTCAAAGTGTAAAGACGAAAGGCTTGA
This sequence comes from Hymenobacter sp. HD11105, assembly GCF_054051685.1. Lineage (NCBI taxonomy): Bacteria > Pseudomonadati > Bacteroidota > Cytophagia > Cytophagales > Hymenobacteraceae > Hymenobacter > Hymenobacter sp. HD11105. The sequence goes on along the minus strand of NZ_JBSWBR010000005.1, from coordinate 183,896 downwards.
GTTAAGCTGGGGGCATTTTAGAGCAAACAAAAAAGGTTGCCGCCTTCCTCATCGGAAAGCAGCAACCTTTGCTAACTGTTCAGCTTGGAATAAGCTTACTTCTGCTCCTCAAACATCTTGCGCATACCAGCTGCCACCAGACTATCGGGCGTGATGTTGCTGAGCATGGCCTGAATCTTATTTGTGATGCCCGAAATGACGCGCATCTCACCGTTCATCAGCGCCGCGTAGCCATCCTTGGCTACATCCTTAGCATTGGCTAGGCTGCCTTGGGCTGCGTTGGTGTCCTCGGCGCCGGCGCGCTCGAAGAAGTCGGTGTCGGTGGCGCCGGGGCACAGGGCAGTGACCGTTACACCCGAATCTTTTAGCTCATTATGTAAAGCTTCCGAAAACGATAGTACAAACGACTTGGTAGCCGAATACACGGCCATATTGGGCGAAGGTGTATAAGCAGCGGTAGAAGCAAGCTGTAGAATACGGCCCTGTCCGCGCTGCTTCATGTCGCGCCCAAATAGGTAAGTCAATTCTACAAGCGCCGTAATGTTGGTTTGAATAACGGCCACATTACGGGCTGGGTCAGCTTCGAGGAAGGGGCCATACTCACCAAAGCCGGCGTCATTCACGAGCACATCTACCTGCAAGCCATGTTGCTTCACGGCGTCGTACACGCGTTGTGCCGCCTGGGGCTGACTTAAATCCTGCGTAATAATTGTAGGCTCCAAGTGATGAACACTGCGCAGATGATCGGCAAAATGACGCAGCCCATCCACGTTCTGATCGACTAAGATGAGCTGGTAGTTATCCTTGGCAAAAAGATGAGCCAATTCTTGGCCTATACCACTGGCAGCCCCCGTAATAAGGGCTACGTTTGATTGAGAAGAAGACGTCATAAAAGACTGTTTTTAGGGTAGTTATTGAGAGCAGGATATACCTGACTTACTCATACTCAACAGGAAATGTTATGACTCGACAACAGGAAAAAGTACAGCTTATTCGCAACCCCACCCCCCACAAATACGATATAGAAGCTAGTCCGACCCGCCGGTCGGATGTAATTTTCTGATCTATCCCTCTTCCCTAGTTATGGAAAACAAGCCCAATCAACCGAACACTGGATCTAATCCCTCATCTGCTGGCGCAAACGCTGGTGGTGCTTCACAAAAATCTTCTTCGGCACAAGGTGGTGCCAATAAGCCTTCGGGTGCTGCTGGTTCGGCTAGCACTGCCAGTGGCAGCGCAAACGACTCAGGCGACCAGCAGGATAACCAAAACCAAGGCCAGAGCCAAGGCGGCCAGCAAGGCGATGCTGGCATAGGCGGTTCAGTGAAGGGCTTGGCAGATCAGCTTGGACTAAGCGACAAGCTCAACCAGATCCAGATCCCTCAAGCGGTGAAAGATCTTATTCCTCAGGCAACTACGCAATTCAATAAGCTCACCACGACACAGCAAATTGTAGGTGGTGCATTGCTCATCGGTGGCCTTAGCTGGCTAGCGTTGCGCTCAAAGAGCAGTGACAAAGGCTACAAGAGCTACAAAGGCAAGAGCGGCAAAAAAGATAAATCGGCTTATCGTGGCTCTAGCAGCAGCGAGTCGGGCAAATATGGCTCTACAGGCAGCTATGGTTCCAGCAGCTACGGCTCAGGCGGCAGCTACGGTTCAGGCTCCAGTGCAGCTTCGGGCAGCTCTAACTCGGGCTACCGTCCAGCACCAAGCAGCGGCTCCGGCTCAAGCTCTAGCGGCAGCACTTACCGCTCGGGTAGCAGCGACAGCAACAGCGGCTACCGTTCAGGCAGCAGCAGCGGAAGCGACTATGGCTCCTCTTCGGGCAGCCAGTCAGGCTACCGCGGTGGTAGCGGAATGGGCAGCAGCTCATCCGGCTCCGACTATGATAGCAGCTTGTAAGTAAATGCCCCCAGGGCATAAAAAAAGAGCCGGACGTGAATATCACGTCCGGCTCTTTTTTTATGCCCTGGGGGCATTTCAAGAGGGTTTACATGCGGGCTGAATAAATGAGATATAGAGTTGAACTCATTGACTATAAAGTATTAAAACCAATTAATCTCAACTATTCGATAGCTCGACGGTTGTTGGATGAATTAACACATTCCAACCACCTCCTTTTATCTATGAAAAAGAAACTGATCATCCTTAGCGCTTTCACTATCGCGCTGCTAGGAACCAGCGGTGTCGCAACCGCCCAAACCATGTCTTCGACCCCAGCAGCCACAACTTCGGGCACGGGTACCAACAAGGATTTGGCTGCTAGCGCTGCCTTGTCCTCCGAACACACTACGTTGCTCAAAGCTCTGCAAGCTGCCGGCTTAGCCGATCAGGCAAAAAAGGCGGGCCCCTTCACGGTATTTGCCCCGGATAACGCCGCTTTTGAAAAGCTACCCGCCGGCACAGTGGACAACCTGCTGAAGCCCGCCAATAAAAAGCAGCTTAGCAAAATCCTGACTTACCACGTGGTGCCTGGCAACGTAATGGCTGCCGACCTGAAAGACGGACAGACGATAAAAACCATTCAGGGTGAGTCGCTTACCGTAAGCATCGCCGGCGATGTTGTAACCATCAGTGACGCCAAAGGTGGCAAAGCAACCGTCACTACCCCCGATATCAAAGCCACCAACGGCACTGTGCATTCCATCGACGCCGTACTAATGCCCGCTAAGTAAGCATCAGTAACTAGTATTATTTGATAGATCAAAAAAGGCCTGCTTTTATGGAGCGGGCCTTTTTTCTGGGGTAAGAAGCAGAGGAGAGCGCCGGAGTTGGCCCAAAGCATAATTCTTCGATGAGCTGGCTACTAGGCCGTATTTTTGTTGGTTATGTAGATAAACCTTTCGCTTCTGCGTTAGGCTACCTTTACCACTTCCCTTATCTGTATGGTGTCTTCTGATCCTGTTACGGCCTTACTTACCCAACATGGCCTACGGCAAACAGTCGTGCGACAAGCTGTGCTGCGCATCTTTTTGGATAAAGCCTACGCGCTGTCTAATCATGATTTGGAGCAACATCTGGACGCCAGCACTGATCGGATTACGCTGTATCGTACCCTGAAAACCTTTGAGGAGAAAGGCTTGATTCATCGGGTTATCGATAGCACCGACGTGCTGCGCTATGCCTTGTGTTCGCGGGCGTGCCGCCCAGAGGCCCACGCCGACAACCACGTGCATTTTAAGTGCTCTACGTGCGAGCACACGTACTGTCTCAATCAGGTTGATATCCCGGTTGTGCCGTTGCCATTCGGTTTTCAGGGTGTAGCGCGCGAGTATCTCGTGACGGGAGTTTGCCAGCAATGTCAGCCTGCAAGTAGCTCGCTACGCAGCCACTAAGCCAGACTCTAAAACTGCTTGCACTCATAGATTAGGAAACGTGGGGGGCTTTTTTCAAGTAGGCTGTTGTGTTCAGTAACTCCAGAGCTACGCCCGATTCGCACGTCGTTTTCTATTCACGGTAGTATCCTTCATTCACTACCGCGCGTTATCGTACCTAAGAATTCCCTGCCTCGCCCGCTATGCCCGATTTGCCCGCGTCGTTGACTTCCTCCGCAGACAACCTGTTTCAAACCTTGTTAGAAGTCTCGTTGACTGCTGTCAAGCTGATGCGGCCGGTAGCTGGGCCCAACAATGAGCTGGCGGACTTTGCTATTGAATACCTAAACCCAGCCGGCCAGACGATGACCGGTCTGCCGGAGCGCCCCGAGGGTACTTTGCTTTCACTATTCCCGGTGGCTTTGGCCACCGAACTTTTGCCCTTTTACCGGCGCGTATTCGAAACAAGCCGGGCCGAGCGCTACAGCACCAGTTATCAGCAAGCTGGCGTAATCAAGCGCGTGCAGCTGGCGGCCCAGCGTAGTGGTGAGTTGCTGGTAGTAAACCTCACTGATGAGGTCGCCGACCGAAGCCTGAGTGCGGTAGAGGAGGCGCTACGCGAAAGTCAGGCTCGCGAGCGGGAGGCGCGCGCAATAGCTGAGGTCCAACACCAACAGCTCGACACGCTAATCATGCAAGCGCCAGCTTGTATTGCCCGTCTTGCCGGGCCCAGTCACACCTTCACCGTTGCCAATCCGCTGTATCATCAGCTATTCGGTGGCCGGCAACTGGTAGGTAAAGGTATTCGCGAGGCCTTGCCCGAGCTGGCGAGCGAGCCTTTTTTTGGTTTGCTGGATACCGTTTATCGTACCGGGGAAACGTTTTACGGCAATGAGATTCCGATTTACCTCGACGGGGCTATTCCTGGCCAATCGGAACCACGGTATTTTTACTTCATCAACCAAGCAACCCAAGATGCAACGGGTAAGGTAGATGGCATTCTGGTGTATGCCTACGATGTAACCGAGCAGGTGCTCGCTCGTCAGATGCTGGAGCGTAACAAAACGCAGCTTCAAGCACTGAACGACGAGCTGAAGGAAGCAAACGAGAAGTTGGGGGCCGCGACGCGCCAGGCGGAAGAAGCTCGGGCCGAGGCAGACCTGCAGCGCCAACAGCTATATAACATCTTGATGCAGGCGCCAGCAATGATCTGCATGTTTGAGGGGCCCGAGCACCGATTTAGTCTTATCAATCCGTCGTATCAACAGTTAGTGGGGGAGCGGCCTCTGCTGGGCCAGCCTATTCGCCAGGCCATGCCGGAGCTAGCAGGGCAGCCGATTTTTGAGCTGCTCGACCGCGTATACCGCACGGGTGAGACTTTTTATGCCCAGGAAATGCTAGTGCAACTCGATCATACTAATACGGGCAGCGACCTGGGCGAGAACTACTACAACTTCGTTTATCAGGCCACGCGCAACTTGGCGGGCGCGGTAGAGGGCATTTTGGTATTTGCCTACGAGGTAACAGCCCAGGTAAAAGCGCGTCGGCAGGTAGAGCTTAGTCGCCAGCAAGTGCAGAACCTGAATGAGGAGCTTGCCGCCACAAATGCGGAGCTGCAAGCGGCTAACGAGGAGTTTTTAGCCAGTAACGCTGAGCTGGTGCGTACCCAGCAGCAACTGAAACAGCTCAACATCGAACTGGAAAACCGCGTGCAGGAGCGCACTCAAGCGTTGCAGCGGGCCCAAACAGAAGCCGACCGCCAGCGCCAGCGGTTGGATCGCCTGTTTATGCAAGCGCCAGCGGCCATTTGCATGCTTTCCGGCCCCGATCTGGTATTTGATTTAGTAAACCCAGGCTACCAAGAATTATTTGCCGACCGACAGCTACTGAATAAGCCCATTCTGGAGGCTATGCCAGAGATAGAAGGAAACGTTGTATACAAAACGTTACGCCTTGTATATGAAGTAGGAGGAACACATCACGAACAGAACCTACTTATCCCCTTTGCTCGACCCGAGGACGGGGTGCTGGAAGACCGCTACTTCAACTTTATTCAGCAGGCCCGCTATGATGAGTATGGCCACATTGATGGGGTGCTGGTCTTTGTCTTTGAGGTAACCGAGCAGGTGCAGGCCCAGCAGCGAGCCGACGTGTTACAAGCGGAAGTGCTGGCAAGTGCCCAGCGCTTAGCTCAGGAGCGCGAAACGTTTTATCAGGTATTCGAGCAAACCCCCGCTTGCATCTGTGTACTGCACGGGCCCGAGCACCGAATAGAGTACTATAATGAGGCGTATCAGCAGTTGTTTCCGGGCCGACAGATGTGGGGCCGCACTATCGCCGAAACCCAGCCGGATGCTGTAGCCCAGGGTTTTCTAGCCCTGCTCGACAACGTGTACCAGACCGGCGAGACTTTTTATGGAAATGAATTGCTGCTGACTATTGATCAGCTGGATGGTAAGGTCCCCAAAGACACTTATTTCAACTTCACTTATCAAGCATACAAAGAGAATGGAAGCGTCATTGGGGTGTCAGTCTTTGCCTACGACGTAACTGAGCAAGTGCGTGTGCGCCAACAGCGCGATGCACAGCGGCAACAGCTAGAGCAATTGTTTATGCAGGCCCCAGCCGCCATATGTATTCTCCGGGGGGCTGATTTGGTGTATGAGTTAGTAAACCCAGGTTATCAACAACTATTTCCCGACCGTACGCTATTAGGTAAGCCCATCTTAGAGGCATTGCCTGAAATAGCCGAACATGTTGTCTATCAGACCTTTCGGGAGGTGTACCAGACCGGAGTATCACATGAGGAGAAGGCGCTGCTTATTCCCTTAATGCGGCCCAATGATGGTCTTTTAGAAGACCGCTACTTCAATTTTGTTCAGCAAGCCCGCTATGATGAGCAAGGCTGTGTGGATGGCGTGCTGGTTTTTGCCTTTGAAGTAACCGAACAGGTGCAGGCGCGGCAGCAAGCTGAGCGTAGCGAGGCCCGTTTCCGACGGTTGGCCGAAACCACCCCGATGATTGTGTGGGAAGCCGACGCAGCAGGCCACACGACGTATCTGAGCCCACGTTGGGAGCAGTTTACAGCTACGGCCAACGGGCAGGGCTTGAGTTGGAAGGAGTATATTCACTCCGACGACCAGGAGCCTTTTGTTCAGGCCTGGCTGACGGCGGTAAGCACCCAACAAACTTTTCAGGCTGAAGCGCGTCTGCGTCTAGCGGCTACTGGCGAGTACCGTTGGTATCTGGACCGGGCAGTACCTGTGCGCGACGCCGCGGGCGTAGTTGTACAATGGGTGGGTGCTGCCACCGATATTCACGAACAGAAATTAGCTGCCAAGGTTCTGCAACGGCTTACCCACAAGCTGCGCAAAGCCCGCGACGAGGGTTACGCGCTTAATAGGGAACTGGAGGCCACAAATCAGCAGCTCACGCGCACCAACATCGACCTGGATAACTTTATCTATACGGCTTCCCATGACCTGAAAGCTCCCATCACCAATATTGAGGGCCTGCTACATGCGTTGGAAGCACAATTACCTGTTCTTGATCAGAGCGGCGATATTCCCTTCATTTTGGCTATGATGCAGGGGGCGGTGGATCGGTTCAAATCTACTATTGATCATCTTACAGATGTGTCGAAGCTGCAAAAGGAGCACGACCAACCTGCCGTGAGCGTGCATTTGGGCGATGTAGTGGAAGGCGTACGCCTGGATCTGCTGCCTTTGCTTGAGCAAACCCAAGCTCACTTGGAGGTAGATGTGCAGGCTTGTCCGGCGCTCTCTTTTTCCGAGAAAAACCTGCGCTCGGTGGTGTACAACCTGCTTAGCAACGCTCTGAAGTATCGCTCGCCCGACCGCCCAGTGCAAGTCCATGTTCGTTGCCGCACCGAAGAGGAGTACATTGTGCTGGAAGTACAGGACAACGGCTTAGGGCTAGATTTGAACCGCCAGCGCCAATTATTTGCCATGTTCCAGCGCTATCATACCCACGTGGAAGGCTCCGGTATTGGCTTGTATATGGTGAAGAAGATGGTAGAGAATGCGGGGGGCAAAATTGAAGTCGAAAGTCAGGTGGGCGTAGGGTCCACTTTCTCGGTATTCTTCCGAAATGAAGGATAGTAAGCGGCGTTGGGCTGTATGCTAATGCTGGGTGCTGGCCACCGCTTTCGTCTAATTGTGAGAAGCAAAAAGCCCCCCAGAGAATTTCTGGGGGGCTTTTTTAATGAGCCTCTTATTGGACTCGAACCAACGACCTGCTCATTACGAATGAGCTGCTCTACCAACTGAGCTAAAGAGGCGATTCCCGTGTGGCTGTAGCCGCGTAGGAAGGCAAAGATAGGCAGGCGCTGGAAACTAGTGCAAGGCTGGGGGGCAATTTTTCTGACCTCAACCGGTAATTGGAGCTGCGCAACGTACCCTTTCATTTATGCGTTTGGTAAGTGTCAGCGTATCCTAAAAGTGAAATTATTTGGCATCTGACCCTTATAGTCAATGAAATCTGCTTCTGTATTGCGCGCCTTGGGCAACGGCTTGGTGGGCGCCGTGGTGCTCACGGCCATCCACGAAACCGTCCGCCATATTATTCCGAAAACCGCCCCGCGCATGGATGTGCTAGGTATGCGCGGCCTGCGCAAGCTGCTGGGCAAAGCAAATGCCCCCCAGCCCGACCACGACACGCTCTTTAACCTGACCATGGCCGGCGACATTCTTTCCAATGGCTTGTATTACAGCTTGGTAGGTGCCGGTAAAAATGCCTGGCAGCGCGGCGCCGTGCTCGGCTTAGCAGCCGGCGTAGGCGGCGTAGTGCTGCCCGGCCCCATGGGCTTGGGCGAGGGCCCCAGCAACCGCACCACCCAAACTAAACTCATGACCGTAGCCTGGTACCTGCTCGGCGGCCTAGCTGCGGCGGGCGCGGCGTGCGCAACCCGCAAGCGCAAAAAATAACCGTTGTGCTTCGCAACGCTGCGGATAATACCACAACGCAGGCGCAGGTGCTACCTTTGCCGCTATAATGGTAAAACAGCTCCGCAAACTTCTGGTCCAGACCCTCGGCTTCGAGCGCTACATCCGTTTCGTGAGCCGCGTATACCTACGGCTGGTAGGAGCGGGCTGGGGGCGAGCTAAGTACCCAGAGCTATTTTTCCTGGAGAAAATCATCCGGCCCGGCTTTGTGTGTCTGGATATTGGCGCTAATCTGGGTTACTACTCAGTGGCGTTGTCGCGGCTGGCCGGGCCTACGGGCAAGGTGCTGGCCGTGGAGCCTATTCCGGCTTTTCAGAAAATATGGGAGGATAACGTACGCCTCAGCGGCCACGACAACCTCGTTCTGCTGCCTTACGCGCTTGGGGGGCAAAATACCACTGTGAAAATGGGTACGCCCGAGCGCGACGGTTTGCTCCACCACGGCATGACCAAAGTTGCGGCCTCCAACCCCAACGAAACCTACGCCCGCACCTACGAGGTGCCCATGCGCGTGCCCGACGAGCTGCTGGCCAACTTGCCCCGCCTGGATTTTGTAAAATGCGACGTCGAAGGCTTTGAGCACGAGGTGTTTCGCCATTTGCGAAATACGCTGCGCCGCTTCCGGCCTCTTATCCAAACGGAGCTGAATGGCCTGGAAAACCGTCAGGCAGTGGTAAAATTGCTCGCTGAGCTGGGCTATAAACCATTTTTGCTGTCGGCGCGTTCTGAACTTGTACCCTGCTCGGATGCGCAACTCACCAGCGCCGTCACGGCCGATTTTTACTTCCAACCCGACTCGAGTTCCCGCCCATGACCAAGTTCTTTCTCACCCTGCTCATCATCTCGCTGCTCGTGCGCTTTGTGCTGCCCGTGGTGTTGCGGCTGGTGGTGGGGATGTTCATCAAAAAGCAAGTGCGCCGCTACGGCCAGCAGTTTGGCCAGGCGCCGCCGTTTGGGGGGCAAAATTCACCTTTCGGCCGTCCGCCCGGCCCGACCCCCGCGCCCGGCGAAGTACGCGTGGAGTACGTGCCACCTCAGCCCAAAGCCCGCCCCGATACTGAGTTCAAAGGCGGTGACTACGTGGAATACGAGGAGGTAAAATAACCCACCTCATTACGCTAAAAACTGGCCTTGCCGGATGCATCTGTGCATTTCTGGCACTAGTACCAATACCTACTCCTTATGACGTTATCTGCTTCTAGCTCGCTGGTGCCTGCTAATGACCCACAGCGACTAGAGGCCTTAGCTCCCTACTTGGTGCTAGGTACCGCGCCCGATGCGGTGTTTGACGAGGTGGTTCGCCTGACGGCCAAGCTGTTCAACGCTCCTATTGCGCTGGTGTCGCTGGTGGAGGAAGGCAGTGTTTGGTTTAAAGCCAACTTCGGCTTAGCCGGCGCCGAACGTGTAGCTCGCAACGAGAGTATGTGCTCGGTGGCCATATTACAGGATGGGACTACCATCTACGAAGATTTGCTCCTTGCGCCCTGTCAGCTTACCAAGCCCGATGTGGCGGAGGCTTTGCAACTTCGCTTTTATGCCGGGCACCCATTGCGTAGCGCCGATGGCCACCATATTGGTGCCTTATGCGTAATTGACCGTCAGCCCCGCATCCTGTCCATCACCGAACAACAGCGGTTGCAGTCGTTGGCAGACGTAGTGATGAAGCTGCTCGACCTGCGGTTGGCTTTGAAGCAGCATCCGCCCCACTCTAGTGCTATGTGGCTCCAACTGTATCATCACCTGGACGAATCGCTCACGCGCTTGAATACCTTAGCGGAACTAGCTCGGTGGGAGGAATCGGTGAGCACGCCCGATGCGCTCACTTATCAGCAGTCTATTGAGGATGAAGCGGAACTGATTATTCAGCTCCTGGACAAGCAGATTTCGGCCACCCTAGCAACGGTGCTCGCCTTGAACGTGAGCGAAAAAGAAGCGTAAGCCACCCGATTGGTTCGTTTGCCTGCCGGAGCGGTGATTTAAAAGTAGCAGCTCCGCAAAAATGCCCCCCAGCTTTCCTAGTTTCAAAACCGGGTGGCTGGGGGCATTTTTATGCTGGTCAAATTCGTTCTGTAACCACCGCCGGTTTCCCCGAATAAAATAAACGACCTACCTTCGGCGTGCTTTGCCGGGCCCTAGGGGGCTTTTTGGCTGATTCTCGATTCTTTCGTTTGCTGATGACTACTGTTTCTCCCGTTGCCGTGCCGCTGTGGCGGCGGATGCTGCCCCACCTGCTGGCCGTGCTGTTTTTCCTGGCCCTGGTATTCGTGTACTTCTCGCCCCTGGTGTTGGATGGCCAAACCCTCGCCCAGCACGACATCGTGCAGTTCCGGGGCGGCTCGCAGGAAGCCGCCACCTACCGCGATGCCACTGGGCAGGAAGCTCTCTGGACTAACTCTATGTTCAGCGGCATGCCCACCTACCTGATCAGCACCCGCTTCCCCGGCGACTTATCGGTGTATCTGCATCAGATTTTTACCTTGAATCTGCCGGCGGTGGTGGCCAACTTATTTCTGGCTTTGCTCTGCGGCTACATACTTTTTGTGTCATTGGGCGTGCGGCCGTTGGTGGCAGTGGTGGGCGCTATTGCGCTGGGCTTTACCAGCTACAACCTCGTTATTCTGGCTGCGGGGCACAATACCAAGTCTATTTCTCTGGCCTACGCGCCGCTGGTGCTGGCGGGGCTACTAGTAACGTTTCGGCGCAATCGCTGGCTCGGGGCGGCTCTGTTTGCCTTGGGACTTACCATGAATATTCGGGCTAACCACCTGCAAATCACCTACTATCTGCTGTTGCTAGTGTTGGTATTCGGCATCGTGGAGCTGGTATACGCTTTCCGCGAAAAGCGTCTGCCCGAGTTCTTCGGACGTACGGCGCTGTTGGGCGCTGCGGCCTTGCTAGCAGTAGGCGTCAGCTTTGGTCGCCTCTACGTCACGGCCGAGTACGGCAAGTACTCCATCCGGGGTCGCTCCGAGCTTACGACGCCCGTGCCCGGCACCCCCAACGCCGCTGCCGATGATGCTCCCAGCGGTTCCGGCCTCGACCGCGACTACGCCTTTAACTGGAGCTACGGAGTAGGCGAAACGATTACGTTGCTTATTCCCAACTACTTCGGTGGCGCCAGCCAAGGTGCTCTAAGCGAAAGCTCAGCCACCGCCAAGGCGCTTACCCAACTCGGCGTGCCGCCCGTGCAGCTCCGCGATTACTTATCCCAGTTGCCCCTATATTGGGGCGATCAGCCCAGTACCAGCGGCCCCGTGTACGTGGGCGCGGTGGTGTGTTTGCTGTTCGTGTTAGGCCTGTTTGTGGCCGACCGCCGCCTGCGTACCTGGCTTTTAATCGGAACAATCTTGTCTATGATGCTGGCCTGGGGCAAGAACTTCGAGACCTTCAATGATCTGATGTTCGACTACTTCCCCGGCTACAACAAGTTCCGGTCGGTGAGTATGGCGCTGGTTATTGCGCAGTTGGCAATGCCGTTGCTGGCTGTGCTGGCCCTGGCCCGGGTGCTGCGCGCCCAGCGCGCTAGCTCCGCTCCTGTAGCCGGTCATCCGGTGCTCGCGCTACCCGCCGCCGATGCGCCCGAAACCGCCGACCTTAAGCGCAAGCTGCTTTATGCTGTCGGCGGCACGGCTGGGTTGTGCATCCTAGCCTGGGTCTTCAGCTTGGGGGCCGATTTTGCTTCGCCTATCGATGCTCAATTGCAGCAAAGCGGGTTCCCGCTCGATGCTATTCGCCAGGACCGCGCCGGCCTACTCCGCTCGGATGTGCTGCGGTCCTTGTTCTTTATTATAGCTGCGGGGGGCATTTTGTACTTCTTTTTGCAACGCAAACTATCGGCTACGACGGCCGCTCTCGTTATCGGGGCGCTTACTCTCGTCGACCTGTGGGCCGTGGATAAGCGCTACCTCAACGACTCCAATTTTCAGCGCGAAACCGTCACCCAGCAGTTTGTGCCCACGGCCGTCGATCAGCAGATTTTGCTGGATAAAGACCTCAGCTACCGCGTGCTTAACCTCAGCAATCCATTCAACGAGGCGAACACTTCCTACTTCCACAAGAGCATTGGCGGCTACCACGGCGCCAAGCTGCGCCGCTACCAGGATTTGATTGAGCGGCAGATTTCGCAGAACAATACCCAGGTGTTCAATATGTTGAATACGCGCTACCTCATCACGCCCCCTAACCCCCAAACCAATCAGCCGGCGCAGGTACAGCGCAACCCTGATGCTTTGGGCAACGCCTGGTTTGTCAACGAAGTCAAGCCAGTACAAAGCCCTGACCAGGAAATTGCTGCGCTCAGCAATTTCAACGCGGCTACCACGGCCATTGTCGACGTCTCGAAGTTTCCGCTCACCAAAACCTCCTACAACGCCGTCGGTTCCAGCATCCGCCTAACCGATTACTCGCCTAACGCCCTGAAATATCAGGCTACGGCGGCTCAGGATGGCTTCGTGGTCTTCTCGGAAATCTATTATAAGGACGGCTGGAATGCCTACATCGACAGCAAACTTGTGCCGCATATGCGCGCCAACTATGTGCTACGCGCCATGCCCGTTCCTGCTGGCCAACATACTATCGAGTTTAAGTTTGAACCCCAGTCCTACGCCATCGGCAATACAGTTTCGCTGGTGTCCTCCATTCTGTTGATTTTAGGCTTGATTGGAGTAGCTTTTTACATCTGGAAAAAGCGTCCAGTATTAGCAAATCAGGACTTAGTAGCGGCCTAAATAAAGTCAAGCTTCGCGCTACACCCAATAAGTCGTCAAATCGGCGCCTTGGTCTACATCGTATGAGGACACCGATTCCGCTGGTCTTACAGGAAATTGACGAGCCAGCGGCGCGGCGGCGCGGTATTCGTTTGGTTTTGTTGCGCGACGACCTGACCCACCCGGAACTGCCGGGCAATAAGTGGCGCAAGCTTAAGTACAACCTGATAGAAGCCCGCGCTCGGGGTCAGCACACGCTGCTCACCTTCGGGGGGGCTTTTTCCAACCACTTAGCCGCCGTAGCCGCCGCCGGCCGGCTCTACGGGTTTCGCACCATCGGGGTAGTGCGCGGCGAAGAAAGCCTACCCTTGAACCCGACGCTGGCCCAAGCTGCGGCCGATGGTATGCTGCTACGCTACCTCGACCGCGAGGCTTACCGTCATAAGCAGGAGCCAGTGTGTCAGGCTGACTTGCTCCGGCAAATGGGCCCCGCTTACGTGTTGCCCGAAGGCGGCACCAATGAGTTGGCTCTGCGTGGCTGTGCCGAGTTAGTAACCGAGCTAAGCGCCCAACTTGCCTTCGATGCCCTTTGCGTCGCCTGCGGTACCGGCGGCACGCTGGGGGGCATTTTGACGGCGCTGAAGCCCCAGCAGAAAGCCGTGGGAGTAGCGGCACTGAAGAACGGCGGGTTTTTGCAGCAAGACATTGAAACGCTGTTATTAACTGCTGGCCAATCCGTTGCCGCTCCGTGGTCGGTGCAGACCAATTATCATTTTGGTGGCTACGCTAAGTTCTCGCCCGAGCTGCTTGCGTTTATTCAGCAGTTTCAGCAGCGCCACGGCGTGCTGCTCGACCCGCTTTACACGGGCAAGCTGCTGTACGGCGTCCTGGATTTGCTGAGTCAGGATTATTTTGCTGCGGGCAGTACCGTAGTAGCCGTGCACACGGGCGGTTTACAAGCCTGGGCGGGTTTTCAGGCGCGGTTTGAGAAGCGAAGCGCTTGGTGGCCGAACGTGGCTTCTGACCCGCAAGAGCAGTAGATTTTGACGCGACGAATTAAAAGCAACCGATTATTTGTTGCAACTCAACAGTGCTTAACAGCAGCTAGATACGTATGCAGACCAGCTAGTACACATTTTCCTGCCCACCATTTTTCCTCTGCTGAATGATCCGCTTGCTTCGCCGCTTATTACCGTTGTTGTTTCTGGTGGGGTTAGGCTGGTTTTTGTGGGAGAAAGTGCAGCCAAGTTTAGAGGAGTTGCAGAATCCGCTACGCCCAACGCCTCAAATCACCGTCACGCACAACACGGTACTGACCAAAGTGGAAAGCCTGGGCCGCATGGAGTTGGTGCGCTTCCGGTTCAAGGATGTGGTGGAGTACCGCAAAAGCACCTACCGTTTCCTGCCTGATTCCAAAGTGGCGCTTATCGTGGCCGGCGAGGCAGTAGGCTGCTTGGATATGACCAAAATACGCCCCCAGGATGTCGTATTTGAGGGCGACTCGGTGGTGCGGGTGGCCCTGCCAGCGCCCGAACTCTGCACCTGGCGCGTCGACCACAGTCAGAGCAAAGTGTACAGCACCGAAAACTCGTTTTTTCAGGATGCCGAGCTTATTGATGAAGGCTACCGCTATGCTGAGCGCAACGTGCGCCAAACTGCGCTGCAATCGGGAATTTTGCCCCAAACCACCCAGAACGCAGAGAAAATTCTGCGGCCTATGCTAGAAACCATAACTGGCCGCCGCGTGGTGCTGACCAAGCAAATGGCTCCACCTCAAGTGCCAGCTCGGCGGTAACGGAGGGCTTTTTTACTGCCAACTAATTTTTCGCGTATCCCGGCCCGCGTGTAATCGCTCGGGCACTTGCTCCAGAATCAACTGATATAGTGTATTCAGTAATTGAGTGCGCACGAAGCCATGGTGCACCACCATACTAACCTCGCGTACAGGTTCTGGTGCCTCGAAGCGCTTCACCATCGGGTTATGGTCCGCCTCCGTTAGGACCGACAACTCGGGTACCAGCGTGTAGCCGTGGTTGCGCCGCACCAGTTCTTTCAGCGTTTCGATAGAACCGCTTTCGTAGGTATATGCTTGGGCCCCGTTTGGTGGAGAGCAGATAGTAAGCACTTGGTTGCGAAAACAATGGCCTTGCTGTAATAGCCACAGGCCAGTGCTCGAAAGGTCGGCGGGACGCAGCATGACGTGAGCATATAGCGGATGCGACTCCGAAACGTATCCTAAGAAGGGCTCTTCCAATAACGCTACTTCGCGCAGTTGGGAATCATCAAGTGGCGTGATCAATAGGCCAATATCCACTTGGTGAGCTTTGAGACGACGCACGAGCTCCTCCGACTGCAACTCCTCCACGCGCACATGTAGCTGCGGATGCCGCTCGGCCAGCGGCACCAGAAACAGCGGCACTAGGTAAGGCGCCAATGTTGGAATAATACCCAGTCGCACTTCGCCGACTAACTCATCTTTCTCCACCTGTACTACCTCACGTAGTAGCTGCACCTCGCGGAGCACGTGCCGGGCGTGCTGCACCACTTTTACACCGATAGCGGTCGGTTCCAGCCGTTTTTTCTTGCGGTCAAATAGCAATACTCCAAGCTCTTCTTCCAGTTTTTGAAGCTGCATACTGAGTGCAGGTTGGGTGACGCAGCAGCTGTTAGCGGCACCTACAAATTGCCGGTGCGTGTCGAGCGCGATGAGGTATTCTAGCTGTTGCAGGTTCACAGCGCAAAGCTAAACTATAAGCATTGCTGATACTATTATCAAAACAAATGATTTGATTTATACTTGCACTAACAGCATCTTTGGTGAAAATTATATAAGATTGTCTTCCAACGCTTCTCGTATAAGTTACTAATCACTTAACAAAAGCTTACTATGGACCAAGATCAGAATCCCACGTCCGGCAACGGTACGGGTACTGCCGTAACCGGCGCTGGCACTTCGCAGGATACGCGCACTGTGGCCGGCGAAAACGCTCAGACGCTGACTACGCGTCAGGGCCACCCCGTTACTAATAACCAGAACTCGCGTACCGTGGGCAACCGCGGCCCCGTGACGCTGGAGAACTATCAGCTGCTGGAAAAGATCAGCCATTTTGACCGGGAGCGTATTCCTGAGCGGGTGGTGCATGCCCGCGGCGCTGGTGCTCACGGTGTGTTTGAAGCCTACGGCACCGTGGGCGATGAGCCAATAAGCAAGTACACACGAGCTAAGCTGTTCCAGGAAAAAGGTAAAGAGACGCCCGTATTCGTACGGTTCTCTACGGTAGGTCACGGTGGCCACTCGCCCGAAACCCTGCGCGACCCCCGCGGCTTCGCGGTCAAATTTTACACCGAAGACGGCAACTGGGACCTGGTAGGTAATAACCTGAAGGTGTTCTTTATCCGTGACGCCCTCAAATTCCCGGATCTGATTCACTCGCAAAAGCCTGATCCGGTAACCAACCGGCAGAGCGGTGAGCGCATCTTCGACTTTATTTGCAATACGCCAGAGGCCATGCACATGGTGTCTTTCCTGTTCTCGCCTTGGGGTATTCCGGCCAACTATCGCCAGATGCAAGGCTCGGGCGTAAACACCTATAAGTGGGTGAATGCGCAGGGCGAAGCTGTACTAGTGAAATACCACTGGGAGCCATTGCAAGGCATCAAGAACCTGACCCAGCCCGAGGCTGAGAAGATTCAGGCTAAAAACTTCAACCACGCTACGCAAGACCTATTCGACCACATCAAAGCTGGTGACTTCCCGCAATGGGAGCTGTGCGTGCAGATCATGAGCGACGACGAGCATCCGGAGCTTGACTTCGATCCGCTCGACGATACCAAAATCTGGCCCCAGGATCAGTTCCCATTCCTGCCCGTGGGCAAGATGACGCTGAACCGCAACCCTGAAAACTACTTTGCTGAGGTAGAACAGTCTGCTTTCGGTACCGGTGTTCTGGTAGATGGTCTGGACTTCTCCGACGACAAAATGCTGCAGGGTCGTACGTTCTCGTACTCCGACACGCAACGTTATCGGGTGGGCACCAACTATTTGCAACTGCCCATCAACGCGCCCAAAAAGCACGTGGCTACGAACCAGCGCGATGGTCAGATGACGTATCACGTGGACTCGGCTCCTGGTCAGAACAACCACATTAACTACGAGCCATCCTCGTTGAATGGTCTGAAAGAAGCGCCCCGCACGCACCCCGATCACATGCCCCGTTATGAGGGCCGATTGATACGTCAAAGCATCGATCGCACTAACGACTTCAAGCAAGCCGGTGAGCGGTACCGTCTGCACGAAGATTGGGAGCGCGAAGACCTAATCAACAATATGGTTGGTGCGCTGGCTGACGCGGCTCAAGTCATTCAAGACAAGATGATTGAGCTATGCACGAAGTGTGATGAAGATTGGGGCCGCCGCGTAGCTGAAGGCATTCAGCAAGCCAAAGCTGGCGCACAAGGCGCCACCCAGATCAATGAAGCTAAGAGTGCTCAAGCCGTGGAGCAAGCGGAAGAGCGGGCTCATGAGGCCCAGCCTTACTAAGGTCGATTAAGTAACTTACAAAAAAGCCCCCCAGATCAGATCTGGGGGGCTTTTTTGTAACTGGAATATTAGTGCTATTCGTCCTCGTCGTCCGTCTTCTCCTTGCCTAAATCATCCAGCGCCATCTTAATCAGGTCCGACTCATAGCCTTTGCTGGTCATAAATAACTGAAGCTTCTGCCGGCGCACGCGTAGGTTTTTCTCCTTCTCCTGACGGTCTTTCTTTTCCAAAACATCGACCAGGTTTTGATAATACTCGTCGCCGTCGATTTCCTTCATGCCTTGCTTGATGCAGTACTCCGAGATGCCCTTAAACTTCAAGTCCTGCAGAATGCGGCGGCGGCCCCACTTTTTGAGCCGATACTTGCCACGCACAAAGCTCTTGGCGTAGCGCTCTTCATCGAGTAATTTCTCCTGGCTCAGCCGAATAATAATTTCGCCGGCTTCATCCTCGGTCAGGCCGTAGCTGCGCAGCTTTTCTTCGGTTTCCTTGAAGGTGCGCTCTTGGTAGGTGCAAAAGGCCGCTATTTTCTGAAGGGCTTCAGGGGGTGTGTAGAATTTCTTGGCGGGCTGCTGCATAAGAGGAAAATAGCGTACTGATTAGCTTGTTGTCCTTAACTCATCTCCCGCCAAAAAAGGTCAGGAAGTGGGTTTAATAACGGCGGGCCGAGCCCCAAAACGGGCATTATACAGCACGACCGAAGCCAGAATAACCGCATACGCAACGGCTTGCGTGGTAGTGGCGGCCTCTCCGAAATAAAGGAAGGCCAGCAGGAAGCTCACCACCGGATTCAGATACATCAGAATACCAACCGTGCCTGAAGGCAGCACATTCAGCGCGTACAAGTTCAGAAACAGCGGCAGCACGGTGAAGACTACGCTGAGAATAGCCGTCATCAGGAGCAGGTGAGCATCGTGGAGACCGGCTAGGGGCGAGGCGCCTAGTAAGTTAGCCGTGGGCAAAATTAAGGCGGCAGCTAGTGTAAGCTGCACTGTGAGCAGTACTAGCCGATCGTAGCCCTGGAGGCGGCGCTGGGTGATGAGGTATAAGGCGTACGTGGCTGCCACTACCAGGCTCATCAGCAAGGTGCGCGCTGAGCCCGTGCCTAGAAGCGCGCAGCTCAGCGCGCTAAGTCCAATGGCCAGCCACTGATTGGGGCGCAGCTTCTCACGCAGCACCAAAAAACCGAGCAAGGCTGTCAGAATGGGACAAATAAGATAAGCAAACGAGCCAGCCTGCACACTCACCTTGTTAATGACATAAATGAACAGCAGCCAGTTGGACGACAATAAAATGCCCCCCAGCAAGGTACTCCCCGCCACGCTCCGCCGCTCGGTGAGCGGGGCCGTGCGCCACTTGCGCCACGTAGCCCGCACCGACGAAAAGCGGAACAAAACGTTGATAACTAGTAAGATGATCAGTGAAATAAGAACCCGAAAAAAGAGGATCTGCCCGCTGGGATAACTGGTAAGCGTCCGCAGTGGGATAGGGAAGAAGCCCCAGATGAGAAAAGCCGCCAGCGCGGCCAAGTGGTAACGGGTGAGTTGCACAACGAAGAACTAAACGTATAAGTCCGCAAAGGTACCACACACCTTACCTTTGCAGGGCATGCTACTCTTCACAGATTTGACCGCCCTTACTGGCGGTACCTTGCTGCAAACGCCCGCCGCAGAAGCCCGCGTTCAGCACCTGCTCCTCGACAGCCGGCGCGTGGGCCAACCGGCCGGGTCGCTGTTCTTTGCCATCCGCGGCGCTCAGCACAATGGCCACCGCTACCTGCCCGACCTGTACCAGCGCGGGGTGCGCCTGTTTGTTGTAGATAGGGAAGAGGAAATTCTGGGGGGCAAATCTGCTTTCCCCGAGGCTGGCTTCTTGCTGGTTGACGATAGTTTGGCCGCCTTGCAAACCATAGCAGCCGGGCATCGAAGGCAGTTTGCTATCCCGGTGTTTGGCATTACAGGCTCCAACGGCAAAACTATCGTGAAAGAGTGGCTGGCGCAACTGCTCAGTTCCGACGAGCTGATTTGCAAAAGCCCGCGCAGTTACAACTCCCAAGTAGGGGTACCGCTGTCGGTGTGGGAACTGAACGCAACGCACACGTTGGGCATCTTCGAGGCCGGCATTTCGGAGCGCGGCGAGATGAGCAAGCTGGCCCGCGTGATCCAGCCTACATTAGGCATTTTCACTAACCTTGGCACCGCGCATGATGCGGGCTTTGCCTCTCCAACCGAGAAAGTAGCCGAGAAAATGCAGCTGTTTACAAACGTAGACACGCTCTTCTACTGCCGCGACCACGAAGCTATCCATGCGGCGGCCCAGCGTATCCTTACGCCGGCACGCACCTTCACTTGGAGCCGCCATCATCCGCACGAGGCGCACGTGGCCGTCACCGTGGCGGAGGCCAGCGCCGACCGTACCGTAGTGCGCGTCAATCTGGCCAGGCCCCGACCACAGGAGCACACCTTCACGCTCCCCTTCGCCGATGAGCCCTCGGTAGAAAATGCTCTCCACGCCCTGACCGTACTGCTGTGGTACGCCGTGCCCGCCGCCGAGATTCAGCACCGCTTGGACCGTCTGCTTCCCGTAGCTATGCGCCTGGAAATGAAGCAGGCCTTCAACGACTGCTACGTTCTCGACGACACCTACAACAATGACCTCGCCGGCCTCACCCTAGCCCTCGATGCCTTGGCCCGTCAGCCTCGCCGCGGGCAGCGCACCCTTATTCTCTCCGATGTGCTCGAATCGGGCTTACCAGCGGCGGACTTGTATGCGCGAATAGCCGCGCAGCTGCCGGCCCACGGCGTAGGTCGGCTGGTTGGCATAGGGCCAGCTATTAGCCAGTACCAAAGCTTGTTTGCCAATTTGCAGGGGGCTTTTTTTGAGACAACCGAAGACTTTCTTGCTGCCTTCCAACCTGACCAGTTTCGGCGGGAAACCATTCTGGTAAAAGGTGCCCGCCGCTTTGGCTTTGAGCGAATTGTAGCCGCTTTTCAGCAGAAGATTCATGGAACAGTGCTGGAGGTGAACCTTGATGCCCTGGTCCACAATCTCAACTACTACCGCGCCCGCCTCGCGCCCAGCACCCGCCTGATGGTGATGGTAAAGGCCTTCGCCTACGGCAGCGGCAGCTACGAGGTAGCCAACCTCCTTCAGTTTCACCGGGCCGACTACCTGGCTGTGGCCTACGCCGATGAAGGTGTGGAGCTGCGTCAACACGGTATCAGTCTGCCTATCATGGTGATGAACCCCTCGCCCGACAGCTTCCAAAAGCTGCGACAGTATCACCTGGAGCCCGAAATCTACTCCTTTGAACGGCTGCATGATTACCTGCAAGCCGCCCATGATCAGGCGTTGCCCGCTATTCACTTGAAGCTTGATACGGGCATGCATCGCCTGGGCTTTGCCGAAGAAGATATAGAGGATCTCTGCACGTTGCTGCGCGAAAATGCCCCCCAGCTACGCGTCGCTAGCTTCCTGACCCATTTGGCTGGCGCCGATGAAGAGCAGCACAATGCGTTTTCGCGCCAGCAGTTGGCCGCGTTCCAACGCATGACGCCCCGCCTGGAAGCTGCCCTAGGTTATCCTGCCCTGAAACACGCCTTAAATTCAGCGGGTATCGTGCGCTTCCCTGAAGCTCACCTGGATATGGTTCGCTTGGGTATTGGGTTATACGGAGTAGAAGCGACGGGCCAGGATGCGGCGGCGCTGCGGCCGGTCAGCACCCTGCGCACCACCATCTCCCAAATCAAGAAATTGCCCCCCGGCGAGACCGTAGGCTATGGCCGGCGCGGGGAAGCCGCTGACTTCGAGCGGCGTATTGCAACTCTCGCTATTGGCTATGCCGATGGCTATGACCGGCGCTTTGGCAACGGGGTAGGAGAGGTGCTGATTCGGGGCCAGCGCGCCTGTATCCTTGGTAACGTGTGCATGGACATGTGCATGGTTGATGTAACTCATATACCCGACGCGCAAGCCGGCGACTCGGCCGTGATATTTGGTGAGCAACTGCCACTTACTGAGCTTGCGGCGCGTATTGGTACAATTCCCTACGAGCTACTGACTAATGTAAGTGAGCGAGTGAAGCGGGTATTTGTAGCGGAGTAGAAAACAGGACTTCAATAGTTTTACGTAAACTAATTTGTATAATAATAATGCAAATTATAATTTGATATTTTCTGATTTTAATTATAGTTCACAGCTTAGATAATTCTCCTCTTCAGCAAGTGGAGTAAAACATCGAACGTATGAGTTCAAGTAACGCTAAGATTGATTTCCAAAGCGGTTGCACGAATGATTGACTATAAATAGGCGCAACAAATCTATACGAGTTATGCGCAGGTTGAGGACTAAAAGTATGTTCTCGATCTTAGTTTATAAATAAAAACGCCTTGCCAATGGAAAATTCATCTTTTCCTATTGGTAAGGCGTTTTTTAATAACCTCTGGTGCATGTTTTGTATAGGGCCAATTTTCTATTCTGATCCAGTCGCGCTCCCAGCTATTGGCTTGGCGCGCGGGTGTCACTAACGTCCTCTCTCATTCCTCACTCCTCCCTTGCATGAAGAAAACATTTTACTCACTTTGTTTGAGCCTGTGGCTATTACTTGGAGTCCTTCTTACTGCTCCCGCTCATGCGGCCACTCCAGGTTTGGATGGCCTTTGGAAAGGGCCTTTGCCGGTGCCAGGGGGTGAATTAGAGGTAGTTTTTAGAGTAGTGGCTCTCACTGGAGGTTCTTTCTTCGCCACGCTCGATGTGCCGCAGCAAAAAATCAACCGTATGGCCGTCAGTGTTGAGGTGCGGGGCGATACAATCGTATTTGTGGCACCCGAAGCTGGTAGCCAATTTAGAGGGCTGGTTTCGGGTGATGGCAAGCAGCTGACCGGTACTTGGCATCAACCAGGCTACCAAGTAGCTCTGACGCTTGGCTACACATCGGCGCCAGTGAGCACGGCTAAAAACGCCCGCCTAACGCCGCCCTACCGCGAAGAGGAACTAGTAGTACCCAATAAGCCAGCTGATTTGACTCTAGGAGGCATGCTGACTATCCCGGCCGGTCCAGGTCCTTTTCCGGCTGTGGTACTGGTTTCCGATATGGGTGCCCAAGACCGTGATGCTTCAGTAGGTGATTACCGGCCAATGGGTGTATTAGCTGACTTTCTCACGCGCCGTGGCATTGCCGTATTGCGCTTTGATGATCGAGGCGTGGGCAAATCAGGAGGTAACTATAATGCCGTAACGGCAGCCAGCTTAGTAACTGACTTACAAGCAGCATTAAAGGTATTGCGTGGTCGCCCCGAAATTGACTCTTTGAAAGTAGGAGCCGTAGGACACGGTGAAGGGGGCAACCTGGCGCTACTAGCAGCGGCCCAAGCCCAGCCACCTGCTTTCGTAGTCACGATGGCAGCCAGTGGCATGTCGGGTCGCGAACTAGTATTGCGGCAGCAAGCAACTTTACACCGCTCTATGGGCGCTAGCGACACACAGATGCAGTTGGGCGTTATGCGTCGACAGGCTATTTTGGATGTTATCCGTCAAACGCCTGATAATACGAAAGCGCAGCGCTTAGTAGCTATAATGCTGCGGGAAACCAACCCGTCTATCGACATGGAAACAGCTAAGGTTAGCGCGGGTCTGCTTACGACCGATCAGTATCGCTACTTTCTAGACTTCAATCCAACGGACAGGCTTGCCAGTGTAAAGTGCCCAGTACTACTTCTTACGGGCACTGCCGACTCTTATATTGATGCGGATAGCAACTTGGCGTTGTTACAAAAAGGCCTCAGAGACAACCGGAATGTAAATATCCGCAAGTTAGTGGGGGTGAATCATATGTTCCAGGCAGACCCGTCTCAGTGGGTTGTGGTGAACGGTCAGCAGCAGCCTACTTTTTCGCCCCAGGCGCAGGAGGCTATTCGCCAGTGGATCATCGTGCAAGCCACGGAAAAAGCCAGCGCCAAATAGTAGCAGGTTAGATTTCATGGGGGAGGGGCTGCCAAGCTCAACTAAACGCGTGGGGATAAAGCACGTACAAGGGCCTTGTACTATCCCTCCCCCTTATGAAAAAGCACATTCTTTCCGTGTTCGCAGCCGTTGCCCTGTTGTCTAGCTGCGACAACCTGAAAAACCCTTCAACCAAAAACGAACCCGAAGAAGCAACAGCCGATACGGCTGTTGTATACCGGGAAGGCGAAGCTGGTCCAGCTGTTGCCGTGGCTGAAGGCGAGCTAATCGATACTGATAAGCTAAACCTGCCCGACGTAAAATTCCCGGAGATCAATCTGCCGGATGTATCGGTGCGCGGTAACGATCAGTACAGCGTATATGGCTTGGAAGAGACAGTCCTCTTCGATACTGATAAAGCGACGATTAAGCCCAGTGCCAGCAAGGCACTAGAGCAAATCTCTGCTTCTATCGGTCAGCGCTCAGCTGGTAAGCAAATGCGCATTATCGGCCACGCCGACTCGCGCGATACCAAATCCTACAATAAGGAGTTGAGCGAGCAGCGGGCTGAAGCTGTAAAGAACTGGCTGGTTCAGAATGGTAAGATTGATGCTTCGCGCATCACCATCCAGCCAATGGGCGAATCTCAACCGGTAGCTTCCAATGCCACGGCCGCTGGCCGTAAGCAGAACCGCCGCGTTGAAATTGCAGTGGTAAACCGCTAATAGATACACAGGCAGTTACCAACAAAAAAGCCCCCCAGCCTAGGCTGGGGGGCTTTTTTGTTGGTAACATAAACTAATAATGAATAGCTACTCCTAACGTACTACTTAATCATATCTACCTCTGCCTTGATCATGGCGTTGTAGCGTAGGCCGCCAGCGCCGGACAAGGTTAAAAGAGTCCAACCTTTGCCCAATGTGTAGCTCCACGTCCGGCTTTCCTTGAACTCGAAGGTGGGACGCATGATCTGCCCATAGGGCGTATAGTTGTCGTCGAAGTTGGTTGCGTAGAACTTGTCGCCGCTTACAATCCACTCCATGGCCACATAGAATCCTTCGTCGGGCGCGACAATGTTGTACTGGGTCAGATCAACGGTAAACCACTGCCCGCCGCCTGGGGCCGACACGACTACGTTCTCGTTTAGCAGGTCAGAATTGGGCGCGCTATAGTTACCATCGGGAGCGTAAATACGGACGCGGAAAGGCTCGCGTGGGAAACCATGCTCTCCGATGTAAAAGGAAACAGAGCGTACGTTGCCGAGCTTTTTACCCTTTTCATTTTTTACAAAGAACGCATACTGGCTACCGGGCATACCCTGGATCATACCGTCGCCGGGCGTGTTTGAACGAGCGCCTAACTTCAGGTCCTTCACTTTACTGGCTTGTACCTTTACTTCGGCTAGCTCATACACGCGCTTAGACACTTCAATAACCATATCAGACTGGCCTGCGCCGCGCTTTACCAGCACGGCCGTACGCTCGTAGCCGAGTGCCAGCACAATAAGTGAGTCCTGGGCGTTTTTGGTAGGACCATTCATCTGGAAGATGCCAATCTCATTCGTAAGGGCGCCAGATTGCTCTTCTTTCAAACCAATGGAAGAAAACGGGATGGGCTCCTTGGTTTTTTTGTCGATAATACGGCCAGAGAGCCGGTTGTCCTGTGCCATGCTCAAAGCCGGAAGCATCAAGCACAAAGACATAGTAAAGAGTATGCGTTGGAACATAAAGGAAGGTTTACAGACTAGTAGACAAGTTTGTAAGTGGGAGAAGGCAGAGAGAGAATTATTTGGGGAGGACAACCTTGTTAGGCTGTGTCAAGGCGTACCTGAAGTAGGAAAGAGCGCTTGGTGTAGAGCTGTTAGCGCCAACTATAGACAAGCGGCTGATGCAGTGTTATTTATACATGTCTACTTCCGCCTTAATCATGGCGTTGTAGCGCATACCGTTGTTAGCTAGCGTAATTAAGCTCCAACCGCGGCCGATAGTGTAGTTCCAGGTCCGGCTTTCCTTGAACTCGAAGGTGGGACGCAAAATCTGACCGTAGGGCGTATAAGTGTCCATGAAGTTGGTGGTGTAAAACTTATCACCGGTCACGATCCACTCCATGGCCACATAGAATCCTTCGTCGGGCGCGACAATGTTGTACTGGGTCAGATCAATAGTGTACCAAGCACCACCCTTCATAGCCGACACCACTACGTTCTCGGTGAGCAAGTCCGTATTTGGGGAGCTGTAGTTGCCGTCGGGAGCGTAGATGCGAATGCGGAAAGGCTCGCGCGGAAAGCCGTGCTCGCCAATAAAGAAGGACACGGTCCGTACCAAGCCTAGCTTTTTGCCGCGGTCATTCTTCACATAGAAAGCATACTGAGTGCCGGGCATGCCCTGAATCATGCCGTCGCCGGGCGTGTTGGAGCGAGCGCCCAGACCAATCGGCTTTATTTTGCTGGCTTCAACTTTGACAGCGTTCAGCAGATATTCCCGCTTCGGCACCTCAATAATTATTTCCTCCAGATTCTTATCGCCTCTTTTTATCGCAATAGCCGTGCGCTTATAGCCGAGTGCCATCACGATAAGCGAGTCCTTCATATTCTTTTCCAGCATAGCAATCTGGAAGAAGCCGTATTCATTAGTAAGGACTCCAGCCTGCTCTTCTTTCAGCCCGATAGAAGCGTACTGGATAGGCTCTTGAGTGACTTTATCAACTACCCGACCTGAAATTCGGTCGCCTTGCGCAAAGCTGAATAGGGGCAGCGATAAAGCAGAGACGACTAAAAAAAGTACCTGTTTGAACATAGCAGAATTGGGTTGTTGTACCCCAAAACTACAATGAATGTGCCAATGTGGTGGGTGATTTCCTTGAATAATTATACCTGTGCAATTTTCTGATGGAATAATTCTAAGACCTGCTTTTTAACCCCATTCACCTATTTGCGAAAAACCATCTTTTGGCCGAAACCTAAATGGGGCGTACCTTTGTTTGAATCTTGTCTAAATAACCATTTCTGCCTGTGTCTATCCGTTCTACTCGCACCGCTACCACACCCCGTAGTGTAAAAGACCTCCGTGTGGGCGAGAGCGGTACAATATGCTGCCTGCAGGATCCGGAAATGGCGTTAAAGCTGCTGGAGATGGGTTGCATTCCGGGTACACAAGTGCGGTTAAATAGCCGCGCCCCCCTAGGGTGTCCTATTACGCTGGTGCTCGGCGACGAAGATTACACGCTTTCGTTGCGAGTAAGTGAGGCAGCCACTATTTTATTGAAAAACTAACCGGCGCGGATGGCTCGCCTGGCAACTATTCCTACTCCCGTCGCTCCCGCGACCCTCGCCTCAGGTGCTGAGGGTGGCCAAATGTCCCATGCGCACCGCGACCTCACGCGCATTGCCTTGGTAGGAAATCCTAACTCGGGCAAGTCGTCGCTTTTCAATCAGCTTACTGGCCTTAACCAGAAAGTAGGCAACTTTCCGGGTGTAACCGTCGACCGCAAGACAGGTATTAGCCACCTTACGCCCCAGCACCGCGCCGAGATTATTGATTTGCCGGGTACGTATTCCCTCTACCCAAAGAGTCTGGATGAGAAGGTAATTACTGACTTGCTCTATGACCGCGAGTCAGCTCAGTACCCGGACTTCGTGGTAGTGACGGTGGATGCCTCTAATCTGCGACGCAACCTGCTGCTATTTACCCAGCTTGCTGACCTTGGTCTGCCTGCAGTGCTGGCCCTGAACATGATGGATGTGGCCGAGCAACACGGCGTACACATTGATATTGCCGAGCTGCAGCAAGAGCTGGGCGTTCCGATTATTCCAATGAATGCCCGCAAGGGCATTGGAGTAGCGGCCCTCAAAATTGTAATGGCGCAGCAGCTGGAAGCTCCAACGGTGAGTTTCTACGAGCCCGATGAAGCGCTGCTGCCCATGATTCGGCAGATTCGGTACTACTTTAATCTACACAACGATTACTTGGCGCTACACTATGCGCACCAGTTCCGGCACATCAGCTTCCTGACCCCCGACCAGCGCCAGTATGTGCAGGAGCTAGTGGAGCAGTATGGTTTTGAGCCCACGGCTCGCCAAGCTCAAGAAACTATTGCCCGCTACGCCCGGATCAATGAGATTCTGCTAAACGCAGTATCGGTGACGCGAACGGAGCGCAATGAGCCCTACAGCAACAAGCTGGACAAGGTGCTCACGCACCGCGTGTGGGGTTACCTTATCTTCTTCGGCATTCTGTTCATGATGTTTCAGGCGGTGTTTGCCTGGGCCAGCTACCCCATGGACCTAATTGATCAAGGCATTGCTTTGATCAACTCGCTCATTCAAACCAACTTTAACGGGCCGCTGATCAACTTACTCACCGAGGGCGTTATTGCCGGTCTGGGGGGCGTTTTGATCTTCATTCCGCAGATTGCTCTGCTCTTCGCTTTCATCGCGGTGCTGGAGGAAACAGGCTATATGGCCCGTGTTACCTTCATGATGGACCGCATTATGCGCAAGTTCGGATTGAATGGTAAAAGTGTAGTGCCGTTGATTTCGGGCGTGGCCTGCGCTGTACCGGCTATCATGAGCGCGCGCACCATCGAAAACTGGAAAGACCGCATCATCACCATTTTCGTCACGCCGCTGATGAGCTGCTCGGCCCGAATTCCGGTGTATACGGTGCTCACGGCGCTGGTAGTGCCCGACGAGAAAGTGCTGGGTTTCTTTAACTTACAGGGAGTGGTGCTAATGGGTTTGTACCTGCTAGGCTTCTTGTCCGCCATCTTTTCGGCCTTAGCCTTAAAGTTAATCCTCAAGACCCAGGAGCGGAGCTACTTTATCATGGAGTTTCCAGTATATCGCTGGCCGCGCTGGAAAAACGTGGGTATCACCATTGTAGAGAAGGTGAAAACCTTTGTGTTTCAGGCTGGTAAAGTCATTGTTGCCATCTCTGTTATTCTGTGGGTATTGGCTTCATATGGCCCAGGTGAGGCGCTGGAGCAGGCCGAGCAGCGGGTTCGCACAACGGCTGTTCAGCAGCAGCTGACACCGGAGCAAACGGAGAATTTAGTTGCCTCGGAAAAGCTCGAAAACTCGTACGCCGGTTTGTTCGGCCGCACACTAGAGCCAGCTATTCGCCCGCTGGGGTTCGACTGGAAAATTGGTATTGCCCTCATTACCTCTTTCGCTGCTCGCGAAGTATTCGTGGGGACCATTTCCACGATATATAGTGTAGGCCAGGACGCCGATATGCGTACCGTGCAGCAGAAGCTGGCTGCTGAGAAAGACGAAAACGGTCAGCCCTTTTTCACGCCGGCCCGCGCGTTTTCTCTCCTAGTATTTTATGTATTTGCTATGCAGTGCATGAGCACGCTGGCAGTGGTGTACCGCGAAACGAAAGGCTGGAAATGGCCCCTGATGCAGCTAGTGTACATGACCGGGCTAGCCTACGTATCGTCGCTGATTGTATATCAGTTGTTCAAGTAGTGTCAAGCTGGCGCTACTTGCCAATCAGAAATACCGCTGGCTGCTTGTGAATTTCTGGCAGCTTGCCCTTCCAGCCAGCCACCGTGTGAGTGCGCACAAACTCGTTAGAAGCCGTGAGGCTGGCAGCGATGCACAGGCGGGTAGACGGCTGTAAATGAGCCAGCAAATCATCCAACAGCGGCATGTTGCGGTACGGCGTTTCGATGAAAAGCTGCGTCTGGTGTTGAGTGAGGGCCGTTCGTTCCAGTTGCTTTATGGCAGCCACGCGCTTGGCTTTTTCTATGGGCAGATAACCGTGAAAGGCAAAGCTTTGCCCATTCATACCCGAGCCCATTAGTGCCAGTAGCAGAGAGGACGGACCCACTAGTGGCACCACTCGAATTCCCAACTGATGCGCAACGCGGGCCAGCTCGGCGCCTGGGTCGGCTACACCTGGGCAGCCCGCCTCCGATATAATGCCCGCATCCTGGCCTGCGGCTACGGGTTGCAACGCCGTTCTGATTTCGGCTTCCGTTGAGTCTTTATCAATTACCGTAAAACGTAGCTCCTCAATGACATGAGCAGGAGCTACACTCTTCACAAAGCGCCGAGCCGTACGAGCGTTTTCAACCAGAAAATAGGAGAGGGCTGCTACGTGCGTAGCTACCTGCGCCGGCAGTACTTGCGCCGCCGTATCGTCGGCCAAGATGGTGGGAATAAGATAAAGCGTGCCGGACAAGGAGAGGTAGGTTTGGTTGCTTGGTAAAAACGAGTGGGAAAGCTGGTCATGCTAAGCGTCGCGTCGCATAACTGACCTCCGCTAAGCTCTAATTATTAGGATTCCATAAAGGCGTTCACCAACTCAAATACTTTGTCGGGCGCCTCGGCGTGTAGCCAGTGACCGGCGTCCACAATGGTCTCGACCTGAGAGTTGGGGAATAGCGCGGGAATAGTGTGAAGTTTGTCTTCCGTCGTGACGTAGTCCGATTTGCCTCCGCGAATGAATAAAGCCGGTTTCAGGAAAGGCTGGGGGGCATTTATTTCGGCGCCAATGTCCGACATGTGCGTGGTGAGGGCCGCAAGGTTGAGGCGCCAGTCGAAGGAATGATCTTCACGGCGGTACAGGTTTTTCAACAAAAACTGCCGGACTACAGCCGACCGTATGTGTGGAGTCATCATCTCCTCAGCCTGCTGCCGGCTTTCCAGACCGTCAAACTTTACCGCATGCAGGCCAGCCAAGATGCTGTCCTGATGATCCATGGAGGAGAAGCCCGGCGCAATATCCATTACTATCAAACGCGCTAGCAAGTCGGGGTGGTCGAGCGCAAAACGCATCGCAACTTTGCCCCCCATACTATGGCCCAGCAGGGTAGGAGAGTCGAGCTGTAGCTGCGTAAATAGTTTGTACACATCCTCGCTCATTAGCTCATAGCTGTGCTCCGGGGTGTGGGGCGAGCGGCCGTGATTGCGCAAATCGACGGCAATAACGCGGTGATGCTCAGCCCAGCGCTTAGCCAGAGTTTGCCAGTTATCGAGGGTGCCAAATAGGCCGTGCAGAATAACGAGCGGTGAGCCCTGGCCTTGTTCGCGGTAGTGTAATTGCATGGGAAAAGTAGGTCGGTGTTACCTAAGCAAACGTGCTCAACGCTGTTGCGTTGTGGAGGCAATGGTTTAGGTCCAGCAAAACCAGCGTTGACGATGCTCCAACGGCGTGCTGCGTAAAAACTCCGATAAAGGAGCCAGATTCACCAGTAAAGAAGTAAGTGTCAGGACTTCCCCTGTATGCAGGTGCAGACGTAAGAAGTCGTAATTGCTCCAAAACAGCCGCCGCGACTTGCAAGTCACGCGCTCTACGCGCACTAACTCGCTCTGCCGAAACGGAATGCGAACCCGTCCTTCATAGACTTCCAATCGGTTTTCTTTGGGCGCAAACACGAGGGTAGTGTGCAAGTTGCGAGCGTAGTATTGAGCGTGCAACAGCAAGGCTGGCATGGAGAAACCAAGCAAAACGGCCCCCACACTCAGCAGCAGTATTACTTCATAGCCCGCCAACTGAGTCGAGTAAAAGTAAAAGCCCAAATTAGGCAGCCCCACACCCAAGCACAGCAGCGGCCAGAACAGCAGGTAGAATTGCCGCAGAAAAGTGGGCCGGTACACTTTGCTTTTCTGCGAAAAAAAGCTGGTGATAAAGCGCAGTCCAAAGACAATAGCAAACACGAGTACCCCAATCTCCAGTAAGGGCCGCAGTATCTGAAACGTCTTCACCGCTACCGAACCTGAATCCAGGCTTCACCTGGCGTATGCGCGCGCAACGTGCCAAAGGGCTGCAAGTCCAGGCCATACTGCGCGAAAATGCCCCCCACAGCTTCCCGGCCTTCCGGCGCTACGCACACCAGCAAGCCGCCCGAGGTCTGCGGGTCGCAGAGCCACTGCCGCTGTTCGTCGGTGATGGTGCCAATCTTGTGGCCGTAGCTGTCCCAGTTGCGCACGGTACCACCGGGCACCGATTTTTGCAAACGATACTCTTCGGCTTCGGCTAGCAACGGCACCTTGGCAAAGTCAATTTCGGCCGTCACATTGCTGCCTTCGCACACTTCTGATAGGTGACCAAGAAGCCCGAAGCCCGTCACGTCGGTCATGGCGTGCACGCTGGCTAGCTGCCCCAACTCGTAGCCGATTTTATTAAGCTGCATCATCTGCTGGGGGGCAATTTGCTCGTGCTCCGGGCGCAGAATACCGCGCTTTTGGGCCGTCGTCATCATGCCCACACCCAGCGGCTTGGTTAAGTAAAGCTCGCAGCCAGCGGTGGCCGTGTCGTTGCGCTTGAGGTTAGGAATATCGAGCATACCCGTTACGGCCAAACCAAAAATGGGCTCCGGCGAGTCGATGCTATGGCCGCCGGCCAGTGGAATGCCTGCCTCGGCGCAGATGCTCCGGCTGCCTTCAATCACGCGGCGCGCCACTTCGGGGGGCAATTTGTCGATGGGCCAACCCAGCACGGCAATGGCCATCACCGGCCGCCCACCCATAGCATACACGTCGCTGATGGCGTTGGCCGAGGCAATGCGTCCGAAATCGTAAGCATCATCCACGATGGGCATGAAAAAGTCGGTGGTGCTGATAATAGCCTGCCCGCCGCCAATATCGAACACTGCCGCATCGTCGCGGGAGCTGTTGCCCACCAGCAGCTTGTCATTCTGCGGCTGAGGAATGCTGGTATTCAGAATCTGGTCGAGAACTTTCGGCGCGATTTTGCAGCCGCAGCCCGCCCCGTGGCTGTACTGAGTGAGGCGGATTTGGTCGGTTTCTTCGAAGATCATAGGGTCGGGGTGAGATTGGTAATGAAGCATCATTTCTAAAAGTTGACGCACTTCTGGAGTTAGTGCTGCGAGATGCTGGTAGCACCAACTAGGTTTTGGGCGGCCACCCGCACCAGCTCCGCATTTACTGCCGCGTCGCAGGTATCGGAGGGCACACGCACAATCGTGCTGCTGGTTTTGGTATTCAACCCGTAGCCGTAGGTTTTGTCATAATAATCGAGCGCGATATCCACCATTTTCTCCATATCTCCCACCTCAATAGCCGCTAACGCCTCTTTGGTCGCCAACCCACCTAGGCGTTTACCGATGCGCTGAATGGCGGCGGCCAGCTCGGCAGGGTCTTCGCGGCCGTACTCGGCGGCCAGCTTGCGGGTGCGCACGGCTCTGGGTATTTCCAACACAATGAGCGGCGCCGCCCGCATTTGTTCAAACACTGGCTTTGGAATAGTAAGGCGGCCGATAGCTAAGCTCTCGTCTTCAAACCAAGGAGTGGCGCTGGGGGGCAAATTAGCCAATGTAAAAGCCAAGTCATTCTCAAACTGCTCGACGGTGGGCTGGGGCGGCAGCCCAATACTTCCAAATGAAGAGCCCTTATGGCTGGCTAATCCTTCTAAGTCAACAATAGGTTCGCCTTGTCGGGCTAGTTCGTGCAGCACATCGGTTTTGCCGCTGCCCGTCAGGCCGCCCAGCACGAGAAGGGGGCGCGGCTGCGCAAATTGGGCCAGCGCCCAGCGCCGATAGTCTTTGTAGCCTTTATCTAGCAAATGCACCTTGAAGCCAGCCAGCTCCAGCAGCCATAGCACAGCTCCACTTCGCATACCCCCGCGCCAGCAATGCAGGCGAACTTCTTTCTGGGGGGCAATTTTCTGAGCCAGCTTCACCATCTGGCTCATCTTGGGGCCAAAGAAGTTAAGCCCAATATGAATGGCATTTTCCTGACTGACCTGCTTATAAGCCGTACCAATTCGCGCGCGCTCCTGATCCGTAAAGAGCGGCAAGCTCACTGCGCCCGGAATGTGCCCTGCTGCGTACTCCACTGGCGCCCGCACATCCAGGATAGGGGCGTCGGGTGGACCTTGCAGAAAGTCGGAAAGGGAAAGACGGGGCATAGAGTAAGGTTTGGTGGGCAAGCGCGAGCGGCGCGTTCTAATGCTGAACGGCTCACGGTAGTATCATGCAGGCTGAACTGGTAGCAACAGGTAACGCCATAGGTGGCCTGATGCGTTCCTAGACCAATTGCCGTCGATACATCTGAATCGTGTTTTCTAGTCCCAAGTATAGGGCATCGCAGACCAGCGCGTGCCCGATGCTAACTTCTTCCAGGCCGGGCAGGTTCTGCTTGAGGTAAGCCAGATTATCTAAGTCCAGATCGTGGCCGGCGTTTAGGCCTAAGCCCAGCTCCTGGGCCATAATAGCGGCCGTCCGATAGGATGCAATAGCCGCTGCCGGATCCTTCGGGTACTGTTGGGCATAAGCTTCTGTGTAGAGCTCAATGCGGTCGGTACCAGTGCCTACGGCGGCCTTCACCATTGCCGGATTAGGATCTAGAAAGATGGAAACCCGGCAGCCCAACGACTTCAGCTCCGTCACGATGCCCAACAGATAGATCTGGTGTTCTATCGTATCCCAGCCGGCATTGGAGGTGATGGCATCGGGGGCGTCGGGTACGAGTGTTACCTGCTCGGGGCGCACTTCCCGCACCAGATTCATGAAATCGGGCGTGGGGTTACCTTCCACATTCAACTCGGTGGTCACGATCCTTTTGAGGTCACGCACATCTTGGAAGCGAATGTGTCGCTCATCGGGCCGTGGGTGTACCGTGATGCCCTGGGCCCCAAACCGCTCACAGTCGCGGGCCACTTGCAGCACGTCGGGGCGGTTGTGGCCGCGGGCATTCCGCAGGGTAGCGATTTTGTTTATGTTTACGCTAAGCTTAGTCATAATACTGGGCTGTTGCTGACGCTGTTTTTAGCACGTCGTCAAAGATAAGAATGCCACACCGCAAGCTCACTACTTCGGAATTCCATGACGCTGGCCCCTTCCTTTAATTACCGCCCGGCCATATTATTCGTGGGCGCAGCAGCAGCTCTCCTGCTTATTGAACGTTTGGTGACGCTTTCATCTGCTTTCGAAAGTCATACTGCTCTACCTGCCGCCGTTACATTTGATATGGTAGTGGGCATTCCAGCGCTATTTTATTGGTTGATAATACGGCGTTACCAACTGCCTCTGATAACCCTGGCTGCTGCTTTTGGTTGCGCGTTGGCTTTAGGTTATTCTTTGATTCCCGAAGCTCACCAGCAATACCTGGATTGGGCCAGCCATGGCGCAATTGTAGTCGAGGTTGTGCTTGTCGTTACAGCATTTGTCAATCTGCGCCGCGTTGTACACGCTTACCAAGTAGCAGCCAAAGAAAGTGCTGACTTCTTAGAGAATTTGCACAGGGCCTTCACCGGTACACTGGGTAAGTCCTTCTCTCTGTTGGTATTCGAAATAGCCTTGTTTCGCTATGCAGTGCTAGGCTGGAGAGCAAATGTAGAGTGCCAAGCTGGTCAAACCACTTTCAGCGGCCACCGCAACTCTGGCTTTATCGCCCTTATTGCCACCGTCTGTATGTTATCAGTTATCGAGACGGCTGCCGTGCACTTGCTTGTGCAGCGGTGGAGCCCTAGCGTGGCTTGGGTGCTATTCATCCTCGATCTGTACACGCTCCTGTTTCTAGTAGCTCACCTGCACGCCGTGCGGCTGCGCCCGACTATCCTTACGGCTGAAGCGATACTGATTCGGATTGGTCTGGTGTGGAGACTACAGGTAGACCGACACAAGGTGACTTCTATAAAGAGTATTACCGAGGCTCCTACGGATTCTGGGATACTAAACTTAGCTGGGCCGCTTGTAACAAGTCCTAATTTGTTACTCACTTTCGTAGAGCCGGTAACTATAACTGGTATCTATGGCATGCAGCGCTCCGTGCGTTGTGTAGCGCTGTATGTTGATAGACCCGCTGAGCTTGTTCAAATTTTACACAGCGCAAACAAGCTCAGCTAGAACTGATACAGCTTTCCTTCACAAGAAAGCTGTAATCTTGCACCCTAAAATTCCCCTATTATGGCCCTAAAAGAAACCATCGACGCCGCAATAAAGCAGGCAATGCTTGCCAAAGATAAAGTGCGCCTTACCGCTTTGCGCAGCATCAAATCCCAGATTCTGCTGGCCGAAACGGCCGAAGGCTCCCACGGCGCGGCCCTCACGCCTGATGCTGAGATTAAGCTGCTCACCAAGCAAGCCAAGCAGCGCCGCGAAGCCGCTGAAACCTACCAGAAGCAGTTCCGCTCCGACCTCGAAGAAATTGAGCTGGCCGAGCTAGCCATCATCGAAGAATATCTGCCCCAGCAGCTCTCCGAAGCCGATTTGGTTGAGCGCATCGTCGATATTATTCAGCGCGTAGACGCCAAGGGCCCCTCCGACTTAGGTAAGGTAATGGGCGTTGCCGCCCGCGAGCTTAGCGGTCAAGCCGACGGTCGCATGATTTCACAGGTAGTGAGCAATCTGCTCAACAACACGAATGTTTAAATTTTAATAAGGCTGAAGGTGAGGTAGTGAAAAGCGAGGATGCACTTCATCAAGCTCACTTCATTACTTCACCCGTCACTACTTCACGTTGCACCCCATGTCCGGCTTCGACCTCTTTCTGCTGCTTGTAGTCGGCGTGGGCGCAGTGAAGGGTTTTCGTCGGGGCTTGGTGCTGGAGGTGGCCTCGCTGCTGGCTTTCGTGCTCGGCGTGGTGGGCGGTCTGATGCTTTTAAATGATGCCATTCCATTGGTGAGGCACTACGCGGGTGAGGCGTTTGGCTTATTGCCTATCGTGTCGTTTCTGCTGGTATTCGCCCTCATTGGCTGGGGCGTGCATCTGTTGGGCAGCTTCGTGAAAAGCGCTGTGCATCTCACGCCCCTTGGCTTACTTGATAATATCTTGGGCGGAGTCGCTGGCGCCCTTAAATGGGTGTTGGGGCTGAGTTTGCTCCTGCATGGCTTAGGCTTAGCAGGTATCAAGTTGCTCTCGCCCAGCTTGGTCGCCAACTCACAAGTGCTGCCTATGGTACAGCAAGCCACGCCCGTAGCCCTAGAAGTGGTTGGGTTCGTGATGCCTTTTGCCAGCACACTGCTAATCCGCCTGCGGGAGGTGTTTTAACCTAAAGGCAAGGGTACCACTTTCAACTAGTGAATTAAATAGCTGATCATCTGTTTACTGATCGACTATTTACCTGATTTTATTCGTGCGCCTCCTCCTGCTCGACAATTTCGACTCATTCACCTACAACCTGCTCGATTACTTGCAGCAACTGCAGGTGCATGTACAGGTTGTGCGCAATGATGCTTCCTTAGCCGCTATTGAAGCGCTTGACTTCGATGGCATTGTATTGTCGCCGGGGCCTGGCACGCCGGATGCGGCGGGCATCATGCCAGCCGTAGTGCGTGCGTATCATCAGCGGGTCCCGATGTTAGGTGTTTGTTTGGGGCATCAGGCGCTGGGCGAATTTTTTGGTGCTAAGCTCCAGCGGGCCGCGAGGCCTATGCATGGGAAAGTGTCAGAAATAGAAATTGCTCCCCAGGAGCCATTGTTTCATAATTTGCCCCCCAAGTTGAGTGTCACGCGTTATCACTCCTTAATACTCAAAGACTTGCCTGCTTCCCTGGTGCCGCTAGCTCACTCTACGGATTCAGCCCAGGAAATAATGGCCTTTCGCCACCACTCATTACCGCTCTATGGCGTACAGTTCCATCCCGAAGCGTTGCTCACCACCTATGGGTTGGCCTTGCTAGGCAATTGGGTCAAGTGTTGTATCATTGCAAAGGACGCCCGGCCAGCAACCGTCGCGCCCACCCGCTGAGAAGCTGAGAAGATGGAATTGCAGATCAAGGAAAAAAATGGATTTCAGTACGTGGAGGAAGGCACCGGCGAAGTGCTCCTGCTCCTGCACGGTCTGTTTGGCGCACTGAGCAACTGGGAGGCAGTCATCAGCGATTTTGGACGCGATTACCGCGTCATTATCCCGATGCTACCCATTTATGAGATGCCTCTGACCAAAGCCGGCGTACCGGGCTTGGTGGGGTACGTGGAGGAGTTTGTGGCTGAAATGGGTCTAACGCAGCCATTTACTTTGCTCGGCAACTCGCTCGGCGGACACGTAGCACTGGTCTATACCTTGCATAACGCTAAGCAAGTGGAGCGCTTGGTGCTCACGGGCAGCAGCGGCTTGTTTGAGGACTCCATGGGAAGCTCTTTTCCGAAGCGCGGTAATTATGGCTTTGTTCAGCAGCGTGTGGCCTATACTTTCTACGACCCGACGCTGGCTACCAAAGATCTGGTAGATGAGGTGTTCAATGTCACCAATTCCAACATCAAGGTCCTGCGAATCATCAGTATTGCTCGCTCGGCTCAGCGCCATAATTTGGCCAAGGATTTAAGCAAAATTCAGGTGCCTACGCTGCTGATCTGGGGCTTGAATGATACAATTACCCCACCAATAGTGGCGCACGAGTTCCATCGACTCATTGCCGGTTCGGAGCTGCATTTCTTGGACCACTGTTGCCACGCGCCCATGATGGAGCGTCCCGAGGCATTTAATGCCCGGCTGCGGAAGTTTTTGCTTCATACCAAGCACCGGCCCATCGTCAGCTCTGTATCTTAAAGGATAACTTTCTCGTCCTTATGTAAGCTGGAGCCGACTAAAACAAACAAAGTTGGCTCCTTGACGCTTGTTTGCCTTTTGGTTCGTAGCTTATCCGCGTTTACTACTTGTTTCTCAGCCCACTCAATGCATTTTATGCTTGCCGAAGACTTGCTCAACCATATGATTCCGCCCTTGCAGGTGACGGACTCGACAGGGAAAGCTGCCAAATGGCTGGAGGAATTCCACGTGGGACAACTTCCCGTCGTAGATAATCGCCAGTATCGCGGCCTCATCACCGAGTCGGACCTGCTAGACTACGATCAGACGGAGGAGCTACTCAGCCGGCTCACGTTGGGCTATGCCGACGTGCACGTACAGCACGATCAACATTTCTACAACATCATGGAAATAGCTATTCAAAATAAAATTCAGCTGGTACCCGTCCTCGACGAGCAGCGCGAATACTTGGGTGTCGTGACTGTAGGTGATACCCTAGCCGCTCTTGGCCAAATGCCTATTGCCGTAGGGCAGGGGGGCATTTTAGTGCTTTCGATGGACGAACGCGATTACTCGCTTACCCAAATCAGCCGCTACGTAGAGGAGAACAACGCCAAAATCCTGAGTGCCCACGTTGCGCAGGATGAAACGGACCCGTACAAGATTCGCCTGACGTTGAAGCTCAATACGCCTACGCTCACGCGTATCGTGGCTACGTTGGAGCGCTTTGGGTACGTGATTACCGCGCAGTTTAGCGGAGCCAGCGATGTCAGCGAGGGCGAGCAGGATCGTTTCGACGCTTTGCTGAAGTATTTGAGCTTATAGAAAAATTTTGAAATCGTAGCTGGCTAGCTTCTGATAATGAACTAATTATAGTCAAGCAAGGCAATAGCCGGCTTGATAAACAAGGGGAGTGCTCTGTAAGCTCAACGTTGCGGAACAAGAATTGCGCTCCGTTCGACTTTTCATGTTTATTCTGCTACTTAGTTGAGTCTGCTCGCCTGTCTGTTCTCCTTGCTGTTGGGAAGCAGTATTTTGCCCCCCAGACCGGTCCCCGATTCAATTCGCCGCGCGCCCGCTGATAGCCTCATCCGAGCGCAATGTCCACAATACGCAAGGGTGCGGGTTGCCACCATTCTATTTGCCGGCAACGAAGTCACCAAGGAAGTGGTGCTGCGAGCTGAGCTAGACTTTCGTGAAGGTGATACGCTCAACGTAGCAACCCTGGCCGCCCGCCTCGAGAGTAATCGTTTACGGTTGTTTAATCTGCGGCTTTTTCACAACGTAATTCAGCAAACTGTATGTCGCGATGGCGAAATAACGGTGCTCTTCGCCGTGCAAGAACGATGGTATACTTTTCCTATCCCGACTCTCTCTTTCGCCGAGCGTAATTTTAACGCTTGGCTTGATCGTACCGACCGGTGGCGCCGCGTTAACTACGGGCTTTATGTAGTGCGCAGAAACTTTCGGGGGCGCAATGAGGAGATTCGCGCCAACGTACAGCTCGGCTTCAATCGGCGCTATGAGCTTTTCTACGAAGCGCCCGGCTATGGGCCGCGCCGTCGGATTGGCCTCGGGTTCGGGTTATCTTATTCGCGGCCCCGTGCCCTCGATTATGCTACCCTTCGTGATCGGCTGGTTACGTTTCGGCCCGAAGAGGGGGCTCCGCTTGTACGTCAATTCGGCTCAATAGGCCTGCGTTGGCGCCAATCTGTGCAGCGCTTTTCCGCCTTTGATGTTGCCTATTACAAGGAGCGAGTTGCTGATTCTATCATTGAATTGAATCCGGTCTATTTTCTAGATGGTACGCGTCGTGAGTTTCTTGAATTCAGGCTCACTAATACCCTGAACCAGCGCAATACCTTTGCCTATCCTCTTACCGGTCGCTTTGCTCAAATAGCGCTGTCTCACCGGGTTTTCCTAACCCCCAGTACCCCGGATATTACTACCCTTGTGGCTCGTTACTCCCAGTATTTTGCGCTGGGGGGCAATTTTTATTACAACTTCGGGTTGCAGGGCCAAGCGCGAATAACTCAACGCATTGGGTACGCTGACAACCGTGCTTTAGGCTACGACGCGCATGTGCGGGGCTACGATGCATACGTAGTAGACGGCCGACATTACGCGTTGGCGCGGCAAGGTGTGTCGTACCGCTTGTTAGATGCGGGCAAAATAAAGCTTCAGGGTATAGCTAATCCCAAGATAAACAGCCTTCCCTTGGTAGTTTATTTGAATACCTTTACTGATGCCGGCTACGTAATAGCCCGTACGTCCATCCCAAACAATAGCCTGCCTAATCAGCTCATAGCATCCGCCGGGGTCGGTTTGCACTTCGTTACTTATTACGACCGTGTTCTGACTATTGAGTATACCCGTAACGCACGCGGGCAGGGCGGTTTCTTCTTTCGCACCGATTTTCCGATCTAAACATTGCCCGGTGGGTTATTGTAGGTTACTTTTTTGTTATGAAAATCGCCATTATCGGTAAGCCCCTCGACGATTCTACTTTGCCCTTTATGCAGGCATTGCTAGATGACTTGATAGCTCGGCAAACAGAGATTCTAATTGCGGAGTCGTTTCATACTTCGCTTGCTTCACGCCTAGACTTACCCAACGATACCACTGTCTTTCGGCGCGGCGACTCTCTACGTGGGGTGCAATTCGTTTTTAGTATTGGGGGCGACGGCACGCTTTTGGACACAGTAACCTACGTTGGTAGCCTGCAAATCCCAATTTTGGGCATCAATACTGGTCGCCTTGGCTTCTTAGCAACCATTACGCCTGAGCGCATCGCGCACGCTATCGATGCTTTGTTTAAGGGGCATTTTGTAATTGAGGAACGAAGTTTGATCCGCGTAGAGACCGATCCAGAGGTTTTCGGTAAAATTAATTTTGGTCTCAACGAATTTTCCATTCTAAAACGCGATACTTCTTCTATGATCGTGGTACACACCTACATTGATGGTGAGTACCTGAATTCTTACTGGGCCGATGGGCTGATTGTGGCTACTCCAACGGGCTCTACGGGCTATTCCTTGAGTTGTGGAGGACCAGTAATGCTGCCCCAAACCAACAATTTCATTATTGCTCCCGTATGTCCGCACAATCTGAATGTGCGGCCCCTTATCGTATCCGATCGTAGTGTAATATCCTTCGAAATAGAAGGCAGGAGCAATAACTTCCTGCTCTCTCTTGACTCCCGCTCCGTGCCAGTAGAAGCCAATGTGCAGATAGCAGTGCGCCGCGAAACGTTCGGTGCGCGACTCATAAAATTGAATCATGTTAACTTTTTAAGCACCTTGCGCAGCAAGTTGAATTGGGGACTCGACCGTCGCAATCCCGTCGGTACGCCTTTATAACTAGATGGCTATTTGTAATATTTGTTTTTAAAGTTCTTTACAAACCCTACTTTTGTCGCTGACTGCGGTCGCGGCTCTGAGCTAATCACGCATTCTCAACTCTGATATCTCTAACCCTCCTTGGCTTGATTATGAAGCATTTTTTCACCCATACCTTCGTTGCGTTGCTTGTGCTTGCACTAGCAACCAATGAGGCGAGTGCCCAGCAGTTCAATAAGCGGAAACAGTACAATTCCGTAGGCGTGAGCTTAAACGCTATGAACTACTTTGGTGATGTGGTACCAAAAGCGAGCATACCTAGCTTCCGTTTTGCCGCTACCCGGCCCAATGTCGGTTTGACATTCACCCGCCGTTTTGCTCCCCGGATTTCCGGCCGCGCTGGTCTTTCGTATGGCCGTATCACGGGTGATGATATAAAAGCTGCTAACCCAAATGATAATGATGCAAAATTCCGCTACAACCGGAATTTTGCCTTCCGTAACGACATAGTTGAGTTATCAGCAATCGGAGTTTTCGACCTAGTTGAGAATCGCAATACCTATGTGCGTCGTCCCGACTTCGTGCCCTACGTATTCGCTGGTGTAGCTGCTTTTTACCACAATCCTAAAGGTTTGGTAAGAGACAATGCAACACCTGGCCTAAACCCTGGTGATTATGTAGAGCTACAGCCATTGAATACAGAAGGCCAGACTAGTGGATACAGCAAGACGCAGATCTCCATTCCTTTTGGTGGCGGTGTACGCTACAAAATCAACAAAGACTTCGATATTGGCTTGGAAATCGGCTGGCGCAAAACGTTCACCGATTATCTTGACGATGTAAGTGGTAACTTTGCTGACCCTGCAAACCTGCGTACCCCTGAAGCTCGGTACTTCGGTCGGGACATAACGCGTAGCCGTACAGGTGAGTTTGCCGGATTTGATAATCCAGGTAATATGCGTGGCAAGAGCAATGAAGATGACTGGTATATCGTTACTGGTATCACGCTTAACTACATTCTTCAGCCACGCGTGAAGAGCCCGAAATTCCGATAGCCAAAGCCCTGGCTGTCTTCTTAACCCTACAGTCAGTCTAATGCTGCATTCGCTTCCCTTCAAGACACTCCTTATTTGCCTGGTGCAAGTAGGGAGTGTTTTTTTTATCTCATCTGCTAAGGCTCAAAACACCAGCGAGTTAGGCGTTGGTATTGGAGGCCTCAATTACAAAGGTGATTTGTCGCCGGCTTACCAGTTCGAGAACAACAGACCAGCTTTAACAGTATTCTACCGCAGAGATGTTTCGGTACCCATCACGTTGCGGGGGGCATTTACGGGTGGAATGCTTCAAGCAAATGATTTGAATGTAATGGGGTCAAATGGTGACGTGGCTCCTTTGCATAACTATCGACGAGCAAGTATGAAAGGGGGCTTAGCTGAAGCCTCAGCCGTAGTTGAGTACAACTTCTTCGACTTTCACAATCGTAGGGACAAAATTCACTTCACGCCCTACGTGTTTATCGGAGTTGCTGGCTTTTACGCGAACACAAAAACCACCTATGATAGCCCCGCAA
The DNA here is from genome assembly GCF_054051685.1 of Hymenobacter sp. HD11105. Classification (NCBI taxonomy): domain Bacteria; kingdom Pseudomonadati; phylum Bacteroidota; class Cytophagia; order Cytophagales; family Hymenobacteraceae; genus Hymenobacter; species Hymenobacter sp. HD11105. Next base: position 141,086 of record NZ_JBSWBR010000005.1, on the reverse strand, counting down.
CGGAAGGATTAAACACTAAGGGAGCTATGTTGGGCGTTGCTATTCCGGTAGGAGCAGGAATAAAGTATGCTTTGTCGCCTCGCTGGAATCTAGGTCTGGAGGTAGGTGCCCGCAAAACGTTTACGGACGAGCTTGACCATCTGAGCGACCAAAACGCGCTTGTGGCTAATCGTCATACCAAGGACTGGTACTTCTATAACGGAGTAAGTGTGTCCTATACATTCTACAAAATCTATTGCCCCGACTAAGTGAGGCGAATCTGTGTTGTCCCGACTTTACAGGGTCAAATGCAACCATTTGCGTAACTTGCAGCCTCTTTACGCAAAAAACAGCAATGGCCGCTCGGTCCGAAATAGACTCTCAGAATTTACCTGCTCACGTTGCCGTTATAATGGATGGTAATGGTCGGTGGGCTAAGCAAAAAGGTGGCCTTCGCATTTTTGGTCACCAAAGCGCTATTACTGCGGTACGGGATACAGTAGAAGGTGCAGCAGAACTAGGCATAGCGTACCTAACGCTTTATGCTTTTTCGACTGAAAACTGGGCTCGACCAGCGTACGAAGTTACTGCGCTCATGCAGTTGCTGGTGCACACCATTCGACAAGAGACGCCCACGCTACTGAAAAATGGCATTCGTCTGGAGTCCATTGGACAAATTGAAAGCTTGCCAGCCTCTTGCCAGCGAGAGCTAGCTGAAGCCAAAGAGTTAACCCAGGGTGGTACCCGCATGACGCTCATATTAGCGTTAAGCTACAGCGGGCGTTGGGATCTAACTCAAGCTATGCGTCGCATAAGTGAGGAGGTGGCTGCCGGCCGTTTGGCACCAACAGCTGTGAACGAAGCTACCATAACTCAATATCTGGCTACGGGGGGCATTCCTGATCCTGAGTTACTAATTAGAACTAGTGGAGAGCAGCGTATCAGCAATTTTTTGCTTTGGCAACTAGCTTATACTGAACTTTATATCACCGATTTGTTGTGGCCTGATTTCCGGCGCGAGCATTTCTATGATGCCATTCAGGCTTATCAGCGCCGCGAACGCCGCTTTGGCAAAACCAGTGAACAACTAACCGTTTCGTAGTTTTTAGAATGATTGCTTCTTTTCATAAGGTTATTGGGGTGCTGGCTACAGCTTTACTACTGGCGTTTGCTGTAGCTGAACCAGTGTTGGCACAAACGCCGGCGCCAGCAGCTGAGCCTCAGCGGTATGAGTTGGGGGGCATTACAATTAGTGGGGCCCGCTACCTCGATGCGAATACCCTAATTGGAATTACAGGTCTCAAAGTAGGTGACCCGATAAGTATTCCGGGGGAGGAAATTGGTAAAGCTATTCGGCGTCTTTGGGAGCAGGGTATTCTCGGCGATGTGAGCGTATCTATTGCGCGCATCGATGGGCAGCGCATTTTCTTGGATTTCTTTCTGAGTGAGCGTCCTCGCTTATCCAAGTTTGATTTTGTAGGCATTAAAAAAGGTCAAGCCGACGAATTAAAGGATAAGATCAAGCTGATCCGTGGTAAGGTTGTTACCGATGCGTTGCTGAATAATACCCGAACTCAAGTTCGTAAGTACTTCACTAACAAGGGCTACCTCGACGCCAAAGTAAATATCACGCAAGTTCCTGACTCGAGCTTATCGAATAGCGTAGTGCTGAAGATAAAGGTCGACCGTGGTAATAAAATTCGCATTCGTGATATCGTCTTCGAGGGTAATGAAGCGTTTAAAGACGGTAAGCTGCAAGGCAAGCTAAAAAAGACGAAGGCCAAGAAGCCCTATAAATTGCTCACTTCTGGAAAGTTTCAGCGTGCTGAATACGAAGAGGACAAGGTTAAACTGCTGGACTTCTACAACGCTGAAGGTTACCGTGACGCTGTTATTCTCTCCGATACCCTAATTCGGCGGGAGGATGGATTGGCCCTGATAATTCGTGTTGATGAAGGCCCAAAGTACTACTTCCGCAATATCACTTGGAGTGGCAACTACCTCTATGATGACAAAACGCTTGCTTCGGTATTAGGCATCAAAAAGGGCAGCGTATATAATAAAGAGGAGCTAGAAAAGCGCATTAGCTACAACCCTACGGGGCAAGATGTGCAGTCGCTTTACATGAATGATGGCTACCTGTTCTTCAACATTGATGCAGTAGAGACGAAGATCGAAGGCGACTCGATTGATTTGCAGATGCGCATCAGCGAAGGAGTGCAGGCTCGTATCAAAGAAGTAAACATTGCAGGCAACACCAAAACCAGCGACCATGTACTGCGTCGTGAGTTGCGTACTCTGCCCGGTGATAAGTTTAACCGCGAATTGCTTATTCGTTCCCAACGAGAGATATCTACGCTGGGCTATTTTGACCCTGAAAAAATCGGCATTAACCCAGTACCTAACCCTGCTGAGGGTACAGTAGATATCAACTATACAGTAGTAGAGAAGCCTTCCGACCAAATTACACTCTCGGGTGGCTGGGGTGGTTTTGCCGGCTTTATTGGTACAGTAGGATTAGTTTTCAATAACTTCTCGCTACGCAAAGCCGGTGATTTCAGCAATTGGAAGCCCGTGCCAGCCGGCGATGGTCAGCGTTTGGCGCTGAACGTTCAGGCCAATGGCTTGCAATATCAAGCGTATTCTTTTTCCTTCACCGAGCCCTGGCTGGGCGGCAGAAAGCGGAACTCGCTAACATTCAGCCTGAATAAGAGCATCCAGCGTATAGGCCAGGCCCTCGATGCGAATAACGACCGTTTTATTAAGGTGAACAGTGCTTCCATCGGTTTGGGCCGCCAGTTGCGCTTCCCCGATGACTATTTCACGCTTACCAATTCGCTGTCGGTTAGCCAATACAAGCTGAATCAATATCCAGCATTTGGTACGGACTTCTTCCCGAACGGTACTGGTAACGCGAATAACATTACACTGAATACCACTTTATCGCGCAATAGCATCGACAACCCTACTTACACGCGGCGCGGTTCGTCGTTGTCGCTAAGCGTAAACCTGACGCCTCCTTACTCGGTATTCAATGGGTCACATCCATCAGTAAATGAGTGGGTAGAATTCCACAAATGGATGTTTGATGCTTCCTGGTTTACGCCTATTGTAGGTAAACTAGTACTGAATTCGCGCGCTCACTTTGGCTATATCGGCTCTTATAGCGCAAACCGGCAGATAGGACCTTTTGAGCGCTTTAAGATGGGTGGCGCTGGTTTGGGTTTTGGCGGAGCCCAAAATTTCATAGTTGGCACCGAGTTTATTGGCTTGCGCGGCTATGGCGACCCAGGCGATGCCACTGCTATTCCGACCGCGCGTCAGGCCTCCAGCGGGGGTGTAGCCTACAATAAATTTGTAATGGAGATGCGTTATCCAGTATCACTCAATCCAGCGGCTACTGTTTACGTGTTGAGCTTTGCTGAGGCTGGCAACTCGTTTGATCAATACACTAACTATAACCCCTACAAGCTGTACCGTTCGGTGGGTGTGGGCGCCCGCATCTTTATGTCGGCATTTGGTTTGCTGGGCTTTGATTACGGTATCCCACTGGATACGGTACCTGGCCAGACCAAAAAGGAAGGTATTTTTCACTTTATCATCGGCCAGCAGATTCGCTAATTCGGCTAGCTGAGTGGCCAGGGTTATTAAGTCTTCACCATGAAAAAGCTACTTTCTCTTTTTGCTATTGCTTTGGTGGGGCTACTGACAGCCTCTACAGTTCAGGCGCAGAAATTCGGGTATGTAGACTCCGAGTTTGTGATGGGTAAAATGCCATCTTATGCTGCTGCTCAACAGGAGTTAAATACGTTGTCTAGTAACTGGCAAAGGGATATTGAAAATCAAAAGAAAGATCTTGATAAGCTATATCGCACTTATCAAGCAGAAGAAGTGTTACTAACAGAGGCTGCAAAAAAGAAGCGGCAAGACGAGATTCTAAAGAAAGAACAGGATATAAAGGCTTATCAGAATAAGATCTTTGGCTTTGAGGGACAATTGTTCAAGAAGCGTCAAGAACTGACTAAGCCAATTCAGGATCAAGTGTTTGAAGCTATCGAACGGGTAGCTAAGAAGAAACAGCTAGCTATTGTGTTTGATAAAGCGGGTGACTTGACCATGCTTTATACGAACCCAGTACATGACTACACTGAATTTGTACTGGAAGAACTAGGTCTGGCTTCGGAGGAAACCAACCAGCCAGGCAAGAAAGGAACAGTGCAAACTGTACAAACGCCTACTACGCCAGCCGATGGCACAGATTCAGAGGCCCCTACCACGGCTCCTACAACCCGGCCGGCACCTCGTACTCGGCAACCAACTCAACCGGTGAACCGAAAGAACTAACTTTGACTTTTTAACTTGCAACTTCCCATTTAATGACCACCATGAACAAGATTCGCCTTGCTTTGGCTGCGGCCGCCCTCACTTTCACCACTACGACGGCTACGCTGGCTCAGGCTCCGCTGAAAATCGGATACACTAGCGTGGATTACGTGCTCAGCCAGATGCCCGAAAGCAAGCGTATTGAGTCTGATCTGAAAGCTTATAGCACGCAATTAGAAGCTCAGCTCAAGAGCAAGATTTCTGACTATCAGACCAAAGCAGAGGCCTACCAGAAAGGTGCTTCTACCATGACCGATGTGGTGCGCGCTGACAAGGAAAAAGAGTTGACTGGCCTACAGGGCTCCATTCAGGAATTTCAGCGCAGTGCTGACAATTCGCTTCAGCAAAAGCAGCAAACTCTGTTGAAGCCCGCACTAGATAAGTTGCAGAAGACTATTGATGAAGTAGCCAAAGAAAACGGCTATACCTATGTGCTGAACTCGGATGGTGCCAGTCCAGTGCTATTGCATGGCCCTAAGGAAGGCGATATTTCAGACTTGATTCTGAAGAAAATGGGTGTAACACCTGGTGCCGCTCAGGCCGCTCCTGCGGCCGCCCCAGCTGCTACTCCAGCAAAGCCTGCCGCTGCTCCAGCTAGTGGTACTGCTAAGAAGGGTAAGAAGAACTAGTATCACCTTACTTATTAGTTTTGAAAGCCGGGACTCTATGTTCCGGCTTTCTTGTTTTTAAGAGCTTGTAGCTACGTGCTTTTTAGTTAATAACTTATGCAAACAGAAAATTTGCCCCCCAATGATTTGGCCGATGAAGAACTGGGTGAGGGAGGCGACGAACTATATGAACACCACCGCATTCAGGTAGATAGGGGGCAAGAATTGCTGCGCCTAGATAAGTTTCTGCTGAACCGCTTGTCGCATACTTCGCGCACGAAGATTCAGAACGCTATTCTAGCCGAAGCAGTGCAGGTAAATGAGAAGGTAGTCAAGGCGAGCTACCGTATCAAGCCACACGATATTATCACTATCACGCTGCCCGAGCCACCGCGTGAGTTTAAGGTAATACCCGAGCCGATGGAACTGGATATTCCTTACGAGGATGAGGCCTTGCTGCTTGTAAATAAGCCTGCTGGTTTGGTAGTACATCCCGCATATGGCAACTGGAACGGTACATTGGTAAATGGCCTAGCACATCATCTTCAAAACCTGCCTACTGGCCGTAATGGCGAGATACGCCCAGGCTTGGTGCACCGCATTGATAAGGACACTTCCGGGTTGCTCGTGATAGGCAAATCGGAGTGGGCTATGACTCACCTCTCGCAGCAGTTCTTCCATCATACCATTGAGCGCACGTACTTGGCCTTAGTTTGGGGAATCCCGAAGGAGAAGGAAGGAACTATACGAGGCCACGTAGGCCGCAGCCTAAAAGATCGAAAGGTGCAGTCGGTCTACCCCGATGGCGAGCAAGGAAAGCCTGCTGTCACGCACTACAAGGTTCTGAAAACGTATCGGCACGTAGCGCTGCTACAATGCAACCTCGAAACGGGGCGTACTCACCAAATTCGGGTGCATATGAAGCATATTGGTCATCCTCTCTTTTCCGATGCTACCTATGGCGGTGATAAGATCTTATATGGACAGCGTACCGGCGCCTATAAAGCTTTTGTAGAAAAAGCTTTTGCGCTGATGCCGCGCCAAGCTTTGCACGCGAAGTCTTTGGGCTTCGAGCATCCGGATACCGGGCAGCACTTACACTTCGAAGCAGATTTGCCTCCCGACTTCACTGCTGCCTTAGAAAAGTGGGAAAAGTATGCTTCTGATGAGCTAGTGTAAATTTTAGTCAGCATCAAACACAAAAAAGCCCCCCAGCCTAGGCTGGGGGGCTTTTTTGTGGCAGTGCAAGAATATTACTTCTTAGCAGTTTTGCGCTTGGTGATTTCGCTGACAGCCGTAGAAGCTTGCGAATCGGAAGGATCCAAGGCGAGTACTTCTTGCCAATAAGGCAGCGAAGTAGCTTTGTCACCCTTCTGGTAATAGTAGTAGCCCAAATATTTGTTGGCTTCTACCAGACCCTCTTTGTACTTAGCAGGATCGTTGGCTTTAGCTACCTCAATAAACTTTTCATAATGAGGTTTTGCGGTACCCTGCTTGGAATCAGGATCGAGACCGAAATTGGCACGAGCACGCATTAAGTATACAGGCACGTACGAAGGGCGAGCCGTAGCTACAGCGCTATATAATTTATCAGCTTCAGCGAACTGCTTGTTCTGCTCATAAGCACGAGCCAGATAAATCTGGTCAGCTAGCTCAGGCTTGTCGCCTTGCGATGCAATTTTGGCCTGATACGTAGCAATAGCTTTCGCGTAATCTTTCTTAGCTAAGTAAGCCTGAGCTAAGTCGTTCTGTAGGTCGCCAGCTTTGTCGGGATTAGCCTGAATAGCTTTCTCAATGATGGCAACACCTTCATCCGTACGACCAGCGCCCATCAGCATTTTGCCATAGTACACGTTATCCTCAGGGATAATCTTGTTGGCTGGTACCATCTTCATGTACTTGTCCATAGCAGCCAAGGCTTGCTCGTTCTGCTTGTTCTCGTAGAGCGAATAAGCCAACAGACGGTTCATGGTCAGGTTGTTCGGGTCGGCCTGCAACACATTTTGAATCTCCGTCAGAGCCTCTGGATACTTACCTGTTAGGAATAAGAAAGAAGCGTACTTGGCGTTGGTGCTGGGAGTCTTCTCAGCAATTGCCATGTACTTCTGGAAAGTAGATAGGGCTAAATCGTACTGCTTGGCGAAGTAGTACATCTCAGCCAAATCGCGATAGGCTGGGGCAAAGTTTGGATCAATGCTGATAGCCTTCTCGAAGGAAGTGCGAGCCTCGTTGAAGTTGCGCGAACGCACATACAACTGGCCTTTGCGATAGTTAGCTACTACCGAGTTTGGATCGACGATCAAAGCCCGGTCATAGCTGCCCATTGCTTCACCACCACCCGTCTCCGACTTTTGGTAAATGTCACCACGAGCAATCATTAGCCCTAGGTCATCCTTGCCTTTGTTGGCTTCTTGTGCAGCGGTCAGGTAGCTAAGAGCCTTCTTGTTGTCCTTTATATCGGACTCAGCATAGGCTTGAGCAATCATCTTTAGCGTATTGAACGCCTCCTTTTTCTTGGTGGCTTTCACTGCCTGATCAAACTGATTAGCAGCCTCCGTTTCATTGCCTTTAGCTAAGGCAGCGCGGCCAGCAGCCACCAGCGACATCGGAGATTCTTTGTTCGGAGTAATCTTGCTAAAGTAGAATGCAGCGGAATCAGGCATTTCCCGCATTTGATACAGGCGGCCCAACTCATACATCACCTCAGGAGATTGACCTTGACGAACTAGCGCGGCACGAGCCTCGCTGTAGCGCTCCAGTTCGAGCGACTTTTGGGCGGTCTGCACGCTCTGAGCAAATGCGGCAGAGCCAGAAACCGACAAGGCAACGAGGAGCGAAAGCTTCCAGGGCTTGGAGTTCATGAGCAAAAGGGTTAGTGAAGTAGTGTGGAAATGAGGGGAAAACTTACTGAGCTGAAGTCGTTACGATGCGTGTTTGGCCAGTGGCTGGCAACAAGCCCGACTTAAGAATTATCAACTGGCCCTTAGTGCCAGCTACAAATGAGGCAAATCCGCTAGCTATTCCCGTACGGGCTTCGCGGTTAATAACATACAATTCTCGACGCAAAGGATACGTTTTGAGCGCAAGGTAAGCTTGGTAAGGCTGCAAGTAGTCGTCGGGGCTTTTTGGGTTATCGAGGGCACTAATACCCACGACACGCACTTTGCGCAAAAAGCTTTGTACTGCCGCATCATCACGGTCGCTGATCCAGTTGGCACCTACCACGCCGATTGCGTCTGGATGCGTAGCAACGTAATCTAATAGTTCCGGGTTCGATTTTGCCGCGAACACGCGCTTGGTTAAAGGGGTTCCCAGCGTTACTGAGTCTTGAATGTAGCGCGTTGTGCTAGAACGGTTGGCGTCAAATACTACGTCAATTTCGCCCAAGCCTTTCTTGCCGCTCACCTGTGACCACCGCTCATTCTGCCCGGTAAAAATACTGCGCAGTTGCTTCATGGTAAGCAAAGAGTCAGAATTGCTAGGATGTACAATAATCGCAAGACCATCGGTAGCAATCATCGTGACACGCGGACTAATGGTCTGCTGCTTGAAAGTGGCTTGCTCCGCCGCCGTTAAAGGCCGCGACACAATCACCGCTCTCACCTTATTAGTAAGCAGATCCTGCATCACAGCTTCCTCCGGCTTATACTCAGCCATTACCGTAGCCGACTGATACAGCTTCTGAAAAGTATCTACCTGCGACCGCACAATAGGCTCGAAGGTCTCGTCTACGCTGATACTCAGACGACCGCTGGTAGGGGTGTCACGGTCGCCAGGACTACCTTGGTTACATCCCGTGATAAATAAGCCGGCCAGCACCAGAGTGAAACCAGCTCCTCGAAGGCTAGCGCGCAGAAATGTCATGGGGCTTCTTGAAATATTGTTGATAGGTACGAACCAGTCGGATAAGGCCGTAGAGAACAAAAACGCCCCCCAGCGCCCGCTGCACCGTTGGTGAGAGGGAAAGAACATCAGGGGAAGTGAAAAAAAGGAAAATACCCAGGCCAATATAAACGACGGCCATGAATAAGGAAAAGTAGCGTACCACAGTTTGCATGCTACGCTTACCTACACGTTCTTCCGTAGTCGGTCGGTTCAGCATATATCTATTTCGAAAAGTGTCCTACATTACTAGTATAAGGCCTTAACGTATAAATGTAGGTAGATTGTTCGCTATTGAGTTCGAAAATATATATAGCGCCGGATATTTCGAAGGAATACCTAAAACAAGACCCAAAGGGCAAACTACCCCTTGGGTCTTGTTTTTAGCCCTCCTTTTAATGATTATCAAACAACTAGCATTCGCTGTTTGCCTAATAGTATTCAGTAAGTCAACTTACTGATATTGAAAAGTAATAGGCATGGTATAGCGTACAGCTACTGGATGCTGGTTCTGCTTGCCGGGCGTCCAAGCAGGCATCTTGCTTACCACCCGTACAGCTTCCTCATCAGTGCCATAGCCTAAGCCTTTTATTACTGTTACATCGGTAATAGTGCCGTCAGCATTAACGGTGAAGGAAATATAGACGCGCCCAGAAATAGCGGCACTTGCTGCCCGGCTAGGAAAGCGCAAATTCCGCTGCATATAGCGCTGCAAAGCTTCAGGGCCACCAACGAATTCAGGCATTACTTCGGCGTGAAAAAAAGGCTTGGTCGGCAACGCTGCCGTCTTGCCCGAGTCGGTGCCCGACACAGTCGTAGTCAAATCTGTATTAGTGCTAGTGATTGCATCGGGGCCGAGAATAGCATCCGGAGGAGTGATATCAGCCAACGGATCATTAGTTGCTACAGGAGGCTGAGTGACTAGCTCATCCTTCTTCACTGTTGGAATCACCTCCGCTGGATTGAGCTTCACAACAACATCAGGTGCTGGAGGCTTAACGGCAGGTACTACCAGCTCAGCGGGCTTGGGGGGCAAAATTTTAAAGTCTTCTAACTTAATTTCCCTGTGAGTAGTCGGCAACATCTCCACTATTACTACTGGAGAAAAATAACGCAATACTGTTGGAATACTAAGCAATATCATGGAAAAGGCCAGCGAGGCAGCTACTGCAATAGCTAGGTGCTGGTTGTAGAGGCGGCGCAGCAAATAGGCTCCGTATGCTTTGTTGCGGCCCTCGAAGATGATATCATCAAGGGTGGCGGTGAGGAGATTGAGGGTTTTCATGGGTTGTATAGGCTAAAGGTGAAAGGAGGCCGCAACGCGCATTACCCAAGCCATATACTATCTCTATATCACACCGCTTCCGCTCTGGCTTTCAAACACGGAACGCACTATACATTTTGGTTAGTATGCATGACGATTAAATTATTTCTAAATAAAAAACCCAAGCAACAAAAGGCTGCTTGGGTTTTTTATTTAGAAATAGAAGCTACTTACTTGATAGCGAAAGTAACTGGAACCGTAAAGGATACACTTACTGCGCGACCATTTTGCTTACCAGGAGCAAAGCGAGGTAGGGTTTTCACGGCACGAATCGTTTCCTCATCGCAGCCAGCCCCAATACCCTTCGTGATTTTCACATCTGTTACCTCACCTTGTGGGTTTACAGTAAAGTTTACGAAAACCTTGCCTTCTACTTGGTTACGCAGTGCTAACGCTGGGTATTTGATGGCTTTTTGAATAGCGCCAACAATAGCGTCATTACCTCCGGGGAATTGCGGCATTTGCTCTACGTAGGTGTATACTTTCGTATCTACTACTTCGGCTACTGCAGCATTTCCTTCACCCTCTAAACCGCTCAGGTCAATATTATCTGTATTGCCTTTTACAGTCTCAGTGGCTACTACCTTATCCTTCAACTCATCCTGATCCGGAATTTTCTCCTCTTTAACTACCTCATTGTCCTTTTTAACAACAGGGGGAGTAAACTTAATCGTGGAGAGCTTAGGTGGCGGTGGCGGTGGTGCCGCGGGTGGTGGTGGCGGTGGCGGTGGCGGTGGTGCCTTGTCCAGAGGCGGTGCTTCCATTAGCTCATTAACCTTCAAGTTCTTGGTGTCAACTACTTCTACCTTTTCCTCGAACATACGAGCAATAATAGGGAAGCTGACAAAGATTGAAAAGATAGCGACGCCAATAAGAAGAGCACGGGTCAAATGCTTGTTATACAAGCGGCGGAGCACAAAGGCTCCATAGGCCTTGTTGCGACCTTCGAAAATAATATCATCGAAGGAAGCACGGGCCAGTTGCGTGTTATCCATCATAGCCCTGAAGTGGTTATAAGTGCGGTATCAGCTGGCGCGATGTCAACCAGCGCGTATTTCTTCTGGTTGGTAATGTTCATCTCATCCAAGATGTCAACCATGTTCCGATACACTGACTTACGTGCTGGTTTGATCAGCACTACAGTCTCAGGATTAGCTCGCATACGCTGAAGTAAAGCCTGACGAATTCCGGTGGCTGAATAATTAGTGACTTTCAATTCAGGCTTAACCTCATTGGTTATCATGCCTTCATAGTAGTACACTTTATTAGCCTCGCCCAGAATTATGTGAAAAGCATTGGACTCTTTAAGCTCCATCTGCTTATCCTCCGGTTTCGGCTTCACGGGCATCGTCACGGCCATTACGTTCGGCTTATTGAACGTCGTCGTCAGCATGAAGAAGGTGAGCAGAAGGAAAGCCAAGTCAACCATGGGAGTCATGTCGATTTTAGTCGACATTTTCTTGGCCCGCTTCTTCCCGCCTTTACCCCCGCCGGAGTCGGCTTGTTGTTGTATTTCTGCCATTTCGCTACGGGCGGTTAGTTTCCAGCTGCCAACTTGGGTTTCATCTCCAAGTCAGTAATCAGGTTGAAGCGATTGATATTCTTATCCTGCATGTATTGGATAAGTTTGCGAACCGTCGGTACATCAGCGTTACCATCACCTTTTATAGCGATATAAGCTGGCTTTTTGAACAGCTCCCGGTTAGCAGCTTGTCCTTGTACCACCCAATCAATAAACTGATTGTTTGTTGAGTCAATCGGAATTCCGGGCTGTTGGATACCCTTCATTTCCTCCTTGCTACGGTCCAGAAGTGAGCCTAGCTGTTGGATTGGAACTCCGAAGCTAGTCATTTGGCCAAAGCGCTTCTTTTGCTGAGGAGTAAAGGAAACACCATACTTGGCGCCTACTTTTTCCAACATCAGCACTTTAGCTGGCTCACTATCAAGAGCAAAATAGGTCTTGCCATCCTTATCAACCGAGATAGTAATCAGGTTGGTTTCGGGTAGCTTAAGATCTGAGGTCGAGGATGGTGTATCCACCATAACTACTTCCTCAGGGGCAAACTTGGTGGTGAGCATAAAGAATGTCACCAGCAGGAATGCCAGGTCCACCATCGGGGTCATATCCAACGAAGGGGACGTTCTATGCGGCTTTACTTTAGGCATTTCTGGCTTGGTTAGTTTGTATTCAGAAACGTTGGAAGCCTAGGCTTTAGTGCGTTAACCGCAACTTATACCGTTTGAGTTTCCTTTTCGCCGTGTTGAGCGGCAAACGTCTGAATGATGCTGAAGCCAGCCTCGTCGATGCTGTACGTCAGCTCGTCAATCTTGCTAGTAAAGTAGTTGTAGGCAATGATGGCCAATGCAGAGCCCAAGATACCCAGAGCCGTGTTGATCAGAGCTTCCGAGATACCGTTTGCGAGTGCTGTCGCATCTGGGTTACCAGCTTGTGCCAGAGCCGCGAAGGCCTTGATCATACCTGCTACCGTACCCAACAGACCTACCAGTGTAGCGATAGAGGCAATGGTAGAAATGATAACCAAGTTCTTTTCCAGCATTGGCAATTCCAGAGCCGTTGACTCTTCAATCTCCTTCTGGATCGATAGGATCTTTTGGTCTTTGTCAAGGCCACGCTCACGAGACATCTCCTGGTATTTCAACAGACCAGACTTTACCACGTTAGCTACAGAGCCTTTCTGCTGGTCGCAGACGGCAATCGCACCTACGATGTCATTTACATTCAGCTTCTGGCGGATTGAGCGCACGAAGCTCTCAATGCTCTTGCTGCCTTTTGCTTTGCCGATAGTCAGGAAGCGCTCAATCGAGAAAGTGAGAACTAGCAAAACCAGCGTTAGCAGGATAGGCACTACGAAGCCACCTTTGTACACGATGCCGAGGTAATTACCTTCGATAGGGTGATTCTCGTTGTTACCTCCTTGAAAGTTGGCTCCGTTGCCAAAGACAAACAGGTAGATGAGAATCGATACTAAAAGTGCCAACGGAATTACGATGGCGGCGAACGCTGATCCGCCCTTCGCTTCTTCCTTAGGAGCAGCGGTAGCGGCAGGCCGCACGTTCTTGTTCATGGCATTCTTCTGTTCCATTGTGCCGGAGAATTAGGGGGTTGGTAGTGAAAGGTTGAAGAGGTAAAGGAAAAAATTGAATGGGTATTTGGTGAAAAAAAGAATAGCCCAAAGACGGCGGCGGCCCCGCTCACCCGCATATTTAGCCCCAATAACGGGAATAAAATATGGGTCTGCTCGTGCGCGGGGCCTGGTTTCGTAATAGGTCTATGCTTGGCAAACCTAAATAAAAACCAGCGTGCCGCCAAATGAAATATGGGTTTAAACGGTTTAAAACGGTGTGCAGCTTAAAAAAAAGCTATTTCTCACCACTACGTGAAGCAACTAAAGAAGGTAAACTTTTGGCTCTTTCCCAGTACGTGTCCATTTCAGCTAGGGTTAAATCGGCGAGTCGATGCCCATCACGTGCGGCCTCAGTTTCAAGATACTGAAAGCGCTGAATAAACTTACGGTTAGTACGTTCCAGCGCTTCTTCAGGATTAATACCCGCAAAGCGAGCAAAATTCACTAGCGAGAATAATAAATCGCCAAACTCGGCAGTAGCGCGCTCCGAATTTATTTCGCTGGCATCTTGGGGGGCAAATTCGGCCCCGAATTCATTTAATTCTTCCTGTACTTTTTCCCATACCTGAGTAGGCTCTTCCCAATCAAAGCCGGCACCGCGGGCTTTTTCCTGAATACGCATAGCTTTTACTAGCGCAGGCAGCGATACAGGTACGCCGCCAAGTACTGAGGTATTGCCTTTTTCTTTCAGTTTTAATTGCTCCCAATTACGCTTTACATCCTCCTCATCGGCAACCTGTGTGTCGCCATAAATATGAGGATGACGAAAAATTAACTTGTCACACTGCGCATTCAGTACATCAGCAATATCATAGCGGCCACTTTCGGACGCTATTTTCGAATAAAAGACCAAATGCAAAAACACATCTCCAAGTTCCTTTTTCACGTCAGCTAAGTCATCACGCAGGATGGCATCGGAGAGTTCGTACGTCTCCTCAATAGTGAGGTGACGCAAGGTTTGCATAGTCTGCTTACGGTCCCAGGGGCACTCGGCGCGCAAGCGGTCGAGCACATCCAATAAACGATTAAAAGCAGCTAGTTGCTCGGGGCGGCGGGAAGGCGAAGACTGTTCCATTTAGTCAAATATACGCCAGCTTTATACGTAGTGAAACCTCCTTGCAGGTAAATAGATCTAATTATAAATCAATATAAGGCAATAAAGAATTGAAATTTGCCACGCTTGCCAAATCACTTTCGTAAGGAAAGCAGGCGCGTTTGCCTACTTTTGCGATTCAAAATAATCATTACTTGTGGCACTGATAAAATCAATTTCTGGTATCCGGGGCACTATCGGGGGTGAAACTGGACAGGGTCTCACGCCCATCGACGTAGTAAAATACGCCGCTGCTTTTGGGACGTGGGTTCTGAACACCACTCAAAATAACACTATCATCATTGGCCGAGATGCGCGCATCTCGGGTGAAATGGTAAGCAAGCTAGTTGCGGCCACGCTGCAAGGATTAGGCATTAACGTAGTTGACTTAGGCCTGAGCACGACACCTACGGTTGAGCTCGCTGTACCAGCAAAAAAAGCCGGTGGTGGCATTATTCTTACTGCCTCACACAATCCTAAGCAGTGGAATGCGCTGAAGCTGTTGAACGATAAGGGGGAATTTATTTCTGATCAAGATGGTCAACAGGTTCTCGCTTTAGCTGATGCTGAGCAGTTCAACTTTGCACCCGTAAATAAGCTGGGCCAGTACAGCGTTGATAGTACTTTCCTCAAAAAGCACGTGAAAGCCGTGTTAGCACTGCCCCTGGTAGATGCGGAGGCTATTCGGGCCAAGAATTTTAGGGTAGTAATTGACTGCGTTAACTCTACCGGTGGTTTGGCAGTGCCACTGTTATTGGAAGCTTTAGGAGTTGAGAAGATAGAGCGACTACACTGCGAGCCTACCGGTGACTTCGCTCACAACCCGGAGCCTCTGCCCGAAAACCTACGCGATATTGCACGAGTGCTCGAGAAAGGTAGCTATGATCTAGGTATCGTCGTGGATCCTGATGTAGATCGGTTAGCGTTGGTGTGCGAAAACGGTGAAATGTTCGGCGAAGAATACACACTGGTAGCCGTAGCCGATTATGTGCTGAAGCAGAACGGCGGCGGTAACACCGTCAGCAACTTGAGTAGTACTCGGGCCCTGCGCGATGTAACCGAGCGCCTGGGGGGCAATTATGCCGCCGCTGCCGTTGGGGAAGTGAACGTAGTTACCATGATGAAGGAAACCAACGCCATTATCGGTGGTGAAGGCAATGGGGGCATCATCTTCCCCGAGTTGCACTATGGCCGCGACGCGTTGGTTGGTATTGCTTTGTTTCTGACGCACTTAGCCAAATCAGGGCTAACGATGACGCGTATGCGTGCCTCTTATCCCAACTACCACATCTCCAAAAACAAGATCGAGCTAACGCCTGACATCAACACTGACCAAATACTAGCGCAGGTGCAGAAGCGCTATGCCAAGCAGCCTATTAACACCATTGATGGCGTTAAAATCGAGTTTGATAAAGAGTGGGTACACTTGCGTAAGTCGAATACAGAACCTATTATTCGCATCTACGCTGAGTCGGACTCCAACGCTACAGCCGATCATTTGGCCAATAAAATCATTGGGGATATAAAAGAGATTATTTCAACCAAAGGGTAGAATCAGAGCAGCCTATAGAGCGCGTAAAGGCACTGTGTAGGTACAGACTTTACGCGAGTCTGCTGCGAACCTCCGTGTCACTTCTAAGCGCCTATGTCTCCACAAGCCGTTTATTTCGATAACGCCGCCACTACGCCCCTTGATCCGGAGGTGCTGGAAGCTATGCTGCCTTTTTTGCAAAATCACTTTGGCAACCCAAGCAGCATACATGGCCACGGCCGACAGGTACGTGCTGCTATCGAAAATGCGCGCAAGACAATAGCTCATTTGATTAATGCGGCGCCCGCTGAAATTTCCTTCACCTCAGGCGGTACGGAGGCTGACAACTACGCGGCTTTCGGCAGCATTCGCACCTTGGGTCTGCGCCATGCAATCACCTCCCCGCTAGAGCACCATGCGGTGCTCCACACGTTGCAAGCACTGGAAAAATCCGGCGATATTAAGCTAAGCTACCTGCGCCACGATGACCGGGGCTGTCTCGATCTGGGGCATTTAGCCGAACTACTGGCCACGCAGCCGCGCTCTTTTGTAAGCCTGATGCACGCCAACAATGAGATTGGCAACCTCAACGATGTACAGGCTATTGCCAATTTGTGTCAACAGCACGATGCCATATTCCATACGGATACCGTGCAAACTATGGGTCACTATCGGCATGACGTGCAGCAGTTGAAAACGCACTTTCTGGTTGGTTCAGCTCATAAGTTTCACGGACCAAAGGGCGTAGGTTTTCTTTACACCCGCTCGGGTACGCAGGTTACACCACTGATTCATGGTGGGTCACAGGAGCGCAACGTGCGCGCTGGCACCGAGAATGTGTACGGCATTGTAGGCTTAGCTAAAGCCTTGGAAATTGCTTACCGCGATATGGCTGCCCATCAGCGGCACATTCAGGGCCTGAAAGATCAGTTCATTACTTCCCTAAAGGCAGAAATAGAAGATGTACAGTTCAATGGCACATCGGCTGAGGCGGACGAGAGCTTGTACACGGTGCTAAATGTAAGCCTGCCGCCCTCGGATATGAATGAGATGTTGCTTTTTAACCTCGACATCAACCGGGTATCTGTATCGGGTGGGTCGGCGTGTACGAGTGGTGCTAATGCAGGTTCCCATGTGCTTAGTGCCCTCAACTGTGATCCTAATCGTGGCGCTATTCGCTTTTCAATGAGCAAATACAACACGAGCGAAGAAGTAGAGTATGCTGTAGCTCAACTGGCTAAAATGTATCGGAAGGTAACAGCGTAACTAGTTGTTATTTAATAGCACAGAAAAAGCCCCCCAGAGATTATCTGGGGGGCTTTTTCTGTGATTCATAAGCTTACAAGATGACCACTAACGTATAAAGTACATACGCTGCCAGAGCAGGTAAGTACCCATTTTGGCCGCTGTCCGTACTGCTTTCCACAGACTCGTTTTATCCTGCATCATGGCCGAAATTAATATTCAACGCAAAAAGAGTTCGTTTAGCCCGTGGCTGCTGATTCTCCTGGTGCTGGCTGCACTGGCAGTAGGAGCCTATTTTCTGCTGCGCGCCGATTCTGACCCCGCGGTACAGGCTCCTCCGGCTACGGAAGCAGTTACACCAGGAGCAGATACTGAGGCCGAGATCCAGGCCCGCGCAACAGTTCCGCCCGCCGACGGGACGTCTACCCAGGCCGTAACTGCTATGGCTGCTGAGGAAACCCCCGTATCGGCCGAGGAGCTGGCTCGCTTTGCCACCGACGAGGACGATACACCCGACTACGGACGCAGGGGGCTACAACTGCTCAGCGCCACCTTAGTAGATCTCGCCGACCGCGACGATCTGCGCAGCGACAGCAACATCATCGAGAAGCGAAATGATTTGACTAGCGCTACCAGCCGCTTAACCGAAGGAGCCGGCATTCGACCCGGCTTGGTAGCTGCGGTGGCACTTATGCAAGCCATACAACAAAAAGCATATCCTGCCCTGGCGCGTCCGGTTACCGATTTGGCTCAGCGCGCCGATGAGCTACCAAATCAAGTGACGCCGGCTGATGCAACCCAATTGCGAGAATTTTTTGTGCGCGCCGCTGATGTAGTCGGCACATTAAGTAAACCTGCGGCGTAAGCGCCAAGAAATTTCCGGTTGCATAAGCCTACCTCAGGCTTGTTTACCCTTTCAAAAATCCTTCCTACACGCTTTTCAAGAATGGAACCTACCGCTACACCTATTCCACCTGCAGAGGGGATGCACTTGCGTCGTCTGCGTGACTTAACTGACTTTGAGGTAGCTGATGGAAGCCCCGACGTGCGCGGCTGGAGCGTACGCGGAGCCGAAGGCCAGAAATTTGGCGAGGTTTCGGAACTGATAGTGGAGGAGGAAGCCCTAAAAGTGCGCTACCTCGACATCGAACTCGATAGCAGTTTGCGCGCCAACAAACACGAACGCCATATTCTGTTGCCAATTGGAGTCGCTGCCTTGGATGAGGAAGGCGACAACGTGTTTGTGCCAGCTCTTACTCTAGAAACGGTAGCTGAGTACCCGCCTTATTCCGAAATTCAAATTAGCCGCGACTATGAAGAGGCTATGTTACGGGCCTTGAGGCTACCATTACCAGCGGCTGGCTCCGGTAACTTTTACAATCAGCCTTCTTACGATGAGCAACATTTCTATCAAAACCGTCGACCGGCTGAGCTAGGCGCTTTCCGCCGACGCGACCAAGGCGGTAACGCACTCTAATAGCGGTTACGGGGGATTTTTGGCAGAAGTGACGCTACTACATAAAGACCTTGCGCAGCGTCCAGAGGCTCCAGATAATAACCATCAGGCCCACGCCCACAAGCATCCAGCGCACGGGCAGGCGCCCGGCCAGACGGGCAGCTAAAGGGGCCGCTACTACGCCGCCCACAATCAGCCCCACTACCACCTGCCAATAGGAAAACCCAAGGGTAGCAAAGAAGGTGAGGGCGCTGGCGAAGGTGACAAAGAACTCCGTTAGGCTCACCGAGCCGATGACGTACTGGGGCGTGCGACCCCGCATCAACAGGGTGCTGGTAACCAGCGGCCCCCAGCCCCCACCGCCAAACGAGTCTAAAAAGCCCCCTGCACCCGCCAGCCAGCCAATATGGCGCACCGGGCGGGATGGACCCAACTTTTGAAACGCTTGGCGCAGGATGCGAAGGCCTAAAAGCAGCAGATAGACCGCCAGCGTCGGCTTCACCCATGCGGCATAATGCTCTCCGAAGTAAGAAAGCAGCAAGGCACCACTAATTGCGCCCAGCACCCCCGGCACCAACAACGCCCGAAACAAGCGCCGGTTGACGTTACCGAGTCGGTAATGGCTGTACCCCGAGGCGCCGCTGGCGAACATCTCGGCCGTATGAATACTAGCGCTGACTGCTGCTGGCGACATATTCAGCGACATCAGGCTAATAGCCGTGACCACGCCGTAGCCCATGCCAAGCAGCCCGTCAATAAGCTGCGCCACAAACCCAATGGCAATAAATAAATAGAAGGTTTCGGCATTGCTGGCTGCCTCCCATATCTCTGGCCAAGAGAAGTAAAACAGGAGAACATTCATGCCCGTTAAAATTCCAAAGGCAACTAGCATCCCGGTAATAATGCGGCGTTTTCGTCTTTCTACTGTTGGTTTAGTAAGCCCAAGAGTACCCATAGGGTGAAGGGAATTATCGAGTAGAAATAATAACGGCGCCGAAATCTGTTACCGTAAACAAACGAGGGTTGGTATGTTCGATTTAGTCCGCTACTTCGGTGCTGCCCAATTGTTCATTTACCAAAGCTGGGGGGCAAATTCAACCAAGAAACCCCAAAGCAAAGTAGCTGGCTTAGCTTTAAATGCAATTGGGTATTCTGGCTACAGAAGAGAAGCTCTTCAATAACATTGACAGCGCACAGCCATACAAGCGCCCATAATGCAGGCTTATTGCTGTGGCAAACGTCAAGCGGTGGTATAGAAAGCACTGCTGTTCAAGGGGCTTTTCACTGTTACCTGTTTTGTATGGTCAGGATTTCACACCGTTTCAGCAAAGCTGGGGGTTGCCGACGTTTCGTCGAGTCGGTCTCTCTATGCCTTTTAAGAGAAAACAACCCTTTGATGGGAAAGAGCTGGTTTATTAAAGGTAAAGGCCTGGCGAAGAAAACCGCAAATAAAACCCTCTGCCTTGCAATGTGATGCAGAACAGAGGGTTGTAATGGGTGCTGATTAGTCTGTTAGTTCTCCCGAATCATATCAACTACAGCTTCGACCCACAGCGGATGCGTATTAAGCGAGGGCACTAGCTGCCAATGCTCTCCGCCGGCTTCTTCAAACAGCTCTTTAAATTCTTCGCCTACTTCAATCGTGGTTTCGAGGCAGTCGGCTACGAAAGCGGGACTAAAGGCCAACACATTTTTGATGCCTTTGGCCGGCATTGGCTTTAGAATTTCGTCGGTATAAGGCTGGAGCCACGGGTCGCGGAGGCGGCTCTGCAAACGGCTTTGGAACGCAACAGTGTATTGATCAGGGCTCAGACCCAACCCGGCTGCCACCAAGCGCGACGTAGCAAAGCACTGGGCACGGTAGCAGTAGCGGTTATTCTTGTTGTAAGTATTGCAGCATTTGCCAAGCTGGCAGTAGCCTTTGAAACTACCCTTGAGCACGTGGCGCTCCGGGATGCCGTGGTAGCTGAATACAATGTGGTCGTAGTCATGCTTGGCCATTTCGGCCTTGCCCAAGGCTACGATAGTGTCAATAAACCCTTGATTATCAGCAAAAGAGCTGATAAAGCTGATGCTAGGTACCACCCACCATTTCTTGACCAAGTCCATCACCTTTTCCTGTACCGAGCCGGTACTGGCCGAAGCGTACTGAGGAAACAGTGGCAGCACAATAATGCGGTCAACGGCGGCATCGCGCAGTTCTTCTAGGGCTTTCTCAATACTTGGGTTTTGGTAGCGCATCCCGAAGGCCACTACATATTGCGAGCCCAACTTTTCCTGCACTAGCTTCTGCAAATCGAGGCCGTGGAAGAGAAGGGGCGAGCCCCGCTCGGTCCAGAGCTGCTGGTAGATTTTGGCTGACTTAGGCGCCCTCAGCGGCACTACAAGTCCCTGAAACAAGGGGTAGCGTACGGCTGCTGGCATATCTACCACGCGGCCATCAGTAAGAAATTCGTTGAGGTAACGACGCACATCGCTGGTTTGGGGCGAATCGGGCGTGCCGAGGTTGACGAGTAGAACGCCAATACGGCGCTGGGGGGCATTTTCAGGCATAGAGTAGTACAAAGCGTCGGACGCAATACAAAGGTAGAGCACCAATGGTTTGCGCCGGATAACAGTAAACAGAATAGAAATTGATTCTTATTAAGAGAAAGCTACTGACTTGCTTATAGTTTCTAACTTATAGGGCACCACGGTGACCTCGTTGTAAAATCGTACCTTTGCAGCCTCATTTTCAGCACCATCACCGTGAATCTCGAACCTAAACCGCACCGCGCCGGCTTTGTAAGCATTATTGGTAAGCCCAATGTGGGCAAGTCCACGCTTATGAACGTGCTCGTGGGCGAGCGGCTCAGCATTATTACGAGCAAAGCCCAAACCACGCGCCACCGCATCATGGGCATTCTGAACGGCGACGATTTTCAGCTCGTCTATTCGGATACGCCTGGCATTATTCAGCCCAAATACGAGCTGCACAATGCTATGATGAGCTTTGTGTACTCGTCGCTCGAAGATGCCGACGTGATTCTGTTTGTTACCGATATTTACGAAAAGCACGACGAGGAGCCCGTAGTAGAGCGCCTGCGCCGCGCCGAAACGCCGGTTATTGTCTTGGTTAACAAGATTGACCAAGCTGAGCAAGCGGAGGTGGAAGCCAAACTGGCTTACTGGCGCGAGCAGCTGCCCAATGCCGCTGAAGTATTAGCTATATCAGCATTGAATGCTTTAGGCACCGAGCGTGTTCTGGAGCTGGTATTGGAACGCTTACCCGAGCACCCTCCGTATTATCCCAAAGACGAGCTCACCGATAAGCCCGAGCGGTTTTTTGCCGCCGAAATGATTCGGGAGAAGATTTTTAAGCTTTACAAGAAAGAAGTGCCTTACAGCTGCGAAGTCGGCGTGGAGGAGTTCAAGGAAGACGATAAAATCATTCGCATTCGGGCCACTATTTATGTGGAGCGGGCAAGTCAGAAGGGCATCATCATCGGCCACAAGGGCGAGGCTTTGAAAAAAGTAGGCACTTGGGCGCGAGAAGAAATGGAGAAGTTCTTCGGCAAACAGGTGTTTCTAGAAACTCACGTAAAAGTCAACGAAAACTGGCGCACCGACCCGAAAGCGTTGAGCCGGTTTGGTTATCAATAAAAGTGAGTTTGTGGAATGGTGAAGTTGCTGTTAGATGGGCGCAAGCCGCACTTTTAGAATAGCAACTGCATCATTTCACAAACTCATCACTTTCCGACCATCTTTCATTTAATTAACCCCGGGCACTGCCAGACGTAGGTCGGACTGGCGGCTGGGGCCTCGTATCATGAAAAATACCATCGCTATTGTGGGGCGGCCCAACGTGGGCAAATCCACACTTTTCAACCGCTTAGTTGGCCAGCGTAAGGCCATCATGGACAACGAAAGCGGCGTAACCCGCGACCGGCATTATGGCTACGGCGACTGGACCGGGAAGTATTACACTGTTATCGACACGGGCGGCTACGTGCACGGCTCCGACGATGTATTTGAAGAAGAAATCCGCAAGCAGGTAAAGCTGGCCATCGACGAAGCCGACGTGGTTTTGTTTATGGTAGACGTAGACTCCGGTCTGCACGGCCTAGACGAGGAATTCGCTAACGTGCTGCGTCGCTATCAGGGCAAAAAGCCAATCTATCTGGTTGCTAATAAAGCTGATACCAACGCCCGTGCTCACGCAGCGGGTGAGTTTTATGCCTTAGGTGTAGGCGACGGCGACATCTTCACCATTTCCAGTCAAAATGGCTCCGGCACCGGCGACTTGCTCGATGCCGTGGTTAGTCACTTCGACGACCCATGGGAGGAAGAGCCTGACTCTGGTTTGCCGAAAATTGCGGTGCTGGGGAGGCCCAACGTGGGCAAGTCCAGCTTGTTCAACTTGCTGCTCGGTGAGGAGCGGACCATCGTGACGGACATTGCCGGCACGACCCGCGACGCTATTCAAACACGCTATAACGCCTTCGGCAACGAATTTATCTTGGTAGATACGGCCGGTTTGCGCCGTAAAAACAAAGTGCACGAAGACATTGAGTTCTACTCCGTGCTGCGCTCTATTCGGGCCATGGAAGAATCCGACGTGTGCATCGTGATGCTCGACGCTACTCGTGGCATTGAGGCCCAGGATGTAAACATCATTGGTCTAGCTGACCGCAACCGCAAGGGCATCGTGATTGTGGTGAATAAGTGGGACCTGATCGAGGACAAGCAGACCAACACGATAAAAGAGTTTGAGGAGCAGATTCGGGAGAAAATTGCCCCTATCAGCTATCCGCCGATCATCTTCACCTCAGTACTCACCAAGCAGCGCGTGCACAAGGCCATCGAAACGGCAGTGCAGGTCTATCAGAACAAGACGAAAAAGGTGCCGACTTCTCAGTTGAACGAAGTAATGCTTCGGGAGATTGAGGCTCACCAGCCGCCGTCGGTGAAAGGCAAGATGGTACGCATTAAATACGTAACCCAACTGCCCACGCACAACCCGGTATTCGCCTTCTTCTGCAATCTGCCGCAGTACGTGAAAGAAAGCTACACGCGCTACCTAGAAAACCGTTTGCGCGAGCATTTTGACTTTACCGGCGTACCAATCGGGATTATTTTCCGCAAAAAGTAAAGCTTGTCAAAACAATTTGCTTCGTAGGCAAACTTATAAAAAAGCCCCCCAGAGCTATTCTGGGGGGCTTTTTAATTGATGGTTCGATCAAGATTCATATTATCTGAAAATAATTAACAAAATCCTTAACCCCGTCGGGTTACCTAATTACTGGTTGAGGTATAAAGCTGTGAATCTCCTGATCGACCGTTCGCGGCGGCAGCGAGAATCACTTCAAAATCGATTTTCAACCCCCTCCCTAATTTACCCTGATCATGAAAAAAGTATTGTTCCTCGCACTCGCTGCTGCTTCGTTCACTTTCGCTTCTTGCGAGTCTAAGACTGAGAACGCTGCTGAAGGTGCTGCTGAGAATGTAGAAGAAGCTGGCGAAATGAAGGCTGACGCTATGGAAGAGGCTGCTGACTCTACCCGCGACGCCGCTGAGAACCAAGCTGATGCAATGGAAGACGGTGCTACTGCTCCTGCCACCACTACCACTGCTCCTGCTGCTACCACTACTCACTAATTAGAGTAGCTTATAAAGCACAAAAAGCCCCCCAAATTAAATCTGGGGGGCTTTTTGTGTCTTAGACAATTTGAAGTGCTGTGCGCTTAGTTAAGCCGTCGCTGGAGTAGACCGTCGACTACCTCAAACAGGCGACGTGGCTGATACGTCCGCCAAGGCAACTCATCGAGCTGACCGCCGAAGTTGACGTAGTTGTCGATGTTATACTGACGCATCTCGCGCAACACGTGTTCCTGGAAGTTAATACCGGCAATCCAGCCGTCTTCCACGTCCTCAAACCACTCCTCGTAGTAGGAGTCGTCGGAGCCGTGAAAGTTGAACACGTTCTCGCCGATGAGAATGAATTTGCGAATACCCTCGTGCACCATCAGGTCGATGATGTTGCGCTTGAGCTGCATCACGTCGTTCTCGATGGCGTCGTTCCACTCGCCGATAAATTCAATGACACCTACGCCCTGATCGTAGTCTACGAAGAGGATTTTGAGAAATAAGGTATCCGACTCCAAGCTATCCCATTGAGGATGAATATAGTAGCCGTAAATGGTATTGGTGAAGGAATCGAGGCTGTTTTCTGCCTCAAAAAGGGGCGAGCGAGGATCTTCGGTGGCCGAGTACTGCTCTATCCAATTGTAATGCGGCTCAATGGTATGCACGGGCAGGCTAATGGTTTTTGGTAGGAACGCACCACAATTTATTCTGTTCCGCAGATCACGCAAAAAACATTGACCTACATAAGTGGCCATTAAGTACTGCTACTTAGGGCAGGTTACGAACCAGGATAGGCTTGTAGGGCTGCTCGCACCGAGCCGTGCTGTTTTAGAAGCTTTGCCGCTTCCTCTTGCTCAATGCCTAGCTCATCCATCAGCATCCGCTCGCCCCTATCCACGAGCTTGTAGTTGCTGAGCTGCATATCCACCATTTTATTGCCTTTGACCTTGCCTAGCCGAATCATGGTGGCGGTGGTGAGCATGTTGAGCACTAGCTTCTGAGCTGTACCGGCTTTCAGGCGAGTACTGCCGGTCACGAACTCTGGTCCGGTTACTACTTCCACCGGGAACTCAGCCGCTGCTGCTACTAAGGAGCCCGCATTACAAACGATACAGCCCGTAGCAATGCCCTGACGCCGAGCCTGCTCCAAGCCTCCAATCACATAAGGCGTCCGGCCCGAAGCGGCAATGCCGACCAGCATATCGTTCTGGTTGATATTGTGAGCCTGCAAGTCTTTCCAGGCCTGCTCCGCATTGTCTTCAGCGTTTTCCACGGCTTGGCGGATAGCGGTGTCGCCGCCAGCAATAATGCCGATAACCAACCCCTGCGGCACACCAAAGGTTGGCGGGCACTCCGACGCATCAAGGATACCCAGCCGCCCGCTGGTACCCGCACCAATGTAGAATAAACGCCCCCCACGCTGCATACAACCCACCGTAGCCTCTACCAAGGCCTCAATTTGGTGCAAAGCATGAGCCACGGCCATTGGCACAGTCTGATCGACGCTGTTCATGCCCACCAGCAAATCATGGGTAGATAGCGTTTCAAGGTCGTTGAATAGGGAGGCGCTTTCGGTGGAGTTCACGGCGAGGGAGGAATAGGTGGGTGGTGGTATGGGCCGCTTACGCTGGCGTCGTTGTGGGGTTGGCTTTGGAAACGTTGGGGGGCAATTTTAGCCTGCCAATAACTGTAAACTTATCAAAAACATACGCCGTATGCGGGGCATCTTTGTGTAGCTCAGCAGTCAGGTCTTGGCCAGCCCAGTGGCCGTAGTGGTTACCTCGGGTCCAGAGGCGAGAGCGCCCCACGTCGTAAATAAGCCCCTGGTAACTCACCCAGATTTCGTCTCGGTCTTGCCCGTTACGTAGCGCCAACTGCGACAAGGTATATTCAGGCAAGTTGGGCGTCGTTGATTGTTCGTTTTTCGGTTCTGCCGAGAACGGGTTATCCATTTAAAAAAAGAAGGTAAATCAGTTCAACGACAAGCGTAAAAGAGCGGCACCGCAGACTAGCCAAGTAGCGCCTGCGTCAGAATCCAGCGGTTGGGCAAGTCGCCCTGGGCGGCGTATACATAGTCTTCGTAGCTGCAAGGCACTACTCGCTTGATAGCGCTATCCGCCAGGCTTTCTACCTCCAGCCACCATTTCTCGGTGCGTTTGGCTTTGTAAAAAACCAGCTTAGCTGGGGTGCCGGGCAAGCCCACGGCGTAGCGCTTAAAGCGGGTGCTTTGGAAATCCGTTTCGCCGCGTCGATGGTAGAAGCCTTCTACAAAGTACCAAAGCATGGTAGCTAGCGTGGCGGCGGCCATGCCGTGCGGGTCGAAGTCGGGGCGGTAACCGTAGAGGCCAAAGCTGCTGAGCTGGTCGTTGTGGCCGGCGTACCAAGCCAGTTGCGCTGCTTCTTCGCTGGTCAAGCCAAAGGGGTTGGCGGGCGAATAAGCCGGTGCATCCTGCCAGCGCAGCGCCGCTACATCGAAGCTTACAAAGTCGGCCTGCCGCAGCAGCGGCTCCGCCTGGCGGACATCTGTGCGGACGGCCCCTAGGCGGAGCGTTTCGAAATGCAGCTTTTCCAAGGCCGCCAGTACTTCCGGCGTAGCCAAATATTGCTGATGCGCCAGTTGAGCGAAGTTGAACAGAAAGCTAGGCTCGTGCATAAGCATACGCCGCAAGTGCGAATCCTCAGCGGCGGCGGTATCGTGCTCGGCCATATCTACGCGGGCATCTACGGTAGCGAAGCTCACTGGCCGATCGAGGGTTTCATAGGCCAGAAACTGCCCATAATCGAGGTCGTGGCTGCCGCCTAGCAGAATAGGCACCGTGTTGTGCTCCAACAGCGTAGCCACTATCTCGCACAGGCGTCGGTAGGTATCCTCCAATGTGAGGCCCGGCCGTAAGTTGCCTAGGTCAGTCAGTCGGAGCGGGGCGGCGCCCTTTTGCAGCTGGTAGAAACGCCGACGCACGGCATCCGCGCCGTGCTGAGTTGGCGGACCGGCGGCACTTCCTCGCCACTCATTAAGACCGATAATGGCCATATCAGCCTCGCGCCAATCCGGGAATGTATCCAGAAAGCAGCTGAGATGAGCTCCTAGCGTAGTAGGAGCAAGAAGGGGAGGCAAAAGCTCCTCGGGGAGCGGATCAAAAAAGATAGCCAGATTCATCGGGCAAAAGCAGGGCAGACTGGCGAAATTACGCAAATCGTCCCAACGTGCCACTACAATCGCTTGTAGCTGCCTAATCTGCCCTTAAGAGTTGGCTTTCCGCGAAAAAATCCATTTATTTAACCAGTATTTCCCACCCTTCTGCCTTATTTCCATGGAAGTTCGCCGCGCGTTTGATATTCTGCCCCACCAACTTGCAAAGTATCCTAAATCTGATTGCCTGGCTGCCAAAGTAAATGGTGCTTGGCAAAAAATGAGTACCCAGCAAGTAAGCGAAAATGCCAATTTGGTAAGCTTAGGATTGCGCCAGTTAGGCATTCGAAAGGATGATAAAGTTGCCATTATCTCTATGAACCGCCCCGAGTGGATGCTGGCGGATTTTGGCATCTCCCAGCTCGGTGCCGTGAGCGTGCCCATGTACCCCAGCATTACGGTGGAAGACTATAAGTACATCTTCACCGATGCGGGTGTGAAGGCCGTATTCGTGTCTGATAAGGCCCTGTATGCCAAAGTGAAAGAGGCCACTGCCGCCTTACCCGAAGTACAGCACATCTTCACCTTCGACAAAGTAGAGGGCGCCCGCCACTTCGACGAGCTGCTGGCCCTAGGCAAACAAGGCAACCCCGCCGACCTTGAACCGCTGAAAGCTGCCGTGCAGCCCGATGATCTGATGACTATCATCTATACGTCGGGCACTACTGGCAACCCTAAAGGTGTGATGCTCAGCCACGACAACCTGCTCAGCAACTGCCGCAACTCTCAGCCTTCCGTGCCCGTCACGAAGGAGGATACAGCTCTCAGCTTCCTGCCGCTGTGCCACATTTTCGAGCGCATGGTGACGTACTTATACATGATCAACGGCGTGAGTATCTACTACGCCGAGAGCATGGAAGTAATTGCCGACAACCTGCGTGAAGTAAAGCCCCAGATTTTCACGACGGTGCCGCGCCTGCTCGAAAAGGTGTATGATAAGATTGTCGCTAAAGGACATGATTTAGAAGGCGTCAAAAAAAACCTGTTTTTCTGGGCTTTAGATCTGGGGTTAAAGTTTGACACCCAGAAAAACCAAGGCTTTGTCTACAATACTCAACTAGCGCTGGCCAATAAGCTTATCTTCAATAAGTGGCGTGAGGCGCTGGGGGGCAATTTGAAGTGTATTGTATCGGGTGGTGGCGCCTTGCAGCCGCGCCTTGCTCGTGTGTTCTGGGCGGCAGGCATTCCCGTGATGGAAGGTTACGGCCTCACCGAAACTTCGCCCGTAATTGCCGTGAGCGGCTATGAGCGGGAGAACAACTACATCGGCGCCGTGGGCCCTGTGATTGAAAACACGGAAGTGAAGATTGCCGCAGACGGAGAAATTCTGACCAAGTCGGCTTCCGTCATGAAAGGCTACTACAACAAACCCGAATTGACCAAAGAAGTCATCGACGAAGACGGCTGGTTCCACACCGGCGACATTGGCGAATTTGTCAACGGCCGCTTCCTCAAGATTACCGACCGCAAGAAGGAGATGTTTAAGACCTCTGGCGGCAAGTACATTGCCCCCCAAGTAATCGAAAACAAGCTCAAAGAGTCACCGCTGATTGAGCAGGCCATGGTGGTTGGAGCCGATCAAAAGTTTCCGTCGGCACTGGTTGTCCCGTCCTTCGATGAGCTCAAGAACTGGTGCAAGCGCCACGAGGTAGAATTCACTACCAATGAGCAGATAATCAAAGATCCCAAAATCGTGGATATGTACGATGACTTAGTAAAGGGCTACAACAAAGGCTTCGCCCAATGGGAACAGGTGAAGAAAGTATGTCTCATGCCTCAGCTCTGGACTGTAGAAACCGGTGAAATGACGCCCACCATGAAGGTGAAGCGCAAAGCCATTACCGAGAACAATCGGGACTTGATTGAGAGCTTGTATCATCAAAATGCGCTTCGCTAACTGAAACGGCCCCGCTAGTCAACTGGCGGGGCCGTTTTGCTTAAAAGCATGGATGAAAGCTGTAGTAGCGCAACTTTTTTATCGCAAAGTAGTATGCAAGCCTAACATATTCTTTGTATGTTTACCGGACATCCCTGCCCCGATGAAACCCGAAGAAACCGTCGATTACAATATAAAAGTCTGCTGGCATGCCATATCGCGCATGTATAATACGCAGGCTGCCAAGCACGATATCACCACTAGTATTGGCTTCGTGCTCCTGAACATTGATCAGGAAAATGGCACCCCGGCAACCAAAATTGCCCCCCTGCTCGGTTTGGAGACGCGCAGTCTCACGCGCATTCTGCGCAGCATGGAGGAGCGCGGGCTTATCTACAAGCAAGCCGACACCCAAGACAAGCGCTCGGTGCGCATTTTCCTGACGGAAGAGGGCTTGCGGGGGAAAGAAATATCGCGCCAGACGGTGCGGCACTTCAATCAGAAAGTGCGGGAGAAAATCCCCCAGGCGCAGCTCGAAACCCTATTTAAGGTGGTAGGCCAGATCAACGCCATGATTGAGAGCAAATCCTTGTTCGACGATTTTACTCCTAAGCCGCTTCGCCCCGAAACTACCTCCGCCTAGGGGGCTTTTTTGGGGCATTCTGCTTTCTACTCCTTTCTATTTTCGCTAACCAGATTACCGCTTCAGCTTATTATGAATCGAACTATCAAGAAAGTAGCCGTGCTCGGCTCCGGCGTAATGGGCTCGCGCATTGCCTGCCATTTCGCTAACATCGGTGCTCAAGTGCTGCTGCTCGACATTGTGCCCCGCGAGCTAACACCCGAGGAAGAAGCAAAAGGCCTGACCCTGGAAAGCCCCGCCGTGCGCAACCGCATCGTGAATGCGTCTTTGCAGGCCGCCGTGGCTTCCAATCCTTCGCCTTTGTATCGCAAGCAGGACGCCTCGCGCATCAAAACCGGCAACTTCGACGATAACCTCAAAGACATTGCTACTTGCGACTGGACTATTGAGGTAGTTGTCGAGCGGCTCGATATCAAGCAAAGCCTCTACGAAAAGGTAGAAAAGGTGCGCAAGCCCGGTACGCTCATCACCTCGAACACGTCTGGTATTCCGATTCATATGCTGGCCGAGGGTCGCTCCGAAGATTTTAAGAAGCACTTCTGCGGCACTCACTTCTTTAATCCGCCCCGCTACCTCAAGCTGCTCGAAATCATCCCGACGCCATCCACCGATCAGGCCGTGGTTAATTTCTTGATGCACTACGGCGACCTGTACTTGGGCAAAACCACGGTACTGGCCAAAGACACGCCCGCTTTTATTGCTAACCGCGTGGGTGTATTCGCCATCATGGACGTGCTGCAAATCATGCAGCAGCTGGGCCTAACAGTAGAAGAAGTAGATAAACTCACAGGCCCGGTTATCGGCCACGCCAAGTCGGCCACCTTCCGTACCTCCGATGTGGTAGGTTTGGATACGCTTATCAATGTGGCAAACGGCTTAGCTAAAGGCTTACCGAACGATGAGGCCAAAGCCGTATTCGAGCTGCCCGACTTCCTGAAGCAAATGGGCGAGAAGAAGTGGCTAGGCGACAAGACTGGCCAGGGCTTCTACAAGAAAGTAAAGGGCGCGGGGGGCAAATCTGAGATTCAGGCCCTCGACCTGAACACCATGGAATACCAGCCCAGCCAGAAGGTGAAATTCGCCACGCTGGAACTGACCAAAACCATCGAGCAGTTGGCTCCGCGCTTCAAAGTGCTGGCCAGCGGCAAAGACAAAGCCGGCGAGTTCTACCGCAAGATGTTCGCGGGTCTGTTTGCCTACGTCACCAACCGCATTCCCGAAATCACCGATTCGCTTTATAAGATAGACGATGCGCTGCGGGCCGGTTTCGGCTGGGACATGGGACCATTCGAAACCTGGGACGCACTGGGCGTGCAGCAAGGCCTGGAACTGATGCAGGCCGAAGGCAAGCAGCCCGCCACTTGGGTACAGGAGATGCTGGCCGCTGGCCACACTTCCTTCTACAAAGTATCCGAAACGGGCGCCAAACAGTTCTACGACCTCGAAAGCAAGAGCTATCAGCCAATTCCCGGCGTCGAGAACTTCGTGATTCTGGATAACCTACGGGCTACGGGCAAAGTGCTCTGGAAAAATGCCGGCGCCAGCGTCCACGACCTCGGCGATGGTGTGTTGGGTGTTGAGTTTCACTCGAAAATGAATACCCTCGGCTCCGATGTTATTCAGGGCCTGATGAAGGGCGTAGACATGGCCGAAGCCGGCTACCGCGCGCTAGTGGTAGGCAACGACGCGCCAAACTTCTCTGCCGGAGCTAATCTGGCATTGCTCTACATGTATGCCCTCGACCAAGAGTTCGACGAGGTGAATCTGATGATTAAGCAGTTCCAAAACGCCATGATGCGGATGCGCTATTCCAGCATTCCGGTCGTGACGGCACCGCACGGCTTGTCGTTGGGCGGCGGCTGCGAAGTCTGCCTGCACGCCGATAAGGTAGTAGCATCAGCTGAGACCTATATGGGGCTAGTGGAATTTGGTGTAGGCTTGATTCCGGCCGGTGGCGGTACCAAGGAAATGACTCTGCGTACGGCGGCCAAATACGAAGAAGGAGAGCCGGAATTTAATTTGCTGCGCAACACGTTTGTAACGGTAAGCACAGCCAAAGTTTCTACTTCCGCTGCCGAGGCCTTCGACTTAGGCTTCCTGCGCCGCGGCGACGAAATCGTGGTAAACAGCCAGCGTGTTATTGCTCAGGCGAAAGCCGAAGCACTTGATTTAGCTGATGCCGGTTATACCATGCCTGTTCAGAAGACCAATATCAAGGTGCACGGCAAGGGCGCGCTGGGCATGTTTATGAGTGGTGTATATGCCATGAAAGAAGGCAAATACATCTCCGAGCATGATCAGAAGATTGCTGAAAAGCTGGCTTACGTAATGTGCGGCGGCGACCTATCGCAGCCCACGGAAGTAAGCGAGCAATACCTGCTGGATCTGGAGTGTGAAGCATTCCTGTCGCTCACGGGCGAGCGGAAAACGCTGGAGCGTATTCAGAGCATTCTGACTACGGGCAAGCCGTTGCGAAACTAGGGCCACTGCCAGCCCGGCTTTTAAACTCATTACTTTCTTTAAGACTAAAATAATGAATGCATATATCGTAGCTGGTTATCGTACGGCCGTAGGAAAAGCCCCCCGGGGCGGCTTCCGTTTCACCCGTACCGATGACCTCGCCGCTGAGGTTATTAAGCACTTAATGGCCTCCGTACCCCAACTCGATCCTACCCGTGTAGACGACGTGATTGTGGGCAATGCAGTACCCGAGGCGGAGCAAGGTCTTCAAATCGGTCGCATGATTTCGCTGCTGGCTTTGCCTATGAACGTACCCGGCTTGGTAGTAAATCGCTATTGCGGCTCAGGTATAGAAACTATTGCCATGGCGGCCAGCAAAATCACCGCTGGCATGGCTGACTGTATCATCGCTGGTGGCGCTGAGAACATGTCGCAAGTGCCGACAGTAGGCTGGAAAACAGTACCGAACTACAATCTGGTTAAGAAAAACCCCGACTACTATCTGGGCATGGGCCTAACTGCCGAAGCGGTAGCCAAGGACTATGGCATCAGCCGCGAAGACCAGGATGTATTTGCCTTCAACTCTCACCAGAAGGCCATTAAAGCCATCAAGGAAGGCAAGTTTAAGAAGCAGATCGTGCCTATCACGGTCGAGGAAACTTACCTCGACCAAGCTTCCGGCAAGAAGAAAACCCGCTCTTACGTAGTAGACACCGACGAAGGCCCGCGCGCCGATACTTCGGTAGAAGCGCTGGCTCGTCTGCGTCCGGTATTCGCGGCCGGAGGCAGCGTGACGGCCGGTAATTCTTCCCAGACTTCCGACGGCGCAGCTTTCGTCATCGTAATGTCGGAGCGAATGGTGAAGGAGCTAAACCTGGAGCCAATTGCTCGCATGGTGACTTACGCCGCCGAAGGCGTAGATCCGCGCATCATGGGTATGGGCCCCATCAAAGCAGTGCCAAAAGCGCTAAAGCAAGCCGGTATGAAGCTCGACGATATTGATTTGATTGAGCTAAACGAGGCCTTCGCTTCGCAGTCTATTGCCGTAGTGCGCGAACTGGGCATTGATCAGGAGAAGCTAAACGTGAATGGCGGCGCTATTGCTCTGGGACACCCACTGGGCTGCTCGGGAGCCAAGCTTAGCATTCAGCTCTTTGATGAGCTGCGCGAGCGGGGCAAAAAGTATGGTATGGTCACCGCCTGCGTGGGTGGGGGGCAAGGTGTAGCTGGTATCTACGAGTTACTAAAGTAGCATTTGGTTGTAGCCAGTGCGAAGAGCTGAGGCCCAACTTATAACCTGACAGGACAAACGCCTGTTTGAATTAGCAGGAAGAAAGCCCCGAACTAAACGGGGTTTTCTTTTCGTTAAGTACTCGGCAAGCCTAACATATTTTTGTATATTTCGGTAGGTAAACCTAAGGCTTCGTTTGCGGTAATTACTCGGCAAGCCTAATAGTTTTCTGTCTGTTTAGCCACATCAAATCAATCATAACTCTCAACCTCACATAGTCATGGAAGTATCAAACAAACTCAGGAAGGGCGGCGAATTCATCATTAAGGAAACGGATGCCCAAGACGTATTCACGCCCGCGGAATTCACCGAGGAGCAAAATATGATGCACCAGACTTGTCTGGACTTCGTGACGAGTGAAGTATACCCGCTGCTGGATCGCCTCGACAACCACGAGGAAGGTTTGATGGCTGGCTTGATGAAGAAAGCGGGCGAATTAGGCCTTTTCGGTGTGTCGATGCCAGCGGAGTATGGCGGCTACGACATGGATTTCAACACGGCCCTGCGCGTGACGGAAGGCGTAGGTGGTGGCCATTCGTTCCCCGTAGCTTTTGCGGCCCACACGGGTATTGCTATGCTGCCCATTCTGTACTTCGGCAACGAAGAGCAGAAGACCAAGTATTTGCCTAGGCTGACCAGCGGTGAGTGGGCCGGTGCCTATTGCCTCACCGAGCCCGGCTCGGGCTCGGATGCGCTGGGGGCCAAAACCAAGGCCGTATCAACCGATGGTGGCGCAACCTACGTGCTGAATGGACAGAAAATGTGGATTACCAACGCTGGCTTTGCGGAGGTGTTCATAGTGTTTGCCCAAGTCGATGGCGACAAGTTCACCGGCTTCATTATAGAGCGCAACACTCCCGGCCTCACGTTTGGTCCCGAGGAGCACAAGATGGGTATCCGCGGCTCTTCGACTCGCCAAGTATTCTTGTCGGACGTAACGGTGCCGAAGGAGAACGTATTGGGTGAGATTGGCAAAGGCCACCTTATTGCTTTCAACATCCTAAACATCGGCCGTATCAAGCTGGCTGCTGCTTGCTTAGGTGCTAGCAAAATGGCGCTTAACCTAAGCATTAAGTACGCCAACGAGCGGGTACAGTTTAAGCTGCCCATCTCTAAGTTCGGGGCTATACGGCACAAGCTGGCCCAGCAGGCTATCCGCGTGTACGCGGCCGAGTCAGCTATTTACCGCGCTGGTATGGACATCTATCGCATGGAGCAGGAGTTGTTGAGCCAAGGCAAATCAACGAATGAAGCGCTGTTGGGTGCCGCTCGTGAGTTTGCCGTGGAATGCGCCATGCTCAAAGTAGAAGGCTCGGAAGTGCTTGACTTCGTGACGGACGAAGGCGTGCAGATCTTTGGTGGCTACGGCTTCTCGGCCGATTATCCCATGGACCGCGCCTACCGCGACTCCCGCATCAACCGCATCTTCGAGGGCACAAACGAAATCAATCGTATGCTGGCCGTGGATATGATCCTGAAAAAGGGTCTGAAAGGTGAGCTTGACTTAATGGGCCCAGCCCAAGCAGTACAGCAGGAGTTGCTGGCTATTCCAGACTTCGCTGAGGCTGATGATTCACTGTTCGGTGCTGAGAAAAAAGTCATTGCCAACCTCAAGAAAGCTATCCTGATGGTAGCTGGCACGGCCGTTCAGAAATACATGAACTCCTTAGCGAAAGAGCAGGAGGTACTGATGAATATCGCCGATATGTCTATTAAGGTGTACACCGCCGAGAGCACCTTGCTACGTGTCGAGAAGGAAATCAGCCTAAGCAACGAAGCTGCTCTGGCCAACCAGATCGATATTGCCCGCGTGTACTTGGCCGATACCATTGACTCTGTAACCAAAGCGGCTAAAGATGCCATTGCTGCCATGACCGAAGGCGACGAGCAGCGTCTGCTAGCTACTGGCCTCAAGCGCTTCACCAAAGCAGAACTCTTCAACACGAAAGAGGCTCGCCGTCGCATCGCTGCTGCGATGATTGAAGCCAACGAGTACGTGTATTAATTAACACAGTACCATTCATCACAAAAAAGCCCCCCGGAAATGTTCTGGGGGGCTTTTTTGTAGCTAAAGAGTTCGTTATCTATTTAACGGCAATCTTATTCAACTGTAGCGCGGCCGACTTCTTGCTTGGCCGGCTCACACCTATAATGGTTTTGGGGTCGAGCCAGGCAGTAAAGTCTTTTACATAAGCCAGTTGCTGATCATTGGCTACATTCAGCCCCAGTCCTTTAGCGGGCTGCACAACCCCAGTCTGGGCATTCACGCGGCGTAGATATAAGTCCGACTTACCGTTCAGCTTTTCCTGCGTCAGGATATGAATCTCGGGCCCTACTACAGTGGCCCGATAGCCAATTCCAGCGAAGGCCTCAGCGGGCGATGCTACCTGCTTTTTATCAATAATGGAATGCCAGGCTGGTAGCTGAAACTCATCGTAGCCAAACAGGTGTAGCTCGCGCGCATGAACCGGCGACTCGTCACCGCCTTCCTCGTATTTCTTTTCGGCGATAATGACTAGCTGCTTGTCCTCCGTGAAGAGCAGATCATTCAGATAGATGTCCTCTAGGCGTTGGGCCTTGCCTTGCGTTGCCTTATTCACTTCTGCTAGGTATTCGGGCTTGAAGCGAAATTCTGGAGCGAATTTCATAGTGCCATCACCGGCGAAGTCGAATTTGACCACTTTCAAACTGAAGTAAAGACCCGTTTGCCGCTCGGTGCAGATTGCGGCTGCATAAAGCGTATTGTCGGGCTGGAGGGCAAATTTGGCATCAAATACCATTACGGCTTTGCCCTCAAAGGAGCCCCCTAATGCCACCGACATTACTTTGATGTCAGGAGTATCATTGCGGTAGCGGCGCACAGTGAGCTTCTTCATATCATCGCTGAGGAGGGATACATATTGCGTGCCCTCATTGTCGATGTGAATAGTAGTGGAGAAAAAGCCTCCCAGATCATGAAAATCGTAAGTGCGATCTTTCAGCTTGGTTAATTTCTCATCGTACACATTGGCGGTAATAGCCCGGATTTGCTCGTCGCGGGTAGCATACTGCCAGGCTACTAGCTTCGTGCCATCGGTGGAGAAAGCGGCGCCCGGACGGCGGTTGCGGGCGGCAGTTTCAATGAGCTTTTTCTGGGGGGCAATTTTGCCGCTGCTCAGTTCAAAAGCTTGCGCGGCTAGGCTCTGGGATGCCCCATCTTTGCGGTAGATAAGCACCGTAATTTGCTGACTGCTCTGCCCGAAGCCATCAATGCTCTCCTCAGAAGTAAGTGGCAGCGGAGTTGACCATAAGGGCTTTAATTCTTTGTCGTAGCGCTCTACGGCATATTCTGTGGTAGTGCGGTGCGCCAGAATAATAAACCCTCCATCGCTCAACGGTAAGGTTTTGCGCGCTACTCGCTGGTTATATCGATCATCCGATTTTTCGGGCAGGTAGGTGAACGCTACCGATTTAACTCGCTGGCTCAGCGCCGGAAAAGTCAGGCAGAGTGCCAAGAGCACTACTAAGCTGTGTTTTTGAAGAAATGTAACCTGCACAAATAGGTCAATTAGGTTGAAAAAATGCTAATTTTTAGAAAAAAGTATAAACAAAGGTATCCATCTTCCAGTGTACTCCGTACATAGCGCCGCCTACCCTTTGGTAAGCGCCACAACAGTCACTGATTGTTGATGATCATTTAACATTCCGGTCGCATATTTTAAATATAGGAGCATTTACTTTGTGATGGATTTCAAAGGGAATATGATAATTCCGATGAAAGACATGTTTCATGTATTATAAATTAGCTGTATTCTATACATAAAAAACCCTTCATCTGCTGTAGAACTACACTTCTTGCTCAAGACAATGAATTAAGTTGTCTCTTCTCAAACTTTGGCTTTAACTTTGCGCGCCTTTTAGGCTGTCGTTGATCACATTACAATTGATATGAAATCATTACTCAAGTTTTTATTACTGTTTAGCTTAATCATTGTAGGCAAGTTGGTAAAAGATCCCGCTCCAACGAGCATTGCTGCCAAGAACACTTCTGGTAATGAGTTGCCAGTACACATGGCTTCATTCTTTGCCCGTCAATCGAACTTGCAGGCGACTACCCCAAGTGAAAACAACCGTTGGTGGGTACGAACAGAAACAGTATCAGCTAATAATTAATACAGATTCTGATAAGCAGCTATTTAGCTGCTTTTTTTGTGTTCGTTAATAAGCTGCTTTGCTACTGCTAGCTGATCCGGCTCCAATTCACAGCTGTAGCAGGCAGCGATTCAATGTGGCGGCGAATGTTAATGTTTTCGGGCTTGCTTAATCCCGCATCATCGCTAAGTAGTTGCTGAGCCGCCGCCCGCGACTCGCTCAAAATGCGGCCGTCTTTGGACAAGTCTGCAATCAGTAAGTCAAGGACGCCACTTTGTTGGGTGCCCATCAAGTCGCCGGGGCCGCGCAGCTTCAGGTCGATATCGGCAATCTCGAAGCCATTGTTAGTGCGCACCATCGTTTCGAGGCGGGTGCGGGAGTCTTTGCTCAGCTTGTAGCCCGACATTAGAATGCAGTAGCTCTGGTCGGCGCCCCGGCCTACGCGGCCCCGCAGCTGGTGCAGCTGCGACAACCCAAATCGCTCCGAACTCTCAATCACCATTACGGAGGCATTAGGCACGTTTACGCCTACCTCAATAACAGTGGTCGCTACCATAATTTGCGTTTCCTTTTTAATGAAACGCTGCATCTCGAAGTCTTTTTCCTCAGCCCGCATCCGTCCGTGCACGATGCTGATCTGAAACTCCGGGAAGGCCCGTGCTACGCTTTCGTAGCCGTCGGTAAGGTCTTTGTAATCCAGCGTCTCTGATTCCTCGATCAGCGGATATACGATGTATACTTGCCGACCCAAATTGATCTGGTCGCGCAGAAACTGAAATACCTTCAGCCTATTAGCGTCATAGCGGTGCACGGTCACAATGGGCTTGCGGCCGGCGGGTAGCTCATCAATCACCGATACATCGAGGTCGCCGTACAGGGTCATGGCCAGGGTGCGCGGAATGGGCGTAGCGGTCATCACCAGCACGTGCGGGATGACATGCGGATTCTTCTGCCAGAGCTTGGAGCGCTGGGCCACGCCAAAGCGGTGCTGCTCGTCCATTATGGTCAGACCCAGATTGCGGAACTGCACTACATCTTCGAGCAGCGCGTGCGTACCCACGAGCATGTGCATTTGGCCAGCCCGCAGCGCTTCATGCAGCACCCGGCGCTCGGCGGTGCGTGTGCTGCCCGTAAGCTTGCCAATCTGGATACCGAGCTGGTCGGCGTACGCTTTCAGGCCCACGTAGTGCTGATCGGCCAGAATTTCAGTGGGTGCCATCAGGCAGCTTTGGGCACCGTTGTCGGCGGCCATAAGCATGGCAATAAAGGCCACAATGGTTTTGCCCGAGCCCACGTCGCCCTGAAGCAGGCGGTTCATTTGTTTGCCGGCGCAAAAATCCTTGTAGATATCGTGAATAACCCGCTTCTGGGCCCCAGTGAGGTCAAAAGGCAAATGGTTTTTATAGAAATCGACTAAGGAAGGCACTTCCCGGAAAATCTGTCCGGCCAACTCTACTTTGCGTTGGTCGCGCTGGCGCAACAGCTTGAGTTGTACGTAGAAAAGCTCTTCAAACTTGAGTCGGAACCGCGCCGCTTGTAGTAGCTCGGGGCTCTGGGGGAAGTGAATCTGCTGAAGCGCGTCGGCCTTGCTCATTAGCCCATAATGCTGGATGAGAGCTGGCGACAAAGACTCGGGAATGTGCTGGGGGGCAATTTTAAGCAAGTCGGCCACGATGCGGGCCAGCGCCTTGCTGTCGATGCGGTGGTAGTTCTTGAGCTTTTCGGTTGTGTTGTACACGGGCTGCAAAAAGCTCTGGCCAGGCTTGGCTTCGGTTACTTCTTCCAGCTCCGGGTGAGCCATTTGCGGCTTGCCATTGAACATGGTCGGCTTACCGAAAACAATATACTCCTGGTGATTCTTGACGATGTTTTGCAGGTACTTCACGCCCTTGAACCACACCAACTCGAGCTCGCCACTCTCGTCGGCTACTTTAGCCACTAGGCGTTGCTTGGGGCCTTCGCCGAGCACTTCCCGATTGCGCAGCACGCCCTTCACCTGTACAAAAGGCAAGTCGTCGTGCAGGTCGACGATATTATAAAATTGGGTGCGGTCGAGGTAGCGGAATGGGTAACGCTGAATCAGGTCGCCGTAGGTGAACAGGTTCAGCTCCTTTTGCAGCAGCTGAGCCCGCTGAGTTCCCACCCCGCGTAAGTACTCGATCTTGGTATTGAAGAAGCTCATTTCATTTATCATTCAACAATTATCATTTAACAAGCCGACAGCCTGGCCGAGCAACTGCTAATTGATAAATGGTAAATGTTAATTGTATTTCAACGTGTTCAGCATCTGGACAATATCCTTCTTGACGTAGTCAATAATAGGAGCCAGAGAATCATTAGCCGTTGCGATGGGAAAGTATAGGGCGCCGCGGAAAAAGTGCTTAGTGCTGTCGGTCGTATAGAATTGAAACTGGCTGGGCACGTCGCCGGCTAGCTCAAACACGGCCACCTTCATGCCGCTGGGCGTTTGCAGAATGCTCTCATCAATGGCCGAAGCTTTGATCTGGTGCTTGCTGGTGAGCTTGCGGGCGTCTTCCAGCATCTTATTGTAGAGTTTGGCGTTCTGCTGCACGTTGGTATACGTAATCTGCACATTGGCCCCCAGTTTCGGATAATACACATTAATCCAGTTAGGCTGAGCCAAGTACGACGAATCGCGCAGGATGCGTGCGTGGCGGGAATACTCAAATGTGTAGGGCCGGCCGGGCGCTAGCTGCTGGTAGCTATGGGGAGGCAAATCGATGCGATTGTAGCCCTTAGGCTTGGGCGTGTAATCGGGCGCCGAGGTGCAGCCGGTAACAAGTGAGCCCACAAAAAGCAGCACCGCGCCCAAACCACGGTAAAGTTGGAAAACAGGCATTTGAAACAATGCGAAGATGATAACCAAAGGTAGGCGGAAATGCAGAGGTTGTGCTAATGCGCCTTATTCTTCGTGCAAACCCTTCCAACGCAAAAAGCCCCGGCTTCGTGCCAGGGCTTTTAAGGAAGCGTTGCCCGCTGGGGGGGCATTTTTAGAAAGGGAGCTGGTCTAGCTCGGGCTC
Organism: Hymenobacter sp. HD11105; assembly: GCF_054051685.1. Classification (NCBI taxonomy): domain Bacteria; kingdom Pseudomonadati; phylum Bacteroidota; class Cytophagia; order Cytophagales; family Hymenobacteraceae; genus Hymenobacter; species Hymenobacter sp. HD11105. The sequence goes on along the minus strand of NZ_JBSWBR010000005.1, from coordinate 100,182 downwards.
CTGCCGAAACGTTTGGGCCTCAGGCACGGGTGCTGCCTGCGCAGCCGCTCCATCGCCCTGAGGTTTCCCGCCCAACATGGTCATCTCATCGGCCACAATCTCAGTAATGTAGCGCGTCTGATTGTCCTTGTCTTGGTACTGACGCGTCCGGATGCGGCCTTCGATATATACCTGATGCCCTTTGCGTAAATATTTCTCGGCTACCTCGGCCAAGCCACGCCAAGCGGCGATGTTATGCCATTCGGTGCGCTCGATGCGGGCGCCAGATTTGTCCTTGTAATAGTCGTTTGTGGCGAGTGTGAAATTGGCCACACTCACGCCGCCTTCTAGGTGGCGAACCTCTGGGTCTTTGCCCAGATTTCCAACTAAGATTACTTTGTTTACTCCTGCTGCCATCACTTGATTAATAAAGGGTTACGAAGCAAAAAACGCTGCTTCCTATTCCTTTAAAGATACAAAAATACCCCCTGTCATCCAAACAAAAAACCGCTTAAAACCCGATTCTTTCCAAGTAATTACTGATCAAAACGGCCTTTGGTAACTGCTCAATTTCGGCTCTCGTGAATGGCGCCAAACCGCTAGCCGCCAGCGCCGCCGCTGGCAGCGGAGCCTGCAACCGAACGGCGTGAAAACGAGCTTCTACCTTCTGATGACTCAGCACGTGGCGCGCTGCATACGCGGGCTCTTCGGCCGTATTTGTATCCAATTTGCCCCCCAGGTCTTCTACTTTATCGACTAGGTCGGTGGGGGGCAAATCGGGGCTGTCCGACTCGGTGAGGGCAAAGTCGTAGAGGCCCTGCCAAATGTCTTTATCGGTACGCTTACGCAGGTAAACGGTATCCTCGTAGCGCAGCACCATGTAGTGGAAGTAGCGCGTACGTGAGGCTTTGGCTTTGCTTTTCACTGGTAGCTCCTGCACCATACCATGTTGAAAGGCAAAGCATTCACCTTGTAGGGGGCAAAACAAGCAGTCCGGTTTTACGGGTGTGCACTGAATGGCCCCGAATTCCATGATGGCCTGGTTGAACTCGGCCGGCGAGGCTGCTGGAATAAGCGTATCGGCCAACTGCTGAAACACTTTGCGGCTGGCGGGCGCGGCAATATCGGCGCTGATGCCAAACACGCGGGCCAGCACGCGGTACACGTTGCCGTCAAGCACGGCTACTTGCTCGTCGTAGGCAAAGGAGGCAATGGCAGCGGCCGTGTATTGGCCCACGCCCTTTAGCTGCAATAAGCCAGCGTAGGAAGATGGAAATTGCCCCCCAAACTCACTAGTGACCTGCTTGGCGGTGTGGTGCATGTTGCGGGCCCGCGAGTAGTAGCCCAAGCCTTGCCAGTGGCGCATTACCTCATCTTCGGGCGCGGCGGCCAGGTCCTGGACGGTGGGGTAAGATGTAACAAAGTCAAGGTAATAGGGGAGGCCTTGCTTGACGCGGGTTTGCTGTAGAATGACCTCGGAGAGCCAGATAGCGTACGGGTCGCGGGTGTGGCGCCAAGGCAGGTCGCGGCGGTGGCGGGGGTACCAATCGAGGAGGGCCGAAGCGAAGAAAGGGTGGGCGAGAGTAGAATTAGAAGAAGGCAATATATTGAGAGCAAATAATTTAGGAAAGAAAGAGAGTGGAGCGCGGAATCAGGGAATAATGTTGCAAAACCAAAAAAGGAAACTACCTTTGTGGCCCGAATTCATAAGCGAACAGCCTACCGGGCAAAGGCTTACGTCTTGAATCGGGAACCTTTTGCCCTGTCTATTTTTTTCTCTCCATAGTACATTTCATTTACCAGCGTGACTAAAGCAGAAGTAATCGCCGAGATTGCCGATAAGACCGGCATCGAAAAAGGAGACGTGTCAGCTACCGTTGAAGCCTTCTTCAAAGTAGTAAAGGATTCGATGGCCGACGGCAACAACATCTACGTACGCGGCTTTGGCAGCTTCGTGAACAAGAAGCGGGCAAAGAAAGTGGCTCGTAACATTTCGAAAAATACGTCGATCATCATTGACGAGCATTTCATTCCTAGCTTCAAGCCGTCGAAAACATTCATCGGTAAAATCAAAAACAGCAAGAAAATCAAGGAAACTGCTCAGGCTTAATCCTTCTTTCTCTTCTACTTATTTCTTTGCAGGCTAGCCGTCGGGCGCTTCATAACCGGAAGCCCGGCGGCCTGCTTTTTCTTCATGGCTTCACGTCCTTTATCGCATCAATTACTGGTACTAGCTGTCGCCTTAGCGCTGATAGCTGGCTTGTTTGTGCTGCCTAAGGTGATGGTAAAGCCTAAAGAAGGCAAAGGTGAGCTTAACCAGGACGCGGCGCGCACCGCTAACCGCGACGGCGGCGGACCGGCTACCAGTGGCTCCAAGGCCCTGGCCTCCTCCGGCGAGCAGGAACAAACCGCCGACCCTATGGCTGGCACGCCCGAGCAGCCTCATCAGCAGGCTACGCCCGAGCAAAGCCGTGAGATCAAGCAATTGGCCGCACGCTACAGCAAGGAGCGCGACCCGCAGGCTCGTCTGCGCGTAGCCTCCGATCTGGCCGCCAAGTACAAAGCCATCGCTAAGTTTGACAGCGCTGGCTATTACTACGAGCAGGTAGCAGTAGCCCGCCCCGGTGAGCAAGCTTGGAAGCGGGCCGCTGACGAGTACTTCGAGGCCTTTGGCTTCGCGGCTACGGAAGAGCGGGCCAAAACGCTCAGCGCGAAAACCCGGGAATTGTACGAGAAGGTGTTGAAAAACAACCCTGATAACCTCGACGCCAAAACCAACTTGGGCATGGCTTATATGGCCAGCGACAACCCTGTGCAGGGCGTTACGTTACTGCGCGAGGTATTGGCCACCAACCCCCGCAACGAGAAGGCGCTCTACAATCTGGGCATCCTCTCTATTCAAAGTAACCAGTACGATAAAGCCGTAGAGCGTTTTCGGGAGCTTGTAAAAGTGAATCCGAACAACATCAACGGTCAGTTTTATTTGGGTGTGTCTTTGGCCCAAACGGGCGCCAAAGAGGAAGCCCGAGCGGCTTTTATTAAAGCCAAAAGTTTAAGCAGCGACCCAAGTCTGGCGGCCTCCGTCGATGAGGAGCTGAGCAAGTTGGAATAAAGTAGCAGATTTGTGCTTCTAATGCTTACTGCTTACAAAGCAGAAGCGGCGGATGAAAAATCAGCTAGCTAAGAATAAAGTCATTCAACCATTTAACCTACAACCACATGCCCTGCGGTAAAAAGAGAAAGCGTCATAAGATTGCCACCCACAAGCGCAAGAAGCGTCTGCGCAAGAACCGTCACAAGAAGAAGTAAGCCCCGCGGGGTTAGCTGGCGGACGGTTGAGGCTTCAACCAAGGTCCGTTTATCTCTCATTTAGTATCCTTGAGAGTGGCTGGTTTGATGCTTTCCCCGTGGCTCGAAAGGGAAGCTGGTGCCTTGGCGCACTGGCTTCCCTTTGTGGGTTTCGGGGGGCAAACTCAGGCGCTTTTGGGGAGATTAGTTAAGCTACCGAGACATTGAGTAACGAATTAATCATTAATTCTGCTCAGGATGGCGAACGAATTGCCCTGCTCCAGGACAAGCGGCTCATCGAATACCATTTCGACCGCAACGACACCAACTACTCCGTTGGTGACATCTTCCTGGGTACGGTCAAGAAAGTGATGCCCGGTCTGAACGCTGCGTTCATAGACATTGGGTATCAAAAAGACGCTTTTCTGCACTACGGCGATTTGGGTGAGAATTTCCTGTCGCTGAATAAGTGGGTGAAAGGCGTACAATCGCAGAAAATTACCGTCGGGCCACTGAAAACTTTTCAGTTTGAGGAGCCGCTCGACAAAGTCGGTAAGATCGATAATGTGCTCAAAAAGGGTCAGCAACTGCTGGTTCAGATTGTAAAAGAGCCCATTTCGACCAAAGGTCCGCGCCTGTCCACTGACATTTCGATGGCTGGTCGTTACTTGGTATTGGTACCGTTCTCTAATACCATCAGCGTTTCCAAGAAGATCGTCAGCCGTACGGAGCGCGATAGACTTAAGCGCCTGATTGCTTCCATCAAGCCCGACAACTTTGGCGTCATTATCCGCACGGTAGCGGAGGGCCGCGAGGTGGCCGAGCTGGATAAGGACATGCAGAGCATGACGGCTAACTGGGAACAGCTCTTCCAGACTCTGCGCACCGCTAAGGAGCGCGATAAGATTCTGGGTGAGCTGGGCCGCACTAGTTCCATGCTCCGCGACATGCTCAACGAGTCTTTCGACGCCATCACCGTCGACTCGGCGCCGATGTACGAGGAGATGCGGGCTTATTTAGAGAAGATTGCTCCTGATAAGCTGGGCTTGCTCAAGCACTACACCGGTAAGGTGAAGATGTTTGAGCAGTTCAACATCGAGAAGCAGCTCAAAACCCTGTTTGGCAAAACCGTAACGGTGCCTGGCGGCGGCTACCTCGTTATCGAGCACACCGAGGCGTTGCATGTTATCGACGTCAACTCCGGTAATAAGAGCAACCAGGAAAGCGACCAGGAGGCTAATGCCTTGCACGTAAACTTGTCGGCGGCCCGCGAAGTGGCCCGCCAGCTGCGTTTGCGCGATATGGGGGGCATTATTGTTGTCGATTTCATTGATATGAAGTCGGCCGAAAGCCGCAAGAAGGTAGAGGATGCGGTGAAGGACATTATGAAGCACGATAAAGCGCGCTTCACGATTCTGCCCATCACCAAGTTTGGCTTGTTGCAAATCACGCGGCAGCGCGTGCGGCCCGCCGAGAATATCATCACCGGCGAGCTATGCCCCACTTGCGGCGGTACGGGTAAGATTTCGGCTTCTATCCTCGTCACCGACGAGATTGAAAATAGCATCGAAGACTTGCTCGTGACCCAAAACCAGTCGGGTATTACCCTGCACGTGCACCCTTTCCTGTATGCGTACTACACTAAGGGCTTGGTTTCCAAGCAAATGAAGTGGTATTTAAAGTATTATAAGTGGGTAAAAGTGACCAAGGATACCAGCCTTGGCCTCACTGACTACCGCATCGAGGACGAGCGGGGCGAAGACATCGAACTGCACTCACCGGCAGCAGCTATGGCTCGCCTCCAAGACCGCGAAATTGAGATTATAGATTAAGGACAAACGGTTTTTTCTGCGAAAAGCCCCCTGACCAAGAAGAAAGCCCGCCTCGCTCTGGATGAGCAAGGCGGGCTTTATGATGAAAATACATGGTGAGTGTAAGGCTCTAGTTGCTATCGACCTCATGTGGTCGGTGACCTGAGAACGTCTAACTCGCTATTTCACCTTCTCACTATTTACCACTTAAAATTTGATGCCTAAGTCAAGTGCGACTTCGCCATTTTTAAGGGTTACATCATTGTTAAGCGTCCTTTTGAAGTACCGATCCACGTTGGCAAGGCCATGGTGGTAGGAAAGCCCGGCGAAAACCTTAGTGCTTTGCCCCACCTGATATTCGGCCCCAAAGCCGCCTAGCAAGGCAGCATCAGGAATAATGAAGTGCTTGCGAGATCTCTCTGTCCCCTGGTAAAACTTGTTGCCATCTATGCGAGCGGCTACCAAGCCACCAATTTTGCCCCCCAACTGAAAATAAAGCTTGGTATCTGTGGTAATATCGTTGGTGAATAGCTTTACCGTCAGCGGTACTTCCAGGTATTGAAGACTGATCTTTTGCTCACTGTCGCCAGTGGTAGTATTAGCTAGGTAGGAAACTGTGCCTCCTTTGCTAGTTAGCTGTAAGCCAGTGCCAAAAGCGTAATTTTGACCAAAGAAATAGTCGACGACCAAACCGCCCCCAATACCCAGCTTGCTCTTCTCGGATTTGAAGGTGTATTGACTAGGTCCATCAGCCCGCAGATAAGCAATAGAAGGCGAAAGCTTGATGCCAATTTCAACTTGAGCGGAGGCAGTGCCAGCGGTAGCGCCGAGCAGGAGCAGGGCTAGAAGTATTTTTTTCATAATAAACGGATAAAACGAGTTGCTAAAGACGAAAGCTGACCGGCTGACGTTTCGTTTTGGCTATTTTCGCCCCAAAGATAGAACCGTGAATTACAAATTTGCCCCCCAGCGCTCCTGGGCCGCCCTCTTTACCTGCTTATGTGCCTTGCTGCTACTGATCGGTTGCAAACGCGATACTACCTGTGAGATAAATTCGGAAGTGGCCGCCATTGAGGCTCCGGTGAAGGTGGAGCGCTTGGAGCAGTCCTTCTTTACTATCAAGAACGAAGCCGACGCCCAACAGTTTCTAGCCCGCAACCCTCTGCTAGCCAACCAGTTTTTGCAGCGCCGGCAGTACCCGTCCGATGCTGCTCTGGCCGCTACGCTTACTCGCTTGGCTACCAACCAGGGTTTACAAAAGCTAGGCAAGGAAACCCTGGCGGAGTTCTCCAGCACCGATACCCTGCAAATGGAGCTCAAACAGCTCCTGCAGCACGTGCGCTACTATTTCCCTGATTTTCGGGTGCCGCCCGTCAAAACGTTTGTGAGCGGGCTAAGCCAAGATTTGTTTGTGAACGATAGTCTGATGGTGCTTAGCCTTGACTTTTTTGTGGGCCCCAAAGCCAGCTACCGGCCTAATGTGCCCGCTTACATCCTGCGGCGCTACACTCCGGCTCACCTCATGCCGACAGTCGCTCAGGCTATTTCCAGCAAGTACAACCAAGCGCCACCCGTTAAACAGCAAAATATGCTCGGTGAGATGGTACAGTTGGGCAAGTCGCTTTACTTCACGGAAAAAGTGCTGCCTTGCTCCCCCGATTCGGTGCTGATTGGCTACACGGCCACTGAGCTGGCAAACTTGCAATTCAATGAAGGCAAAGTGTGGGCTCACTTCATTGAGAAAAACCTGCTTTATAATACCAGTCCTTTCACCATTCAGAAATACGTGAGCGAGCGGCCCAACGTACCCGAAATCGATAAAACGGCTCCCGGACGCATCGGTGCCTGGGTAGGCTGGCAAATAGTGCGCAAGTACATGGATACGCACCCCGAAGTGACGCTCGCGCAGCTCATGGCTAATAAGGATCCGCAGGCTATTCTGAACGAGTCACGCTACCGGCCGAAGCGCAAATAGGCCAGCGGTATCAGTGATTTTGCAGGGGTAAGAAGGCCCCGCTAGTGTTTACTTTTCAACTGCCAGGTGCACATCGCGGTTTTTAGTCAGTACCATACCAACCCCGATTGTCCGGCTACTAGTCGGCACTACACGCTGCTCGCTCACCTGGCCCGCACGCACCGCGTAACGCTCATTACCACGCGCACCTGGGAGGCGCAGGCGCTTACCAAGCAATTCCCGTGGCTGCCCGAAGGCGTGGAAATGCGGGCCGCTGCCGTGCCGTATAACAATAAGATGGGAGCGGGCCGGCGGGCACTGGCTTTTGGGCAATACGCGGCCTACGCGGTGCGCGAAGGTTTGCGCCTCGACAAGCCCGACGTAATCTGGGGAATTTCGACGCCGCTTACGGCTGCCTGGGCCGCCGCCCAGGTGGCGCGCTTACGGCGGGTGCCCTGGGTATTCGAGGTACAGGACCTGTGGCCTGCCTTTCCCATAGCCATGGGCGCTGTGCCTAGCAAATTGGCGCAAAAGCAGCTGTTTGCGCTGGAAAAGCGCCTGTACAAAAGTGCCGCTCATATCGTGCCCCTCTCACCTGATATGGCAGCTTACATGGAGCAGTTGGGCGTGAGTACTAGCAAAATAACGACTGTCCTTAACGGCACCGACTTTCACTTAGCCGCCACTGCTACCGATGAGGCTGTAGCTACTCTGCGGCAGGAACAGGTCTTTACTAACCGCCGTATCATTCTCTACGCGGGTACTTTCGGCCGGGCCAATGACATTCCGACATTAGTTGAAGCGGCTGAGAAAATGGCCCCCACACTCCCAGATGTACTGTGGGTATTCATGGGACACGGCTTTAATGAGCCCCTGATACAAGCAGCGGCGGCGCGTTGCACCAGTATTCGATTAATTGCCCCCCAGCCACGCCACGTGGTCTTTACTTGGTTTCGGTTGGCCGAAATTTCGATAGTTTCTTTCTTGGATTTGCCAGTACTGGACGCTAACTCGCCGGCTAAATTTTATGACAGCCTCGCCGTGGGCACACCGGTGGTAGTAACTAATAATGGTTGGACTCGCCAATGGGTGGAAAAGCACAGCTGTGGTTGGTACTCACCCGCCGGCAATGCTGATGCCTTAGCTTCCTGTGTTAGCGCCCTGCTAGCCAACCCTGCTAAACTTAAGCAAGCTGGCCTCAATGGACAATCAACTGCTCACGCGCACTTCGACCGACAAGAGTTAGCAGCTACTATGCAGGCAATTTTAGAGTCAGCTGCGAAACAGTAATACTCTCATACTATCTAAGACTACATTTGTACTAAGTTGTACTGACTGCCCGCTTTTCTAGGTCGTGGGGGGCAATTCTTCATTTATTTCTGTAGTTGGAGCGCCAAAATGCTGAGCGTAATACTTGCAGAAATCGGTCAAGGGGCAAATAGCACACTTGGGCTGACGAGCTACGCAGATGTAGCGTCCATGCAGAATCAGCCAGTGGTGCGCCTTCGGAACCAAGCTTTCCGGAATATAGCGCACCAAGTCCTTTTCTACCGCCAGCGGCGTGGTAGAAGAGCGATTGACCAGGCCAAGCCGATGCGACACCCGAAACACGTGCGTATCCACGGCCATGGCTGGCTGGTTATAGATAACCGAGACAACAACGTTAGCCGTTTTGCGCCCGACGCCAGGCAGGCGCTGTAGCTCCTCAATAGTGCTGGGCACTTCGCCGCCGAACTCTTCCGTCAGCATGCGGCCCAAGCCCGCTAAGTGCTTTGCCTTATTATTCGGGTAAGAAACGCTGCGGATAAATGGGTATACCTCCTCAGCCGTGGCAGCACCCAGGTGGGCCGGCGTCGGGAACTGGCGCAGCAGCTCGGGCATCACCATGTTTACGCGCTTGTCGGTGCACTGGGCGCTAAGCACCACGGCCACGATAAGCTCGTAAGGATTGGCGTAGTGCAGCTCCGTTTGGGGCTCCGGAAAGTGCGTGGTGAAGTAGTCTAAAAAGCGACGAAACCGCTCAGCCTTGCGCATAAAAAAGAGAGAAGGAGTAACAAAGCAGCAAAATACGCTACTATCGTTACTCCTTCCCTCTGCTTTTTTGCTACGATGGAGTTAGGAAGGTGCGCGAGTACTGCAGGATAGCCTGCGTCGTCGCTGGGCGGGGGCCACGCTGCAACCCGTTGAGGCAGCGTTGGGCTAGTAGCAAGTCGGCACAGCGGGCAGCCAATTCCGCATCATGTACCAAGGCTTGCTCTACTTCCTGGTGTTCCTCATCCGGCAACTCGTTGTACACGTACCGGATCAGCTTCTCGTGGGTAAATGTTTTGATCATAGAAAACAGGTTGCGCGGCCATTTTTTTCCGCAGGTTGATGAGCGCGTAGCGCATCCTTCCCAGAGCGGTATTAATGCTGACCCCTGTCGCATCGGCGATTTCCTGAAAGCTCATATCGCCATAATGACGCATAATGAGCACTTCCTTCTGCGCCGCGGGCAGGTCCTGAATTAATTCGCGCAACCGGGCATGGGTCTCTTCGCGGGTGATGGCCGCTTCCGCGCCCTCCTCCGCTAAAGCCAACGAATTAAAGGCGTGGCTTGTTGTATCAAGACTCAATAAAGGTTTGCGTTTTTCGCGGCGGAAGCAGTCAATAGCCAAATTATGGGCAATGCGGCAGATCCAGGAAGAAAATTTGCCTTCCTCATTATAGCGTCCACCCTTCATGGTGTGGATGGCTTTGATAAAGGTGTCTTGCAATAGGTCTTCGGCCACCGCTTCATCGCGCACGATGAGCATAATGGTGGTAAAAACGCGGGCTTTGTGCCGCTCCAGCAAAAGCGCGAAGGCATCTTCTTTGCCGGCAATGTAGAGCGAAATCAACGCGGAATCGCTCGGCTGCATAGTTTCCATAAAGGCTACGGGTTAAGAGAACGTAGAGCTTCAGGTCAAATAGTGCAGTTTACCGGTGAAAGAGATAATTCTTGTAAAAAGATAACTGGGAAAGTCAAATGTAGAAAACTACGAGGGCATTCACAACGTCAACAGAGGTCAAGCGAAACTTTTTTTTCTGTTGAGCTAAAACAATTTATTAAATATTATAAATCAATTATTTGCTATTTCACATGCACCAAACTTTTTAACTGTGCATTAGAAAAATAGTGAATAATTATAGATACAGCAAAAATAACACCGCAGTGAAGCGCAAAACTCAGTGGGCACTTAGCGAGTCGATTCAATTTTCCGGAACCTCTTGAATGCTACACTTCTACAATACGAGAGCGTCATGTCATCCGGATTTAGCAAGACCAGCAGCACATTGCTCTAAAGAGGCCCCCAAGACCATACGGTAAGCGCCATTGGCGTGAAGTAAGTCAGAGCGCTCCAGCATGCTGGGTTCAAACGGGTTGCGCTACCTTTGTCCCCGTTTTTGACTTGTGTCCTCTTATGTCCGCTATTTTTTCTGCTGGCTCCCACGATCCCTACGCGGCCCTGCGGCTGCCTGAGTTTCGTCGCTTATTATCGGCCCGCGTGTGCATGACCGTAGCCACCCAGATTCAGGGCGTGGTAGTAAGCTGGCAGATGTTTCGGCTGACTAATGACCCGCTGGCTCTGGGCCTGATTGGATTAGCCGAAGCTATTCCAAGTATCGTCGTGTCGCTCTACGCTGGGCACGTGGCCGACTCGGTGCGGCGTAAGAATATTATTGTGGCAGCCGTTACGGTGTTGCTGCTTTGCTCGGTCACGCTATTTCTGCTCACTCGGCCTGTTGGGTCTTGGCTGCTGGCGAAAGATCAATTTTATACGCTTCCGCTTTATGCGGTCATTTTTGTGAGTGGCATTGCGCGTGGTTTCTTGGGGCCGGCGCTATTCTCCTTTATGCCCCAACTCATGCCTGACCGCGAGCGGCTGGCCAACGCTATTACTTGGAATAGCACCACCTATCAGGCGGCTGCGGTAATGGGGCCGGCTATTGGGGGGCTTTTATTCGCGAAAGCCGGTATCAATACCGCCTACGGCGTCGATGCGGCACTCATGGCGGTGGCTTTATTGCTGTATAGCAGCATTGCCAATCGTGCTTTGCCCGAGATTATAGGGGAACGGCTGAACTTGCGAGAAAGCGTGCTGTCGGGCGTTCAGTTTATTTTCAGCAACCAGCTTGTACTAGCGGCTCTGTCGCTTGATTTGTTTGCCGTGCTTTTTGGCGGGGCGGTGGCCTTGCTTCCTATTTTCGCCGATACCATTTTGCGCACGGGTCCGGAAGGACTGGGCTATTTGCGAGCGGCACCGGCCGTGGGCTCGGTGCTCATGGCGGTACTGATGACCTATTATCCGCTTCGGCGGCGGGCGGGCAGTAAGCTGCTGTGGGCGGTAGCGGGCTTTGGTGTGGCTACGATCTGCTTTGCACTGTCGCGGAATTTCTGGTTGTCGTTGGTGCTGCTGTTTCTAACCGGCGCCTTCGATTCTGTGTCGGTTATCGTGCGCTCTACTTTGCTGCACACGTTCACGCCGGAGCACATGAAGGGGCGCGTATCGGCCGTGAATAATATTTTTATTGGCTCCTCTAACGAAATCGGCTCCTTCGAATCGGGGGCGGCGGCGCGGCTTATGGGTGTAGTGCCATCGGTCATATTTGGCGGGGCAATGACCTTGCTAGTTGTGGGTATTACAGCTTTTAAAGCCGACAAGCTGCGTCGCCTAGATTTGACACCTGAGCCCCAACCGGTGGCAGCAACCTAGGCTGGTTTTCTTAGTCCTTGGCGTGTCTCTTTATTGGGTAGATCTGCTGAGTACAGAATTTATCAAATAAAATATAGAAATGTATTGCGATGCATCAGGTTGTAAAGCTGTATTTTTGCACCTAATTAGCCAGCAACGTATTTAGCGCTATTACCAGTTACGATTACAACTGATTTTAAGTGATCAAAACGCTACTTCCTGCATAAGAAGGATAGATGATAGCAAAGCGCGCAGTTTCCCACTCTATTTGTATCACGGAATCGCGCTGGCTACTGAGTGTATAAACAGTAGTTCATTCTTCCACCGCTGTTATGACCACCGCCACCGAAACCACTGCCTTGGACCAGCGCTTAGCGGGGCTGCAGCACACGGATGGGGAAGCGTTTATGGAGGCGCTGTATCGAGCCTACTATCGGTCCTTAGCTACGGCCGCATATCGAGTGGTGCAGGATAAGGCCGTAGCCGAAGACTTGGTGCAGGAAGTGTTGCTTAATGTGTGGAAGAACCGCGACACGCTGGCCATTACCTCTACCTACCAGACCTACCTTACGCGGGCAGTGATGAACGCGGCTCTGCGCCACACAACGCGCCAGAAGCGCCAAGTGGCCTGGGATGAGGCGAGCCTGCCCGAATCCGGCCGCAACACCACCGACGAGCATGTGCACGGGCAGGAGGCGGAAGCAGCCGTGGCGGTGGCCCTGGCCGCGCTGCCGCCCCAGTGCCGGGCCGTATTTCTACTCAGCCGCCAAGACGGACTGAGCTACCAGCAGATTGCTGAGGCCCTGGAAGTGGCCCCCAAGACGGTGGAAAACCAGATGGGCAAAGCCTTGCGCCTGCTCCGCCAGGGCTTAAAGGGGCTTTTGCACAGCTTTCTCTTATAGTAGAAGGAAGGATGGGGTGTAAAAAAATATTTTGGAGCCGCGTAGGGGTAAAGCGGGAGATGTGACTCTTAGTATTGAAAGCATTCTCAATTCCACTCTCTTGTACGCTATGAAAAAGCTACTGCTCCTACTGGCTCTACCCGCCACCCTACTCACCACTGCCTGCAACCACGAAGGCGACATTACTGGACCCAGCGTGCGCGGCACTGGTCCTACCCAAACGGAAACCCGTACCCTCAACAACTTCAGCCGTCTGGAACTCAAAATTGACGCCGACGTCATTATAACCCAAGGTAGCCCTCAGCAAGTGCGCCTGGAAGCCCAGCGTAATATCCTGGACATCCTCGAGACCGAAATGTCCGGCGACAAGCTCGAGATAGAGTACGGGCGCTATCGGGTGCGCGGCCACGACCCCATTCGCATCTACGTTACGGTGCCTAACCTGACGGAAGTAGAGGTGTCGGGCTCGGGCAAAGTAAGTAGCACGTCGCCCTGGACGGCGTCCAGCTTCCGGGTCGGCGTATCGGGGTCGGGTGAGGCCAATCTGACTTTTGCTCAAGTGGAGGCCCTGCGTTCCAACGTGTCGGGGTCGGGTGAGGTGAAGTTGAGCGGCGCTGCTCCGAGCCACAACGTGAATATCAGCGGATCGGGGCGGGTAAACGCTTACGATTTGGCAACCCAGGACAGCTATGTAGCCATCAGTGGCTCGGGCAGAAGCTATGTGCGAGCCGCACGTACTCTTAATGCTGATATTGCGGGCAGTGGCTCCGTGTATTACCGCGGCAACCCTACCGTAAGCAGCCGAATTTCGGGCTCGGGCAAGGTGTTGGCTGATAATTAAAGCAACCTGTTTTGCTTCGAATTAATTGTTAAACATCTTTCCAAGTCTCCGCCCGATTTCCAGAAAATACCGACTTTAGCAAGCTCACTTAATGCTCTAATTCATGCCCGACCTGTATTCCGACGCGGAAGCCCCATGGGACCTCCTGGCCAAACATTTGGCCGGTGAAGCCTCTGCGTCGGAACAGCAGGAACTGCACGCCTGGGTTACGGCCACTCCCGACCGCTTGCCCCTGCTCACCGATGCTACCCGAGCCTGGGAGCGGGGCGGCTCCGGCGCGGAGGAATTTTCGGAAGCAGATGTAGAAGTGGCCTGGCAACGGTTTCGCGTAGCCGCCGAGTTAGCTCCGGCTCCAACTCCAGTCGCCGTGCCAGCGCCGGATAAGCTGGAAGGTAAGGTGGTACCACTTTGGCCGGCCGCGCAACCTTGGCTACGTGTGGCGGCGGCTGTATTGCTGCTAGTGGGCGTATGGAGTTTGTTGCGAGTTTTTTTGCCCCCCAGTCAGCAGGAAATGATAACCGTGGCGGCTGGCGTCCAACGTCAGAAAGCTACCTTACCCGACGGTAGCCAGGTGTGGGTAAACCGCCACTCAACCCTAAGCTACGCCGCCGACTTCAACAAAACGGCGCGGGTAGTGCAACTGCAAGGCGAAGCTTTTTTTGAAGTAAAGAAAGACCAGGGCCGAACCTTCACTGTGTTAGCCAACGAAACCCGAACGCAAGTACTAGGCACGTCATTCAACGTGCGCGCTTACGGGGCCGAAGACTCGGTGGAAGTGGCTGTAGTGACGGGGCGCGTAGCTTTCAGCCCCGTACGCCGCCTCGAAACGGGCTCCGACTCCGTGCTGCTCACGCCGGGCCAGCGGGGCGTAATTCATCGGGTTACGCCCTCGGCAGCCGTGCAAAAAGCTATTGTAGATCCCAACTTCCGCGCCTGGCAGCAGCAGGAACTGGTATTCGACAACCAATCGCTGGACCAACTAACCCAAACGCTGACCCGCTACTACGATACGCCCGTGACGCTCGCTAATCCGGCCCTCGGCAGCTGTCGTTTCACCGGCACTTTTGCCCGCGCCAGCCTGCCTCAGGTGCTGCGTGTGGTGAGCTTATCGGCCAACCTCACGGTAACCCAATCGGCTACTGGCTATACACTTGACGGACCGGGCTGCCGCTAGCGTCCCGGCTTTTTCTCTCGCCTTCTATTTCCCTATTAGCTATGCGAAACCGCATATGCCTGGCCCTTGCCTTGTGTTGTGCACTGGCCGGCTCGCCGCTACCTGCTCAGTCCCAAACGCGTCCGAGCTCCGTGCTGGACCGCCGCGTGACGGTCACCTTTAGCCAAGCCCCGCTCGAATCGGTGCTCCGGACCTTGCGGCGCGAGTACGGGGTACGCATCTCCTATAGCAATACGGCGCTAAACCTAAGCCAGCCCGTAACGCTGAGCGTGCAAAACCAACCCCTGCGCGCAGTGCTGAATACGGTGCTCTCCGACAAGAACATTGGCTACGAGTTAGTAGGCGACCAAATTGTGCTGCACTCCGTGAAGCCAGTCAAGCCTACTCCATCTAGTGATTCATCGGCCAACGCCGGAGGTAAAAGCTCGGCCACTAAACCTGCTTCTCCGGCAGCACTAAGCAAAGCAACGGCATCAGTTAAATCGCCAGCTACTAAGCCTGCACAAAGCAAACAGCCGACTTCCTCCGTCAAAGATGACAGTTCAACAACCAATTCTAAATCGGGTGCTCAATCAGTGGTGACTGAAGCGCCGACAACTGCTAGCAATACCGCCGTTGTGCCAGCTTTAACGGCCGCCGATTCAGTAGCCCAGCCGGCCGCTGCTGAGCCAGAGCTTGAAGAGCCAGCGCGGGCTACCCGCACTAAAACCGCCCAAGTGTCATTCCTCGGTCCGTTAGGCTTCAATGGAATGCGCAGCGGGCAAACAGTTAATAAAGTGTCGTTGAACGTGCTGGGTGGATACGCGGCGGGAGTCGATGGGTTTGAAGCCGCGGGCCTGTTTAACGTGGACCGCGACTCGGTGCGGGGCGTGCAGGTAGCTGGTCTGGCCAATGTGGTAGGCCGCCACCTCGACGGCTTTCAAGGCGCGGGCCTGCTGAATGTGCTGGGTGGTACGGGCAAGGGTTGGCAAGCCGCGGGCTTGCTCAACGTAGCCACGCGCCCCGTAAGCGGGGTGCAGACCGCCGGCTTATTCAACTACGCTGGTCCGAATAAAAATGCCCCCCAGGCAGCTGATCCAGCAGAAGCCGACGCAAAAATGCCCCCCAGCCGGGCTAATGTGCAGGCAGCGGGCTTATTCAACGTAGCCCTGAGCGAAGTGCGGGGCGTGCAAGCGGCTGGCTTATTCAATGCGGCAGGAACTGTGCGCGGGGTGCAGCTTGCAGGCTTGCTCAATATCGCTGACACAGTGGCTGGCGTCAGCATTGCGCCGCTCAATTTTGTGCGCCGCGGCTACCATCGCTTTGAAGTAATAAATACTGAATCCTGGCCCGTGAGTGCCAGCCTGAAGCTAGGCGGCTCCGCTAGTTTCTACACCTTTTTCACCGGCGCTTACGACGGCTTCGGCAGCCGCGACCGTCGCTGGGCCCTGGGCTACGGTGCCGGCACCGAATTGCTGGCCCGTCGTCGCATCAGCCTAAGCCTCGACGCGGTAACCATGCACGTAAACGAGGAAAGCCGCGGCTGGACCGATGAGCTCAATCTGCACAACCAGCTACGCTTCCTGGTAGGTTTCGCGCCGATGAAGGCCGGCGGCCACTTCCGCTTCGTGGCCGGGCCTACGGTAAGTGTGCTCGTTACCCAGCGCTACGAGGCCGATAGAGCGCAAGTATACTCCAGCCTCCTGCAAAACCGCAGCCTCTGGCTCGACGAAGGCAACACGAATACCCGCGTGCTGGGCTGGTTTGGCTACAGCGTCGGGATACGTTTGTAGGGCCGCTTCAATTAATCATGGAACACAGTAGAGGCACATACTTGTGTCTAGTCATTGAACGACAATCGTCTGTGTTTGACCTCTTGTCATCCTGACGAAGGAAGGACCTTATTAGGTGAGAACAAGCTATGCAATTGGCAGAAGGTCCTTCCCGCGTCAGGATGACAGGATAAAATGGTAAACACCCTCAGCACTCTCAGGTCGGCGGAGCTAACGACGAGACACAAGTATGTGCCTCTACATCGTGCTGGGGGGCAAAGTCCCCATTGATTATTCAACTCAAAAAATATTTTTGGGCAAGGCGTAGGGGCTAAGCCCGGTCTATGTCTCTTATAAGCGGAACGTTCCTCTGAGCCGCCTCGCGGCACCGCTTTCTCCCACCTAGGCTTCGCGGCCACTCCTGTCTTTTCTGCTTTTCACCGACAGCTGCTTTCAGCTGCCCAGGCTGTGCTATGCCTACAAAAACCGACGACCATGCGCTACATCTCACTCATTATCATATTGCTAGCTCTGGGATTAAGCCCCAATGCTCACTCCCAAGGTTTCAGCCAAACCATCCGCGGCCGTATCTTGGACCGCGAATCGCAACAGCCGCTGATTGGGGCTACCGTGGTGGTGCTCAGTACCACGCCCGTTCTGGCTGCCACCGCCGATGCCAATGGTAGCTTTAAGATTGAGCAGGTGCCCGTGGGGCGCCACACGCTCAAAATCAGCTTCATTGGCTACGAAGAGCAGGTTATTCCGGAACTGTTGCTGGGCTCTGGTAAAGAGTTGGTGCTCAACATCGGCCTGGGCGAGTCCTTCACTAACCTCAATGAAGTAACCGTGACCGGAGAGCGGGAAAAGGGCACCGCCCGCAACGAAATGGCCACGGTTTCGGCCCGCTCCATCTCGGTAGAGGAAAGCAAGCGCTACGCCGCCAGCCTCTCCGACCCGGCCCGCACAGCTCAAACCCTGGCTGGCGTTTCAGGCACCTCGGGGGGCGATTTGAGCAACGAAATAGTGGTGCGAGGTAACTCGCCAAGGGGGCTGCTCTGGCGCATCGAGGGCGTAGAAGCTCCCAATCCTAACCACTTCTCCGACGCCGGGGCCAGCGGTGGAGCCGTGAGTGTACTCAGTACCAACGTGCTGGCCAACTCCGACTTTTTCACCGCCGCCTTCCCCGCCGAGTACGGCAACGCCTTATCGGGCGTGTTTGATGTAAGGCTGCGGGCCGGCAACAACGAAAAGCGCGAGTATGCTTTTCAAGCAGGCGTTCTGGGCGTCGAGTTTGCGGTGGAAGGCCCGTTTAGTGCCCGCTCCAAAGCTTCGTATCTGGTTAATTACCGCTACTCGTCTTTGGCTTTGCTGAATAACGTGGGCCTGGACGTGACCGGCAACGGCGGCGTGCCCAAGTACCAGGATTTGTCCTTCAAACTCAACGTCCCCGTAGGCCGGCACAACCTCGTGCTCTGGGGCATCGGTGGTCTGAGCAGCAACAGCTCCCGCGCCACCCGCGACTCCACCAAATGGGAGCGCTACTACGAGCGCTTCGACGACGTAGGCTCCTCAGATGTGGCCACTGGCGGCCTCACCTACACCCACGTCCTCAACGACCGCGCCTATCTCGAAACCGCCCTTACCGCCTCCGGCGACCGCCATGGCTATAAGGCTTATGTAATTGGCGAGGGTTACAACCGCGAGCTTAACAATGACGAGGAGTTTGTAAATACCGCCGTGCGGGCCTCGGTGCTTTATAACTACAAGATCAACGCCCGCCATACCGTGCGTACTGGCGCCATCGTAAGCCGGTTAGGCTTCGATGCCAGCAGTGGCTTCCGCGACGATGAGTATGGGGGGCAATTTATTCAGTTCTTGCAGCGCACCGGCTCCACTACCACCACCCAAGCTTACGGGCAGTGGAAGTATCGCGCCGCCGAGCAGCTCACCTTTACCAGCGGCGTACACTTTCTGCGCTTTGGCCTGAACGGCAACACAGCTCTGGAGCCACGCATGGGGGCCCGTTGGGCATTTTCGCCCAAGCAGTCGGTGTCGGCGGGGGTGGGACTGCATAGCCGTCTGGAGGCGCCTTTCGTGTATTACACCCGCATTCCGCAGGCCGATGGCAGCTACGCTGAGCCCAACCGCAACCTGGGCCTGGCTCGTGCCGTGCACTACGTGCTCAGCTACGACAATCTGCTGCGCGAAGACCTGCGCCTGCGTGTGGAGCCTTACTACCAGCACCTCTATAACATGGCCATCAGCCCCGACCGTGATAATACTTTCGCGGCGCTGAACTACAGCGGCGGCACGCCTACCGAGGCTCTGGTAGCCCGCGGCCGCGGCCAAAACTACGGCGTGGATGTCACGCTGGAGAAGTTCTTTACCAGCCAATACTACTTCCAGCTAACCGGCTCGCTCTACGATTCCCGCTACCAGGCCGCCGACGGCAAATGGCGCGATACCCGCTACAACGGCAACTTCGTAGCAAATGCCTTAGGTGGGCGCGAATTCAAAGTAGGCCGCGACAAAAACAACCTCATTGGCTTGAATCTGCGCCTGCTCTGGGCCGGCGGCAACCGATACACGCCCGTCGATCTGGAAGCCTCGCGCGAAGCCGGCTACGGCGTAGTTATCGAAGACCGGGCCTGGGCCGAGCAAGGGCCGGCGTACTTCCGCCTGGATCTGCGGGCCAGCTACCGCAAAAATGCCCCCCACGCCTCCCACATTATCTCCCTCGACATTCAAAACGCCAGCAACAACCAGAATATCTTCGGCCGCTTCTACGACCGGTCGTCTCAGCAGATAGAAACTGCCTTCCAAACCTCCTTGGTGCCGTTTCTCAACTACCGAGTAGAGTTTTAGCCTAAAACGCCACTCGCTCCCCTCTTTGCTAGGGCCGTTGATGCGCCAGCGAAAAGGGGAGCGAGTAGTGTTAGTGAAACAGCTAGAGCTACCGGCTAGCCTGGCTCTTTGGCTGCTTGGAAAAACTAGGTTTCAGTCGTTTAAAGAAAGTGGAAGATGCTGCCAAAGCAGCTGTTCCCGATTTTTTCTTGGCATTGGGCTGACCGCTGCGCACTGCTACCCATTCGCGAATGGTGTCCATAGCTTTGGGGGAGAAAGTAGGCTGCTGCTGACCATTCACGATAGGCCAATCTCTGTCGTCAGGCTGAAAGGAATGGTTGACGCCCGGCAGCTTTTGCACCGTAACGTCGCGGTTGGAGCTAAGCCCTTTTGACAGAATAGTGAGGTTGGCGCGCGCTCCTACTTGTAAGTCATCCAGACCGTTGAGGGCCAGTACGGGGCACTTTACCTCCGGTAATTTGGTACTCGGATCAAAGTCCATGAAGTAGCGCGACCAGGGCGTAGTGAGTTGAATGGCTCTAGCCTTGGCCATCAGCGGGTCGATGTTCGTGTTATTGAGACGTAGAATGCCGGCCAGCTTAGCGCGGGCCTGGGCATCATCGGGCGTTTGGCGAATCACTTCCACCATGCGATTGTAAAGCTCCACTGCGGCTTTTACTTGCGGCGCATCGGCCCCAATCAGCCGCATCACTTCCACTTGCTGACGCAACAGCACCTCGCGCCCGGATAAACCGTAGCCGGCTAATGAGACCACAAAGTCGGGTGTCTTGTTATGCTGGTCGGCGGCGGCAAGAAACGCTACGTTGGCTCCTTCGCCGTGGCCCAGCAACCCTACGTGCTGCTGATCGATGAGGTCGCGCGAGCGCAGAAAATTCAAAGCAGCCTGCGCATCGCCCACTAAGTCAACGGTGGTGGCGGTACGGTAGTCGCCACCTGACTTGCCCACGCCCCGGTCGTCGAAGCGGAGCACGGCGATGCCGCGCCGCGTCAGGTAGTCAGCCAATTGCCCAAACATGCGGTATTCCTGCTGGCCGGCGTCGCGGTCTTGGGGGCCGGTATCGGAGAGCAGCACTACGGCCGGGAAAGGGCCAGGACCGGCTGGCACTGTGAGCGTGCCGGCTAACTTTATCTTAGCGGCAGCATTTGCAAAAATCACGTCATCCTCCCGGTAAGGTGGCGTCAGCCGAGGGTTTTTAGCGACGGGCGGGGTCGTTACCAGAATCCGCTTCAGCACAAGAGGAGCCGTAAGGCCTGGCTGCTTCCAGGTGCCAGTGAGGGTCGCGGCGTTCTGGCCCACTTTGCCCGTAAAGCTGCTGCCCGCCTGTTCCATGCGAAGCACGATGTCATTGCCCTTCAGTTCCACTTCCACTGGCATCCGATTCACGCGCTGCTGCGGTACATCCAAAGCGGCGTAGTAGGAGCCGTTGGTCAGTGGCATGATCGTAATGATCAATTCCAAACTGCCCCCTGGTACCTTCAACTGCCCTTTCCACTGGCCCTTCAAAGGCACAGGGTCAGCTGCATTACTTACTAGAGGCAGCCATAGCAGGAGTAAAGTCAACAAGGAAAGAGGTAAAGATTTCTTCATAAAGTTTAATAACGGGTGGGGCGGATAACGTAGTAGGAGAGATGCTAACGAAGTGTAAACTTAGCTTTCTGCCCTTTTTTTAGGCCTATCAACTAAGTTTTGCCATAATTTAAGAAAAATATTTTCCCTACACGTAGAACGTATTTATAAAGTTGCAAAGAGACCTTTATAAGAAAAGGACAATTTCTGCGCCGGAGCCGCTGCCCCTTTGCAATAGTTCAGCTTTGGGAATATAGAGGGCCATTATTTAGCCCGCGCCAGCACCCAGTCACCGATAGCCCGCAGAGCGGTGGGGGAAAAGGTTTCTTCAATCTGGTCGTACTCGGTTACGGCGCCGGTCGCGGCGGTTTGGAAGAGATGATTCAGACCTGGCAGCTCGCGAACAGTCACGTCGCGGTTGCCGCCGGTTTTCAGCGCTTTCTCGATTGATTTGAGATTGGGGTCAGCGGCTACCAGCAGGTCTTTGGAGCCATTAAGCGCCAGCACCGGGCATTTGATAGTGCGCAGATTTTTGGGCGGATTATCCTCTAGCATAAACCGGTAAGCCGGCGTGGTCATCATGGCGGCTTTGTTCTCGGCCAGCTTCTGCATCTGGGCAGCCTGCTCGGGAGGCAGCGGAATCGGGGGAATCATGGCCGGAATGAGGCGGGCCCGGGCGTGCTTATCGTCGCTGATTTGCTGTACGATGTTGAGCAGAGCCCGCTGCCGCTGTTCTACACCGGCTAGGATTTTGGAGTCGTTGGTTTTCAAGCGCGAAATGTCCAGCGTCTGGCGTACTATTACCTCGGGGCCTAGTACGCCGGGCGTGGCCAGTAGCACCAGGAAGTCGGGGCTTTGTGCTTTATTGGTAGCTATAATAGCGGCCGTGCCACCTTCGCTGTGACCCACCAGGCCTAGGTGCTTACCGTTAATCTCGCGGCGGGTGCGCAGAAAGTCAAGGGCCGCCTGGGCATCGGTGGCGTAGTCGGCAGCTGTCGCCGTGGCCGAATTGCCCCCCGACTGACCCACGCCTCGGTCGTCGAAGCGGAGGACGGCGATGCCGCGCCGGGTCAGGTAATCAGCAATAACCCAGAAAGGACGGTGGCCAAACACGGCTTGGTCGCGGTTTTGAGCGCCAGAGCCAGTAAGCAGCACTACAGCCGGAAACGGACCCGCGCCCTGAGGTAGCGTCAGGGTACCGGCGAACTGAATACCAGCAACTTTATTGGCAAATCGAACTTCTTCATCCCGATAAGGAAACGGCGCTTCGGGCTCCTGTGGGCGCTTTGCGTTCTTGCGACCTACCGCTGATTTGGTGGATACCGTCGTCGGGGCCGCGGCTGCCGCGGCAGCTACAACGGCGGTGGAGGTGCGCTGCAATAGAAGGGGCAGCCGGGCGCCATTCTGCCGCCATCGGCCGGTGATCAGACCGCCATTGGGCGCTATACGGCCCGCAAACGACGCCCGAATAGCACTGGCTTGTAAGTGCAAACTGTCGCCGCGCACTTCCACGCGCTCCACGGCAATGTCGTGGGCGTTTTGAGTGGGAATATCTAAGGTAGCGGTGCGCTTGCCGTTGTTATCGGTGATATGCAGTTGGAGCTGGAGCAGCTTGCCGCTGGGTATTTTCAGGGTACCGCTCCATTTGCCCCCCAGCATCGGAAGAGGCGCAGCGCTGAGCAAAGTGGCCCCGAAGGCAAGCGCCAACTGAAAGAAAAGCAAGAGCGGAGTGACGGGACGCATAGGCGGCAGGGTAAGAATAACTAGCTTGACAGGTGCAAAACGCCGGCCAGGGATGAGAATAGTATAGTGTTCCGCAAATTTTGCTACTGCTAAAACCTATATTTCACCGCCGCCAAGCCCGGTCTCTAACTCAAAGCGGAACTTGGGTCCAATACTAAGCGAAGGAAGCATACCTGACGATCCAGCACCTGCGTATCGGCTATTCAGTTACTTGTTTCGTTAGTATCTTATCGAGTGGTACCACTTTTCTGCCCTTCAGTATGCTAAAGCCCAGTTATTGGCGGTACATCCTTGCTTTTGTGTTCTTGCTGTGGCTGACACTGGCTGGATACGCCCAAACAGTAGCACCCCCTGCCTCTGCTCAATGGACAACGGAGCTGCGTGAGTTTGCCCGCCAGGATAGCCTCAAAAAGCCCCCCATAGCCTCCATTCTGTTCTACGGCAGTTCCTCCATTCGCATGTGGGAAACGCTGGCTACTGACTTTTCCGACCAGCCTGTGCTCAACCGTGGCTTCGGCGGCTCGCGCTTTCCCGATGCCATACAGCTGTTCGATAAGCTGGTGGTGCGCTACCGGCCGCGGCAAGTGGTGCTCTACGAAGGCGACAACGACATTGCATCCGGCGCTACATCCCAGGAAGTGTACGCGTCGTTTAGGACATTTGAGAAGCTAATGCGTCAAAAGCTACCCAAGTCACAGCTGGTTTTTCTGTCTATAAAGCCCAGCCTGGCGCGGTGGGAACTGTATCCGAAGATGCAGGAGGCCAACAACCTCATCCGCCAATACATAGAAAAGCACCCTAAGCGGCTGCGCTTCATTGATGTAGGCACGCCCATGCTAGGCGCCGATGGCAAGCCCCGCCCAGAGCTATTCTTGGAAGATGGCCTGCACATGACCCGCGCCGGCTATGAAATCTGGACGGAAGCAGTACGGCCGGTTTTAGCGAAGTGAGGAAACTCCGAGAAGGGTTATCCCAATAATTTCGAACGTCATGCAGAGCGCAGCGAAGCATCTCGCGTGCTGACGACTGAGTTACCATTGCAACGACCGCGAGCGAGATGCTTCGCTGCGCTCTGCATGACGTTCTAGTAATAATATTTTCCGAGGCAGCGTCGAGAAATAAAATCACTTGCCAAAACTGCTGGGGGCTTTTTTACGTCGGGGGCAGGCAGCTTTTCGTGTTGGGGGGCAAATATGCCAGCCGCGTGCAGGCTGCTTCAGCGCGAACTACTTTTTGCTCATCGGTGGAAGCTGCCGCTACCCACGCCACCCAGGCTTGTTGGTGCTCGGCACTCAGGCGCTCGTAGGCTTCCAGCGCGCCAGGCACCTCCGCCAGGCACTCCCGGAAGTCATCGGCGGATACGGTGAGCGGCGCCTCCGCATCGGGGCAGAAGAGCACCAGCCGCACCACGTCGCCGGCCTGCTTGCCAAGCTGCTTGCGAATAGCGGCCTTCACCGGCAGAAACAGCCGACCCTGACCCATGGACATCAAGTGAGCGTCGGTTAACTCAAACGCATCGATGTGCCCGCTTACCGGCAGCGTGCTGAAGTAGCCCTTGGAACCCGCAAACGGCGCCGGCACGGGCGCATACGTCCAGCCCCCTTTGCCGGAAAATTTCTCCAGCGTCACGTCCGCATTTATGACTTCGATGGGCATGGGTTAGGTGATCATTCTGAATTTCTAATAGCTTTCATATGATGGTTGCTGATCACATCTTAAGGGGGGGAGCAGGACTTTAGCCGAGGTTTACGAGTAGCACATGATGCTGGGAGCATCGGTGAATTTAGAACTAATTCCTTTTTGCGCTCTCAAAATTTGAACTGCGACAACAGCCTTTATTTTATGTCTCCTTAGCTATTGCTTCAAATTTATGTGTCTGCTTATAATTCTTTTCTTTCTGTATTGCATCGTCAATTATCCTATTTATTTGATGTTGTTTCTCATCTATTATTTTATCAATTATCTTTTGTTCGTTTAGTTGTGATTTTATAATTTCTACAATTGCCTCTTGAACCTTAATGGTTGGAAGTGGAAACCGGAAGTTTAATAATTCTGATGATGATATCTTAACCATTGTTTGGTTTTTTCCCTTAGCTACATATTTAAAATATAAACGCCCAAAGAAAGAGTTAAATATATAGGCAAGGTATTCTTTGTTTACTCTCTCTTCATCAAGTTCAATTTTTATGTATAAGTCTGGGAATAAGATATCCTCATCAATTTCATCATTAACAATACAGGCAAGTGCAACTAAATCGACAGTGTTGCCTCTGCTTACAAAAAAATCACCCTTCCTCACAAAAAAATCCTCGATATTATTTCTCGATTCTTCCGTATTTTTAGAAGGGTTAATTTTTAAAATTCCATCAAATGAGAAGTGCTCTTGTCCAAGAATTGGAGTCCCTTCACCCCCTTCTATAGAAAGAGGGCTCCATCCATTTTTTGTTGACTTTATGTATTCACCAAGTACCTTGATGCAATCTATGTTTGCATAAATCGAATTTTGAATAAATTGCATTTTATTCCATCTTGTTCCATTTCGAAAATTGCTGTTATAAAAAACAACATCACTCAATTTAGTTGATATCTTATTTGTTTTGTCTAATTTCGATATTAAGTTCATTTCGATATCGAAATACTCGCTAAAAACTTTATTAGTAATATCTAATGGTTTCAATACGGAGTTTTGAAGGTCACTTATCTCTTTGTTGATCTTTTCTATTTTGAGCGAAGCGATATTTTGAATATGAAGCGAAATTTTAGGAATTTTAATCTTTAATAAGTTTTCTGAGCTCACACGTTTATGAGTCTTACCACTTTCAAGAAATGATAAAATTGTTAAAAGCTTTTCAGAGGTTAATATATAATAAATGAAGTAGGGATTAAATTCACGTTTATTGATTTTATATTCTACCAACTCTGTTGACCCTAAATATTCATTATGGTCTAGATTTAGGAAGAACTGTCCTTTCTTAGGTTCTATTTTAGGAATTACAATATCACCTTCTTTTATAAAATTTTTATCGGAACCGATTTCAGAAACTGTAACTAAACCTTTGAGTGAGTTTTTTTTTCTTTCAATATTAGCTAAATCAACCAAAAACAGTTCTTCTTCTAATTCACCTTTTTTTATTGTTGGCGAGCTTATAGCTTTTAGAACACTTCTTAATTCACAGAAGGTATCAAAGTCCCAAATCTCTTCAGGTTTTAATTCAACAAAATTTCCATATTTTGGGTCACATCTAAAATTATTATCTGTAGTGATTTTAGATAATTTTGTCTTGAAAAATATTATTCCCATATTACTTCGTTTCTTATGTTGTCTAGTATAGTTATGAATTTTGTTGAGCGCAGAGCAATGTCATCGCTTTTGTATCTAGAAAGGATTCCATTCTTGAAAAGATTAATTAGTTCAATATCATCTCTTTCTAAATATTCATCTTTTAATCTTTTGTTATTATAATATTTTTCTAATACATCTATTGCTTCTTTCTTCTCAATTTGTAATGAATAAATTTTTTGGTTCATTGCTTCTATTTCCTCATTAATTTTATCTATTTTCTTTTTTAGATTTTCGGTCTCTTTTTCTGCGAGCTTCTTTTCAAGCCATATAAGTTCATTCCTGCTTTCTATTTGAACCTCAGTAAACATCTTTATTTGTTTATCATAAGAATCAATTATCTCTTCTGTATCTAACTTGGAAGGTGCATATTCTAAATCGAAGAGGTCATTTTGCATGATATTTTCGCCTCTCTTAGTGCGTTTATATCCAACATTTTCAGCCTCTGCCATAAAAATGTCGTAGTTTACTTCTTTGGCAACTTCTCCAAAAACCCACCAAGCGTTATAAAAACCAAATACTTGTGTTTCTTTCTCAAAACTCGAAATACGCTCTATCTCCTCATTGTATTTTGAAATTAGTTCATTATGGCTTAAGGCAATATCTTCAGTAGTCAAATAATCTTTAAAAAACGGATGATATTGACCTTAATATTATCGAAGTTATCATTTTCGATGTCTTCCACAACATCTTTAGCCCATTTCTTATTTAACTTTTCTCCTTTGAGAAAATACTTTACATAGTCTATTACTCTTGTTTTTAATAATTGCCATTCATTTCCATACTTATCCCAAAGCTCATTCCACTTTTCTACTTGTTCTTTAGTTTTCTTTTGAGCAAATAAAAGGCTTGTTTTAGTTTAAGTGTAAGGTTCAAAAGTTATTTGAGGTAAACTTACAACAGCCTTGATATTAAAATACTTGAATAGGAACAAGCGAATATATTTATTTTCCGTAGTATCAAAAACACTTTCTGGAAGAACAACACCTAAACGCCCACCTTCTTTTAATAGCTGATAGTACCGCTCGATAAATAAATTTTCAGAGTTTTTCTTATCCCCAAATATAAAAGCGTTTTTTACTTCTCTTTGAGTCTGTGTATCTAACTCAACATTAAAAGGTGGATTGCTTATGGCAACATCGAATTTTGCATTTACTTCTTTTCCATTGTACAAACTATCTGTATTTGAAGTTTCTAAATAATTAGGGGATGTTTCTTTAACGTAAAAACGGAATGGAAGCAAGCCATCTTTTACGAAGATATTCGTTGAGCCATCTCCGTGTAATATCATATTGACTTTAGAAGCAGTTCCTAGGTCGAAATTTATTTCCGAGCCATATAAATATTCCCTAGCCCACTTATTCTCTGCATAATCAGGCATAAATAACTCTTCAAATCTTTGTTTAATTTGCCGACTTGACTTTACTTTGTCCTTTTGTTTATATTTAACTTCTTTAGTAATCATTTTCATTGCTTCAACCAAATACGTTCCGCTTCCTGCCGAAGGGTCAATAATTAAAGGCAATTCACGATCATTATTTAATCGATTAATTGACAGTTTGTCCAATTGTAAAGCGTAAAGTAGAAAATTTACAATAGGAGTAGGAGTGAAAAATTGCCCTTTGCTTTGCTTAAAACCGTCTCTTGTAATGCTTTCAAAAAAATCACCTAAAATATCCTTGCCGTCTAATGAGCTACGTCCTTCTAAAAACGAGAAGATTTCTAACGTCTGAACTGTATAAATTAATTTGTTTAAAGGAAACTTGTTTCTATTTATTATATTATCATCATCAATTTTTAATTGATCGGAAACATTAAGTTGTTGCTTTAAAGCTCTTTTATAAAGATTGTTTATTCGATCATAAACTTTATTTCCTCCCTCAACATTGTTTCCATATTGGTGTATTTGAAAATCATATTCTTGCCCATCTTCTTTTTCGTACTCATCTTGAACTTTGGCAAGAATAATGTTTACCAATGAATAGAAAATCTCGCTATCATTAATTCCTCCGCCACCCCATAGAACATTGTGTAGGTTTCTGCCTAAGCCTTCGATTTCCTCTCTATTAATTTTAGTTCTTAAATCGTGTTTGTCATCCCCCTTAATTAAAGGTTGTTTTTTAGGCTTTCCATATCCTGCGGTTAATTCTGTTCCTATAGAAATGAATCCGTCACCTTCCCAATCTGTATAGTTACGGTATTTCTCAAAATCAATGATAATGGCTTTGTCTAGAATGCCTTCATTCTGCAAGTCGGTAGTATAATATACTAAGTATTTTACTTTGTTTTTGAAGTCTTTTTCTTCAGCGTGAGCTAATGAAAATAATTGGCCTTCAATCTCTGATTTATCCTTTTCAAACTTGTTCGGAGATTTTGTTTCGATAAAAAAGAAAGGATTGCCGTTATCATCTTTTACTAAGACATCAATTCTCGGGGTGAGTTTGCCGTGCCCCGCTTTTACGGAATATTCCTTTTCTATTTCAATATTCTCAGGTTTATAGTCAAGCTCATTAACTAACTTGTCAATAAGAAAAGCTCTTGCAATTTCTTCGTCCCCAGTCAGTGATCTTAAAATTCTGTTTTGCTTTATTTTCTCTGAATACTGAACAGTCGATTTGTCAATATTGATTTTGGCAACACTGTTTTTCTGATTATTTAAGCTCTGCTCAATTATTTCTTTCCAATCTCTCATTATGTCTATCTAGCTGTCTTTAAATGTTATTTTTTGTTTTTGCTGCACTTGCGTAAACATTGTGTTGTTGCTACTCCTTGTGCCAGCAATACATGCTTTAGCACGCAAGATAATAGCGTAAAGTATACCAGCGGCAGCTTATTTTCCTTACTTGGCCTTCTACCAGCAGAAGCGCAAAACCACTAGGCATCTACCAACCCAACCACCCCCGCCGTACCTTTGCGAATTCAAAACGCTGTGGGCGAAACCTTCCACCCGCTGCCGGCTGTTACGTTACCTATGCCCAAAACTGCTTCCCTCCAGGTGTCGGCCCCCGCGGACGACCCGATTGACGCGCTTGATCCGCGCGAGTTTATTTTGATTAAAAATGCCCGGGTTCATAATCTCAAAAACCTCAGCGTAGCGCTGCCGCGCAACAAGTTCATTGTCGTGACGGGGCTGTCGGGGTCGGGTAAGTCGAGCCTGGCGTTTGACACGTTGTACGCTGAAGGTCAGCGCATGTACGTGGAGAGCTTGAGCAGCTACGCCCGCCAGTTTCTGGGCCGCATGGACAAGCCCGACGTCGATTATATACGGGGCGTTTCGCCGGCTATTGCCATCGAGCAGAAGGTGTCTATTAAGAACAACCGCTCCACCGTCGGCACCAGCACCGAGATTTACGATTACCTCAAACTGCTGTTTGCCCGCGTAGGTCGCACGTTTTCGCCCGTCAGCGGCGAGCAGGTGCGCAAGGATAATGTGGCCGACGTGGTCGATTTTCTGTTCACGCTGCCCGATGGTACCCGCGTGATGCTGCTGGCTCCGCTGACTCCTTCCGAGGAAGGCCGGAAGATGAGCAAGGAGCTGGATTTGCTGCTGCAAAAAGGCTACTCGCGGGTAGTGACCGAGGACGGTGAAGTGTCGTTCATCGAAGACCTGATTGGGGAAGGCAAGCCGGAAGTGAAGGGCGCCGTGCACATCATGATTGACCGCGCCGTGATTCGGCCCGGCGACGAGGATTTGCAGTTCCGCCTCTCCGACTCGGTGCAAACGGCTTTTTTCGAGGGTCACGGCACCTGCCTTGTGCGCCTCGACGACGAAACCCGCACCTTTTCCGACCGCTTCGAGCTGGACGGCATGAGCTTCGAGGAGCCGAGCGTCAATTTCTTCAGCTTCAACAACCCTTACGGCGCCTGCCAGACCTGCGAAGGCTTCGGCTCGGTGCTGGGCATTGATGAAGACCTCGTTATTCCCGACCAGAACCTGACCGTGTTTGAGGGCGCAATTGCCCCCTGGCGCACCGACAAGCAGAGTGAGTGGCTCAAGCCTTTGCTGAAAAACGGCATCCGCTTCGATTTCCCCATTCACCGGCCCTACAATGAGCTGACCGAAGCCGAGCGTCGCTTGCTCTGGGATGGCAACAAGTACTTCGAGGGCCTCGACGCGTACTTCCGTTGGGTGAGCACCCAAACCCACAAAATCCAGTACCGCGTGCTGCAAAGCCGCTACCGGGGCCGCACCACCTGCCCCGATTGCAGAGGAACCCGCCTGCGCAAAGACGCACAGTACGTCAAGATCGACGGCCAAAGCATCACCGACGTGGTGCTGCTGCCGGTGAGCAAGGCCTTGGAGTTTTTCAACAACCTAACCCTAACCGAGCACGACGCCAAAGTGGCCGAGCGCCTCGTAACGGAGGTAACCAACCGCCTGGGCTACCTGCACCGCGTGGGTCTGGGCTACCTCACGCTCAACCGCCTGAGCAGCACGCTCTCAGGGGGCGAATCGCAGCGGATTTCGCTGGCTACCTCGCTGGGTTCGGCGCTGGTGGGCTCCATGTATATTCTGGATGAGCCTAGCATCGGCCTGCACCCCAAGGACGCGGAGCAGCTTATTGGTGTGCTGCGCTCCTTGCAGCAGCTCGGCAACACCGTGATTGTGGTGGAGCACGAGGAAATGATGATGGAGCAGGCCGACCAGATTATTGACATCGGTCCCGAAGCCGGTTCGGGTGGCGGCAACCTCATGTTCCAGGGCACTTACCCCGAGATTCTCAAAAACACCAGCACCTACACCGGGCAGTATCTGGGGGGCAAAATGGAGGTGAAAGTACCCACCTCGCGCCGCCCTTGGCGTAATGCTCTGGAAATAACCGGCGCCCGCGAAAACAACCTCAAGAACGTGAACGTGAAGTTTCCGCTGGATGTGATGACGGTGGTAACAGGCGTGTCGGGCTCGGGCAAATCGACGCTGGTAAAGCGCATTTTGGCCCCCGCGCTCATGAAGCAGCTCGGCGGCGGCGCTGGCGAAGCTACCGGCCGCTTCGACCGCCTGACAGGCGTAAACGGGCAGGTAACGCACGTGGAGTTTGTCGATCAGAACCCGATCGGCAAGTCGTCGCGCTCCAACCCGGTGACATATGTGAAGGCCTACGACGCCATCCGAACCTTGTTTTCGGAGCAACCGCTGGCCAAAGCGCGGGGCTTAAAGCCTTCGCACTTTAGCTTCAATATCGAAGGCGGCCGCTGCGAAGTGTGTCAGGGCGAAGGCCAGGTGAAGATTGAGATGCAGTTTATGGCTGATATCTACCTGACTTGCGAAAGCTGCAATGGTCACAAATTCAAGCAGGATATTCTGGACGTGAAGTTCCAGGACAAAGGCATCGACGACGTGCTTGACATGACGGTAGCCGATGCCGTGGAGTTCTTCAAGGGCCAGCCCAAAGTAGCCGAGCGCCTCAAGCCGCTGGACGACGTAGGGCTAGGCTATATCCGCCTGGGGCAGTCGGCTAACACGCTTTCGGGCGGCGAGGCGCAGCGCGTGAAGCTAGCTTCCTTCCTGACCAAAGGCGCCACCTTGCAGCAGGATAAGATTCTGTTCATCTTCGACGAACCCAGCACCGGTCTGCACTTCCACGATATCAACAAGCTGCTCAAAGCCCTGAACGCCCTGATTGAACAAGGCAACTCGGTCCTCATCATCGAGCACAACGTTGACATCATCAAGTGCGCCGACTGGATTATCGACCTCGGCCCGGAAGGTGGCCTCAATGGGGGGCATTTATTGTTCGAAGGCACGCCCGAAGACATGGTGAAGCTCAAAGACACCAACCACACGGCCCGTTTCCTGACCGACAAAGTGTAGCGTCACCACGCAGTTGAGTTTATCGTAAAACGAAGGAGCCGCTAGATAGCGGCTCCTTTTTTATTGCTGCTATGATCTTAAGCGTCGAAGAAAAATTCCGGGTAGGTGAACCAGAGCCGGGCGAGAAAAACCGCTTGATAAGCAGCGCGGCGGCCAATAACGAGTTTCAGGTTCTGTTCGAAGATGATGGTACTACTGGCTACCTCTACGCTTTGCAGAATGGCAATGAATTGGAACTGCTGGATGCGCTTCACGTCTATAACGTCGCTGATATCGAAGATCGGGAAGTGCCCATAACTGCTCAAATCTTCTGGGATGAAGCGCAGAATACGGCTGTGCTGCTCATCAACGGCGCCAGTCACGCGCTGTATGACTTCCAGCGCCAGGCTGGGTTCTGCCGCAACGCTTTTCCACCCGCCCAAAATGGGCAGCTAGGCTCGCGGGAGCTAACGGATGAGTTGGTCGATAAATACTTCGCCGCTTGAGTAGCCGGGGACAACTATTGCCATTAACACAACAATGGTCAGTCATCCTGACAAAGGAAAGACCTTCTCACACCTGAACGACCATTATTCTAAAGGCTCGTGCTCATGTGGAAAGGTCCTTCGGGCCTCAGGATGACAGGAAATAAACCACCGCCCCGACTAGATGCAAATAATTAGCAATAAGTATATTGAACAAGAATCCAGTGTCTTAGTCATAGCAAAGATGAAGTAACTGGTGCCGTCTCAATACCCTCGCCAACACCTTCATAAGAAAAACTGTATAGCCTGCACATCTCCTCTTTCACGCACATGACAAGTACTGCTTCATTCGTCTCGCCGACGGCTCCCGTTACGGCCGCGCGAGTTTGGCGCTGGCTCGCGGCCCTGAGTATCCTGGGCAACATCGGGCTCAATTATTACAGCCAAGCGTATCCGTTCAATGGACAAACCATGGGTGCGGTGTCGGCCCAATACCCCACCATAATCACCCCGGCGGGCTACGCTTTCAGCATCTGGGGGGTAATTTTTCTGGCGCTCACCATTTATGCCGTCTGGCAATTGCTACCCGCGCAACGCTACAATCTGCTGCCCGATACCGTAGCCGTTCCGCTCACAGTGGCTAGTTTGGCTACGGCCGCTTGGGTGGTGCTCTTTGCCTACGAGCTGATTGGCCTTAGCGTGCTCACCATGCTTATCATTCTAGGCGCGCTGATTATTATTTATGGTCGGGCTCGTAAGCAGGTGCTAGCCGATGACGCGCCCCGTTGGGTGAGTGTGCCTTTTGCCTTGTATCTAGGCTGGATTTCGGTGGCTTCGGCCATCAATATCACCCTCGGATTGGGCGAAGCGGGCTGGCAACCGGCGCTCAACATGAGTGTGCTGCTCGCCTTTGGCCTGCTGGCAGTGGTGGTAGCGCTGGGCCTGCTCATCAGCTCAGCTTTTCGCGAAAGTGTGTACCCGCTGGTGCTGGCCTGGGCGCTGGTAGCTATCTGGGTATCGCAGCGCACTACGTACCCCGAGCTGGGCTGGGCGGCTCTGATTGGGGCGGTAATAGTGGGGCTGGGGGGCATTTTTCTGTCACGTAGCCGCACTTAGTAACTCACACTGGTAGCCATTGCCGATACTCCGCCTAACTTGCGGCTCCATCCATTCTCCCATCCACTTACCTTTCGCTTATGCGCCAAAACCTCGTTGCCGGCAACTGGAAA
The DNA here is from genome assembly GCF_054051685.1 of Hymenobacter sp. HD11105. Classification (NCBI taxonomy): domain Bacteria; kingdom Pseudomonadati; phylum Bacteroidota; class Cytophagia; order Cytophagales; family Hymenobacteraceae; genus Hymenobacter; species Hymenobacter sp. HD11105. The sequence goes on along the minus strand of NZ_JBSWBR010000005.1, from coordinate 66,747 downwards.
ATGAACATGACTTATCAGGACGGACTGTCCCTGGTATCGGAAATCACAAACATGGTAGCCGACGAGGTGACCGACACGGCAGTTCAAGTCGTGATTTGTCCCCCAGCGCCCTTTCTATCGGCTATCGGCCGCCAGTTGCCACCCGCTAGCAACTTTCACCTCGGCGCCCAAAACTGCCATCAGAAAGAAAGCGGCGCTTATACTGGCGAGGTATCGGCCAAAATGCTCGCTTCTGTGGGTTGCGAATACGTGATTCTGGGTCACTCCGAGCGGCGTCAGTATTTCCGGGAAGACGACGAGCTGCTGAGCCAGAAGCTGAAAGCTGCGCTGGCCGCAGGCCTGAAGCCTATTTTCTGCGTGGGCGAAAGTCTGGAAACGCGGGAGATGAACGAAACCAACGACTTTATTGGCAAGCAGCTTAAAAACGGCTTGTTTCACCTCTCCAATGAAGAGTTTGAGCAGGTAGTGATTGCCTACGAGCCCATTTGGGCCATTGGCACAGGCAAAACCGCTACCAGCCAGCAGGCCCAGGAGGTGCACGCCTTTATCCGCGAGCAGATTGCCCGCGCCTACGACGCCAAAGCCGCTCTCGATACCACCATTCTCTATGGTGGCTCGGCCAATGCTCAGAACGCCCGCGAGCTATTCTCCCAGCCCGACGTAGACGGCGGCCTCATTGGTGGCGCCTCGCTCAAGTCCCGCGACTTTACGGAGATTATCAAGTCATTCTAGCTGAACCAAAGTTGGCTATAAGTTTGTCAAGCAAACAGATGTATTCTAACTAAGCAATAATGGTGTTTTCTCTGCTGCTTTTTAGTTGGCTGACGCTGGGTTGGGGGGCAAATTTTGCCCCCCAGCCTGCGCCGGCTCCTGCGTCAAGCCCCCGCGTAATTCATTCCGTCGAGGCCTGCCGCATCTACGGCAGCATCTATCTCGAAACCGACCCGCGCCGGCGCAGTAACTGCTTTGCTACTATTTACTTAGAGCCCGAAGAAGGCTACGCCGACTTGCTGGTATTCAAAGAGTCAAACAAGCTTTTTGCCGACAAAGCCGGCTTCTGGTACTTCACTATGGCCCGCGACTTTGCCGATTACTCTCTCTTCGTAACCGACAACCGCAACTTGGCCGACTTTAGCATTCACTACACCGACGTACGCTCGTACGCCGGCTGCCGCAAGCAGTAAGCTCGGCTTGGGGTGGCGTAACATCCATTTTTTCCGCTGAACTTTGCCGCCCCGCCTTGAGGCGGCTTTTTCGTCTTTGATTCTTTGACCCGTATGGATTTTGTGGAAGTGCGCGTAGTGGCCCCGCGCGAGTTGGCCGATATTCTGGTAGCCGAGTTGGCTGAAGTAGGCTACGATACCTTTGAGGACAATGATGAAGGCTTTTGCGCTTACATCGGCGAAGGCGACTTCAACCAAGACGCCGTAGCTGAAGTAATGGCGCGCTACTCCGGTATCGGTACGCTCGACTATAGTCACCGCATCATTACGCGCCAGAACTGGAATGAGGAGTGGGAGAAGAACTTCCAGCCCCTCATCATTGCCGAAAAAGTATCGGTGCGGGCGCCATTTCACCCCAAGCCTGAGCCCATTGAGTACGACATCGTAATCATGCCGCGTATGTCCTTTGGCACCGGCCACCACGAAACCACGGCTCTAATGATTCAGAATCAGCTCGGCGTAGACCACGTTGGTAAGCGTGTGCTGGACATGGGCTGCGGCACGGGCATCTTGGCCATTATGGCCGCTCAGCTAGGCGCCCGTGAGGTGCTGGCCGTCGATGTAGAGCCCTGGACCGTAGAAAATGCCGCCGACAACGCCGCCGAAAACCACTGCACCAACATCGAATGCCGCCTGGGTGGCGTGGAAGTTCTGCAAGGTGAAGCGCCTTTCGACCTGATTCTAGCCAACATCAACCGCAACGTGCTACTGGAAGATATGTACGCCTACGCAGCCCTGTTGCCCACCGGCGGCCCCATTCTTTTCAGTGGTTTTTATGAGGAAGATCTGGCCCTAATTGAGGAAGAAGCCAAGAAGCACAAGCTGGTTTTCCAATCTCACATCACCAAAAATAATTGGGTGTCTGCCGTATTCACCAAAACCGTGTAGATATCAACTAATCGAGTATTTCAACCAAAAAGAGCCCCCCAGAACTACTCTGGGGGGCTCTTTTTGGTTGAAATGTTATGGCTAACTTACACATTGACTTTCTCCCTGATCGAGGAATCCCGAATAATTAGGTCGGGCTGGAGTACGATGCGGCGCGGGGAGAACTTGCTGCTTTTCTCTTCCAGCATCTCCAGAAACAAGCGCACCGCCGACTGGCCCATCTGCTCGCACCGCTGATCGACGGAGGTGAGCATGGGCTCCGTCAGGAAGGTGAACGATTCATTGCTGAAGCCCACCAACGCCATATCCTGAGGCACGCGCAAATGGTGCGCTTTGAGTACTTGCATTGCGCCCACAATGGAAAAGTCACTAGCGGAAAAAACAGCGTCGGGTAGCTCAGGCAGCTGCAAGAGTTGCTCCATGCCGGCAATGCCATCTTCAATAGTCATGTCGCAGTAAAAGATCAGGTTCTCATCAATGGGCAAATCGTGCTCACGCAAGGCATCAAAGTAGCCCTGGCGCCGGTGTTTGTAGATGTTCAAGTGTTGCGGGCCAGCAAAGTGGGCGATACGTCGGCAGCCCTGCTCAATAAGATGCTTGGTGGTGAGGTAGCCGCCTTCCCGGTCGTCGAGCACTACGGCATTCACGTCCTGCCCCTCTAAAACCCGATCGAAAAACACCAGCGGAATCTCCCGCTTACGCACCTTCTCGAAGTGCTTGAAGTCGCGGGTGGTGCGCGCCAGGGACACCAGAATGCCTTCAACCTGCGCATTTATCAGCGTGTCGATGTTTTTACGTTCGTGGGCCACATCCTCGTTTGATTGGCAAATAAGCACGTTGAAGCCCGCCTTGCTGGCCACCGTCTCAATGCCGTGCATGACCGAGGAGAAAAAGTGACCATCGATGTGGGGTACCATCACGCCCAGCAGGTTGCTGCGCCCCTTGCGCAAAGCTGCGGCCAGGTGGTTGGGCTGGTAATTTAGCTCCTGCGCCAGCTTCCAAACCCGTTTCTTGGTAGGCTCACTGATGCTGGAATGATTACTTAACGCCCGCGAAATGGTCGAGACTGAGACATTCAGCTCTTTTGCCATGTCCGAGATGGAAGCGCGCTTGCTGGCCAAGGCAGTAGTTTTTAAACGTGATAAATCAACGCAAATAATCGCGCAAAACCTGCGCAAAATATCATGCAATCTACGCAAACTCAACCTTACTTCTTGCCTTCGATAATGTCCGGTCAAGTATCAGCGTTGAAAGAGGGAGCAAGAGTGTTTTCCTTGTTGTGAAGGCTGACAAATAGATGTTTCTCGAAGTCTGTGCTATATCATGTTCGATTGACCTGACGCCAGGTCCACATCACCCCAGACCGTCATGCAGAGCGGAGCGAAGCATCTCGCGTGCTGATGCTGGAACACTAACTCAACGACCATGAGCGAGATGCTTCGCTCCGCTCTGCATGACGGTCTTTTCAAGCCCTGAGGGACTTTTTAGGACACTTCTAAGTCAGGCGGGGCTGGGGGGTATAGGTAGGTCCTTGGCAGCGAGGACCTTCGGGTGTCCAGGCAAGTGGGTCGATGCAGAGCTGCCGCTCTTTCATGGCTTCATCCCAGGCGTGATACACCAGCACTTCGGTCTTGCCATCGGGGCTCATGGCGTGGGAGTGGTGACCGGGGCCGCGTACCTTGCCCGGCACTGAGTGCAGCACGCGGGCACCTTTCTCGGCGCCAGCATCGGAGTAGGGACCAAAGATGGAATCGGCCACCACAAAATCGACGCCGTAGCGGTCGGTTAGGAAGTTGGCGCCGCTGTAGAAGCAGTAGTATTTGCCTTCGTGCTTGCGCATAAACGGCCCTTCCAAGGTGTGCCATTGGGCAAACACCTGGTTGTTATAAATGGGCATGCGGCGGTTGGCCTCAAACAACGTCCAGGGATGGCGGGCCCGCATTACGGTGCGGCTCTGGTTGCCCAGCTTGGTCATATCGATGAGCTTATCTACCACGAGGCCTGTGCCGGGGTAGTAGCCGTCGTTCGAGTCGATGAAGTCCCGGGCGTAGAACAGGTACCACTGCCCGTCGGTGTCCTGAAAAGGATGAGCGTCGATAGTAAACTTGCTTTCGGGCACATCTAGCAGAGCTACTTCCTGGTAAGGACCGGCTGGTTTATCGCTGGTAGCTACATGCAGGCGGTGGCCCACATTAGCATTGATAGCGCCCCCACCTCTGGAGTAATACATGTAAAATTTGCCATTCACGAATACCACTTCCGGGGCCCAAAAATCGGCTCCTTCGCTGCCGCTAGGAGGTGTAAGGGCGCCGCCTACTTCCTCCCAGTCGTAAAGGTTTTTAGACGTTAAAATCGAGAAGATGCGTCCATCTTTTTTCTGGCTCTGACCAGTGGTGGCGAAGGCGTAGTAAGTGCCCTCGTGCCGCAGTACAAACGGATCAGGAAACTGGCCGGCATACACTGGGTTGGTGTAGGTGGCAGCGTCGCCCGTAGCAGCCGTATCAGTTTTGGAATCGGTGGTTTCGTTGTTGCGCGAAGTACAGTAAGGCAAGAAGGCCAGCGCACCTACGCCAAGCGTAGCTCGTTGGAGAAAGTCGCGGCGGGAAGAGTGGGGGAGGGACATGCTGGGGGCAAAAATGATGGGTGAACGAATGGAGGAGGGAGCGAGACGGTGCTCAGCTGAGCGTTATTTGGTTTCTAAGTCGTCCTTGCTGGGCAGCTTGGGGAAAGGCGCGTGCGGCTCGGTCTGGTACCAAAAAGCCGTCGAGGCCACGTCATCCTGCAAAGGCAGGTACCGGCCATTGTAGCGCCAGCCTAAAGCCTGAATAGTAATGCGTAAGTCCTGTTGAAAGCGGATTGGGTCCGGGATGTGCCAGCGGTACATGCCAAACCGCTGATTGGCCTGGTAGAGCCCATCGGGCCTGATTACTTGGTGCAGCCCTACATAAGGCGTAGTGTACTCCTGGTACTGCTTGGTTTTCTTGTTCTCAAAGTTGTAGGAGCCTAAAAAGTAGTCCTCCGTGCCCGTGCCGACGATAGTTGCGAAGTCCTTGTCGCCATCCATATAGAACTTAATTTCGCCTTCGCCCCACCAGTCGTTGCTGTTTACGCCCCAAGCCATGTAGGTGCCCACGTAGTGCCCGCGGCCCTTTATTCCATCCAGAATGGTGTAAGGTACTTTATACTGCGTCGGATTTTGGCGCCTGAACTGGGCGTGAAAGTAGGCGGCATCGTTGGGTACGTCGGTGAGCGTATAGTCTATCTGGTAGTATAGCACCATTTCTTTCTCGTCGATATTCTCCATCGTGATGCGACACTTTTTGCGGAACGGCATCAGCCAGTAGGAATTGAAGGCACTGCCCGGATTCACAACCACCGGAATGGAGTTGAGCATGGCCGCCTGTCCCCAGCCCTGCCCGAAAAAGTCGCCCACGGGCACTTCCACCGACGGCTCTTTCTCGTCGTCCCAATACATGCGCAGAATGGCAAAGCGCCACAGCCCGGTCGGCGTCATCCAAATGTGCTGAATGGCACCCGAGCCATTGATTTCTGCCACGGTGATGGTCTGGCCAGCTTTGATGATGACGCTGGGACTTACTTTCCAGCCTTGGCCCAGGTCACGGGAGGCATTTTTGCCGGTGCCTTCGGTAGCCATGCCACCTTTACCCTTGGCGCCGTTGAAGTTTTCGGGACTAATGGAGCGGGTTTGGGCGTCGGATAAGCGGTACAGATTGCCCAGCTCAGAGCCCAGGCCGTTAAAGGTCGCTTTCTGCGCGAAAGCCGGCCAAGAACTTCCCAAAAGAAGGAGAAGGAGTAGAGCGTTTCTTAGCATAAGTACCAAGGGGTTATGATAGAAAAAACGGTCCGCAGCATCGTGGGCGAAGCAGAGCGTTAGAACGCAAACGTTTGCACAATATAATAATCTGCCTTAGATTGACCCTACTACTGGTCCAAACTTATCTGGGCAACTTACTACTCGCTGTTGCCTATAGTTCATGAAATTGGGTAATGCTAGAACTAGCCAGCTTGGAAGTTTACCAGTTACGAGTGCTGCCTCGTGGCCCACTCAATGAAGCGTCCATTTTGAGTCGCTGGAGGTGCTGAGGGCTTTTTATGCTGTACAATAATGCGTTGAGAATGAAAAGATTACTTCTGTTTTTGCTATTAGGGTTGAGCTTAACTCCAGCCGCTTGGGCGCAGCCGGCTACCTCCGCTGCTACCTTTACCAACCCGCTTTTACCAGCCGGCGCCGACCCCTGGAGCATCTACAAAGACGGCTATTATTACTACACCAACACGACTGGCCGCAACATCACCCTCTGGAAAACCAAGTCGCTCAGCCAGCTGAAAAATGCCCCCCAGAAGGTGGTTTGGACGCCCCCCGCCACCGGGCCCAACTCCAAGGATATCTGGGCGCCGGAGCTACATTTTCTGGGGGGCAAATGGTACCTCTACTACGCCGCCGATGCCGGTACCAACCAAACCCACCGCCTCTGGGTGCTGGAAAATTCTTCGCCCGACCCCATGCAGGGCACTTGGGTAGATAAAGGCAAAATCACGGACCCCACCGACAAATGGGCCATCGACGGGTCCGTTTTCGACCACGAAGGGCAGCTGTACTTTGTGTGGTCGGGGTGGGAGGGGGACGTAAACGGCCGCCAGGAAATTTACATCGCCAAGATGAAAAACCCTTGGACCATCGAGGGCGAGCGGCACAAGCTCTCCACGCCAGTGTTTGCCTGGGAGCGCAACGGCGCTATCAATAACCCCGACGATCCGCCCCACATCGACGTGAACGAAGGCCCCCAGATCTTGCGCCACGGCGACAAGCTGCACCTCATTTACTCTGCCAGCGGCTGCTGGACCGACAATTACGCCTTAGGCATGCTTAGCGCCTCGGCCACCAGCGACTTGCTCAAGCCTGGCTCTTGGACCAAAACCACCGTGCCTGTCTTTCAACAGGCACCCGCCGCCGGCGTGTACGCACCCGGCCACAACAGTTTCTTCAAGTCGCCGGACGGCACCGAAGACTGGATTCTTTACCACGCCAACGACCAGCCGGGCCAGGGCTGCGGCCGTTTTCGCACGCCCCGCGCTCAGAAGTTTACTTGGAACGCCGATGGCACGCCTAATTTCGGCCAGCCTGTTTCGACCGGCACGCCTTTGCCGCGGCCTTCGGGCGAATGAGCTTTAAGCTATTGCCTTTCACGCCACAACGCCTACCTAATCAGACTTTCCCACTACTTCCTGCATGAAAAATTTACTCGTACTTCTCCTGTCATTGCTGCTCGCCGGGCCGGGCGTGCACGCGCAAAACCGCAAAGCCAAAGCCTCCAAAACCACGGCCGCAGTAGGGCAGCGTTGGTCAGTTGAGAAAGCCAATGCTTGGTACAAAGCGCACGACTGGATGTCGGGGGCCAATTTTACGCCCAGCACGGCTATCAATCAGCTCGAAATGTGGCAGGCCGCCACTTTTGACCCCGCTACCATTGATAAAGAATTGGGCTACGCCGAAGGAATTGGCTTCAATACCATGCGCGTGTTCTTGCACCACTTAGCCTGGGAGCAGGACCCACAGGGCTTCAAGCAGCGCATGAGCCAGTACCTCGATATTGCCGACAAGCACAAGATCCAGACAATGTTTGTGTTCTTCGACGACTGCTGGAACAAGGATTACAAAGCCGGCCCTCAGCCCGCGCCCAAGCCCGGCGTTCACAACTCCGGTTGGGTGCAAGACCCCGGCGACCCCGCCTCCAAAGACTCCACACAATTTCCGGCTCTCCAGAAGTACGTGACCGACGTAATGACGCACTTCAAAAACGACAAACGCATCTTGCTCTGGGACTTATACAATGAGCCCGGCAACAGTGGCAAGCGCGAAACTTCTCTGCCGCTGGTGCGCAACGTATTTAGCTGGGCCCGCGCCGTCAATCCCACGCAGCCGCTCAGCGTGGGCATCTGGGCCTGGGATTTCGAAGATTTGAACACGTTTCAAGCCCTCAACTCCGACATCATCACCTACCACTCCTACGACGACCCGGCCGCCCACCAGCGGATTATTGAGGTGCTCGAAACTCACGGCCGCCCTCTTATCTGCACCGAGTACATGGCTCGTATTCGGAACAGCCGGTTCGCCAACATTATGCCCCTGCTGCGAAAGCAAAATGTAGGGGCCATCAACTGGGGCCTCGTCGAGGGCAAAACCAATACTAAGTACCAGTGGGAAACGCCTCTAGCCGACGGCAGCGAGCCTATCGAGTGGTTCCACGAAGTGTTCCGCAAGGACGGCACGCCCTACCGCCAGGATGAAACGGACCTCATCAAACGACTAAACAACGACGCCCCGGACGCAGCTATCAAAGCGGTGCTGAAGTAAGTTAGGTCGCAAAAAAGCCCACCTGGAAACCTCTGGGGGGCTTTTTCATACGATAAAGAAGATGGCTAGTTAAACCAGACCACCAACTCACCCAGCGCACGTAGGCCGTCCCCGAATGCGACCGACTGACTGCCGCGGACTGTCAGCGGCCCCATCGTACGTAATCACCGAGTTGTAAGTGATGGTAGGCGTCTTGGTGAAGTCGTAGTTATAGCGCAGATTCAGATCCACCCCATCGAAGAGGCGCAGGCCAAACCCCGCTTCCGCCCCACAAAGCCAGGCCGGGCGCTGTTGGGCGGAGTAATCAAAATCGACGGCAATGTTGCTGACGGCGTTGTCATAGAACGTAAACTCGGTACGATCGAGCTGCAACCGCTGCGTTTCCAAGCCGGCCAGGAACCCGGCAAATACCCGTACTTTTTTGTTGCCGCGCTTCCACACGGCACGCGACAAGCCGGTGGACAACGCATAGGTGTGTCTGACCGCTCGCCAGGTATGAATAGTCTCAAAAGAGGCCGGTGTCCGATTAAACACGGGGGCTAGTAGTGCAACATCGTAGTAAGTAGAGGTGCGCAGGAACCGCAGACCTACGTCCAGAGACGTTTTGGGCGTTAATGCTCGTTCTGCCTTCGCATTGAGCATATAGCCCAACTGACCTTCCGCGTACACATAATCACGTACGCCTTTAGTCGAATGGTTTCGCACATACACAAAGCTCCGCACCAGGCCAGCGGACACGCCAACTTTAACTTGTTGAGCGATAGAGTAATTAGTAGATAATATAAAGGCTATAACCAATAAGGATCTGTGGAGCATAACAAAAAAATAGCAGACAGTCTATATGGACTGTCTGCTAAAGTAGAGATTAGAATAAAACTATTTATGTAGTCTGTTTATAATGCACAGCTGGCAAGCTACGCAGGCGCTCAGCGGCAAACTCGGGTGTCACGTCGCGCTGGGGGTTTGCTAGCAGCTCGTAGCCTACCATGAATTTGCGCACCGTAGCCGAGCGCAGCAGCGGCGGGAAGAAGTGCATATGTAAGTGCCAGCTTTCGTGTGCTTGTCCGTCGGTGGGGCGCTGGTGCAGGCCGGCGGAGTAAGGAAAGGAAATCTGAAACAGGTTGTCGTAGCGAATCGTGAGTTGCTTCAAAATAGCGGCAAAGGCGTCGCGCTCCTCACTGGTTAGCTGCTCGATGCTGGTCACGTGGCGGCGCGATACAAGCAGCGTTTCGTAGGGCCACACGGCCCAAAACGGCACTAGCACCACAAAATGCTCGTTTTCGAGCACCACGCGGGTTTTCTCCTGTAGCTCTACTTCCAGGTAAGCGCTGAGCAAGCTGCGGCCGTGCTCGGAGAAGTAGGCGGCCTGTTGCACTGTCTCCTTGGCCGGGTCGGCGGGCACGGTGCGCTGGGCCCAGATCTGGCCGTGGGGGTGGGGGTTGCTGGCGCCCATCATCGCGCCTTTGTTCTCAAATATCTGCACGTAGTTGATGTCCGGCATCGCGCCCAACTCCTGGTATTGCTCCACCCACAAGTCCACCACGGTGCGGATGGCCGGCTCGTCCATTTCGGGCAAAGTCAGATCGTGGCGGGGCGAAAAACAAATAACCCGCGCCACCCCAGATTCGGCCTCAGCGCGCAGCAAACCGCCCACACTTACCTCGCCCGTGGGCGCATCGGATTGCAGAGCTGCAAAGTCGTTGGCAAATACGAACGTGCTGTCGTACTGGGGGTTAATGACGCCGCCCGCGCGGGTATTGCCAGGGCACAGGTAGCACGTAGGGTCGTAGGTAGGCCGCTCGTCAATGGGAGTTTCCTCCTGTTGTCCCTGCCAGGGCCGCTTCGAGCGGTGGGGCGACACCAGTATCCACTCGCCCGTGAGTGGGTTATAGCGGCGGTGGGAGTGTTCGGCAGTATCAAATGTCATAGCAAGTAGAAATTAAGAGTGAGCAAGTAAGCAGCAGAATAGGGCCTCAAGTGTTGCCCCAGCGGGAATACTTTCTGCTGGGGGGCATTTTTAGCTACCTGCCGGTACGGCGTTCACTAGGTCCACGCCATCTACTATAACTACCTGATACGTTTCGAGCGGCAAATCCAACTGCTGCTTGTAGCCTGCCGTCATACGCTCCACGAAGTCTTCGGCATGCGCGGTTTCTACTAAGTTGATGGTGCAACCGCCGAAGCCGCCGCCCATCATGCGCGCGCCCAATACGCCCGGAGCGTCTTGGGCTAACTCTACTAGAACGTCCAGCTCTTTGCAACTCACTTCGTATTTGTCGCGGAGGCCGGCGTGCGAGCCGTACATTTCTTGGCCAAACGCGGGCATGTCACCCGCCAGCAAATGAAGGCAAGCCGCTTCTACCCGCTGGTTTTCCTCTACTACATAGGAGCAACGGCGGTACAGCAGGTCGCCTAGTTCTGTTTGGTGCTCTTTCAACATGGTGAGCGTGATATCCCGTAGGCTGTGCACGGCTGGATAATATTGCTTGATCAGCGCCACGCCCTGTTCGCACTCCTGACGACGAGTGTTATACTCCGAGCTGGCCAGGGAGTGCTTCACGCCTGAGTTGCAGAGGATTAGCCGGTACGTCGTCGTGTCGAAGGGGAAGTACTCGTAGTCCAAAGAGCGGCAATCCAGACGCACCACGTGCCCGGCGCGGCCATACAAACTGGCAAACTGGTCCATGAGGCCGCTTTTCACGCCCGCAAATTCATGCTCCGCCGCCTGCGACATATGTGCCATTTCCAGGCGGTCAAATTTGCCCCCCAGCAGCTTATTCAAGGCAAAAGCCAGCCCACACTCTACCGCCGCCGACGACGACATACCCGCCCCAATTGGGATGTCACCCCCAAACACACAGTCGAAGCCCGGTACCGCGAGGCCCTTGCGCTGCATTTGCGCTACCACGCCCTTCAAGTAGTTCGCCCACTGGATGTCGCTTTTTGTTACTTCCTCTGCCAGCGAAAACGTGTAGGTTTTGTCCAGATCATGCGCTACAAGATTAGCCATATCAGTCCCATTCAGCCCAACCGCAAAGTGAATCTCTTTGTCCACGGCCGCCGGCAGCACAAATCCCCCATTATAATCAGTGTGTTCCCCAATCAAATTGACGCGTCCGGGCGCACGCACAACGAGTGGCTCGTAACCAAAATGAGTTTGAAATGTGGCGACTATGGCTTGAGACATCATAAGAGTAATGGCTAGGGATGGACGGAAAATAAGAAAGGAAAAGCGAAGTGATAAAGGTGAAACTTGAGCGACAAATACGCAAACGATTGCGAAACTTTAATGCTAACATACCAACTCTAAATCTGCCTTAAAAGCAACATTAGGTGCCCTTCAACTGACCAGTATAAAAAAGCAACAGTACAGCTTAGCATAAGCATGTTTTGAGGCTAAGTTGGTTGAAAAAAGCGCAGGGTAAATGATGTAATCATCTGTTTGTCAAAGTTTAAAAGATGAGTTGTATTGAGGGAATATCCATTTTTGTCCAGTTCGTTTTTTCTCAGATAAGCTTTCTTAACTGCGGAATATATGTAAACGTAAGAGCAAAAAAGGCAGATGCAGAACAGTCGACTTTACTTGTTAGAATACAGAAATTTTGAGCAAAACTTTGCTGAAATGGCATCTGGCCCAGCGCAAATTGCATGATTTTAATTGACATTAGGTATTTTTCCTCTTATCCTTACAGTGTATAATTTCAATTTTTAAGAAAACACAGCCGCTTGTATCTGGATACTTCGCCCCAGATTTTGTTTTTAAGATCCATAGCTAGTCAGCGCAGCCCGAAGAGTACTTCGTTATCTGTTTGCTGATTTTTTTAGGCCTTTAACCGCAAACGTTTGCGCCGAGTGTGTAAACTTGAATTGTTGAACATCGATTCACTGCCTCTTTCACCTTAATTCCCACCAATTATTCTTCTCATATGAAAAAGCCCGTACCCAAACTGCGTTGGCTAGCACTTCCAGCGCTCATGTGCTCCTTGCCGCTTACGGTAGCTGCCAAAGCTCACGTGGCTGTCAGCGTCCGTGCCGCACTGCCTTATGCAGTGGTGCAAGCGGCCGATATTACCGTTACCGGCCGTGTTACCGATGAAAGAGGTGATGGTCTGCCCGGCGTGAACGTTGTGGTAAAAGGCACCACCAACGGCACCCAAACTGATGTAGATGGCCGTTATACCATCACCGCTCCCGACAATGCCACTTTAGTTATCTCCTATGTAGGCTACACCTCTAGGGAAATAGCCGTGGGAGGTCGTACAACCATTGACGTGCCTTTAACTCCCGATGCTCAGTCATTGAGTGAAGTGGTCGTGGTAGGTTACCTCACCCAGAATCGGCAGGATGTGACGGGCTCGGTGGCTTCGGTTTCCTCCGAGGATATTCGGCGGGCACCAGTAGCTACCGTGAACGAAGCCATTCAGGGCCGTCTGCCTGGCGTAACGGTTACGAGTTCGGGTCAGCCAGGCCAAGCATCTAACGTGAACGTGCGCGGTATCGGCACGCTGGGTGGTACCAGCAGTGGCCCGCTGTACATCATTGACGGCCTGTGGACTGATAACGTGCGTGACTTCAATCCGGCCGATGCTGAATCGGTGCAGGTATTAAAAGATGCTGCTTCGTTGGCCGCGTATGGTTCACGCGGTGCTAACGGCGTTATTATTATCACTACGCGTAAAGGTCGCACAGGTGCCCCGGCTATTAATTTCAATGCCTATGCCGGTGTACAGAACATAGCGAAGCGCTATGATTTCCTAGAAGCTCCAGAGTGGGCAGCTATTAACAACTTAGCGTACGAGAATGCGGGCTTACCACGCCAGCCTTCGTCCAACCAGCTGACAGGCACAAATACCGACTGGCAGGAGGAGCTATTTCAAACGGGTAGCATTCAGGATTATAACCTTGGCTTCTCGGGTGGTGGCGAATCGTCGAACTACTTGATTTCAGCAGGTTACTTCAAACAAAAAGGCACTATTGTAGGGCCAGAATTTGATCGGTATAGCTTACGTATAAACACGGGTTTCAACCGTGGTCGTTTACGTGTTGGCCAGAACGCTCTGCTCACCCGTGCCGACCAAGTAAGGGTAAACGCCTTTAATACGGGCGCTGGGGGAGGGGATGCTGTTCGCCTGCCCTTTATTGATGTAGTGCGTCTGCCCCCGACGCTACCAGTCTTGGATCCAGCTAATCCTGGTGGGTTTGCCTTTGGTAACTCCAATAATTCCACCTTTGGTACTAACCCTATTGCCTCGCAGAGCTTGCTGCGCAGCACCTCGCTTTCTAACCGTTTGCAGGGCAATGTTTATGGAGAACTAACAATTTTCGACTTCCTGCGCTACCGGCTCAACCTGGCGACAGAGTTTCACTCCTTCCGCGATGAGGACCGTCGCCGGTATGGACAGCAGCGCCAGAACGACCCGCTTAATCCTTCCTATTTTTATCAAGGCCGGGGAACGGAGTTGTTTTTGATGGCTGAGAATACCCTGACCTTTGATAAAAGCTTTGGTCAAAATAACTTCACGGGTGTAGTGGGCTATTCGGAGCAAAAAAATACATTCGAGATATCACGCGCTGTTAATCGGGGTTACGGTACGGGACCAACATACTATTGGTCATTGGATGCAGGTTCACAGAATCCAGCTGTCAGCGGGAGTACTGATGTCTGGACCAAGCGCTCCTATTTTGCTCAGGTAACCTATGATTATGACCAGCGCTACTTGCTGACGGGTGCCTACCGTCGCGACGGTTCTTCCCGTTTCAGCCCCGAAAATCTATATGGCAACTTCTACTCTGCCTCAGTTGGCTGGCGCGTTTCGGAGGAGGCTTTCTTTGATGGCATAACAGCTATCAGCAACCTGAAGGTACGGGGTAGCTACGGACAACTAGGTAATGATGGCTTGCCTGGTAACTACCTGTACCAGGGTTTCATCAATCCCAACGTTAACTATCCATTTGGAACAGGACAAACGGTGCTGAATGGCAACTCTCAAACCCAATTGGCTAGCACTGGTATTAAATGGGAAACCCGAGCTACTACAAACATTGGCTTTGACTTAGGAATGCTGGAAGACCGGTTTACGTTCTCCGCCGATTACTACGTATCGCGCACGAAAGATGCCTTGGTGAACCCTGATCCTGCTTTATCCTTAGGTAATGCTGGCATCAATCCTTACGTTAACCTAGGCCAAATTGAGAACCGTGGTTTCGAGTTTATTGCTAGTTACAACGAGAACCGGAGCAAGTTGCGCTACGGAATTCAAGCCAATCTGAGCACTCTGAAGAACAAAGTTCTGGAACTGACCAGGCCAGGCGAGGTATTCGTAGCTGGACCTGAAGGAGGCATCACTCGCACGGAAGTAGGCTACCCAGTTGGGTCATTCTACTTGTATCAGTTCGATGGCATTTTCCAGACTGGCGACAACATTGCCAACAGTGCTCAGCCTGATGCTCAGCCCGGCGACGTACGATATAAAGATCTGAATGGCGACCGGGTAATTAATGAAGCAGACCGGGCTCATTCAGGTAGCCCTTTTCCCAAAATCCAGTACGGTATCAATCTTACCTCAGGGTACGGTGGGTTTGACCTGGCTGTGTTCTTCCAAGGCATTGCGGGCAACGACGTATGGAACGGCACCCGCTTCTGGACCGACCGGCTAGATGAGAACAGTGCCTATCGGAGCGATTTGAATCCGTGGACTGTAACCAACCCCTCCAACAGCACGCCTCGGCCAGTGAAAGAAGGCCCATCGGCCCGTAACAATAGCCGGGCAGCTTCTACCCGCTGGCTAGAAAGCGGATCGTATCTGCGTATGAAAAACGTACAGCTTGGTTACACGATTCCCAAGACAATGCTGGAGCGTGTGAAAGGGATAGGTAGCTTGCGGGTTTACATCACAGGCCAAAACGTGTTCACGATAACGGACTACACCGGCTACGACCCCGAGACTATCGGTGGTGTAACGGGTGGTGTACTTACGCGCGGGCTCGATGAAGGCAGCTACCCCAACGTGCGCACCTTCACCGCAGGTATTCAGCTGGGCTTTTAGACTCCGGCGTTTCCTCCAACTTTCAACTGATCAGACATGAATATTTCAAAACTCGGACTTTGCGCGCTGGCTGGCTCTTTGCTGCTGACTACGGCCTGCGAAAAAGATCTGCTCAAACAGAATAACCCTAACATAGCCACTAGCCAGTCGTTCTGGCAAACCAGCGATGATGCGGTTAAAGGCGTAAACGCCGTATACAGCGGCTTGCAGCAACTCGGTACCTACCGGCGCTGGCTTCACTTTGCTTTAGACTTGCGCTCCGATGACGGCTTTAGCACTAGTCCTTGGGGCGAACTGGCCGACTTTACCAAGTTTCGGCAGGTAAACTACGATTTCGAGCCCTCGCGCGACATCTGGCGCGACCACTACCGCGCTATCAACCGGGCTAACCAGGTTATTGCGTCGGTGCCGGGCATCACCATGAACGAAGGCTTGAAAAAGCGCGTGATTGCGGAAGCTAGATTTCTGCGGGCGTTGTACTACTACAATCTGGTGTCTTTGTATGGCAATGTACCCTTGGCCTTAGAGCCGTCTACGGTAACGTCGCGGCCTGCGCAGGGTACGGAGGCTCAGGTGTGGGACCAGGTTATTGCCGATTTGCAGGCTGCTGAGCCTGACTTAGAGGTTTCTTACACCGGCAGTGATGTAGGCCGCGCGACCCGCGCGGCGGCAGCTACTTTGCTGGGCAAGGCGTACATGCAGCTCCGGCGTTGGCCCGAGGCATCCACTCAGTTTCAGAAGGTGATAGCCGACACGCGCTATAGCCTAGTAGCTGATTATCAGGATAACTTCAAGCACACTACCGAGTACAATTCGGAATCAATCTTTGAAGTTGGCTTCTCGGATGTGAACCTGGGGGGCAATGATGGCGACGACGCTAGCTCATCGGAAGGTGGCCAACGCTCGCAGTTCTGGGGAGTGCCCGGCGATGGCTTTACCGACGGTGAAGTGCGCCCTTGGGTACGCGACGAGTTCTTGACCGAAGCTACTGCCGCCGGTACCCGCGACCCACGGTTGGGTATTACTCTGTTTTATAATCCCCAGCTCACGCCGAATACCATTCCGCGTGGCCCTGAGCCCACGGTTTATGGCGAGCCATTTAATACCCGCTTCGCACCCGGCAGCACCAACAACTCGCGCATTTACTGGCGTAAATACTCCACCGATTACTATCGGGATTTCGAAAACTTCGACTCACCTATCAATCACCGGGTGATGCGCCTGGCCGACGTACTGCTGTTGCAAGCCGAAGCATTGAACGAGCAAGGGCAGACCGCCGCCGCTGTTCCGCTTATCAATCGGGTGCGGGCACGGGCTGGCATGACACCACTGGTAGCAGGCAGCTTTACGCAGGCCAGCTTGCGTACACGCATCATGCATGAGCGAGTAACGGAACTCACGGGTGAAGGTCTGCGCTGGTTTGACTTGAAGCGCTGGGGTGTGGTTGATCCGCAGCCCGGCATCGACCAAACTGCCGCGCTTAATGCTGCTAGAACCCGCGACCCCGATTTTACCAGCTTCGAGCTAAATAAGTCACGCTTGATACCTATCCCGCGTACGGACGTCGACGTAGCTCGCTTCACGCAGAACCCCGGATGGCAATAAGCTAAGTGTCAGCCTAGTTAATTGTTGCGTAACAGCCGCTCCGGCCCTGGTCGGGGCGGCTGTTACGTTGGCGGGCCTGCTAATTGGTTCACCGCGCAACAGGGTTTAGCGTATTGCTAGTATCCGTAACTAATACTCAACATTATGCTTTCCATTCTGCTTCGCCGCCTCCTGAGTAGTGTATTGGTGCTAGGGTTGGTGGCTTGTGAAAAAGACAAGCCACAGACCTCTGTTCCGCAGCCTACTCCTAGCGTTGATGCCATCACTTTCCAAAACCCAATCTTGTCCTCCGGCCCTGACCCATGGGTGACGGAGAAGGACGGCTTCTATTATTACATGCACACCACGGGCAATAACCTGCGGCTGTGGAAAACGGCGAAGATGTCGGAGTTGGGGTCGGCAACGAGCAAGGTAATTTGGACGCCGTCGGCTTCTGGTGTCGCCTCACGGGACATTTGGGCCCCCGAGATTCACTTTCTAGACGGGAAGTGGTACGTGTATTTCACGGCCGGTCCAGGTAATTGCTGCGGCGGACAGCGGCTGTGGGTGTTGGAAAACGCTGCTGCTGATCCAACTACCGGTACTTGGGTAGAGAAAGGTCAGATTGCGGTACCCAATCAGGATCTGTGGGCCATTGATGCCACTATTTTGGAGCAAAACAACAAGCGCTACCTGCTCTGGTCGGGTCAGGAAGCCGGATCTGTGGAGCAACGCTTATATATTGCCCCTATGAGTAACCCATGGACGATAAGCGGCCCCCGAGCCGAGTTGAGCCGACCTGAATACCCGTGGGAAAGAAACGGCGACCCTAAGGTGAACGAAGCTCCCCAGGTACTAAAGCGCAACAATAAAACCTTCATCGTATACTCGGCCAGCCACTGCAATACCGATGATTACGGCCTGGGTTTGCTCACTACCAGCAGCACCGCCGACCCAATGATTCCGACTTCCTGGACTAAGTTGGCTACGCCCGTCTTTATCAAAGATCCAGCGGACCGAGCCTATGGGCCGGGTCACAACAGCTTTTTTAAATCGAAAAACGGGCAGGAAGACTGGATTCTGTACCACGCCAACGCGGGCCCCAATCAAGGTTGCGGCGACGCCCGTAGTCCGCGCATGCAAAAGTTTACCTGGAACGCCGATGACACGCCCAACTTTGGGACCCCGGAGCCTATTGGGGTGCAGTTGCCGGAGCCGGGTGGCGAGTAAGCCTCAAATTGCCCCCCAGCGTGTCTCCACCTATTAAAGTACTTGTAGCTCTCTCCTTTATGACACTAAACAAGCCTACAAACCTGATTTTAGGGCTAGCCCTCAGCTTATTGGGCGCTTGCCAGCAAAAAGCCTCTACTGTTGTCAGCACCCCGACGGCCAATACGGCCGAAACACTGGCTGAAGCCGACGTGCCCGCACTGAACATCGTCAATCCCGTGTTGGCCGGCGACTTTCCTGATCCGTCGATTACCAAAGTGGGCGACACATACTGGGCCACGGCTACTTCCTCAAACTGGGGGCCGGTCTTTCCCTTGCTGAAATCGACGAACTTAACGGATTGGGAGCTGGCGGGGCATGTATTCCCCAATGAGCTGCCCGAGTGGGCCGATTACTACTTCTGGGCGCCGGAAATTAGTCAGGAAGGCAACAAAACGTATATCTATTATACCGCTCACCAAAAGGGCGGCAACTTGGCCGTAGGCATCGCCAGCGCCGATAGCCCCGAGGGGCCTTACCGCGACCATGGGCCCATAGTAGGGCAGGAGGTAGGCTCCATCGATGGGTTTCCGATGCGCGACGAGAAAGGTGAGCTGTACCTGATTTGGAAGGAAGATGGCAATAGCCGCAACCTGCCCACTCCCATTTGGGCTCAGCGCCTCAACGAGGAGCACACGGCCTTGATGGGAGAAAAAAAGGAGCTGTTTCGCAACACGGATCCATGGGAGGGCAACCTCGTGGAGGGCGTAGCTATGGTAAAGCGCAACGACTACTACTATGCCTTTTATGCCGGTAACGGCTGCTGTGGGCCCACCTGTACCTACGGCATAGGGGTGGCACGGGCGAAGAACCTGCTGGGCCCGTGGGAGAAATACGACAAGAACCCGATCCTGACCAAGAATGACAAGTGGGCTTGCCCCGGTCATGGTACCGTGTTCAACCGCGGCAACCGTTGGTACATGTTGCACCACGCTTACGATACGCGCAGCTTCGAATTTGTGGGCCGCCAAGGTGTAATAAGCGAATTCACCTGGACGGCCAATGAGTGGCCGGAGTTCCGGGCCGACAATACGGTGGCCGCCAGCACTGCTTCCGCTCCCAAGCCCCGCAACTTGAACGATGAATTTGACCAGGCTACCCTGCTGCCGACCTGGCAGTGGCCTGTTGAAGAGCGGCCCACAGTAGCCCTGCGCGACGGAAAGCTGCAACTCACGGCCCGTCCTCAGCACAGCGGCGCCGTACTCGGCCAGCACACCACCACCGCCAACTATACCGCTACCACTACGCTGCTTAACCCCAGTAAGCTGCCAGCTGGCACCGTAGCTGGATTGGCCGCCCACGGCGACCCGGAAAACACCCTGGCACTTACCACGGGCAACGGCAAAATGCAGCTCTGGCAACTGCAAAAAGGCAAACAGAAAACTTTAAGCGAAGTGAAAATGCCCCCCAACGCTGCCCTTACTTTACGAATGCAGGCCCAAGGTGGCAATCAGTTCCGCTTTGACTGGAGCACCGACGGCGGCAAAACCTGGCAAGCCATGCCGGGTATGAGTGCGCCCGTGAATGGCACCTACCTACCGCCTTGGGATCGGGGCGTGCGGGCTGGCGTGCTGGCAAAAGGTCCGGTTACGGCTACCGTGGCTTTTGAGAATTTTACCTTGGAAAATCAGTAATCGACGTTTGCAGCGTCATATGACTTAGTCACAGAGGGTGGGCAGGTCAGGATTGCGAGCAAAGGCAAACATGGTGTCAAGCTGGGAAGCCGTGACGCGGTCAGTAGAGAGGTCCAAGGCCGCAATCTCCTCTCGTCGCACCCAGCGTGCTCCTAAGGTTTCGGAGGTCTCGGAGGATAAATCGCCCCCCACTACCTCGCAGTGCACAAAGCATTTGTACACGTATGCATACTGAAGCGGGTGCATGTGCTTTCTCTTGTCGAGTAAGGCTAGTAGCCGCCTAGCCTGTACTTGCAGGCCACTTTCCTCACGCGCTTCTTTTACGGCTACTTCAAAGGGTGTCAGGCCTATATCGGCCCAGCCGCCGGGCAAGGTCCAGCGGTTACCATCCATTTTTTCCTGAACCAACAACACCTCGTTCTCTCCCCGAAACATAACTGCGCGCACGTCTACCTTAGGAGTTTGGTAGCCGGTTTCGGAGGCAAAGAGCGTTGTTATTTTTTCAAGTGGTACTCCAGATAGCTCTTGCATTAAAGCTGCACTGATAGAGCGTATTTCGGCGTAGCGCTCGGTGTCGTAAGCGTTTTCGGCGTATGTGAGACCGGCCTGCGCTAGCGCTTGCAGACGTTGAGTTAGAGCTAGTACAGCAGAAGCAGACATAGGTAAGCGTATAAGTAGTAGGAGAAGCCAGTAAACGACGATGCTTAGCTGACGTTTAAAATTATCAGTACAGTGAATGAATCAATTGTAAAATTAGATAATGGGTCTGATAACAAAGTTCGTTTAGCGTAGTAGGCTGATCTTAATGATGATACAAATACTATATAGTTCACTTACTCCGTTCAAGCATGCTGGTTACACATAGTGGCAGTTAACAAATACATATAATGAAAAGCCTCTCAAACTTCAATTGGGGGGCTTTTTTGTGTCATGGTAAATGCGTAAGAGCACGAGATACAGTAGCGCTTGCTGCCTCATAGTGACAATGACTCGTCTTCATTCTGTATTGTGCTATTGAATTTTTTCAATAATAGGTAGGAGCTGTCTTGTGCAATTATAGCGTATTAACTAGGTACTATTCTATGAAAAATGGCGTAAATGCTGCAGCCAAGCGGTTTTTGGGACGTCTCTAAGAAAATCTGCCTGGTTTTTGCGAAATTGTAGCTCTCTTATTACGGTCCTGATGGAGTGAGTATGAAGCATCTTGTCTTTGGTTGGTTTTGTTTGATAATAATGGGGGGAAGCGTGCCCTTGTGGGCGCAGCAAGCCAAGCCCCAAGCCCCCGCTCCCGGTGCGGCTGCTCCGGCGCCACGCAGCTCGGGCGGTAAGCTCTCACAAGAGCCGGCTCAATACATAGTAGATGTACAGGCCATGATGGCCAGTACCAACAATGCGGCGGCTAAAGCCACCGCGGCCAGCTTACAGCAACTGTGGGGAACCAACAAGCTCACCGCTACGCACCAAGCAACTATTGTGGCGATTTCCCAGCAGATGCTGGCCAAGAAATACCGTCCGCGCCCGCACTTCGACTCCTTCTTCCAGACCCTTCTGGCTGGAGCTACCAAGCAGAATCTCTCCGATCAGCAAATGACGGAACTACTGGGGGTAGTAGCCAAAGCGGTGGAAAAAGAGGAGCCAGCTACTACTGAGAAGTTTTTGGCTAGTGCTGCCCAGTTTTTGAACACCAAGACCCTGTATACCTCGCGCTACAATAATCTGCGGGTGCTGGGGGGCAATTTTAGCTTTGCCTACAACGAGAACGATAATCCGCTGCCCGCGCCGCCGCGCCCAAAGCCCGTAGCGCCCGCGCCCGTAGTTGCCAAGACTGAGCCGCTGGCTACCACGCCCAAGCCAGCCGCAGTTCCAGCTAAGCCTAAGCCCAAGAAAAAAAGCAACGACGGCTGGGATACCGCCGACCTCTGGGACTCCGGCAGCGACAATGGCTGGGGCAGCGATGATGGTTGGGGTACTCCCAAGAAGAAAGCCGCAGCGAAGGCGCCCGCCAAAATCAGCACGGCCAAAACGCCCGCTAAGGCTGCTGAGCCTGTCGTGAAAGCTCCCGAGCCTGCACCAACGCCCGCCTTCGACAACTACGACACCTATATGGCGCCGCCTACCCGCGGACCGGTGCTTATTATCAAAGACGCCGACCTAATGATGGCCACCGCCGGTGACAGCGTGGTGCTGCGCAAAACCAGTGGCATCGTAGTGCCCGGCCGTAGCAGCTTCGTGGGCCAGGGTGGACAAATGGCCTGGACGTTGAACAGCAACCCTGTAACGGCTGACCTAACTAGCTACGATTTCGATATTGCCAAAGCCGAGTTTACCGCTGAGCCCGTCACGCTCACATATCCGGCGGTGTTGGAAGCGCCTATTCAGGGGGCATTTTCTTACAAAAGCGTAAAGAAAAAGCCCGGTGCTACCGACTCAGGCTATCCGCGCTTTATCTCGCTGACCAACGATGCTCGCGTAAAGAATCTAGGCGACAACATTCGCTATGTGGGGGGCTTTTCGCTGGCTGGCAACAAAATGCTGAGCGCCTCGCTCGATGGCAGTTTATCACGCATTACTGTGCAGGCCGATGGCAAAACCAAGTTTGCTGCGGCTTCGCGGGCCTACGTGCTCGGCGATTCTCTGCTGACGGCTGCTCGTGCCGCCGTGACCATCTATCAGGACAAAGCGGACTCACTCACCCACCCCGGCGTTAAACTCAAATACAACAAGCGCAACCAGGTGTTGCAGCTAAACCGGGAGGATGGTTTGTACAAAACCACGCCGTACTACGACTCTTATCATCAGATGGAAATCGCGACGGAGCTGCTTACTTGGCCCATTCGCACGCCGCTGATCGACTTTTCGATGCTGACCGCCAAGAATCAGGTAACGGCCAGCTTCGAGTCGAAGGAGTTCTATACCAACACCCGCTACCAGCAGATTAAGGCTATAAATAAGCTGCATCCCCTGCAAATGGTAGTAGGCTATAGTCAAGCCCACGGCGACGTTAAATCCTTCACAGTAAGTCAAATGGCCACTGATTTGAAGGTGAAGGAGGCCAATGTGCGCTCGGCGGTGGCCGGTTTGGCGCGCGATGGCTACGTAGCCTGGAATGCGGAAGCCGACGAGGTTACCTTATTGCCCAAAGCGAGCCATTATGTGCGCTCCTCGCGCGGCAAGAAAGACTACGACCACATTGCCATCAAGTCGCTGTCGCCGAGCGGTAAGAACGCGACCCTAGATTTGAATAGCAACGACTTGATCGTGCGCGGCGTGGACCGCTTCAACTTCTCCGACGACTCCGTGACGGTGTACGTGAAGCCCGACAGCAGTACAATTCGCATTCAGAAAAACAGGGGCGTATTATTTAACGGAACGGTAGTCGCTTCCGCCTTTATCTTCAAGGGCAAAGAGTTCAGGTTCGACTACGACGGTTTCTTCATTGATCTGGTGAAGATTGACTCTATCATTGTAAAGGGCAAGAACTCGAAAGGCTCGGTGATGAAGACGCGCAAAGACGCCGATTTTGCCCTCACTAACAAAAAGAAAACATCGTCTGGTAAGCTTTACATCAACGACCCGAAGAATAAGTCAGGCCGGAAGCGGCTAGGTGCTTATCCATCCTTCGATGCTTCTACGGGTGCTTACGTGTTCTTCAACAAGCCCGAAGTACTAGGTGGCGCCTACGATACGGCCGTTTACTTCGACATTCCTCCTTTTCGCCTCGACTCGCTGAACAACAAGAACCGCTCGGCTGTCGGGTTCAAGGGTACGTTTATGTCGGGGGGCATTTTGCCGCCTATTCAAACCAAGCTGAGCCTGCAGGATGATGGCTCGCTGGGCTTCAATTACAACGCGCCTAAAGAGGGCTTGCCTGTGTACGGGGGCAAAGGCCGCCTGTACAATAAGGTGCAGATGAGCAACCGCGGTATTCAGGGCAATGGCGAGCTGACTTACTTGGTGGGTAAGCTGCAAAGTGAGCAGTTTATCTTCTACCAGGACTCCGTGGTGACCGCCGGCAAATCAGGGACTATTGCGCAGGGGCCGCTGAATGGGGTTAGCTACGCCAACGTCGCGCTGCTGCCCGGGTATGAGATGAAGTGGGTCGTAAAAGCCGACTCCATGTACATCAGCACTCCGAAAGATGGGATGGCGCTGAAGTTTTATGCCGGTGAGTATGGCTTTAAGGGTACTGCCATTTTAACGCCCGGTGGCCTGTACGGCGACGGACGGATGGATGGCCCCCAGTCCTTTATCCGCTCCCCGCAGTTTACATTTTTGCCCACCAGCTATAAGGGAAGAAAATCTACGCTCAGCATCAAGTCTTCGGAAGCCAACAAGCCGGCTCTGACGGCTAATGAGGTAGGATTCGACTACGACATCAAGCAGGGCTACGCCAACTTCACCCGTGAGGAAGGCAGCAAAGCCAGTATCGACCTGCCGTACTCTGACTTCAAAACTACGCTGAGCGGCGGCCGCTGGGATTTCAAGAAGAAGTTTGTACAGATGCGCGTGGCGCCCGGCGCCGACTCAACCAAGGCATATTTCTACTCGACTAAAGAAGAGCAAAAAGGCCTGAAATTCCGGGGTACCAGTGGGGAGTACGACCTAAGCCGCTACCGCCTCGTGGCTGGTGGCGTGCCTTACATTGCCTCCGCTGACGCCTGGATTGTACCCGACAGCAGCAAGGTATACGTGCTGGCCAACGCCCAAATGCGCTCCTTTAAGAACGCGGGCATCGTGATGGATACGCTAACCAAGTACCACGACCTGTACAAGGGTGAGATTGAAGTAAAGTCGCGCACGTCGTTTACTGGCAGTGCCTTGCATAGCTACCGCAATGCCACTGCTGATTCTTTTGCCATCAAGTTTGCCAACTTCACCGTGGACTCGGTGGCAACCCGTGGCAGCTTAGCGCAGACGGGCCGCGGGAGTGGTAAAGGGCTGCTGGGGGGCAAAAAAGAAAGTATTATGAGCCCGTTGGCGCCGCCGACTGTGGCGGTAGCCAACATTCAGGCCGCCGAGAAATTCCGGCTCGGGCCCCGTATTCCTTACCGGGGCAGTGTGCGGCTCAACTCGCAGCGGCGCGGCTTTATCTTCGATGGACAGGCCCGCTTGGACTTCACCTCCCAGCCCGCGGCCAGTGGTTGGTTTGCAGTCCAGGATAGTATCGACCCCAAGAATATGCGCATCAAGCTCCGTGACTTGACCACGGAAGACGGCACGCCCATGCTCACGGGCTTGTTCCTGTCGGGAAGTACGGCCAAGGTGTATCCACTCTTTGCTGCTCCCAAGCCCGATGTTACTGATCTGAACGTCTTTAAGGTAGATGGCACGCTGAGCTTCAATGCCAAGAAGCGCAACTACACCATCGCCCGCCACGACGCCAATGACATCAATATCTACGAAGGTCAGGTATTGAAGCTCGACGACTCTACGGGCACTATGACGTTTCGGGGCAAGATGGAGCTGATTCAATCCAACAAAGACTACGCTCTGACGGCTGCCGGCGTGGGCCGGGCCAACCCCGACAGCAACCGCTACGAGTTGGATACCTTCTTGGCCTTTGACATCAACATGCCTGAGAAAGCCATTGAAGCCATGGCCGCTGACATAGCCAATAACATCAAAGGAGCGCCCGAAGCACTAGATGGCTCTCAGAACGAGTTGTATAAGCTAGGAGAATTTATCGGCAGCAAAGCCGTACAGAGCTACGCTGCCAGCAAGGGTAAATATGTGCCGCTGCAAAAGCTCTCGTCCAAATTCCTGCATACAATCGTGCTGAATAAGGTAAACTTTGAGTGGTCGGAGAAGAAAAAGGCGTGGTATTCGGTGGGCAAAATTGGCTTAGCTAGTATTGGCAAGAAAGACCTAAACGCTCTGATTGACGGCTACATCGAAATCAAGCGCGAAAGTACCGGCGACGCCGTCGAGATTTATCTGGAAGCTGAGCCCCGCACGTGGTACTACATCAAGTACACTAACAACGTGGTGCTGGCGAAAGCCCAGCATGGCTCCTTCGACGAGATTATCAGCTTGAAGGCTAAAGGCGACTACAACACCGCCACCACCTATGGCTTCTACCTCGGCGACGACCAAGAAGTACAGCTTTTCCTCGACCATTTCCGCAAAGACTACCTCGGTGAGGATATCAAGAAGCGGAAGGTAGCGCCCATCTCCAGCGGCAACGACGAGGGCAACTTCGATAACATGGAGGAC
Source organism: Hymenobacter sp. HD11105 (assembly GCF_054051685.1). Lineage (NCBI taxonomy): Bacteria > Pseudomonadati > Bacteroidota > Cytophagia > Cytophagales > Hymenobacteraceae > Hymenobacter > Hymenobacter sp. HD11105. The sequence continues at coordinate 40,514 of NZ_JBSWBR010000005.1, read as the reverse complement.
ACCGGCAAAAAGAAGAAAAAGAAAAAGGAGCCGATAGTAGACCAGGGCACCACGCCTGCTCCCGATGCACCCGCTGAAGACACTGGCCGCAAGAAAAAGAAGAAAGACGAAGCCGTAGATCAAGCCGCTCCGCCGACTGAAAAGCCGGTAGAAGAGCCGAAAAAAGAGAAGGAGAAGAAGAAGAAGAAAAAAGCCGACGAAGAAGATCCTTTCGGTGATTCGTAACACATTCAGATTCTGCTTAAGAAAAAGCCCCCCAGAAATGATCTGGGGGGCTTTTTACTGCTAACGGTCATGCAGAGCGGGAGCGAAGCAGCTCGCGTGCTGATGATTGATTAGTAATCCTGCCACCGCTGGCGAGCTGCTTCGCTCCCGCTCTGCCTGACCGCCAGAATAATGATGATGGTCAGTGAAGAGAGGTCATGACAACCATTATGACCGCCATTTCAGTATTCTGTTATAGCTGCGCTGACACTTACGTATAAGTTAAGATAACAAGGCTTCTATCTTTGAGCACATCCGTACTTCCCGCCTCTTCACCCTATGAACATTGCTACTATACTCGGTCTGCTTGTGGCCGCTTACCTTATCGGCTCCATCCCCACGGCTTTGTGGGTAGGGAAGTGGTTTTTTGGTTTGGATATTCGGGAGCACGGTAGCGGTAACTCGGGCGCTACCAATACCTTTCGCGTACTGGGTAAGCGACCTGGCTCGGTCGTAATGGCCATTGATGTGCTGAAAGGCTGGGCGGCAACTTCGCTGGCTACAGTCATGCTGAACCGGGGGGCAATTCAGGCGGAGCACTTGCTATACTTCCAACTGGCGTGCGGCGTGCTGGCGGTAGTTGGCCATATCTATCCCATCTACGCGGGCTTTCGGGGCGGCAAGGGCGTGGCTACGGTGCTGGGCATGATGCTGGCCATTGCGCCGGGTACGGTGGGTGTGTGCATTCTGGTATTTCTAGCTGTGTTGCTGCTTTCTCGCTACGTGTCGCTCTCCTCTATGGCAGCGGGCGTCGCCTTCGCTCTTTTGCAACTGCTGCCCCCGTTTCGGCCGGATAATACGCTGCTATTAGTGTTCGGCTTCGTGCTGGCCGGTCTGCTGATTTATACTCATCGGGCTAACATTGGAAGACTTCGGGCTGGGACGGAGAGTAGGGTGCCGTTGTTTGGGCGCAAGTAGGTTTCTTGAATAATATCAACTACAACTTTTATGGGCTATCAATGCGTGTGTTGTGGGCAGATCCATGAAGGCTTGCCTGACATTGGTTCGGCTATGCCCTACATCTTATATGATATGCCAGAGGAGGAGCGAAAGGAAAGAGTACAATTAACGGCAGACACCTGCATCGTTGATGAAGAAGATTATTTTATTCGGGGAATAGTAGAAGTACCAGTTCACGGGCAGGAAGAAAGCTTTGGTTTTGGAGTTTGGGTTAGCCAAAAAAAGGAGCATTTTCATCTATATCAGCAACATCCAAATTCTTCAGAAATTGGTCCCTTTTTTGGGTGGCTTTGCACAGAAATCAAATCTTTCCCTTTTACCATCAGCTTGAAAACTATGGCGCATTTCCAAGGGCAGGGATTGCGGCCCTCCATCGAGTTGGAGCCTACTGAGCACCCCTTTGCCATAGCTCAACGCGAAGGAATTAGTTTGAATAGCGCGTGGGAAATAGTACATGAGTACTTGGCAAAGAGTATCAATAGATAACGAGGGCGAGATGCTGATTGTGGGCGGGGTATATAACCTGACCACGGGTAAAGTGGAGTTTTTGCTCGAGACATTGAAAGATTTGCCCGAATTCCGCGTATCAACGATTAAATGAGAACACAACATCACTTTATACTAAAGCGTCTGGCCCTCTGGGCTGGGCGCTGCGTTTTTGCCAGCCTGCTGCTGGCCGGCCCGGCAATGGGCCAAAATACCCGCCTTAATGACCGCAACACCATCGGCTGGTTTACCAATTTCAGCACGCTGCGCCTGACTGACCGTTGGAGCGGCCATTTCGAGTACCAGTTTCGCCGCGATGAGCTGGTCCTCAACTGGCAGCAGAGTCTGCTGCGTACGGGCCTGAACTACCACGCTACCGATAATTTTACCCTGCGGCTGGGCTACGCCTGGATTGAAACCTTCCCGTACGGCGACTTTCCGCTCCAAGCCGCCGGGCGGCGCTTTCCTGAGCACCGGGTTTATCAAATGGCTACGCTTAGCAACCCGATGGGGCGCGTAGAAATCACGCATCGGTTTATGCTCGAGCAGCGGTGGGTGGGCCGCTTTCTGAGCCCCAACAGCCCCCGCCCCGACGAAACCGTGTATCTGAACCGAGCCCGCTATATGCTGCGTCTGCAAGTGCCGCTCGGTCAGCCTTCACCTAAGGAACGCCAGGCCTACCTAGCCACCTACGACGAGGTATTTCTGGGCTTCGGCCGCAATGTGGGCGAAAATGTGTTCGACCAGAATCGTCTTGGAATATTGCTGGGCTACCGCTTCAGCCCTGCATTTCGATTGGAAGGCGGATTTTTACAGCAGATCGTGCAATTACCTCGTGAAATTGAAGGCCGCAACGTGTTTCAATACAACAATGGTTTCATTGTCAACACTATCGTGAACCTGGACATCCGCCGCAAGTAAGTCGGAGGGCAGACTTAAGGGTTGAGACATAAGAAGGGAAGGAGGCAGATGGAAGCCAGGCGAGCAGCTGCAAAAACTCTTCGTAGCGGGTGAGGCAATCGTTGTTACTTTTACTTCGCATTCCCAATCAATCTCACCACCCATGCCCACTTACCTCGATCAAAACAAAGAGCGTTTCCTCACTGAGCTGCTCGACTGGCTTCGTATTCCATCCGTTTCCGCCGATCCCAAGTTTCAGGGTGATGTGCTGAAGGCCGCTGACTTTCTCAAAACCCGACTTGAAGAAGCCGGTGTGGAGAATGTTGAGCTGTGCCAGACTGCCGGTTATCCCATCGTGTACGGCGACAAAATAGTTGACCCCAGCCTGCCCACGGTGCTCGTGTACGGCCACTATGATGTGCAGCCCGCCGACCCGTATGAGCTATGGACGTCTCCGCCTTTTGAGCCGGTAATCAAAGACGAGAAGATTTACGCCCGTGGCGCCTGCGACGATAAAGGCCAGGTGTACATGCACGTAAAAGCCTTCGAGATGATGAGCCAGGACGGTGGCGTGCCCTGCAACGTGAAGTTCATGATAGAGGGCGAGGAAGAGGTAGGCTCTAATAACCTCGGCATCTTCGTGAAGACCAACAAGGAGAAGCTGAAGGCCGATGTTATTTTAATCTCGGATACCGGCATGTTGTCTAATGATGTGCCCAGCATCGAAGTAGGCTTGCGCGGTTTGAGCTACCACGAGGTAGAAGTAACTGGCCCCAACCGCGACCTGCACTCTGGTATTTACGGCGGTGCAGTGCCCAACCCCATCAACGTGCTGTGCAAGATGATTGCCAGCCTGCACGACGAGAACAACCACATCACCGTAGCCGGCTTCTACGACAACGTAGATGAGCTAAGCGCCGATGAGCGCGCCGAAATGGCCAAAGCGCCGCATTCTGACGAGGATTTCAAGCAAAGCATTGGCCTGAAAGATATCTACGGCGAGAAAGGCTATAGCACCATCGAGCGCACCAGCATCCGGCCCACGCTGGACGTGAACGGCATTTGGGGTGGCTACACGGGCGAAGGCGCCAAAACGGTGATTGCCTCCAAGGCCTACGCCAAAATCTCGATGCGCTTAGTACCCCACCAGACCTCGGACGAAATCACCCAGAAGTTTCAGGAGCACTTCACGAAAATTGCCCCCCAGGGCGTCACGGTGAAGGTAACGCCTCACCACGGCGGTGAGCCCGTCGTTACGCCCACCGATTCGATAGCGTACCTGGCGGCGGCTAAAGCCATTGAAACCACCTACGGCAAAAAGCCAGTGCCCACGCGCGGCGGCGGTTCCATTCCGATTGTGGCCATGTTCAAGTCGGAGCTCGGGCTGGATTCGGTACTGCTCGGGTTTGGCCTCGATTCGGATGCCATTCACTCACCCAATGAACACTTCGGAGTATTCAACTTCCTCAAAGGAATTGAAACCATTCCGCACTTCTACCGCAACTACGCGGCCGCATCGGCTCAGTAAGGCGCCTATCTGTTGAAGTAAAAAGCCCCCCATATACTGCTGGGGGGCTTTTTTACTTCTTACGCTTATTAAAAAACCGGTAAGCGACATAAAACTGCAACGCCCCGTTGCGGGCTTGCAACTGCTCCGACTCGTCATTGCCAAACCCGACCCTTTTGAAAATGTTGGTGAGGCCGCCGTTGTAGCGCCAGCCTGCGCTGAGTCCGCCTGGGTCTTGGTAGCCAAAGCCAAAGGCATAGCCGTACTCAATCTCGCGGAAGGGGCCCTCTTCCACGCTCAAGGCATCTACGTTCTCAAGGTTACTTTTTACCGACAGTAGGCGCCCCATTTGGGGACCCGCTTCAAAGAAGATATCGGTAGTCGTGTAGCGCAAGAGCACCAGTCCATCTAGGTATCGCAGCTCCGATAAGATGCTGGGCCCATACACCAGCGACTTGTCGCCCTTAATGATGTACAATCCTTCCGACTGCAACGAAAACCGCTCGCCTACGCCTAGGTTTAGGGTAGCGCCCCCGTGGTAGCCCACGCGCAACTTGCTATCCACTATATCCTTGCCGACGCCGCTGCTCAGGCTTCCCCCCACTTTAAGGCCCGGCCGCAGACGCACGAGCTGCCCATAGCTAGTAGTGCTAGCCAGTAGCAGCAGTATCAGGCCTAAAAAGAGGTGTTTCATACAATACGAAGGAAGCGCGTGAAGCTAGTAACGAAGCGGTAGGCAAAAGTAAGTACAGATGCGCCGGCTTTTTTCTTAACCATTATTAACCACAAAGAAGCCCGTTCTCCAAGTTAGAGAGCGGGCTTCTTTGTGGTTAATAGTGGTTTCTAGTTGCCACCGAAAACGTAGCCTAGCGAAAATTGAATTACTGAGTTGCGCGTCTTCTGCTCGTCAGTTTGATTTTCTCTAATAGGCGAGAGACCACCATTGTAGCGTACCGTCAGGCTAGGGCCGGAAGCAAACTGGTAGCCAACACCGGCCACATAACCAATATCAAATCGGTTGTAACCGTCAATATTATCAAACTCACTGGTCACACCAGCAATCTCCTGCTTATCTTTTTTTCCTACTAAATAGCCAAACTGCGGTCCGGCTTCAAAAATTAGCCCATCAGCATTGATACGCGCAAGCACTGGTAAATCAATGTAGTGAAGACGAGAGGTATATTTCTTACCATCTCCTTCCAAGCGTGAGCCTTTTTGGGAGTAAAGAAGCTCTGGCTGTAAGGAAAAGAAGCCATCGCTGCTTAAAGGAGCATTAATCGTAATACCACCGTGAGGAGCAATCAAGGATTTAAACTCAGCATCCTGTGCTTTTTCGATATTCTCTACGCCTTTGCCAGCATGGTTGGCTAGGTTAACGCCAGCTCTCAAGCCCAGTTTTACGCCTTGTGCATGGCTGAAAGAAGCAACACCAGCAGTTAGCAGAAGGGAAAGAAAAACCTTTTTCATTGGTTAAGAATAAAAATAAGATGGTTGACACGCTTCATACAGTCAAAAGCATGGATGCTATAGTTGTGCTTCATAACTATGCCAGATATTTAAATATTCTAATAAATAATAAAAAAAACACCTAACAGATAGAGTTAGGTGTTCTGTGTTAAGGATTTAGAAATTACTCTAACGGTTCGGAATCAAATAACCGAGCGAGAGTTGAAATACGGAGTTGCGAGCGTTGCGCAACTCGTCGTCGCGATAGCCATTTTTGGCAAAATCGGTGAAGGCACCGTTATAGCGCAGGCCGAGCAGCAGGCCAATGGGGCTTTGATAACCCAGGCCGGCCGCATAGCCTATTTCATTGCGTCGCACATTGTCCAAGTCGCGGTTATCGACGCGGGAGTACGTGGTGCCGTTGCTGAGACGGCGTTCTGAATTGTCCTTCACGCTCAGCAAGTAGCTGTACTGCGGGCCGGCCTCAAAGAAAAGCCCCCCAGCGTTGACCTTCAGCAGTACCGGCACATCAATGTAGTTGTAGGTCTGCTCGCCCTTGTAGGTGTACGTCTGGCCCAAAACGGTGAATGAGTCGTCGGCATACTTGTAGCCTTTTTGCGAGAACAGCACCTCCGGCTGAATAGAGAGGAAACCGTCGCCCACTAAGCCCACATTCAGCATCAAGCCGCCATGGAAGCCATACTTATTGTCATATACATCTTCGTTGGTTAAGTCACCAGAAAGGTTGGAAAGGTTAGCACCGCCCTTCACACCAAAGCGGATTCCTTGGGCGTAGGCGTCGGATGAAGCGAAGGCCGCAGCCGTAAGCATGCTGGCTAGTACAAATGCAGTTTTTTTCATAATGCAAATAGGTTAAGTATTGATAGTTTGTTAACGATAATTATTTATAAGTGTTTCATTATCAAATTAATGCAACATTAAAATGAGTTCTATGGCTATTCATAATTGCCATAAAAAAGCGGGTTGCCAGAATATGGCAACCCGCTCTAATAAGCTCAACTACAGACGACTATCGGGTCGGAATCAGGTAGCCCAACTGTAGGGTAAAAGCGTTGTTAAATGCTTTTGGCTCGTTGTCCTGATCTTTGGTGTCAATCAGCGAGTTGAAGCCGCGCGCATAGCGCAGGCCTAAGCTGATGCCGCCTTCGGTCATGTAGCCGATACCAGCAACACCGCTAATATCAAACTGCGCCAAGTCAGACTTGTAAGCGTCATCGCGGCTGATGCCGGTGTAGTCAAGGAAATTGCCGTTGTTCTCTACTTTGTCCTTGTCGCCGTTGGTAAACTTAGTGGTGGTCTGGCTCTTGTTCTTCGAACCGAACAAGTAGCTCACCTGTGGGCCAAGCTCGAAGAAAAGCCCCCCAGCGTTGATTTTAGCCAACAATGGCACGTCTAGGTAGTGCAACACGCGCTGCTGCTCCACTTCCAGCTTCTCAATGCCAGCGCCCGGGTTTTTCTGGGTCGAGCTGATTTCGTAGCCTTTGCGGTTGTACAGCAACTCGGGAGCGAAGGAGAAGAAGCCATCGGAGCTAACCGGGATGCTCAGCGATACACCGGCGTTGTAGCCAAACTTGTAATCGCCAAAATCACCGCTATAGCCCGCGCCCGTAATCTGCTCTACGTTATCACCGCTAATGTTAGAGTAAGTGGCACCGGCTTTTAAGCCAATGCGAAAGCCGCCCGGGTCCTGAGCTTGGGCGACGGAAGCCGTCAAAAGGCCTAGAGCTAGTACTGCAAACTTTTTCATAAAAAAGGTAAAAATGGTTTTGGTAAGACTCTGTAAATCCGATACTAAGCTCGGTTCAACAAACGATTGTCAGGGCCTCATACCGTAAAATGGAGAGTAAAAGTTGCGGCTCAGGAGGTATTTAATATTGAAGCAGCACCGTTGCGGCGTCTGCCAGAGAGCTATTGTTTCCGCCAAGTACAAAGTGCTCAAGTGCTTAGTCGCACGAGGCTAGACAGCATGTTTCCATCGGGTTGTGCCACAGGTTTTATTACTTTTGGGCTGCGACGTGCTGCTCTATGGTTATTTTTGGTCGATTGAATTTTGGTCGTATTGTTTTATTTGCCTGCGCCGCACTAGGCTTTTGTCGTCCGTTGGCGCGCGCGCAAGCAACGAACGCGGACGGGCAGACCCGCTCGCCGCTGATTTTGGGGGCTTACGTGCAAGGCGGATTTATCATTGCCCATACGCCGCGGGTAGCTCACCTAGTAACGGCCCACCCAACGGGATTTGAGATAAATGCGCAGCGCCAAACCACCGGAAATGCCCCCTGGCACGCTTGGTACCGCTACCCAAAAGTGGGCGTGGCCTTCATCTACTACGACTACCACAATCCGGTGCTGGGCAAGTCGTATGCGGCTACGGTATACCTGAATAAGGCGTTTCTGCGCACGGCGCGGCACGAGCTGAACTTGCGCATGGGTACCGGCTTGGGCTATTTCACCAATGGCTTCAATCAAGAAACTAACCATAAGAATCTGATTGTCAGTTCGCGCCTGAATGCCACGCTACAGCTACGGGCCGAATACGATGTGGCCATTTCGGAGCACTTGGGCTTGTTGGTGGGTGTGGGGCTCAACCATTATTCCAACGGCGCTACCACCAAGCCTAACTTGGGTATTAATATCCCGACGGTGATGCTGGGCCTGAATTATCATCAGCAGCGTCCATTTCGGCCTAAAGCTGAGGTGCCCGGCTACCAACCCGAAGATATTGGTCGCAACTTCTGGAACATAAGCGCTACGGCTGGCTACAAGCAGCGCAACGAGTCGAACCGGCAGAAGTATCTGGTCAATTCTGCCACGGTGCTGGTCGGCCGACGCGTGAACCGCAAGAGCAACTTAGTAGCAGGCGCAGAGGGCTTTTACGACCGGGGCCTACTGGCTGAGCAGCGCGACACAACCCGCAATGGCGAGGCCTTAATTGACGTAAAAAAAGCCGGCGTGTTCGTCGGTCACGACCTGCTGTTCGGGCGCATGTCCGTGGTTACGCACCTGGGCATTTATGTGTATAACCCATACAAATCCAATAGCTTTTACTACGAGCGTATCGGTTTGAAATACCACTTTACCGAGCAGCTTTTCGGCTCCGTAGACTTAAAGGTGCATCGCGGCGCTGCCGACGTAATCGAGTGGCGACTAGGCATAAAGCTGTAAGCATTTTCGCAGCACTGGACCCTGGCCTACAGGGCAATTGCTGCACAACCATATATCGGGGTTTGTGGGCGCTTATATAGCGGCCGTATCGGCGTTTTCGGCCACCAGCCTCACGTTCATTCCTGCTCCCTGGAATTTTCTGTGGCCCACGCTAGTCATGGTGCCACCGCTCATCTGGGTGCAGCGCCGCTACAAAGCTAAGTTTGACCAAGGGCGGCGCCTTGAACAGCTCTTGGAGGTACGTCTGCAAATCCAAGTGCCGACGCCAGAGCGCCAACAGCTAGAGAGCAACACCGCCTTATAAGTCGCTTTTCTGCACCAACGCTTGATTGATGCGCTTCACCAGCGCCGGGCCCTCGTAGATAAAGCCTGTGTAAAGCTGCACCAGCGCCGCACCAGCAGCGAGCTTCTCCTGAGCGTCGGCGGCCGAAAAAATGCCCCCCACACCCATAATAGGAAACTGCCCATCCGATTTTTGGTGCAGATACCGAATTACCTCCGTGGCGCGCTGGCGCAGTGGACGCCCGCTTAAGCCGCCCGCACCTAGCTGCTGCACCCGCTGGGGGGCAATTTGCAAGCCTTCCCGACTAATGGTAGTGTTGGTAGCTACCAAGCCGCTGAGCTGCGTTTCCCGCGCGATAAGCAGGATGTCGTCGAGCTGACCGTCGGTCAGGTCGGGCGCGATTTTGAGCAGGAGAGGCTTGGGCGTAGGGCGGGCCTGGTTGCGGGCCTGCACTTGCTGCAACAAGTCAATGAGTGGCCCTTTTTCCTGGAGCTGACGAAGGTTAGGCGTATTGGGCGAACTGACGTTGACCACGAAATAGTCAACTACATCAAACAGCGCGTCGAAACATGCTACATAGTCGGCTCCGGCTTGCTCGTTCGGCGTGTCTTTGTTCTTACCAATGTTGCCGCCAATAATCATGGACGAGCGGCGCTGGCGCAGCCGGGCCACCACGGCTTCGGCGCCTTCATTGTTGAAGCCCATGCGGTTAATCAGGGCCGCGTCGGCAGGCAGTCGAAACAGGCGTGGAGTCGGATTACCTGGTTGGGGCCGCGGGGTAACAGTTCCTATTTCTACAAAGCTAAAACCCAGGGCCGCTAGCTCGTCGGTGAGGTCGGCGTTTTTGTCGAAGCCGGCCGCTAAGCCCACGGGGTTTTTGAATTTCAACCCAAAAACCTCCCTTTCCAGGCTAGGGTGATGAAAATCGTAGAGGCCACGCAGCAGGGCCGCCGTGCCGGGCAGGCGGTAGCCGCGCTTGAGGTTATCAAAAACAAAGTGATGCGCGCGCTCCGCGTCGAGCTGAAAAAGGAGAGGTTTGACGAAGCGCTTATACATTTAACAATTATCAATTAACATTTAGCAACTTAGCTACGGGCGTTGAGCAGGGCAACCAGTTGACGGGCACTATTAAATGAAATCATCCGGCCCAGCCTTCCCGGTCCAGGCTTCGGTATTGAATGGCTTCGGCTAAGTGTTCAATGCGAATCTCCTCTGTGCCGGCCAGATCGGCGATGGTGCGGGCTACTTTCAATATGCGGTCGTAGGCGCGGGCCGAAAGGCCAAGCCGTTCCATAGCCGTCTTCAGCAAAGCTCGCCCGGCTGTGTTAATCTGGCAAATATCCTTGACCATTTGCGAAGGCATCATGGCGTTGGAGTGAATGTCGGGGAAGTCTTTGAAGCGGGCGTTTTGCACGGCGCGGGCCTTCTCTACGCGCTGCTGAATATCGGCGCTGCTCTCTGACTTGCGGGTTTCCGTCATCTGGTCGAAGGTAACGGGCGTCACCTCCACGTGCAAGTCAATTCGGTCCAGCAGCGGCCCACTTACTTTGTTGAGGTAGCGTTGTACCACGCCGGGGCCGCAAACGCACTCTTTCTCTGGGTGATTATAGTAACCGCACGGGCAGGGGTTCATGCTGGCGATAAGCATGAAGTTGGCTGGAAACTCGATGCTCACCTTAGCCCGCGAAATGGTTACTCGACGCTCTTCCAAAGGCTGACGCATCACTTCCAGCACCGTGCGTTTAAACTCCGGCAACTCATCCAGAAACAGAACCCCATTGTGCGAGAGCGAGATTTCGCCCGGTTGCGGGTTGCCGCCACCACCTACCAGTGCTACATCCGAAATGGTATGGTGAGGCGACCGAAATGGCCGCGTAGTAAGCAAGGAAGCATTCGAACCAAGCTTACCGGCTACCGAGTGAATCTTGGTGGTTTCCAGCGCTTCCTGCATCGATAGCATAGGCAGGATGCTGGGCAGGCGCTTGGCTAGCATCGTTTTGCCCGCCCCGGGTGGGCCAATCATAATGGCATTATGCCCCCCAGCGGCCGCTATTTCTAGGGCGCGCTTGATATTTTCCTGGCCCTGCACATCAGCGAAATCGGCGGTGTACTGGTTGACGGTGTGCTGAAATACGTCGCGGGTGTCAATGCGTAGGGGGGCAATTTCCAAGCGACCCTCAAAGAAGTCGATGGCCTGCTGCATGCTGTCCACCGGAATCACATCCAGGTTGTTCACGATGGCGGCTTCCTGGGCGTTTTCGCGAGGGAGAATAAAGCCTTTAAAGCCCTCTTTACGGGCCTGAATAGCAATGGGCAGTACACCTCGAATAGGCCGCAGACTGCCATCAAGGGCCAACTCGCCCATGATGATATAATCGCCTAGCTGTTCGGTATTTAGTTGCTGAGAAGCGTGCAGAATGCCCAGGGCAATGGGCAAGTCATAGGCTGAGCCTTCCTTGCGCACGTCGGCGGGGGCCATATTTACTACCACCTTAGTGCGCGGCATCTTATACCCTCGAAACTTCAGCGCCGCCTCAATCCGCTGCTGGCTTTCCTTAATAGCATTATCGGCCAAGCCGACTACATAAAATAGCGTTCCCTGCGTTACAACTACCTCAATTGTAATGGTATTGGCATTAACTCCCTGCACGGCTGAGCCGTAGGTTTTGGTAAGCATTGATGCTAAGAAAATAGTATAGGTTGAAAGCTGGATCAAAGATAGAAACGAAAAAGCCGGCTTAACTGGAAAGCAGCGTTTTTAAGTCGGCTACTTGCACTTACATTAAGTGATACTCACGCTTGAGGCAAGATGATCTTAGCAGCCTCGAAAATCTCGTGACTGCGAGATGGGCTATAGGAAAATGCTGAAAACAAAGCGTGTGGAAGCTATTAAAGTCATAGATAACGAGCGCTTGCCCTAGTTTTTGCTAGAAACAAGTTTTATCATACCACGCTTAAACTGATTTAACACCAAGCTGGCTGAAGGTCTTATAGGCTTATTGGCTCAATTATTGGGTTATCTCTATGTCTTAATAAAATGGTACGATTCTAATAATTATTTTCCAGGAATCGGCTGAATTATATCACTGTTATTTCTAGCCAACGTGTTCTTGAAAAGAAACTTACTCTTAGCAGCTACACCCATTGTGCTAATACTGGCAGCACTAGAACTAGCGCCAACTGCTCTTCCTTATACCATTGATACGAGCAGCTTAGTGATGCCAGCTAGCGAATGGACACTAAGCCGTGCTCAAAATGGCAACTTGATTTCTACGCTAAAGGATAATCGGACAGGACGACTAAGTGCCTTTTCCGCTTCTGTATTTCAAAGAGGCTATCAAGCTGACTTTCAGCTAAATCCTAAGATATATCACCAGCCTCAGCTGACCAAAGGGGATACGGTAGCCAGCATGTACTCCAACCAAGACCAGGAGCGGCTGGTACAGTTGCAGGGCGAACTAGCTGTGCAGCAAGCCGAATTAGAGCTTATCAACTCCGGCCAAAAGTCTGCGGACGTTGAAGGGGTGGCAAACCAGCTGGCGTTGGCCAAGCAGGAGTTAGCAACCCAGCGCACGCTAACTCAACGCACCGAGGCCCTTCATCAGGACTCGTTGACGTCTCAGCAGGACTATGAGCTTGCAGTTAATATGCTCCGGGTGCGCGAATTGAATGTGCGCATGATTGAGGCTGGGTATAAGTCGGCCACTACGGGGGGCAAACCGGAGCAAGTCCGGGTTATTCGTACGCGCATCAATTCACTTGAGCAGCAAATTCAACAAATCAAGCACAGCCTGAAGGAGTTGACGGTGGTAACGCCGGTTTCGGGAACCGTGCTACTGCAAAAAGCGGCGGCAAATCCAACGGAGGAAGTATTGGTGTCCGTGGCTGATAATTCGGCCTACGTGGTGTTGCTGCCTGTGAATTACCTGGAAAAAAACTACGTCCAGGTGGAGCAGAAAATAGAGGTAGCAATTACGGGAACGACTCAAACTGCCATTGGCAGAATAATCGGTATAGACAACACGGTCCAGATTGTCGATGGTCGGCAAGCCTTCTTTGTTACGGCTCTAATCGAGGATAAGAGCGCTCCTCTGGTTCCGGGAATGGTGGTCAGAACGACTATTTCGTGCCAACCGATCTCTATAAAGGGCCACGTAGCGCGCACCATGGAGTCGATGCTCCTGTACTAAGCGCCAGCTCATATCCCCTTTCTTATTCTAGTTTGAATACTGCTCACCGCTGAGCTTTACCTTTTATGCAGCAGGACGTTAAGGCGATTTTTGATTTTACTATCACGGTGCGGGAGGTACTGGGCAACACGCTATGGGCTATGCTATGCGGTTTGCTGATCTCCTTTTTCTACATCATTGCTTTTCGGAAGGGCGGGTACTCCGTAAATCTGATCAGATCCATCGTGATGCTGACCATGATTACTGCTTTTGTAATGATGGTAGTGGGGGATAATCTAGCGCAGGCGTTTAGCATGGTGGGCATTTTATCCATCATCCGATTCCGGACGGCTACGAAAGCAGCGCAGGACTTCATGTTCCTTTTCTTCGCTTTAGCCATTGGTTTGGCCTGCGGAGAAGGCTTGTATTCAGTGGCGCTGGTTGGGTGCTTGCTCATTGGAGTAGTGACCATTGCCATGGCTCGGGGCTTTGCCAATACCCGGCAGGAAGACTTCGTGCTGACCATTATTCGCAAAGCTGAGTTGAGCAACGGAAGTGACTACACGCCTATTCTAGAGACCTTTTGCAAGCGCTTCAAGATGGTGAGCACTCAGTCATCCCAATTGAAAAAGGGCTCGCTTACGCAGTTCTCCTACACGGCCCACTTAAAGTCTGATGATAACAGTCAAGGACTGCTTGATGCCTTAAAGGGATTGGAAGGTGTCAAACAGGTTACACTGGCCTTACAAGAGTAGTCTCATGCGCCGCAACTCGATGACTACGCTGGTACCACGTCTCAGAAGTAGCTGGACACGTCTTGTTTGCCCGATAAAATTTGGGACCGCTATCATGTGTCTTTTGTGGGGCCACACTGCTTCAGCTCAGAAAGTATGGACGCTAGATGAGTGCCTGTCCTTTGCACAAACCCACAACCTGCAAGTGCAACAAGCTAGCCTGCTCCAGGACAAAAGCCTTGTGCAGCTCGACGCGGCCAAAAACTCCTTCCTGCCTACCGTCAACGCGCGGGTGCGCTCCAATGGTAATTGGGGCTTTCTGATCGATCCATCCACAAACGAGCTATCCGATCAATTCAATTTTGGCAATCAGGCGGCCATAAACTTCAATCTAAACTTGTTCGATGGTTTTGCAACTGCTTCTCAAGTAAAGCTGCGCCGTCAGCAGGTTGCAGCAGCAGGGTACGTGCATCAGATTAGTACGAACACGATTTCTCTGGAAGTTATATACTCGTTTTTGCAGGTTGTGCTCGGGCAAGAGCAGCTAGCTAATTCCAAACTGCGGGCTGCTTATTTAGCTGAGCAGCAGCGGAAAGTGAAAGCGCAGGTAGAGAAAGGAGTTCTCAACAAAAGAGATTTGTTGAACTTACAGTCGCAGGTAGCGGCGGAGGACCTGCTAACCGTTTACGCTGAGAATAGCGTAGAGCAAGCTTTGTTTAGTTTAAAACAGATTATTGGCTTACCCTTCACGGAAGATATAGCTGTGAAGCCCGTCGAAATTGCCGACCAGTGGCTGACAACAGAGCTGTCAGGTGATGAGGTACTGGCTACTGCGGCTACAACACTTCCCGATTTGAAGGCGGCTCAAGCCAGAATTGAGGCCGCGCACCATAATTGGCAATTGGGTCGAGCGGCGTATAAGCCCGTATTGGCGCTCACAGCTCAGGTAGCAACGCGTACATCGAACTACAAACCTCAAGGTTTTGAGAACCAAGTGGTCGATAACCTGAACCGGCGCGTTGGCTTATCGTTGAATATGCCTCTTTTCAACCGCTTTCAGCTACAAAGCACCGACCAGCTGGCCAAGCTAGACATAGAGTCTGCCAAGCTAAACTACCAGCAAGTAGACCGGGAACTGAGCGGCAAAATCAGGAGTGCGCTATTAGCTTATAAAGCGGCAGCCAAAAAGTATCAGGCGTTGCAGCTACAGTATGGCGTAGTCGGCGAGGAGCATCGCTACGCGGCCAAAATGCTGGAATTAGGCGGTATTGATGCTGTAGAGTACAGCGTAACCCGAAGCCGGCTGATAACGGCGCAGTCAGAATTGGTGCAGGCTAAATACGACTGTTTTTTTAAGCAACAGATCGTAAGCTTTTACCAAGGCAAGCCGTTAGCTTTTTAATTGTAGGCCTACTGAAATTCCGCTTTCGAGTAAGCGCATAAAACCTACTGTGCGCAGAAGTGAGACCTTATTTCACTAGGTCTTCGATCAGCATAATCATAATATGGATGGCCTTGATATGGATTTCCTGAATCCTATCGGCAAAGCCAGAGTGAGGCGCCCGAATCTCGACATCGCAGAGGGCGGCTAATTGCCCCCCATCTTTGCCTGTGAGACCTACCACGCGCATACCGGCGGCTTTAGCGGCCTCAGCAGCACGCAACACATTGGGCGAATTGCCGCTGGTACTGATGGCGAGCAGCACATCGCCGGGGCGGCCTATGGCCTGTACAAACCGGCTAAATATGTGGTCGTAGCCGTAGTCATTGGCCACGCAACTCATGTGCGAGGCTTCGGTGATGGCAATTGCGCCCAGGGCCGGGCGGTCGTGGCGGTAGCGACCAGAAAGCTCCTCGGCAAAGTGCTGGGCATCGCAGAGGGAGCCACCATTGCCGCAGCTCAGAATTTTGCCCCCCAAGCGCAGGCTGTCAGCCATAAGGCGGGCAGCCTGCTCAATGTGGGTAATGTTAGCTGGATCAGCTAAAAAACGGTCGAGGACCGTGCGAGCCTCGGTAAGCTCGGCCTGAATGCGGTCAGTAAGCGAATCGGTCACTACTAGGGTTGAGAAGAGGGATATTGCGTGGGCCGCGGCGTCTCGAGGTCGGCGGCGGAAGCGGGAGGAACGTTGGAATGCGGTGGCGTCTCTACCACATTAGGGTTAGTTGTGGGGGGCAAATTTGTACCCGAAGTAGGCGTAGGATCAGCGGGCACTACATACACGGGATCGAGGCGCGTAGTGGTTGTGGTGGTAGTAGGCGTTGGGTTTGGTGCTGGGGTTGAAGTAACAACGGGCGCAGCTGGGGCAACGGGAGTGTCAGCTACTACTGAGCGAGTAGCGGTAGCTGGCGCAACGGGGGCGGCCGTTGTTACCGGACGTTGTTGCAACTCCCGGTCACGTTGTTCCATCTGATGATCGTAGAGGCGAGCCTTTAGCTCATTCACTTTGCCAGTCTGACGGGTTACATCGCGCTGAAGAGCTACGTTGTAGAGATTCTCAACCAGCAGTTCCAGGGCCAGGAGCACAGCCCCAATGATGAACATGGTATTGTAAAACGTTGCCAAATCGTTATTCAACCCTACCGACGACATAATAAGGTCGCGGGAAGCCGGCGTGAGTATAAACAGCAGCGCCAGGAGCAGATACACCATGACGAGAACATTGACCAAACGTTTGAAGGCAAGCATAGTATGAAAAGCTAAGTGGAGAGATAAGTTGGGGTCGGACTACGCAGGAGCTCCAGCTGGAACTTGATGACGGGCTAAATATAGGCCTTTAACCATCCTCACTGCGAAGTGCAACCCCGACACCATTTTGCTAAACGCAAGCTGGGCGCCCACGGTTGGCTTTGAGCGCTTCTCTAAGCGTCTGGGGGGCATTTTTACAAACTTTGGCTGCCAAGGTGAGCGTAAAACGTCCCCAAAATTCTACACCAGCGCGCCGTTGGTTTGCAGCAGGTTAAGGCGCTGGTATAAACCGCCAGTGTGGGTCATCAGCTCCTCGTGAGTGCCGCGTTCCACGATGCGGCCGTGCTGGAGCACCACGATTTCGTCGGCGTGCTGCACAGTGCTCAGGCGATGGGCAATAACCAGCGAGGTCCGGCTTTGCATCAGCCGCGTGAGAGCCTCCTGCACTAGCTTTTCCGATTCGGTATCAAGTGCCGACGTGGCTTCGTCCAAGATCAAGATGGGCGGATTACGCAGAATGGCGCGGGCAATGCTCAGGCGTTGGCGCTGCCCACCTGACAGGCGCGAGCCCCGATCACCGATAAAGGTTTGGTAGCCCTGCGGCGTTTGCATGATAAACTCGTGGGCATTGGCAATTTTAGCCGCTTCAATTACTTGGGCCTCCGTGGCCTCGGTGTTGAAACGGATATTGTTGAAGATGGTGTCGTTAAACAGAATGCTTTCCTGCGTGACGATGCCCATCTGGTCGCGCACGGAATGGATGGTGCAGGTGCGCACATCATGGCCATCGATGAGAATTTGCCCCCCAGTGGGATCGTAGAAGCGCGGGAGTAGGTCGGCCAGAGTGGACTTACCGCCGCCCGATGGGCCCACTAGCGCCACCGTTTTACCCTTGGGAATGATGAGGTTGATGTCGCTAAGCACGGGCTGGTCGCCGTAGCTGAACTGCAGGTTGCGTAGCTCAATCTGGTGCTCGAAGGCAGGGAGCACGCGAGCATCAGGCAAGTCGCGAATGGCGGGTTCGGTGTCAACCACTTTCAGAATACGCTCACCGGCCACCAAGCCGCGCTGAATGTAGCTGAAGGCACTCGACAGCGCTTTAGCCGGCACCAGCACCTGCGAAAACAAGATCAGATAACCAATAAAGTCTGAGGCCGACAACTCCGACTCGCCCGAGAGCACCAGCGTGCCACCGTAATACAACAGCCCGGCAACCACGCCCACGCCCAAGAATTCGGATATCGGCGACGACAAATCCCGTGAATTAGCCATGGCGCGCAGGGTGCGGGCGTATTCGTTGTTCTGTTCCCGAAACTTGCCCATAATGTAGGGTTGGGCATTGAAGGCCTTGATAACCCGAATGCCCCCCAGCGTCTCGTCGATGACCGACAGCATGGAGCCCAGCGACTCCTGGCCTTCCTGCGCCTGCCGCTTCAGCCGCTTGGAAATGCCCGAAATCAGCAGCCCTGACACCGGCAGAATGAGTAGCGTAAACAGCGTCAGCTTCACCGACATATACAGCAGCAGCGCAAAGTAAGCCACGATATACAACGGGTCGCGGATGACACCCGTCAGCGTGTTTACCACCGAAGCTTCCACTTCCTGCACGTCGTTGGTGAGGCGCGACATCAGGTCGCCTTTGCGCTCATTGGAAAAGTAACCGAGCTGAAGCTGCGTAATCCGCTCGTACAGGGCGTAGCGCATATTCCGAATTACTCGGGCCCGGACGCGCGCCACAATGCGCAAACTCAGGTATTTAAAGAGGTTGCTTAGAAAAACCGATACGATCAGAATACCGCAGACAAAGCTTAGTGCGCCCATTTTGCCCCGCGCGGCTGTTACCTGGCTGAAGTAATACTCGAACGTTGTTTTGATGTAGTCGATGGACAGCGCGAAGGCTGGCGGCGCGCTGGGGGCGACGGTCGTATGCTCAGCGGTAGTGCCAAAAAGCACGTTGAGCAGGGGGATGATGAGGGTGAAATTGCAAAGCCCGAATATGATGCCTAGTACCGTGTATAAGAAATACAGCGGTATGAAGTTGGCAAATGGCCGTGCATAGCCCAGAATGCGAAGGTAAGTTTTCATGGAGGCCGCAAAGGTAAGGCATTCGCGGAGCGAAGTGATATGCGTGGAGCGCTAAGCTCGCGCTCGGGCACAAAGGTGATATTAGCCTACTACTTTTAGCAACAGCTTCTTCACCCAGCCATTGCGTGCCACGCCAAAGCCTGCATTCACTAGCCAAGGTTTAGTAGAGATAAACCGCATAAGACGGTAGCTGCGCGCCAGCTTTTTGCCGATCTGCTGATATACCTGCTGCTCGTACCACTTCATTTGAATGGCACTGAAGTCTTGCTGCGCGAAGCAGCGTTGAGCTTGCTGGGCGGCCAGTATTCCGCTTTGAATAGCTGTGTCAATGCCGTGGCCTTGCAATGGGTCAATGAGGGAAGCCGCGTCGCCGCAGAGCAGAAAGCGGGGGCCGCTAATCGGCCGAGATTTGCCCCCCAGCGGGAGCCCGAAGCCACTAACTTCACTGAGCTGCTGGGCTTGAGCAAACCGACTGGCTACTTTCGGGTGCTCGCGTGTAATAGCTAGTAGCACTTTTTTTAAATCCAGTTTCTGCGCCGCCACATCAGCCGAGAGCATACCGAAGCCAACATTATAGATGCCACCCCCCACGGGAAAAATCCAGAAGTAGCCCGCCAGATATTCGCGTAGAAAATAAAACTCGGTGGTCGTCTCGTCAGCGTCAGTTAGGCCCTGGAAGTAGGCGCGCACGGCTACGCATTGGTGGGCGCGGTCGAGGGGACGCTTTGTGAGCTTGCGGGCCGCCACCGAGTTGGCGCCGTCGCAGCCGATGAGTAGTTGGCAGGTGAGTGGCGCTTGCTCGTCGGCCGGCGTCAGCGTGACTTGCTCGGTACTGACACTAATGTCCTTAATCGGAAAATTAAGTTTGATTTCGGTTGGCGTATGAGCCTTAACCATCTCCAGCAAGCGTGCATCAAAGTGCAGGCGCGGGCTGTTGAAAGTTTTGATTTGCCAGCGCACGCTTATGTCGCCGCCATCGGGGGCAAACAGACGACTATCGCGGGTTTCGGCCTTGTGCGGCAGCGCGTATACTTCCTCGTACAAGGCGGGCGAAAGCTTGCGAATGGCTTTGAGCGCCAACCCAGGAATGGCATCGCCGCAGACTTTATCGCGCGGAAACTGATCTTTATCGACCAACGCCACCCGTAAACCGCTCTCCCGCAACGCCAAGGCGCAAGCCGTGCCCGCTGGCCCGGCCCCGAGAATAACGACGTCGTAGTGATTGGTCATAAAATCTGCCCCGGCGCCGAGCTATTAAAACTCGTGCAGACGCTGGGCAATGTTCCAGCGGAAAGATACTGACGGAAACACCGTGCTATTGGTCAAGTTATCGACGTCAGGGCTGGTGATGCGGCGCATGATGAGCTTGCCATCCAGCCACACGTTATGGCGGACTTGGTAAGTGGCCGTGAAATCGGTGTGAATAAGGTTGGTCTGGATACCGTCGCCCACCCGGAATTCATCGATGCGAACGTTGCCGTTTTCCTGAAGCGGGCGGCTGGTGTAAGGCAGGCGCACATTACCGCCATAGTTAACCAGAAAGCCATCTTCTCCGACAACATCGTTGCCCTGCACCGTGTAGAATCCTTTCGCTACCAGGTTCAGGCGAGGTAGTGGCTGGTAGCTGATAATGCCGAGCAGCTCGTACAAATTGCCCCCCATAGGATGGGCCAGCGGCTGATTATAGTGCTGGTAGTTGCGGTACTGATCGAGGTGCTGATAAGTGTAGGGCCGGATATAGTTGAACTCGCCCTGAATATCCAAGTTGCTGATACCCGCCACGTTCAGGTAGCGCCCGCCCAGCTGAAAAGATTGCTTGTTGCGCCATGAGCCTTGCCCAGCACGTACTTCACTGATGACAAACTCATCGAGCACCAACTGCCCATACAGTTGCAAGCGGCGCTTGATATTCCACTTAAAATCGAGGCCAAGCAGGGCGTTATCGTTCGAGCCGATGGCCTGCTCCACGGAGCGGTAGAAGATAATTGGGTTGAGGTACTGCAACTCGTAGCGGCCCTTGCCGCGCCCAAAGACTACCGACTCGAACACGCCCACGTTGAAATTAGGCGCCAGGTCGAGGCTGAGATGGTGAAGGGCGAAGTACTTCTTTTGATAAATGGTGTCTTGGTTGGCTTTTTCAGCCGTCATTTCCGCAAACAGGTTCTGGTAATTGAATTTCCAGATGCGGGTGTTTACCTTCAAAAACAGATAAGGCGCCGCGTAATCGGATAGAATAAGCGAGCGGTAGCCATTGCCGATTACATTACGGTCGTAGCCAAACTGTAAGTTAATATGTTTGGTGGCCGAATAAGTCAGGTAGCCGCGGCCCGAAAGGAAGTCATATTGGTCACCGGTGTTTTTATAGGGTTTCCAGAAGGCTTCGTGGGGCACAATATTGTCGCGTTGCACTCGCTGCTGCATGTATAACGGCGCGCCTATCTGGTTGTCGGCCAAGAAGGTATAGAAGCCCAGCTTATTGTCGATGGTGCCTTCTACCTGCACGCCCCGAGTATTGAGGTAGCGCAGACCGTCGCTGTCAGAGTCGCGGCCCAATCCGAGGTTGGCTACCGGGTTTACGCGCAAAGTAAAGCTAGGCGTCTCGACGTGATAAAAATCGGACTGCTTGCGGTAAAAGCGCCCTAAGACGGGCCGCTTGCTGGTATTAGCTACTGCACTCGCTTGGGTAAACTGCCAGTTGTCGCGCAGGAAATAGTCGGCATTGAAACGGTCAGCGCGGGAAATGCCTGCCGTGGTACTGTCGCGGCGAATGCGCTCGGCTAGGCGGGCCACACTGGCGCGGGTGTAAGGCCGCACCGCTGTATGCGGGTCGTTAAGCGAATCGGGACCGTAAATAATGGCGTAGCGGTCAATGAGGCGGTACACGTCGCTATCGAGGGGCACGTAGGTGGTACCCTGGACATCGCTTTGTGGCTGAACCGGAGCCACCGGTTTGGTGCGCGTGGTATCGTAGCGCAGATACGTGGGGCCCGCGGGGTCAACCTGGGCCATGCCCCGACCAGCTAACAAGCTCAGCGCAGTGAGCAATAGTACTTTTTTTCTCATAAATACAGTAAGAACCACACGGCCACTCTGACGCTCGGCTGGACAAAACTACGCACTTGGGGGGCAAATTTGCTTACTCACGAAAATCGGTCCGGCTTCTTTCGGCGTGTTTCGCCAAGTAGGGTTTTGCCAGCTTGCACAGCTATACAGGCGCATTATTCCTCATTTAAACTTGCCTGCTTGGCATCGTGCTGTTCAGCTGCCAGATACTAATAACGTCGTGAAGCGCAATGTCGTGTCCCTGCGTTTGATGCAGCTGTTCCATCTCCACGGTCAAAAGCGCAAATTTGCCCCCAGACGGTGTTCTTTTGCCCTGCTCTACCGTATTAGGCTGCGTAACTTTCAACACTTCCCTTGCCGCTCCGCTACCTCCGTCATTTCGAACTGAACCTGCCAGCCTGGGATGCTTGCCTGGCCGCAGCCCCCGAAGCTTTGCCCTACGCGTGGGCTTGGTGGCTGGCGGCTACGGCCGGCCGTTGGGATGCCGTGGTGGAAATAAAAGAGGAAACGGGCGCTTACGTATCCGTATTTCCGCTGCCCACGAAAACGCGCCCGTGGGGCCGCGACGTGTACCAGCCGCCCTTTACCCAGCAACTTGGCCTCGTAACTACCGCCGCCAGTCGGCACCGCAACGTGCTCGATTATCTGGCGTTGTTGCCAGCAGCTCGGTTCGCTCATTTCTATTTGCAGCTAAGCACGCAAAATGAGCTGGTGGCGGCTCCTGCTACCTTCAAGTTGGTGCAGCGCCAAACTTACCGGCTAAGCTTGGCTCCCGCCTATTCGGCGTTGGCAGCAGCCTACACACCCGATTACCGGCGGCGCCTCAGCCGCAATCAACAGCAGGAAGCACCGCTTACGGTAAAGGAAACGGTGTCAGTGGAAGCTATTGCTCAGTTATTTAAAAGTGAAAAACAAGAAGCTGGACTGAAGGCACAAGATTATCAGCGCCTGTATAGGCTGGTGCAAGCGCTCCAAACGCATGGGCGCTTGCTGGTATTGGAGGTGCGCGCGCCCGACACTGGAGCGCTACTGGCCGGAGCGCTATTTGTGCGACACGCCAGCTTCGTCATTTATTTGTTCGCAGCGGCCTCTTCAGAAGGCAAAAAAGCTGGTGCTCCGCTGCTCCTGCTCGACCATGTCATTCAACGCCACGCGGGCTCGCCGGGCCTGATTCTCGATTTTGAGGGTAGCATGATTCCGTCTATTGCCCGATTTTTCGCCAACTTCGGCGCGGTGCCCGTGCCCTACGTGGCCCTCACTCAAACCCGCCAACCCTGGTATTTGCAATGGATGCGCTAACTCCTACTCCCGAGGCTACGCCCGACCTCTCTGACCGTGTGCGCATTGTGTGCGCCGAACCTTCCATAGCTAACCATTTCTTGGCCGAGCTGCGCGATGTGGATGTGCAGCGCGACAGTCTGCGCTTCCGCCGCAACCTTCAGCGCTTGGGTGAAATTATAGCTTACCGCATCAGCTCTTACTTGAGCTACACTGATAAAGCCGTGCAAACGCCCTTGGGCACGGCCAACAGCCAGCAACTCCGCGACTTTCCGGTGCTAGCCACGGTACTGCGGGCCGGTTTGCCGTTTCACCAAGGCTTCCTAAACTATTTTGACCAGTCGCCTAGTGCTTTTGCCGCCGCTTACCGTATCGAGGGTACCTCGCAGGTGCAGGTGCAGGTCGATTATCTGGCCGCGCCCAGCTTAGATGAGCGGGTGCTTATCCTAGCCGACCCGATGTTGGCGACCGGTAAGTCGTTGGTGCTCACGTATCGGGCTATGCTGCGTTTCGGCACGCCCCGGCAGGTGCATATTGCCGCCGTCATTGCCAGCCCTGAGGGCGTAGCCTACGTGACCCGCGAAATACCCGAAGCCACGCTATGGGTAGCCGCCGTCGACGAGGGCCTAAATGAGCAAGCCTACATTATGCCCGGCCTCGGCGATGCAGGCGACTTGTCGTACGGTAGCAAGCTGTAAGGTTGAGCTCCTTTTATGTATAAGAGCCGCGTCGTGTTGGCGCTGAGGTAATGCGGCTTATAAACTACTGACGACGTATAAGGAACCAAAGGTGGTACGGGCTTCGTGTTACCTTTGCAACTGCACCGTCAGCTGTTATTTTTCTTCAAGCTGCAACTACATATCTCCGTGCTACCTGAACTAGCCAAAGAACTGGCCCAATACGCGTCTGTTTACCTGCTGAGCTCGCTTAAGTTTTTCGCGGGTCCGGTGGCGGGTACGGCTGCTGGTCTGCCTTTCTGCTGGACCTGGGGGCTTACTGTGGCCGGTATGATGACTAGCGTCCTGATTGTGTCGGGCGTGGGGCGGGTGTGGGCTCTACACCTGCGCGAACGGCGCCAGCGACGCGGCAAACCCTTATTTAGCAAGCGTAGCCGGCGTATCGTGAGTATCTTCCGCCGTTTCGGGATGCCCGGCATCGCCTTCCTGACGCCTATTTTATTTAGTCCTATCGGCGGTACTGTCATTGCCACGCAACTGCACGTGCCCCGGTCACGCATTCTGCTCCATATGCTCTGGAGTGCTACCCTGTGGGGAGTGGCCTTCACAATATTATCGGTCAAGTTCAGTCATTTACCGATATTCCAACACTAAGCACTGGCATTGGGTCTAGTACGTAGAAATGCCCCCCAGAACTCAGGTTCTGGGGGGCATTTCTACGTACTAGACCGGATCCTAAAATACCTGAATATGGGTATTGTCAGGGCCTAGATTGTGGTGTTGCTTTGGTAGAAGTCTAAGTGGAAAAATTTGTGTAAATTAAAGTTGCGCGTACGTTCTGCTTCGCTTGCTTCGGCCGGGTCCAATCCTTCGCTCCTCGGCTCTCCGTTTAACACGCACTGCTATGAAAGCCCCGTTTGTCACCCCACAAGGCCGCCCAGCGGCTATATATCAGCGGTCCTCCACTGGGCCTGTACTGGTTTTTTTGCATACTAATGCTCTGGGTGTCAGAGTGTACTTACCGCTGTGTGAAGAGACAGTGCGAGCGGGCTATCGTCTGCTTGCGGTGAGCGAATAAGGCAGCCGATACGCGGCGCTTTCCTACTTACGACGACTATTGCGGGCCTTTGCCACGGCTTTCTTCGCTGGCGATGATGACCGACCCTTCGACGGGTTGGCTTTGCGGCCCTTTACGCTCCGGTTAGGACCCTCCACATAAGGCAAACCCGTGCGCTTGTCAATGTCCTTCTGCAAAGGAATTTTCTTTTCGTGGAAAGCTCCTTTGAAGTTAGGATCGAGGCGGCGGCGACGATCATCAATCTCCCGGTCCATATCCTGTTGCTCATCGAAGGCAGTGGCGGCCACCGTCACGTCCGGAGGTAGGGGCAACTCTGGAATCGTCTGGTTGATTAGCTCCGCAATACGGCCCATGTGGTGCATTTCAGCGGCATTGGCGAACGTAATAGCCGCCCCGGTGTGCTGGGCACGCCCCGTGCGCCCGATGCGGTGCACATAGTCGTCGTATACCAGCGGCACGTCGAAGTTGATAACGTGGCTTACCTGCGGCACATCTATGCCGCGGGCCGCTACATCGGTAGCAACCAAAAAGCGCAGCTCACCGTTGCGGAAGGCTTCCATCGCATTGATGCGCACGTTTTGGCCTTTGTTGCCATGAATGGCGCGTACCTCGCCTGTGATTTTGCGTCCCAAGAAGTGCGCTACATTGTCGGCGTGCTCCTTAGTGCGGCAAAAAATCATCACGCGGTTAAAGGTCTCCTCATCGCGCACCAGATAGCCGAGCAGGTTGATCTTGGTGAGCAAATTGGGCACCTGATACATCGACTGACTCACGTTCTGAGCGGAGGTGGCCGCCGGCGTAACCTCCACGCGCACCGGGAACTCCAAAAACTCTTCACTCAGCGTCGCCACCTTATCCGGCATCGTAGCCGAAAACAGTACGTTCTGCCGCTTGGTCGGTATGATTTCCAAAATGCGTCGGATTTGGGGCATAAAGCCCATATCCATCATTTTATCAGCCTCATCGAGCACCAGCGTCTTCAATTCCTTGAGCACCAAATCACCTTTCAAGTAGAGCTCCAGCAAGCGTCCCGGCGTGGCAATCAGAATGTCAACGCCTTTGGCTAGCGTCTCAATTTGGGTTTTGGGCCCCAAACCGCCGTAGATAGCATAGATGCGCAGGTCTGTGTGAGTGGCTAAGCGCTGCAAGTGCGTTTCGAGTTGGATAGCCAACTCGCGGGTGGGCGCCAGCACCAAAGCCCGTGGGTGAATGCCCTGGGCATATTTCACCTTCATAAGCAGCGGCAAGCCGAAGGCCGCGGTTTTGCCGGTACCCGTTTGGGCAATACCTAGCACGTCGTGGCCAGCAAGTAGAATTGGAATGGTTTGCTGCTGAACGGGCGTAGGCTCGGTGAAGCCGGCTTCGGTCACGGCCGTAAGCAGCTGTTTATTCAGCTTAAAATCGGCGAAAGTAAGGGGCGAAGACGGGGCGTCGGACATGGTAAAAAGCTATTGCGAAAGACAAAGGTACGCCACTTGTGCTGCACCAAGGCAGCTACCTAGCCTACGTTGGGGGGCAAATAGCAGTTCACATAGACTCAGGTGGATAGCTACTGCCAGCCAGAGGCTTTTTACGAGTTACGTATTTCCTTAAAAAAATTTAGCTCGGATTTTTTGAATAACCCCACCAGACCGCTACTTTTGTCCCTCCATTACCCATCTGGTAGGCATAGCTCAGCTGGTTAGAGCATCGGATTGTGATTCCGAAGGCCGTGGGTTCGAGCCCCATTGCTTACCCTTAAAAAAGTCCCCGGAAGTTTTTCCGGGGACTTTTTTGTTGCTTGCACCGTTGTCTGGCTTTCCACCATCTGCTTGAATCACTTTTATTCCCTTTTCTTATGAGTCTGGTTGTTATCGGTTCCGTAGCGTTCGACGCGCTGGAAACTCCTTTTGGCAAAACTGACAAGATTATAGGTGGCGCTGCTACCTATATCAGTTTGTCGGCCTCTTACTCGGTAAAGCCCGTGAAGCTGGTGGCCGTAGTGGGCGACGATTTTCCGCAGTCGGATATATTGCTACTGCAGGAGCATGGCGCTGATACCGAAGGTTTACAGATTAAGGAAGGGGAGAAGTCGTTTTTCTGGTCGGGCAAGTACTCCCGCGACCTGAACTCGCGCGAAACCCTTCAGACCGAGCTCAACGTGCTGGCTGATTTCGACCCCATCATTCCCGATTCCTATCAGGATTGCAAGTACCTGATGTTGGGCAACCTAACGCCCCAAATTCAGCGCCTCGTAATTCAGCGCCTCGTGAATCGGCCCAAGCTGATTGTGCTCGACACGATGAACTTCTGGATGGATGTAGCGCTGGAAGAGTTGATTTCAACCATTGAAATGGTTGATGTATTGAGCATCAACGACGAGGAAGCTCGTCAGCTTTCCGGTGAGTATTCGTTGGTAAAAGCCGCTCGGAAAATTTTGGCTCTTGGGCCTAAGTATTTGATTATTAAGAAGGGCGAGCACGGTGCCTTATTGTTTTGCAAGAATAAGGTGTTCTTCGCGCCAGCGCTGCCCCTGGAGGAAGTTTTCGACCCAACCGGCGCCGGCGACACGTTTGCGGGTGGCTTTATCGGCTACCTGGCCGCTACCGACGACATTAGCTTCGATAACATGAAGCGCGCCGTCATTCACGGTTCTGCTATGGCCTCTTTCTGCGTGGAAAAGTTTGGCACTGAGCGTCTTATCAATCTGACAAAAGAAGAGATTGAAGCCCGTGAGCGTCAATTTGCTGAGCTAGTAAACGTGGACCCTATCAGCATAGAAGCATAGTGCTTCAGAGCTAAAAAAGCCCCCCAGTCGATAAGGCTGGGGGGCTTTTTTATGACTAAGTATAGGGAAGCTCAGGCAACAAAACTCAAGCGTAGCGGGTAAAAGAGATAAAGAGAATTTTCTCTTGTCTTTATTTTAAGCTCTAGTATCATGGCAGAAAATAAGAAGCCCTCGAAAAGGAAGAGCCCTGCGCCTAACGCGCCCCAGCATAATCCCAACCCCGTAGCGCCTGATATGCACCCTACTTCCAACAGTGGCGGTACACAGGTGCAGAATGTAAGCCAGAACCATATTACAGAGTCGGGTAATGAAACCAGAGGAAACTCCCCAGGTGGCAACCTCAATGAGATATTGTCGCAGCGTACCAACAAGCCGCGCAGCAGCCCTAATCCTTCCCAGCAAAAGGCGAAGTAAGCACCAACTCGATTTGTGCTAAAAGCTCCTCAGTAATAGTGCTGGGGGGCTTTTTTATGTTTATACGCCCCTCTTTTAGGGCAACTTAATTTCCGGATTTTGGTAAAAAGGGAGAAAGAATCTTCTCATCCTTAGCTCTACTCAAATGGCAGAAAATAAGAAGCCTTCTAAGCGGAAGTCTGTGGCGCCAAACTCGCCGCAGAACGACCCTGCCCCGACCCCCGCGAATATGGATGGAGGCTCCAGGAGCGGCGGTACCAAAGTGCAGAACGTCAATCAAAACATCATTACACAGTCAGGTAACGACATTAAGGGCAATACGCCTGGGGGTAATATCAACGAAATCCTATCGGCCCGCAGGAACAAGCCCCGGAGCAGCCCCAATCCGCCTCAGCAAAAGCTGAAGTAAGTGACACTCTCCTTACAAAAAGCCCCCCAACAGCAACGTTGGGGGGCTTTTTTATGGTTGTGGTGGCTGAGGAAGCAGCAGGCGAGCATACCGTATTTCGGGGGTGCTATCAGGATGGAATTGCCGGACGATCAGGGTTTTATTGTCAAGCCACCGAACTTCCTCCGGACCCCAAGTATTGACAACGCGGCTCCAGCGCAGCAGCGGGATGCCGCCTTCCAACGACCAAACCTGTAGCCCATTAGGGGAATAATGCGCTTCCATATCGGAGTTGACTGTTGCTAGGTGAGTTCCGTCGGGAGCTAGCACGGGTGGGCCCAAAAGACGGGTGCGCCGACCGGTTTGCCGATTGATCAGCAGTACAAAGCCCGATTCCCACCGCGTAACATCAACTACCCAAAAATTGCTGCCCACCAGCGGCCCCCGAAAGCGGTAGATCACGTGGGTGGTTTCGTCAGGATCAGTCACGTTGTTCGTGAGCGTGAGCACGCGGCCATTGGTGAGAGTCAGTAGAAGCTGGTCGGCTTGGCGCCGGGCGCGGCCTTTTGTCTGAGCTATATATTTCTGCTCGCTAGTATCGGTGTCAACGCCTTTAAGACGCGCAAAATCAGCTTCGCGCGCTGGTATTAGCTGAACTATGCTACCATTACGCAGCCGAAGCGTATCGGCCTCCGACCGCAGAGGGCGACCAGCAGGCACGGGAGTGGCTGCGACAGGTGCTTCTGGCTCGGGCCGAGTAGCGGCCACGGCCGGCGCGGAGCGCTTAGTTTGAGTAGTACCCTGTGAGGCGTCGGTATCACAACTGACCAGACAAATGCCTCCCAGCGTTATTAATAGCGGTAGCATATTCATAGAAGCACAGATTTTAAAAGTCTTGCTTAAGCCACTGGCGGAAGCTGGCTTGCTGCTCTGGCGTGGCATCGGAACGTTTTTCAATGGTAATCTTGGGCCAAAAGCGCCGCTCTGGATCGGCCTCCAACGGCACGGTAAGCAAGCGGCTTTGGCGAAATACACTTACCTCGTAGCGCGGCGCGCCATCACTGAGCAGCACTTGCAGGTTCATCTCAACCCGTCGCCCATTTACGGCCACAATCTCATCATCAACGGTGAGGGCCGCGGCGGCAGGGGAGTGGGGCAGAATGCTGGTTACTTGCGTGCGCTCATTCTTCACAACCGTCCGGAAGCCGAATAATCCCTCGGCCGCCGATACGTTTTCTTCTTGCAGCAACGTGCAGCCCACAAAGTGCAGGGCTTTAGTCAACGGCTCTTCCAGCGGGGCAGTGCCGTAGATAAAGCTGTTGAAATACTGACGCATAGAGCGCCCGGCTACTTCTTCTACTATTCGGATGTAGTCGTCTTCGGTATAGCCTACACCCGGCTGCCCAAACTCTAGCCAGAGGCGGCGCATCACATCATCGAGACTACGCTGGTGTTTGGAAAGCTGGCGCAATGCCAAGTCGAGCAGCAAAGCCACCAAAGCGCCCTTGTGATATACGGACACTTTACGGTCGGGCACGCCAGGCTTGTAGCCATCGAGCCAGAGGTCCACCGACGCATCGGCTAAGGATAGGTTGAAGCGGCCATCATCTTCATAATGCTTGCGCAGCACCGTATTCAGTTCCTGGAAATACTGGTCCGCCGTACGTACGCCGCTGCGGGCCAGCAGGTATTCGCCATAATAAGTGGTAATACCCTCAGCGATGTAGCAGGTACGGAAGTACTGCTCATGCGTGTAGTCGTAAGGCAATAGCTCGGTAGGCCGAATGCTTTTAATGTTCCAAGTATGAAACAACTCATGGCTGCTTACCCCCAGAAACTCCTTATATAAGCCTTCGGTCATCAGCAGCGGCGCGGGTCCCAGTGTGATAACGGTGGAGTTGGTGTGCTCCACGCCGTGGTAGTGGGGATAGGGCAGAATCTGATTAAGAAAATGGTAGTCCGCCACCGGAAAGCCCCCAAACAAGCTTAGCTGCTCCTCCGTGAAAGCGGTAAAATCTTTAAGTAGGCGGGGCCAATCGGGCGTGCATTCGCCTTGCACCCAAATATGAAAGGGAATATCCTGCGCCTGATACTCATGGTGTTGAAGCGTAGGGCTGGCAATGAGCGGGCATTCCACCAGATGGTCGAAGCTGTCGGCCTGAAGCATGTGGGGGGCTTTTTGCGGTAGTCCGCAGGCAATCTGCCAATTCTCGGGGAGCTCTAGGGTCAGCTCGCAGGGCTCATGCTGATGACCTTCGGCATACATGAAGCACTGCACCCCATTCATGTATAGCTGGCTTTCATCGAGCCAGGAGCCGCCGGCATCCATTTGGTGGGCGTAGAAGTTGTAGCGCACCCGCACGGTCCGGCCAGCCGCACTCGCCACCTGCCACCGGTCTTTGGTGATCTTCTGAAAAAACAGCGCCTCGCCCGAATCTGCATCGTCTACCAGCACCCGCTGAATTTTTTGCGCAAAGTTCTGCAACTCATAGCGGCCCGGTCGCCACGCCGGCAGCTGCAACTCCAGGGGCTGCGTCGCATCGGCGGGTACAATTAGCGTTAGCTGAATCTGAAGATAAAAAGTAAGCGGGTTCTCAAAGGCGACGTGGTAATGAATCATAAACGGGCGGTATGCTGCAGGAATAGAATGTACGGCTGTGCTTTAAGAACAGATTAAAAGGCAACCCTCAAATGTATTCGGCTCCACTTCCGACGCAAGCTCAAGTGCTCACCATAAAGCCTTATTCTTGCTTAAAATGAATAAAGCTTAACCTACTTTATCTTGAGGTTTGGCATTTTCGATTGAAGCCCGTACCTTTGCCGGCCATCCCCGAATAGCATTCCAAGACGATGAAAAGAACATTTCAACCCTCGCAGCGCAAGCGCCGCAACAAGCACGGATTCCGCTCACGCATGGAAACCGCCAACGGCCGCCGTGTGCTGGCCTCACGCCGCGCCAAAGGCCGCAAGCGCCTGACGGTATCCGACGAGGGTCGTCATAAGCGCTAAACCGCTGACGGCTCCCGCCGATTCGCCCCAGCCACTCAGTTCTATGACGCCGGGCGCGCGCTCCTACGCATTTCCGAAAGAAGAACACTTGTGCCGCAAGAAGCTCATCGACGAGCTTTTCGGCCGGGGTTCTTCTTTTGGTTTATACCCCTTGCGGCTGGTATGGCTGCCCGCCGCTGCGCCTACTACTGATCCGCCCCAAGTGCTGGTGAGCGTGTCGAAGCGCTCTTTTAAGCGCGCCGTGGACCGCAACCGCCTCAAGCGTTTGATGCGTGAGGCGTATCGGTTAAATAAATACCGCTTGCTGGAAGCACCTGGGGGGCATTCTGTTGCGCTGCTGGCAATTATCTACTCAGGCAAGGAAAAAAAGCCTTTCGCGCTGGTCGAAAAAAAATTAATTTCAGGGCTGGAGCGTTTGCTGACTGATGCAACTCCTACCGTTGAGGTAGTGCCTGTGTCGTAGGTTGTTTTCCACGCTTTCAGCCTCATTATGCGCAAAAAATATTTGGCCGGCCTGGTTTTAGGCGGGGCCGCGTTGCTCGCCTCTTTTCGTAGTGCCTCCGACAATGAGCGCTATTTCGAGATTGCCAAAAACCTCGACATTTTCGCCACTCTCTTCAAGGAGGTGAATACCTATTACGTGGACGAGATTACGCCCGCGAAAATGGTGAAAACGGGCATCGACGCTATGCTCAAGTCCTTGGACCCGTACACCAACTACATCCCCGAGGACGACATTGAGGATTTCCGCACTATGACTACTGGCCAATACGGCGGCATTGGCGCAGTAGTAGTGAAGCGAGGTGGCAAAACCGTGGTGCAGGCTGCTTATGAGGGCTACCCGGCGCAAAAAGCTGGTTTGCTGCCCGGTGATGAGATTATCACCATCAACGGCATCAACGTAGCGGCGAAGAATAACTCCGACATCAGTAAGCTGTTGAAAGGCCAGGCCAATTCTGTAGCGAAGCTGCTCGTGACGCGCTACGGGCAGGATGTGCCAGTAGAAATCAACATTACCCGCGACAAGATCCAGGTAGAAAATGTGCCTTACTATGGCATGTTGACTCCTGAAATCGGCTACTTCCAGCTCGCCGGCTTCACCATCGACGCTGGTAAAGAAGCGCGCCTAGCCGTGATGAAGCTCAAAGAGCAGGGCGCGAAAAAGATAGTATTCGACATTCGCGACAACCCTGGCGGACTGTTGAACGAGGCCGTGAACGTATCGAACCTGTTTGTAAACAAGGGGCTCGATATCGTCAGCACGAAGGGAAAGGTGACGGACTGGAACAAGACGTACAAGGCCCTCGACTCACCCCTCGATACACAAATGCCTGTCGTGGTACTCACGAGCAGCCGCTCAGCTTCGGCCTCGGAAATCGTGTCGGGTGTGCTGCAAGACTATGACCGCGCGGTTTTGGTTGGGAAACGTACGTTTGGTAAGGGACTAGTGCAGGCTACGCGGCCTTTGTCCTATAATTCTCAGCTCAAAGTAACGACGGCCAAATACTACATTCCCAGTGGTCGTTGCATTCAAGAAATTGACTACGCGCACCGCGCCGAAGATGGCACGCTAGGTAAAGTGCCTGATTCTCTGCGTACCGCGTTCAAAACTACCAGCGGCCGCGTTGTATACGATGGCGGCGGGGTGGCGCCTGATGTAGAAGTAAAGGAGCGGACTATTGCGGACATTACTCGCGTGCTGCTTCAGAAAAACTACCTGTTTGACTATGCCACTCGCTACCGCGCCGCGCACGCTACCATTCCGCCGGCCCGCGAGTTTCACCTCTCAGAGCCTGAGTACCAAAAGTTCATTCAGTTCTTGGATGGCAAAGATTTGAGCTATTCCACGGATATGGAAAAAAGCCTCACGCAACTAAGTGCTAAGGCTAAAGAGGAAAAACACTACGACGACGTAAAAGCCGAGATAGAAGCAATTCGTCGGAAAGTATCGACCAACAAAAGCAACGACTTAACCCGCTT
This sequence comes from Hymenobacter sp. HD11105, assembly GCF_054051685.1. Lineage (NCBI taxonomy): Bacteria > Pseudomonadati > Bacteroidota > Cytophagia > Cytophagales > Hymenobacteraceae > Hymenobacter > Hymenobacter sp. HD11105. The sequence continues at coordinate 7,157 of NZ_JBSWBR010000005.1, read as the reverse complement.
TAAGCCCGAGATTCGGGAACTACTAGAGCAGGAAATCGTATCGCGTTACTACTTCCAGAAAGGCCAGATTGAAGCCAGCTTCGACGACGACCCGGATATCTTGATGGCCTTAAACGTGCTGAATGACGCGCCACGTTATGCAGCTTTGTTGAAGCCAGGCACACCGGAAGCTAAGAATAGGCCCGAGGTGAAGAAATCTGGTGGTAAGTAGCCGCAGCTTATCTCTAAGAAAAAAGCAGACTCATTGTGGGTCTGCTTTTTTCTTGGCTTATGGCGAAGGGCAAGTTTATAGCGTCACTTGGTCATAGGCCTTCTGCTGGTTGTACCTTTGCGCAAATAGCCTACGCTTATGCTCATTCTTTCCCTCGAAACGTCATCTCCCATTTGCTCAGTAGCCCTGCACCGGGCCGGCGTGTTAGTTGGTCAAACTGAGTTGCGGCTTGAAAAATCGCACTCCTCGCACATAAGCGTATTGATTGACCAGGTGCTGGAAAACACCGGTCACACGTTGCGTGATATAGCAGCAGTAGCACTGTCGGATGGGCCGGGCTCGTACACGGGCTTGCGTATTGGGGGCGCGGCGGCGAAAGGATTGTGCTTTGCGCTCGATATTCCACTGCTGGCGGTCAGTACGTTGCAGGCGCTGGCCTGGCAAGTGGCTGCATATACCGCCTCTCCCGAAACGCATCTATATTGCCCGATGCTGGATGCGCGGCGAATGGAAGTCTATACGGCCCTTTATACCCACGATGGACAGGAAATTTTGCCCCCCACGGCGATGGTGCTTACCCCAGAGGCAATGAGCGAACAATTGGGGGGGCAACGCGTGTTATTCTTTGGTAATGGAGCTGCTAAGTTTGAATCTGTATTGGCTGATCACTCTCATGCTGGATTCCTGACGGGCATCGAGCCGTCGGCGGTGGCGGTAGGAGCTTTGGCTTGGGGGGCTTTTCAGCGACAGGAGTTTCGAGACGTCGCGTACTACGAGCCATTTTACTTGAAAGACGTGTACACTACAACTCCCAAGACACCACAAACTAGCTGATATTCAGCCAGTCAATTCACGCACAAAAACGTATTAAATCTACTCTTAAGGAATTCTGTTGAGGAGTAGCTGAGAGTAATTATAGCACCAATTCCGAATTTCTTTGGTCTAAATAGTATCATGGAAGAAATAATCAACCGCGTGGCGCAAAGCGCCCTTACTACCCTCAACCTGGAGTTGCTGCTGCACCCCGGCGAGCGAGTGGTGTATGATATCAAAGACAACCTGTTTCAAGGGCTTATTCTGCGCGAAAAGGACTTTCGCGAGTTTGTAAAGACCCACGATTGGAGCCAGTACGACGGCAAAAACGTCGCTATCATCTGCTCTGTCGATGCTATTGTACCCACCTGGGCTTATATGCTGCTAGCAACTAAGCTGCAAGGCCACGCGCATCGCTATGTGTTTGGCAACCTAGAAGCGCTGGAGCAGGAGTTGTTTCACGAAGCTATTGCCGCCATTGATGCCGAAGAGTACCGCGACGCGAAAGTGGTGGTAAAAGGCTGCGGAAACGTGCCTGTACCAACCTACGCCTATGTAGCCATCATGCAAAAGCTCCTGCCCGTGGCGGCTAGCATGATGTACGGCGAGCCCTGCAGCACAGTGCCTCTATATAAGCGTCCGAAAGCCTAAGCGTTGCCCCATCTATCTTAACAGTGGGGTTGGGCTGCATAATCGTGGCTAACCCTGAACTTGTACAGTCTTGCTAAAGGACGCTTTACTGATAAGCGTCCTTTGTGCTTCATTGCTGACCTCTATCCACCTGCATGACCAAAGCCGCCGCGCCCTCCTATAAGATTGGTCTCACGACTGGAGTCGCCCTTGTAGTGGCTAATATGATAGGCACTGGCGTTTTCACCACTCTGGGCTTTCAGGTGCTGGATATCCAAAGCGGCTTTGTTATCCTGATGCTCTGGGTGGTGGGGGGCTTTATTGCGTTGTGCGGCGCGCTATGTTACGGCGAGTTAGCCGCAGCCATGCCCCGCTCCGGGGGTGAATACCACTATCTCTCCCAAATTTATCATCCAGCCGTTGGTTTTTTATCCGGTTGGGTATCGGCTACCGTGGGGTTTGCTGCTCCCACAGCACTGGGCGCAATGGCCTTAGGCAGCTACGCCACCAGCGTGTGGCCAGGCCTGAATCCGTTGTGGCTATCGGTAGCAGTAGTGCTAGCTCTGACGACGGTTCATGCCAGCAGCCGACGAGCAGGCAGTCGGTTGCAAGTCGTGGTTACGGCAGTGAAAGTGGTGGTGCTCATAGCCTTTATTGGGGCCGGCTGGGCGCTAGCCGAGCCACAAACCACCCGGTTTGCCCCCCAGGCCGCCGATTGGGCCCAACTCTTTAGCCCTGCTTTTGCCGTGTCGCTTATTTATGTTTCCTACGCCTATTCAGGCTGGAATGCGGCGGTTTATTTGGCAGGAGAGGTAGACGCGCCTCAGCGAAATCTGCCGCGCATTTTGCTGATAGGCACGGCCATCGTGCTGGTACTGTACGTCGGACTCAACTTTATCTTTCTTTACTCTACGCCCATTTCGCGATTAGCTGGGCAGGTGGAAGTAGGCTACGTAGCCGCCGATCAGCTTTTTGGTCCCTTAGCTGGGCGACTCATGGGGGGCATTATTGCGAGCCTGCTCGTTTCTACTGTGAGTTCTATGGTTTTTGCCGGTCCACGGATTATTCAGGTAATGGGTGAGGACTTACCAGGGTTGCGCGGCCTAGCTCAGGTAAGTAAAGAAGGTATTCCGGTGCGGGCTATGCTTTTCCAGACCGCCCTCACGCTACTATTCATTTTCACGGCCACCTTCAAAGCAGTCTTGCTTTACGCGGGCTTTGTGCTCAGCTTATTTACTTTCCTAACCGTATTAGGTCTATTTGTATTGCGCCGGAAGCACCCGGAGTTAGCGCGTCCCTACCGTGCTTGGGGTTATCCTCTCACGCCTCTGTTGTTTTTGGGCCTGAGTGGCTGGACCCTCCTGTTTATTTTGCGTGACAACCCCACCGAATCATTATATGGGCTAGCTACGCTGCTGGTAGGGTTGGTGGTGTATTATGGGGGGCAAAAAATGGGATTACGTGCAACGTAACTATATTGGAGTTCAAACTATTATAGGTATAACCTTCCTAACAAAGATATTTCTTGCCAGATAGCATCACATCTCAGCCTACACGCTGGAAACAAACAGCTTACCAAATCATTTTTGAGGCAGATACGCGCGCTGGCCAAGCCTTCGACGTAGCCTTACTGTGGGCTATTCTGCTGAGTGTATTGGTCGTGATGCTGGAAAGCGTGAGCAGTATAAGGCAGGAGTATGGCGTGTATTTGCGGGCTGTTGAATGGTTCTTTACGGTGCTGTTTACGCTTGAGTACATTGCTCGACTCATAGTTGTGCGCCGGCCGCTGAATTACATGTTCAGCTTTCTGGGAGTTATAGATTTCTTAGCCATTATTCCCACGTTTGTAAGCCTCGTTCTGGTGGGAAGCCAATACTTATTGGTTGTTCGCATCATTCGGCTCCTGCGCATTTTTCGCATTCTCAAACTCAGTCGTTTCATAAGTGAAGCTGCCGTTATCTCAGGGGCCTTAAAAGCTAGTCGGCACAAAATCCTGGTGTTCTTGACCTCGGTGCTGACCTTGGTAGTGGTAACGGGAACGCTGATGTATGTGATTGAAGGCGGAAAAAACGGCTTTACGAGTATTCCCAAGAGTATTTACTGGGCAATCGTTACCCTCACCACTGTGGGCTACGGGGACATTTCGCCCACTACAGTGCTTGGCCAAACGCTAGCTTCGCTAATTATGGTGCTGGGATACGCCATTATTGCTGTGCCAACGGGTATTGTAACAGCTGAACTAGCGCGCCCTCACCTGAGTGCCCACAAACAAGTGATTTGTCACGTTTGTCAAGCCACCGATCATCAGAGTGACGCCAAGTTTTGTCGTAACTGTGGCGAGAGGCTTTAAGCAGTAAGCAAATTTCTGGGCAGCTTCGGCCACTTTAATCCGCGCAGTATCGGCTGTCTGTTGCAAATTTGCCCCCCAGCGTCGGGTTACACCATTCAGCATCCCGACTTGAAGCCTCCTCTTTATATGTCCTTTTGTCTTCGTCGATCTGTTCTAGCAATTGGTTTAGCCCTCTTAGCTGCCTGCGCCGATCCAAAATCTTCCAACTCGGAAGTATCTCTGCCCCATACTGTGACCACCAACCCTGACCACGATACGGCAACGGCTACAGCGGCCCCGGTGCGGAAAGAGAAATTGACCCCCGACACAGCTTATGTGCATGATGTAGCAGCTTTTTTGGCCGGAATGCCTCCTAGTCAGCAGAGCCAGCTTCACGCGCTGGCTAGTCAGCCTGATTGGCAATCCTTTGCTGCTGATGCTGATAAAAGCTGGACTAATTACCACCAAACCCGCACAGCCATCATTCAGCGCTGGGCCGCTTCCGAATTGGATTCGGTGCGCCGGAATAGCCCTACGGTATTTTACCCTTTCAGTGGTCCCGATTTTCTGAATGCCTTTACCATGTTTCCCGCCAGCCAAACCTACGTGCTCGTAGGTTTAGAGCCCGTGGGCTCGGTGCCGCAGCGTTCTACCCTCGATATGCCCGAGCTGTACCCGGCCGTGAAAGCTTCTCTGTGGTCGGTATTGAGTTTTAGCTTCTTCCGCACCAACGATATGGCCGTTGACCTGAAATCGGTAGAACTAGATGGCGCTTTGCCGCTGATTATGTTGTTTGCCGCTCGTACCGATAATCAAATTATCTCTATCCGCCACGTGCAGCTTGGTTCGGATGCGCAGCTAGTTCCGGCTGATACTACCGTGCAGGCCAAGCCAAATCTGAAGATCGTGCCGGGAGCGGAGATTGTGCTGAGAACGAAAGATGGGCAGGAAAAAAAGGTGTACTACTTCTCCGCCGACCTGAACGACTGGCAGCTAAACGCATCGAAGGGCGCTATTCTGCGGTACGTAGAAAACTTAGGCCCCCTAACTACCTATGTGAAAGCCGCCACGTATCTAATGCACAAGCCATATTTTAGCAAAGTGCGCAATCTTATCTTGGAGCATAGTCCTTACATCTTGCAAGATGACTCGGGTATTGCGATGAAATACTTCCGCCCCACTGATTGGCAGCTAACCTACTATGGTGTCTACCGTCGCCCTATTAATCTGTTTGCCAGCCATTATCAGCCGGAGCTTACCGCTTCTTACAGCGATTCTTTGCAACGCCCGCGTCCGCTGCCCTTTGGCACTGGCTATAACTGGCGGCAAAAAGACTCCAACCTGTTGTTAGCTCAGCGGCGCAAAGCATCTGCTCTATAGCGCCATCATACAACCAAGCTATTTGATAACGCAAGCTCTGGCAGTCTACTCCTATTATATATAGGAGTAGGAGAGGGGGAATAGCGCACTCTATATAATATAGGTATGCACTTCAGTCAACTTCTTATGGGGGAGGCCATCGTTGGCATGGCTTTAATAAGTGCGCTCTGCTTTACTAAGCAACCTCCATCCAGCTATTTTGCCCCCCAGCCTCACACTGACGCGCAAAAGAACTTCGTATTAGATAGCTTACTGCATAGCGATCCACAGTTAGCTGCCATCGCCGATCGGCAAGAGGAATATGAACTGCAAATTATCTACACGCAGATCGACCGCGATGCTCAAAACCAACCACGCTTCACCCAACATAGCTTTGGTTCTGATGCTCGCCGCTATTTCAATCCGGCTAGCCTGGTAAAGCTGCCTGTTGCCGCTTTAGCACTGGAAAAGCTGCATGCCATAAACAAACCCAGCCTTACGCTAGATAGTCCCATGGCCACGGGCACGGCTTTTCGTTGCCAAACCAGTGTACCCTACATTCCCACTACCGACCCCGACCGTATTCCCTCGGTTGGTAATTACATTAAGCGGATGCTGCTCGTCAGCGACAACAACTCCTATAATAGACTGTATGAGTTCTTGGGTCAGCGCCCTCTCAATGAAAGGATTCAAACGCTGGGCTATACTACCCGCATCGTCCGCCGTTTTGCCCCCTGCGATACTATTGCCAATCGGCATACCAATCCTATCACCTTTTATAGCACTGGGGGACAAATTATTCATCAACAAGCAGCTACAGTCAATGAACGTCCATTTGGATATCCTCTAGGTCGTATTTACAAAGGGCAGGCGCATTTTGCTAGTGGCCGCTTGGTACGCAAGCCTTATAATTTTACTACGGCTAACTACATGCCTTTGCAGGATATAACAGACATGCTCAAGGCTATTCTATTTCCAGCCGCCGTACCTGTCAGCCAGCGCTTTGCGCTCACCCCCAATGATTACGCCTTCCTCCGGCGCTCGTTAAGTAGTTCTCCCCATAGCTCGGGCTTTAAGCCATACAGCAGCGCCGCTTATTTCGATGCTTATAAAAAGTATCTCTATTACGGCCGCCATACTTCAGTCTCCTTAGAGTCAGGGCTCGCGATGTATAATGTAGTGGGTATGTCTCACGGCTACTTAGCTGATGTGGCTTACTTCACTGATCACACTCACAACACAGAGTTTATGATCAGCGCTGTACTCTATGTAAACCGAGACGGTATTCTTAATGATGGCTCCTACGAGTACACGAGCATTGGCCTACCATTCTTAGCTAAGCTAGGCCAGGTAATCCGCCAATATGAGAGCCGAAGGCTTTAATGAAACTCTAATTTGTGCAGAGAGCGAAAGCTCTAGCATAAAATCTAAATTTTTTCGGCTAACTGTGAACTCATAAACCACCATAATTGGTTGTGCCTCAGTCTACGACTATAGACACGGTTTCGGGCGACTAACCCCAGTAAAAAAAATATTGTGCGTATCGCGTTTGGAAACTCCATTTGCTTGCTGCACTTTTGCACTCCCAATCTGAAACGCGGGTGGGAAACGAAAGCTTGATTAACTCTTTCAAACCTCTACTTGTAGTAGTCTTTTCTCAAAAGGCGAGACAATCAGAAGCAGAAAAAATATTTCAATCTTGCTTGTTTCTTGTGATTCCCTTTTCGTATCTTTGCACTCCCAAATCGAAAGGGCTTGGGAATAGGAAATGAGAAAATTAAAATTTCTCTAAGGCTTGACAAGAGACAAAAAGGG
>NZ_JBSWBR010000004.1:0-571096 GCF_054051685.1 Hymenobacter sp. HD11105 | reverse complement strand
CGTGAGTAAGCCCAAGCCAGCGGCTAGCAGGTAGGGCACGGGCGTAGTCAACCCGATCCAAACCGGTATGTAGTGCCATGGTATCTGATGACCGGGTAGATACTGGCCGAAGTAAAGCACCTTGGAGTGCCAACCGAAGCGGCTCATGCTCTTGAAAATCGCCACAAAATTGGTGAGTGGAGATTCCCAAAGCGCCGGCCACCCAATAACTACCAACAGAGCCGCAGCCAACAAGTAAAGCGCTGCGTTTCCGACAAGTTGCAGCTTCAGTTGGAGTTCATTTTTTGGCCGCAGCAGCACCTCTAGCCCAACCATTCCGAGAGTAAAAGCGACAAGCATAACTCCTGGTATGCGCACATCGATAGCAAGGGCCGTAGCCAAAGCGTGCAGTAGCGCGCGACCGGAGGTAGGACGGCGCAAAAACCAAGTCAAGGTATAGACGCCACTGGTAAAAAGCGCCATGAACACGATGTCCTGCCCATTGTAGAAGGCATCGGCAAACAGGCGGGGCGAGAGTATTAGCACCAAAGCAGCCAGCAAGCCCCAGCGCCAGCTTTGAAAGCGCAGCTTAGCTAGGGCATACAGGGCGTACACCCCCATTACGAAAACCAGGAAGATACCCAAGTGCCGGAGCCAGTAACCTGCCTGCGGATTATTGCGCGTAAAAGCCAGATTCAGTAGGGCCATTGGTACCTCAAAGGCTACGCCGTGGTCGTTCTCGCTGTAGCCTTTCAAAGGCGGGATAAGTCCGGTGCCAGCTTGGCGACGCACCAGCTCCGGGACCACTAGCTCGCCCACGTATTTGATGTTGACCATCGCGTTAAGCCGGTGGCGCGGCTCGTCCACGGAGACGCCATAGTCGCGGTGCAGCAATAGGCCCGTGAGCACCAGCAGTCCAAAGAACAAGACAACCGCTCGGCGCGTGGTGAACAGCGACTGTAGAAACGAACCCAATGAGGACATAAAGCGAAGAATCAGGCCACTTACCAGCGCTTAAATACCGAAAAGATGCGCAAGCCATCAGCCCGGATGGTATGTACCTCCCGGCCCAAACTGTCTGGGTACGTCTTGGGGCGCCCGCCGTAGTAATGATACGCCGTGAGAAAATAGCGCGCTTCCGTGGGTGTTTCGGCCCGGCTGGGAATGTAGCGGAGGCGGGCGCGCTGGCTGGGGGGCAAAATCAGCATGTTGTTGTCCAGGTAGCTTGGATTGCCGCTAATAGTTATCTCCGCGCTGGGGTCGTGGGCAAGTACCCATTCCAGCCCTTCCCGATAAGAGAGGCCCCAGTAATCAAGCTCAAACAGCCGCTCGGCCGAGTTGGGGGGCAAAATGCTGAAATAAACGTACTGGTGCGGATGCAACTTCACCATGCGCACGACAGTGTAAGCTCCTTCCAATCCAACAGTAGCTAGTAGCAGCGCAGCCACCCAGGTCCGCGCCGGCGTCGCGCGGCGCGTCAGTCGATACAAATATTGCAGGCCCCGAGCCGCCATAATCAGTAAGGCCGGATAAATAAAAAACAGATGCCGCCAGGCATTATACAGTATTGAGTTCAGCCCAATAACCAGCAAGGGTGGCACAAGCAGCCACAGTAGCAACAGCAGATTCTGACGATGCTCGGGGGCTCGCAGATAGGTGCGCCAAGGTTGAAGTAAGGGCCGAAACGTGAGCAAAAAGCCCCCCAGCGCCGCCAGCGTATAAGTCAGCGGCGTCGTGACCAGAATCCAGCCTGGAATGTAGTGCCAGGGCAGCGGATCAGCGGGAACTTGAATGATATTGCCCCAATACAACAGGGAGCCCCGAAAAGGGTATTTACTTAAACTGCGAAAGGAGTAGAGTAGATTGTCAATCGGAGCCTCCCAAAGCGCCGGCCAACCGACGAGCACTAGCACCGGCGTAATAACCGCATACAGCAACGTGCCCAATAGCAGCGGTCGGTTAGTCGTGCGTTTCTGGGTTGGCAACAGCAGTTCTAAGCCCACCATACCCACGGTAAAAGCGGCCAACAGCATACCCAAAATGCGGATATCCACTGCTAGGGCCGTGACCAGGGCGTGCAGCAAAGCCCATCGGTAAGAAGGTCGCTGTAAGAAGCGTAGCAAGGTGTAAATGCCAGCGGTAAACAGCGCCATAAAAACGATGTCCTTTGCATTATAAAAACCGTCGGCAAAAAGGCGGGGTGAGAGCACCAGCAGGAGCGCCGTGAGCAAGCCCCACCGCCAGCTTCTCAGGGAAAAGCTGCTGAGCCGGAACAGCGCGTAGGTACCAGCCACGAAAATCAGAAAGATGCATAGGTGCCGCAGAAAATAGGCACTTTGCGAATCGCCCCGCGTAAACACGAAGCTTATTAGCGCCATTGGTATCTCAAACGCTACGCCGTGGTCGTTTTCGATGTAGTTTTTGAGCGGTGGTATAAGGTGGCCGTCAGCCTGATTCTGCACGATGCTGGGCGCCACCAGCTCCGCTATATACTTCACGTTTACCATCCCGTTCAGCCGATCAACCCGCTCGTCAGCGGAGACGCCGTAGTCGCGGTGCAGCAGCAGACCTATCAGCAATAGCAATCCGAAGAAAAGGCCAGTAATAAGTCGCTGATGGCGAGTAGGCAAAAGCTTGTCAATCAGATCATCAAAGAAAGTCAAGCTGATTTAGGGATTAAATGGTAGTAGACACACATACTTGTGTCTTGTCTTTGAAGGATTAAAAACGGATCATCCAGTAACCAACAGCGATGCGAATACGCATCTCTACTAAGTTTGGCCAGTTTGTTAAAAGTCCGTGTCGAGACCTAGGCGCTGCTTCATCTCGCGCAGGGAGGGAAACTTTTCGGCTAGGTACTCAAACTTGTCGGCGGAGGTGTACAGCTTACGCGTGGTCTGAACTTGCTCGGGCATAACAGGCTGCACCGTGAGGCGCGGGTAGCCCGTGCGGCGGCGCAACTCAGTCAGGAACTCCGTGCGAAAATCGTTGAACTGGTCAATCTGAATCGGATTATCAACCACCAACTCAATCACGTGCTGCTCGTTGGCCGTCACGGCCCGGTTCAGAACCGAATACTCGCTCATGCGCTCCTGAGCACGTTTCTCCTCCTTTATTTCCTGCCATACACGCTGCAGCAACTCTCCGTCCACAGTGGGCAGGCCTAATGTCGGGCCACCCGGTTCAGCGAACTCCTGGGGGGCATTTTTGACCTCGGCAGCCTGCTGGGTCACCTGCGCTTTCAAGTCTTTGAGGCTCGGAATTTTGGACGCGCCATTCCGTGGCATCAGCGACGGAGCCAGCGCTGGGGTGGGGGGCAATTTGGGAACCGGTGCCACATGCCCCGGCTCGTGGCCAGCCACGCTGGGCGCGCCGATTTCTATGTGGGGGACTGTGCCGAGCACCTGATGCTGGGTCGTTGGCAAACCGGTTTCTTCGTCCTCAATGCTGGGCGTATCGTGTATCTCCTCCACGCCGCTCTCCACCGGAATTATTTCCTCCGGCTCGGCTGGGGCCGAGACAAGTCCTGCACCCGATAAAGCCGCGCTGGGGGACATTTTGGTCGCTCCGTTGCTCGAAGCTGAGGCTACCGCAGGGGAAGGTGCTGCCGGCTGCACAACGGGCGCATTAGCTACGGCGCCAATGACAGCGCCGGTAGCCATCGGAGCAGCGGCTATACCAGTAGGCTGGGAGGTATTTTGCGGGGGGGCGCTGGTTACACTACTTTTTTTTTTAGCCTCACCGTTGGAGCCAGCACCCAACTCGCGAGCAAACTGCACAGCTCCGTTGAGATATGTTAGCTTCATCAACGTCAGCTCCACGTGCAGGCGCTGATTTTTGGCTTGCTTAAACTCCCGGTCGCACTGGCTCACTAGGTTCAGGGCCGAAAGCAAAAAGGCTAGCGGGGCCGCCTGAGCCTGCTTCACGTAGCGCGCCCTAATGCCCTCCGACACTTCCAGCAGCTGCACCGTCACGGGGTCTTTGCACACTAGCAAACCGCGCAGATGCTCGGCCGCGCCCACCACAAAATTGTGCAGGTCGAAGCCGTTTTGCATGATTTCTTCCAGCAAAAGCAAGGACCCGGAGAGGTTTTCGCTCACCAGAAAATCGACCAGCCGGAAGTAGTACTCATAGTCCAGAATGTGCAGGTTCTGCACCACATCCTGATAGCGCAGGGAATTGCCCGAAAACGTGACCATCTGATCGAAGATGGACAGCGCATCGCGCAAAGCACCATCGGCCTTTTGCGCTACCAAGTGCAGGGCGTCGGGCTCGGCGGTAATTTGCTCTTGCTTAGCAATGTAGCCCAGGTGGCCTACAATGTCATCAACCCGAATTCGGTTGAAATCGAAGATCTGGCAGCGCGATAAAATCGTGGGAATGATCTTGTGGCGCTCGGTGGTAGCCAGGATGAAGATTGCGTAGGAGGGCGGCTCTTCCAGGGTCTTCAAAAAGGCATTGAAGGCCGCGTTGGAGAGCATGTGTACCTCGTCAATAATATAAATCTTGTACTTGCCAGTCTGGGGGGCATAACGCACCTGCTCCACCAGCGAGCGAATATCTTCTACCGAGTTGTTAGAAGCCGCGTCGAGCTCGTGCACGTTGAACGAGGCGTTCTGATTGAACGAGCGGCAGGATTCGCACTGGTCGCAGGCTTCGGTTTCAGGCGAGAGGTTCTGGCAGTTAATGGTCTTGGCCAGAATGCGGGCGCAGGTGGTTTTGCCTACCCCGCGCGGACCACAAAACAGGAAAGCCTGCGCTAAATGGTTGCTGACAATGGCATTCTGCAGCGTGGTAGTTACGTGCTGCTGCCCTACCACGCTCCGAAAAGTGGCAGGACGATACTTACGGGCCGAAACGACGAAATTTTCCATACTTCTTATCTACAAAGATAAGCAATCAAACCGGCGCATCCGACTCCGTTATGGGCATCATACCCCATCAGCACTAGTCCACTATAGCCGTGACAACTACAGTATTGTAATTATATTATATTATTGAATAACAGTGATATAGTAGATTTCTGCGGTAGGTTTCATCAATTTTACAACCTACCTTTTCCGTAATAATGTGCCTTGTGATATTAAGTAGAGAACTAAATGGATAGTTGCCATTAGAATCTCGACTTCAGTGGCACAGCACACATATGCAGGCTTGGCGACAGCATCACTACCCAGTCTCATTCCTCTTCTAGCCCAGACTTTTAACAGTTAATGCCCGAGTCCCATTTCTACTATCAACCAGCACTGTCATGAGAAAAACATTATTGGCTTTTTGTCTGCTTTCATTTCAAGCAGTTGAACTAACATGGGCTCAAACTAATCCGCCAGCGGCGCCCTCAGTTCCCGCTACTGATGAGTACTTCGGTATCAAAGTAGTCGACCCGTACCGCAACCTTGAAAATTTGACTGATCCAGCAGTCCAAACCTGGATGAAGGCTCAAGCTAACTATGCTCGCCTGACACTGGACGCTATTCCGGGTCGGCAACAGTTGATTGATAAAATGAAGGAATTCGACGCACGCAAGGCAGCTCGAGTATCTACGCCAGTAGTTTCCGATAACGATCGGTATTTCTATCTCAAAACTCGCCCCGAGGACCAGCAACCGAAGCTGTATTGCCGCGACGGCTTCAAGGGCAAAGAAGTGTTGCTTTTCGACCCCGAAAATTTCGAAAAGGGGAAAGTGTATACTATCAACGGTTTCTCGCCTTCCTATGATGGTAGTAAAGTAGCCTTTGCGCTGAGCGAGAAAGGCGCTGAATTAGGAGAACTGCGCATTATAAACGTGACCACCCGCCAACTCTTTCCTGAACGGGTTGAGCGCACATCTTTTGGAGATGCTGGCAGCTGGCTGGCCGACAATAGCGGGTTCACTTATACGCCTCTGAACACTACTGACGTGAAGGGTATGGCAGCACGCCTAAATACGCAGAGCTACCTGCATCGCGTTGGCACACCGCAGAGTCAGGACCAACCGGTGTTTTCAGCTAAGCTTTATCCTAAGCTTGACATTAAGTCTGCTGAATATCCCTTTACTGTTATCGACCGAGATACTAAGCTTGTGTATGGTATCCTTAGCAGCGTAGACCGCTATTTATATGGCTACTATGCCCCAACGGTAGCCCTCAATAAGGCGAATATTCCGTGGGAGCCGCTGTGCAAGCCCGAGCAAGAAGTAACCAACTTTGCTACGGACGAGCAGTTTATGTACTTCACAACTTCCAAAGACACCCCGCGCCAAAAAATTATGCGCACTTCAGCTAGCAAGCCCAGCGTAGCGACGGCTGAGGTGCTGGTACCCGAAAGCACTGATGAAGCCATTGACGACGGCCAACTCAGAACTACCAAAGACGGTCTGTACTTTGTGCGCACCAAAAATGGCGTTCAGGCCAAGCTTTTCTTCGTACCCAAGGGTAGCAAAACCGCTCAAGAAATTAAACTTCCTCAGGCAGCTGGTAGCCTCACCTTGGAAACCAAAAATGCACAGTCTAGCGACTTGTGGGTGAACTTGACTGGTTGGACCACTGATCGACTGCGTTACCGCTACGTGGCCGCCACAAAGCAGTTTGCACCTGAGCAGCTATCCTCCGAAGCGAAGTACCCAGAGTATGCCGACTTAGTGGTGGAAGAGCTAATGATACCGTCGCACGATGGCGTGCTGGTACCCCTTTCGCTAGTGTATAAGAAAGGCACACCTCGCAATGGTACAGCCCCAACTCTGATGTATGGCTACGGCGCGTACACCATTTCGACGTCACCAGCCTTCAATCCTTCTCGCCTATTGTGGACCCAGCAGGGTGGGATTGTTGCTTATCTGCACGTGCGTGGCGGGGGTGAGCTAGGCGAAGCGTGGCACAAAGCTGGACAGAAAACTACCAAGCCCAATACTTGGAAAGACCTCATTGCCAGCGCCGAATACCTAGTGAAGAACCAATACACCGCACCGGGCCGCATCGCCATTAATGGTGGTAGTGCGGGGGGCATTCTGGTTGGCCGCGCCATGACCGAGAGGCCCGATTTATTCGCAGCAGCCATTCCACAAGTAGGGTGTATGAATGCTGTGCGCATGGAAGCCTCACCCAACGGGCCGGTGAATGTGCCCGAGTTTGGCACTATAGAGAAGGAGGATGAGTTCAAGGCCCTGCTGGAAATGGATTCATATCATCACCTGAAGGCAGGCACTAAGTATCCGGCTACGCTCGTCACGGCAGGCATGAACGACCCACGCGTTATTGCTTGGCAGCCGGCTAAGTTTGCCGCCCAGTTACAAGCAAGTAATGCTTCGAGCAAACCCGTCTTATTTTTCACTGATTACGAGGCCGGTCACGGTCAAGGCAACTCCAAGCAGAAGCAATTTGAGAGCGTAGCCGATGTACTAGCTTTCGGCCTGTGGCAAACGGGTGCGCCAGCATTTCAGCCAAAAACTGCGGCCTTCAAATAAGATGATAAGCCGCACTGTTGCCTTCCATCAACAGTGCAGCCTAAGCCACCTAATCCTACATCTTTTGAGTATAGCCAATAGAGATTTAGAGGAACAAAAAAGCCCCCCAGCAACGTTTTCTTACTTAGATGCGTACATTCGCACCCCGCTCTTCGGTGCGGGCATCGTTCTTTCTAATTTGGGGCTGACTGGAATTGACAGCTTGTGCAGGTCGCGAGTAAGCGTGTCAGGAGTTGAATGGATCTCCTGTTAAAAAGTCATTCGAACAGTAAATGGCGAGTATAGCTACGCCATGGCTGCTTAGTCTAGGTACTAAGTAATGCCATCGTTCCGCATCCGTCTTCCTTTTCACGGGTGAGCACGGGACGTCGTAAGTAAAGGGATAGTTTGGGCAGAGGTGTGATGCTCAGGCGAAAACAACTGCATCTAAGGGAAATTCAAAGGCCTGATGTGCGCCCGGATTTCCCCGACAATTCAAGCATAGATACACACGTAGAAAGCTCGTCGGTTTCCTTGTCTGGACCAGGGTTCGAATCCCTGCAGCTCCACTGAATAGGCCTTCCTGGTATCGGGGAGGCCTATTTTTATTTATTACCCCCATTTATGTCCCCATTTTACCCCATGGCTACCATCACCAAAGTAGATGTCTCAAAGACCATGATCATGTTTCATCTGTCGGATCACCGTATTCGGGGCTTCACCATTGCTGACCCGGTAGTCGCCTGGCTCTACTCGGCTAGCATGGAACAGCGGGAGGCCTGGGACATCGTGGAGCAAGGCACGGTCGTTAGTTGGCCGGCGCTGAACTTTCAGGTGAGCGTGGAGCAGCTGGGGTAATATTTTTCTTTGAACTATATCCTAGTAGCCAGTGCCTAGAAGGAAAAAAAAGAACCCGCCGCAGAAGCCACAAGGCAAATGCATTTTTTGCCAAGAACCAGGCTTAACCAAGCAACATATCTGGCCGAAATGGATGAGCAAGGTCGTGCCAAAGCATCCACAACACACTCAGTCCTTAACCAAATTAGGCTCAGTTTCGAGCGTTGGGTCCTCCTTTGAAGTCGTTCATCCTACTAGGGCTAAACTCCGACAGGGGAATATAGGCTCTACCAAATTGCGGATGGTATGTCAACCCTGCAACAATGGCTGGATGAGCCGAATGGAGGAGCAAAACAAAGACCTCATTGTCGCTTTAATGATGGATGAGCCTCTAGTATTGTCGGGTGAGCAACAACTAATGCTCGCCTCATGGATTGGGCTAATGACGATTGTCGCTGAGTTCACGGATATTCCGACACACGCTATTCCGTTTAGGGAACGACAGTATTTCCTAGACCACAAACGTCCACCCTCTGATTGGGTCATCTGGATTGGAAAACACCAGTTTGCAGAAGCGTCTAGTTGGGGTTGGCGCTACCTGCATTATGGGTTCAGGATGGAAGCAATCGAAACAACGGGGTCTGAATTAGGGGGGATAGTTCAAAAAGTGGCGGACGAAAACAATGTCATCAATTGCAATATCCAGTCCTCTACCTTTTGTGTCAATGGTTTTGCTTTCATTGCCCTGAGTGCTACTGACGTGAACAACAAAAGAATTATCTCAGGATTTGATATCCCTAGTATGGTAAAAATATGGCCTCCAACGAATACCGATGTGCCTTGGTCATCGGTCGTAGCCATGACGGATGCAGACTTAGAATACCAAAGCGGGGCCCTCTACTATTTCTTTAAGGGCTTGGCTCGTAAAACACTATTGGATCGCGGTATCCCTGGTTAATAAAATAATAAAAAAACCTCTGCCTGGTAAAGGGCAGAGGTTTGAAGGCCGATCTAAGGATAGGATTCGAACCTACGTACTGAGCGTAAAGCCCCGCTGGTACCTACTCCAGTCTACCTCCAATCAGCGTAAGCAAATATACGTTACATTCTGACTGACAGCTAACTTACTGTGTACCCTAACGAGTACGACTTCGAACTAGGCTCAGCGGTGCGTTTCCCGGAGAATGCTAAGCGCTGGTACAAAGTCATCTGGCGGGGCAAAGTGAAGCTCCACACCGGCGCCTTTGCCTACGTCTACCAGCTCGATGACAACCACTGGGATTGCTACTACGCCGATGAGCTATGGGATATGCGGGTTGGCAAGCAGCTGGTCTATGCCCCTAGGTAAGCGGAACACCTCAACTACTACTGCCGTATCTTAGGCCCATGGCTACACCCGAAGAGATAGAACACGCCACGCAAACCCTGCGTCGGTACCCCGCTACGTTTTCTGGCCTGCGTGCCGAAGTACCCGTCTCGGACAGCCGGGCCCTGCAAGATAAATGGCGGGAGAACGTTGATGAGAGCATGCTCGATACGCCCCTGCTCAGCCGGGAGCTGATCTTCGAGCGGCCGACCGTAGAAGCACCCTGGGTGTACATCGATGACGTAACGCGCTAAGCAAAAAGCCCTGACAATGCCGGGGCTTTTTTATACATAATAATACATCACTAGAATAAATCACCCCTTCCGTCTGTGATGCTTGTTGAAGTAGCGCTGCTGTTCCCGGTGCTTGCGCCGCAACTCGGCCAGCTCCCGGTTCTCCTGGCGCTGGTACTGCCGGCGGCGGTAGTTGAGATAGTTCTGGGTAAACCGGGCTTGCTTGTAGCTATAGTGGAAGATGGGCTTGCTCAGTTGAATGGGCCCCTGGGCTTTGGCCGGGGCGCTGAGCAGCAGCAAGGCAAAGGCCACACCCATGCCCGCAATCTGGGCCGGACGCTTGAGCCAACTTAACTTAGTAGAGAAGTTGACACCCACCCAGACGCCCAGCGAGAAGATGATGGCAGCGATAATCGCATACAGGATAAAGGGGCCCGCACCTCTCTTGGCCGTGGCCGTGGCTGAGCTGCCTGCCCCGGGTGCCGCTGCGCCGCCCCGTTGCCCGGCCTTGGTATTGTCCGTGGCCTGAGCATTTTCACCCACTGCTGCCGGCGCTGATTTATCGCCGACTACGGCGGTGGTATTCCCCGTGCCGTAGTTATTGACAACCGTGCAATTTTTGCACTTCGAATTGTCGGTTTTGTTTCCAGACTTTTTGCCCTTCAAAAAAGAAAGCACGCCTTTTTTGCGGGTAGAATCCGCAGCGGGTTTCGTGGTTTTAGTAATAGGCTTTGCACCAAACGGGCTCAGCCACTGGGGTCGACGCACGCGCTCTACTGGCTCGGCCACGGTACCGGTATCGGGCGCAGGGTAATACGTGGGCGCGGATGGCGGTGCACCGCTGGCGCTAACCAGGGGCTTGCTCACAGCGCAGCTGAAGAGCAGCAGGGTAAAGAAGAGGAGAAGTGCTTTCATCGGTCAGAGGAAAAAAGGATACAAGGAATCGCTAGCGCGTGGCCACCTCGCTTAGCACGCCCTCAGGCGAGAGCAGGATCCGGCGCACTGTCGCGGGCTGGGCGATCTTCCAGGGAGTGCGCCGCGCGCCTTTCAGGCTGGCTTTGGGAAATCGGTCGATACCGTGGCGGTTGTTCTGGTTGCCTCCGGCCGTGTGGTAATGCGTGGCATCTTCGCCCACATAAATGCCGACGTGGCTAAAGTCGAACACGAGCACGTCTCCGAGCATCGGCACTACCACGGGCACTCCCCAGGTAAGCCACCAGAACGCCCGCGGCATTTCAGGGTGGCGCTCCGCTACACCGGCCCGCACGGCGGCGATGGCCAGAGCCGTGCCGCACCAGGGCGTCTCGTCATTCTTTATCCAGTCGAAGCGCAGCTCTTTTAGCCACGACATAATAGCTGGGCTATTTTGGCCCCCTACTATTTCCTTTGTGCCCACGAGCTTGAGGACCTCCAGCAGCAACCTAGGGGCGGGCTCGGCTACGAGCCACTGGTATTTTTTGGGTAAGGAAATAGCCATACGCGTGCTTATTCAATAGAGGGAGCGGTGGTACCAGTGGTGCTGTTGGGTCCGTCGTTATAGCCAGAAAGCGGACCGACCTGGGGCATAAGCTTAGCCTTGTCTTCGGGGGGCATGGGCTGGGCAAGCGCGCCGTCCTCATCCTTGGTTTTGCGGTTGAGGTAGAGCTGGGTGATCTTGGCGGAGGTTAGTCCCAGGCCCGTCAGCAGCAGCAGCAGAATGGGGGTATTGTCCGTTTGCTTGCCCTGCACAATGGCGTTGGCCTTCTCCCAGCTCACCAGGACAATGGCCACGTAGTAGCCCAGCAGCGCGAACAGGTTTTTGCTGCTCGGCTCCTTGGTCACAGGATTGTTGACCAAGGCATCGAAGTGGGGTACCAGCAGACGTAGGAGCCAGAGCAGCAGCATACTCGCTTAATTAAGAGGGGTGCGGGGTACGGCCTTCAGGGCTTCCTGCACGGCGATATGCTTATCGATGGCCGCGTGGGACGAAAACAGCGTTTTGTTTTCCCGCTTCAGGTGCTCCACGTCTGACTTCAGATACTTGGTTAGTTCCGAGTAGCCGGCCATTTCCAGTTTCATCAACTCCACGGCCGCGCAGGTGGAGTCCATTTTCTTGTCAATGCCGTCAAGGCTGCGCTTGAGCAGCGAGGTAATGATGCCAATGATGACCGAGGCGATGAGACCGAGAATAAATAGAAGCCATTCGGTAGTCATAAAGCCATCGTAGTTAGCGTAGTATAGTGGCAGCGAAACTACGGGAGCCTCCCGCTGAGGGAAAGGAAAAGTGCAATTTTGGGTAGAGCAGAACCACCTAGCACAAAAAACCCCAGCCTAGTGCTAGGCTGGGGTTCGGTACTCGGGGGCATTCAGACGGAGAGAAGGGGTTAAGCCGTGCGCAGGCTGATGCGGGACAGGTACAGGCCCTTGGTGTTGTCGGCCTCCGCGTAGGCCGTGCCCGGCGTGCCGGCCTGATTCAGAATCTTGAGGAACATCCGCAGGGCGCTGTTGCCGGCTGGGTTCAGGAAGGCCAGGCTCGCCCGCTGCCAGCCGTCGGACTCAGCGGCGAAGGTGGTCGTGTTGCCCGTCTGCCCGGCCACGGCGCCCGTGGCGAAGTTGACCCGCCCCCCGGCGATGAGGGTGCCGAAGTCGGAGGTATAGATTTCGTACGCCAACCAAGGGTAGCCGTTCGCTGAAGGTTTGCCGCTCAAATGCAAGGTCAAACTGGCCCCGGCCGTGACGGCGACCGCGTTGGCCGGGAAAATCTGGTGGTCGGCGGTGGAGTTGGTGCTCGGGCTGAGCATATCCACGTAGGAAGTGCCGTCCGTGTCAAATATGGAAGGAATACCCGCCTTCAGGTTGGCCTTACTCCAATAGGTATTAGTCCAATCGGAGGCGCCGGCCGGCAAGACTTCCGTGCCCGACACGGTGCTGGCGCCTGTGAAGGCGGCGAGGCTCTTGGCAACGGCCGACGCCTGGCGCACATTCGCCAGCGCCGCGTAGCGCACCTGCGCCCCACCGATAGCGATGGCGACGTTGCCCACCGGGTGGGGGTTGGCCGAGGCAGGGTTCCAGCTCGTGCCGTTGTTTAAGCTTACTTCGGCCGCGCTGAAGGTCAATCCTCCCGCGTCCGTCCAGCCCAGCATATTGGTCGTGTCATTCACCGTCACGTTGGTGGGCGGCAGGGCATACGGAACCGGGGCAGAAGCCAATCCTAAGAGCGCCAACAAATGACCTTTGGTTTCGGCGGCCAGGATAGCCGAGCCGGTCTGGGTGGGGTGGATGCCGTCCGTGGTCCAGGTAGCCGGATACGCCAGCTCGGGCACGATGGCCAGATCATTCAGGCGGGTATTAGCGGTCGGGGTCCCGTAGGTGGTACGTAGCCAATTGTTGAAGTCTGCCCGCTGACTTGTGAATGAGGCGCTGTTCTGGTAGTCGCTGGGCGTCAGCGTAGAAAGTAAGACCTTATAGCCCTTGCTGACGGCATCGGTGACAATATCAGCAGTAATCGTTTTTACGGTGGCCAGGGCCGCGTTCAGAGCGGTCTGGTCGGTGCCTGCTACGTGGAAGTTGTTGATAGCGCCCTCTAAGAGCAGCACTTTAACCGCGCCGGGGTTGGCGGCGACAAAAGCGTCGGTGGGCGTGTACACGTCCGCCTGTATCCGTCCCTGAATCTGTTGCAGGGTGTTGGCGCTGATGCCCTTGTCAATCACCGTAAACGTGTTGGGCAGCAGAGCATCTAACTGATTGGGGGCACTCTGCGCGAAGTTGCTCATCACAATGGAATCCCCGATCCAGGTCACGAAGTAGGTTTCGCCGGTGCTGGTCGTCAGGGCTATCCAGGTAAAGCCATCGGCCGTAGCCGACAACACCTTGCCGGTCGCGTAGCCAGGCAGGGATTGCAGGCGGGCCAGAAAGGCCGCGTCTTGCGCCGCCGGGGCCAGGGCCGTTGTGTGCTGCTGCTGGGTAGCGAGCAACGCCGCAATGCCGGTCTTATCACTTTCAGCGGCGGCAGCGAGTTCCAGGAACGTATCGTAGGCCGCGGGCGCCCCGTCTTTGAGGCCGTTGATGGCCGCGGTAATGTCCGCTGGGCTGGCCTTACTGTTGGCGACGGAGAGGGCGTTGGCCGCAGCAGCGGCCGCGTTGCTGGCCGTGGTGGTAGTGGCAACTAGTTCAGCTTCATTGTCGTTGATCGCCGTTTTAAACTCGACGTAGTCGGCTAGCCGAAACTTCTCGTTGTCGTTGAGCTGCTCGTAGGCCACGCCCGGCCGGGCCGCGACTTTGGTAGTAAGAATTCTCTTGGTGGGCATGGACGTAATTAGTTAAGGGGAAATTCAGAGGAGTAGGAGCCGAAACCGGCGCTGGTACTGGAGGTGGGGGCGGCGTTGCTGCCACCGGAGATAGCAGAGGCAGGGCCAGTGAGGATGCCGGCCTCCGCTTTCTTAGTGAAGTGTTGCTGCTTGGCTGCTTCCTCCATGGCCAGGGTCGGCAGCATATCGCGAGGGATATTGTTGGTCTCCGCGAAGTCCAGAATTTTAAAGGTGCCGTCGTTGCACAGGATCTGATTGGTAAAGCGGTCCTGGTTGCAGAACTCACCGGGCGTGTATAGGTCATTGCGCGAGGGCAAGACGAAGGGCCGGCGCCATACCTTATCATCGGGGTTACCGATGCGGTTGGTCTGGTGGAAAGAGACGGCCGCAATCTTATTGTGCGCGACCAGGGGCTTGTTCCAGGCAGGGTTCCACACGGGGATGCGGTCGGCGTTGGCATAGCACTGAATGCCCACGTTGGCGTGCAGCTGCACCTCTCCGGCATACAGCCCTTCCCGGTGCACGCCCCCGTTCACAATGGTATTGTAGCTCATTTCCGGCGCTTCCTGCCCCTGGTAGGAGTAGGAGTTGACCATGCCAATGGAGTAGTTGGCGCAGCGCAGCAGCGTATTGTAGCGGAATTTGAGCGGGCCGCGCGCTCCCTCGCTCAGCAGCCCACCCCCGGCATAGGAGTCGTAGTCGTTTTGGCCCGGCGTGTTGGGCCGGGTGTCCAGGGTTTCGCGGTTGGGCACGTTGAAGTAAGTGCCGTCAATCAGGTTGTGCTCGCAGAAAAACCAGAGGTAATCACCGTAGTAGAGGTTCAGCCCATCCTCCATGCGCGAACCCTCCGGGGTATTCCTCACCTCATTCCAGCTCGTGCGGCCGGTCAGGTTGGTGCGGTTTTCCCCGACAATCTGGAAGTACTGCCACTGAGAAGGCTTCTGGGTCGAGGGCTCGGCCCGCCGCCCGTCGATGTCCAGAAACTGGTTCCGGTTACACTCGTAGTAGCCGTTGTTGGCGGCCCCTACCTTGAAGCCGCCGCCGCCGGTGGCGTAGTTGCTGTTGAAGCGCGCCTGCGATACGTCGTCGCGGTCAAAGATGCGGCCCGGGGCGTTATTGCCCGCCGTGGGCTTGAGGAAGAACACATTGTTGCGCTCCATGGTCGCCCGGCAGTTGCCGGCGGGGCCCCAGGCCACGTGGTCGCGCACCCGAAAGTTATTCCACTGGGCGTTGAAGAGTTGCCCTTGGTTGGCCGTGAGCGCAAAGGCCGAGTCAATCACGGCCGTATCGCCCAGGTACTGAATATTCTGCCCGATGGTGTCGAGCTTGCCATCAGCTACCAGATTATTAAACTGGATAGGGCTGGCCAGCGTCACCCAGTCAATCTGGTTCGGGTCCGGCGGCTCGTACACGCCGCCCACGTGCCGCCCCCCGTTGAGGTAGCGGCCATTCGGCCCGCCCACCACCGCCGGCCCCGAAAACCAGGGCCGCGAGGGAGCAAGCATGGAGCTGCGGCTGCTAGTCATCGCTTAGAACGTGTGATTAATGGAAGCCGGCGGGCTGGCGATACCGGCCGCCGTGTAGGCGATGACAATGAGCGGATACGTTTGGCCCACCGTGGCCCCGTAGAAGCCGTGGCCCTCGCTGTTGAGCGCGTTGATGTTGCCGCCCTTCTGGTTGGCTGGCTCCGTGTTATTGATAAATACTCGGAAATAAGAGCGGCCCGCCACCTCATTCCAGTGCAGGATGGCGTCTTGCTGATTCCCCGGAACGGGCACCACATACAGGCCCGTCGGAGCATCCAGGCTGGTGGGCGCAGGGGGCGTTATGGGTGGGGGAACCACGCTGTCGGTCAGCACCGCCCGGTACCTGAGCTGGCAGGAGGCGGGGCTGCTGGCGTCCAGCGCCGCCACGTAGAAGCGGATAGTATAGGCGTTAGCTCTCTCGGCGGCGCTGCGGTCAAAGATGGCCTTGTTGACCGCCTGCCAATGGGGCGAGCGCGGCAACCATTGGGTACTGCCCTGCCACACTTCGTAGCCGACGCCCGTTTGGCCGTTGCTCTGATCCACGTTATCCAGCTCAAACGGTGCCTCCTCCAAGCTGAAAGGCCCGATCACGGGCAGCCGGTCGGGCCGGTCGGGATACTGGGCGCTGCGGAACGCCTCGTACACCTGGCTGGCGGCCGCTCCGCCGCCTTCCCCTTTCAGGGCGTACTTGGCCTCGGCCTGAACCTTGGTTTCGTAATCGTTGAACTTAGCCAGCAGCGCGCTGCCGCGATCCCACAGCTCCGACAAGGCCGCCCAGACGGTGCTGAAGTAGGCCCCGCCGTAGCTGGTTTTGTCGCCAATCTTGACGGCGGGGGCCAGCTTGGCGTCGGTGATGGAATTGTCGGCCGGTGTGCCACTACCGCCCGCGTTGATCTTATCGCGCAGGGCTTGATCCAGCTTGGCCTCGGGGATGCTACCATCGGGGATGATGGCTGCGTTGTTCTCATCCTGCACCACGACGCCCGCCGCCTTGCTGTTGCTCCACGTCAGCGAGGCACCATTGCGCAAAATAACGGTGCCGGTGCCGATGATGACAAAGGCATTGATGGAGGCTTGGGGCCCATCCAGAATCAGCGTGTTCCCGCTGTTGAAGCGCAGCCACGGGGTGCCCGTTATCCGGGAGTTGTAGAGCGTAACGTTGCCATTGAAGTACACGTTTTCGCCCGAACTGCTGGGCATCTGGAACGTGGTATCCTGCACATACGACGTATTAAAATACAGGGCGCTGATGCCCCCGGTCATAATAATCCGCGCCCCGTTGCCCAGGATGCGGTTATTGGCCAGGATGGTCAGCGACTCGTTGGTCAGGGTCTCCTCCCGCGAAAACAGCACGTAGGAAACCTGCGCCGAGTTATCCGCCGAAATGGCTCCTTTCAGCGTGTTGTGGGCGGTGAGCGTATAGGCGCCCGTGGTGAGGTTGCGGGCGATGCGGTTGACCGGCGAGAGCGCCGCCCCGCCATTACCTGCGCTCAGGCGCGGGTCGTTGCCCTCCACAAAGGTGCCGGCCGTGGTGCCGAAGACGATGCCGGCCAGCTTGTTGAGCAGGTCTGTGGTGAAGTCATTCGTGCTTAAGCCCTTGCCCGTAACCTTGTCTACTTTGCCGCTGAGCCCGTCGCTGAGCTGCTGGGGGCTGACCGTATCAAGCAGGATATCCCAGTTGGCGCCCTGCACCGCCGCGGCCACGGCATTGAAGTTGGCCTTGGGAGCCGCCAGCCGTTGCTCAGAGGTATAGAACCAGCCCAGCTTCACGGGCGTGCTCACGCCCGTCACCAGCTTGCCCCCGTACTGTAGGCCCAGGAGTTCCTTGACCGCGTTGCGGGCCTGCGCATCGCTGTAGCTACCCCCATTGCCGTCCCCACTGGGCACAAAGCCCAGAAAGTAAGCCACCAACTCCGCGATGGTCCAGTTGCCGTTACGCAGGGCCGGGTCCGCTTCGGTGGGGCGCAGGCCCGTGAGCAGGTCCGTGGGCTGCACCTCCTGGAAGGTGCGCAGGCCGGATAATTTTTTCTTAGGAGGCAGCATCTTCGCTCAGCAGGTAAGGGGCTTGGGTACTGGCGCGGCCTTCGGCCACGAGCACAAAATCATCTTCGGTATAGAATGCGCCCACAGGCACGGCCTCGCTCACGCCCAGGGGCAGCAGCGTGCGCAGCTGCACGGCGGTAATGGTCCACTCGGCCGTCTTGACGTTGTAAGTGGCGGTGGGCAGCAGGTACACGGCGGGCCGCAGCTCCATGGGATCGGTGAGCAGATCGCCCGGACGCAGCTCGCCCTGGAGCGGACCGCTGAGCACCTGGGCCGGACCCGACTGCCAGGAGAATCGGTCGCGCACCAGAAAAGCGTGCAGGGGTGCCAGCACGGCGGGCGCACTGAGCAGAAACCACTCTTCGGTAGGAAAGCCGCGGGCGTCGAGCAAGCTGCCGCGCAGGCGCACCTGGGGCGTGTCGGTATGAAAGAGCACCTGGCTCTCATCGTGGCGCGTCACCAGCAGCTCACTCTGCTCGTAGGTTTCATCCACGTACTCCTCCTCGTAGCCCAGCGTGCCCCAACGCAACTCCAGGTTACTGATCTCCACGTCGTAGGCCGCGCGGCCCGCCGGGGCTGTGACCTGTAAAAAGCGCAGCACCACGGCTTCCGCTTCCTGGGTAGTACGGCCGTAGCCGCCCAGCTCCACCGTGACGGCCTGATCCAGTTTGTCAAAGGTGTAGGCCACCAGGCGCTGGGCCCCGATGCCGGGCGTGGCGCCCATGCCCAGCCACTGCTGCCCGTGGCGCAGGCCTACGAGCAGGCGCGGCAGTAAATTCTGGGGCGTATCGGCCGGCAAGGGTTGCAGGCTGCGCAGCGTGGCGGTGAAGCGCACCTGCAAAGGATACAGAAAGCTGCCACCCGTGGGCACGGGCAGCGAGGCCGGGGTTTGAATAAAGTCTGCCGCCTCGGGCGTCGCGCCGGGCGCGGCCCCGCGCAAGAGCAGCGTGCCGGATTCGTTTCGTTTTTGGGCGGGCAGCACCTGCACCGGGGCCGCCCCGCTCCAGCCCTGGGGGCGGCCGGCGGCATCGACCTGTGCGGCATCCAGGGCGTAGTCAGCCAGCAGATTGACCAGCTCGCCCGGCTCAGCCTTGACCAGCACGGACTTGATGGCCCCGCGAATGCTTTTGGTTTGGGCCGCGCGGCGCCAGGCCAGCCGGTTTTCCAGCACCGTAGGCTGGGTAACGGTGCGCAAGAGCGTGCGGGTCAGGGGCGCGAGCTGAGTGCCATCGGGCGCAAACACCCAGTAGGTGAGCGCTTCGGGGCTCAGATCAGCCAGGCGCTCGAGCCACCAGGCCCCGTCCTGCTGCAGGAGGCGCATTTGCTGAACCCCGAGTATTTCCTGCACCACCTTGCCGCAGGAAAAGGGCTTGCCCTTCTCATCCGCGTACTGGGCCACGTCGACAAAGGCTTGCGCCAGTGGGCACTGGCTAGCGAGCCCGCCCCGGGGCAGCAGGGTGCTGAGCACGTGCAGGGGAAAATTCAGATCCAGGCGGGCCAGGCAGTGTTGCAGGACTTGCAGCAAACTCCACTGCCCGCGCAGGGGCCGGCCCTCAGGCCCCGCGAAGGGCACGCCCTCCAAGGCGCCCAGCCCGTCGGTGGCGCGCAGCACGAAGGTGACGGGCGGGGCCAAATGGGCTACCGTGTACTGCTCGGGCAGCAAATAGCCGCGCCAGAATAAGTTGTTATCCAGCAGCAGCTCCACTTGGTAGAGGCGCTCATCGCCCGAGAAGGTGTCGAGCATCTGCCCGGTGTAAGTGAGCAGCAGGCGCAGCTCGCACTCACTGCCCCGCAGCAGGGTGGTGTGCACGTGATCCAGCGCTCCACCGGGCCAGTCCACCGTAACGGCATCAGCCTGGCCAATGATTTTCTCCTCGGGCCCTAGGTAGCCGCGCTCGCGCAGCAATAGTGTTACCCGGCGCTGCTGCTGATCGCGAAAGCACAGGCGGTAGCGCACCCCGTACTGGGCCGTAATGGTGACGCGCACGGTGGCCGAGCAGCCATCGGGGCGCGTTTCGAATACGCGCAGATCGTAGGTGCCGACGGGCAAATCCACAAACACGGGATTGACGCCCTGATCCGCGGGCTGGCCCACGCGCTGGAAGCGCACTTCGCCCTGGGCTCCCAAGGGCACGAGCGTGGCGCTGCCCAGGCCCGAGAGGCCGGCCGGGGTGACGATGGCCGTGACGGTGAGCGTGCAGGCCGGGCGCTGGCAGCTGAGCACATTATCCACATCCTGTGTGAATAAGTCGTTGAGCCCATCAAAGAAAACGCGGCGCTCGGTAAAGGGGGCTACGCCCGGCTCTAGGCAGTAGCGGTCCACTACCTCGTCGCTGGGCTTAGTGTAGACCGTGCAGGTGTCGGCTACGTAGCCAGTAGCTGAATTGAGCGAGACGATGGTGCGGGTCGCCGGGTCGTAGTACTTGTCGGTGTAAGTGAAGCCGCCCCCGAAAGCGGGCTTGCACTGGCGCTTGAGCAGCACGGCATTGGCTGGTGCGTTCGGGTCATTGTCCAGCCCGCCGGCCCCGGTGGGTGGACCCGGCTCAATGGGCGGCAGCGGAGGAATCGGGCACGCCTCCAGATCATTCTGGGTGGAGACCAGGCGGGAAGTGCCATCCAGCGCATCGGCGTGGAAGACATCGATGCGGGTGGTGTGGCGGCAGTAAAAGCCTTCGCGCTGCGTAGTGGAGCCCACGTAGGGGCCGGGGTTCTCCAGCTCCGCCGTGGTTTTTACCTCGTCGCTGTAGGTTTCGGTGTTGTGCACCCAGGACGTGACGCTGTAATCCGCTCCCGAGGGAGTGGGTTTCACGCGCACGGTCCGTTTTAAGAGTATCAACGCCATCGTCCACCAAAGCTACCGGGCAGGGTTGCCCTCGCAGGGGGTGAACAGTGGGTTTTGGTAGAGCAAACAAAAGGGTATTATCTTGGAGGCTATGAAAACTATTCCTCTCTCTTCTGGCGAAAAGCCAGCCGCTACGTTTGCGGTGGAACTGCCTGTAGCCAGCACTCAGGCTTTGCTGTATGCATTAAGTCAAGCTGTAATTAAGCAGCAAGCCCAAATTGACCTCCTAATAGCGACCACCTCTGTTATACTTTCTGAGCAGACGAATACTCCCCTTGCTGATATCGAAGCAAAGGGACTAGAAATGCTACTGGAAAATATGAAGCAAGCCAACGAAGAGTTTAGTCGTGTTATCAAATCTGTTGATAAACGATGAAACTACTAGCCCTACTATTCGCCCTATTATGCAGCTTTGCCTCGTTGGCGCAAACAAACCAAACGGCCCCGTTCAAGGGGGCAAATGTGATTGTTATTCAAACCTCGGATAGCGCCCATATAGCCTTGAAAAAGCTAACTGTTGCTTTTGCAGAACATGATTACGTTATAGAACCAAGCAATTCAGAGATAATTGCTTTGACTTCTAAACCCAGGTCGCTGCCCGGCAATGCTATGCCTGTTGTAACCGTTATGGCTACAGCGACGCAAGGAGGAATAGCTATACGTAGTCAGTACACAGTAACGATGTTAGGCGCAGGCACCTCTACTGGAACCGGGCAATATACAGGGTGCGAGAAGTGTCCCAATAAATTAGTGTTTCGCGAAGGAGAGACTGTAGCGAAAAGCTACCCTAGCGCACAAGGCATACGTTACGAAAAGCGCTAAGGCCCTACCACCCGACCAAACCGGTCTGTGCTATAAGCGACCATTGCGCGGAACTGGGCCGGGCTAATATCGAGTACCATGCGAAGGGTTTTTTCCATCGCCGCCTGCCCCTGAGGGGCTAGCGCGGTGGGCCGCGCAGCAGCTGGAGCAAGCGTGCGCGGTGCGGGAGGAGCAAGACTACCGCCGCCGGTGATTTTTCCTAGGTTAGCGGCGCTGCTTTTAGCAACGGAGCTGGCCACGCCGGCCAGCGCCACCAGACCAATACCCGCCGCAATAGCGGCTGGGCCACCCGCAGGACCGGAAGCAAAGAGCTTATCCAAGCCCAGCTTACCGATACCAATAGCAATGAGCTGCTTACCAAAGGTGCCCATAAAGCCAGCGATAGATTGCAGGATGCTGCTGAATAGCCCTTTGAAGGCATCGCCAGCGGAGGAAACGCCGGTAATGATATCGCCAAAGGCCGTCGCAAACTGTAACCCAACGTCTGCCAACAAAGGGGCTACGGCGGAATTCATCTGCTCCAGCAAGCCTTCCATGCCGGTGTTAAATTCTATCTGCGACTGAATGGCGGCGAGCTGCGCGGGCTGAAGCGAGGCGATGGCAGCCTGGTATGCGGCCGCGGCTTCTTTCGCCTTCTCGGCATAGGAGGTATCGACTGTCAGCGCCTTTGGCAGTGTGGTATCCAGCTTGAGCGGGTTATCTAGGCGAACCTTGCCGATATCCCCATCTTCTGCCTGCTTGGCCGCAATGCGCGCCGCAAACTTTTCATACTCCGTTTCTAGCCCGTTGAGCTGGTTAACAAAGGCACTGACTACTTTGCTATTCGGGGCAAAACCCGCAGCCAGCAAGTCAGGGATTCCCCCACTCAAAATCTTTATCTGATCCTTTATAGGATCAAAATTGACACCCGCCTTTACTTCATTATCGATCTGTTTAAGGCCGTCCCGAATTTTGTCGAGGGCCTTGGTCATTTCATCGCTGGCGCCGGTACCTCCTGTTTTGACAAGGGTTTTATTTAACTCATCGACCTCCTTTTTCGTCTTTTCCACGACGGGCGCAATGCCCTTGAGTTCATCAATCAATCCGCCGACGCCTTTGCGCTGGAATCGCAACTCCTCCAGCTTGGCTTGCAGGTTCGTGATTTCTTCCGCCGTGAGGGGCACAAAGCCGCCGCCCGACTCGTCGAAGAAAGGCTTGACCAACTTGCCGTTCTGGAAATTCTTCAGCGCATTCTGAGCGCCATTTATTTCACCAGTTAGGCGCGCATACTCCTCCCGCTGCTCTTTGAGGTCCTTTTTGTTTTTGATCGCTAGAATAGCCCGCTGCTGCTCAACAAAGCGACGAGCAGCATCCGAGCTGATATCCATGGCCTTGCCGTAGGCATCGAACTGGGTGATGGCAGTGGGGATCTGCTCGCCTACTTTCTGCACGATGCTGCGCAACTCCTCCTGCTCTTTCTTGGTCAGGCTGGTTTTAGCTTTCAGCTCATCGTAGCGCGTGAGCAAGGGGTTGATGCCTTTTTCCAGCGCCTGAAATGCAGTCTGCTGCTCTTTAAAAGAGCCGGCTGTTTCCCTGCTGGAGGCAGCAACAGCGGCCACTGATAAGGCTAGGACGCCAAACGCGGCCACGGCGATACCAACCGGCCCCGCCAGCAAACTAAAGCCGGCAGTCAATGCCGGCAGTGCGACACCTAGCGAGCCCACCGCCACTAGTACCGGACCTACGGCCGCGACCAGGGCGCCGAACGCAACCCCAGCTCGCAGAATACCAGGGTCTAACTGCGCCAGCGAGCTGAGTATCTCAGCCCCCATTTTGGCGATCTTGGTGCCCAGTTCCAAAATGCCACTCTTGGACAACGCGATCTGAAAGCCTTCGAAGGCACTTTTAAGTGCTTCCTTAGCTCCTACAAATCCTTTGTTGAGAATACCACCCTGGGCCGCCGCATTTACTTTGTCAATGCTGGCAGCCATCTTATCGAAGCCCTCGGCACCATCTTTAGCTAAGAGCAGCGCCGTGCGGATGGAGTCGGCCCCAAAAATTTGGGTTCCTAACTGCGTGCGCTGCTGATCGCTAAGGCCTTTAAAAGCCTTTTGCAACTCGCCGGCGATTTCACGTAGCGGCTTCATCTTGCCCTGGGCATCAAAAAACTTGAGCCCTAATTTCTCCATGGCGGCGGCAGCCTCTTTGCTCTGAGGTACCAACCGCTGGATGAACGTCTTAAAGCTGGTGCCAGCATCTGAGCCGGAGCTAAAGCCAGAGGCGGTGATAGCCAGCGCCGTATTGAAATCCTCAAACTGGACGCCTAGCTGCCCGGCAACGCCTCCCGCCTGCCCCAAGGCATCCTTATACGCATCGATAGTAAGCTTACTGGCCAGGGTAGTTCCGGTGATGCTGTTTACCAGACCCGGCAGCTCAGCGGCTGTTCGGTTGAAGTTCTGGAGTACATCGGTAGCAATATCGGCCGACGTGGCCAGCGTGCTCCCCGTCGCCGTCGCCAAATTCACGCTTGCGTCGGCCGCCCCATTGAGAATGTCGGCGGTCGAGGCGCCATTCTTCGACAGGTTTTCAATAGCGGCAGCCGCCTCAGTAGCCGAAAATTTGAGCTTGGGGTCCAAGGCAATATTCTCGGCTTTCTTTTTCAGCTCCGCCAGTTCCTTGCCCGAGGCCTGGGTGGCCGCCTCTACCCGGTTGAAGGCTGCCTCAAAGTTGCCTCCTACGACCCCTGCCGATACCGCCAGCGCCGCTAGGGGTGCCGAGATGGCCACAGTCATTGTCTTGCCAACGTCCTTCATGGCCTCGCCTGCCTGCACTACGCCGCGCAGCTCCCGCTTGGCAGCGGCCATTTTTGCTTTGAATTCTGTTATCTCAGCACCAACTACGACGGAGACGCTGGCTAAAATATTGGCCACAGGAGTAAGGGTATAGAGTTAAAGTAGATCTGCGTCCATTGCATCCATGCGCGCTTCCTGCTCCGCCTGCTCTTCGGGCGTAAGCGGAACGGGCGGCACAAAGGGCGGATCCTTGCGCATCGGCCAAATCTCTTCGGGCTCATAGCCTGGGTGATCGGGCGCGCGGTTGATGTTGGCAATCAAGCTGGCCAGCTTGCGGATAGGCTCCTCCTGATCTTCGAGCCGGCGGAAGTAGCCGCGCACCATGCGGTAATAAGCGGCGGGCGTCAGCTCATCAAATACATCGGGCAGCAGTTGCAGCTCGCCAAAGGCAAAGTCTTCAATTTCCTCCCAGGTGGAGGGCGCTTTGGGCTCGGCTACTGCGCCGCTTTGCTCAACGTCGCCCGGTTCGGGTTTCCCAGTGCCATTGCCCCCAGCATCGTGCTCTGCACCAAGTCCCAGTCGCCCTGGTACATCTCGTCAATCCAGTCTCCCAGCATTTCTGGGGAGAAATCTTCGGGCAGATTGTTCTCGTTTTTGCGCACCTGTAGGCCGCAATAGGCCATGTCACGTAAGGCGCCAATAAGATCTTGGGAAAGCTGCTCGCTAAAGTCGCCGGGCAAATCCTTATGCAAACGAGCATAGGCGCTCAGCGTATTCATGCCAAACTTAAACGTGCGCATTTCGCCACCAATTTCAACAGTGATCACACCGCGGCGGGTATTTACTTCAGGAGCAGGAGTAGACTTGGAAGCTTTCATAAAAAGGGATAGAAGGTGCTAAAGGAGGCAAGCTGAATTCCCTACCCAGCGCACCAGGTAGGGAATCAGGAGCTTAGCCAGCAGGAACTAAAGATTTAGTGAGCGGACCGTCTCCACGAAAGGTGGTGGCGAACTTGCCAATCTCCTTGGTGGTGCCCGACAGGCCATTTTTGGTGAAAAAGATTCTGCCGCTGTAGCGGGCACTGCCTTCCACTGTGCCCAGCGTGAAGCGCAGGAGCAGCTTGCGGCCACCCAGCTGCATGTCGAGCAGGTTTTCGCTGGAAATGTTAGCGTCGGCATCCGCGCCCGTGATCTGGCGCATGGCGCCATTGATAGCACCAGTCCAATCCACGGCGCCGGGCTCGAATTGCTTGAAGCTCACACCGGTTTCCTCGTCCGAGTCGTCGCAGGTCGAGACCTCAATCTCTTCCGTGTTCACGTCTACGCTCACATCATCAGCGCAACGAATACGTGTGTAGGTGCCCGAGCCAGCAGTTTTCTCTAAGTATATGCCGACGTCTTTGCCTTTAATGTTGGTCTTTGCCATAATGGTTAACTAGTAAGAGGGTTGGGAAAATCAAGGAGGTAATCGTGGTGGCGGCTGTAGAGGTCCGCCGGGTTATCGAAGCCATCGATTTCCTGATCGAACTCGATGTAGATCTCGCCCTCTTCGTAGCCGTGCAGGGCCCGGCGCACAGCGCGGGCCAACTGGGTAAGCACCTCGTAGGAGGAGGCATAGAGCGTGAGCTGGTAGCGCAGCCGATCGTAGCCATCGCAGCGGCCGGGCACGCAGGAAATCTGCTGGTAAATGATAGCTGGGCGCGCCAGCCCTTGCGCCAGGCGCAGGGGCTGAATGCGCTGGGCCACGAGGGCGGCCACGGCGGCATTCTCTTTTAATAGCTTAAAAATGAGTTGGCCCGGCTCCATTAGAACTTGATGTTTTTAAAGCCTGTGGCGATGATTTCCGCTACTTCGTCTTTGATGATTTGCACAGTCTGCCCATTCTTGGCATCGAAAGCTGGCCGCATAAAGGGCTGGGCCGCCGTACCGGGATGGTTGACGCCGGCGTAGGCACTACCGCCATAGCTTAGGGCCTTGCCGTTAATGGGCTTGATGCGGTGGGGCGCGGTGCCGTATTCGAGCAAATGGCCGTGGTAGCCCTTGAAGCCCCCACCGCGGCGCGGGCCTACGTAGACCTGCATGCCTTTGCCCCGGCCCCGGCCGTTTATGGCCCCGATGGAGCGGGTCAGATCACCCGTCACGTCGGCATTGGAGGCCAACCGACGGGCTTCCTCGACCATGGGCTTTGCTCCTTTTTTGAGGATGCCCAGCACGGTTTGCGGCCCCAGGCGGCCGGGCAGCGCGTCGAGCACTTGCCCCAGCTCCTTGAAACCCTTAAACTGAAAACTGTTCTTAGCCATTAGCTGAGGGCGAAATCAAACGTGTAAGTGCCGAAGCCTCCCGAGGGAGCATTGACGGGGGGCAAAGCGGATTCAGGTACCTGGCCCCGGCTCACGGCCCGCAGCAGCAGGCCTTGCTTGCGGCCGATTTCATTGACAGCGAGCAGCTGGTAGACCTGCCCCTGGTAGATGACCAGCCAGGAGGCCTGCACGTCGCGGCGAAAGCGGATGGTCATTAGCTCGCGCTGCAGCTGCACTCGCTGCTCAGCCTCGAATACTTCCTGCTGGCCCTGGCTCGTGTCGGCGCGCAGCCCGCCCGACACCGTGGCCACCAGCGCATACTGCGTCAGCTGCGGGGCCGTAGCCCCAAAGCTGTCCGGGGGCTGAGGCACGGGCCGCAGCAAGTCAAAGCGCCGGTCGAGCAGGCCTAAGGTCATAGCACGGGCTCGCGAATCAGGTTCATCAGGTAAGTGGCCGTCAGCGGAATCGACTGCATGCGCAGGGCCGTTTCCACCGGCTGGCGCGAATCGTACCAGTGGCGCACCATGAACTTGAGCCACTGCTTCACGATTTCGGGCACTGCTTCAGCCGATGCGTAGCCGGCCGTGTAGTACACGCGCACGGCCTCGGCAAAGCCGGGCTGCGAGGCGGGTAGCGGCCGCTGGTGCACGTAGAGCACGTCGGGCCGAAACTCACCCAGGGCGTAGGCGCTGGCTTCCAGCTCCACGGCTGGCGTGCCGGCAGCGGGCGTGTAGGCCACTTTGCTCACGGCGCCCACGGGCTGGCGCAGGCCATCGAGTTGAGAACCGAAAGCGGGCCACACGCTGATGTAGGAGGCCTGCATGAGCGCCTGATTGCTTTCCGCCTCAAACGCTTCGCCCGCCGCCCGAATCAGGGCCGTCAGGTAGTCATTGTCTTCGTCGCCATCCACCTGGCAGTGGGCTTTCGCCTCTACCAGGGTCAGGGCCAGGAGCACGGGCAGCGTCAGGCGCTTGGTCAGGGCGTACATCGCAGCTTAGGCTTTTTCAGCGAAACCACCCACAATCAAGGTCTCGGCAAACCGCGCGGGCAGCTCGCCTTCCTCTCCGGGGAAATAACCATAGGACGGATGCGAGCGAAGGAATTTAACCTTCGTCAATTCGTCCGCCGGTGCGGGGGGCACCGTGGGCGTAATCGTCGGCGCAGCACTAGCGTTTTCCGTTACTGGCGGCGCAGTAGCCGTTTGAAGCTTGGTAGTTGACTTTCCCATAAAACACAAGAGAAATGGATGGTTTGGCACCTAAAAGGCCCCGACTGCACGAGTGGCAGCCGGGGCTTTTTAGCACCTAATGGGGTTTGCTTAAGCAACCAAGGCGTCTTTCATGGCCGCGAACGACTGGGCGTTGCGGATGGCCTCGTCGAAGAAAGTCCAGGCGTTGATGCGGATCAGGCCAGCCTTATCCTTGGCGTAGGGGTTCACCAGGAACTCGATACCACCCCACTGACCCATGAGCAGGTCGCGGAAGTTGCCGTAGATCAAGGCCGAAGCCACAGCGTTGGCCGTGCCCTTGGTCAGGTTGCTCGGCACCTGGGTGCTCACGGCGGCGCGGTAGCCGTTCAGTGGGCTTTCGCCGGCTTCCCACACGGGCTGGCCATTCGAGCCTTCAAACTTCTGGGTTGTCTTGAGCTTACCGCGCACCTTGGGGTTGGTGAGGTAGCCCAGCGTGCCGTAGTCAGCGTTGGCAGCGGCTACGGCCGTTTCCAGCGCTACGATGTTCTCCCAAGTAGGAGCAGCACCGTTAGCGCCACCCACGACTGAACCGATGCCAGCCTCATTGAGGATAGCCCTGATGGCCGATAGATCCATCACGCTGGCAATCTGGAAAGCCAGATCATCGCGCAGCATGGCTTCTACCGAGGCAGAGGTTTGCACCAGCAGCTGGCGCGATACTTCCGTGAACACGGGCAAGCGGCGGGGTGACAAGCTCACCTTCCCGATCGTTGGGCTGGATTCGTTGGAATCTTCGTTTTCACCCTTTTCAGCGGCGTTGTCGTTCGGGATGAACTTGGGGAAGTCCACGTTACCCACCAGGCCGTCGAGCATGGTTGCGCCCATCTGGCCCATCACGAGGCGAGCGCGCAGGCGCTCAATAAAGGAGCCGATGTTGGTGGCGATGGCCATGCCGCCCTGATCACCAGCGACGGTGGTCTGACCGGTAGCGGTCATCGCGCGCTGGCCTAAGCCGGCACCGGCGAGCACGGACTGAGGAATGAGCAAGTTGCCCTGAATGTTCAAGCCCGCGGCGCGGTACTGGCGCTCGGCTTCTTGGTGCATCTCGCCCTCGATGCCGTCCAGGGGACGGTCATTCAATTTAGAGTTGATGGCGCGCAAAAACGAGTAGCTGTTTAGATCGCGCTGATCCTGGGTAGAACCACCGTGACGAACGGCCTCCGACGAAGAGCCGGCGTTGATGGCGCGCACGTCTTCGATTTCTTTGGCGCGGGCGATTTTCACGTCCAGCTCTTTTACTTCTTTGGTCAAGGCGTCGAAGCGCTGCTCTTCCGCCTCCGTCAGCTCCCGCTTCTCGGTTTCGGCGGCATCAGTCAGGGCGCGGGCTTCGCCAAGCTTTTTGGCGCGGTCTTCCGTTAGTTCTTTGAACTTTTTCATGGGAAAATGGGGAGGTGAGAAATTAAAAGGTGAGGAGAGTAAGCTGGCGTTGACGCACCGATAAGGGCACACAGGGCGTTACCAGTGGAATGATATTTTCTTGGAAAGCTTCGAGGCTGCGCTTAGCGGCTGAGCTGTCGGCGTAGGCTGGATCCGTGACGGGGCACACATCGGCTACGCGGCTGATTTTCTTCACCGTGCGCACCCACAGGTTGCCGGCTTCGGATTCTTCCAGCACCCAGTCATCGCCGCCCGCGGCCACGCGAAAGGCAAAGGAGGAGCCGACCACGTCGCCGCGCATGATTTTGCGCATCACCCGCACGTGGTCCGGATCCAGCGCGTCGTAGGCTATCTCGTAGTCCAGCCCGCCGTCGGCGTTGCGCGTGAGCTGAAGGGTGCCCGAGCTCACCCGGCCCAGCAGCGTGTCGCGGTTGTGGTTGAAGACGCCAATGCAGTCCGACGTGTCGGCCTCATCAAGGGCCTCCTTGGCGATGATTTCCACGAAGCCGCCCAGATTCTTGGAGCGCACGCCGCAGACAATGGCCTGCCCGGTAAAGTGGGTGGGCGTGCCGTCAGCAGCCAGGCGCAGCTCGACCTTGCCACCTTCTAAAAAGCGTCTTTCCTCGCCGCTAGGCAGCGTTGGGTTCTTTTTCATGTCCTCTTTTAGTGGCAGGCTTGAGCAGTACTTTTTCCAGTAAATCGGTGGGCACCATGTTCAGGGGCACGTAGCGGCGGTCGCCGTCGGGCACGTGGTCGATATCCTCCATGTCGCAGATATCGTTGGGGCTGAGCACCCCGGCCTGGAACAGATCCTTGTAGAACTGGCCCCGCGCGGCCACGTCGCCGCGCAGCAGCGCCGTCGTGTTGTGCTTGATGGAGTAAGTGAGCTTCTGATCTTCGCGCAGCAGCTTGCACTCTACTTCCTGCTCAAAGCGCTCCAGCCAGGGGCCGATGGTGTCCGTGACGAACTCCAGACCCTGGTGCTCGATGTTGTTGTTGGTGGAGCGGGTCAGGATACCAATCTTGTGCTGGGGCACGCGGAAGCCGCGGGCGATGTGGATATCCTGCACGTCGCGGGTTTGCAGAAACTGCGCGTCCGCCGGCGGCATGCCGATGCGGTTATACTTCATGCCCTCGTCGAGGATGACCGTACTGTGCGAGTTTTTCAGCCCGCTGTATTGGCTGTTGAATTGGGCGCGCAGCTTTTCCAGCGCTTCTTTGCTGAGCTTATTGGGGTGCTCAATGGCGCCCCCGACGTTTGCCCCGTTGTTGTAGAAGTTGGAGCCGTACTGCTGGGCCGAAAGACCTAGGCCGAAGTTGTCGCGCATGACGCTCAGCACCGAGCGGCCCGTCACGCCGTTGAAGCCCAGCCCGGCTACGTGCAGCATTTCGTAGCTGTGGCGGGGCTTGGCTTCGCCCAGGATCTGGTAGTAGAGCTCGCCCAAATATTCAATCACGGTGACGTTGCGCGGGTGCACCCAGTGCAGGCCGATGGGGCGCAGCAGGGCATCAAACTCAATGATGGCGTAGGCGTTGCCCCACAGGCAGCACGTAGCGATCATGATCTCGCGAAAGTTGAAAGCCGTCTGGCGCGGGTTGGGCTTCTTTTGCAGCAGCCGGTAGGCGGGGTGCTCAATGGCCTTGCGCTTGCCTCCCTTACCCGTGTCTTCGAGCACGAACAGTGGCAACTGGGCCACCGACTCGGCAATCACGCGAATGCAGGCCCAGACGGCCGAGAGCGTCACGGCCGAATTTTCATTCACCGCAATGCCGCTGCTAGTAGCCGCCGTCAGGTGCCCGCCGGCATCGAGCCAGGCCATAAAGCCCGCATCGGCCGAGTCGTAGCCGCCGGCCCCGACCTGCGTAATGGCGCCGGCCGGTTGGTTCGGGTCGCCTTGCAGCGACTGAGGAGCAGATTTACGGGAGAGAAAGTCGAACAGACCCACGGGCTATGCTTGCTAAGTGGAAGCAAAGTACCCGCAGCGCTGAGCCTAATTCTAGTAAGTCAATCCCTATTGGTAGAGCAAACCATAAAGCACTAGTCGGCTATGTAAATGCGCTAAAATTCAGTGGTAGCACCGATGCTTGGAGGAGAACAAATTGCTTGATTCACTTCCAGTCAGGCAATTTATTATAGATGACTATGACAATGATGCTTACTCATTTGCTGCTACTGCTACAGGCAGGAGACTCTGCTGCCAGTGCAATCCCAAAGGCCCAAGTGCCGACCAATAGCGGCCCCCCAGTCCTGCCTGTTCCCAGTCATATTGAAATTTCTTTATCTGAACAGGTACTGTACTTCGGTTTCTTTTTGATCATTATCGAAGCCCTGTTAATCAAAATAAGGAACATAGAGGACAGTCATGCCCTGCGCTTAATCACCGTAACGCTCATCATCACTAGTATCCTTTTCTTAACGACTGCAGGTTATGGAGATCGCCAGTTAGCGCCTGCAACGGGGCTACTGGGAACGATCGCGGGCTACTTATTGGGCAGGAATAGTAATCAACCGTCAACACCACATGCATGAAAACCTTCTTCCGTTTTCTACTATTTACATGCCTATTTCAAGGAGGATACATAGCGGCATATGGCCAGGGTGATCGCGGTAGGGATCGACCTGAGCGACCTGAGCGACCTGAGCGAGATTTGCCAGAGCGTAATTCGCCAGAGCGTAATATGCCAGGGCGTAATAGACCAGAGCCTATTATGCGAGCACCACCGCCACCGCCACCGCCACCGCAAATACCAGAGGAGAGCATGAAATACAAAGTGTGTCTTCAGAACAATTCCTCAGTTCCAGCTCAATTTTCGTTGAGCTTTACCCAGCAAAGCTGGGGGAGTTTTTATATACCCATAAATCAAAAAGTTTGCTACGACAGCTTCCTTGGAAGTCAGGTTTTCGACACTTTATACATCTATGTGGCCAACCGTGTCTACACACTTACCAGAGGCAGATCATACCAACTGTATATGACGGCAAATGGCTTTCAGGTTGCAACAATGGAGTAAAGTCAATACTACATAACCGCTACAAGGCACCTACAAAAACACGAGATCTTCCTCCTCATACTTGCTAGGGCCTTCTTTGACGTCTGTCATGTACTCGCCCAGCGCCATCACTAGGGCTACCATGCCGTCGACTTTATCCTTGGCTTTGCCCTTGTCGATCTTGATGTTGCCGGCCGCGTCGCGCTGCAGTACTACGTTGCCGTTCATCCAGCTAAGCACCTCATTGCCGCCGTGGTGAATCATGCCCTCCAGCACCAGGCGCTCCAGCTCTTTCGTGGGCGAGCCCATGGAAATAAAGCCCTGCCCAAAAGGCGACATGGCAATGCCTTCAGCCGTCAGATCAATCACGAGCTGTGAGGAGTTGTAGCGGTCGTAGCCGATGCGCTGCACCTGGTACAGTTCGCAGAACTCCAGCACGTGGGCTTTGATAAAGTTGTAGTCGGTGACGTTGCCGGGCGTGGCGAACATCAGCCCCTGCTCCACCCACTGGCGATAAGGCACCCCGTCTTTTTTGGTGCGCTCCTCCACCGTGTCGGCCGGTATCCAGTAGAAGTGCAGGGTTTCAAAGCTGCCATCCGGGTTGGGAAACAGCAGTTCCAGCGCGCAGATATCGCGCACCGAAGCTAGGTCCAGCCCCCCGTAGCAGCTCCGGCCCGCTAGCTCCTCGACCGGTACCGCCGTGGCCCCCAGGGCCCAGAGCTCGGCCGGCAGCCAGGTCTCGGCCGAGTCGGTCCACAGATTCAGGTGCTTGGTTTTAAAGTTCACCTGCAAAGAGGGGGTGCGCACGGCATCCAGGTACTGCTCGCGCAAATACGCCAGGCCCACCGACACGCCCAGGTTGGGGTTAGCTTTCACCCAGCAGCTCTCATCGTTCCAGTCATCGAGCTCCTCGTCGAGCGAGAAGATGATGGCAAAGTAGTGGTCGGCTTCAAACACGCCTTCCAGGATGCTCACGCAGGATTTGCGCAGCTGGGCGCAGGGGCCGAGCTTGTTGAAGCCGGCGGTGGTGATGATGGTGAGCAGGGGCTGGGTGCGGGCCCCGGTAGCTGATTTTAAGACACCATACAGCTCATCGTTGGGGTGGGCGTGGTACTCGTCGATGATGATGCCGTGCGGATTCAGGCCGTCCTCCGTCTTGGCATCAGCCGACATCGGAACCATTTTCGAGAGCGTGGCTGGGGCAAAAATGCTGTGCTGCTGCACCTTGATGCTGCGGGCCAGGGCCGTGGACTTACGGGCCATGTTCTGGGCGTCGCCAAAGACAATGCGGGCCTGCTCTTTCTTGGTAGCCGCCGTGTAAATCTCCGCGCCGGCTTCGCCATCAGCCACGAGCAGCTGCAAGCCCACGCCCGAGCTGAACGTGGACTTACCATTTTTGCGGGCTACTTCCGTGTAGGACTCGCGAAAGCGGCGGGTGCCATCGGCCCGTTTCCAGCCAAAAACGGAGGCAATAATAAACTGCTGCCAGGGCTCCAGCGTCAGGGGCTGGCCAGCCCACTTGCCTTTGTTGTGGGTAAGAAACGAGTAGAACTTGACGGCCGCACCCGCTACTTTTTCACTGAAAAACAGGCCCCGTTCGTGGCCGTTTTCCAGGTCTCGCAGGTGGCGCTCGCAGGCCAGGCGCACGTACTTGCCCACCCGCATGGGCAGCTCACGCAGGGAAGCGCGGTGCACCTCGGCTTTGCGCTGCAGGGCCGCGATCTGATCGGCGTGCTGCTCCCGATCTTTTTCCAGCGAGCGGATGCGCAGCAGAATCGGGCGTAGCTTTTCCTGCACCCCGGCTTCGATGGTGCCGTAGTGCACGGCATCGTGGGCGTACTGGTGCCAGGGGGCGAGGCTCATCCTTTCATATCCTCCATCATCTGGGCAAAGGGATCCTTTCCCTCTTTCTCCCCAATAGCCGACACCTTACTCCGACTCGCCGGCGTCAACCCAAACTCCACCAGCATGCGCATAGCTCGCTTCCAGGCATCGCTGGCAATGGCTACCTCCGGCCGGGGCCGCATGATAAAGCCGTGCTCGGTCATCGCTTTGTAGGTACGACCCGACTTGAGCACCACCTTGCGCGCACCGACCCACTCGGCCAGCGCGTCGGTGAGCAGCATCAGGGCCGGGCCTTCCGCCGCCGTGACCAGCTTCATGCTCAGCAGCACGGCGCCAATCTCGCCCCAGTACTCTTTAGCAGCAGGACTCAGCCAGGCCGGCGGCAGGGGCAGCGCCACGTCGGGCACCGGCTCCTGCTCATTGGTGCGGCAGGGCTGATCCGTGCCTGCCAGCTTCTTAAGCGAGGTGGGTTTGCGGGGGCGTCCTCCGGCCATGGCTACGCGTGGGGCGTACCTTCCACGCCCCGGATTTGTCGATTTTTACTCCGGAGCTCCAACCACATTAAGCCCTCCTCAAATTTGGTGATGGCCAGCGCCGTTTCCCGGCTCGGCAGCTTGGCTGATTGCACCCGTAAGCGGTCGAGCAGGGCCTCAATTACTTCCTCATTGGTGGTACCATCCTGTACCGTGACGAACTGACCATCAATCATTTGCTTTTGAATAAACTGCAGCGTCTGCGGCTGCCCACCTTCGAGGCTTTTTAACTCATAGGTATGGCCGGGCGTGATCGTCGTCATGGGGTAGCAGAGGGAGAATAATGGGAAATGGGGAAAAGAACTTTTGGGGTTGAGTTATGCACGCGCGTCTCTGAGGGGAGGGACTACGGTTATCGCCACATAGGGCCGGAGGATTTTGACCCCCTACCCCCTAGGGCTGTTTCCAGCCTCTGGGGGCACTTTTTATAGCAAAATGTGCCTCTATTGGCTGGAATCGCGGTTTTTGTGACGTCTGCTATGGCCTTCTTTGGCACTCTTGCGGGCATGGCAGGGATTGCACAGGGGTTGCAGGTTGCTGGCCTCAAAGAAGTCCCCATCCTCACGCACAGGCTTGATATGATCCACCATTTGGGCAGCTACGACCTTGCCCTGGGCATGACAGGTGCGGCACAGTGGTTCGGCCTTGAGGATGAGCAGCCGCAGCTTGCGCCAGGCAGGGCTGTCGTAGAGCTTGGTACGTACTACCGGCGCCTGATACTCCCGCTTGAGGGGGGCAGGCTGCCAGGGTCTGGGGGGTGAGCTTTTGGGCAGGCTGGGCATCAAAGCAGGGAGCAAGGGGGTAGTAACCGGGCACGAGGGGCGCCTCATCGAGCAGCTTGAGCGTGAGGCGCGATAGGAGCTCACCCGGGAGCTTACCCTTGAAGTGCTTCGGCGAAAGCGTATAGCGCATCTCGAACTGGGGCAGCTTACAGCCCAGGATGCTGAGCGTAGCCAGGGGCGTTAGGGGGCGCACATCCAAATGCCATTTGCCCCCATTGCGGGCCCTGGGAGGTACCAGCTCAATGCACTGTCCTTGCTTGAGGCCCAGGGCTCTACTTAGATCCTTCGTCAGGTAGACTTTACCCTTAGGGCACACGCTGAGCGTGAGCGGGGGGCGAACAGCACTGGGGGCTTCTACCACCTGGATAGAGACCGTTACGAGGGAGCGAAGCAAGTTGGACTCTATCACGAAGCTAAC
Organism: Hymenobacter sp. HD11105; assembly: GCF_054051685.1. Lineage (NCBI taxonomy): Bacteria > Pseudomonadati > Bacteroidota > Cytophagia > Cytophagales > Hymenobacteraceae > Hymenobacter > Hymenobacter sp. HD11105. The sequence continues at coordinate 535,477 of NZ_JBSWBR010000004.1, read as the reverse complement.
CGGTTTGGTGCGAGCTATGGGTAGAGCAAACTTGAGGCTAGTGGAATGCAAAAGCCACAAAAGGATAGTTAAAAGTTAATGCACAGATATTGTACAAATCAGCTAACACACAACTAACCTGCCTAGCTGCCCGTATGGCCGCGCTTCTTTAGCTCGGGGTGGGCATTGATAAAGTACTTCAGACTGCCGACAGTGCGGCCTAGGGCGCGGGCGCAGCTCGTGGCGCTGCTATGCCCATAGTGGCGGCGCAGGTAGTGATAGTCGGAGCGGGAATAAGGACGGCGGCGGGTAGCAGCAGGCGACATAGGGTAGCTGTTTGACAGTGGCAGGTTGTTTTGGTAGCGGATTGGGTTGAGTGCTTAAGCGAGGTAATTGGTCAGGTGGTGCTGGTACTCAGCTTCAGTTCGAACGACTTCCACTTGGTAGCCCTGAGCCCTGAGCTGCTCGATGCGTTTGACCTGCCACTTATCGAGGGTGTTGTGGCCCACCTTAAACTCGATATACAAGCCATGAAAGCCGTGACGAGCGACGGCCAGAAACCAGTCGGGTATTCCTTTGACCAGACCGCGCGCCACGTCCTGAGCAGCCTGGATCTGATTCTTTGCCCCGTCGTTGTGGTTCATGTAGCCCAGGCCCCGCAGTGCTGGGTAGGTTTGATTGAAGAACAAGTGACACTTGGCTTGCAGGCCTGATTCGGAGAGTTGAGGAGCCTCGATTAGGGGTAGGAAGGTAGAAGTAGCCATTTTGTACTTAAATGATTAATAGTTGAGTATTTCTAGCATTCTGGCACGAATGGCACGAACGATCCTATTTCTCTCCCTATCTCTCTGTTTTTTAACATTCTTATATTGATCATATAGGAATGTTTATAAATAGAAATACTAGCCGGGAAATAGAGGGCTTCGTGCCATTCGTGCCAAAACCGCCCTTATTCTCTCACGGTAAAACGCACATCGACGTCGCGCTCAGTGGGCAGAAAACCGGCCGTCTGACGCTGCTCATGGTATTCCAGGCCCATGTAATAAGCCCAGTCCTTAAGCCAGCCATTGAAGCGCCGGAGGCTGCACATCTTTTCGTCGAAGCCAGCCACCTCACGGAAAGCGAGCCAGCGCCCCCGGCGCGGGTGCCACTCATCATTGGGCAAATAGGCCTCTGCGAAGTCAGCAAACTCCTCAGCCGTTTTTTGGATTAATTTGCGGCGGTTCAAATTGATGGGTGCCGCTTTACGGATACCTCCCGACAGATAGCGCTGCGCACAACGCAACATCAGGTTGTCGAACAGCATCCACTCCTCCGTGTCCCACTCGTCGAAAAGCTCGTGGCCGAACTCATCCCGGGGGGTGCGACCAGGGCCGAAATAGCTGGCCACCTCCACTTCGACCTTCCGGCCCTCGTGGCTCGCCCCTTCACCGACGAGCGTGTCATTCGTGTTGATCAGCAACTTGGGCACATCGTGGAAGTCGAGGTACTGCTGCTGGCCTCCTTTGGTCTCCACCTCCATGCCGGTGGTGATGATGGAAAACAGCTTTTCGAAAGGCAGCTTCTTAGCATCAAGGTCATCGAGCACCATAACTTCGGTATCGTGACGGATGCGTTGCCAGGCGAACTGACGGTTGATATCGAAGTTCTTACCATCGTGCTTGACCACCGTGCGCAGCTTTTCCAGGGCCTGCACCAGCAAACCTTTACCGGTGCGGCCGGCAGCACCACCTCGGGTGATGGCTTCGTCGCAGAGTACGACGGCGTAGCACTCGGTGCGGGAGCGGTGGCGGTGGAGCAAGTAACCCAGAGCGCTGGCCAGCGAGTCGAGCCGGTCAGCACTACCCGCAGTGATGCAGCTCAGGTAGCGGCCGAACTCACCATAGCTGCTGAGCGCTTCGCCCTGAGGCGTGAGCAGGTTGTAGCCGGTGAAGTCGCGGTCAATGCGCTGCGCTGCCCAGATCCGGCCTGGTAGCTCACTATAAGGCCGGGGCGTAACCGACTTCGCCTTTACCTCTACCCAGACGTTACGAAAGAAGAAGAAGGCGCTTTGCTTGGTATCACGCACAAAGGCGTCACCGACCGCCGGCAAAAATTCAAAGGTGCCCTCCTCAAAAAGCTGACGGTGCTGCTTTTGGATGGCATCTTCCAGCACAATGCGAAACACCCCGTCAAACTCAAAGGGCAGCGTGGCCACGTAGTCGGTCACGTGCTTTTTGATCTCTGCCCGGCTCACCTCCGTCACGACGTTGCTGGCCACGTGCACCGGCACGTAGGCTTTCCCTTGGCGATGCAAGGCGAAACCCTCATCCGCCAGCCAGCTGATATACTTCGGGCGGTTGATCAGCAGCGTGTAGGTATCCTCCTCCTGGCGCTTGCCTTCCTTGTAGATAACATCCCAGAAGGTGAGCAGCTCCCGTTCCTCCTCCGCATAAATGGCCTCCACGGCAAAGCGTACCGCCTCAGCCGGCACGCCCTGGGTGGCCACCAGGCGCTGCACCACGCCGTCGGCGGGCACGTCATCCTTGCGCATTTTCCGCACGCTGTACTGGAGCTGTTCGGGCAGGATGGGCTTGAGCTGCCCGGCCTCGATGCCATCCTCGATCGTCTTCCAGGCATTTTTGGCGTCCGTGACTTCGCGGCAGCCGATGGCCTGGCGCAGCTGCTGGCGTACCTCGTCGGCCGAGAGGAAGCCCGAACCGATGTAGCCCCCGCACAGGAAAGCCATTTTGTTCAGGGTGTGGTGCTTCTGCCCATCGACGGCCCCCAGAATTTTATTGACGGCCGTGCGCAGCGCGGCCTGGCCATAGCCTTCCCCATTGCGCGACGGCTGCCAGCTGGTGGCCGGCATCGCACGGGGCGGCACTGGTGCCGGCTCCTCGAGGGATTCCTCGAAGGTGGCCGAGTCGGGATTATAGAACAGGTTCGGGTCGTAGCTCACGAAGCGTGGGCGCGACACGTCAGGCAAGCTATCCACCCTTAGTTGATAAGCCTGTTGATAATATGCTTCCAGGGCACGAAAGCTGCCGTTATGATCCTCCGTGGGGATGCGCACGATGACGCACAGCCCGGCGCCACTAATGGAGGTGAAGCAGGCGAAAGTGTAGGAGTCCGCTTCAATAGCGGCGCGCACCTTCGCCAGGTCCTGGCCTTCATTGGGGGCACTGTCCACGTCCAGGGCAATCAGGCCGCTGTGGGCTTTCAGGCCCGCATCGCTGCGCTTGGTGAAGGTGCCTGATACGGTAAAATAGGGCACGCGCTTCTTGGCTTCGCGCTGCTCGGTCTTGGTATCGCAGCGCCGCACGAGCTCCACCTGCTCCTGCCACTGACCTTCCTGGATGCCGGCCAGCACCGCGTCGATAGTCATATCGGTGCCGCCAGTAGTAGTATTGATATTGGGATAGATCGAGACCATCATGATGGGCGCTTGGAGAGTTCAGCTTCGATGCGGGCCAGCAGGTCGGCATCGGCAGAGGAGAAGGTGAAGCGGTTGGGGGTGCGTTGGTGATTGAGCTTGCGGGCGCGCAGGAAATGAGCCTGCTCCTTTAGTGTCTTGGTCGACCAGGCCGCAGGACGAGTAATTAGGGTCAGCGTCATGCGGCCTGGCTCAGCTCCCGCTGGCGTTGCAGTTGATGATATACCCAGCCCGGCTTATGCCCCATCAGGTGGGCGTACTCACGCAGCTCAGCCTCGCTCATGCTAATCCAGGCCTTGCGCAGGTGAACCGGTACTTCGGGCTTCGGCGCCTTCAGTTTGACTGTCGCCGGCAGGAAGGACGTGAGCTCCATAAATTCTTCCTGCTTGAGCTCCTGGCTGGCGGAGCTGAAGAAGTGCCCACAACCGCACTCGCGGACGTTGAGCAGGTGCAGCTCCTCACACATCGGGCAGGACTTCATGGGCGGGGCACCTTTCGCCCCACCGCCTTTTTTGCGGTCCGCTGTCATCTCCAGCGCGTGCTCCTCGGGATGCTCCACCGGCCCAAACTCCCGGACGTTGCCCCCCTGATCGATCACGAGGCAGCAATCCTTGCCCGGGGCCGGGCGCAGGCCGCGACCTACCATTTGCAGATAAAGCGCTTTCGACTTGGTTTTGCGGTTGAGCAGCACGCACTCAATAGCCGGCAAATCGAAGCCTTCCGTGAGCAGGTTCACGTTGCAGAGCACGTCGAACTCCGCATTCCGGAATCGCTTAAGCAGGCTTTCGCGCTCGGCCCGGGGCGTCTCGCCATCGACGTGATAGCAGCTGATGCCGGCGGCACGAAAGGCCTCCATAGTCTTCTGGCTGTGCTCCACGTTGATGTTAAAAACGATAGCGCGGGTGCCATTGGCAAAGCGCTGGTAGTTGCTCACTACGCCGGCGTACAACTCCCGCTGGTCGAACTTTAAGTAGAGCGCCTTCTGGTCGTAGTCGCCGGCGATGGTCTTCACGTCATCGGTTTTGGGCTCCAGATCCTTGGGGGTACCGAAGTAGCGCACCGGCGTCAGGTAGCCCTGCTTTTGCAGTTCCGGAATACCGATGGGCGCTACGATGGCATCATACACATCACCCAGGCCGCGGCCATCGAGGCGGTAAGGAGTAGCGGTCAGACCAATAGTGATGGTGTTGGGGTAGCGCTCAAGCAGCTTGAGAAAGGAAGGACTCACGGAGTGGTGAGCCTCATCGACGAGGATAATTTTTGCGGCGGGTAGCTCCCGTTTGAGCAGGGTCTGAATGCTGGCCACCTGCACCATCTGCCGACGATTGGGGCGGGTATTGGCCATGATGATGCCGGCACTGATGCCGAAGCCGGAGCGCCGGCAGCTGATGCGCTCGTAGGCCTGGTCGACGAGCTCCTTGCGGTGGGCCATCCACAGCACGGAGTGGCCGTTGGCCGTGGCCCCATGAATGATGGAGCCGCCGATGGTGGTCTTGCCGCCGCCGGTGGGCACCACCACCAGGATCCGGCGCTTGCCGGCCTTGATGGCGGTGCGCACCTCGTCGATCACCTGGAGCTGGTAGGGGCGTAAAGTTGGGAGGCTAGACATGAGTGCCTCCTTCCTGCGTGAGAGATGGCACCGGTTTAAGACGCTGATCAAAATTCTGCAGGGCAGCCAGGGCCACAGCAGCTACTTCTACCAATTCTTTGCGGTAAGCCTGAGGATTGGCCCTGGGGTGGTTAGCATCATCAAACTGCATTTCCACGCATTCTTTGGCCACTTCGCCCACCTCTTCAGATAAGATCAAAAACCATTCGAATGGCGGACGATTTTGCGGACCAAACTTATTAAGCTGTCGAACTCGCTCTATAAGGATGTCTTTGATAATGGGAGCATGCAGAAAGCGCATATTCTCTACTTGCTCATCCACAGGCCACACACTCGCATCAATCAGCTGGCTCAGCTTCTCATAAGCAGCCTTGTATTGATCGCGCTCCAGTTCCAGCTCATTATAAGGCGCTTGGTCCTCCACCGTAGCCAGCACCCGATCAAGGGCTGCCAGATTGATGCAGTTGGGGACTTGCCCGGTAGCCAGGCTGCGCAGCGTCAGCAAGGCCTGCATGGGGGTCATCATGGTTTGTAGCGTACCCATATTTAGAAGAGGAGGAGCTGGTTAGGATTGGACTGAGGCTGGAGGTCCGCACTGCGCACGGGCTTCCGGATGTATTGGTGAGGCTTCAGGTTCAGGGCCACGCCCAGGGAGCGCAGCTCATCGACGAGCCTGGCCATGTCGTGCAGATCCTGAGCGCTGAGCCGGCTCACCACGTCGGAGTAGGAATCGGGCACCTGCCAGGACTGCAGGCTGTCCATGATGGCCGGGATATCCTCGGCATCGTAGAGCACCAGGCGCACGTTGCTCAGGTCGTACTGGTCTTCGTGGCAGCCCGTGGCCCCCTCCACTTTGGGGAACTGCACCTGCACCCGCATGTCTTCACCAATGACATTATAAGGCAGGCCCATGAGGCGACCCCGCCCGTGGGCAGGGTTCTCGATTTCGACGTTGGCCATTAGGTAGCGGCCCAGGATTTGGATATCAGCCATGCTACACGTAGTTGTTAAGCATGACAGGCATCACCAGCATCAGCACATTTTCCTCATCCTCACCAGCGACAGGCGAGAAAAGGCCGGCCCGGTTGGGGGTGCTCAGGGCCAGTGACACTTGTATCGAGTCCAGGCTGGATAGTACCTCCTGAAAGAAGCGGGCATTAAAGCCTATCTCGAATTCCTCCCCATCGTACTGGCAGGCTAGCTTCTCGCTGGCTTCTCTGTTGAAGTCCAGATCCTCTGCCGACACGGTAAGCTCCGAAGCAGTCAGGCGCAACCTGATCTGATGCGTCGTTCTGTTGGAATAAATGTTCAGGCGCCGCACCGTGTTGAGCAGATCCAGCCGATTGAGCTGCAAGGTGTTCGGATTCGAGACCGGAATCACATTCTCGTAATCCGGGTAGCGCTCGTCGACGAGCCGGCACACTAGGCGAATCTGGTGAAAGCTGAAGATGGCGTTAGTGCTATTGAACTCTACCTTAACCACAGTCTCCTCAGTGCCCAGCGCTCCTTTAAGCAGTCCACAGGCCTTGCGCGGAATGATAACGTTGGCGTTGCGGCTGCTCGTAATATCGGTGCGCTGGTAGCGAATCAGGCGGTGGCCATCGGTGGCCACGAACGTGAGCTGGGTCGGGTACACCTGCACCAGGATACCAGTCATGGCAGGCCGCAGCTCATCGTAGCTAACCGCGAACAAGGTCTTGCTCAGCGCCCGGGCCAGAGCCGACGAAGGAATCTCCAGCGGCTCGGAACCCTTCACCACTGGCACGCGGGGAAAGTCAGTTGCCGACTGACAGGCGAGCTTGTAGCGACCGTTGGAGGTGGCTAGCACGGCGGTATTCTCCTCTTCATTGAGGGTGAAGGTGATGGGCTGATCGGGCAAGCTCTTCAGCGTGTCGAGCAGGACGCGTGCCGGCACGGTGATGCTGCACTCGGTCTTTGCCTCCACGGCCAGCGAGGTGGTGATACTGGTTTCCAGGTCGGAAGCCGTGATGGTGAGCTTGCTGCTCTTAATATCGAAGAGCAGGTTATCCAGGATGGGCACCACCGGATTGCTCGTGATGGCCGGGTTGACTTCTTTGACGGCCCGCAGCAGGGCACTCGACGAAACAATAAATTTATGAGTAGCCATGATCGGGTTAGCCTAGGGAGTTTTCAGTGGAAGAGACAGAGGGGGTAGCGGGCTGGGCATCCTGGAATGCCGGCACTGGCCTAGTGGCCGTGCAGTCGAGCAGCAGGCAGGCCAGGCAGGTGAGCATGACCAGCAGGAAGAGCCGGCGGCGGTCACCAGCGATCTTCTTTTTGCGGGCTTTGCCAGCGTGCTTCTGCTCGCGGGCATACTGGACGTGGGAAGCGAGTTGACTACTCATTATCTTTGGGGTGTTGAAGAGTTAAAAAATGGCGGCGTGTCGTTCCTAGGCGACATGCCGCTTTTGCGTTTGCGCCACCCAGCAGAAGCTGGGCAGGCAGAATTCCTGGGTAGTGGGGTTGTGCTCCAGCCAGCCCGCGCGGGTAGCGCCGGCAACTAATCCCTGAGCCGTGAGCGTCGCCTGCGTCGCCTTGCGCTTCTGCTTCACTGCCCGCTCCGCGCCGGCCATCGTGTACCAAGTGTCGAGCTGAAAAAAAGACTGGAGCAGGTCGGCAAAACGGGCAGGAGACATTCTTCACGGAATAGTTAAATCAGAAACTGTAGGCACTAAAAAGCCCGCCCAGAGGGCGCCCTGGGCGGGCTTTATTGCTCAAGTGAAAGAGGATGGAGGCTAGAAAGGCAACTGTTCGTCACCCTCCTCCACGGCTACTGGTGCCGGTTTTGGGGCGGGCTGGGCTTTGGGCTTTGCAGACTCACGAGGCAGAGGCGCTTGGCCTGAGGGGCTGGCCATCGACTGCTCTACTGCTCCAAAAGGGTCGCCACCGTTGAGCAGAGCATCAAGGGTGATGGGCGTAGCATTGAAAGCAGTTTTTACTTCCTCGCTAACTGGCTTCGGTACCACCGGTGTGACGGCGTATTTGGTCTCCAGCCCTTTGCCTGACTTGCCAATTTTCAGGTCGTAGTTCTTGGGGTGGCCCCAGTCCTCATCGCGGCTCAGCTCAGCCAATGCATTTTTGATTTGAGTCTGGGTCACTTCCAGAATCTGCATTTCCTGGGTGCCGTAGTTGTAGACCTTCATCGCCCAAAACTCCTTAGGGCGCTCGGTGCGGCCATTGTTGTCGCCAGCGCGCATATCGGCAGGGCATGCGCCCGGATTCAGCGCTGAGCGGACGGGCTTGTTATCCGTGCTCCAGTACACCCAACCAATAACGGGATTGGAGAGGATGCGCAGACGATTCTCGCCGTCCTGCAGCTTGGTGTAATTGCCGCCGGCTGGTTTCGGGGCTTCGTAATTGGTGGGGAGGAAGGATAAAGAAGCAGACATAAGAGAAAGGAAAAAAGGGTTGGAGAAATGGGCGAAACTGCCCGGTGAAAAGCGTGAATGGATTAAGCGGCTGCTGCCTGCTGCTGCACCTTCTGCCAGGCCTGCTCTACTTTCTGGGCAGCCAGCTCCTGCACCAGCACCAGGGGAATGCCCAGGGCCAGGCAGGCGCGCTGCAGGGTCAGCTCGGCGGCGCGGGTTTGATTGTAGGCAGTGATGGCAGATTGGGTGGCTTGCATAGCAGATAGCGGTTGAGAAGTGAAAGGGTAGGGGAGTTAGGCGGCGTTGGATTTGTCCCCGAACCAATCCCGGATGGCTTGCTCGGTGACGAGGTATTTCGAGCCGGCCTTGCGGTGGCGGATTCCGCCGTTGCACTCGGCCAGGTTCAGGTACTTGAGCAGGGAGGTGCGGCCCATCTTCATGCGGCCCTCCAATTCTTCCAGGGTATAGACCTGACTCAGCGCGGCCTGCTCAGCATCTTCCTTGGCCCGCTGGGCAGCGGCTGCGGCGATCACTTTCGCCTCTTGCGGGTCGGAAAGCTTCAGGGCGACAGTGCCATCGGGGAGAAAAGTGACGTGCATAAAAGGCGTGCAGTGAAAAGTTCTGGTAACTTGGCGCCCGAAAGAGGGCTATCCCTTGCAGCGAGTCGCTTCTTACTTGGCAGTAGGGCGGCTCGCTTTTTTTTATGCGCAGGCGTTGAGCTGAATGACTTTGCAGGTCTTACCGATGCGGTTCTCCTGCTCGCCTTCCAGCAGCTCGTATAGCTCTTCCTCCAGATCCGGATACTTTTTGCTGAGCGTGGCCTGAATGGCGTTGAAGTTTTCCAGCGGGTGAATCTCCAGCAGGGCCGAGCACAGCACGGCGTTGGCGATGGGCCGCTCGGCCGGATTGACTGGGTTCGTGGGCTTGGGTAGCGTCAGCATCTGCTTAGGCGGCTAAGAGGGTGGACGTTTCGTTTTCCACCACCACGAAGCCGTGCGGATCTAGGAAGCGCAGCACGGCCGTTTCCGCCACCACGTGTTTTCCCCCCAGCTTGCGGGTCGAAAGCTCGCCGCTCGTGATGAGCTGATAGCACTTCACTTTGCCGATGCCCAGACGCTTGCTCAGGCGGTCGTCATAGCCCAGCCCGGGCGTCTGCTTATCGGAAAGAATGTAGCGGCGGGTAAGCACCTGCGCGCGGGCCAGGGCATACGCCTGGCGATCCAGCAGCGACGCATCCTCCACCGTCTCGGGTGTGAGGTTGATTCCGGTGGAGGAAGAGTAAGAGACTTTCATACTTGGCAGTAGGGTTGAAAGAGGGTGAAGAAAAAAGATGAAAAACTAATCAAAACTTATCAGACTAGACAAAAAAAGTTAGGGAGCTGACGCAGCCCACTTCTCAACTATCTCAGAAACAAGTTCAGGAAGGCTGATCTCAACGTTTTCCTGTAGCCTTCTCCCTTTCTCGCGTTTCAAAGCTGCTTTGGCAGCTTCAGAAAGTTTCGCCTGCACATGGTATGGCTTAGGTGTTGGAGTCTTTTTCATGATGTCATATTCTGAACTGGTGTGACAAACATACTACTCAATATTTATCAATACAAAGAATATCAAGAAATATTATTCCGATATGCTCTATATGAGTTTGTTTTGCATCAGTTATTTCTGAAAAATTCCATGAACCCAGCACCTACCCCCCGTTCTACACAAGCCAGTCGGCTTGCCGATCTCCGGAGACAATCGGGCTTATCTCAGCGTGAAGTGGGAGAGAAGGTAGGAGTTAGCAACCCCCGTATCTCTGCTTATGAAGCAGACGCCAATCTGAAAATTAAAATGCCCGTTTTGCGCAAGCTGGCACAGTTATATAAAACGACAGTCGAGTATATCGAGACGGGTAAGCATCCCGCCACAAGTGTACCAGATAGTAGCGCACCACCTATAAAGTCGGATGTATCCTTTATTCATCCCGCTACTCTTGAGGAGTATTTGATTCTGCCCGCCATCCCAGTCAGGGCGCGGGCTTCATTCGTGGAAATGGCCGGCTCCGGCTCCGACTACGGTGACTTGGAAACTATGCGGGCATACAACCCCAGCTCAGAACTACGAAAGGACGGCAGCATTGCCATTGAAATTGACGGCGACTCCATGGAGCCCCAGCTGCGCAGCGGCATGTGGGTGGCCGCTTACCCCATCGACCCCGGTGACTTTAAGTATGTCAGCTCCGGCGTGTACGTAGTGGACTACGGCAGCTCGCTGGTCATCAAGCGCATCAAGGATAACGACCTGCTCACCAACGGCACCCTTACGCTGCACTCCGATAACGCGCAGGCCGGCAGGGTAGTGATCGAGAGTAACGACATCCGCCGGCTGTGGCGGGTAGTGGACGTGATCCGGGCCCGGGTGATCTAGTTACTCCACTTTCTATTAATAAAAGAACTCAAGATGGAAACTGAAAACCCAACTACAGAAATACTAACTGATAAGAAGATAGGTGAAGGTATTTGTGGTATTGTTATGCCAATGAGTGGGTCTGGTGATTATTCAGCAGAGCACTGGGCACAAATAAGAACTATTATTGAAGATGCAGCGGAAGAGGCAGGATTTAAAGCAAGAATAGTTAGCACGAACACCAGTCAAGGTATTATTCAAAGTAATCTGGTTAATAATTTAGATCGGGATGAAATAGTTATTTGTGATTTAAGTAATAACAACCCAAATGTTATGATTGAACTGGGGATGAGAATCGCTTTTGGAAAGCCTTTTATATTGATTAAAGATAATGTAACAAATTTCTCGTCTGATATCGGATTGATTATTCATGAGCTTTATACAAAGGATATGCTATATCCCGAAATGAAAGCTTTTAAAAATAAGCTGAGTGTATTGATAAAAGCAAAGGCGGAGGAGGTTAAGTCTCCTGGCTATAAGTCATTTATATCTACGTTTAGCGTTAAAGAAGTAGATTTCGACGATATTCAATCTGAGAAAATTGGTGTTAAAGAATTACTTACAGAATTAGTGAATTCTATTAATGTTCTAAAGGGTTCAAGAGGGATTGTTAAAAATGAATTTCATAATCCTTATGAAATTTATAATCCATCGCCGTTTACATATGCTGAGAAATTTATTATAATAAAAGGGCTAAAAGAGCATTTAGATTGGTGGAAGGCACACTATCCTGAACGTTATTTAAAAGGTGAATTCTATGGAATGAACCATGCTATAAATAAGATAAATGAGGCCTTAAGAAATGAGTTTCCTCAAGATGCACACCGTTACAATTACCTGTCAGGAGAAATCGACCATAACGTTATAACTAAATATTTGGCCCCATTGGCGTTAGGTACACCAATAAATTGTGCTTAAGCTGTGAACCTGAGCTTTCGCCAGCGCCTGGACCGACCCGACCGGGAGGGGAGGGCCGTGCTTTTTCTGGATGTGACCTGGGATGGCCAGCGCCTGAAGCTGCCCACCGGCGTCAAGTGCAAGCCCGCGCATTTTCAGGAAGACAAGCGGGTGAAGATTGCCACCCGCGAGCCCGACAGCACCCGTCTCAATAACAAGCTCTCCAGCGTGGAGAAGGTCGTCACCAACCTCTTTACCAAGGCCGAAGCCGACGGCTTTCCCGTGACGCCGGAGCTGCTCATGCAAACCGTGGCCAGCCTGGAGGTGGGCCGGCAAAAGAAAACCAAGGCAAAGCCGGCGGCTACACCCAGCTTCGCCCAGCTCTACGCGCTGTGGAAGGCCGAGCACCCTGGCCAGGGCACGGATGCCGCTCGCCGCTACCAGCAGGTGCTCGGCCGCCTCGAGGCCTTTAACCCGGGCCTCACCCTCGACCTGCTCACCAAGGCTACTTTCTTTGAGTACCTGGGCTACTTGCAGGAAGAAGGCTTAAGTGATGGTACCATCTCCGGACACGTCAAATTCCTGCGCGTCTGCTTTCTGCTCAGCGAACGGCCCACCCCCAGCTGGCTCAAGTTCACAGCCCGCTATGGGCGCGCGGCCTCGCTGGGCCGGGATGAGTTTGCCCAGATCCTGCAGCTCACGGACCTGCCCGCCTACTTGCAGCGGGAAAAGGAGCGCACCGTGTTTCAGACCCTGCTGCTGCTGCGCGATTCGGATTTGCGCAAGCTCAAAGCGCACCACGTGAGCCTGGAAGATATCGCCGGCGTAGGGCGGGTGCACGTGCTGCGCCTCTACCAAACCAAAACCAACGAATACCTGACCCTGCCGCTGTCGCCCGAAGCGGCCCGCATCTGGGAAGCCTGGCAGGGCAAGGTGCCGGTAGTAGTGCAGCAAAAGCGTAACCTCTTTATTAAGGAGTTGGCCCAAGCGGCGGGCCTGACCCGAGGCCACGTGCGGGTGCGCTTTAAGATGGGCAAGCCCGAGGAGGAAGTCTTACCCATCTGGCAAGCCATCACCACCCACACGCCCCGGCACACGGGCGCCGATTTGGTGCTCTGGGGCAGCGACGGGGATCAGAACCTAAAGGAGCTGGCCCTGGGCCACACGGTCGGCATGAGCGCCTACGGCTACGACTCGCTGGAGCGCTACGCCCCCCTGCTGCTCCGGGCCTGGCAACGGGTGGGGGCAGCCATGGTTTTTGCCCCCAATCCTGCCGACAGTTTACGGACGAATACGGACGTTTGTGCCCCGCCGGCAGTGGGCATAAACCTGTCTCCGGTACGTTTGCTGCGCGTTAGCGTCCGCACGCAGTCGGAATGACGAAACCCTGCAGCTCCACAAAAAAGGCCTCCCCGGTATCGGGGAGGCCTTTTTTGTTTACTACTGTCAGTTCTACTGCCATATTCTCGCTTTTTGATTATGGCCATCATTATCAAAGTAGACGTCTTGCAGACCATGATCCTGTTTACCTCTCCGATCATTCTATCTAACCACAATGTGGTGATTCGTGCCAGTGGAAGCCAAGGCGGGGCCCGGTAAACTCACCTCGCCACTCAATAAACAAAGCCCTGGCAGCGTCGAGACTTTTTGTGTGGATAACTATTTGGTCGGCTCCTCACATCCAAAAGGCAACGGTCACCGTAGGGGATAGACAACAGCGTTGTTCTATTCATTCTTGTCATTTTTATATTTTCTCGGTTCTATGTTAAAAACCTCTTCCCTCGCCAAGTGGGGCGTGGCTGTCCTTCTGTTGTCCTCCTTAACCAGTTGTGAGGATATCCTGGAGCAGTACTTTCCCAAACCCACCCCGCCATCCACTCCTACGTTTCCTGGCTTGGATCTGGACATTCCCTTCTACACCCTGTCGGGCGGCACCAAGCTGGATGCGTATTCTACAAAAGCCCCGTCGACCCGTACGGGCTCGGTTTCGATCACGGGCTTAGCTAGTGGCGAGACCCTATTAGCTATAGATTTTCGGCCCGCCACGGGGCAACTCTACGGGGTGAGCAGCGGCAGTCGCCTCTACATAATTAACCAGAACACGGGTGCCGCCAGCGCTATCGGTAGCGGGGCCTTTACCCCGGCCGTAGCCGGCAATCTGGTGGGGTTTGACTTCAACCCTACGGTAGACCGCATTCGTTTAGTCACGTCGACTGGCCAGAATTTGCGCCTGAACCCCGAGACGGGCACTGTCGCCGCCACCGATGGGGTGCTGAACGGGGCCGCCGGGGCTACCATTACGGGCGCGGCCTACACCAACAACACCGCTTTGGCCAGCACCACGGTCCTTTACACCCTGGACCCCGCCACCGATAAGCTCTACCGCCAGGACCCTCCCAATGAGGGGAAGCTCGTGGAGGTGGGAGCTTTGAACCTGAACATCAGCGGCGACGGCGGCTTTGACATTGATGCTAAGTCTGGTACGGCCTTAGGACTCTTTGCGACCGATGGCGGCACGACCTTATTCACGGTCAATACCCAGACCGGTGCTACCCAGACGCTGGCCAAGTATGAGTCCAGCTTGGGCTATACGGGCTTGGCTATTCCCACCCAGCCGGTAGCCTACGCCGTCTATGGTTCAGCGGATCAGGATGCTCCCGGCCAGCCGTATTTTGCCGTTAACGATTTGTTTATTTTCGATCTCTCGAATCCGGCTGATAACATCCGCAAACGCATTACGGGCTTGCCTCGGAACGAGGAAATAATCGGGGTAGACTTCCGGCCCGCCAACGGCCAGCTCTACGTGCTGACGAGGCAACAAGGCGAGCTCCAACTTACTAGTAGCGCGCGGCTCTTTGCGCTGAATGCCGCTACGGCCGCCGCCGCTCTGGTCGGCACACTGAGCACCAACATAAATGGCTTCAGCTTTGGCTTTGACTTTAACCCAGTAGTCGACCGCATTCGCATTGTGAGCAGTTCGGGGCAGAACCTGCGGGTAAACCCCGCCAATGGTGTGGCCACCGTAGATGGGAGCATAAATCCTGGGGCCCCGTTTTTGGTGTCTGCCGCCTACGATAACAGCTTTGCCGGTGCGACCGCTACCAAGCTATATGTTGTAGGCCTCACTCGCGATCCTTCGAATAGTTTTGATCCGCTTATGTCCGTACTGTATGAGCAGAATTCCCCGAATGCAGGAACAGTGACGAAAATCGGAGACTTGGGTAGCGGGGTCACAACAGCAGATAACCTAGATATTGGTGGCACAAGCAACATAGCGTATTCCATTATTGGAAGCACTGGCGCCGGGGCACACTTGCACAATATTGATTTGGCTACGGGCACGGCGCGGCGCGCCAATAATTTCAACTTTAGAAGAGTTGATAATGATGGGCTTCAACGGCTGAGGGGCCTGGCCATCGGGCCTGGCTTCTAACTATCATTGCTGACTTCTATATAAAATTAAAAGCCCCGCACTACACGGGGCTTTTATTTAGCTATATGTACCCCGGCGCTTACGACTTCGAACTCGGTACACCTAAGTATGACCCCGACATTCCCCCTAGGTAAGCTAACCCTAAGGCGAGAGGAAGAAGAGTACCAACGGCGAAGGAAATCTTAGAAGCGCAGGATAGCTATTCGCTTTGACCCTAGCTGAAGGTATACTGATCCAAAAAGCCCCAGCATTGCAGAGGCTTTTTGTTTGTGGAGGCACGACGGGAAAGCACTTGGGGCGCTGAAGGAAGCGCGAATCACGGCGCAAAAGAAAAAGTCTACAAGTGCAACTAAACGCTACCTCTAATTCTTCCTGGTAGAGTTGTAACTACCCCTCTGCTTATAGGACTGAGCCAATAGGAAGGTGGGAGAATGAGCTGCAGTAGGGGTGCACCTTGAACTGCAGGCTAATACGTTATTTTCTAGGAAAAGTTCTTTTTTCTACGAAAGATGCAACGGAAATATAATATTTCATAGTCACAAATAGGAACACTTCTTCCTGGCAGGTTTCCAAGATAGGGGGAATTTAAGGCATTAGTTCGCCTTAATCGTTATCTCATGAAACACTATTTTACCCCCAAATATCCCTTAAATCAGCACCCATTGCCTTGCTGGTCTGGATGCTCTTGCTGCTGGCGGGCGGCTTGGCCGCGCAACCTTCCGGTACCGTTTTCCAAGGACCAATTACTGTGACTTCCGGCGACACCATTAGGGGGAACTATCAAAGTCTGGATTCAAAAGTGCCCGCCATTACGATCGCCACGACACAACCCGTCGTGATCGAGAACTGCATTATTAAAGGTGCAGGACAACTCATTAAGTCCTCCATAGATAATGTTGACTTAACTGTTCGTGATACCCAAGGCTACGGGCTGCCCCAGACGGAGTTCATCGACAGTCCAACTCGCTTCGTCCAGGTCAGGAAGGTTGTTAATTTGATAGTTGAGCATAATTACCTCCAGCAGTGCACAGGTATCCATGTCGATGAGTTTGCTAATATTCCCGATCGTATACCGGGCAAAACCGTCAAGGTGCGCTATAATCGAGCGAAAAATATTGATGGACGCACCGCCCGTGACCCTCAAACTGGTAGAGTATTCTTGCAGGCTCAATTCGTACAATTGGCTGGCGTACGGGATTTACCCGGAGTAGAAATTGCCTGGAACGAAATAATAAACGAGCCCAATAACAGTCGCGTCGAAGATAATATTAGCATGTTCTACTCGTCAGGTACCAGTGCGAGCCCGATCAGGATTTATCACAACTATATTCAAGGATCTTATCCGATTCCCGCCACCGAACAAAACTATTCTGGTGGTGGAATAATGGTGAGTGAAACAGGGGACATAAAGGATCTTAACGAAAACACAGTAGGAGCCTTCGTTGAGGTTTATGAAAATCAAGTCGTCGGTACCAATCACTATGGTATTGCATTTACCGGTGGCCATGATTGTAAGGTCTACAATAATAAGATCATTTCCAGCAGTGTTTTCGAGCCGGCCTTACCAACTGGTCCCGTTCCTCTTTAAGCCAATGTAGGCATCTTCGCCTATAACCATGACGCGGCGGCTGGGTCTGCCCCAACCTCTTTGTATTATAATAATCAGGTCTACAATAATACGATTGGCTACATCAATCGAAATAATTCATCTGTAGCGGGTACTAACCTTCCATTAGAAACTCCCGGACTTAATGACGAAAACGGTCAGACTACCTTTTCCTCAAATACTCATCACGATAACATAGTATTGCAAGGGGCTATTCCCAAATCTATGGAGGTATCTGAATACAATGCTTGGGTTGCAAAATAGAATGCAAACCCAATCAAGGTTGGCCCATTGACTCCGCCCATTGCCGATGGCATCTACCGGCTCCGCATTGTGTACAGCCAAGCGCTACTGACAGTACTTAACGGATCAACTCTCAATGATGCGGCAATTGTAACGCAGCCCGGCACGGGCCAAGATTATCAGCACTGGCAGGTAACAGCGATCGGAGGCGGCCTGTATAAGCTGCTGGCCGTGCACAGTAACAAGGCACTGGAAGTTCAAGGTGGTAGCTCCGATCCAGGGGCCGTCATCCAGCAATACAATTATAATGACGGCAGGGGCCAGAAATGGCGGATTGAGTCAAGTGTGGCTGGAAACTATAGAATAGTTAATAATTACAGTGGGTTGTCGCTGGATGTGAGTGGCGGAGGGCAGACCGTGACCCAGTGGCCGTCCCATAATGACCCTAACCAGCAGTGGCAACTGGAACCAGTCACTCCCGCTCCAGCTAATCTAGTTTCGAATCCCAGCTTTGAGCAAGATGGTGCTTCCACCTCCACCCCTCAGGGGTGGTTTACCAACGATAATGCCTCGGCCGACTACGTCGAGAACGACGGCATGGCCCAGCACGGCTCCTACCACGGCACCCACTGGAGCAGCAGTAATTATAAGGTCTACACGTATCAAGTTATTACGGGCCTAACGCCGGGATTCTATACCTTGCGGGCGTGGGTGAAACGCAGTGAAGGGCTGTCGCACACCACGATGCTAGCCACCAACTTTGGAGGGGCGCCCTACGAGGAATATATCTCACCCACGGTCACCGGTCCCGACCCTGGTGCTTGGCGGCAGGTGCAGATTACGGGTCTGAGTGTGACCAACGGGCAGTGTGAGATTGCCTTTTACTCCGATGGGACCGGGAGTCAACCCAACGCAGGCCAGTGGATGCACTTCGATAACGTCGAGTTTTTCAAGCAGTCCAGCACCCCATCCGCTACGAGCAGCGCCAGTTTAATGCGGGCCGCTACTCCGGCCGCACCGGCCGGCTCTCGCTTGGAACTATATCCTAACCCAGCTCAGGATCAGGTAACAGTGAGCAGCTCCTTTGCTCAGGCCCGGGAGGTGGAAGTGACGATTCTGACTGCGCAAGGCAAAAAAGCCGCTTCCTATCGCCACCAGGTACCGGCTGGCAGTGCCCAGTTCAGCGTACCCACCTGTGCGCTACCCGCGGGCATGTATTTGCTGCAAGTGCAGGATGGAACGCAGCGGCAAACCCAACGTCTAGTCGTGACTCATTAATCTCTGCTTAGACGACTCAAGAAGAAAAAGCCCCGACGATGCAGGGGCTTTTTCTTCTGATTCTCTGCCACTGCCGTGCGTAGCACACGGGCTATGCGCTAGTCCACTGCCCGCCAGTCCATAGCAAAAAAGTGGGTGATGCGGCAACCCAATAAAGTTGGGTTCCAAGTCCATACCTGCCCCTGGATGAATTACGCGCCCCAACGAACCCCGTCAACGGCATGGAAAGCGCCCGCCGCTCCTTTGCTTCCGCCATAGCGGTGCTCGCGAAGCTGGCAGGCCACATACACAGTGAGGTGCTGGTAATTAAACTAAAAACGCTTTAGCAGTAAGGCGTTTGCCTTCCAATACAAAAAACCGGCATTATTGGCGCTCTTTTGCGAGCGCTACGGCTTAGCTGGCTCGAACAAATAAGTGAGGCCCAGCGTAGCGCCCCTACCCAGCGTGAAGCCCCAGACGGTGAACGGGGGAATCTGCAGGTTTTTGTTAACGACCACTTCTGTACTCAGTGCCACCTTCGGCCCCAACTGATAGCGCAGACTAATACCCCCCACCAGATGTGGGGACGTCGAGCTAACGGGAGTATAGTGGAAGTCTTCCTGGCTTGTAGCAGACGTTCGGGTAATCGTTTCGGACGACTGGCCATGCACCCAGGCCACCCCTAGCAACCAATCAAACTGTAGGGGCCGCTGCGGGCGGCTACGGCTGAAGCGCGCCAGCAACGCGAGGGCTGTACTCGTGGTTTTCTCCTTGCTTCGAATGCTAACGGTCTCACCATCAATTACGCTCTCGCCCCCGTTTCTTTCCTCTATGCGCTGCCCATATTGCAGTTCGGCTTGCAGGGCGAGCCGGGGTTTGAGGTAATAGCCACCTGCCACATACATGGGGCGCAACTGCGAATGGGGGCGGTTGATGGTGTAGTACTGGTGGAAAGCAGCACCGCCCCCTACGTACCAGCGTCCTTCCAACCTCGCCGAATCAGGGGCCTGGCCCCAAGCCGTGCCTTGACAAAATAAGAGTGCTAAGGGTCCAAGAAACAGAGTAGCGAGGTTGGAGTTTTTCATACCTCAACAATACAACAAAGTCCCGATGATGCTGAAGCTTTTTTTGTGACGCTTATAGTGACTTTACGGCGATATGAACCGTGAGAAATGGTCTCATGATTCAGCTAGCAGTTCTCACGGTTGCAGCTCATCCCCTTCCGCTGGTGATGCTTGTTGAAGTAGCGCTGCTGCTCCCGGTGATTGCGCCGCAGCGCCGCCAATTCCCGCCGCTCCTGGCGCTGGTACTGCCGGCGGCGGTAGTTGAGATAGTTCTGGGTAAACCGGGCTTGCTTGTAGCTATAGTGGAAGATGGGCTTGCTCAGTTGAATGGGGCCCTGAAGCTTTGGCTGGCGCGCTGAGCAGCAGCAGGGCGAAGGCCACACCCATGCCGGCATTCTGGGCCGGGCGCTTGAGCCAGCCTAACCTCGAAGCGAAGCGAGAAGATGATAGCGGCTAGTAATGTATAGAGAAAGAATGGCTTTTCGGTATGCTATATTTTTGCATTTAAACACCGCCGAAATTAGCTACAACAACCTAATCATTCGCGCCTGCCTCGGGTGGTTACTATGAAGATTTTGTTACACTATACCTTTTTTGCTAAACAATACGTTACTTCACTGCTATCAAGCAAAACTGTTACATTGCTGCTATGAGGCATCTACTATTTATAAACCTCGGCTGGCTGGTAGCCTTAGCAGGGTTATTGGCTGCCATTCCCCTCGGTAAGCTAACCCGGCAACGGGAGCAGGAAGCGCACCGCCGTCAATCCAATATCTAACAATTAGCCTGAACATCACGTCGTGCTCCAAGGGCAATGTCAGGATTTTTCTTTGTAAGTATAGCCGGATTTCAAGACAATATAGATCAATTATAAGATATTGGCACACTGTATGCTCTAGAGTGGGTAATATTTTACTTTGCTACTGTGAGTCATATACTTATTACCTATATCGGTTGGCTAGTTGCGTTGGTTGGATTATTAGTTGCTATACCTCTGGGTAGGCTAACTCTTCAGCGAGAGGAAGCACAGTATCGCCGTAAGTCTGGTCTCTATCAGCATGGAATAGACATTCCTCCTGGGTCTATCGCTGAACGCACACAGATCAAATAGTCCCGGCATCGTCGGGGCTGTTTTTATATATGAGTATAAGTTACGAATGATAGTTATCCTTTCTTCTATAGTACTTATTTAAAGTAGATCTGCTGCAAGCGAAGCTCCAGTCCCAAGCCTGCTAGCTCCAGCTGCTACCTAACGCTGGTACTGCCTAGAAGTGGGTTGCAAACCCTTGAAAGGGTAGTATGCAGTTGTTTTATATGATAAAATAATTTAGTTGTGCGCTGGACATGCCTTCCAGCGCTTCCTGCATGGCGATGTGCTTATCAATAGTTACGTGGGAGGCAATTAGAGTCCGTTTTCTTTCTTCAGGGCTTTCGCATAACTCTTCAAGTGCTTGGCTAGTTCTGAGTAGCCGACGAGTTCAGGCTTCATCAGTCCCATCGCTTCGCAACTGTAATCCAGCTTCTTATTAATGCTATCAAGGCTGCGCTTAAGCAGAAAGGCTAGCAAACTAATAAATACGGAAGCTACAAGATCTTTAACCTCTTCGGTGCTTATAAGCCTTCTTAGCTAGCATAGAAAAGTGTATATGAAGCTAAGGAAGCCATCGGGCGAGGGAAAGAAAAGCGCAATTTTGGGTAGAAGAGATTCCTGTGCGCCCCAACTCCTATTTACTATTGAGGAGAGCAAGCTCAAACCCGCGGCCTGTGTAAGCAGATAGAGGTTGCTCAGGCCACCGGCCGTACAAAAAACACATAAAAAAGCCCCCTCGGGAAGAGGAGGCTTTTTATGTGCTAAGGCCTACTAACTACAGCATTATTTAGTCGGGCCTACTTTGAAGCTTAATGTAGGTAGTTTACTCAGCCAGGCGTCACGCAGATAATCTTCTGCCGCTTTGCTGGGCCGCAGGCCGCCCGTGTTGCTGGTCGTATGGTCGAATTTGGGGGCGCTCGTAACCGGGTCATCACCACTGTAAAAGCGGTTGTTGCGCAGCAGTGTCATGCCCGTCAGCATGCCTATATCGTTGCGGCTATCGACGTGCTGATGTGGCGGCTTCCAGGTCTCGCGGTATTCCGGTCCCAGGCCATCCGCCGAATTACCCTTTGGTCGTGGGCCGCGGTGGTTCTCATCCGGCCGCCAGTACATAGCGCCGATACTGTTGTTTTCCACGATGTTACCCCCATTCTCCGTTTCGGTGAATCGGTTGACGAAAATACCACAGTTACCCCAGGGGTAGAGCAAACCAGCATTCACACCAGTGCGGAACATATTGCCGTTGAGAATAGTATTGTGGTGAATCCAGTTATTGCGCCCGCCTGAGGAGGCAATGCCATACTCATTCACGCGCACCAGCGTGTTATTATAGACGTTGCAGTAGTCGGTGAATTCCAGCATCATCCCGCCATTAGTAATGCCGTGTAGTTGCCGGTTGGTGGCAAAGTTAGTGTCGATAACGCGGATGGCGTAGGGCGACACGTAGCAGCCGTCGAGCAGGTTATCGTGGATTAGAATGCGGTTCAGTGCTGTGCCCTTGACTCGAAATAAGTTGAGCAAATCTTCCGGGTACGACTTGTCCGGGTCGTTGAAAATTCGATTGTAGGCGATTTCGCAGCCCGGCCCCACAGTTTTTTTACCGTCGCCAGTTGCCTGGAAAAATTGGTATTGGATACGCCCCACGGGCCAGGCAGGAAAGTCAGTTTGGGTGAAGCGGCCGTCGATGTTAATGAAAATATTTCGCAGGCATTTGAACACGCAGCCCTGC
The DNA here is from genome assembly GCF_054051685.1 of Hymenobacter sp. HD11105. Classification (NCBI taxonomy): domain Bacteria; kingdom Pseudomonadati; phylum Bacteroidota; class Cytophagia; order Cytophagales; family Hymenobacteraceae; genus Hymenobacter; species Hymenobacter sp. HD11105. The sequence goes on along the minus strand of NZ_JBSWBR010000004.1, from coordinate 513,324 downwards.
TGGTAGTCGGGCACCAGAAAGCTGCCCATGCCCTCGACGTAATTATTTTTAAAAACGGCAAAAGAAGCATTGCCTTTATCGTATGCGCGGCCTTTCGTGACCCACTGGCCGGCGGGTTTAATACCCACGAAATATGAATCCTCGATAGTAATGCGGTGGGGCGCCGCGCTGCCGCGAATGGCGTGGTTTTTCGTCCAGAACTTGCACCCTCTAATGATAACTTCTCGCGTCGTATTGTTGAGGATGCATTGCGTAAATCCGCCATCGGTCGGTGTAGGTCGCTTGGGTTCGCGCAGGTTGCGAAACTTCAGTCCTTCGAGGATGAGGGGTGGGTCGGCTGCCGATCCAGTTACTACATACTGTTCGTCTATCCAGTCATCCTCAGCCACAAATTTCGGCGGGATGAAGATGCCCTTCGCGTCGTGTCGGCCTCCACTAGGATAGGTGGCAGTGGGCGGCACGTAGCTTATCGTGCCACACAGTAAGCCCAAGGAAATCAACCCAGCGGAAACGAGCCGGCTCGTTTTTTTGCTTATTGTAATCATCTTATAAAACTAGCTTCCGGTTTATGGTCGTCTCCGGTGACTAAACATTAGTTGTGGCATTACCCTCAGTGTGCTGGAATTTGTAACTGGTTTGCGGGTCTAGCCCGTAGAGGAAATAATATAGGCTGTAAGTTTGCTGCGCCACCGCGCTGTTATTGAGCCGAGTGCAGTAATGCTTTGCCCCGCTTATCGACGGGTGCAAGTAAACACAAAAACGTTTGGGCTACCCCCTAGCAGCGGATTCATCAGCAGTTGCTCAGGGGACCCACGAGAGACGCGGTTAACAGGTCATTGCTGCTGTTAATCAGGCGCGGCTACACACTTATTTCACCCGCTGCTCTTCGGTAAGGCCGACAATAGCTCGCCTAGCCGTTTGCTAATACGTGAACGCTGTGCCTGCAGATTAACGTGCATCTTTCTATGTGTTGGAGATGGTAGGTGAGTTGCGCAGCATTGTGGGCAGCCAGAATGACCGTGTCTGTTTCAACACCAGTTATTGATAACTAGCTGCTGATTTTCAAGGCTTGCGGGGCAATGCATTGGGCAAGAAATACAACGCTTACTTTACTTCGTGGCTGAACTTGACGGTGCCTCGTAACTCCCCTTTCAGGGCATAGCGCAAGTCAGCTTTAACCTTTGTATAGTTGTCAAACTGGCTGCGCACCTTATTAGTAGTGGTCACCACATTGCCTTTGGCTATGATAAGCAGCGAAGCCAAGTCGATTACACCATCCCTTATGTTGCCAGTGGTATTAGGGGAGTCTTTTTGTTTATGTTATTATTCTTATCATTAATGCGCGTGCTCGCTTCTGAGCAGATGGTTTTAGGTAAGCATTTAATTGAGTAATTGGTGGGCTACAATACTCAGCGATTACAGCCAGCAAAACCAAACGAGAGAGTAAAGCAAAGTTTAAGTATGGACGTTAATTAATTTGAAAAAAGCTCCTGTTTTAGTCTTCAATCTTACAGGTAGCAACTCACCTTGTTTTCTGATAATAGTAAAGAGAATTGTATAAAATATTATTGAAATAATTTAAATAAAAAACTGCTAGTTTCTTATCTTCACTATAGCCATTGCTGCATGCCAAACGCCTGTAGCGGCTCTGATTACCAACAATTAATAAGCTTGTTTGAGCGGCGTACATAGTAGCCAATAGTTATGCGCCTACAAACCCAGCAACTACCAATCAAGCCCGCACATCCTCTATTTATGAATAACAAATACATTTTGGGCTCTCGTGTGAAAACCGTATCAGTGACTGTATTGGGGCTTATGTTGAGCCTTGGCAGCTGCGGCTGGAAAGGGATGGTAGCTGACGCAGCAACTGAACCCAAGCAAACCGCTGGACAGCAGGTAGCGGCTTTAAGGCAACTGCCCGAAGAAGTAGTGGCCTCGCCAGTGCTGCAAGAGCTACCAGGTACAGTTACCATAAGTCGGCAATACCCGTTGCTGGCCCACACCAAAGGCCGTATCAAACGCTTGTTTTTCCAGCCCGGGCAATATGTTCGTAAAGGCGATATTCTGGTGAAGGGCTACGATCACAATTTCGTAGTGGCTCCTACGCATGCTTTAGTAGCTGAACGGCTGATTGACGGCATGACCTATATGACGCCCAATACAGTGGTGGCCTCCATGATGGAAGTGCAGCCTTTTCAGATCCAATTAACGCCCCCCACTCCATTTACGCAGGCTGTGGCGCCGGGCTGGGAGGCCAGACTAAGCCGCTGGGGCAGCGAAGCAGTGGCTGCTGGTGGGGTAGTAGTAGGGACGTATCTGAATACCGATGGCTCGCTGATGGTGGACTTGCGCCTGCGTAGCTTGTCGGGTGGGCCACTGCCGGTGGGTACAAAAATTAGGGCCGTGCTGGCGCCGCCCCATATTTAGCCAACCGTGCTATTACGGGGCGCTAGCGTCCGTAAGCGAATAAAAAGGCCCCCATTGCCCCCGCGCTCGGCTATGATATGACTTCGTAGGTCATGACGGGCTGAGACTTGTTCTTGAGGGTGAACTCCTGCACTGGCTGGCATTGAAAGGATTCTTTCACGCGTTGGTAAGTGCCTTCGGTAATTAAAATCTGACCAGGGTGCGCTACTGATTGCAGCCGCTGTCCTAAGTTTACTACATCGCCAATTATGGTGTAATCGAGGCGCTTAAGCGAGGCGGAACCGATATTGCCCGACACTACTTCGCCCGTACTAATGCCGATGGCTACATCGGGGCGAAAGGTAATGCCCTCGGGCAGGGGCTCTGAGTTGTTCTGGAGGAGAGTGCGCACCGACAGCGCCGCATCGATAGCGCGGTCGAGGTGATACTCATCGCGAAAAACGGCCATCACCGCGTCGCCCATAAACTTGTCGATGTAGCCGCCCTGAGCAATAATCTCCTTCACCATCTGGTCAAAGTAAAGGTTGAGCAAGCGCACCAACGCATCAGCTGGTAGCTTTTCGGCCAGCGCCGTGAAGCCGCAGATGTCGATAAACACTACTGTGGCTTCCACGTTTTCGCTCACCAGCAAGCGGTTTTCCAAGTCGGGGCGGGCCATGAAGTTGATGACGGTCTCGTCCACGTACATTTTCAGGATGTTGTTTTCCTGAATAGCTCGCAAAGTTTCCTGGAGCTGACGCACGTGGCTGATGGTTTTCTCCAGTGTGACTTCTAGGTCCCGAAAGTCCACGGGCTTGCACACGAAGTCAAATGCCCCCCGGTTCATCGCCGAGCGGATATTGGCCATATCTGCATACGCCGACACCATCACGGTCTTGATTACCGGGTTCACCTCCTGCAACTTCGTGAGCAGCGTGAGCCCATCCATGACGGGCATGTTGATATCGGAGAGCACAATATCTACGTCTGGCTGCTCCTTAAGCTGATCCAGGGCCTGCTGGCCATCGTGGGCAAACCGAAATTCGTAGATACCCTCACGAATTTTGCGCCTGAACTTTTGCTTAATAAGTAACTCTAAATCAGCCTCATCATCTACTACCAGTATGTTGGTTTTCATATAGTGGCCTTCAGGAGTTATTCAGAGGGATAAGTTTCTGCCTTAATACGGCAAAATCAATAGGTTTTGATAAGAAATCGTTGGCCCCCAGCTGCATGGCTGTCGTGTAGCTGTCGGCGTCGCCGTAAGCGGTAATCATCATCACCATGGGGGGCGGATTTGGGTGATCCTGCTTTATTTGGCGCAGCAGTTCTAGCCCACTCATGCCGGGCATATTGATATCGGAGAGAATAAGCACTACCTCGGAGTAGTGCTGCTCCTGCTGTAGGTAAGCTAAGGCTTCTTCGCCGGAAAAAGCGAACGTAAAGGCGAAAGTGCCCTCGCGGATTTCGCGCCGGAAGCGTTGCTCAAACAGTAGGCGCACGTCCGCCTCATCATCGACCACCAGGATCTTTCTCATATAGAAAGGGTTAGCTTCTGAGTTTTCTCTTTATTCAGGGGCAAGGAAATAGTGAATTCGGTGTATTCGCCTTCTTTGGTGGCTAAGCTTACAGAGCCACCGTGGCCTTTAGTAATAATATCATAGCTGAGCGAGAGGCCTAGACCGGTGCCTTCGCCGGGCGGCTTCGTAGTGAAAAAGGGCTGGAAGATTTTCTGCCGCATGCCTTCTGGAATCCCCATTCCATTATCCCGAACCCGAATAATTACCTGACCATTGGGCTGCTGCTTGGTGCTCACGCAAACCTCAGGTCGGTAATTAGGCTGCCCCATTTTCTGCCGCTGCTGCACGGCATAAAATGCATTATTAAACAGATTCAGCAACACCCGACCAATTTCCTGCGGTACCACTTCCACCTGGCCCAACCCCGGATCGAGATCGGTGGTGAGGGTGGCGTTAAAGTCTTTGTGCTTGGCGCGCAGGCCATGGTAGGCTAGGCGCAGGTACTCGTCGCAGAGGGTATTCAGGTTGGTGGGTTGGCGCTCGCCCCGGCTGGCCCGCGAGTGTTCCAGCATTCCCTTTACTATACTATCAGCGCGTTTGCCATGGAAGGTAATTTTGTCGAGATTTTGGGTAAGCTCGTTTACCAGCTCAGTGGCAAGCGTTTTGTCCTTGCCGGACAGGGTCAATAGGGGGCCTTCTCTCAGTTCCGCGAGCAGCTCCACGCCCACCTCGGCGAAGTTATTGACGAAGTTTAAGGGGTTCTGAATCTCGTGGGCAATGCCGGCCGTCAGCTCGCCTAAGCTGGCCATTTTCTCACTTTGAATAAGCTGGTGCTGCATGGCTTGCAGGTTGGTGAGGGTAAGCTGCAGGGCCGCAGTGCGCTGCTGCACCTGTCGTTCCAACGTTTCGTTCTGCTGGGCTAGCAGCACCTGCTTTTCTTCTTGTTGGGTAATAGTTTGGGCTGAAAGCCGCCGCACCTGAGCTAGCTTAATGGCAAGCAGGCGACTATCGAGGGCAAACCGGCAGGCCAAAAAGAGCGAGATAGCTAGAACCGGACTTAGGAAAGCCGAAAAAGTGAGCACCGTGTGCAAGGGAATCCACAGCACTTGAACGGTTAGTACCTCGGGGTAAAACTTAACCAGCGAAGCAAAAATGAGCAGTAACGTGAGAGTAATACCAAACCCAATGGCGATAATGCCTGCCGCGCGCCGCGCTTGACGCAAGGCCCCCAGCGTAATGCGCAGCTGCTCGGCCGTAACCAGCAGCATGAACCCGACAGTAGGATACCAGCTCACCCCATGCATAAAAGTGAGCAGGAGTATGCTCAGCACGTTAATCGCCCAAAGTCCGTAGTAGATAGGCCCCACCCGGACGTTGAAAAAGCTGTACAGGGCCCGCACCGCCAGCATACTTCCTGTGTGCAGACTCGCGTAGGAGAAAATGTCCATGGCCACCCGCACATCATGCCGACGAATTTCATCCAGGAAGCCTGTACAGAAAAAGCTGGCGCCCTCGGCCATGGTGTAGAGCGCAAAATAGTAGTTGGCGCGCTGGGCCGGGTTGTACACATAAAAGGCGAGGTGCAGCAGGCTAAGCAGAAGCAAAGCGCCGAACAGCAACAGGTCCGCATTTTTGTACTTGGCCTCCATGCTGATGGTTTCCATGAGCTGGGGCAAGCCATTGAGGTGGGCCTGGAAGAAGAAGGGCACAAAAAAGTCGCTGAGGGAGCCCACGGGAGCCCAGGCTGCAAAGCGTACGGCTAGCACTTGCTCCGCTTGGTCGGTCAGGTGAAGCTCGATGGGCTCACCATCGGGCCAGTAGGCCACCACCTCGCTGGGAGAAGAACTTAGGGTTCCATAGCGCCGCAGCAGCTTGCCGTTGAGGTAAATTTCAGAGGCCGTATACTGGTACACCCGCAGCACCAGTGTCTGATGATGAAGGCTGGGTCCGGCCCGGAAGCGCAGCCGCAGCCAGCCTACACCTTCTTGCACCTGCGGCAGCTGCTGTACGCTCAGCGTTGGGTTGATGGGCTGCCACCCGCGGTCATCTATGTTGAGTTGGGCCCAGGCCGGGTTATCACCAGCCCGAAATGTCCAGCCTTTGTCCAGAACGAAGCCGTCGGGGGGCATTTTATCAAGCGACACAACCGGCGCCGACTGGGCCGCGGCTATGCTAGTAAAGCATAGGGCGCACAGCACCAGGAGCAGCAAGAAGGCTTGTATCGGCCGGGAGCAACGCATAATAGGCGAAAGTGCTTCTAACACAAAGGCAATAAAAACCTGGCGGAAACCACCAGTCTTATTAGGCGGGTTATTATAGCTTCCAGCCGGCATCTTTGCAAGCCTGAACCGTAGTCCTACCACTGTAACTGCCTTGCTTGATATTCCGAAAGCGGCACAGTTATCTTTAAATATAGTATGATTATAAATGGAATAGTTATAAATGAATCCATTTCGCTTAAATTACCCATTCTGGGGTCCTTGGCTCGCTGTTCATTTAATTATATGCAACGATAACGCAACTCGCGCGTCAAGTCAATGACTCCAGTGCATCCCCATTCTTAGTCAGTTGATCTTGCTATGCTCACACTTCACAAGTCGGCTGGAGATAGTAGTTCGGGTGGGGTTGGCGCCATGCTGGTTCGGCCCTTGGTTCAGCTCTGGCACTGGCTTATAAATATCGGCGTGCATCCGGAGCTTAGCGTTTGGCAATGGAAGCGGGTGCGCCTGCTCAATGGCATCAGCTGCGTCACCATTGCTATCTACGCCGGCTATGTCCTGATCTTTTTCAACTCGCCTGACTGGCTGACTTTTCGGATTTGCCTGTGCGGCGTGTTTCTGAATCTGCCGCCCTTATTCCTCAATTACTACCGCCGCTACGATGCCTCCGCATACTACTGCATTCTGAGTGTGCTGCTGCTGTGCTCATTTATTGCCATTGCCCGCAAGCACGATGGCGTCGAGTACTACCTGATTTCCAACAGCCTCGTGGCTATGCTATTTTTCCGCAGCTTCTGGAGAATACTTTTTTTATTCTCGCTCAATGTAGTAGCGTTTTTCCTCGTGCGCTACGCCATGACGATTGTCAAGCCTTTTTTGTACGTGGAAAACAGCATTTATTTCTACAACGTGAACGTGGTGCTGTTCTTCCTGACGCTGTTTTTTGTGGTGTATTATTTCCGGGCCGAGAATTTTCGGCAGGAACAGCTACTCACCCAGCAGAATGAATCCCTGGCTCAATCGCTGGAACACCTGCAAAACACTCAGGCGCAGCTGGTGCAGCAAGAAAAGCTGGCCTCGCTGGGTGCCCTAACCGCCGGCATTGCCCACGAGATTCAAAACCCCCTGAACTTCGTCGATAATTTTTCGGAGGTGGGCACGGAGCTGGTAGAGGAGCTACGGAGCGAACTGGCCCACGAGTCGCTATCTGATAAAGGCAAGCATGTGGTAGGGATGCTGCTGGACGATATTTCCCAAACCCAGAAGAAGGTAAATGAGCACGCCGACCGGGCCAGCAATATCGTGAAGGGCATGTTGCTGCACTCGCGGGCCAGCCGGGGCGAGCGCCAGCTCACCAACCTCAATGCCTTGGCCGACGAATACTTGCGTTTAGCTTACCACGGCCTGCGCGCCAAGCACAAAGACTTTAACGCTATTCTCTCCACCGATTTTAACCTGCATTTGAGCCCGGTACGCGTGGTGGTAGAAGATATCAGGCGGGTGCTGTTGAACCTGTTTAGCAACGCTTTCTATGCCGTGCACAAGCGAACTACCCTCACGGCGCCCGGCACATATCAGCCAACCGTATCGGTGAGCACGCAGCGGGCCGGCGATGGTGTGCTGCTGCGGGTGCGCGACAATGGAACCGGCATACCAGCCGAGATTCGGGATAAAATATTTCACCCCTTCTTCACTACCAAGCCGCCCGGCGAGGGCACGGGTCTGGGTCTCTCGCTCAGCTACGACATTATTAAAAGCCACGGCGGTACCCTCACGGTAAGTTCGGTGCCGAATGAGTACACTGAGTTTACGGTGTGGCTACCGGATACGTCTGCCTAAAAAGCCCCCAAACGCGGTGTAGAGATACATATTTGTGTCTCGTCGTTGTTAAGTTGCGGTGGGGTACGTTGTTCAACGGCGAGACACAAATATATGTCTCTACACCGCGTTCATATACTTTTAAAAAAGCCCCCCAGACGTATTCGTCCGCGTTTTAAAACAGGATAAATACGTCTGGGGGGCTTTTTCTGAAAAAAGTTGCCGACTTCGTGTAACCTTCGGCAGTTGGCGCAGTGTCCACATCAAATAAGCTCAAAAAACCATCTCCTCCCGGTTGGACTCGCTCTCAGACAATGCACTTATGCTTCGGGTGAAGGCCGGAGACGTGGACCGGATGGGGCTGCTCTTTGAGCGCTACCACCGCAAGCTGTTTGGTTTTCTGTATCACATGCTGGGCCAGGCCGATGCTAGCGAAGACCTGGTGCAGACGGTGTTCTACCGGATGCTGAAATACCGTCACACCTTCACTGGCGACGGGGAATTCAGAACCTGGATGTATCACTTGGCCCGCAACGTACTGGCCGACCATGTGAAGAAAAACCGCCACTCCGTGCGCCACGCCGACGTGGCGGATTACGCCGAGAAAATCGGTGGGGGAGTGGGGGCCGATGAGCGGCTACAGCGCGAGCAGGAAGTAGCTACCCTGCACAGCGCCCTGGCCAAGCTCAGCGCCGAAAACCGGGAGGTGCTGGTGCTAAGTCGCTTTCAGGAGCTGAAATACGAGGAAATAGCCCGCGTGATGAACACCACCGAAGGCGCCGTGAAAGTACGGGTGCACCGGGCCATGAATGAGCTGAAAACAATCTATCTGCGAATTGAAAACTGACGGGAAGGCCATGAACTGCGACCATAACAAAGAACAATTACCCGATTACCTGAACCATCAGCTGCCTGATGCCGAGCGGTTTGCCATGGAAGCGCACATGGCCAAGTGCCCGGCGTGCCGCGAGGAGCTGCAAGCCATGGAGCAGATGTGGCAGATGCTGGGCAGCGTGCCCGTGCCGGAGCCCAGCGAAAACCTGCGCCCCGAGTTCTACGCCATGCTCGCCTCCTTCAAAGAAACCATGCCTACGGCGCCAGCCCATCCGCTGGGGGGCATTTGGCAGTGGCTGCAACAGCTGCTAATGCCTCAGCAAGCAGTCCGCGTGGTTTACGGACTTTGCTTGCTCGTCTTGGGTGGACTCGCGGGGTATTGGCTGAACAACCAGAAAACGGCCGCTACTAGTGACCAGCAGCAACTGGCCGCGCTGAGCACGCAGGTAGAGCAGATGCGCCAAATGATGCTGCTTTCGCTCATCAAAAACCCCTCGGCTACCGAGCGGCTACGGGCCGTGAGCTACACCAAGGAAATAAGCGGCCCCAACGACCGCGTAATTGAAGCCCTGCTGAGCACGCTTAACCACGACGACAACGTGAATGTGCGCCTCGCCACCCTAGAAGCTTTGGCCGACCTGGCCGATGAACCCAAAGTACGCATGGGCCTGGTGCAGTCGCTGCCGCAGCAAGAGTCGCCGCTGGTACAGTCGGCCCTGGCCGATGTGATGGTACTGCTGCAAGAAAAGCGCTCGGTGCAGCCCTTGCGCCGCCTGCTCCAGCAGCCCGACCTAAACCAGACGGTGAAAGACAAGATCAAGGAAAGCATCAAAAACCTATCTAATGGCCAGCCCGCTGCGCCTTCAACCTCAACTGACCACAATGAAACGCTCACTAATCCCCGGCCTAATCGTATTGCTAGTACTCTTGTCTAGCTGCCAGCTTTGGGCCCAAGACCGCGAAGACAAAGAAACCATCAACAAGGAGTTTGCCCTCACCGGCGACGCCAGCCGCAGCACCCTGGCCGTGTACAACATCTTCGGCTCGGTGCGGGTGCAAGGATACAATGGCAATAAAGTGGTAGTCGAGGCCACCAAGATCATCAAAGCCGACGACGCTCAAGGACTGGCCCAAGGCAAGAAAGAAGTAAAGCTCGGCTTTGAGCAGCGCGGCGACAGTGTCATCGTCTACATCGCGGAGCCCTACGACTCACGGCCCCGCCGCAACCAGAACATCAACCGCGAGGACGTAGACTACCACGCCCACTTCGACTTTGTGGTAAAAGTGCCCCAGCAGATGAACGTGCACGTTTCCACGGTGAATGAAGGCGAAGTAAACGTGCAGGATGTGGGCGGCGCACTGAAGGCCTACAACGTGAATGGTGCCATCACGCTCAAAAACGTGCGCGGCACCACCAAGGCCCGCACTGTGAATGGTAACGTGGAAGCCACCTACGCCGCCAATCCACCCGAAGCTTCGTCCTACAACACCATCAACGGGGACATCAAAGTAAGCTACCCCGCTGACTTATCGGCCGATGTACACTTTAAAAGCATGCACGGCGAGTTGTACACCGACTTTCCCGAAGTGGAAGCACTACCAGTACAAGTAAGCCAGAACAAGCAGAGTACCGGCAACGGCACCAAGTATAAACTCACCAAGGACACCGTTGTGCGCCTGGGCAAGGGCGGAAAAGACTTCCGCTTCGAAACCCTGAATGGCGACGTGACCATCAAACAGCAACCCAAATGAACTTCCTATTGCATAGTCAATCCCGCCTTCGCCACACGTTACGAGCTAGTCTGCTAGTCCTGCTGCTAAGCACCTCACTGCCGCTGTTGGCCCAAACAAGAGAGAAAGTTAAAGAACAAGTAAATGAGCAAACTAAGGAGCAAGTAGTAGTGCCCCTGACCTCGCCTGGTAAGCCCGGTTTGCTAAGTGTAAAACTCGTCGGCGGCTCTATAAGTGTAGTGGGCCACAATGGAAAAGACGTCGTGATTGACGCCTCCGCCCGCGGTAGCCGCCGGGGCAGATCAACGGCTGAAAACGCTGAGGGCCTGCGCCGCATTGACCGCAACCCCAGCTTTGACCTAACGGCCGAGGAACGAGATAATAAGGTTACCATCAAAACCAACTCCTGGCAGCAAGGCATTGACTTGGTGATCAAAGTGCCCCAGCAGTTTTCGCTGAAAATAGGCACCGTGCAAGACGGTGACATTGTAGTCGAGAACGTGAGCGGAGAGCTGGAAGTCAGCAATGTAAACGGCAGTGTAACCCTGAAGCAAGTGTCGGGTTCGGCGGTGGCCAATACAGTGAATGGCTCCGTGGTAGCTACGTTCAAAAACATTACGAGTGGAGCGCCGATGGCTTTCTCAACCGTTAATGGCAAAGTCGATGTCACGCTGCCTACCAATGCCAAGGCCGCGCTAAAGATGAAATCCGATTTTGGCGAAGTGTACAGCGACTTTGAAATGGCAGCCGAGAAAAGCACTCCAAAGGTTAACAGGACAGCTCAGAATGGCACCTACCGCGTAAGCACCGACGACTGGACCTACGGCAAAATCAACGGCGGCGGCGCCGAGATAATGATGAAGTCATTGAACGGTAACTTGTATATCCGTAAAGCCAAATAGGGCAGACGTCCCGTACCCGGTAGGCACAACGTGGCCCGGACATTAGCCCAGCGTCCCACTGCTTATTCCAAGCAAATGAGATACGAAGCTAACGTCCGGGCCATGGCTTATAAATGCCCCCTAGAGTGCGTCCTGAATCACGGCAACGGCCTCACGCAAAGCCAAATCCTTGCGCAGGGGCTTCACAAAGCGATTGGCCCGGTTTATCTGGGTGGTGTCGGCAGTTGGGGCTGGGGCTTTGAGCAGGTCAATGGCCAAGTCCGGCAGAAGCTTCTGCGATTCTTTGTACTTGTCGGCAGCCGCTTTGGTTTGCTCCTGCTGGGCCCGATAAGCATCTAGGCTCAGCGAGACGCGGGTATCTTTCTTCCGCTTTTGCATCCGCTCCACCGATTCGGTAATAAGACGCAAGCCTGGATTGGTAGAAACACGGTTGTTGCTAGCCGCAGCCAGTTGCTTCAGCGAAGCAGCCCCCGACCAGGGACGGAAAGGAGCAGGAGCAATTTCATCCCAAGGCAACGGGAAGTCGGTGTCTTGTTCACCTTCCCCGAGAGTGCTGTAAGCATCCGGTACTACTACATCGGGCGTCACGCCTTTAAACTGTGTGGAGCCACCATTGATGCGGTAGTACTTCTGCACCGTCAGTTTCAGCGAGCCAAATGGCTTCAGGCTGTTGAAGGTGCTGGGCAGTACCTGGTCGAGGTCGAATATCTGCTGCACGGTGCCTTTGCCATAGGTTGTGTTGCCAAGCACAAGGCCCCGCTGATGATCCTGAATAGCTGCGGCCAAGATTTCGGAGGCCGAGGCGCTGTACTTATTTACCAATACAACTAATGGCCCATCATACTGTACACGGGGGTCGGGATCGGCCAGAATCTGGGCGGGGCGCTCCCGACTCTTTATCTGCACCATGGGACCGGTTTTCACGAATAAGCCCGCCATCTCGACGGCATCTTGCAAGGAGCCGCCGCCATTAAAGCGCAAATCCAGTACTACGCCCTGTATGCCGGCCTGCTTAAGCTTTTCTAACTCCTTTTTTACATCGTCTGCCGAGCTGCGGCCGCCGTTGTGGTTGAAATCAGCATAGAAGCTGGGCAGTAGAATGTAGCCAATTTTGCGGCCCCGATCATTTACCACCGCTGACTGGGCATAGGTTTCTTCAATAACGACCACGTCGCGGATGATGCTGATAATGTGAGTACTGGCGTCGGGCTTGCGCACCGTCAGGCGAACCTCCGTGCCTTTCTTGCCCCGAATCAGCTTCACGACCTTATCCATGCGCATCCCACTAATGTCCACGGGCTCGGCGGAACCCTGGGCTACGCGCAGAATGATGTCGCCAATTTTCAGCTCGCCTTGGCGATAAGCCGCGCTGCCAGGCACAATATCGGCTACTGAAATTTGCCCATCTTTTTCATTTAGCAAAGCGCCAGTGCCTTCTAAGCGGCCAGTGAGGGCCAGATCAAAGTTTTCCTTGGCCTGGGGGGCAAAATACTCCGTGTGTGGATCGTAGGTATTAGCAAGGGTGGAGGCGAAAGCAGCCAGCCGGTCGTCGGCTTCGGTTTTCTGCATATCGCTAAACCACTCATCATAATACTTTAATACGCGCTTGCGGGCATCGGCTTCCAACTCGGCGGGAGTGCGCTTAGTTATCGGACCCACATTGGTGGCGGCCAACGGCTTCTCCGCTTTTTTAGCCTGCTCGTCCATCATCTCCGACACTTGTACCAGCGTTTGGTACTTGAGCAACCGACGCCAGTATTCGCGGCGCTCGGCCGGGGTAGCGGCGTATTCGAGCTTGTCGGGGTCGGTTTCAAACGGCTCAGCCACGGTCAGGTCGAAGGGCTGGGCCAGCAACTCGCGGTACATGGTCTGCACTTCGCGGGTGCGCTGCTCGATAAGCTTAGTGCTTAAGTCTATAAAGGCATGTGAGCCTTTCTTGATTTCGTCATCGAGGGCGTCCTGATACTGGCGCAGCTGCTTTACATCGTCTTGCAGCAAGAATCGGCGTCCCGAGTCGAGGCGCTTCAGATACAGCTTAAATATCCGGCGCGAGAGGTTATCGTCAACCGCTTGGGGTTGAAAATGCGCCTCGCTTAGGCCTTGCACCAGCGTTTTGAGCAGCACTTCATCTTTAGGCCCCTGGGTGCGGGTAGTGCCAAACCAGGAGGGAGGTGCGTTGAAAGCGGTTAAACCCGAAATGCCGAGCAGCAGAACGGCACCATAAACAGCAACAGGTCGGAAGGAGAGCATAACAAGGTAGATAAAGACGACAGACGTTGGGAGCAATAATCTCCCCGTTTTTCAACTGAGAAGATAGCTAATATTCCGGCCAAACACTGCGGGAATGGAATAAGACAAGGATGGATAATCCACTAAGCAGGTTGTTTCCAGGCCAATAATTATTTCGACTACGGTGCCTAAACTAAATCATTATGATATATCATTAAAAATTATTTTGTTTGGATGCAACTCCGATGACATATCATAGTCTGTAACTACGAAATCTTTCGTGATGCTAAACGAAATACTTTTTTACTCCCTCGACCGGGCCATCCGGCAGTACCGCAAGTTCGCTCAGACCAACATTGATCGGGCGGGCATTGACATTACGGTAGACCAATGGCTGGTGCTGCGCGTGATTGACGAGCATGATGATTTAACGCAAGCAGATATTGCTGACCGAGTATTTAAGGATCAAGCTTCGGTGGCCCGCATTATTGCCCTGCTGCTAAAGCGGGGCCTTTTAAAGTCAGAACCACTACCCAACGATGGTCGGCGCAGCCGCCTGCGGGTAACGGCGGCAGGGCAGGACACGCTAGTGGCCGTGCAGCCGGTAGTACTTAGCAACCGGGCCACTGCCCTCAACGGGTTGAGCGAAGCTACGCTCAACCAGCTGCGGCAGAGCCTGGAGCGCATCTATACAAATTGTCTGTCTCCCCAGGCAGAATCAGCGGAAACACCTGATGTATCACCTACTGCTTCAGCCCTCAGTGGCCCCGATGCGCAGTAAACCTCTTTCTCTATGCTTAAAAGTTATCGGCCTCCGCCACCGTAACTAAGCCGCTTTCCCTGCCTTCTGACTGGCAAGCTAGCTGCCTGCTCCTTTACCGCTAGTCCGGCGTCCAAAAATGGTCGCCCTCCTCACTGTGTCCATACTTTTCTCCCTTCAACCATGGTAGTCTCCCCCTTTTATCGTCGTTTATTAAGCCATAGGCACGTTATTCTCGTTTTTTTAGTCAGTTTGCTGACCAGCTTTGAGGCCTTTGCGCAAGGCCGAGTGAGTGGTACCGTGCGCAGCGGCGACGCCGGAACCGCCATCGAATATGCCACCGTTACGCTGCACCGCGCCGCCGATTCGGCGATGGTCAAAACTGAGTTCAGCGATGCCCAGGGGGCATTTCGCTTTGAACAAGCCGTGCCGGGGCGCTATTTAGTGTCGGCGGCGCAGGTAGGGTTCGTACGAGCTTGGTCGGGACCATTTGAGGTAGGAGCCGCCGATCAGACGTTGCCTGCATTGGTGCTCAAAGCCAGCCAAGCAACCGCCTTGAAGGAAGTAACCGTAATCGGCCAAAAGCCGCTGTATGAGCGCCTAGCCGACCGCACCGTGGTAAACGTCGAAGGCTCGACGCTGGCGGCTGGCAACACTACCTTGGATGTGCTCAACCGAGCGCCGGGCGTGACGGTGGATGGCAGCGACAATCTGGCCCTGCGCGGCAAGCAGGGCGTGCTGGTACTCATCGACGGTAAGCGCCAGCCCATGACCGGCACGGAGCTAGCGGATTATTTACGCGCCTTACCGGCTGATCAGCTCAAAAGCATCGAACTGATAACCAACCCACCGGCCAAATACGACGCGCAAGGCGGCGCCGGCATCATTGCTATCAACCTCAAGAAAGACCAGCGCCAGGGCACCAACGGCTCCGTAAACGCCAGTTATGGCCGCAGTGAATTGGATAGAGGGGAGTACGATAAGTTTACGGGGGGCTTTTCCTTCAATAATCGGCGTAAGGGCTTGAATACTTTTGGCTCTTACACCTATTCCGACCGCGAAAACATTGGGAAGCTGGATATCTATCGGGATTTTTTCGATAATAGCACGGGCAGTAAGGTGCTCATCGGCAGCAGCGACCAAATAAATAGTGGCTTCGGTAGATCCAAGACGCACAGCGGGCGGGTGGGCTTCGATTACAACCTCTCAGAGCGGACAGTGATTGGAACGGCATTTAGCGGACTTTCGAATAAGAGCCCTGGTCTGTCAGTTAATACTACATCGCTCCTTGATGGCTCAGGTGCAATTGTCGATGTGTATGATGCCAATACCGATCGGGATTTTCGCTCGGCTAACGGCACGGCCAACCTGAACTTCAAGCATACCTTCGCCGACTCAGCCAATAGCCGCGAGCTAACGGCCGACGTGGACTACGCCCGATACACCCGCGACCAATTGCAGGCGCAACGCACTAATTTCTTGATGCAGGAGCGTCCAAATAATCTATTGGTAGGCGACCAAAAAGGTGAATTAGCTATTATGTCGGCGAAAACGGATTATGTACAGCCCTTACCTGGCAAATCACGATTGGAGGCAGGGGCGAAGTTCAGCCGCGTCACGTCGGATAACGATGTGGTCTTTCGGAATACGGAAGGCAACGTCACGACTATTGATTTGAACCTCACCAACCGGTTCAAATACGATGAAAATATTGGTGCGGCGTACGTCAATCTCAACCGCACTCTCGCCAAAACTACCTTGCAAGCGGGCCTGCGGGTGGAGACTACCCGTGCCATCGGCCGCCAGGAAGTGGGCGACAGCACCTTTCGGCGCAACTATACCCAACTATTTCCCAGTGCGGCCCTTAAGCGAACCCTAAGCGAGCAGCACGAAATGAACCTAAGCTTGAGTCGGCGTATCAATCGTCCTTCGTACGGGCAGCTCAATCCGTTTCGCGTCATTATCAACCCGACTACCTCAGGCGCAGGTAACCCCAATCTGCTGCCAGAAACCAGCTACAATGCGGAGCTTTCACACACTTTCAAGCAGAAATTTACTTCTACTCTCAGCTACAGCCGCACCGACCAGCCCATTATCAACGTAGTGCAGCCCGAAACAGACTCGACTGTGATATCGACGAACGTGAACCTGAGTCGGCAGGACTACTACGCCCTGACGCTGACGGCGCCTCTGCAACCCAAGAAATGGTGGCAGATTTATAACAACGCCGTGTTCTACTACAACCGCTTTGTGGGCAACCTAGCCGGCACTAGTCTCAACGCGGGCCGGCCCGCGTTTACGCTCACCAGCAATAGCACCTTCACCTTCGACAAGGGTTGGGGTGGCGAAATAAACGCCAGTTTTCAGTCGGGCGAGCGGTACGGGTTCTTTCGTTTGCAGCCCACCGGGCAGGTTTCGTTGGGTATTCAGAAGTCGGTATGGGAGCGGAAAGGCAATATCAAGCTGAACGTAGCAGACGTGTTTTTTACTCAAAGATTGCGGGCTACGTCCTCTTACGATAACTACGTGGAGCGCTTCTACCAGCGTCGAGATTCACGCATGGCTACCCTGGCCTTTACTTATCGCTTTGGCAACGACAAGGTGGCACCCACGCGCCGCCGTCAGGGTGGAGCCGAAGACGAGAAGCGCCGCGCCGGCGGTGGAGCTTGATAGCCCGAACTGCGGTTAGTTGTAAAAAGCCCCCCGGTAGCGCTACTGGGGGCTTTTTTATGTATTCGAAAAAATACTTCTGTACCCTTGTAACGATTAGCTCAACTCCCGGTACTCCCTGCAAATCAACCCCAATATCCTAACGGTGGAAACCAGAAGCGACGAAGATTTAATGGCAGCCGTCCAGGCCGACGACCTCGATCAGGTGGTGCCGTTGTTTGAGCGCTATCAGAAGCCGTTGTTCAACTTTTTGTACCGCCTTACCAATGATTACGAAGCCAGCCAGGACCTCACCCAAACTGTGTTTGAACGCCTGCTGAAGTATCGGGCCAGCTACCGGCCCGGTCAGCCTTTCCGGGCCTGGGCCTACCAGCTAGCCCGCAACGTGCACACCGACCACTGGCAGCGCAGCCAAAAGATGCGCACCACCGACGTGGTGGAAGTAGAGAGTAAGAGAGTATTTGGCTCCGCTGCCTTTACCCAGATGGCCACCCAAGACCGCGAGGAGGCTCTACACGAAGCCATGGCGCTTCTAGCTCCGCCCCAACGTGAAATCCTGGTGCTGCACCGCTTCCAGGGCTTCAGCTACGAGGAAATTGCGGACATGCTGGGCTGCACTGCTGGCGCCGCCAAAGTAAAAGCGCATCGGGCCTTGCAAGCCCTGCGCACCATCTATTTCAACTAACGACCATGAATACCACGCCTAACTCTGCCGATTGCCTCGATGTAGCCGACCTACTGGTGGATTACGCCGAGCAGACTTTGCCCCCGGAGCAAACGGCCCGAATGGCCGCCCACCTAGCCCAGTGCCCTCGCTGCCAAGAGCGCGTAGCCCAATTGCAAGAGCTGGGGGGCAAATTGGAAGCTGTAGAAACAGTAACCCCGCCGCTAGCATTGCGCACCAACTTTATGGCCGCCTTAGCGCAGGAAAAAGCAGCGCTGACCAACACAAATGCAGAGGCCGGTGAGGCCAAAGTGATTCGTATGGAGCCTGCTACAGCCACCTCGGCCGGCGGTTGGTGGATGCGCATCGCCGCTAGCTTAGTGCTGCTGGCCGCGGGCATACTGCTCGGGAACTTGTGGCGGCCACTCTCGCCGGAAGTGGCGGCCGTAACGACTGCCGAGACTACGGCTGTTCAGCAGCGGTTTCATGCCCTAAACGGTGACCCTACAGCGCCCACGCTCTCGGCTAGCGACCGGATTCAACTGGTGAGCGAACTGGCGGGTGATGCCACAGGCACGAGCGACCCCGTGGTGCAGGTGCTGATCAATACCCTAAATTTTGACCCTAACATCAACGTGCGTCTTGCTGCCGGCCAGGCTCTTTACCGCCTCCGCGAAGACCCCAGAGTGGGGGAGGCGTTCATTCAGTCCCTGACCATCCAAACCGACCCCAACGTGCAGATTATGCTCATTGAGCTGCTGGTCGATATGCGCGAGCAACGGGCCGTGCCCGAACTGGAGCGCCTCTCGCAGCGCCGCGATGCCCTGCCCATTGTGCGGCAGCAAGCCGAATCGGGCCTAGGTCTGCTGATTTAAAGTGCCTGATGGGTCTGCATAAGCACCCTATTTATTAGTCATAAACACACCAAGTTTTCAATTTTTCCTTACGAACCTGGGCTGAAAATGCCCCCCGGAAGTCGCGGTTGCGGGTGCGTTCGATTTCTCTCTGTCCTCTACTTCCCCTGTCATGAAAAAGACTCTCATTCTCACCCTGTGCTACCTGCTGGCCGCTAGTCCGGCCCTGTTGGCTCAGGAATACAAACTCAAACTCAACGGCAAGACCAACAAGATTGTGTTGGATATGCAAGGCGCCGAAGTAAAGCTGGAAGGCTACAATGGCAACGAGCTAATTATTCGGGGCAACGGCTACGAGCCTGCGCCCAAGCGCGCCGAGGGCTTGCGCGCAGTGTACAATGCCGCTGAAGACAATACCCGCATTGGTCTGTCCGTCACGGAAAAGGATAATACGGTGCGCATCGTGCAGGCTTCCCGCAAGAGCACCGACTACGTGATTCGGGTACCGCGGCAGGCATCAGTAGTGTTCAACCAAAACCAGTTTGGCGGCGGCGACTTCAGAGCTACCGACATCAACGGCGACGTGGAAGCCAATATGAAAACTGGCGATGCCGAGCTGCTAAACATGGGCGGCGGCGTAGTCGCCAACAGTGTCAGCGGCAACGTGACGGTACGCTACTCGGCCGTCGGCAAATCGCCCAGTGCCATCTCTATCGTCAGCGGCGATGTCGATGTCACGATGCCCGCCAATAGCAAGACGACGCTGCAACTGCGCACCATTTCGGGTGAGGTATACACCGACTTTGACATCTCGATGGGCAAAGATGCTGGCGACCTGCGCCGGGTGGGTGGTCAGACCGTGGGCGGCTCCGTGAACGGGGGCGGTACCAACGTGTCGCTCCAATCAGTGAGCGGCGACATTTTCGTCCGCAAAGCCAAGTAAAGTGCTGACGAGTGAGATTGTGAAGCTATCATAAGAGTAGAAACACACCCTTCACAATCCCACTCTTCACCCTTCCCTACATCAGCCTTCACAATCTCATCACTTCACAATCTCACTCGTCATGAAACTCTTCCTGCTACTGGGCGCCATCGTTGCCCTCCTGCTGGGCACTGGCCCCGCCCAAGCCCAGAAAATCATTGAGAAAAAAGCCCCTCTGAGCAATAATCAGCGCCTGGTGCTGGATTTGCAACACGCCTCCACCATCCGCATCAAAGGCGGAAGTGGCAAAGAAGTAGCCGTAATAGCGGCCGTCAACATCAACAATAACAAGCTCAATGAGGCCTTACTACTGACGCTTACCTCCGAAGGCGAGGAAGTAAAAGTTAAGTCGGCTTTCGATAAGGAGATGGTGCGCAATGGCCAAGCGTCCGACTGCCCCGATGGTGAGGGCTACAGCATGTGGAATGATGATAGAGACAAAAACGGCAACGGTGGATACCGCCTCTGCATCCGCGTCGACTACGAGATAGAAGTACCCGCCGGCGCTACCGTGAAGGTGAACACAATCAGCGGCAATATTGAGGTAACAGGTCTGAACGGGCCCCTGGATGCTAAATCCATCAGCGGCTTCGTGGACGTAACCTGGCCACCTACGAAAGGCGCAGATGTAGCACTCAAAACCATTACGGGCGAAGTGTATACCAACCAAGATATTGCCCTCAACGGTCAGAAAAACAACTCGCCAGTAGGATATCAGGTGCGCGGTCAGCTAGGCAATAGTGGTCCAATGGTAAAACTCGAATCTATCAGCGGCGACGTGTTTTTCCGCAAGTAGCAGTAGGCAAGATCGGCCTCTAACTCCCTCATTTGCCCCCCAACTTTCCAAGTACTAGTGTGCTAGCTGCGTTGCTCCCCACCGCGACTCACTGGCCCTAGCTGGAAAGCTGGGGGGCAAATCTGTGTAAAAGTGGGTTGGACAATGGCCATAAGGCTATGGAAATACCCCATGAAATCATCGCTTTTTGGTAGGCAAACAAAGAAAAATTAGAATTAATATTTCGGTAATAGTAATTTGTAAAATACTGTTTCAGTGCGGTGTTGGAGATATTAGTGGGAGGTCTGTGTAGAATTGATTTGGCTAAAAAAATAATTTAGTAACCTAAACAGTAAGCGTACCGTTTAGGGCTTGCAATTATCTTCCAACCACTAGGAAGTTTGCACCTGTCATCGGTGTCGATGAATTTACTCTCCATTTAAAATTAATAACATGAAAAAGTCATTTGTATTAGTTGCTTTGCTGTTTGCTGGAATCACTGCTGCTAACGCCCAGACCACTACTGGCATGAGCACGCCGCCTCCAACTACAACCCAGAGCACCACTACCCAGACGCAGACAACCCCTGCTACGAACGCTACAATCAGCACTACGCCTGCTACGCCTACCGCACCTGTGCAGAGCAGCACAACTGTAGAAACGCAGAGCACAACTACTGCTCCAGCCTACCCTGCCACCACTCAGCAGCCTGTTGATACGAAAGTTAAAAACAAAAAGAAAAAGTCTAAGACCAAGGTTGATCCTTCGTAATAAGGATATTCAACCTTTTTTGAGTTGCTTTGACAAAGCCCGTTCTATGCTATAGAACGGGCTTTGTTTTTTGTTTAAAAAAGAAAAACAAAGTTCACTTCGTAAGTATTTTATTAACCCTCATTAAAATTCTATAAATAACAAAATTGTATACAATAGCTGAATTTAGCTTAAATACGTAGATACTATGGCAGCCAATATTTTCTGCATACTTCATCACGTAATTACGCTGCCAGACATGAAAATTAAACTTCTTTTCTCGGCCCTATTGCTAGGTGGTGCGGCGCACGCTCAAACCACTCCTACTACCACCTCACCGGCCCCTGTTATGCCCCCCGCCTCGGTGCCTCAGTCGGCTACGCCCGCCTCCCCATCTCCGCAGATGCCTCCGCCTATCGGCACCATCGATACTAATTCTGGTCCGCTGCCCACCTCCCAACAGCCCCGCCAAGACCGCGTGCGCAACCGGCAAACGGTGATGGATGGTCAGCCTTCTCCGAGTGTAAAAACCAAGGAAGAGAGGCGCGCCTCACGTACCAACACCAAAAAGACCCGCCCCGCACGTACTTCCAGAGCTACTGACCCGCAATAAGATACCGTAAACAAGATACAAAAAAGCCCCCCAGAGATGCTCTGGGGGGCTTTTTTGTATCTTGTTTATCTGCTGACTAGCTTTTTAGCTTAGCTCCGTGCTGTAATAGCAGGTCGCCCAGGGCGCGGAGGGCAGTTTGCGCATCGGGAGTGGCGTGGGTGGCAGCTTGCAGGGTTTGGGAGCCTAGCATATCGAGAGAGCGGCCCACGGCCTCACCATCAATCCCGTTGGTGTCGCTGAGGATAGACTGGAGGTTACCTAGCTCCCGGTCGATGTCCTGGAACTCTGGGATGCCACTTTGCTGAAGTATTTCCTGCCAGGCGTCGATGTTGGTGTGCGCGGTGCTTAGGGGCAGGGCCGTGAGGCCGCCGTGCAGGGCGTGCACGGTACCAGCAAGTAGGTCAGCGCCGGTCTGGGGGGCATTTGGCTGTTTCATAAGAAGGGAAAAAGGGAAGTAAATGCGCTATGCTGAAGTAGCTACTGGGGCAGGGGCAGCTAAACCTAGCTCGCGCAGAATGGCTACGGCGCGCAGGGCGCTGGCTTCTTTGTCCTTGATTTCGAGCATGATATCCACATCAAGGCCGTTGAGATGAGTTAGGAACTCCCGGAACCGATCTTCTACTATTGAGGAAGTATGCTTGCCTTTACGCTCCCCAAGCTGCTGGGAGCTGTAATCCATCATCAGCACGCCGTCGCGGGTAGGGTGCCAGGTGCCGGCGGCCAGGCGCAAAGCCTCTTGCATAGGCTCTTCGTGGTTGAGGCACTCATGATGAAAGTTGTCGAAGAGGATGGGAATACCCACGGCCTCGTGCACCCGCAGACAGTCGCGTAGGCTGAACAGGCGGTCGTCGTTTTCAATCACCAAGCGCACCTGCACGGCTTCAGGCAGGGTGCGATAAGTTGCAATGAAGCGCTCAATGGCCACATCGCGGTCACCGTAAAGGCCGCCTACGTGAATTTGCAGCTTCGCGGTGCTATCTAGGCCCATCAAGTCGAGCATGGAGCCCTGGTACACGAGCTCGGCAATGCTGCGCTCCACAATACCCGGATCGGGCGAGTTGAGCACCACAAACTGATCGGGGTGGAAGGACACGCGCATTTGCTCGGCCTTGATATAATCGCCGATAGCTCGGAACTGGGGGGCAAATTCCGTCTGCCACGGATATGTGTTTACGGCATGGGAGCCAAAGGGCACGATGCCAGAGCCAATCCGGAAGAAGAGCAGGCCATGCTGGACATTATACTCCAGAATACGCTGCAAGCAAGTCAGGTTGTTGGTAACGGTAGTTACCAGGCGCTCATCGTTGTAGGAAGCCAGCCGAAAGGTGGTGGCGGCGCTGCAGTCGAGCGTTTCGTTCACGCAGGGATACCCGATTTTCATACCTGGCCTTACGTGCGTTGCGCGCTGCCTGTTGTGCCAGGTGGTCGGGCATTGGCTATTGCAGTCTAGAAACCGCCCTTACTCGTAGCCCCGGTTATCCTTAAAGTTGCGGTTGTAGCGCTCCCGGTCGCGACGGGCCTGCTCCATTTTCTTCTTTAGGGCCTCCTGCTGCTGTAGCTCTTCAAGCTTGCGCCGCGCCTTGCCCTCCCGCGACAGCGCATCGTAGAGCATACTGGCAGGATTTTCCAGCGTCGCCACGGGCGCTTTGGGCGCCGTAGAGTCGACGGGGAAGAGGGGCTTAGGCGGTGGGGGGCGTTTTACGGCGTTGGCGGGCGGCTCGGGGCGGCGCACGTTGCGCAAAGCTTTTTTGATTTGGGCATCGGCCGGGCGGCCTTCCTGCACCCGCACTTCCCCCAGCTGAATGCTGGCGCGGTCCATTTTTACCTGCACAATCAGCTGGGAAAGACCCGAGCGGCCCAGGGCCAGGCGCTTGGTTTGGAAGCCCAGGGAAATAAATTCCAAGGTGTCGGTGTACGCCACGTCGATGCGGAAGTCGCCGTCGTTGTTGGCTACCACGCCGGTTTTGCTGCCCTTAATGCGCACCGTAGTTCCGGGTATGGGCTTGCCGTCGGCGGCGTTGGTAATGGTACCCGACACGCGCAGCTGAGCCGAAGCCGACAAGGCCAGCAAGAGGCCCACAACCAGCAGTAGGGCAGCTTTATTCCAAAATCCGGGGAGTAAACGGGGCAGTGAAACCATCAACTATTCTAACGCAACCAGACTGCAAGGTAGCCAACTACAGAGTCAAAAAAAGCCCACACCGTTGCAGGTGCGGGCTTGGATTAACTTAAAAACGAGCCGTGAGGTTCGTTATTCCGACTTGATCTTAGCTTCCCCGTCGGAGTCCATCTTCACTTTGGAGCCGTCGGCACGCTTCACTTTTACGTCGCCGTCGGCTTCGGTTTTTACCTTGGTGCCATCGGCGTATTCGGTTTTCATGTCGCCGTCATCATCGACTTTGGTTACGCCGCGGTCATCGGTTTCGGCAGTATTTTCACTGGAGCAGGAAGCAAAGGTGAGCGCGCCAGCGCAGGAGAGAAGCAGGAAGATCTTTTTCATATCAGAAGGGGTGAAAGGGATAAAGACCTGAAAAACAAGTCTTGCCCGCTATACGGCTCCGGTTGCTGGGCCGTTGTCGAGGTGAAGTTTGCTCCTAAAAAAGCCCCCCAGCTACTTGGCTGGGGGGCTTTTCTCCTAACTCATTAAAAGGCTTACGCCCGTCGCAGCTCAAACACAGTTATTTCGGGCAGGAAGCCCACCCGGCCCGGATAGCCCAGAAAGCCTAGTCCAGTATTTACATATAAATACTGTTGGCCCTGCTTGTATAGGCCAGCCCATTGCTTGTACACGTACTGCACGGGGCTCCACTTAAAGAAGGGCAGGTTCACACCGAACTGCATGCCGTGGGTGTGGCCCGAAAGTGTGAGGTCGATGTCGGGATATTTCAATACTTCGCCTTCCCAGTGTGAGGGGTCGTGGGAGAGGAGGATTTTGAAGGGTGCATCGCCGCTGGCCGCGTGGGCTTTGGGCAGGTTGCCATACTTGGGAAAGCGCATCTGAGCACCCCAGTTCTGCACGCCCAGCACGGCTATTTTCTCGCCGTCGCGCTCGATGGTGTGGCTCTCATCCATCAACAGGCGCCACCCAATTTTGGCGTGGTTCCGGGCCAGACGGGCCAGATTTTCACGCTTGGCTTCGGGGCTGGGCCACTGCACGTAGTCGCCGTAGTCGTGGTTGCCGAAAACAGAGAATTTGGGCAGCTTGGATTGAATCTGGGCCAGCGTATCGATGTGCATTTCAACTTCCGTGGCCACATTATTTACCAAGTCGCCGGTCATGAAAATAAGGTCGGCCTGCTGCTTATTGATCATCCGAACGGCCCGCTGCAAAGGCTCCCGTGAGCTGAAGCTGCCCGTGTGCAAGTCCGAAATCTGGAGCACCTTGAAGCCGTCAAAGGCTGCCGGCAGGTTGGGAAAGCGCAGGGTTACCCGCTTCACCTGATACGCCGTAGCACCCCGCAGCATTCCCCAGATAAAGGCTACAAATGGAACTCCAGCCACAATTAGGGCTAAGCCACTCAAAAACTGACTGCGCGTGATGGGCGAGCCAGTGCCCGCAGAATCGCGCTGTGTAAACTGGCGCACAATCCAGCGCCCCAACCGGATCAGGTCTTCGGGAAGCAAAAACAGGACAACGACCATTTTGGCCAGAAGAAGGCCTACTAAAGCGCTGGATAAATACGTTTTATACGGCGCGGGCCCCTCATGCCGGGTAGAGATGGCCCAAATAGCCAAAATCCAAGACAGGGCCGTAACCAACCAATAAATCGTTCCGGCAATGCGGCGTCCGCTAATAGCGCTAGCCGGGACAATCGTGCGAATGGCTTGATAACCATACCATTCAGCTAATACCAGAAAAAGAATAAAAGGGAAACTGAGGAGTCGTGACATGCAGGTGAGTAGAAGGAATGCCGGCAGCTTTGGTTTAGTTATTGGAGCTAGCGGGTAAGAACAGGGTAGACGGCTGAGTACAATTTTTACTTTATTCGCCAGCCCTCAGCAACAATAGTGCAGTATGAAATCAGTTGACAATCTGGCGGAAGATGCGGCCGCCCCCATCCGTTACGTAGCGCCTACCTCTTTTGGTATTAAAAGTTGGGCCGAGGAGGACCGGCCGCGCGAAAAGCTCCTGCAAAAAGGTCGCACCGCCCTCTCCGACGCCGAGCTGATGGGCATCCTGCTAGGCTCAGGCACAGCCAAGCTCTCGGCCGTGGATGTGGCGAAGTTGATCTTGAACGCCGTGGGCAACGACTTGAACGAGCTAGCCAAATTGTCGGTGAAGGAATTGATGCGCCACAAAGGCATCGGCGAGGCCAAAGCTATTACCATCATTGCGGCTTTGGAGCTGGGCAGGCGGCGCAAGGAAACAGCCGCTGCGGCCCGCACCACCATCACCTGCTCTCGCGATATTTACCAGCTTATCCGGCCCAACCTCCAGGATTTGCCCCACGAAGAATTTTGGGTGATTCTGCTCAACCGGGCCAACGTAGTCATGCGCAAACAGCCCATCAGCAGCGGGGGCGTAGCCGGCACCGTCGCCGACCC
Organism: Hymenobacter sp. HD11105; assembly: GCF_054051685.1. Taxonomy (NCBI): domain Bacteria; kingdom Pseudomonadati; phylum Bacteroidota; class Cytophagia; order Cytophagales; family Hymenobacteraceae; genus Hymenobacter; species Hymenobacter sp. HD11105. The sequence goes on along the minus strand of NZ_JBSWBR010000004.1, from coordinate 487,049 downwards.
GAAGATGATTTTCAAGCACGCGCTGGAGCAGCTGGCTAGCTCTATTATCCTGGTGCACAACCACCCCAGCGGCAACCAGAAGCCCAGCGCTGCCGATATTGCCCTCACCCGCAAGCTTAAAGAAGCCGGCCAGTTCCTCGACCTGCCCATCCTCGACCACCTCATCTATACCGACCACGGCTACTACAGCTTCGCCGACGAAGGAGTGCTGTAAAAAACGAGCTTGAATAAGGCGAACTTTAAATCATCTGTCATCCTGACGAAGGAAGGACCTTATCAAGCCAGAAGAATGATCGTAACAACGGCTCTTTCTAGTGTAGTAAGATCCTTTCTTTGTCAGGATGACAAACGATTGAGATTCAATGATGAGACGCAGGCGTAGGTTGAGCACGAACCAGTATAAATCATCAATTACTATAAAAAAGCCCCCCAGCAGCTCTAGGGGGCTTTTCTGCTTCAAACCTAGCAAGAGCCGCCGCGCCCCGGTATCTTTGCTGTTACCATGCGCCTCAATCCCAAGCTTTTTATCTTTCTCGGCCTGCTCCTCGTGCTCGGCTATTTCCTCCAAGACCTCGTGCTGAACGATGAGCAGTACGTAGCGCGCATCGAGAAGGCCCGCCACGCCAAAGACGACGAGTTCCGCCGTGTACAAGGCTCGCCGCTTTCCGCCGAGCAGCGCCAGGTGTTCGACAGCCTGCACTACTACGCGCCCAACAAAACCTACCGCATAACGGCTCAGTTTGAGTTTTTTCCCGTGCGCGACACCATTGCCATGCGCCTCACCGATGGCAAGGCCGAAAAGTACCTGCGTTGGGGTCGTGCATCTTTTGAGTGGCAAAAAGAAGCCCAGCGCCTCACCGTTTTCCGCAAAGCCAACGGCCCCGATACGACCCTTTTCATTCCCTTCACCGACAAAACCAACGGCTTCGACACCTACGGCGGCGGCCGCTACCTCGATGCGGAACCCGTAGCCGAAGGCGACGACGAGATTGTGCTGGACTTTAACACGGCTTACAATCCTTTCTGCGCCTATAATGCGTCGTTTGCCTGCCCAGTGCCGCCCGCTGAGAATATTTTATCGGTGTACATCAAAGCCGGGGAAAAGTCTTTTCACAAGGACTAACTGCTCTTCGCGCAGCGGGCGTAAGTCTAGGCTAAAGCCGGCAGCATACGCAAAACTCTTCGGGCTGGGGTGCTTTTTGGCCCGCTTCGCAAATCCCTACCTTTGCTATCTCGGCCGGATGTGAAATACAACCCCCGAGCTCCTGACAACGACTGTTTTTTATGAAAATCTCCCTCGACTGGCTTCGTACCCTCATTCCCACTGATAAATCGGCCACTGAGCTGGCTGCCCTGCTCACCGGCTCGGGCCTGGAAGTGGAAGGCGTAGAGGAGCTGGAAAGCATACCAGGTGGCCTGCGCGGCGTAGTAATCGGCGAAGTATTGACCTGCGAAAAGCACCCCGACGCCGACAAGCTCAGCCTGACCACCGTAGCCGTGGGCGACGCCACGCCGCGCCAGATCGTGTGCGGAGCTTCCAACGTAGCCGCGGGCCAGAAGGTAGTGGTAGCCCTAGAAGGCGCCACCCTGCACCCGGCCCAGGGCGAGCCATTCAAAATCAAGAAATCCAAGATTCGCGGCGCCGCTTCCGAAGGCATGATTTGCGCCGAGGACGAAATCGGTCTCGGCACGTCCCACGCTGGCATCATGGTCCTTGATACGGATCTGCCCAACGGCACCCCAGCCGCCGAGTACTTTGGTCTGGGTTCTGATGCCGTGCTGGAAATCGGCCTGACGCCCAACCGCGCCGACGCTGCCTCCCACTACGGCGTGGCCCGCGAGTTGCGCGCCCTCTTGCAGCAGCCCTGCCACCTGCCTGACATAAGCGCATTTTTGCCCCCCACAGAGGCTGCGCAGAACGTGCAAGTGCTGATTGAAGACGAAGAAGCTTGTCCGCGCTACGCCGGCTTGCTGCTGGAAAACGTGCAGGTGGGCCCGTCGCCGGAGTGGCTGCAGCGGCGCCTGCGCAGCATTGGCTTATCGCCCATCAATAACGTGGTAGACGTAACCAACTTCGTGCTGCACGAGCTGGGTCAGCCCCTTCACGCCTTCGACGCCAACCAGATTCCTGGGGGGCAAATTCGGGTAAAGCGCGCCGCTGAAGGTGAGAAGTTCACGACTCTGGACGGCACCGAGCGCACCCTGCGCGCTGAGGATCTGGTGATTGCCGGTGGGGGCGGGGAGCCACTGGCCCTGGCTGGAGTATTCGGGGGGCAAATTTCCGGCGTGAGCGCCGCCACCCAGCGCGTGTTTCTGGAAAGTGCCTACTTCGCGCCCGCCGTGGTGCGCCGCACCAGCCAAACCCATCAACTCAAAACCGACGCTTCTTTCCGCTTCGAGCGCGGCACCGATCCGCACATGGTGCCCGTGGCTTTGCAACGGGCTGCCCTGCTGCTCCAGGAAGTAGCTGGAGCTATCATTGCTGCGCCCGTCGTGGATGAGTACCCCAAGCATGTGCTGCCTTTCACTGTGCGCCTACGTTTCTCGCGAGTGGAGCGCCTAATTGGTCAGTACATCGCGCCGGAGCAAATCCGCCAGATTCTGAGTGACTTAGACATCACCATTCAAAACGAAAACGGCGACGATTGGTGGTTGATAGTGCCACCTTTCAAGGTGGATGTGACCCGCGAGGCTGATGTGATCGAGGAAATCCTGCGCATCTACGGCTACAACAATGTGGCTTTGCGCCCGTACAATTCGGCTTCCTTCCTAGCCAAATTCCCGAATCCAGACCCGGAGATTCTGCGCCAGAACACGGCCCGTTTGCTCAGCGGCCAGGGCTTCTCGGAAATCATTACCAACTCCATCACCAACGCCCGCTATTTCGAAGCTGAAGGCGAAACCAACGAGGCCTTAGTGCGGGTGCTGAACTACAACAGCGCCGACCTGAACGTGATGCGCCCCACTGTGCTACACAGTGCCCTGGAAGTAATCCGCTACAACCTCAACCGCAGACAGCGCGACCTGAAGCTCTACGAGTTCGGCAAAACCTACTTCCGCAAATCCGACGGTCAATACGAGGAGAAAAACACGCTAGCAATTCTGCTCACCGGCAACGCCACCGCCGAAACTTGGCAGCACAGAGCCGAGAAAGCTACCTTCCACCACCTGGCCGGCGCTGTGCAGCAAGTTCTGACGGCTCTGGGCCACGCCACGCCGACTTCCCAGCCCGTACAGCACCCGTACCTGGCGGGCGGCCTCACGTTGCTGGCGCAAAACCAACCAGTCGCTCACCTGGGGGGCGTTTCCGCCGGCGTGCTTAAGCGCCTCGACGTAAATCAGCCCGTGTGGTACGCCGAACTGGACTGGGATTGGCTGGTGAAGAAGTACAAGAATGCCCTCGTGGCCCGCGAGATGCCCAAGTTCCCGGAGGTGCGCCGCGACCTGTCGCTGGTGGTAGACAAAGCCGTGACCTTCGACCAGCTACGCCAGATTGCCCAGCGCGCCGAGCGCAAGCTGCTGCACGGCGTGAACGTATTCGACGTGTACGAGGGCGACAAACTGCCGGAAGGCAAGAAGTCCTACTCCGTCAGCTTCAACTTGCAGGACCAAACCCAAACGCTCACTGACCAAGCTATTGATGGCGTGATGCAGCGTTTGATTCAGCAATTCGAAAAGCAGGCGGGCGCAGTAATCCGCCGTTAGAGTAAGTGTACAGGAAGCAAAAAAGAACGTCATGCTGAGCTTGTCGAAGCATCTCGCGTGTTTAGCTTGATTAGTAATCCAGCATCAGCCAGCGAGATGCTTCGACAAGCTCAGCATGACGTTCTGGAAGCTCAAGGAAACCGAAGTTTGGCTTACAGGTGATTTCCTGCCAAATTGCTTGAGCGAAGCAGACGACGAATTTACTGTGGCGCTTATTTATCAAAATAATTCTCTTGCATGGCCTCCTCTCAGCAGCTTGCTCAACTAGACCGCCTGGAGCGGCAGGTAACCAGCTTAGTGGCTGCCTATCAGCAGTTGCGCGAGGAACTGGCCGATGCTCAAACGACTATCCAGCAACTCCACGCCGACGTGCGCGACCGGGAGCGGCAGCTTAAGGATTTCCAGAATCAGGAGAATATCGCTAAACTTGTCCATACCATAGCAGAGGAACCTGCCAACGCCAACGAGCTTAAACTGCGCCTAAACGAATATATCCGCGAGATTGATAAGTGCCTTGCCTATTTGAGGGAGTAACGACCATCGAACATGTAGATGTCTGCTGATGAGTGATTTATCCATAAAAATCCGTATTGCTGAACGGGACTACCCCATGCGCGTTAGCCCCTTGGAAGAGGAGCGTCTGCGCCTGGCTGGGCGTCAGCTCAACGAACGAATTAAGGAATTTCGCGAACAGTATGGCATTCAGGACAAGCAAGACTTGCTAGCCATGATTGCCCTATCCACGATGGCTGACGGCTTAAAAGTCAGTAAAGAGAAGGATGGCACTGATGCAGCTCTTACTGAGCGTATTACACGCTTAGATAAGCTGCTTTCGTCGCTGGTGCTCGGCTGAGCACTGGCGCAGTTTTATGCCCGACCGGGCGGGGCACATGCTCCGTCATTCGGTGACTGTTGGGCAGATTTTTTTGTTATGGTTTATTAGTACCCCCTAAAAACCATAACTCATGCCCAACTACATAATCTATATTGTTCTAGCTGCCGTCGTTGCCCTTGTGGCCGGCGTGGTGCTAGGACGCCTGCTAGCCGGCAAGGCTAGGCAGGACCATGAAGCCCAGGCGCAAGCCCGCGCCCAGCAGCTTCTTCAGGAGGCAGAAGAGAAGGCCAACCGTGTCCGCGACGAGCGTATTCAGCAATCCAAAGACAAGTTTCGCCAGCTCAAAAACGAGTTTGAGCAGGAAAGCAAGCGTCAGAAGCAAGTCTTAGAGCAGGAACTAACCGAGCGTCGGGCCACCGTACTAGAGCAGGAGCAGAGCATCAAGCGTCTCACCGAAACCACTCAGAAGCAACTCGAGCAGCTCCAGCGCAAAGAGCAAGACCTTGACAACCTGCGTGAAAAGTTGCAAAATGAAGCCCAGCAGCAGCGCGAACGCCTTGAGAGCCAAGAAGAAAAGCGCCGTGTTACCATCGAAGCTCAGCAGGCCAAACTCCAACAGAAAGAGCACGACCTCGACGCCCGCATCCACGATGTTCAGCATCAGCTCGAAACCATTGCTAACCTCTCGGCGGCTGAAGCCCGCGAGCAGCTGGTAGAGTCGCTGAAGAATGAGGCTCAGATTCAGGCTTCGTCTTACATCAAAGATGTGGTAGCCCAAGCCAAGCTGTCGGCAACGAAGGACGCTAAAAAAGTTGTACTGGAAACGATTCAGCGCACTGCTGCTGAGCACGCTATCGAGAACTGCGTGTCGATTTTTAACATCGAATCGGACGACGTTAAAGGTAAAATCATTGGCCGGGAAGGCCGCAATATTCGCGCTCTGGAAGCGGCTACGGGCGTGGAAATCATTGTAGACGATACGCCCGAGGCTATTATCATTTCCGGCTTTGACCCCGTGCGCCGTGAGGTAGCGCGCTTGTCTTTGCACCTGCTGGTAAAAGATGGCCGTATCCACCCCGCCCGCATTGAGGAGATTGTAGCCAAAACCCGCAAAAACATCGACGAGGAAATCGTGGAAATCGGCGAGCGGACTATTATTGACCTAGGCATTCACGGTTTGCACCCCGAGCTGATCAAGATGGTCGGCCGGATGCGTTTCCGCTCATCTTATGGCCAGAATTTGCTCCAGCACTCTCGCGAAGTAGCTAACCTCTGCGCCACCATGGCCGCCGAGCTGGGCCTGAATGTGAAGCACGCTAAGCGTGCCGGCCTCCTGCACGACATTGGTAAAGTAAGCACCGAAGAACCCGAGCTGCCCCACGCCATTCTGGGTATGGAGCTAGCCAAGAAGTACAAGGAGCACCCCGACGTAATCAACGCCATCGGTGCTCACCACGACGAGATTGAGATGACCGCCATGGTTTCGCCCCTGGTGCAGGCCTGCGACGCCATCAGCGGCTCCCGCCCCGGCGCCCGCCGCGAGATGATGGAAAGCTATATCAAGCGCCTCAAGCAGCTGGAAGAAACGGCCGTGGGCTTCGAGGGTGTGCTTCAGTGCTACGCCATCCAGGCCGGCCGTGAGCTGCGCGTGATGGTGAACGCCGACAACGTAACAGACGACCGGGCTCAGGAACTGAGCTACGAAATCTCCCAGAAGATCGAGAAGGAGATGCAGTATCCCGGCCAGATCAAGATTACTGTGATTCGGGAAATGCGCGCTGTGGCGTACGCCAAGTAGCGTCGCGGCTCTAGTCAGGAAAAAGCCCCCCAGCATCCGATGCTGGGGGGCTTTTCTGTGCTCAACAGCCAAGAAGCAAGGTTTAGCTTCCAAGTTTACTGCATTCGATAAACCACTATTATGTCGCTCAAATAAAGTAACTTCCGCAACCACCTCAAATGCTTTTGCCTTGCTGAAGTTTATTCTCAACAATCAAGAAGTAAGTACGGACTTGCCGGCGGGCACGGTGCTGCTGGACTATGTGCGTTACGACCAGCACCTACCAGGCACCAAGATAGGGTGTCGGGAAGGCGATTGCGGCGCATGCACGGTGCTGGTAGGCGAACTAGCAGATGATCAGGTGCGCTACCGCTCCTTTACTTCCTGCCTTACACCACTCGGCAATGTGCAGGGCAAGCACGTGGTGACGGTGGAGGGAATTAATATGGGAGGCCTAAACCCAATTCAGCAGGCTATGGTAGATGAATCGGCGACGCAATGCGGTTTCTGCACGCCGGGCTTTGTAGTTTCCTTAGCGGGCTTCTGCCTTAGCGGACAAAAGCCAACTACCCAGAACGCTATTGCGGCCGTAGACGGCAACATCTGCCGCTGCACGGGCTATAAATCCATTGAGCGAGCCGCTGCCAAAGTAGCTCAGTTGCTGGCCGCAAGCGAAGGCGAGAAGCCAACAGATTGCGTAACTCAGCAGCAGATTTTGCCCGACTATTTTACTTCCATCAAAGGCCGTCTGCGTGCATTGGCTGCGAATAGCACACCCAACGGGCACGTCCTCAACGGTACGCTACAGTTTGTTGGCGGCGGAACTGATCTATACGTGCAGAAACATGACCAGATGAAAGAGTTAGCCGCTCGCTTTCTCTTCAATCAAACCGACTTACAAGGGATTGCCCGCCAGGAAAACCGCTGCGTCATTGGCGGCGCGGCCACGGTGAGCGACTTAGCCGAGTCGGCGGTAATGCAAGAGTGTTTCCCCGCGTTTCGTCCCTTTCTGCGGTTGGTATCATCGACGCCCATTCGCAACATGGCCACGGTGGCGGGCAACTTCGTCAATGCTTCTCCCATTGGCGATCTGACGATTATGTTCCTGGCCCTGGACGCGCATTTGGTTCTCAGCGACGGCCATACGGCGCGCGAAATCCCGTTGCGCCAGTTCTACCAAGGCTACAAAGTCTTAGCAAAAGCCCCCCAGGAGAACATTACGGCCATCTGGTTTGAGATGCCTACCGCTAATACTCGCTTTAACTTCGAGAAGGTCAGCAAGCGTACCCACTTGGATATTGCCAGCGTCAACTCAGCGTGTCATTTTACGGTGCAAGATGGCTTCATTATAAAAGCTGGACTTTCTGCTGGTGGCGTTGGCCCAATTCCTATGCTTCTCCACAAGGCTTCAGAGTACTTGGTAGGCAGGGAGGTTTCGGAGGAGCTTATTCAAAAAGCGCTGGAAATAGCACAGACCGAAATCGCGCCCATTAGCGACGCTCGCGGCACTGAAACCTACAAGCGACTTCTACTAAACCAGTTGATTAAAGCACATTTCTTGGCATTGTTTCCACAGTTGAATGTGCAGGAATTGATGCGATAGCCATATACCTTCCAAAATAGAACGTCATGCAGAGCGACAGCGAAGCATCTCGCTCGCGCCGTTAGATTACTACTCCTAACATCAGCACGCGAGGTGCCTCGCTGTCGCTCTGCATGACGCTCATTAATCAGCAGTTACTACGATGAAAAACATAGATTCCGGTAACCATACAAAAGGGCAGTCAGTCTACCTGGATGACATTCCGTTGGTGGCCGGGACTCTATTTGGCGCCGTATTTAGCTCGCCAGTCGCGCACGGTCACATTCAGCAACTGCACTTAACGGAGGCCGCGCAGCAACCCGGCGTGGTGCGCATTTTCACGCACCAGGATATTACTGGCGAGAACCAAATTGGCGGCATCATTCCCGATGAGCCGTTGCTGGCGGAGCACGAAGTAGATTTCTGCGGAATGCCGATTGCCTTCGTGGTGGCTACGTCGGATGAAGCGGCGCGGGCGGCAGTGAAGAAAATCAAGGTTGATATCGCGCCGCTGCCGGTGATTACGGATCCGCGCGTGGCGCACGCTCAGGGTGAGCTGATTGTGCCACCGCGCACCTTCCGCTTGGGCGATACCGCGCAGGCTTGGGAGCAATGCGAATATGTATTTGAAGGTACAGCTGATACTAACGGCCAAGAACACCTCTACATCGAAACCCAGTGCGCCTATGCTATTCCGCAGGAAAACGGCGAATTGAAAATCTATTCTTCTACCCAAAGCCCCACGGCAGGGCAGCGCATGGCGGCGCGGGTGTTGGGTGTGCCCATGCACCAGTTGGAGGTAGATGTGATTCGACTGGGGGGCGGATTTGGGGGCAAAGAGGACCAAGCCAATGCTTGGGTGGCCCTGTGCGCGCTGGCCGCGCATCATCTGCGCCGTCCGGTGAAATATGTGCTGCACCGGCTTGAGGATATGGCCATGACCGGCAAGCGCCACCCATACTCTTCCGACTTTAAAATCGGGCTGGATAAAGACCTTAAAATCATTGCCTATGAGGTAGACTTCTACCAGAATGCCGGGGCCGCCGCCGACCTGTCGCCGGCCATTATGGAGCGGACCTTATTTCATACGACCAGCACGTATTTCATTCCTAATGTGCGGGCCACGGCCTTCAGTTGCCGCACACATTTGCCCCCCAACACCGCTTTCCGGGGCTTTGGTGGGCCGCAAGCCAAGTTTGTGATGGAAGCCGCTATTGCTACGGCTGCCGAGAAGCTTGGCGTAGAGGCCTGCGTCATTCAAAAGAAGAACTTAAACCAAACCGGCGACGAGTTCCCTTTCGGGCAGAAAGCTGTGAGCGAGGCGCGCGCCTGCTGGCATAAGGCGGAAGAACTGTATGAGGTAGAGAAGCTGTGGCAGGAGGTGGAAGCCTTTAATGCGGCCAATATTCTTTACAAAAAAGGCTTAGCGCTGATGCCGGTTTGCTTTGGTATCTCATTTACCAACACGTCTATGAATCAGGCGCGGGCGCTGGTGCACGTGTACTATGACGGCAGCGTGAAAGTGAGCACCGGCGCCGTGGAAATGGGGCAGGGCGTGAACACCAAAATGCTGCAAGTAGCGGCCCAAACGCTTTCTATCAGTCCGGGCAAGGTGCGCCTGCAAACCACTAGTACCAACCGAATTGCTAATACTTCTCCCTCCGCGGCCAGCGCCACCGCCGACCTGAATGGTAAGGCCGTGCAGCTGGCTTGCCAAGCCATTGTGCAGCGCCTGAAAGAAGTAGCAGCCCAGGTGCTGCAAGCGCCCGAAGCCACCATTGAGCTTCAGGATGAACAAGTGCTGCTCAACGGCCAAGCGACGGATCTTGACTGGAAAAAGCTGGTGACGGCCGCTTTTCTGAAGCGCGTGAGCTTATCGGAGCACGCCCACTATGCCACGCCTGATGTGCACTTCGATAAAACCACCGAAAAAGGGCACCCTTTCGCGTATCACGTTTACGGCACGGCCATCACCACTGTGACCGTGGATTGTCTGCGCGGCACGTACAAGGTAGACGCGGTGCGGGTAGTGCACGACTTTGGGCGCAGCATGAACCCCGCCGTGGACCGCGGGCAGATTGAGGGCGGTATCGTGCAGGGTATAGGCTGGATGACGCTGGAAGAGCTGCTCTATGACCCCGCCGGCCGGCTTCGCTCCAATACGCTCTCCACGTACAAAATACCCGATATCTACTCGGTGCCGAAGGAAATTGCTATTGAGCCTTTGCAAACCGAGCAGGACAACCTCGCTATCTTCCGCTCCAAGGCCGTGGGCGAGCCACCGTTTATGTATGGCATTGGCACCTATTTCGCCCTGCGCAACGCCATTAAAGCCTTCAACCCGACCTCACCTATTGCCTTCGATGCCCCAATGACACCCGAGAAAGTGTTGCTCGGGCTGTATCCGTCGGCAGCCACAGGTACTCAACAAGTGCATGAACAGAGCCTGCGCCACGTGGCAGCTTCTTAGCGAAAGTCTGCGCCGGGGCGGTCCGGCCATGTTGCTGTATGTGGTACAGAGCCAAGGTAGTAGTCCGGGCCGGCAAGGCTTTGCTATGAGCGTAGACGCGCACGGTGCTATGCAGGGCTCTATTGGCGGTGGCATTATGGAGCATAAGCTGGTACAGCTAGCCCGCGAGCGGCTCGCGCAACCGTTGCCCACTAGCTCTCTACACCGTCAAATTCACAACAAAAAAGCCCCCCAAGACCAAAGCGGCATGATTTGCTCCGGCGAGCAAACGGTGCTGCTTTATCCCGTGCGCCCCACCGAGGCAGATGCTATTCAGCAACTGATCTCGGCTTTGGAACAGGAGCAACCCGGCACGCTGACCCTGACGCCGGGGGGCATTTCTTTCGAGATCAGCAAACAGCCCGCGCAAGATTATCTGTTTCAACAGGAGTCAGATTCGGCGTGGATTTATCAGGAAAAAATTGGCCGCAAGAATCAGCTGCACCTCATCGGCGGCGGCCACTGCGCCTTAGCTTTATCGCGCTTAGTACAATCGCTGGATTTTCGGGTGCAGCTCTACGAAGACAGGCCGCAGCTCAACACTTTCTTAGCGAACGATTACGTCCACGAAAAAACAATCGTCGCGAGCTACGCCGACTTGCAAGCGCTGCTACCCGAAGGCGAAAACCAATACGTAGTTATCATGACCGTAGGCTACCGCACCGACGATATTGCTGTGCGGGCGTTGCTGGGCAAAAAGCTGCGATTCTTAGGCTTGTTAGGCAGCCAAAAAAAGATAGAAAAGATGTTCGCTGACTACCGGGCGGAAGGATTTTCGCCCGATCAATTACAGCAAATACAGGCTCCAGTTGGCTTGCCTATTCATAGCCAAACACCAGAGGAAATAGCCATCAGCATCGCTGCGCAATTGATTGCGGTGAAGAATTCTAGGTAGAAGTTGTTCCGTTAAGTCTTTCAGATATGGACGTCATGCAGAGCGGAGCGAAGCATCTCGCTCGCTCCGTAGGAGTCACCATTGCAACGAAGCGGGCGAGATGCTTCGTTATTGCTCTGCATGACGTGCTGGTGGGCTTTTTTAAGGTCTAGTAAAGCCAGTTATTCCCGTACAACGGTGCCTGTGATATAACCGAATGGCTCGTCGGTGGCGATGAAAATTTCGTTGCTATTCTCCATTCCAAACTGCTCCAAGTTGAACGGAATGTGATGCTTGTTGGGCATGATGAGGCTGACTTCCTTCACTACCTCATTCTCCAGCAGAATTTGCTCCCCAATGGCATAAAGCGTTTGCTGCACCGACTGGCTTTTGTGCCCCGCAAACGTGCGCAGCAGCGCAGTACGAATCTTTTGGTAAGTGGCTTCGAAATCTAAATCGGGGCGGGTGTAGGGCCAGGTGGCTTCGCACTTGGTAGCCAGAATGCGGTCGGTGGTTTCTTTCAGAACGGTGTACTCGTCTTTGATATATTTCTCGAAGGCTGAATCGGTGGTTTTTAGGAGCAGCAAATCCTGGAGGCCTGCGGAAACTTGTACGTCTTGGGCGGTTTGGGTGATGATGGCGCGGCGCTTCTCAGTGCTGCCGCCGGTGAAGGCGTGGGTGTGTGCTTCTCCATCAAAAGACATGCGCTGCCAACCGTGCTCCACTATCTCAATTTTTACTTTGCTTACCTGCGGATTTCGCGTGAAAAAGAAGTGGGCCAGATGAATGCCGAAGGCCTCAATAGTGGACGTGAAGTGCTTTTTAGCCAGCGCGTACACGGTGTTCTTCTGGGTATCGGTGGGCAGAATTTGGGAATTGTCGCCGAGCGTGTGGGCCGTTTCGAAATCGCCTTCCAGCGCTACACTCACCGAAATCTGGCGAAACTCGTGGTGGTCGGCGTGGCGGATAATCTTCGATAGATTAATCGCGTTTTTGCCGTAGGCATTAATTCCTAGTTTGATACCCATCATCGTTAGCTTATTGCGCATGGAAAGATTTCCAATCTAGAAAATTATCCTGCTAGATTGAAGGACCAATCCTGTCCATTGCCATTCTGCCCCTTGTATGCTGGATGCAGCTATAAAAAGTAAAAACGTAGTGACTCTGCAGGGCGTGCGGGAGGCGTTGGTGTTGCTGCAAGATGGCCGCATCGTAGATGTGGTGCCCGCGGATACCGCCGTCGACTGCCCAATTCAGGACGTGCAGGAAAAGGCGCTGCTGCCAGGCCTGATCGACCCGCACGTGCACATCAACGAGCCCGGTCGCACCGAGTGGGAAGGCTTTGATACGGCTACCCGCGCCGCCCTAGCTGGCGGCCTGACTGTGCTGGTTGATATGCCGCTAAACTCCGCTCCGGTCACGACCTCAGTGGCGAACCTAGCATTGAAACTAGCAGCTACAAAAGGTCAGCTGCATACCAATTGCGGGTTTTGGGGAGGCATCGTGCCGGGCAATACAGCGGAAATAGAAGGGCTGATTGCCCACGGTGTGTTGGGGTTTAAAGCCTTCCTGACCCACTCGGGCATCGATGATTTTCCCAACGCTACTGAGCACGATCTGCGTCAAGCTATGCCTATTCTGGCGCGCTACGGCCTGCCGCTGCTGGTGCACTGTGAGCTAAGTACCGACGACGAAGCGTGGAAATCCGGGGATAAACGGTCTTACCAAAACTACCTCGCCTCACGCCCCAAACAATGGGAAGACGAAGCCATAGCGTTGATGATTCAGCTGTGCGAGGAATATAATTGCCCCACGCACATCGTGCATTTGTCGTCGGCTAACTCTATTGCGCCACTTGCGGCGGCCAAGGCTAAAGGCTTGCCGCTGACCGTAGAAACTGGGCAGCATTATCTGTTTTTTAACGCTGAGGAAATTGAAGACGGCCAGACACAGTTCAAATGCGCTCCACCGATTCGGGGGCGGGCTAACAACGACCAGCTATGGCAGGCTTTGCAGTCGGGCATAATCGACTTTGTAGCGACCGACCACTCGCCCGCGCCGCCCGATTTGAAGCAGCTGGAAAGTGGAGATTTCACGACGGCCTGGGGTGGTGTTGCATCGTTGCAGTTGGCTTTGCCCGTGCTCTGGACAACAGCCCAAAAGCGCGGCGCCGATTTGACGGACCTCGCCCGATGGCTGAGCACCAACCCCGCCAAGCTAATCGGCCAGCAGAACCGCAAAGGCCAGATTGCGAAAGGCTACGATGCCGACTTGCTAGTGCTGGCGCCCGATCAAACCTTTACCGTGACGGCTGATATGCTGCACCATCGGCACAAGGTGTCGCCCTATATTGGGCAGGAGCTACGAGGCGTAGTTGAGCAGACATTTCTCAAAGGTTGCGCGGTGTACATTCGTCCCAACTTCACGCACCTCAGTGAGGGTGAAATCATTACGCGCTAGCTGTATGGAGGCATACGTACACCGCGCGGAGAAAATTCTACAGCGTATCGATGCCCTTGCGTCCATCAGCGAAGATGCAAACTGCGTGACGCGCACTTTCGGAACAGCGGCTTTTTTGGCGGGTAGCGCTTTGGTAAAAAGCTGGATGGAAGCGGCCGGCTTGAGTACTCGCCTCGACAACATCGGCAACGTGCGGGGCCGGCTGGCCAGTACTCGTCCCGCCGCGAAAACCTTTGTCATTGCCTCGCATATTGATACGGTGGTCAATGCCGGTAAATTCGATGGGCCGCTGGGTGTGTTGCTGGGACTGGATTTGCTGGAACAGCTGGCGCAACAGCATGTTGAGCCACCATTTCATGTGGAGCTTATTGCGTTTAGCGACGAAGAAGGCTGTCGGTTTCACACCACCTATTTGGGCAGTAAAGTTGTGGGGGGCTTTTTTGAGCCTAACCTACTCCAAAAGCAGGACGCGGCGGGCATAAACCTAGCAACTGCCTTAGCAACTATGGGCTGCGATGCGCAGCAGTTGGCGCACGATGCTATTCTCCCTGCCGATTGGCTCGGTTACTTCGAAGTGCATATCGAACAAGGGCCGGTATTATTTGAGCGCAATATTCCCGTGGCACTCGTGACGGCTATTGCCGGGCAGCAGCGGATAGAACTGATTTTTAAAGGTATGGCAGGTCATGCAGGCACGGTGCCCATGAGTATGCGCCAGGATGCCTTATGCTGCGCCGCTGAAGTGGTTTTGGCAGTGGAAAAGTTTGGCTTAGCGCATCAGCAGGCGCTGGTTGCGACGGTGGGCAAGCTCGATATCCGTCACGCGGCCAGCAACGTGATACCCGGCGAAGTGGTGTGCAGCCTAGATCTGCGGAGTGCGGATGAAGCGCGCCTAGCTTGGGCCTCCCAAGAACTGCGGGAAAAGGTAGAAGCAATTGCACAGCAGCGTAATATCAGGCTGGACTGGCACCCCGTTCAGCAAACCGCTCCCGTAACCTGCGATGCTGCTTTGAATAGCCATCTATCCCGTGCCATTGCTGACTCTGGCTATCCAGTAGTGCCGCTCGTCAGTGGGGCCGGCCACGACGCGGTACCCCTATCGCAAGTCGCACCGGCTACTATGCTGTTCGTGCGGTGCTTTAAAGGTATCAGCCACAATCCCCTGGAAAACGTGGAGCTGCCCGATCTAGCGGCCGCGCTGCGTGTAGCCGAGCGTTTCCTTACCCAACTCATTACCCACCATTCGTAACCCCTCATGGAAATTTCCGCTTTAACCCGTTCCGTCGTCAAGCGGAACCACGCCGTCATCAGTCCCGATGGCTACATCAACAGCAACGTGCCGGGCTGGACGGGCTGCACCGTGAACGTAATTATCAACGAGCAAATGGGCGCTCGACTCTGCCAAACGCTCGTTACGTTGCAGGCTGGGGGGCAATTGGTGGGTAAAACCCAGGCTTCACAGATCTTCTTCTACCTCGTAGAAGGCCAGATCCAAGTAACAGTGGATGGGGAGAAGCGGACGCTGAGCACCGGTGAGTTCGTGTACGTTCCCATCGGCAAGGAATACCAGTTTGAAAACCCTACTGCAGGCACTCAGATTCTCACTTTTCACAAAGTGTACGAGCCGCTAGAAGGCCACGAAATACCCGGCGTTTTGTTCGGCGAGAAAGACGATAACAAAGCGCCTATCTATATGAACGATGAGGCCCTGCGCATTCAGGTGCTGCTTCCCGACCACTTCGGCTTCGATATGGCTGTAAACATCTTCACCTACCAGACGGGGGGCAATTTGCCCATGGTCGAAACCCATATCATGGAGCACGGCCTGCTCTACCTCCAAGGCCAGGGTATCTATATGCTCGACCACGAGTGGTACCCCATCAAAAAAGGCGACTCTATTTGGATGGCACCCTACTGCCAACAGTGGTTCACCGCCATGGGAAAAGAGCCCGCCGTGTACATCTACTACAAAAACGTCAACCGCTTCCCGACAGTGGTTTGATTATACCCTCTCTAGTACGTCATGCAGAGCGGAGCGAAGCATCTCGCGTGCTGACGTTGCCAAGCTAATGAACGAAGCGAGCGAGATGCTTCGCTCCGCTCTGCATGACATTCTTTATGATGGTCACTTTTAGTGCGACTGCTTTTGATTTGAATAGATTCGTAGAGCATGACCCTAGTTGAACTCAATACCTTGCCTAAACCGGCGCTGAGCGATGCTCTGCGTAAATGCTGCGGTAGCACGGCTTGGGTAGAGGCTATGGCCGATATATTTCCGGTGCCGGATAAGGAAACTCTGTTTGAGCAATCCGCTAGCATCTGGCACAGCCTTTCTGAGCACGATTGGCGCGAGGCATTTACTCATCATCCGAAGATTGGGAACATCAATTCGCTAAAGGAAAAGTTTTTCAGTACCAGCACTTGGGCTGCTGGCGAACAGGCGGCGGTGCAGCAATCTTCGCAAGCCGTGTTGGAGGCTTTGGCCAAGGGAAACACGCGCTACGAGGAGAAATTCGGCTATATTTTCATCGTCTGCGCTACCGGCAAATCGGCGGAGGAAATGCTGACGTTGTTGCAGGCTAGGTTACCGAACGAGCCCCCACAGGAAATCAAAATTGCTATGGGCGAGCAAGCAAAAATCACTCAGATTCGGCTGGAAAAGCTGTTAGCAACATGAGCCAGATTACCACCCATATTCTCGATACGACCAAAGGAAAACCCGCCCAGGGCGTTACCATCGTGCTTTACGGACAGCAGCAAGAAACCTGGCAGGAGCTAGCGCGAGGCGCTACCAACCAAGACGGCCGCGTAGCTGATTTGCTGCCGAAAAATGAGCTGCTACCGCTGGGTATCTACAAGCTGAAGTTCTTCACCCAAGCATACTTTGACCAACAGGCTACGACTGCTTTTTATCCGTTCGTCGAGATTGTTTTTGCCGTCACTGCGTCGGAGCATTACCATGTGCCGTTGCTTCTAAACCCTTTTGGTTACTCCACTTACCGCGGTTCCTGAAGCTAACGAATCGGCAGCTTTCATTCCATCCAAATTTGCCCCCTACTGCATATGAAACTCAGCATACAAGACTCCGACAAAGAGCAGCTATTAAATCAGCTTGGCGTCGCTAACCTTAAGTTTCAGCAAACCTACCCCGGCGACAGGCCTGACCGGCAGCCCGTGCATACGGTATATGGCGGCGCTAATCTGTTCAAATCGGATACGTGTGTGCGCATGGGCGACATTGCCCTGAACAACCTGCGCACTTATGCGCCCAACTTTGTGGAGCTAGCCAACGTGCTTCAGCTCAAAGGCTATGAGCACCTGCCGAAGTCGGGGAAAGACATTGTTGAGCTAACGGCCAAGCTGAATGCTTTGTCGCCGGAAGACTGCAAGAAGGAGGTGGCCTGGCTGGCATATTCGGTGTACAATAAAATTGTTGCCAAGCTCAAGTCCGAGCCCGTTGAGGACTTTCGAATAGACTTTGAAGACGGCTTCGGCAACCGTCCCGATGCAGAGGAAGATGCCACGGCCGTGCAGGCTGCCAATGAAGTAGCAGTAGGCATGCAGAACGGCACATTGTCGCCATTCATTGGCATTCGCATTAAGCCCTTCACTGAAGATTTGAAGCAGCGCGGTGTTCGGACGCTCGACATTTTTCTGACGACGCTCCTTGAGAAAACTGGCGGTAAACTGCCCGACAACTTCGTGGTGATGCTGCCCAAAGTGACCATTCCGGAGCAAATGACGACGATGGTGCGCTTGTTCGAAATCCTGGAAAAGGCGAACAATTTGCCCCCCGGCACCTTGCAGATGGAAACCATGGTGGAGGCGACCCAAATCATTATGGATGAGGAAGGCCGCAACCCGCTGATGCGCATCATTCGGGCTAGTGAAGGCCGCTGCGTCGCCGCCCACTTCGGCACCTACGATTACACGGCTTCGGCCGGCATCACGGCGCGCTACCAGACAATGGCGCACCCCGTGTGCGATTTTGCCCACCACATGACCAAAGTAGCGCTAGGCGGCACCGGTATATTCCTCTCCGACGGCGCTACCAACGTAATGCCCATTGGTCCGCACCGGGGCGAGAACCTGACGTTTGAGCAGCAAAAGGAAAACCGCGAATCGGTGCACAATGCATGGCGACAGGGTTTCCACCACACCACACACTCGCTCATCAACGGCCTCTACCAAGGCTGGGACCTGAACCCAGCGCAGCTACCCATGCGCTACGCCGCTACCTATGCCTTCTTCCTGAGCAGCTACGAGGACGCGGTATTTCGCCTGAAAAGCTTCGTAGAACGCGCCGCTATTTCTACCCTCACCGGCGACATTTTCGACGATGCCGCTACAGGTCAAGGCTTACTCAACTTCTTCCTGAAAGCCCTGAACTGTGGAGCAATTACAGAAGAGGAAATCACTGCTACCGGCCTGACAAAAGAAGAAATTAACACGCGCTCTTTCTTCCGCATTCTAGAAGGTCGAAGAAAGCAGAAGGTGTAAGGCCTGCTGGAAAATGAGCAGCGAATCAAATTATGTGAGGTTTTCAAGCAAAAGCCCCTCAGAATTATTATCTGGGGGCTTTTGCCTAGGTTTCTAATCTGATTATTAAACAGCTTATATAGACTAAGATTACCTACAAAAGCTCTATTCATTTGTCACTACCTCGCGCGGCCTTAGTTCTAGTATTACTCGGCTTATCAAGCTGCTCAGTGTATGTGCCTCTCCAACCCAGTACACCTTTATTGCGCGACAAAGGCGAAGCTGAAGCCGCCGCCAGCCTATACCTCTCGGGCCGACTAGAAGGTTCGGTGGCATACTCGCCTGCCCGCCATGTAGTGGTACGCGCCGCAGGCGGACTGCGACCCCAAAGGGGTGATTCTACGCACTTTTGCATCCAACAATTCGAACTGGGTGCCGGCACATACTGGCCACTCTCCGAGCGGTGGCTAGTAGGAGCCATGGGAGGCTACGGACGAGGCCAGAGCAGCCGGCGCTATACTCGCAGTGATATCGATTTCTCGAACCCCGGCACAGCTATACGATTCAACTATGAGGCCCGCTTTCATAAAATTTACGGCGAGGGTTTCGTCGCATATGAAGGTCAGTGGGCCACAGTAGGAGCAGCGTATCGGCTGTCGCAGGTAGGGTTTTCTTCACTGACTAACAACGGCTTGCCGATAGATCTGCGACGCATGATTCGAAGCGAGCCGATGTTATTTATGCGCTTTGGCAACCGAACTGGTTTTCTGCCGTGGGGGCAGTTTCAACTGGCCGTGAGCACGTCCGCATCGCCCGGGTATCGCGCCAACACACCCGCTGAGATAAAATTAGATGACATCAAGCAAGGGCGCGTTTTCACTTCCGTAGGGTTTGTTATTTATCCGCACCGCTTTAAGAAGTTCGCCGAAGACTGACTAACTCACTAAAAGCAGTCCTCGGGATTGTTTGACACAACGATTATCAGTCACCCTTAGCTTGCTTTGGAGGCATTTTCGAGAAGTTTAGAAATAGGGTTGATGACAGAAGTGATGCCGGACGATCACTTTACCGTTTTCACGTAGATGTCACCAAAATCAGTATCGATAAACTCTGGGCTCTGGATGTGTTGCCGCATCTGCTCAAAGGAAATCCATTGCGGCAGTGCCCACTCTAATTCCTCACCGATGGAGTAGTTGCAGCGCATAGCGGGCGATAGGCTATGGAGCTTGGTTAAGCAATCCAGCGCTTTCTGCGTTTGTTCCGGAGTGGTGTACTCGAAGGATATGATTTCAATGGGCGTACTCAGTCCTTTCAGCACTTCAAACTCATACCCCTCTACATCAATCTTGATAAACCTGGGCTTACCAAACTGTTTGATGAGAGCGTCGAGGGTCGTTATTTGTACCGTAGCGGTTTCCTCCCAAGTGTGTTCTTTGAAGCGGCCACTATTCCGTACGCTATCAATCCAGTCGGTGGAAAAGGAAGAAAATACGTGCGCACTCGAAATAAACATCTGCGCCTCCGTTTCCTCGGCTCCTAAACCTTTAGGAATGAGCGTGATAGTATCACCAAATTTTCTGGTCAGATACCGAACAAGATTCGGCTGGGGCTCGACTGCCACAATGTTGATCCCCTGATTTATTAGCGGCTCGATGCGATTGCCCATGTTAGCGCCTACGTCGAAATAGGTGTCGCCGGGCTGAAGAAATTGAAGGTAGAAATTGCGACGCTTCAGCAGTAACTCTTTTTCCTGCTGGGTCTTAAAAAATGATTTGATCAACATCACATTGTCAAATCCCACCACATTCATAATTGTCCTTTTTAGCGTATCCATTAGCCAAGTAGATAGGTCGTACTGGGTGATAGATCTCGGGTAGCATTAAGCAAACTACCGCTATTCGGTAGTTACAAATGGGGACGTAAGTTGCTATGGCTTAAATGTATAGAATAATCTATGGTTTTCTCAAATAAGTAAAAGCATTATTTAAGGCCTCAGCCCAGAGCGGGTGGGCAAAAATCATCTCTTGCAGCACCTGATACTTTAGCTTGCCCGTCATGGCTAGCTGGAGCATGGTCATGATTTCGCCGCCCTCGGCACATAGTATAGCGGCCCCAATGATCAGGTCTTTATCGTCTACCATCACCTTGAAAAAGCCCCCCAGCCGCCCTGTTTCGCGGGCCCGGCCGATGGTAGAAACCGGCATGACGGCCACGCGGTACGGTATCTTTTTTTCCTTGGCTTGCTCTTCCGATAAGCCGATGCGACCTAGTTGCGGATCGGTGAAGACGGTGTAGGGTAAGGGGCGCTGCTTGGCCGAGCGGGATTTGCCCTCCAGCAGCGCATCGCGCACAATGCGGTAGTCGTCGTAGCTGAGGTGGGTGAATTGGGGGCCACCGTGCACGTCGCCAAGGGCGTACACGCCGCGCACGTTGGTTTGGAGGCGACTATTTACTTGGATGTAGCCTTTCTCATCTACTCGCACGCCGGCCGCTGCCAGGTTGAGCTTGTCGGAGTTGGGCGTGCGGCCAGTAGCTATCAGCAGGTGCGTGCCGCGTAGGCGGCGCTCCGCGCCATCGGTAGTGCGGGCTGATACGGTAATTTGCCCCCCAGCGCCCCGGGAAGAGCGGTAGGCTTTGGCGCCAAGTATAAATTCTATGCCTTCCTCCTCCAGCAACTCTTGTAGCGTGGCGCGCACGTCGGCGTCTTCGTGCTCCAGCACTTGCTCGCCCGATTCGATGATTGTAACGCGGCTGCCGAAGCGTCTGAACATCTGTCCAAATTCCAGCCCAATGTAGCCTCCACCCAATATCAGCAGGTGCTCGGGTAACTCGGTCAGGTTCATGAGTTCGGTGGTGGTCAGGAAGCCTGTTTCGGCGAGGCCCTCTACCTTCGGAATAGCGGCGCGGGTTCCGGTATTGATGAATATGAGCGGAGCAATCAACTCACGTTCCGGGCCGCTTTCTAGGGCTACACGCAGGCTGCGGGGGCCGGTGAATACTGCCCGGCCTTGAAGCACGGTAATATTGGGCTGTTCCTGGGTAAGATTCTTGCGCACGCCAGCGCGCATTTGCCCGATCACGTCCTCCTTGCGGGCTATTACCACACTCATATCTACTTGGTGGGCATTTGTTTGCACACCAAAGGCGGCGGCAGTGCGTACTTGGTGGGCGCGCTCGGCCGAGGCGAGCATAGTTTTGACCGGCGAGCAGCCATAATTAATGCAGGAGCCGCCCAGCAAGTTTTCCTCAATCAGCACCACGCGTCGGCCCGCGCTAGCCAGGGCAGTAGCCAAAGGGTTGCCGGCCTGGCCGCTGCCGATAATTACAGCATCAAAAGAATCAGACATAGAATGCGGAAATCGGGAGTGATAAGAGGGGGAATGCGCGGGGCTGCACTATTTTTGCCCCCCAGACTGCTACCTATACGGCTCAGCTTAGGAGCCGACCAATCTGGAAAGAAGGCAGCTAGTCTGCTTGTCTCTAACAATAATCCCCACCTTGTGGCTAACCAATTCTTGCGTCGCCTTGCCCTTCTTGCCATTTTGCCGATGCTGAGTGCCTGTACCTCTTTGTACTTCCCACCGCCGCCCAATGTGCCCCTACTCACTCAGAAAGGCGAATTCAGCGGCGGTATCCATACGAATCTGGACAACAACTTGGCGATACAAGGTGCCTACGCCGTGGGTGAGCACATAGGGGTGATGGGTACGTTTACGACGCTGCATACCGACAAAAAACGTAAAGCGGAAGACCACACGTTTGCCGAAATAGCCGGTGGCTACTTTACCCGCCTGCCCGATAAGCGCGCCCTCGAAGCCTATGTAGGCATCGGGGCGGGCTCCACCAAGCGCACTGATTTCAAGACCGAAAACGGAATAAAAACCACGACGCGCACGGTAGAAGGCGACCTAAACAAGTACTTCTTGCAGGTAAACTACAGCTCAAAAGAGAAGAAGTCGTTTCGCCTCTTCGGCAATGAGTTTCCAGTTTCCTACGGCACGGCGCTACGTTTGAGCTACCTGGAGCTGAGCGACCTGCGTGTGGATGGCCTAGCCACTACACCCGAGGACAACGTCTTCGTGGAGCCCATCACCTTCACCCGCGTGCAGGTCGCCGGCCCGGTGCAGCTGCAATTAATTAGCGGTGGTATGTTTGGCTTGCGCAGCCAGAAATATTTAAAGGCATCCAACTCAGTCTTTAATTTCGGCGTGGTCGTAAATGTTGGCGGGCAGAGCGGGAAAAAGTAAATGCAAATTAAGAAGGAGGAAGTAGCGTTAATTGGCTCTTGGGTATTCAATGGCAAGCAAATTATTGAAGATCGAATTTCGAAGCGAATTCACTTCTTAATCACAAATCACCTTCTTAAGCTAAAAATTGATAAAAGCGGTTGGACTACACTTTATAGAGATCCAACTGATAATAGGTACTGGGAATTAATTTATCCGGACAGTGAAATGCAAGGTGGAGGGCCACAAGCGTTGATTGTCTTATCGGATGATGAAGCGAAACTTAAATACGGCTTCTAGTAACGGTATTGCTTTGTACTAACAAATACATAAAAAGCCCCCCAGATACTTTCTGGGGGGCTTTTTATATTATAACGCTCAAAATCTATGCAGTCACCTGCTCGCCTTGCAATACACGAAGCATGGTGTCGCCAATTTCGGCGGGAGAGTCGACTACGTGGATACCACACTTGCGCATAATGGCCATTTTAGCAGCGGCCGTATCATCAGCGCCACCTACGATGGCACCTGCGTGGCCCATGCGACGGCCGGGAGGTGCGGTTTGGCCGGCGATGAAGCCTACAACGGGCTTCTTATTGCCGGTTTCCCGAATCCAGCGAGCAGCTTCAGCTTCCATGCCACCGCCGATTTCACCGATCATCACGATGCCTTCGGTCTCGGGGTCGTTCATGAGCAGCTCCACGGCTTCTTTGGTGGTAGTGCCGATGATTGGGTCACCACCGATGCCGATAGCCGTGGTCTGGCCTAAGCCAGCTTTGGTGAGTTGGTCAACCGCTTCATATGTCAGCGTACCCGACTTCGAAACGATACCGATTTTGCCTTTAGTGAAAATAAAGCCGGGCATGATACCCACTTTGCACTCGCCGGCGGTCATTACGCCGGGGCAGTTTGGCCCAATCATGCGCAGACCTTCGCGGCCTTTTAGGTACTCCTTTACCGCAATCATGTCCTTGGTTGGGATGCCTTCGGTGATGGTCACGATGACCTTAATGCCAGCATCAGCAGCTTCCATGATGGCATCGGCAGCGAAAGCCGGGGGCACGAAAATAATGCTCGTGTCGGCACCAGCTTGCTCTACGGCTTCGGCAACGGTGTTGAACACCGGACGGTCGAGGTGGGTAGTGCCGCCTTTACCGGGCGTTACGCCGCCTACTACGTTGGTGCCGTACTCAATCATCTGCTGAGCATGAAACGAGCCTTCGGAGCCCGTAAAGCCTTGCACAATCACTTTGGAATCCTTATTGACCAGAACACTCATAAGAGAAGGGTTAGGAGGAAAATGCGATATAGGGTGGTAATCAGGAATGACTTAGTAAGTCATCGGTCCGCAAAAGTAGGCTTTTTTGGGGGGGAGGCAAGCCAATTATGGATACGATGCTCATATGACTCCGGTTAAGCTTCTGATAGAGATAGTATGGGTTGCCGTAGCTATAATCATCAAGGTAAGTAGTGTTGTGCTAATGTGGATTTTTCCTAGCTCGGCAGCAACCTTTTTTATTTTATCAAGTTTCATACGAAATATAAAAGGTTGTTATTAAATAGCTACTATAGGCTATGATAAGGCTGTTTATTGGAGCTACCGAGTGGCGATTGACTATGTAATGGTTGGGAGTTGGGGGAGGAGTAGGCTAAAAGGCGATTATGAGAAATATAAGGTTTGCATTACTGTTAAGCTTCTGTTGGTGCCTGGCGGCGTGTAATAAGAGCGACAATGACATAACTCCGGCTACCAGCGTTAGCCCGATTACCATTCCGGATGCTGGGGTAACGCGTCTGGAAACAGAGCAAGATTTGACTCCGCTGCTCACAAGCCTGAGTGCTGCCCGCTATGCGTTATTAGGTGAAGCTTCTCATGGCACCGCCGAGTTTTATACTTGGCGCGCTGTCCTTAGCAAGCGCCTGATTCAGGAAAAGGGATTCACTATAATTGCTGTAGAAGGCGACTGGCCAGCTATTTATGAGTTAAATAGATATGTTAAAGGAACTAGTAAAGCCACTTCAGCTAAGCAGGTTCTAGAGCAATACAGCCGTTGGCCAACCTGGCTGTGGGCCAATCAGGAAGTAGCGGAGCTAGCCGAGTGGCTACGTACCTATAACCTAAGTCAAACTGCTTCCCGCCAGGTTGGCTTCTTTGGCTTGGATCTGTATAGCCTGTGGGAATCACTGGAAAGTATTCGTACCGATTTTCCCGAAGCCGACCCGACTACCCTAAGTACCGTGAATTCGGCCTTGCAGTGTTTGCAGAGCTATAACAAGAGCGAGGAAGCCTACGGTCGGGCTACGTTGCAAGGAAGAAGCTGCGCCTCGGAGATAAATGCCGTGCTAACAGCTGTGCGCAATCAGATGAAAACGCTGCCAGCTACACACGAAGAAGCCTTCAATGCTGAGCAAAATGCGCTGGTTGCCGTAAACGCCGAGCGTTATTATCGGACGGCAGTACGCAGCAACGCAGACTCGTGGAATATTCGGGACAGGCACATGATGGAAACCATCAATCGGCTGATGAGCTTTCACGGAACAACTGCTAAGATCATCGTGTGGGAACACAATACCCACGTGGGAGATGCGCGCTACACTGAAATGGAAGCCCGTGGCGAGGTAAATGTAGGGCAGCTAACCCGTGAGCAGCACTCTGCGAAAGGCGTATTTATAGTAGGAGCGGGCACTTACGAAGGCACCGTAATAGCTTCTCCATACTGGGGAGGGCCCGTGACTACCCTACCGGTTCCTGCGGCGCAACCTAACTCTTGGGAGGCTGCCATGCATAGTAAGGAGCCCCGCAATAAGCTGATCCTATTACAAAGCTGGCGCTCCGATAAAAACCTGACGCAATACCGTGGGCATAGAGCCATTGGTGTGGTATATGACCCTAGCCAGGAGAGAGGCAATTATGTGCCAAGCGACCTGCCTAACCGCTATGATGCTTTCCTATTCATCGACCGAACACAAGCCTTGCATCCACTGCGCTAGGCTACATAAATAAGCCAGTAAATAATGGGCCTATCAGGTCTAATATCCAGCTGAAAACACCCCCTGACTTTTTGAGCTTACGCTTGCCTAATTTGGAAAGGCAGGGATTTTCCTAAGGCTAAGAAGGTAAATTCGTACCTTTGTGGTCCACCCAATTACCCTGCGTACCCAACTGTATGTATCTGAATAACATAGTTGAAGCCATCGGCAACACACCTCTAGTAAAACTGAACAAAGTAGCCGACGGCATCAAGGGCACGGTGCTGGCCAAGGTTGAATATTTTAATCCGGGCAACTCCGTGAAAGACCGCATGGCGGTACGCATGGTAGAAGATGCAGAAAAAGCGGGTCTACTTAAGCCCGGCGGCACCATCATCGAAGGTACCAGCGGCAACACTGGTATGGGCCTAGCGCTAGCGGCCATACACAAAGGCTATAAGTGCATCTTCGTGATGAGCGACAAGCAAAGCAAGGAGAAGCAGGATATTTTGCGGGCTGTAGGTGCCGAGGTGGTCATTTGCCCCGTAGATGTTGCTCCCGAAGACCCACGCTCTTACTATTCGGTAGCGCGGCGCTTGAATGCGGAGACTCCTAACTCCTTTTATCCGAATCAGTACGACAACCTTTCCAACACGGCTGCCCATTATGAAGGCACTGGCCCCGAGTTGTGGGCTCAAACCGATGGAAAGATTACTCACTTGGCTTGCGGCGTGGGCACGGGCGGCACGATCTGTGGTACTAGCAAGTATCTGAAAGAGCAAAATCCGAATCTGGTAACTGTTGGCTTGGATACATATGGCTCAGTGTTCAAGAAGTACAAGGAGACCGGCATTTTCGACGAAAACGAGATTTATCCTTACAAAACCGAAGGTATTGGCGAGGATATTCTGCCCAAGAACGTGGACTTCGACCAAATCGATCTGTTCATCAAGGTAACCGACCAAGACGCGGCGGTAATGACGCGGCGCTTAGCCAAGGAAGAAGGTTTATTTGTGGGTTGGTCGTGCGGTTCGGCAGTGTATGGGGCGCTGGAATATGCGCGCGAGCACTTGAAGGAAGAAGATACCATGGTCATTGTCCTGCCTGACCACGGAACCCGCTACTTAGGAAAGATTTACAACGACGACTGGATGCGTGAGCAGGGCTGGCTATAAAAAAATCTTTATTGCTGGCTCCCGGTTTAGTGTGCTACGATAGAAATACAACGACCTATGACCGTGACTAAAAAGCTGCGCAATATTGTGCTGGTGGACGATAACGAAACCACCTGTTTTCTGAATAACCGCTTGCTCAACCGGTTGGCTGTAGCTGACAATGTGCTGGTTTTTACCCGCGCTCAACAAGCCTACGACTACTTTTGGGGTGAGGGCCGCAACTTAGAGAGCCCCACGCCCAACGATACGCCGGCCTTGGTCTTTGTTGACTTAAAGATGCCGGGCATGGATGGGTTCGAGTTCTTGCAACGTTACAGCGCTTTACCCACCGACGTAAAATCGCGCACCGTATTGGCCGTACTCACCACCTCCATGCACGCCGCCGATACGGCCCGCGTAGCCCAGTACCCCGACGTAGAATATTTAGCTAAGCCACTGACTGAAGAGAAGCTGAATAAGTTGATGCAGAAGCGTTTCGCAGAAGCATAAAGCTTGAGCTAATTTATTTGCAAAAAAGACGCTGCATTAGAATGCAGTGGCTTTTCTATTATGCGCTCATACTCCTGTGCGATTATGCAGAGCGGAGCGAAGCATCTCGCGTGTTTAGCTGGATTAGTAACCTCTTATCAGCACGCGAGATGCTTCGCTCCGCTCTGCATGACCGCCTAATTGAATAAGTTAGCGTTTATACTACCGCTTCTACAAAACGGAAAGCTTCGCCATCGAATAAACCTTTGTCGCTTAGTTTCAGGCTGGGAATCACGAGCAGAGCCATAAAGGACAGCGTCATAAATGGGGCGGCAAGTGGTGAGCCTAGCTCTTTTGCCAGCGCATCCACGGCGGCATAGGCTTCGGCCACACGGTAGCCATCTTGATTAGACATGAGGCCGGCCACCGGCAGCGGCACTAATATTTCCTCATTTTTGCCCACCACAGCCGCCAAGCCACCTTTTGCGGCAATAACAAGGTTCACGGCGCGGGCAATACTTTCATCGTCGGTGCCGACGGCAGTAATGTTGTGTGAGTCGTGGCCGACGCTGGAGGCAAGAGCGCCTCGTTTTAGGCCAAATCCGGTGATAAAAGCCACGGCTGGTGGAGCCGATTGATAACGATTTACGACGGTGAGCTTGAGGATGTCGCGGGCTACATCGGGCACAACGAGGTTCTGCTCAATGCTAGCGGGCAAGTCGTGACGGGCAGTGATAAGCTGGCCGTCGAAGCACTCGATTACGCGGATTTCGGTCTGCTCAGTCTGGGGGGCTTTTTGCGGAGCAGGTAGCTGAAACTCTTCGGGCTGCACTGGCTGCGCTTCGAAATTATTAACCACAGCAACCGGTGCGGCGGGAATAAGCGTTTGCCCGTTTTCGGCGACCAATTCGCCCCCCACGTAGGTTTGGCGCACTTGAAAATCAGTCAGATCATCAACCACGATAAAGTCGGCGGGGTCGCCTTCGCGCAGCAAGCCGACGGGCAGGTTGTAGTGGAGCACTGGGTTCAGGCAGGCTACGCGCAGTACTTTCAGTACATCCTGGCCGCGCGCTACTGCCCGTTGTACCAATTGATTGATGTGGCCCAACACCAGCGTATCAGGGTGCTTGTCGTCGGAGCAGAACATCATGTTCTCGAAGTGTTCGGGCAGCAAGTCAATTAGGGCGTCGAAGTTGCGGGCCGCTGAGCCTTCCCGAATGAGAATTTTCATGCCCACGGCCAACTTGTCACGGGCTTCGTCGGCGGTGAAGCACTCATGGTCGGTGCTGATGCCAGCTGACGCGTAGCGCTCGGCGTCGGCGCCGCGCAGGCCAGGGGCGTGGCCATCCACGGGACGGCCGTAACGCTGAGCAAGCGCGATTTTGGCCGTTACATCCGGGTCGTTGTGCAATACGCCGGGCCAGTTCATCATTTCGGCCAAATAGCCAATTTCGGGGTTCTGAAACAGTTGCTCAATGTCCTGCACCGATATAACAGCTCCAGCCGTTTCGAAAGGAGTTGCCGGAACGCAGGAAGGCGCCCCAAAGCAAAACTTAAACGGCACGGTGCGCCCACTGGCCAGCATATATTCAACGCCCGCTGTGCCCAGCACATTGCCAATTTCGTGTGGGTCCGAGACCGTGGCTACAGTGCCGTGCACTACGGCCAGGCGGGCAAATTCGGCGGGCACCAGCAAGGAGCTTTCTACGTGTACGTGGGCATCCACAAACCCCGGCAACGCGTAAGGCAACGTCGGATCAGGAGTGGGAGAGGAGAGAGGATCAATGCGTTGAATTTGCCCCCCAGCTACATGAATAGTAGCTGGAGTTATGGTGTTAACAAACAGGTCGATAAGGTTGGCGCGCAGGCTGAATTCGGCGGGCATAAGGCAGGAAAGTAGAGGATTGAGAATTTGCCCCCCAAGGCCGGCGGACGGGTAAAGAACCTTATATTTGGTTAATTATCCCTGCCAAATTCGTCTTGTGAGAAAGATTATGACCTTGTTACTGGCCGCGGTGCTGACTGGTTCTGCCGTGGCTCCCATGGCCGGTTGCGCCCAGCGCACAGCCCAGCAAAAGAAAACCAAAGCCTTCAAGCGCCAGAGCAAAGGTGGCCGCATGCCCTGTCCCACGCACGACTGCTAATGCTGGCGTCAGCTCTGCCAACATGTGGTCGTCGATTAGCAATTGTGTTCTTGCTGATCATCATTTCAGTAGCTACGGCAGTAGCTCAGCGGCGGCAGCCGGCTAATTTCCCGACGCCCACGACGCCATTGCCGCCCGAGG
This sequence comes from Hymenobacter sp. HD11105, assembly GCF_054051685.1. NCBI lineage: Bacteria > Pseudomonadati > Bacteroidota > Cytophagia > Cytophagales > Hymenobacteraceae > Hymenobacter > Hymenobacter sp. HD11105. Next base: position 457,704 of record NZ_JBSWBR010000004.1, on the reverse strand, counting down.
ACCTCACCGTACGCCGGGAAGGAGCCAGCAACCGAACCATGGGCCGCTACCAACTGCCCGATAGTACTTGGCATGAGGCCTTGGTCTATGAGATAAAGCGTGATAGAGTGTACTTAGCTGCTCCTGGAACCAATGTATCGCAGGCGTATTCACCAGGCCAAATCATCCGCTTTACTGCTGACGGCGAAACGTATAGCGCCTTACCGCAGGGTTTTGCCAGGGAACTGTTCAATGCGGGTGGTTACGCGCTATTTGAATTTCAAAAAAGCAATGACCCATCTGCCTTCCTAGGCTGGATGACTCAACAATTGCTTCTGCGGGTGAACAACGAGTTGCCCCGTCGCCTGCCCACCGGCCGGCGTAAGTTCAATAAAGCAATGCTGGCTGTGGTGGGTGAAAATGCAGAGTTGGCGCGGCAGCTGCGCCAAAATTCGTTTCGAGCGTGGCCCGACGCGGCGGATATTCTGACGACCTATGTGTTGGCCAAAGCCTCAAGAGGCAATTAGAGGCTCTGTATAGACAGAGCGAAAAACAGTTGCTCAGAGGTCATGCCTACATATTAAGTTTAACGGATAAATTACTTTAAGACATCATTTCCGCTTCTTTGCCATATTGGAACATCATTGAAGTCATATCTATGAAACACTGTCACCCTGCGTTGCTTACTACTGCTTTGCTTGCCGCGACGAGCGCAGCAGCTCCGCTTTGTCAGGGACAAGTATTACCATTAATTTATTTGGTAAATCAAGCTCGTAGTGGAACAGACCCTGATTTTCGGAGCGGAAGTTATCAGCTAACTGATGGCACTTGGAAAGAGGGGAAATGGGTTATTCACTACGATAGAGTGGCCATTATCGGGGCGGGCAAAGAGGCCAAGAAGCAGGGGCAGCGAGAATTCTCTACCGACGAGGTTCAACGGTTTGTAGCAGGCAAGGACACGTTTGGCATCATCCGCAACTTCGATATTCCGGAGCCCGCTGAACATATTACGGCTGGGTTTGCGCAACAGCTGTACCGTGGGGGTGAGTTCTCCCTGAGCCACTACGTGTACTTCCGACCAAATACTGTTGCCTCGAAGTCATATAAGGTGCTGTACCGGGGAGCGGATACCCCAGTGATAGTACCTGCCAAACCACGTGAGTTCCGTGAGTTCATGCTTAAGTACGTGGGCGACCACCCGCTGCTAGCCAAACAGCTGACTAAAAGCACACTAGAACTAAAAGATGCCCCCCAGATTCTGGAGTCTTACGTGAACTGGAAGCGGTATCAATCAGCGCCTGCCGGAAAGTAAACCATTCTATAAGACGGCCGCTGATGTTGCCTTCAAACTTGTAACTCGCAAAAATGCCCCCCGAGCAAAACCCTTTAACCGCCCTCCACGCCGCCGCTGATGCCGTGCGCCAACAATTGCAGGTCAATAGCTTTGATGCCGTCGGTGTGCATCGCCTCTCTGACTTTATTGAAGGCCAGCGGGCCCACTTGCCCGCCGAAAGCCGCGAGGGCGTGATTAATGCCTTAGGTTGCTTTCTGGGGGAGTGTATCGCGCAAACCTATCAAGGCGAGTGGGCCGCCGGCCCAGATGGTACCACAGGCATAGGCTTACATAATAAGTTGTTTCTGAATCCATTCTATCGAGTGGAGCAGCAGCTAACGAATGGACTGGCAAGCTCAGTAATGCAGTTCTTTGAGCAGATCCCGGAGTGGTTGAAAGCTGAGGCTTCACGTAAAAGTTGGATTTAATTAATATACTTTCTCCGAATATTCATCCTCTTCTTTTGTAGTTTTAAAGCTTAACCTATTCGGTAATTTTTGTTTCGGCTCTGCTTTGAAGCGGTTATCGGATGCAACTTTTTTGCTATAATGGAAGAGCTAAGAAGCGCCGCTGAAGCCGTGCGGCAAAATTTAAATATTGCCTCCTTTGATGAGTTAGCAGTGCGCCGGCTCGCGGAGTTCATTGACCGTGAGCGTGCTGGCATAAACTATGAGGCCAAAGCTGGAGTAGTAAATGCACTAGGCTGCTTTCTGGGGGAGTGCATAATCCGTAGTTTTGGTGGCTACTGGCACCGCGACGCCTCTGGGTTGGTAGGAGTACAGATAGCTGGTTGTACCTTTGTGAATCCGTTCAGCTACGTGGAGCGGCAGCTAGTGCATGGTGCGGACGAGGCTGTAATGGTACTCTTCTACTCTCTGCCCACCCGCTTAGTGGCGGCTGCCACCCCTCGTCGCCGAACTTGGATTCCCGTCCCCTTGCCCTCGCGCCGAACGACTTCCCCATGAGAAAAATCGTCATTGCCATCGACGGCTACTCTTCGTGCGGTAAAAGCACTACCGCCAAAGCCGTAGCCGCCGAGTTGGGCTATGCCTACATTGACACGGGCGCTATGTACCGGGCCGTGACCCTGTATTTGCTCGAACACAAAATTGCTTTCGACGATTTGCCCCGTATCGAGCAGGCCCTGCACGATATGCATATCTCTTTTAAGCGCAACCGCCGCACTGGGCGCAACGAACTGTGCCTCGATGGCGAAATCCGGGAGGATGAAATCCGGCAGATGTACATCTCCAACTCGGTGAGTGAGGTGTCCGTTATTCCGGCCGTGCGCCACGCCTTAGTGCGTCAGCAGCAGCGCATGGGTCGGAAGCGGGGTGTTGTGATGGACGGCCGCGACATCGGAACCACCGTATTTCCGGATGCCGAAGTGAAAGTATTTATGACGGCCGAAACCGGCGTGCGCGCCCTACGCCGACAAGAGGAGTTGGCAGTGAGTGGAGAACATGTGAAAGTGGAGGAGATTATCGACAACCTCACCAAGCGCGACTACCTCGATACTACCCGGGCCGAAAGCCCCCTGCGCCGCGCCGCCGACGCGGTGCTGCTGGATACTACTCACATCACCATTGATGAGCAGGTAGACTTCGTGCTGGAGCGCGTATCGGCTACGCTTTTTTCGCTGGCAACTGGCAACTTCACGATGCCCAGCACCGAAGAAATGCCCCCCACGGCGCGGCATACGTAGAGCAGAAATGCAGCCGTACTGAATAATAAGTTTTGGGGTAAACAGACCTCCACAGTCTCTGCTGGCCTATCGTCATAGATAAGTTAAGGCTATGGCTTATAAAGGGCATTTTTCTGCACTGAACTTCGTCTTACGCAGGAGCTTAGGTTTGTAAATGCCAAAAAAATGAACAAGGGCTTACGTTGTAGGTAGTTAGTTGGGGCACTAAAGTTGCAGCGGCCGCTATCGATATATTTCCTCTGCCATGAACATCACTATTGATAAAAATTCGGGCTATTGCTTTGGCGTTGAGTTCGCCATTCAAATGGCTGAAGATGAGTTGGAGCATGAGTCGACCCTGTATTGCCTGGGCGATATTGTGCACAACCGCATGGAGGTGGAACGCCTGCACCAGCGGGGCCTGCGCATCATTGACCGCGAACAGCTTCAGCAGATACACGATAGCAAAGTACTTATTCGGGCCCACGGTGAGCCGCCCGAAACCTACGAACTGGCCCTGCGCAACAACCTGGAGCTAATTGACGCTTCTTGCCCAGTAGTGCTGAAGCTCCAAAACCGGGTGAAGCACGCCTATGATGTCAGCCAGCGCCATGAGGGTCAGATTGTCATTTATGGGCAACCGGGCCATGCCGAAGTTACCGGTCTGGCTGGCCAGACTGGGAATCGGGCGCTCATCGTGATGACAGAGGCTGACCTCGATCAAATTGATTTTGCGCGCCCCGTTACCTTGTTTAGCCAGACGACTAAAAGCACCGCCGGCTTCTACCGCATGAAGCAGCTCATTGAGGAACGCATTGCCGCCGCGGGGGGCAGTTTGGATAGCTTCGACGCCAACGACAGCATCTGCCGGCAGGTAAGCAACCGTGAACCGGCTTTGGCCAAGTTTGCCGTTGAGCACGACATTGTGATTTTCGTCAGTGGGCGCAAAAGCTCCAATGGCAAGGCACTGTTTACGGTAGTAAACCAAACCAACCCACGCAGCTATTTCGTCGAGAATGAGCAGGAGCTAAATGAGGACTGGTTTGTGGGCGTTAACTCCGTCGGGATTTGCGGCGCCACCAGCACACCTATGTGGCTGATGCAGCGCGTAGCCGACCGCATCGAGCAGGTAGCTGTGGCGGTTGCGTAGGGCGCACGGATTTCTGTCTTACATCATCGTTATTTGCCCGGCCGGTTTCTTCTGGTCGGGCATTCTTTTTTCTCCGCTACTCTATGCGCAAGCTCTTTACTTACTTCCTCAATGGTTTTCTGATTGTGGCCCCGGTGGGGCTAACCATCTATATTCTCTTCGCGACAATCCGGTGGCTGGATAGCCTATTTCGGATGGACAATGTACCCCCCGGGATTGGGTTACTGACAGCAATGATATTGCTGACCATCGTAGGCTTTGTGGCCAAGTCGTTCATGGTGCGGCCGTTTCTGATTATTGCTGAGCGCATCTTGCACCGCACGCCTCTGGTGAGCATTATTTACTCCAGCCTCAAAGATCTGTTCGATGCCTTTGTAGGTGATAATCAGAAGTTTAATTGCCCCGTGGTGATGTGCATCAATCAGGAAGCCAAGATCTTTAAGATGGGGTTTGTAACCCAGGATAGCATGGAGCCCGCCAGCCGCCCCGATCTTGTGGCCGTGTATTGCCCGCACTCTTACAACTTCTCCGGGGAGCTGTTTCTGGTGCCTAAGGAAAACGTGACTTTCCTGGATTTGCCGAGCAGCGAGGTCATGAAGTTTGTGGTTTCGGGCGGCGTATCACGACTATAAGTAATGGAAGAAGCAAGGAAGAACGTTAAAATTTGCCTCGTGCCGAAGCTGGCTATGTTAGGCTGAAAGACGTAGTAAATCGTTTGCTGGTAGGGCACCAAATCAGGCGTTTCTCCCTTATCGGAAAGACTTATTAGCGGCTTTCTTTGAAAACGACTCTACATTATCAGTCATACGGTACGGGCCCGCGGGTAGTGTTGGCTTTTCACGGCTACGGGCAGAGCGAAGGTCACTGGCGCAGCGTAGCCGCTGTTTTGGGCAACGCGGCTACTATTTATGCCTTCGACTTATTTTATCATGGCCAAAGCCACCTAGCCAAAGCTGATGCGCCACTGACCAAAAAGCGCCTCGGGGAGCTATTAGCTGAATTTTTGGCTGAGAAAAACATCGACACCTTTAGTCTACTGGCTTTCAGCATGGGGGCCAAATTTGCCCTCACGGCGGTAGAGCATTTCCACGGGCGGGTGCAGCAAGTCTGGCTGATTGCCCCCGACGGGCTGCAACGACAGTTCTGGTATTCACTGGCCACGTATCCGCCCTGGATGCGCGGTATACTAGGGCGGGCAGTGCTGCGTCCGCAGCGCCTACTTCGGTTCATCGATGCACTGGGTCAGCGCCGCGTAGTTGACACCAACTTGGTGCGCTTTGCCCAATGGCAACTGGAAAGCCGCGAAAAGCGCCTGCGCGTGTACCGGAGCTGGGTGGGGTTTCGGCTGCTAGTATTCAACTTGAAAGACTTAGCCCGCAACCTGAATGAGCATCAGGTGCCCGTCACGTTCTTTCTGGGCAAATACGACCGAGTGATTCCGCACGCGGGCTTGCAGCAGTTTATTGGGTCGCTGCGGCAAGCGCAAACGGTGCTGTTAGAGGCCGGGCACGCCGGCCTGATCTATGACGTAGCGGCTTATCTGCGCCGCCACCCGGAGCTTATTGCCTAGCGGCCAGTTCCTGCTCATACAAGCGCTTACTATCCGCGTCGAACACCACAAAAACGACCTCAGTGGGTAAGGCATACGTTTCCAAAAACGCCCGTACTTCACGTACGGCAATGCTTGCCGCTTCGGGTTTGGGGTAGCCATAAACACCTGTAACTTATGCCCGAAAAAGCGATGCTATGCAGCTCATGTTCGGCCGCGAGGCGCAGGCAACTGCGGTAGCAGTCGGCCAATAGTGTTGGCTCGTTTTTACTGCCTCCCTTCCAAATAGGTCCGACTGTGTGAATAACCTTTGCGGCGGGTAATTGCCCCCCAGTGCTCAAAACTGCCTGACCGGTCGGAAGGCCGTTGGGATACTGCTGAGCCCGAATTTGCCTGCACTCTTCCAGAATTTGGGGGCCCCCAGCCCGATGAATAGCGCCATCAACGCCGTCTCCGCCCAGCAGGGAAGAGTTGGCCGCATTCACAATGGCAGTTGTGTCGAGGGTTGTAATGTCGCCTTGGTAGAGCAAAATACGGCCAAAAGCCTGCGCCTGGGAACGCCAATCAATAGTAGAGTGTGAGGAACTCATAAAAGTGATGCAAATACAATGAGAAGGCTTTGCCGGCTGGCGGCATTTTTTGGGAACGTCCGACAACGTTTAGGGTTTAGGTAAAAATGCCCCCCAGTTCGTAATAGAAAGTGTTCATCCCAGTCATACCCTTTATGCGCCCTCGCCTTTTCTTTCTGCCTTTATTGCTAAGCCCATTGGTGCTGGCTTTTACAACCGAGCGGCCCGCCGCGCCGGACGCCGAGCTGGCTCAAATAAAACTGCCCCCCGGCTTCACCATCAGCTACTTCGCCCAGAATGTAGGCAGCGCCCGTGAGATGGCCCTCGGTCCCGATGGCACGGTGTACGTGGGCACCCGGGGCGACAAAGTATACGCCCTGCCCGACCGCAATAAAGACGGCAAAGCCGATGAGGTCATCACCATTGCCAGCGGCCTGAACGCGCCCAACGGGGTAGCAGTACGCAACGGTGCTTTGTACGTGGGCGAAATCAACCGCATTATTCGCTACGATAACATTGCCCAGAAGCTGAAGCAGAAACCTAAGCCTGCGGTGGTATATGATCAATTGCCCAACCGGGACCACCATGGCTATCGTTACATCGCCTTCGGCCCCGATGGGAAGCTATATGTGCCCGTAGGTGCGCCCTGCAACGTGTGTGAGCCCGAAGAGCCCATCTTCGCAACCATCAACCGTATGAACCCCGACGGGACTGGCCTGGAGATATTCGCGAAGGGCGTGCGCAACACAGTAGGCTTCGACTGGAGCCCCCTCACGAAAGAAATGTGGTTTACTGACAACGGCCGCGACATGCTCGGCGATAATATTCCGCCCTGCGAACTGAACAGGGCCCCACAGCCGGGAATGCACTTTGGCTTTCCGTATGTGCACGCCGGCGACATCATGGATCCGAAATTTGGCGCGGGCAAAAAAGCGACCGACTACGCCGGTCCAGCCCGCAAACTAGGCCCCCACGTAGCCCCGCTGGGCATGGCGTTTTATGCAGGTAAAGCGTTTCCGGCTCAGTACCGCAACCAGATTTTTATCCCCGAGCACGGCTCCTGGAACCGTAGCAACAAGATTGGCTACCGTATCACGCTGGTGCGCCTCGACGCTAGCGGCAAGAAAACCACCGCCTACGAGACCTTTGCCGAAGGCTGGCTACAAAACGGTCGGTCGTGGGGGCGCCCCGTGGCGCTGTTGGAGCTGCCCGATGGCTCTCTGCTCGTGTCCGATGACCAGAACGATGCCGTATACCGCATCAGCTACAAAGGATAGAGGTGAGATAAGAGTAAATAGCTAGTGGTGAAATGGTGAGTTTGGCGTTCTTGCAGCGCCGACTACACAAGCACCGTAACAACTAAAACGTCAAACTCACCATTTCATCGCTCATTACTTCACCATCCCAGCTCAATGATAAAAAAGCAGGTTTCGAAACGAGTGGTAGGACGGCGGGAATTGGTGGATTTTCCACAGTTTCAGCTGCGAGGCGTAGAGGCAAAAGTAGATACAGGTGCTTATACGGGGGCCATTCACTGCTCCAATATTCACGTCGAGACTCTGCCTGATGGCCGCGAAATGCTGCGTGTGCTCCTGCTCGACCCCTCACATCCAAATTTTGATGGGCAGCCGCTGGAATTTGAAAATTTCTTGCTGCGCGACATCAAAAGCTCCAACGGTGAAGTGCAGGAACGCTATGTTATTCAGACAGTTATTCAGTTATTTGGGGAAGATATTCCTGCTGAGTTTTCCCTGTCCGACCGCTCCGATATGCGCTACCCGGTACTCATAGGTCGGTCTTTATTAAGGCAAGCTCAACTAGTAGTTGATGTTGCCCGCCTACATTTGTCATACAAAAGTCAGCGGGTCGCCAAACATCCGCGGCCTTCGATTGATTAGGCTATTCCTTGCTGCCCTGATTCTACTACCCAATTCACTCCTGACCTATCCTTCTAATGAAACTGGCCATTCTCTCGCGTGAGCCGAAGCTATATTCCACGAAGCGCCTGGTGGAAGCTGCAACTCAACGCGGTTATCAGGTAGAGGTCGTGGACCATTTGCACTGCAACTTAGTGCTGGAAAAAGGCTCACCAGGTATTATTTACGGAGGCAAAAAGCTCACCGACTTCGACGCCATTATTCCCCGTATTGGGGCCTCGGTTACCTTTTATGGTACGGCCGTAGTACGTCAATTTGAAATGATGAAGGTGCGCACGGCTATTGATAGCCAAGCTATTGTGCGCTCACGCGATAAGCTGCGCTCCATGCAGATACTGGCGCGGGCTGGCGTGGGTATGCCCAAAACCGCCTTCACCAACTACTCCGACGAGGTGCCCGAAATGATAAAGCAAGTGGGTGGCGCCCCTGTCATTATCAAGCTGCTGGAAGGCACACAGGGCCTGGGGGTAGTGCTGGCCGAAACCGAAAAAGCCGCTCAATCGGTGATTGAGGCTTTTCATAACCTAAAGGCGCGCATTATTGTGCAAGAGTTTATTGCCGAGAGCAAAGGCGCCGATCTGCGGGCATTTGTGGTCAATGGCGAAGTGGTAGGGGCCATGAAGCGGCAGGGCAAGGAAGGCGAGTTTCGCTCCAACCTGCACCGGGGTGGCTCGGGCAAGCTGGTCAAGCTGAGTCGGGCCGAAAAAGCGGCTGCTTTGCTGGCAGCCAAAGCCTTGGGTCTCGGTATTGCGGGTGTCGATATGCTTCAGAGCAAGCGCGGCCCGCTGGTTTTGGAGGTGAACTCGTCGCCGGGCTTAGAAGGGATTGAGAAAGCCACGGGCCTTGATATTGCCGGCAAAATCATTGAGTACACAGCTGAGCTGGCACACAGCAAACGCAAGGACAACAGCAAGAAAGCTTCCCGAAAAGCCCCCCAGCCCGATACCCAGCCCGACGTAGTAGGGTAGAGGCTACAGCGAAGTAGTTTTATGCTTCGCGAGCAGCACCCAAAAAGCCCCCCAGCCGTACTTACGGACAGTATTGTTCAGTTTTTTGGGTAAACGCAGCAAGATTTGCATCGCTTTACCTTTCACCTAACTATCCAGCCCTTGCCCCACACCTACGGCCCGACTGATATGCTGATTAATGGCTTGGTCATCCGGCCGGGCGAGCGGGTGCTGACGCGACTAGTGATTTCGCGCCTGCCTTCCCGCACCGTAATTGATATTCCAGTTTATGTGTATCGGGCCCAGGAACCAGGACCGACGGTGCTGCTGATGGCGGGCATGCACGGCGACGAGGTAAACGGCATCGAAACGATTCGCCGCTTAGTGCGCCGTGAGTTATTGCAGCCTTTGCGCGGCACTATCATCGCCATTCCCATCCTCAATATCTACGGGTTTCTCAACTTCTCCCGCGAGGTGCCCGATGGTAAGGACGTGAACCGCAGTTTTCCTGGCAATCCGCGCGGGTCGCTGGCAAGCAGAGTAGCGCACCGGTTTATGCGCGAAATCATGCCTTTGATTGACTACGGTATCGACTTTCATACCGGCGGTGCGGCTAGGGCCAATATGCCTCAGGTGCGCTGTCTGCTAGGAGAAGATGCCCAAACGGATGCGTTGGCAGCGGCTTTTGCCGCGCCCTTTACCCTGCACGCAGCTCTGCGGCCGGGCTCTTTGCGGGAGGCTGCCATGCAGCAGGGGCGGCGCATTATCGTGTATGAAACTGGCGAGTCGCTCCGCCTCGATGAGAACGGAATTGAATTGGCTATTGCGGGCACATTTCGAGTATTGCACCATCTGGGCATGGCTCCTGACTCGGTGCCGGCTGCACAACCAAGTATCGTGTGCCGGCGCCATAGCTGGCTGCGGGCCAAATTTGCGGGCCTTTTTCGTAGCCACGTGAAGAATGGGCAGTTTCTGGAAAAAGGCGAAGTGTACGGTAGCGTAGCCGACCCATACGGAGAAGGCACGGTGCGCCTGGAGTCGCCAACTGCGGGCTACGTGATTGGGTTAAATCATATGCCGGTGGTAAATCAGGGCGACGCGCTGGTGCACATTGCCTGGCCCCAGGATTTGCCCCCCAGCCGCTCAAGTCATTGGCCTGCCTCCGCCGAAATGCCCTCTACTGCGGCCAACCAAGACGACGACCAGGTATAAACCTGGTTGCTCGGCGTGGGGGCCGAAGCTGAAGGGTAGCCAAGGTGCTCAATTAGATGCCTTATTTCACAACCTCCCGGTTTCTGCGTTTCTTTGGGGTGCCGGCGGGGTGTCGGCCGCTTATAACCCTTTGAATGAAAACGAATTCGTTGCTTTTAGCTCTCAATGCAGTGTTGGCCGTTGCCGTGGCCATCTTATTCTATCTGCATTTCGCCCAGAAACCAGCCACCGTGCCCGCCGCTGCCCCCACCGCGGCCGTTGCCGCCACCGATAGCACCACCACTGCAGCCGACGAGGATACTACCACAACCACCACAACGGCTGCTCCTGCCGCCGCAGTTGCCGCTGCCCCCGCTGCCTTTAAGATTGGTTACGTAGAGTCGAGCAAGTTGCTGGATGGCTACAAGGGAATGCAGGTGGCGCGCCGCAACTTTGAAACGAAAGCCAAAGGCTGGGAAAGCCAGAATAATAAGCTTGTAACGGGCTTCCAGGCCGCCGTGCAGAAATACCAGTCGCAGGCTGCCAGCCTCACGCCCGAGCAGCGCGCCGCCACCGAGCAGCAGCTTCAGCAGCAGGAGCAGCAAGTGGCGCAGGAGCAGCAGAAGCTACAGCGCCAAGCCGCCGAAGAAGAAGCCAAAATGAGTCAGCAAGTACTCACTCGCGTGAATAAGTTGGTGGAGCAGTATGGCAAAGAGAACGGCTACCAGTTTATTCTGATTGCGCAGCCCGGCGGCTCTATTGCCTACAGCCGCAAAGACCTCGACGTGACGGCCCCTGTGCTCAAGCGCCTAAACGACGAGTACGGCAAAAAGTAACCTCAACCCGCGTTTTACCTCTTAACGCCTGTTGCTCATTAGAGCAGCAGGCGTTTTGCTTTGCAGCCTAATCAAAGCCAAATTACCTCCTTGACTTTCTTATGTAAAAGAGGTGCAAAAAGCCCCCAACACACTCCTGGCTGAAGAGTAGGTGCCTAGGCTGATAAGTGCGCTCTTCCTTGCAGATCAGGAAGTTGTCATTAGAAAATCGACTTTTTTTGAGGCTTCGTATTAAACCTCAACCAAAGATCTGCGTCTAAATACTAGTGGTGACTGTACAAAGGTGCCGCTAACTAGACGATGAAAAAGCTACTCAGAGTACCTGTGATATTGATAGCACTATTGTGCTCGGCTGAACTTCTGACTGGTTGTGTAACTGCCGCCCAACCGGGCGTAGTGGTAGCCGCGGGCCCCGCTTACTACCCACCGCCACGGCCTTATTACGGATATCGGGCCCGGCCTTACTACCACCGTCCATCGCGAGTGGTAGTGGTGGAGCGGCCGCCTGTTGTGGTAAGGCCCCGGCCACGACCCGTCATTGTTCGGCCGCGTCCGGGCTATTATCGCCAAGATGTCCGCCAGCCCCTGCGCGACGGCCGCTCCTATGGCCATTCACGCGGCCGGATTCGCTAAAGGTTATCTATTTAACGAAAAAGCCCCCCAGAAATACTCTGGGGGGCTTTTTTGTGATTTACTAGATTCCCTAAGGCATTGTTCTAGAAAACAAAGCGCAAGCTGAAAGCTGCATCCGAGTACAAGCCTGTTACGCCGTCGAATACTTCGAAAAAGGGCTTGTAGTCCACGCCAACAACGAAGGGCAGATCGGGCATCTTGTACTCCAGACCCAGAATCAGGTCAGCACCGAAGGCAACGTAGTTACGGTCTTCACGGTAATAGACGACGTAATAGTCCTTGCCTTTCTTACCGTAGTAGCGTCGGTCGGCAAAGTAGTAGCGCCCGCTGTAAGAGCCAACATGGCCGCCGGCTCCGTAGTAGAATTGAAGGCCTTTAATGTCACTTACAGGCAAGTGTTTTTCCAACAGCAAGGTAAGCCGGCCGCCCTTGGCAGCGTACTCGGTAGTGAGTAAACCTTCCAAAGCCACGTTGTTCTTGCCACTCATGAAATGCTTCACGGTAAGACCCGAAGAATAGCCACCGGCTCTCAGGCCAATTCCGGTGTTGTAGCCGGCTCCGCCGCTGCCTTTTTTACTTTGGGCCTGAGCAGTGGTACCAATAATAAGCGTAAAAATGAGTAAGCGGTAAAAAAACTTCATGGCTGTTAATTGGGGTTAAAAAGCAATTGCTACCCCAAAAGTGCAAAATCCGTGCTGGAAATGGCCGGATTTGGCGTTTTCAGCGCACAGCAGCTATTTCATCCGACAAGTGCACTCGGATGCCACCGCCGTCTTCTTCGGCCGCACTCAGCATGGCGCGGGCCACCGTAGCGGCCTCAATGGGCTGATACTTACGCAGTGGCCCCAGCAATAATGGTCGGAGCAGGCCCAGCAAAACAGCCCCAATCTGCTCACCCAGCCGCTTCTCCGTGCGGTTGCCGAGTAGAAGCGAAGGCCGAAAAATGTGAATGGCCCGAAAGGGAGTTTTGCGCACGGCATCCTCCATTTCACCTTTTACCCGGTTGTAATAAATGCTCGCGTTGGCATCGGCGCCCATGGCGGACACCACGAGGAACTGAGCCGCAAAATTAGCTGCCGTTAGGGCCGCCAGCTTTACTACATACAAGTAATCGACCTTGTAAAATGCTTCTTTTGAGCCAGCCTGCCGCATCGTGGTGCCCAGGCAGCAGTATACATCGTCGGCAATAAGGGACAAGCGGTGCTGCTCCAGCTGATCGAATTCTATTACGCGCTGCTCTAGCTTGGGGTGTACCAGCGGTACGGGCCGCCGACCTACAACGATAACTTTGGCGTAGCGGTCGGAGGCGAGTAATAAGGTCAGGAGCTGGCTGCCAATCAGGCCGCTGGCGCCGGCGATAAGAGCAGTTTTTTGAGGTGTCATGGTGCGTATGAAGGCAGAGAACCGGAAGGGCAGAAAGCTTTTTTCCCTCCTACGATAAAATCACCGTTTGATAGTAAAGAAGCCGTAAAAGAGTGCCAAGCAGCACCTGGTAGCTGCCAACGACACTAACTTTAGGCTCCAGCGGATAAGTAGGCCTTCCGTTACTTATTCCTGCTCTAGTAGTCGGGTTTCGTCGGGGCCAAGTTGCACCTGGCCGCGCTTATATAAGGTGCCGAGGGCTTTTTTAAACACCTTCTTGCTCATTCCTAAGCGCCGATAGATATCGTCGGGCTCGCTTTTATCAGATAAGGGCAAGGTGCCGCTGTTGGCACGCAGGGCCGTCAGAATGGTTTCGGTGGCAGCCAGGGCTTCGTCGTAGCCAGCTCTTTGCAAGCTCACATCCAGCTTGCCATCGGGCCTGATTTGGCGCACGTAGCCGGGGAGCTTGTCGCCGAGGCGCAAGGGCCGAAATACCTCATTATGATACAGCAAACCAAGATGGGCGCCGTTTACTATTACCGTGTAGCCTAAGTCCGTGTCTTGAGCTACGAATAGCTGCACTTCGTCGCCGGGATGGCCCGCGAATTCTTCTTGGGGTAAATACTTCTCCCACTTAGACGACGCCACAATGCGGTCCGAAGTCTCGTCGATATACACGTAAACTGTAGCCCGCTGACCGACGCGCAAGGCTTGGCGCTGGTTGCGGTAAGGGAGAAATAGATCTTTTTCGAGGCCCCAATCCAAGAAAGCGCCATTCGAGGATACGTCGCGGACGGTGAGAGCTGCGAATTCGCCTACTTTCGCCAACGGCTCTAGGTTGGTGGCAATAAGGCGGTCTTCGGAGTCGCGGTACACGAATACGCGCAGCCAGTCGCCAATTTGAGTTCCTTCGGGTACGTACTTGCTAGGCAGCAGCAAATCGCCATCGTCGGAGGTAAGGTAGAGGCCGAAATCCACGGCGCGGGCTACTTCTAGTTCGTTATAGTCGCCGAGGGCAAGCATAGGGTATACAGGTAATGGGTGAGAGAGTTAGTGAGCGAAGGTACGGATGGCCGCTGGGTTGATGCTATAGCTGGTCTGGGGGGCAAATCCGTCGGCCTTTCCGCTCTTTAACCCTTAGAATACGGGGAAAGAAGATAAAACGGGTATTCTTAGCGCTGTTTGCTATGAATATGAAGTCCGTTTGTTACTGATACGGCGCTACGCCGGGGCGGGTAAAGTTGAAGTCGCTGAAATCATAATAAGCGCCCGAACTCTCAAATATGCGGTAGCCATTATTGGTCAGTTGGCCGCGTGGGTAGAAGCCAAACAGAATTTGAATGGTGCGCAGGGCCGTGTATTCGTTGCGGAAGCGCAGCCCAAGCCCAATGCCAGTAAAAGGCTTGTCAATGAACGGCGATTCGCGCCCAGGCGTAGTGGCCAGCCAGGCCACATCGGCAAAAGCTACGCCGGCCAGGCGAAAGCCCAGAAAAGATACCGGCGTATACATGGTCGCCTCATAGTTGACCACAAAGCGGCTAGTGCCGCGCAACGTGCCGTCGGTGCGGAAGCCGCGCAGGCCTCGCTCACCTTCAATGGATAAGAGCTGCTCACCGGGGCGCCGGTCGAAGCCCAGATCCATGCGGTTCCACAGAAAATGACGCCACTGGTAATTACCGGTGTTATAGAGGCGCGTGAAAAAAAGCACCTGCGTACTCAGCAAGCCTTGTTGCCAGTCCCGGTCGCGCTGGCGCACAAAGGAGCCATACTCCCCGCTCAGATACAAGTAGCCCCGGCGCACACTATACAAGCCACTGGACGCCCGCAAGCCGTAGTAGCGCCGGTTACCGAGCTCATTGAGTTCGTAGCCAGCGGTGAGACTTAGCAGCGTACCCGTTGGAACGTCCTCGGTACGACCGAAGCCGAAAAGATATTTGTCCTTATAGTAATGCCGGACACTATAGCCAACGGTGCCCAGAAATAGGCTGGCATCGGCATAGTCCTCAATGGGGCGCTCAGTATACGTTGTGTTCAAAAAACGGCCTGATACTACAAAGCGAGCAGGATTATCGTAGCCCAGGTCGTAGCTCTTGAGATTGAGGGCCCGGCCAATCCACACGTCGCGGGTGCTGTAGCGTAAGCGCTCCCGTCGAGACGGATCGATGGGGGGCAATTGGGGAAGCTGGATAAGCCGGTCGTAGAAATCCAGGGCTACGGCGCCGGCGTACTGCGTGTTGATGGACACGAAGTCGCGGGCCACGTACGCGCCTACTTCCTTGTTCTCGTACTCATTGCGGTAGCGGACCTGGGCGTTTATAAAGTTGCGAAAAGGCACAAGGTAGCTGCCCTGATAGCGCCACGGCTGGGGGCTGGCCCGCCCGTATTCGTAGCGGTTGCGAAACTGATGCCCGAGCCCCAAAAAATTGATGTCGTTGAGGCCAATAACGGCCGCGTCCACGTCGCGAATCTGCAGGGAGCCGCTCAGGCTGAATACATCCTTAGTAATAATCTGCACGTCCACGCTGTCGGCCGTGGTGGTAGCTTCATTCACAAACACACGGGCATCGAGCAGCTCACTGGTCTGACGCAGAATACGTTCCGACTCGGTTAGCTCCTGCGGTCCTAGCTCTTCGCCTACCCGAAACAGCAGCAACTGGCGCACCCGGGAACGCGCGGTGGTGATGTGCAGCGCATTTCCGCCCTTCTCCAAAAAGTTGCGCGGCAGGCGGTTGGGGTCATTGATTCGGTAGCCAAAAGCATCGAGCGGCGTGATATTGATGCTGCGCACAATCTTGTAGTTGTGCTGATTGTACTGCCGGTCGAGCAGGGTAGCATCGAGGCCTGCTCGCTCCTCAGCGCGGGCAGTGAAATTGAATAAGGCATCCAGCGCTTTGCCCGCAAGAGTTTTACGCTCAGCATAAGCCTTCAAGCCAGTAAGTATGCGCTCTTCATCGAAGCGGCGGCGCAGGGAGTCAGCGCGAGTTTCGGGCTGCGTACGCACCGAGTCAACGACCGGAGGCGTGGGGTCCTGTGCGTGAGCCGCGCCCGCCAGCAATACTAACGGCAGCACCAGCCGCCACCATTTCCGGTGCAGCATAAGGAAAGCAGACGCTAGGCAAGCAAGCATAAAAAAATCATGACACAATAGCCAAACGGCAACCTGCAAGATACAAACATCGCCGCGCGTACAGCAGGTACGAAGCAGGCAGCTTAAAGGCGTAAGCAGAAAGAAATTTGGGTGATAAGATCTTAAATCAACGGCAGAAAACCGGCAGTGTTCCATCGTAGTTAAGCACTGGTCTGGGGGCAAAAAAGGTAGCGCGAGCGAGCATTTTAAAGATGCTTTGTGAAACCTTTCCTAAAAAAATTAGCTTAATGTACTATTGCGTATATAAAGTCTAGTTGCTATTTTTAAGCCATCAAAGGCCCTCGAATGAACGAACGGATTCAGGAAAAACTAAGTATTTTGGCAGACGCCGCGAAGTACGATGTTTCGTGCTCCAGCAGCGGGGGCAAGCGTAAGAACGAGAACAAAGGCTTGGGCAACGCCGAGGGCATGGGCATCTGTCACAGCTACACCGAAGACGGCCGGTGCGTGTCGCTGCTCAAGATCCTGCTGACCAACTATTGCATTTTTGACTGTGCCTACTGCGTCTCGCGGCGCAGCAACGACGTGAAGCGCGCCGCCTTTACCGTGGACGAAGTCGTGGACCTCACTATGAACTTCTACCGTCGAAACTACATCGAAGGGTTGTTCTTGAGTTCCGGTATTTTCAAAGATTCCGACTATACCATGGAGCGGCTGGTGCGCATTGTTAAGAAGTTGCGCCAAGAGCACAGGTTCAACGGTTACATCCACGTCAAGACCATCCCTGGTGCCTCGCCTGAGCTTATTGCGGAAGCCGGCTTGTACGCCGACCGCTTGAGCGTGAATATTGAGTTGCCTTCGGAGCTGAGCTTGCAGAACTTGGCTCCCGAGAAAAACTACAAAGAGATTTTGACCCCGATGAAGCAGATTCATCAGGGCATTGTGCAGAATAAGGAGGAGAAGGCGCTGTTTAAAAAAGTACCAGCTTTTGCCGCTGCTGGTCAGAGCACTCAGCTTATTGTAGGCGCCTCCGATGAGAACGACCATCAGATTCTGCAGCTTTCCGATTCGCTTTATAAAGGCTACGGCTTGAAGCGTGTATACTACTCTGGCTACGTACCCGTAACCGACGATGCTCGCCTGCCCCAACTCACCCGTCCGCCTGTCATTCGGGAGCACCGCTTGTACCAGTCCGACTGGCTGATTCGCTTTTACGGATTCCAAGCGGATGAAATTCTGGACCCTCAGCATCCACATCTGGATTTAGAGATTGATCCGAAACTGGCGTGGGCCTTGCGCAACCGCCACGTGTTTCCAGTTGACGTGCAAACGGCCGATTACGAGATGATCCTTCGGGTGCCCGGTGTAGGTGCGCGCTCGGCTAAGCGTATCGTGGCGGCTCGGCGCTTTGCTCCGCTCACCCTAGATCATTTGCACAAGTTTGGAGTGGTGCTCAAGCGGGCAAAGTTCTTTCTTACCTGCCGCGGCCAAGCGCTCGACAGTCGTGAATATGATGAGCAAAGCCTGCGCCGTCAGATCTTATTTGGCTCCGGGGCAGTACGCTCGGCTCTAGTTACCCAACAGCTTGATTTGTTCGCTCAAGCTTCTTGAAGAATAAAGTATCCAATTTATAAGCTTAAAATTGAATTAAAGCATGAAACCCGGCATCATCTTAGTGTCTGATATGCCTTATAAGTAATAGTAAAATTCGGCGCAGTAACTCTTGGTAGTTACTTTCTGAGGGTACTGCGCCGGAATATCTTTTGCCTTTTTACCTGATTCTGCCACCCTGACGCCGTGTTGCGGCTCTGCATACTGAACAAACTTTAGCGACCAACAACTACTACCATGACTGTTTCTCACCGCGGCGCCGACGCGTCGGCCGCACTCTTAGAATCCTCAAAAAACCTCAAAGTGGCTCGTTTGGCCTGCTGCTGCAAACTCAGCGACTTACTTCCGCTAGTGCGGCAACTCCATGAAAGTGTCCGCGCCAACGCCGCCCAAAGCGAGTCGCGACCTGAGGCTGCCTAAGCTGCTGAGTGGGTAGAGGTAGCTGAACGGCAACCTCTTAACCCATCAGTGGGTAAAGGGGGAAGTGCAATACGACCTCGAACATCATTACGTCCCGACCAACGGCATAACGCTGCACGTCGTGCAAAGCGGACCTAAAGATGGTCCGCTGGTTATTCTGCTGCATGGCTTTCCGGAATTCTGGTATGGCTGGCGCCGCCAGATTCCGGTCTTGGCCGAGGCGGGCTACCGCGTGTGGGCGCCTGACCAGCGTGGCTACAATCTGAGCGATAAGCCAACCGCCGTCGTGGCCTACAAAATGACGGCACTGGTGGCCGATGTGCTAGGCCTGATTGACGCGGCCGGTCACGAGCGCGCTTACCTAGTTGGCCACGACTGGGGGGCATTAGTGGCCTGGAATATAGCCGCTTACTACCCCGACCGGGTAGCTCGAGTATGTATTTTGAATGTGCCGCATCCACAGGCTTTGGCCGATGAGTTGCGGCGTAGCCCTCGCCAACTAAGTAAGAGCTGGTACATCTTCTTCTTTCAGTTGCCTTGGGCACCCGAAAAGTTGATGGGCTTCAACAAATACCAACTGGCGGAGCATACCCTCAGGGGCACTAGTCGCCGGGGGGCTTTTAGCAAAGAGGATCTAGGATTTTACCGGGCGGCTTGGGCGCGCCCGAAATCCATGACCAGTATGATCAACTGGTACAGGGCAGCCGCCCGGTATGCCCGGCAGCTGAAGCTACCGGCTCGGGTACGGGTTCCGGTGCATATTATTTGGGGTAAAAGAGACGCCTTTCTGAATGCCAACCTAGCGCAAGAAAGCCTGGCTTGGTGCGAAGCTGGCCGGCTTACTTATTTCGATAAGGCTACGCATTGGGTTCAGCATGAAGAAGCTCCGGCCGTTAATCAGCTATTGCTTCAGTTTTTTGCCAAAGCAAAGTCTATCGACCCGAATTAGCTTTTTGTTCGCTGCTGAGAAGAGCAGGATCATTCATTAATTTCTTAACCTCAGAGCGACGTATGCAGTAAGAAAGGGACTGTTCAACCAAAACCTACCTACTTATGAGTGTGCCTCGTTCTGAAGTAAACGCCCTGCTAAACGCTTCCCTTGCCATTCTCAATGGCGACGTTGCCAACGGTATTGAGCCCGCCATTGCGAATATCAATAAATGGAGCCAACTGCTGAGAATGGCTGGTGATACTGCCTACGATACCATCGCCGCCGATTTACAGCAGTTGGAAGGCCACCTAAATGGGAATGATGTGTCGCCAATTACCAGCACCCTCCATACACTGGCTGAGCACCTCGTCAGCATTGATGATGATGCCAACCGCTTTCAAATTGAACCGCTTCACGCATTAGCCCAACGGCTCAGCGACGTAGCCCGTGAACTGCAAGCCACGGCGGATCAGGCCCAACAATAGCCGCTGCCCAACTTGCGTCGTAATAACTCAACGGTGACCGTGGGGCGATGTTTATTCTGACTTCGCCACGCCTCGCGGCCACCGTTGGAGTTACAGCTGCGCACTCATCCTGTTAGCTTATACTCAGCATGACCCACGATTATACCTACGACGGCTCTTTCGATGGCTTGCTGACGGTGCTGCTGGAGATGTACGAGCGCAAAACGCTTCCCAACAGCATTCAGCCAGCCGAGGCTGCGCAAGGGGGGCTTTTTACGGCCACCGTGCCCATTGCCACTAGTGAGGAAAAGGCGGCCCGCGTGTGGCAGGGTTTACTTAAGTACATGGATAAAGAGGCCCGCGCCCGCCTCTACCACGTATTCTTATCAGAGCGGCCTGACCGCGAGATCATCATTTGCCGCTACGTGCAGCTAGCCGTAGAGGCGAAGGGCCGGGTCGATATTTCGGAAAACTACACCAACGACAGCGTGCGCCTTGTGGCCGACATCGACAAGCAAATGTTCCGCGAAAAGCACCGCATGGAAGCTTTTGTCCGTTTTGAGAAAACGCAGGACGGCTTATTTCACGCCACTATTGAGCCCGACTTTGATGTGCTGCCGCTCATCGCGCCCCACTTTACCAAGCGCTACGCTGACCAGCGTTGGCTGATCTTCGACCGGCGCCGTGGCTACGGACTCTATTACGACCTGCACCGCACCGATATCGTGCAGTTTGAGGAAAAAGCCCCCCAGCGCTCCACCGACGTATCGGCCACGGTGTTGGATGAGCGCGAGCCGCTGTTTCGCCTGCTTTGGCAAACCTATTTCGACCACGCCAACATTCCGGAGCGCCGCAATCTGAAGCTGCACCGACGCCATATTCCGTTGCGCTACTGGAAATACCTGAGCGAAAAGCAACCCCGCGAGACGCGCTTCGAACCCATCAAAAACAAGCGGTAAAGTTGGTGCTCGTTTCGCCGTAAGGGCTTGTGTGGGTCAGTATAAATATCTTTTTTAAGTGACTTATGCGTAAAGGAGTATAGAAAAACTCCGATGCATGCTTGCTAAACTCCGCGCCTTGCTCACTGCGGCTGCTCCTGATCTTCCGCCACACCTCACGCGACCGGCTCCCGAACCCCGGCCGGCAGAGGCGCCATTTCGGCCAGTCCGCCAGCCTGATAGCTTTGCTAGTCGGGTGCTCATTGTGGTGGGCATTGTTACGTTTGTGGGCATTCTGCTCGCGTTTTTGTGGGCCAGTCGGCCTATTCTGCTGCTAGGGTTTGGAGTAGTGCTGGCAGCTGTATTGCTCACCGCGTTAAGCAAGCTAATTTGTAAAATCTCAGACCGTATCTCTAGGAAGGCAGGTGTAGGCATCGCTACAGCATTGCTTCTGGGCGCTACCGTGGGCTTTAGTGTACTCGTAGCCCCACGCATATCCGAGCAGATGAGCGCGCTTTCCTCCGAAATTCCTGCTTCTATCGCGAAAATAAAGTCGGAGCTGGCTGAGACGCAATGGGGCAACTTCGTGCTGGAACAAATGAACGAAGAGATGCCAACACCTTCCCTAAGCCGAGTTACGGGCTTTGTGGGCGGTACGCTTAGCACTATCACCAATCTGGTAGTAATCTTGGTTGGGGGGCTTTTTTTGGCTCTCGATCCGGGTTTGTACGTGAATGGCTTCACGCGCCTTTTTCCGGTAGCGCACCGGCGGCGGGCTAAGGAAGTAGTAGCCAGCGTAGCCGACAAGCTCGAAAGCTGGCTGCTGGGGCAGTTTATTGCCATGTTTGTGGTAGGCGTGCTTACCTGGGGCGGTCTGGCTTTGTTGGGAATGCCGTTGGCGCTGGTGCTGGCCGTTATTGCTTTTGTCTTTGACTTCGTGCCTTTCGTTGGGCCCATTGTAGCGGCTATTCCGGCCGTGCTGCTGGCCGTACTGGAAGGACCGCAAATGGTGCTGTATGTTGCCCTGATTTATTTGGGCGTACAGCAGGTAGAAAGCCTTTTGGTAGTGCCCATCGTGCAGCAGCGTACGGTAGCAGTGCCGCCCACTTTGCTCTTGCTTAGCGCGTTGCTGGGGGGCGTTTTGTTTGGCTTGCCGGGTACTATCATTGCTACGCCGGCTCTGGTCGTGCTTATTACGCTGGTGAGGGAGTTGTATGTGAAAGACACCCTCGGCGATACGACTATTGATGAGGACTAACTACCGGCACCGCTTCTTGTACAAGCCCGGCGTAATGCCCTCGTACTTCTTGAAAAGAGACTGGAAGTAGTTCGTATTGTTGAACCCCGCCCGAAAGCACACATCGGCCACGGTGGTAAGCGGGTTGCGCAGCAGGCGCTTGGCTTCGGCTAGTCGCTCCTGAATAACATACTCTACCGGCGTCAGGCCGAACTCGCGCTTGAACAGGCGGAAGAACGTGGCCTTGCTCATGCAGGCCAGCTCGCTCAGCTTTTCCACGGTGATCTGCTCCGTGAGGTGGCGCTTAATATACTGCACCACATGGGCAAAGCGGTGGGAGGTAAGATGCTGGGCGTAGTTGTGAAAAATAAGCTGCCGGGCCTGGGTTTGCATCAGCCGGATCAGTAGCTCCTGGAGCGTGAAAGACGCCAGCACGTCTTTGGTGGCGTGGGTTTCTTGGGAAAGATGAATGAGGCGCTCCAACGTGCCTGTGAGCTCTGGTGTATTAGTGAGGTGAGCGTTGTCGGCAATGGGCAGGCTCCAGGGGGCTTTTTCTTCGGCCAGCGGCAGACGCTCGTTTAATAAGTCAACAGTTTGGCGAATGGTATCGGCTGGGATAGCAAGGGCCAGACACTGGGTCGGGTTGGTGGCGCTGGCTTCGGGAAAATCAATTTCCATGAGTTGCTGCTCGCCCACAATTACTGATTCGCCAGGTAAATACTCGAACGCTGGCCGGCCTGCCAGGTGCATTACTTTTTTGCCCCGCAGCATGGTAGTCAGCACTAGGTTGCCCATGCTCAGCGGCACTTTGCTGGCCGTTTGGCGCGTCTCGAAGATGTTCAGCTCAAAAGCATCCAGCGAGTACACCGTACGATTTTCGACCAAAGTATGGAGCTGATCGGGGTGGCGCAGCGCGACGGGCGTGGGCAGGTAGGCTTGGGACATGGCGGGCAGACGAAAGGGCAGAAAAACTTGCGACGATAGGCGGGAAGACTGAGAGAATACTACACACTTTTGAGCAATAACGAAAGCTAACTTGGGCTAAGTGTTTCATTCATAACTCCCACCTCATGGAAACGTTAGAAAATCCCACCACTCTCATTGCTCGCCCCCAGTTCAAATCCCACTACGACAACTTTATTGGCGGCAAGTGGGTGGCCCCGGTAAAGGGCCAGTACTTCGAAAACCCCTCGCCCATCGATGGCAAGGCATTTTGTAAAGTAGCTCGCTCTACCAAAGAGGATATTGAGTTGGCCTTGGATGCTGCCCATGAGGCATTTAAAACTTGGGGCAAAGCCTCGGCTACTACTCGCAGCAACGTGCTGCTCAAGATTGCCGACATTATGGAAGCAAATCTGGAGCACCTGGCAGCCGTAGAAACAGTAGAAAACGGCAAAGCCATCCGCGAAACAATGGCCGCCGACCTGCCCCTAGCCATCGACCACTTCCGCTACTTCGCCGGCGTGATTCGGGCCGAAGAAGGCTCAGCCACGGAGCTGAATGAAACTACTCTTTCCCTGGTGATTCAGGAGCCGCTGGGCGTCGTAGGCCAGATTATTCCCTGGAACTTCCCACTTCTGATGGCCACCTGGAAAATTGCGCCTGCTTTGGCCGCCGGATGCTGCGTAGTGGTGAAGCCCGCCGAGCAGACACCTGCTTCCATTATGGTGCTCATGGAACTGATTCAAGACGTGATACCCGCCGGGGTAATCAACGTAGTAAACGGCTTTGGTTTGGAGGCTGGCAAGCCGCTGGCTAGCAACAAGCGCGTACAGAAAGTTGCCTTCACGGGCGAAACCACCACAGGTCGCCTCATTCTGCAATACGCCGCCGAGAATATTATCCCCGTGACCATGGAGCTGGGGGGCAAATCGCCGAACATCTTCTGCAAATCGGTGATGGATCACGACGACGACTTCCTCGATAAGTGCTTGGAAGGCGCGGCTATGTTTGCCCTAAACCAAGGCGAAATCTGCACCTGCCCATCGCGTCTGCTCATTCACGAGGACATTTACGACGAGTTCATGCCCCGCCTCATTGAGCGCGTAAAAGCCATTAAGCTCGGTCACCCCCTCGACCCTGATACCATGATGGGCGCCCAGGCTTCCAATGATCAGTACGAGAAGATTTTGAGCTACCTCGAAATCGGGAAGGCGGAAGGGGCCGAAGTGCTGGTAGGTGGCGAGGCTTACACCCAAGAGCACGACGAACTGGCCGAGGGCTACTACATTCAGCCCACCATCTTCCGCGGCCACAACAAAATGCGCATCTTCCAAGAGGAAATCTTCGGACCGGTGCTGTCAGTGACTACCTTCAAAACCAACGAAGAAGCCATTGAGCTGGCCAACGATACGCTCTACGGCCTCGGTGCCGGCCTCTGGAGCCGCGACGCTCATGAGCTGTACCAGATGCCCCGCGCCATTCAGGCCGGCCGTGTGTGGGTCAACTGCTACCACGATTATCCCGCCGGTGCTCCATTTGGTGGCTACAAAGCATCGGGTTTTGGCCGCGAGAACCACAAGATGATGCTCGCCCACTATCGCCAGACCAAAAACATGTTGATTTCTTATAGCCAACAGAAGCTCGGCTTCTTTTAGGCGGCGTGCGTGGTAGTACGACTCCAAAGTCATACTGCCACTATTGTTGCTGATTACTGAGTCTGCATGCATAGTTTAATGAAAGTGGAAGTACGACTCAAAAGTCATACTTCCACTTTTTGAGCTTTATTCAGGAAAAGAAACACAACGCTGAGTAGGCTGCTTGCGTCAAATAAGGCTACAACTAACTTCTTGATTTATAGATATGAGATTATCTTTCAAGCTTCGTCTTTTAACGGCTTATTTAGTGGTAGCTGCCACGGCAGCTCAAGCGCAGGAACTGCCGGTGCCAGGGGAGAAGAACCCCGACTGGAAGTTGCAGAAAACCGAAGAGCCCTATCCGCAGGCGTATCCGTCAGGTTCAAAAGAGTCGCCGGCCCCGATTGCTATGCCAAGCCCAAGAATACAGGGCGGCATGCTGAACGAGCAAGGGGAGTACGACATATTTTTTGATTCAAGCAAAGGAGTGCGCTACGACCTAACCGTCCTAAAAGAGCAAGGAACCGTGCGTGTACGAAATATGAGAACGGGCACCGAGTACACATATGCCCGCCGCAAGAGTATGCCCAAACAATAAGGTACAACGGCTAACCCGCTGTGTGCTAGTTTCACTTTGTCCGCTTCAGGTCCCGGACTTACTTCCTTAACCACCCGCCCCATGTCCACCGCCCGCGTCCTCGTAACTCCCGCTGCCGAAGCCACTATTGATCTGCTCCGCGATGAGCACGGCCCTCTGATGTTTCACCAGAGCGGCGGCTGCTGCGACGGTTCCTCGCCCATGTGCTTCGCGGCCGGCGAGTTTCGCGTGGGCGGCTCCGACGTATGGCTGGGCACCATTCACGGCTGCGACTTCTTTATGAGCGCCAGTCAGTTTGAGTACTGGCAGCACACCCAACTCACGGTAGACGTCACGAAAGGTCGCGGCGCCAGTTTCTCGCTCGAAATCCCGCTGGGCGTACGCTTTCTGATTCGCTCTCGGCTGTTTACGGAAGAAGAGTCGAAGCACATGGAGCCCGTGCTGGATGGGGAAGAATACCTAGCCCGCGTGGCGGAGAAAGAGTAGGTGGAGTGCCCTCCCCTCACGTTTTAAATCAATAAAAAAGCCCCCCACATGTAGTGTGGGGGGCTTTTTTATTGATTTAAAACGTGCCTTAAGAAACAGCTGGCTGCTTCTGGTTCGAATCATCAACAACCAGGACCGCGGGAGGCTGAGCCGGAGAGTTACGTAGCAGCAAATACCCCAGCACGCCCGCGCTAACGGAGGCAACCACAATAGCTAATTTGGCGACATCGGTTCCGGTAGATTTTTCCCCCAGGGCCAGTAGCGTGATAAAAATAGACATCGTGAAGCCGATGCCCGACAACAGACCCGCGCCCCAAATATGTCGCCAACCGATGCCCAGGGGCAGTGTGGCCAAGCCCAGGCGCACACTTAGCCAAGCCAGTCCACCCACACCTAAGGGTTTACCTACCAGCAGGCCCAGAATAATGCCTAAAGCCAGCGGCGAGCTAAGCTCCTGGAATACAGCGGGCTCCAGCACTAGGCTGGTATTGGCAAAGGCAAACAAGGGAATAATGCCGAAGGCTACTACCGAGTGGAGCTGCTCTTCCAGGCGCTGAGCGGGCGAGCTGTTGCGCAGATAAAGTACTTCCATCTCCTCACTAATTACGCGCGGGTCGGCAGTCTCTTCACCCAGCTCACTACTCATCAGCGTCAGACGTTCGTTCAGGTTGGTAAGCAGCTCCGCGCGGGTGTAAGGAATGCGAAACGGTATGGCCGCCGCCAGCAGCACACCAGCTAGGGTGGCATGAATACCCGATTGCAGCATAAAATACCACAGCACTACGCCCAGGGGCAGGTACGCCCACAGGGTGCGAATGCGCAACATATTAAACACGAGCAGCACGGCCCAGATGCCTAGTGCCCAATACAGAGAGGTGAGGTACAGCTCTTGGGTATAAAAGCCAGCAATAATGAGCACCGCCCCTAGGTCGTCCACGATGGCTAGGGCCGTCAGGAAAATTTTCAGGGCCAACGGCACCCGCGAGCCCAGCAGTTGCAGCACGGCCAGCGCAAAGGCAATATCGGTGGCCATAGGAATACCCCAGCCCTCAGACGTGGGCGTACCTCGATTGAAGAGAACAAAAACCAGAGCCGGTACTACCATACCGCCCAGCGCTCCCGCAATAGGCAGCGCAGCCTGCTGCATAGAAGAAAGCTCGCCCTCCAGCACTTCGCGCTTAATTTCCAGCCCTACAATCAGAAAGAACACAGCCATCAGGCCGTCGTTGATCCAATGCAACAGGCTGTAATCCAAGTCCAATGTATTGATGGATAAGCGCAGGTGGGTATCCCAGATGGCGGGAAAATATTGCGCCGGGCCCCAGTCAATGTTGGCCAGCACCAGGGCCAGCACTGCGCTGCCAAGCAACACAATGCCAGCCGCCGCCTCTAGGCGAAAAAATTGGGTAAACGGCCGCACCAACGGCCTTACAAGCGGAGGAAGTAGCATCAAGACAAAAGTTAGTTGCTCACCGGATGGCCTTTGAAGTACGCGAAAGGCTGAAAAGAAAAAGTGACTCCCACGTGCCAAGGCACACGGGAGCCACTTTATACTACGGCAAATGCATGGTTTGGATCAGCTTCTCAGGATACCCGCCGCAAACGATATCCTCGGCAGACAATCGGGCGTAACTGAATTTAAGCTTGCTGCCTAATGACTATCTACTTCGCGCGAACTGGCAAACCCTCTAGCTGAGCATAGCTTAGCTTCCAGCTGCCTTTGGGGTTTTTCTTCCAAAGCAAGATGAAGTTGCCCTCGCCTTCGCCCCGAGGCGTGCCGGGCGCCGACGGCTCCACATCTACGGTGTAGGTGCCGGCTTCGTAGGCCGTTTGCGCATCGGTGCCGGAGCTTACCACGTTGGTGCGCAGGTTGGAGATGGTACCCATCGTTTCGCGTACCCAACGGTTGGAGACCTCCGATTTGCCCTGAAAATGCGCCTCACCTTGCAGGAAATGCACATCGTCAGCGAACAGCGTATCCAGCTGAATAGCATTTTTGCTGTTCCAGGCACTGATGAACTGCTGGTTGAGCGTTTGGGCGGTTACGTCATTGGCGGCTTTCTCATTTGCTTTGGTGCAGGAAGCCGTCAGGAGCGCGGTAGCGGATAAAATCCAGAGGTAGGATTTCATAAAAGGGGGAAGATTAGAGTGAGGAGACTAAAGAAGTTCGCCGACTCTGGCACAAGGCCAAAGTCGGCGAAAGGAGAAAATGGGTGGGGTTACCAGCTCTTCCGGCGTACTTCCGAAGAAGGATAAGGCGTGTTGCGCTCCCCGTACGACTCATTGGGCAAGTAAGCTGCGTTGGAAGCTGTGGGGGCACCATCAGCACCTACTAGCATCAGGGGAGCCGTGGTGGCGAAGCCATTCGCCATCATGGGGTACTGCGGTTGCGCTTTGGCTGCTACGGAGGCTTTTTTCTCGGCAGCTTCTACGCGGCGGGCCAGGGTGGCACGCTCGGCGCGGTCGGCAGCGGCGCGGTTGGCGGCGGCTTGGTTAGCGGCGGCCACGCGGGCGGCTTCTTTGCGCTTGTTGTCGGTGCGCTTACCGATGGCGTAGCCTACGCCCGCACCAGCGGCGCCACCTACTACGCCGCCCACAGCGCGGTTGCGCTTATTAATAATAGCGCCGGCCGCCGCGCCGCCAACACCACCAATTACGGCTCCTTTAGCCTGCGGGCTCCAAGGCTTTTTAGTCTGGGCTTGAGCAACGCTGCCGAACGTCAGAGTGAGCAGCAGAACCAGGGCGGTGATATAACTGAGCTTTTTCATGACTTGAGTCTTAAGGTTAGGAATCTTATACAAATTCTTAGCAATTAAATACAAGCACCATGCCACGATGCAATTTTAGGGTGAGTGGCTCAACTAACGTAAGAACACTGAAAAAGGATAAAGCAGAACAGCAAAAGCAGTAGTGAAGCAAGTGCTTCGGGCTGGGCGGCATCGGCATTGCATAGCTGATCAAGCTACTGTTCAGGTACCTAATTATGTACCAAAATCCGCATAACCACTTACAAATGAATGTTTACTAAGTAGATTATTCCTCAAAACCCGTATTTATTAACCCGCTAAACAGAAATGAGAAACCGTATAGTTAAGGGTGGCCGGAATAAGCCGGCTGGCGATTCTTCATTTCATTTTTTCAGCTATGTTCTATCACGATAAAGAGTTACAGTACAAAGTTCGGGTCGATAAACCTAATCCCGTTTTTGCTCGGATGCTTCAGCAAGCTATCGGTGGTTTAGAAGGGGAGATTCGGGTGTGTTTGCAGTATATGTTTCAGGCTTGGGGGCAGCGCGGCCCTGTGAAGTACCGCGACATGCTGCTGGAAACCGGCACCGAGGAAATGGCCCACATCGAAATGCTAGCCACGGCCGTAGCCTTGAATTTGGAAGGTGCCCCAATGAGCATGCAGGATGATTTTGCCAAAGACAAAATGGTAGGCGCCATCATGGGAGGCATGGACCCACGCCAGATTTTGTCAGCTGGGCAGGCCGCTTTGGCCACCGACGCCAACGGGGTGCCTTTTAATGGCTCTTGGGTAGTCGGCAGCGGTAATCTGATAGCTGATATGTACGCCAACGTAGCCGCCGAAAGCACCGGGCGGGTGTTAGCTACGCGCCTCTGGGAAATGACCGACGACCACGGTATGAAGGATATGCTCTCTTTCCTGATTGCCCGCGATACCATGCACCAGAACCAATGGCTGGCCGTGATTGAAGAAAATGGGGGGCTGAAAGGGGCGATGCCGGTGCCCAATAGCTTCCCGCAGAGCGAGGAAGTACAAAACTTCAATTATGCATTCGTCAGCACCAACATTCGCGGCGACGGCTCACCCGTGGGACGTTGGATGGAAGGTAAGTCGCTGGACGGCAAAGGAGAATTCCACCTTGTGATGGCTGAACCTATGGGCGGCGAGCCTCGCTTGGCTCCGCCAGATCCGCGCGGCCATGCTCAAAAAGAGCAAATGCCCGTGCAAGACTCCGTGATGGGAATGGTAGCCGATAAGATAAAAGGCGTGATGAGCGGCAGCGGCGGTAACGGCCACTCGTGATTTTATGGGTTAACTGGTGAATGATATAGTAGCGTAATTATAAGTTTTATAAAAAGCCCCAGTCGATTGCATTTGCAGTTGGCTGGGGCTTTTGTGTAAAGTAGTGAGGGTTAATTAAGCTCGCTATAGCTCGGTGACTGTAATTTGAATGTCCGTATTGCGGCCGTGGTCATCGGCGCAGGATATCTTCAGCGGACCTTTCTGCGGTTTAAAAAACACGCGTTCCGTAGCCGGCGCGGCGCGCAGGAATTCATCATTCACGTACCAATACACCTGTCGTACTTCTGTATCGGTGGTGCAGCTAAGTAACAGTTGCTGACCTTCGCCCCGATTAAGCACATAGTCGGTGCCGGCCAGCGGCGACACAATGCTGGGGGCCTTTTCTGGGCCACCGCGCACGAGTTGACACGTAGGGTTGTGTGGGGGCAGCCGCCGGTTCGGTAATCCTTGTGTTTCGCGAAAAGCGGCCACGCCGGGGGGCAAATTGGGGTACAGCTCACGCCGAAAACCGGCCGCCGGCGCACAGGCCCGGCAATACACGGCTGCGCCATCGGCCGCTACCAGCACCTCGCGCTGGTGTTGGCAGCGTTGCGCCGAGGATACGCCGGGCAGAAAATAATCGATCAGCTGATTGGGGCAATGCTCGCCGGGCGGGCGGCCACTCTCAGCGCACACCAAGCGAAAGTCGAGGCTGCTGGGGGGCAAAAACCAGTTGTTTGGCGAGTTGTAAGCCAGCGTATTAAATAAGTCAAATAGTAGGGGAGTGGCCACCTCCGAGCCTGTCAGTGCCGGCACCCCGTGTCCATTAAAATTGCCCACCCACACCCCAATGGTGTACTCGCGGCTGTAGCCAATGCTCCAAGCGTCGCGGCGGCCGTAGCTGGTGCCAGTTTTCCAGGCAATTTTGGGCAAGTGGCGACTGGTTTCGTAACCTACGGGCAGATCGGGGCGGGTGAGCTGGGCGAGAATATCGGTGGTGAGGTAGGCGGCGGCAGACGAAATAATTTGCCCCCCAGTAGCCTCATCAGTTCGTCCCCTCTCCGTTTCAGAAAGAGTACTAGAGGGTGAGGGAACCGTCGAGGTCCACGCCAGCGCCTGATACTGACCTCCATTAGCCAGCGTCACATACAAGTTGGTTAGCTCTTCCAGCGTGGCCCCACAACCACCCAGAATAGTACTTAAGCCCAGATGCGGAGCCTCGCGGGCCACGCGCCGAAAACCGGCTTGGCTGAGCTTATCGGTGAAGGTGGGTACGCCCAACTCGGCCAGCACGCCCACAGCCGGAATATTGAGCGAGAAAGCCAGGGCCCGCTCCACGGTTACTTCCCCGTGGCAGCGCTTGTCGAAGTTTTCGGGGCGGTAGCCGTGGAAGTTGGTGGGCACATCGGGCAGAAGCTGCTTGGGCGTGAGCAGACCACGGTCGAGGGCTAGGGCGTAGAGGAAAGGCTTGAGCGTGCTGCCTGGCGAGCGCACGGCTTGAATGCCGTCGTTCTGACCTTGGTTGGCGGCGTCGCTGAAATCAGCGGAGCCTACGTAGGCTTCCACGGCGCGCGTCCGGTTGTTCACGACCAGCACCGCCGCGTTCGTAATGCCCAACGAGTGCAGGCGGCGCACATAGTTGCGCGTCAGGTCTTCGGCCTTGGTTTGCTTGGCGCGTTGCAACGTGGAACGAATGCTGGCCTGGCCCACAAACCGCTGCACTAGCCGCCTCGACAGGTGCGGGGCCAAAGCTGGCGCGGGGTGGCGGCGCACCTCCATCGGCTCCAGTAGCGCGTCCGCTATATCTTGCTGGGGAAACAATTTTTGCCCCCCAAAGCGCCGCAGCCAGCGGTTTCGCTCTTGCCGAATGGCTTCGTTGTTTTTGCCCAGAACCAAGCCCGTTGGACGGTTGGGGATAATGGCCAACGTCACGATCTGGGCTAGAGAAAGGTAGTCGGGCGTCTGCTGAAAATACAGGAGCGCCGCTGACTTCACGCCTTCCACGTTGCCGCCATAGGGCACCAGGTTCAAGTACAGTTGAAGGATTTCGTCTTTGCTATAATGTGCCTCCAACTGCACGGCGCGCAGCATTTCGAGCAGCTTATTCCCTACGGTGCGCTCCTTGGGCTCCAGCAGGCGCGCCACTTGCATGGTGATCGTGCTGGCGCCCGTCGTGCGGCCTTTGGCAAAAACATTACGCGTTGCGGCCTTTACAATTGCCAGCGGATTGACGCCAAAATGGTAGTAGAAGTAGCGGTCTTCCTTCTCAATGATGGTGGTGCGCAGAACGGGCGTTATTTCGTTTAGCTCCGTTTTCATCCGCCACTTCTGCGTGGGGTTGAGATAAGCGTGCAGCACGGAGCCGTCGCCGGCCAGCACAATGGGCGAGTACTGCGGGGCGGGCGGAAGAGGAAAAAGTCGATCGAGGCAAAAGGTTAGCAGCAACCCCATCAGAAGGGTTGCTACTAGTCGCAGTGCGGTTCGCCGAGTCATAGCCAAATATAACCGCAGTCTAGCTCCAATACCAGCGCATCATCTCCTTGCTGTAAGTCTCAGTGCCACGGTACGACGCTTCTGCCAATTGTAAGTTCATCGACTTGGAGATAAGCCAAGTTAAATGTGGTAAGTCGCACCAGCAGATACTGGAATGGCTACTATATCGCGCAAAGTATATGTCACAAATTACTCTTGAATTTTCCTTTTAGGCCAGCATTTATCAGCGATTCCGTGAATCCGAACTGATACCTGTTCACGTAGCCGTTTTTTAGTTGGACGCTTTTCAGAAGATGAATGAGGATTTTGCATCTATTAAACATAGAATAATTAGCTATTATAAAAACACTGTATTTATGATTTACTGTGTCACAAAATCATATTCATATTCCTTTTATATCGGCGAATTGTAGGACTAATATTGTCATGAAATCGGGCGGTTTTCAATGCGCTGTTTTTATAAATGATGTTGTAAAAACAGCAAAAAGCTGCTTCTAGAGCTTTAGAATGAGGATACAAGGCCGCTTTGAGCAATAAGGGATGTTCTCAAGTTTCGCCTTATAAATAAGGAAAAAGCGCGCTACGTTTAGCTCTAAAATAAGGTTTCAATTTGTAATCAAACAATTAAAAAATAAAATTAAATAAAAGCAAAATCCGCCTTTTATATCGTAATCGTATGTAGTGTGAATTTAGTGATAATAAGTAGATAAAGAGAGCTTATGCAGCTCCTGATTATCGACTTTTTATTAAAGCTTTTTCCAGCTTATCTGTCTGCTTTCTTTCTTCACCAACCTCTCTCTATTCCAAACCACTACATGAAAGGCAAATTCCTAGTAACCCTCCTTGTGGTTGGCCTTAAGGTCAGCACATCTTTTGGGCAGGCAACGGTTGATCCGGAGCTGCGTGCCGCCCTCAAAACCACCCCTCTTGCGCAAGTAATCGTCACTTTCAAAGGCGATGGAGCGCCACAAGCCACCCAATTAAGCTTGCTCCAACAACTCGGTATTACCAAGGGTATCACCTTTCGGGCCCTGCCGATAGCGGGTGTATTGGCCACCGCTAGTCAAGTCGATGCACTGGCCAGCAATCCCCAGGTACGGTCGCTTTACATCAACAAGAAGCTCGACTACTACAACTTCGACGACACCAATCTGACCGGCGTAAAGCGCCTGCGCACCGATAAAGAGACGACTGCCCGCAACGGTGGCACGCCCGTATCGGGCAAAGGTGTTGGGGTTCTCATCAACGACAGTGGCGTGGATGGCACCCATGACGATATCAAGTTTGGCCCCCACCTGGTACAGAACGTATTGGGCTCAACCAACCTGAACTCGCTTGATGCGATGTTGCCCGTTACCTACGTAGAAGGCGTTCCGAACACCGACACGAACTCGGGCCACGGCACGCACTGCGCGGGTACGGTGGGAGGTAATGGTGCTAAGTCGGGGGGCAAATATGAGGGCGTAGCGCCCGGCGCTAATCTATTGGGCTACGGCTCGGGTGGCGCACTGCTCGTACTCGACGCCATCGGTGGTTTCGACTACGCTCTTACGCACCAGGCGCAATACAACATCCGCGTTATCAGCAACTCTTTCGGCACCAGCGGCGACTTCAACCCTGATCAGCCTATTAACGTGGTAACGAAGAAGTGCTACGACCGCGGCATGGTAGTCGTGTTTGCGGCCGGCAATGAAGGCCCAAGCGCTGACACGCACAACCCCTACGCAATTGCCCCTTGGACTATTTCGGTAGGTGCCGGCGACCGTAATGGTTTGCTGGCTGACTTCTCGTCCCGCGGTGTACGCGGCGAGCAAGGCACCTTCACTGTTGATGGCGAAACCTGGACTTTCAAGAATGAGCCTTCTATCGTAGCTCCTGGCGTAGACGTGGTATCCACTCGTGCTATTGCTCCAGTGTCCTCTTTGGGTGCACAGCAAGATGCTGAAGTGCTTCCTCCCGGCCAGATTCCGTTCTACACGCACAGCAGCGGCACTTCCATGGCTACGCCGCACGTAGCAGGTATTATAGCTCTTTTGCTAGAAGCCAAGCCTTCTCTCTCCCCAGCGCAGGTAAAGGAATTGTTGATGAAGACTGCCACTAACATGCCCGGCCATGAGTCGTGGGAGGTGGGTGCAGGCTACGTAAATGCCTTTGCCGCCGTTGATCAGGCCTTCCGTTCTTCCGCTTTTGGCTCGACGGTAAACGCTACGCGTCGCTTCAACAGCAGCGTGAACGCGCAGACTACTACGGTGCCTTTCACTATCAACTTCAACCCCATTCTGACCACGGGTAACTCGCTTACTTTCCCCGTAAACCCTGGCACGAACAGCGTAGAAGTTAAAATTTCGTCAAGAGGTCTTTTGGGCGAAACTGGCAACCTGACTAACCTAGTTTTGATTGATCCGAATGGTGTTCGTTACACCTCAGGTACGCCCGTTACGTTCACACTCACTACTGATCGGGGCGTAGCTGTAGCTTCTCCCATTGCTGGCACTTGGACGGTGGCCGTTGAAGGTTTGCGCGGTGTGGCTTTGCCCGAAACTGTTACAGGTAATATCTCGCTGCTCACGCCGAGTGGCACTACAAACCTGGCTGACATTGTTGGTCACCCAGCAGAGGCTGCTATCAAGATGGCAGTAACCAGCCGCCTCGTCGATGGTTTGACCACTGGTTTCCAGCCTAATGCTAACCTGACCCGCATTCAGCTTGCCGACTATCTGCTGATGGGCCAAGGCATCCGCCAGTATTTGCCCCCCAGCGGCAGCCGCACTTTCTCCGACGTAACTACTGCCAACGACATTCTGCTCACTGAGGCAGTAGTCGCTAAGGGAGCGGCCCAGCGCGACCGGTTTCACCAGTTCAACGGCGTAATGCGCCCCGCAGCTACCGGTACTTTCTCGCCTGCTGGCACCGTTAGCCGCGCCGAGCTCGCTTATTCATTGGTGCAAGGCTTAGGCTTTCAGCAATTTGCCCTGGAGCGCAACGGCAAGCCGGTAACCGTACAAGTAAACGGCCGCACAGTTGCCATCGACGACGCTTCCAAGATTCCAGCCGGTCTGGAAGGCTACGTGAGCATTGCTCTTGAGCTGAACCTAATCAATGCGTACTACACGGTGAAGCAGGGCCCATTTGATTTACAGCCCACTATTCAGGCTACGTTCAAGCCCGCCCAAATCGTAACCCGCGCTGACTTCGCTGTAATTGTGAGTCGCACGTTCCCACAATACAACGCCCAGACGCAGCCAACAACTGCGGCTAGCACAAGCGCGGCTACGGCCTCCAAAGGCGCGGTAGCTCAAGAAACGGTAGCTTACCCAAACCCTTTCTCTGGCACCACCACCATCAACTACTACGTGGCCGAGGAAGGCCCCGTGAGTGTGGAAGTGTTCAGCTCAATGGGCCGCAAAGTGCAGACTTTGGTGTCGGGCTCGGAAACAGCTGGCAACCACCAAGTGAAGTTCGACGCTGGTAACTTGTCGCGCGGCACTTACCTGTACAAGGTGAAAACCGGCGCCAATGTGACCACCAAACGTCTGGTAGTACAGTAGATCATTTTTCTAGGATAGCTAAAAAAGAAGCCTGCTCCACGGAGCAGGCTTCTTTTTTGGTTTTTGCGAACGAGATAAATCTAAAATGGCCGCTTATCGAGGGGGCTCGGGCACTTCCACCTCTAGCTCAAAATCCCGCTTCGGTGGTGCTTCATTGTCGGTAGCGTTGCGATACAGAAAGCGGAGCGTGGTTTTGCCAGGGTTCAGTGCTTGGAAGTTGAAGGTGACATCCTCGGGAATTTCCGCTTTGCGCCTTCTGGTCTTTTTCTGCGACCTATCAGCATCGGCCTGCACCGTTACGAGCTGAATAACCTGATCGGCAATAGGCATTACCTCCCACTTGTACTGGGCGCCGGCGGTGTTGTCGAGCTTAATCTGGAGCTGGTCGCCCTTGTTTACTTTCACCCTACTGTGGTTGCCATATTCACTGACGTTCACGTTTTTGGCTACTCCCGGCTGGTCGATAGTGATATAGGCGTGAAAAAAGCCCCCCAGCGGCGAGTAGCCCGAACCCGGCAGCGCCGACACCATTGCCAGATCGAGGCCGCCCGGACCAATTGCCTGAAAGTGGACTTCAAATGTAGCAGGAGCCCCCGGCACCCCGCTGCTCACGCCAGGCAGACTGTGCGTGGTAGTCACGGATAATTGGCCGGGGTAGCTTTGCACCAGCCGCCAGCCAAAGCGCGGCGAAATGGTAGGTAAGCGCACCACCAGCTGATCGCCAACGGTTAGCTGTACCTGTTTGCCGTTGTCCGCCGCCGTCAGCGTGACTATATCAGCACGCGAAGGTGTTGAGAACAGAAAAAGGCTAATACTGAAAAACGCCAGGAGCGAGCAGCGCCATGGCAAGCGCAGAGTGGATGAAAGCAGTTTCATAGGTCGTACACGAGATAGGGTTATAGTAACAACACAGCCGGCGCTTACAAAGTCGCCGGCTGTATCTAGGTATTGAAATTGTGTACGGGGAAAGTCTGAAAAAGCTTCTGCTGAGCTTGTTAGGCGCTAGGCTAAAGCGCCGCGGATTAGATCTGGAAAAACGTCTGTCCTCCTGAGCTTGCGAAGGACCTTATCTCACCAGAGCAAGTCGTTTTTACCTCATTTTTTCGTCGTTGATAAGGTCCTTCGCAAGCTCAGGATGACAGACGTTTAATATTATCATTTGACCTTAACCACGCCCGAACCATTATAGCTGTGGTACTCTGCGTTATACATCGCGTCCGCACTTACTGGACCTAATTTAAATGTGCCTTTCGATACGGCGCGGGCCACGTAGTAGAACGACTTGAGTTCGGCGGTGGCGGTGGTGAAGAGGTTGAGGCGGTCGTCGCGAAGGTCGAGGTAGTCGGGTTGGGCGGCGTCGGTGGCCCAGGCGATGTCGCGGATGGCGCCGATGCGCGGGTTCTCGATTTCCAGGCCGGCGGGGAGAAGGTCGGTGATGGCTACGTTGGGAATGTCGCCGGCGGCTTCGGGGGCTTGCAGGGTTATTTTTACGATGACCAGGTCATTCTGCTGGAAGGTGTTGCCGATGGGTTGGCCGGCGCGGTTCAGGTACTGGCGGCGCACGCGCAGGTAGGCGTCCTCCTCCTGAATTTGCCCCCCAGGACTAATGCCTTCCGTTTCCCAGAAATAGTAGAGGCTGCCGGTGCCGCTGGTACGCAGGCTGAGCGCGCGGTTGGCCACGTTGTTTACTGTGAGGTCTTTGCCTGAGAATTCGCCCAGCTTTTTACCGTCATCTAATAACGTGGCCGTTGCGGTGCTGCGAGCGTTTTGGCGGGCAATTTTACCTAAAGCCAACAAGCCAAAAGCGCGCTCTTGAGTGCTGAGCCAGCCGGCTTGTTTCATTTGGCGACTGAGTTGGCGGGCCTGGGGGGCAATTTGGGGATTATTGGGGTCAGCGGCGAGCAGGGCGTTGAGGGTGAGGGCCTGGTCGCGGACAGGGGAGGAGAAGCTGCCGTCGAAGTAGCGGCGGGCGGCGGTTTCAGTGCCGAGGCGGGCGGGCAATACGGCCTGGAAGCTGCGCTGGTCGCCGTTCAGGGCGTAGGTGGCGGCCAGCAGCACGCGCGAATCCTGGGAGAGGAGCTGGCGGTTGGCTTTATAGTAGTTCAGAGCCACGGCATCTTGGCGGCCGGCCAGGGCCAGCACGTAGAGCGAGTAGGTGATTTCCTTTTTGGCGATGGTCTTGAGGTGAATGGCGTTTTGGGCGTCGAGGTAGTTATAGGGCTCGGTTTCGCGCTTGCGGAGGCGGAATTGCAGGTAGGCGAGGATTTTATCGAGCACAGCTTTGTTTACCTGGAAGCCGGCTTGCTGAGCTTCGAGCAGGAAATGAGCGGCGTAGGCGGTGGCCCACCAGTTGTCGTAGTCGCCGCCGGGCCAGTAGCTGAGCGAGCCGTTGTAGAGCTGCTGGGCCTCCACCTTGCGGATGGCTTCCTGCACGTGGTAGTTCGGATTGTAGCCCGCGGCTTTGGCTTGCTGGCCTTTCTGCTGGCTTAAAGTCGCGGCCAAATCGCCGTAGTAGAGCTGCGGAAACGCCGCCGACACGATTTGCTCGAGGCAGCCGTAGGGGTATTGCAGCAGGTAGCGCAGGTCCTTGGCAAACTCCGTCATCGGCGAGCGACTGACAACCAACTGGCTCCGCAGGGAAGCCGGCAGGAAGTCGGTTTGTAGATTCAGGTTCTGAATTTGCCCCCCAGCCACTACCCCGGAACCAGTGCGCTTCTGTAGCGGCGATGCGGGACGGACGGGGAGTTCGACTCTCTCATAGAAAGCTTGAACACCAAATCTACTATCTCCAATATCAATAGCTGACTCTATGATCGCCACACCTATTCCCGTAGCATGTAGCTTGAAATAAAGTCTCTTTTCAGCACCTGGTAAAAGTGTTATTTGTTGGTCGGTGTCATCAATTACTTCTAAACCGACGCGCTCATTCTTTCCTGTGAGAACGTTGAATTTATTCTTCATGCTTGCTAAGCTTGCACTCACATTCCTGATGGGCTGATCTGTTGTATTAGTATATGTTACAATCGCCTCAATCGTGTCGCCGGGGCTTAAGAAACGGGGGAGGCTGGTGCTGATAACCACCGGGTCAGCGACGCGCATGGTGTGCTCGGCGGCCCCGAACGCTTCGCCTTTGTAGGCCACGGCCATCACGCGCAGAGCGCCCGAGAATTGCGGCACGCGCACCCGGTAACGCACTTTGCCCTGGGCATCGGCACGGAGAATGCCGCTCCATTTGGCTACCAGCTGCACCCGGCGCGAGGGCACGGGCGTGGTGCGGCGGCCGAGGTCGTAGCCGTCGCCGCCGGTGCTGGAATTGCCCCCCAGCTCGGGCAGCAGGAAAGGGTACACGTCGTAGGCCTGCACTTCCAGGGCGCGCTTCTGGTAGAAGTAGCCGTAGGGGTCGGGCGTGCGGTAGTCCTTCATCTGCAAAATGCCCTCATCCACCACGGCCAGGGTCACGGCGGCGCGGGGCGCAGTGGTCACCTCAATGGTTTGGAAGGTTTGCGAACGGCTCTGCTGGGGGGCTTTTATGACGACAGAGAGCTTGGTGCCGGGCTTTTCCACGGCCAGCGGCACGAAGCCCCGTGCCACCGTGAGCGGCAGCCGATTGTCGGTAATGGCCCGAATGGCGGTGGCCGTCACGTACACGTTGGGCACGTGGCCGCCGGTAATCGGGATGCGCACGCGGGCCGATTTCTGGTCGGTGTTGACGTAGAAATGATTCAGCACTTTGTCGCGCTCCACGGTCACGAGCACGCGGCCGGGGAAGGGCGTTTTGAGCAGTAGGCTGGCCGTTTCGCCGGGCTGGTAGCTGGCTTTATCGGCCTCAATCGTGACCTCGCCCTCGTTGTTTACCTCAAAGGAATTGCTCTGGGTGTCGCCAAAACCGTAGGCGTAAAAGTGGCTGGCCACGTAGGTAGCGGCGCCGGGCCGGGCCACGCGCACCTCGTACTCGCCGGAGTAAGTAGGGGTGAAGCTGAACGCCGTTTCCGCCCCCGATTTGCCCCCCACGGTGCGCGTTTGGGTGGTCACTACCTCCTCGCGCTTCTGCGAATTATAGATATACCGGCCACCCTGGCGCTCAATCACCGTTTCCCAAAGCAGCCGTACCACGCGCACCTGCGCCTGCGCGCTCGTTGGCTGGCCCTGGGGCGTGAGGGCCACCAGTTGCGTAGAAACCGCCTGCCGCGTGCTGACCAGCTCGGGCAGGTTTTTGATGCCAAATAGCACCGGCTGAGTCTCGACCTCAAAGGTCGCCAACCGATTCACTGGCCTCCCCGATTCGTCGAATACGGTGGTAAAAGCCGCGCCTTCCAGGGTGCCTAGGTCTGTGTAATCGGGAACTTCGTAAGTGGCGGTGCCGCGGCCGGCGGCATCGGTGGTGCCCTCGCGGGTGGTTTTCTCGAAGCGGTCGGAGATGGGCGTGGCTTCCTGGTCGTAGCCGTTGCCGCGCTTCCGCTCGCCGCTGCTGATGCGGAAGGTGTAGCCGGGGAAGTTCTTGGGCTTGAAGGCTTTTTCCTTGAGCGAAAACTCCACCTCAAGCTTCCGGTCAGCAGCGGGCGGGCCGAACAAGTTGAGCGCCGTAATCTGGGCCTCCACCGACTGGCCGGGCTTGGCCACGGCGGGCGCGGCTTGCACGGTTACTTTCAGGCGGTCGGGAATAAACTCCTCCACGCTGATCTGGCGGGAGGTGAGCAGCACGTCGTTGCCGGTGAGCACCTCCAGGGTGTAGAGGCCCGTCATGATGGCGGGGGGCAAAATGAAGCGCGACTCAAACGCGCCGTCGGCCGATAGCTTCTGGCGCAAGCTCGCGTACTCCTTGCCCGTGGGCAGCAGCAGGCGCAGCTTCACCGGCAGATTCGCGGGCGGCGCCTGCCAGGCTTCGGTGCGCACAATGGTGTTGGTGCGCACCGTGTCGCCGGGGCGGTAGAGGTCCCGGTCGCCGTAGAGGAAAGCCTGGTAGCGGGCGGCGTTGCTTTGCAGGCCGCCCACGTCGAAGCGCGAGGTCTCGACCCGGCTTTGAGGCAAGTTCAGAAAGGTAAAATCGGCGTCTTTCTGGGCCGTAATCAAGCTCAATCGAAACCGCGACGTAGCCGCCGTGCTATCAAATACCGCCACGCCGTCGCCGTTGGTGGTGCCGGTGCTGATTACCTGGTTATTGCTGCTCACGAAGCGCACGGAAATGCCCCCCAGCGGCTCCGCCGACCGAATGGAATTGGCAAAAATTAGCGTGCGACCCTTCAGCCCCTGCTTCACAATCAGCCCGATATCGGACACGGCCACCAGCTTGCTTACTTGCAGCCATTGCCGCTCCGTATCTTGCACCCGCACCACGTACAGCCCCTTCAGCGGCCCCGAAAATTCCAGGTCCTTCAGGCTCAGATTCAGGAGCCGCAAACCACCTTGCTTGGGCAAACCCGCCACCGTGTAGGTGCGCTCGGTAAGCACGTTGCCCAGGGTTTCGGTGTCGTAATAGTGGTAAGAACGGTCTTCGTATTCGCCTTCTTCACCTTCGCCGCCCTCGCTGTAATCATCTTCCCCACCGCCGTAGCCGTACTGGCGGCCGCTGCGCAAGAGGTGCTGAATATTATTGGCGTACACCTTGGCAATGCTCACCTTCACTTTCTCTACCTCCGACACCCGCAAACCCAAATTGCGAGCCCCCAACGCATTCAGATACATAGCCTTGTCGCCGTGGGCAAACGCCAGACTAGGCCGCTCATCCACAAAGGAAACCGATTGCGAAAACGCCTCTTCCAACTGTCCGCCCAACGCCCCCCGAATACCAGTTCCCAACCCTAGTTGGTAAGTCTTATCAACGTCGAAGTTTCCTTTCAGCTTAAACCCACTTTCCAGCGCCTCCACCGAGTACGTCGCCGCGGGCTGCACCTTCAGCAGACCTTCTACCTCGCTCGCCACCACCGGCTGACTGGTCAGCACCGTAATCACCGGCTCGCCCTCCACCAGCGCGGCCGTCGCTTCGCGCACTAGCAGCGTTTCCTGGCTGGGTACGGCGGCCTGGGCCGTCAGCGGTTTTTGGGTTGGCTGGTCGCTGCCCACGGCCCGCAGGCCCGGCGCTATTTCCAGCTGTAGCGGGTTGCCCGGCCGCAGACTTTGCGTCAGCGTCACGCTCACGGTGCTGTCGGCCTCGGTCGAGGTAAGTTCAAACGCCACCGGCTGCCCATCCTGGCTTACCCGCAGCAAGGTCTGTACCTGGCTGGGCTGCACTAGGTAGTTGAAACGAAGCGTCGTATGGGCTTCCGCCGTGCCCGCCGCCCGCCGGCTTTGGCCCCAATATGCCTGCGCCTCCCGCAATTGCAGGTAAGGCGTGTGAAACCGCGTCCGGTCCAGGGCTGGGGGGCTTTTTTGTTGACTGGGGGGCAAATATTGGGGTTGCAGTGTGGCTGTAAACGCCGTAGTCGGTCGAAACGGCTCCAGGGGCGAAAACGTCAGCTCTCGCTCGCCAGTCCACTTGAACTTACCCCGCACTGCTGGTTCGAAGCGCACGTACTGAGTCGTGTCCCAGCGGTTGAGCTGGGCTTCCTCCGCTACGGCCGCATCCAGCTGAAACACTAGGTTTTGGTAGGGGCTAATTTCTTCACCATCAGCTGTATCATTGTTGGTGCTAGGCTTGGAGCAAGCGCACAGCAACGCCAGCAGCACCAGCAGCGGCAGGCGAGGAAAGCGGAGGGGATTCATGAGGGAAGGGAGGGTGCGTAAGGGCTCAGGAAGATATATAGAAAACGCGATTGTATTTATTGCTGCCTATTTGAATCACGCATTTGAAGCATAAATTAGGTGTCAGATTCTTTTACATATTTGCCTAAGCAATGCAAGAGCTTGCCTACTCACCACCTGTTGCCGCTGCCAACATCTGCCAAAACTGTGGTCATCACGGAACGGGGCGTTTTTGCCAAAATTGTGGACAGAGCTACGCAACACACCGCATTTCCTTACACCATTTGAGCCATGAGGTTTTTCACCTCTTCACCCACCTTGATAAGGGGTTTCTGTACACGCTGAAAGAGTTGGTTCTGCACCCCGGCGCCATGCAGCGGGAGTACTTAGAGGGCCGACGCTATCAGCACCAGAAGCCGTTTTCGATGTTCTTTATAGCTGTTACGGTTACGGCATTAGGTCAATTCCTCATCAAGTCGCTGGTGTTTAAGCTCTACGGTATGAGCGACGACTCGCAGGATTACTTTCGGCATTACTTTGCCCTGATGCAGATGGCTCTGCTGCCGCTCTATGCCTTCATCACGTGGGTATTCTTCCGAAAGTCACGCTACAATTATGCTGAAATAGCAGTTGTGGTGCTCTATAGTATTTCCCTGATCATGTTTGTGGTGTTGATTCTGAACGCGTTGCGCATAGCTTTTCCGGATTTCAATACCAAATATGCCGAGCTGCCTTTCATTGTGGCTTACAACACCCTGACCTACGCTAGACTTTTCCCGAAGACATCCCGTTGGGTTCTTATAGGCAAGAGCCTTCTGATTAACACAGTTTGTTTTGCCCTCTCGCACTACGCCGCTGAGCTGACTGTGTACTTGTTGGAAAAATGATTCTAAGGTGCTTCGCGCCTCAGGATGACAACGGGAATGAGAAATGTGTAGGGTGAGATGGGGCTACTGCTACGTCTGGCACCTAGCTGTAAGCGAGTAAAGAGCTAAACTTGCCCACTCCAAACTTCTCTTGCTCCTGATGCGTCTGCCGTTTCTCTCGCTGCTCTTGATTCTGAGTTCCTTCATTGCTTCAGCCCAACGTATTACTGAGCGCGACCTTCAGAAGTACTTCGATGAATACAACCTGCAAGGCTCTTTTCTGCTGCTTGATGCCGACGCCAAGCAATACACAGCTTATAATCTAAAGCGCTGCCGCCAAGGCTTTTTGCCGGCTTCTACCTTCAAGATTCCCAACACGCTTATCGGTCTGGAAACCGGCGCTGTGCGCGACACCAGCGAAATATTCCGCTGGGACGGCGTGACTAGAACCATCTCGGCAGCCTGGAATCAGGATATGACCTTGGCCACGGCCCTGCGCGTGTCGTGCGTGCCGTGCTACCAGCAGCTAGCCCGCCGCATCGGAGTCCCGAGCTACAACCAATGGCTGCCGAAGCTACAGTACGGGCGTATGGTCGTGACGCCAACTACGGTGGATATGTTTTGGCTGGAAGGACCCTCGCGTATCACCCAGTTTGAGGAAATAGACTTT
The DNA here is from genome assembly GCF_054051685.1 of Hymenobacter sp. HD11105. Taxonomy (NCBI): domain Bacteria; kingdom Pseudomonadati; phylum Bacteroidota; class Cytophagia; order Cytophagales; family Hymenobacteraceae; genus Hymenobacter; species Hymenobacter sp. HD11105. The sequence continues at coordinate 413,901 of NZ_JBSWBR010000004.1, read as the reverse complement.
CTGCAACGCTTGGAGCGCAACCAGTTGCCAGTGGCGCGGCAGCATCAGGAAACGGTGAAGGCGCTGCTGGTGCTGGGCCGGGGGGCAGATTGGACTCTACGCGGCAAAACCGGTTGGACTTCCAGCAAAGACTACAACAATGGTTGGTTTGTGGGCTGGCTTGAACAAAACGGTAAGCCGTATTTCTTTGCTTTGAACGTAGAGCCCAAGAACAACGGGCCAGCTACCGAAGCCTTCATCAAAGGTCGCCGCGCCCTGACGGAAAAGCTGTTGCGTGAGGAGTTTAAGTTGATGCAGTAAAGGTGGAGCCTCGTTGACTTGATTTCTTGGCCGTGCAGCACAAGGAGCACGTACACTTTTTACGCAGTTTGTAGCTGGCAAGCTTATGTACTTTTCTTCTCTTTCCCGGGCGTTAACTAGCTGTTTGCTGTTAGCTGTGCTACTGTCGTCCTGCGCAGGCACGCGCCAAACCGGGCAGTCGTTGCGCGTAGAGTTCGGTTACTGCGACCCGCCTGTAGAAGCAGTCGATGACGCGACTTTTTTGCCTTTAGCCGACATTCGCCCACTGCTGCGCGACAGCGTGCTGACCAAGCGTTTTTCGCAACGAAGCCTGCTGCTGGCTAATGCGGCCGGCGTGCTGCCGCAGCTAAAGGAACTGGTGCACATGGAGCAGGCTACCCTCGCCGGCAACGCCCGTAGCGAACGGTACCAGGCCCAGCAACAGCGCATTCTTACTCGTCTATTGCTGCTCTCAACCACTATTGCCAGCGTAGCCGCCGAACTGGACTGCGAAGGCGAACGGGCCGACCAAGCCGCCAGCTACCTCACCCAGCGTGCCAACCGGTACGAGCAGCGCCTAACGGTGCTTTCTATTGCCGTCGGGGCGGCTTCGGGGGTGGCTACTACGGTGTTAGAAAGCCGCACCGGGCAGTACGTGTTCGGCATCGGTGGTGGGTTGATTACGGCGGCCTTAGGTGTGCTCACCCTGACGTCAAACCCAACAGTGCAGTTTATGCATCCGCGTAATCTCCTCACCAATATTTGGCAAGAAACCCCGCAGTCGGCTACCTATCCGCCGAGCGTGTGGTACGTGCTCACGGAGCCGGCTTTCACCAACCAGGCGCAGTCGTCGTTGGCGCATAATGCCCGCCGCCGGTGGGAAAACTACGGCCAGCTGGAGCGCCCCGATTCGCGCGAGGGCCGCGAGCAGCAAGAGCTACTTTTTGGTGGAGGTGGCCACTACGACGCCGATGCTCTGCGCCTGCGCGCCGATATGCTCAACGAATTGCAGGCTTCGGTACGGCTCATCAACCAAGACCTGCGCGGCTTACTCCAGGATTTGACACCTCCCGGGCTGTAGGGGAGTAGCCTGACCGCAATCTTTCTGTTTCTAAGGCCACCACAGTAGATAGTATTTGGAGCGTTTAAGCGTTTAGGGCTACGATGGGAACAATTGCGGCCAGACTTTAGATAATTGAAAGCCTGCTCACGTACCTAAAACTTCCATATTTGCCCCCAGCCACTCGCAAACGTCTTATGCTTTCCCACAAGCACGAAATCTTCCTGGAAGTGGCCCGCTTGCTCAGCTTTACCAAAGCCAGCCAGACCTTGTTCATCAGCCAATCAGCTATCAGCAAGCAAATAAAGGCGCTGGAGGAATACTACAAAACGGGCTTGTTTGAGCGCTTGGGCAACAGCGTGGTACTGACGCCGGGGGGCAAACTGCTGTACAAAAAGCTGCTGGTAGCCAAGCAGCTACAGCACGAGCTGCACCAGGAGTTTGTGAAAATCAGCGAAGACTTTTCGCCCCGTATTCAGATGATGATTGGGGCCAGTACCACCATTTCGCTCTACGTTTTGCCCCCCGTACTCTCGGCCTATCTGGAGCAGAACCCCAATACTCAGCTCACGCTCAAAAACCGCAACAGCGAGAATATTCTGAAGGCGCTGCTGGAGCACGAGATTGATTTAGGCGTGATTGAGGGTATCAATAAAGTCAGCAACGTCACCTACACACCTTTTCTCACCGATGAGGTAATAGCAGTGTGCTCGGCCAAGAATCCCCTGAAGCAGCAACAGCTTAAGTCGCAGGACTTACACAGCATTCCGTTGGCCCTACGCGAGTCGGGCTCGGGTACGCTGGCGGTATTGGAAGAGGCGTTGGCTCAAAAGCAGATTAAGCTGAGTGAGCTGCCGGTAAAAGTGCGGCTGGGAGGTACGGAGGCCTTGAAAAACTTCGTGCGGGTAGATACTTGCTTGGCCTTTCTGCCGCGGCAGGCGGTAGTAAAAGAACTGATTTCTGGTGAACTGGTGCAAGTGCAGATTCCAGATTTGACTATGGTGCGCCACTTCAACTTTATTCAGCGCAAAGGCACCGAGAATAATTTGCCCTACAAAAACTTCGTACAGTTTACGAAGCGCTATTATTCCAAAACGGAATAGTCTATTCCAAATTGCTATTTTGTTTTCGCATAGCAACTGAACTACTTGCCGAGGTATTACCACTCATACAAGATGTCAGTTAGCACCGAAATCACCACCCATCTGCAGGGACTAGAATGCTCAGCCTGCGGCACTCCGCATTCTGCATTCAAGCTCCAGAAAGTATCGACGTGCTGTGCTATGCCCTTGGTTGCGACCTACGATTTGCGGCAGCCCGTGCCCAAAAGTAGCATTGACCTGGCTGATGGCAGTATGTGGCGCTACCAAGCCTTGCTTCCCCTGCTCGATATAGCTAATAAAGTGACGCTGGGCGAAGGCTTCACGCCTATGCTCAACCTATCCGCGCTGGCTAATCGGTACGGGCTGCGGTCCTTGGTGCTGAAAGATGAAGGCCAGAATCCTACGGGCTCCTTTAAAGCGCGGGGCCTGAGCATGGCCATTTCCAAAGCATTGGAGCTTGGCGTAAGCGGCTGCATTATCCCCACGGCCGGCAACGCGGGCGTAGCCATGGCCGCCTACTGCGCCAAAGCTGGTTTAAAAGCCGTAGTGGCCATGCCTCGCCATACGCCCAACGCTTTTAAAGAAGAGTGTTACTGGTACGGCGCCGAAGTGCAGCTAATCGATGGCCTTATTAATGACTGCGCCGCCTGGGTACGCGAAAAAAACGCCAACGGTGAGCTGCTCGACGTATCAACCCTAAAAGAGCCCTACCGCCTGGAAGGCAAGAAAACCATGGGCTACGAAATTGCCGAGCAGCTTAATTGGCAATTGCCCGATGTAATTCTGTACCCAGCCGGCGGTGGCACCGGCCTTATTGGCATCTGGAAGGCCCTACACGAAATGCAAGCGGCCGGCTGGTTGCCGCTGGGGGGCAAATTGCCGCGCATGGTGGCTGTGCAGGCCGAAAACTGCTGCCCTCTGCTAGAAACCTACCTAGGCCGTCAGCCCAATGCCCACAACTACATGGGCAAACCTACTATTGCCAACGGCCTAGCTGTGCCGCGCCCCTTAGGCGAGCCGATGATGCTGCGCGTGCTGCAAGAATCGAATGGTACGGTGGTTAGTATCTCTGACGAAGAGATGATAGAAGGGATGCGTGAGCTAAGCCGCCACGAAGGCCTATTCGTGGCGCCCGAAGGCGGTGCCGTGTGGATGGCCGCCCGGCAACTTCTAAAATCGGGCTGGTTGCAGCCAGATGAGCAACTGCTACTGCTCAATACCGGCTCGGGACAGAAGTACATGGATAACGTGGCTGGCCGGTTTAGTGAGTAAGAAGCTGGTTTCAACTGAACAACACCTTTTTGCTCCGTCAAAAGCCGCCCAAACTTCTATTCTGGATTAGAATAACTTACCCGCCGCGACCTTCAAAATGAGATAGCAATGCTGCTGGTCAGGTTGCCGTAGCTGTCCGACGTGTTAGCTGCTTTCTGCTGAAAGATGGTGTTGCGGGCCCTCATCACGCGGCCTTCTACCCGAACGAGTACATTGTTGGAAGGGGCATAATCGAGGTTGAGCGAAGCAGCCCGGACTCGAAAATCAGCATCAGTTACCACAGGCGATAGGGATTGAATAAGCACGCCCCGGTCGGCGGTATAATACTCGCCCCGGAGTGTGGTAGCCCACTTTTCCACCAGCTGATAGCGCACAAAAGCCGCGCCGGTATGCCAAGTATCAACCTTAGCGCCGCGCCGCTCATTTTCCTGCTTGCCCACATCAAATACCAAGGCTACCGACAGTCGGTCGGTGGCGGAGTAGCTCACGTAGAAATCGTGGAAGTAGCGCCGGCGACGCACCGAGTCTTGGGGCTGCTCGTTGCCGTAGAACGTGCTGCTGTTGATGACCCATTTGCTGGTAGGTTTCCACTGAATTTGGGTGCCTATGGCCTTGGCTGAATTGTTCTCGCGGATATTTTGCCAGCCATTCAGCAAGAGGGCAGTTAGGGTCAGCGCATCAGCTACATCGTAGGTAAAACGCCCCCCAGCTTCATAGTAAGGCGAATTTTCGGCCATTAAAGAACGGGTAAGCGTCCAGTTATCTTTACTCAGAGCCGACTCGAAGCCAATGTGGGAGCTGAAAATTCCTAGATCCAGCCACGCTTTCCTGAACGGCCGAAAGCCGGCGTAGGCCTCGAAGATGTGCTTGAACACCTGATCTTCGGCGGCGTAGTTGGCCGATACGTAAGAGCCAGCATGCAGGCCAATGGCGCCGCGCACCTGCCCGTTGTCGTAGCGTAACCCCACCAGGCCCTGGTTCACGGTAAACTCATTTTGGCGATTATGCGAGTATAGGAAATTAGGCCGGTTGTGAGTGGCCGCGTGTTTGAAATCATAGCCATAGTAGCCATCCACGAAGCCGTAGAAAGTGAGCGGGGCAACTTCGGCCTCAGTCGAACTCACTTTCGGTAGTAGCGCCAGGGTAGAGTCGGCCGCAGGCATAGTTTGCCCCGATACGGCCATGGAGAACAGCAGACCCAGGGCAACAAGCAAAATAGCTTTGTTCATAAAACAGGAAGCGCTGCCAAGGTCTTGTAGAGAAAGGGGAGAGGCCTGACGCTTACCTCAACTACGAGATAACATAGTAGAACCGATAAGAAAGTGTAGCTGGGGGCAAAATAGCTTACGGCTGACCTTCGCTCTGCGGTGGTTAAGCGTACAATGTGTACCCATCCACCCACCGCTATGCCCGCCAACCAAGCCCGCCTCTACGCCGATGTCGAGTTCTTGACGTCCATTCAGCCCGCCCGCAACTACCACAACCTAGCTTCTTTGAATAAAGCTGCCGACTATATTAAGGCGGAGTTTGCCAAGCTCAGCAGTGCCCGCGTAGCCGAGCAGCCCTTCCGTGCCGAGGGCCGCCCTTACCGCAATATCATCGCCTCATTTGGCCCGCCCGAAGCCGAGCGCATTATTATAGGTGCCCACTACGACGTGTGCGGCGACCAGCCCGGCGCCGACGACAACGCCAGCGCCGTGGCCGGCTTGCTCGAGACTGCACGCCTGCTCCACGAGCAACGTCCCTCCCTGTTTCGCCGCATCGATTTTGTAGCCTACCCCAACGAGGAGCCCCCCTATTTTGCCACCGACCACATGGGCAGCGCCGTGCACGCCCGCGCCATACACGAGCAAAAAGTGCGCGTGCGGGCCATGATTTGCTACGAAATGATTGGCTACTTCTCCGATGCGCCCGGCTCCCAACGCTTCCCTGATGAGCGCTTGGCCAAACTGTACCCGCACACCGGCAATTTCATTATCGTAGTGGGCAAAACGGGTCAGGAAGAAATAGTCCAGCAAATGCAAACTCTCATGCGCAAGCACACCACCCTAGATGTGCAGCGCATCAATTTGCCCCCCAGCCTCGGTTTGGCCGGCCTTTCCGATCATCGCAACTACTGGAACCACGGCTACCAAGCTGTCATGATCAACGACACGTCCTTTCTGCGCAACCCGAACTACCACCAACCCACCGATACCATCGACACGCTGGATTTCAAACGCATGGCGGAAGTAGTAAATGGTGTATGGGGGGCAATTCTTGAATTGTAGAAAGCCAGCGAATAAAGGCGAATTCCAAAGTACCTCAAAAAGCTGCCGCAAGTCTACTAGTTCAAGTAGGCTAGCGGCAGCTTTTTGAGGTATTTCACCAAATGAGTGTTTAAGCAAAGACGCCATAAATTTTAGGGGCATATATCAAAATATGTATTACAATTAGGTAAAATGACTTATTAAGTTAGGGTGCTATTTGCAAAAATGTAGTACCACAAAGTATATTGCTATTGAAAATTAAGGTTGGCTATTTTAAAAGAGTGCGTTGCATGGCTTCATTATCTACTTCTCGTCCCACCTATAGTTCAGTTGCCCTAGTGGGTTTGTTGATACTAAGTGGGCTGGCCGCTTTTAATCCTGTAAATCACCCTAGCGCTGCTCCGGGCAGCCTACAAGCCGCCGACGTAGCCTGGATGCTCACGGCCACGGCGTTCGTCCTAATTATGACACCTGGCTTATCGTTCTTCTACGGCGGTATGGTGCGGCCCAAAAACGTGATTTCCACCATGCTCCAGAGCTTCGTAGCACTGGGCGTAATTTCGTTGGTGTGGTATTTTGTGGGCTTCTCGCTGGCCTATGGCACCAGCTGGCACGGCTTCATCGGCAGCCCGCTTACGTATGCCTTGCTGCGCGACGTAGGCACGGCTCCGCACCCAATTTTGTCGCCGGGTATTCCGTTTGTGCTGTTTTTTGCCTTTCAGCTTAAGTTCGCCATTATCACTCCTGCCCTTATCACGGGCTCCTTCGCTGAGCGCGTGCGTTTTAAGGGTTATCTGGCGTTCATGGTGCTGTTTTGCTTGTTCATTTACTGCCCCCTAGCGCACTGGACCTGGCACCCCGAAGGCTTTCTGCGGCAGTGGGGAGTGCTGGATTTTGCCGGCGGTACAGTGGTGCACATCTCGGCGGGAATTGCTGCCTTGGCCGGAGCTATGGTGCTGGGCCGCCGCACCGACCATGTGCGCAACACTTCGTTTTCGACGCCCAATGTGCCTTATGTGCTGCTGGGCACGGGCCTGTTGTGGTTTGGCTGGTTTGGCTTTAACGCGGGCTCCGCACTAGGGGCCAATGAGCTGGCGGCAATTTCCTTCGTGAATACCAACTTGGCTTCTGCGGCCGCTCTCATTGCCTGGCTGCTGATCGAAGTAGTGCGGGGCACTAAACCTACAGCCGTGGGTGCCTGCACCGGCGCGGTAGTGGGCTTGGTCGCCATTACGCCCGCCGCGGGCTATGTGCAGTACGGCCAAAGCATTCTGATTGGCGTAGTGGCCGCTTTGGTTAGCCACGCCGCCGTGCATTGGCAGAACAGCCGCACCACCATCGACGATACCCTCGATGTGTTTCCCTGCCACGGGCTGGGGGGCATTGTGGGCATGCTGCTGACCGGCGTATTTGCTGATAAAGTGGGCTTGGTGCACGGCACTGCTACCGTGTTTGGCTATCACGTGTTGGGCTTGCTGATTGTAGTCGTGTATTCGTTTATGGGCTCCTGGTTGTTGCTTAAGCTAACGGCCAAGCTTTTCGGCTTGCGCGTAAAGCCCGCCGAAGAGCAACTCGGCCTCGACCTCAGCCAGCATGAGGAATCTACTTACCGCATTGATGAGCAGTTTGAGCAAACCTACCGGCGGGAGTTGGTAAAGTAAGGTTCGAGGTGGCACCACGACCCTGGAGTCGTAGTGCCACGGTGGGTTAGTTCTGTGCTTGAGGCGCTACCGCAAAGCGTGGGTCCAGATATACGCCAGCCATCCCACGAAAAACAGGCCCAAGGCGGCGGTATCGTAGCCTTCTTTGATGCCCGCAGCGTGCAGACCCACCGCCACCAAACCCACCACGGCCAGGCCAGCGCCAAACCATAGGGAGCGACGCCGGGCCTTGGGCTCGGTAAGCCGGGCCGTACCCACCAGCGGAAACAACAAACCCAGCAGCACCATGCCCAGCAAAGTAAGGGTGACCTGAGTAGCAATATAACCGGCCAACAGCACCAAAATGCCCCCCAGCAGCAACCCGCCAAAATAGTTGGAGTCGCGCACTTGCTTTGAACTAAGGGCGTGGCGGCCGTAACTGTTCAGGCGCAGCAGGGTATTAAACAACGGGTCAGCAAACCAGCTCATAAACACCAATAGCAAGTAGAACGGCAGCAGCATCGGCACAAAGCGGGCCAGCAGATACAACCCAATAAACAACCCCCGCCGCGCCCCATCCCCCAATGATGACGACCAATTAGCAAACTGCAAAAAGCCCCGATACAGCCAATGCCGAGCTTTTAGAGCTTCAACCAAGCCCTCACGAGCATACGCAGACGTTGGCGACAGGCGCAAGGCTTCCCGAAAATGCTCCAGGGCCGGCCGGGGCCGGTTGGTTTCAAGGGCTACCCAGCCCAGGTCGGCGTGGGTGCCGGCGTCGGTTGGGTCGTGGCGTAGGGCTTGGTCGAAGTCGTCGACGGCCTCGTGTGCCCGGCCCAGGCGCGTGAGGCTGCGGGCGCGCAGATTCAGGCAGTCAACGTGCTCGGGGTCGTAGCAAAGGCCGGTTTCGGTGGCTTTGAGCGCGGCCTGCCACTGCCCCCGGTTAAAGCGAATCACGCCCAGGGTATGATAGTAGTTGGGATCTTCCGGGTCGAGGGCAAGGGCCTGTTCGATGGCCGCCAATCCCTGCTCGGGCCGGTGTTGGCGTAAATGAGCAAGGCTTAACAGGTAGTGAGCAAAATCATATTCGGGAGCCAAATGGATAGCCAACTCAGCCGCCGCCTGTCCTGCCGCCAGTTTGCCTTGCTCCAGCAGGCACATACCTAGCCAGGCATGGGCCAGCGCGTCGCTGGGGTCGTTGTGCAAGTGACGGCGCAACTCCTGCTCCGCCTGTGGAGCCCGGCCCTGACGAATTAAAAGCAAGATGCGCTCGGGCCAGTTGGCTTGTTGCATGAAAATAAAACCGGAGAGAGGAGGGTAAGAAAGGAAGGACTACTGCAGTGCGTGAGTCAATGACTTTTGACGCAGGGTGCGAAAGCGCCAGTAAAGCAACAGGACATTTCCCAGCAATAAAGTAAATGCCTCCCACGGTCCGAACGTGGGCCAGAAAACTGCTGTAATGCTGCCGCTTAAGTATGCTACAGTCAGTAGTACCCACCCAAGCGGTGATTTTTCCGGCGCCGGCATGGCTGCGGTTTCCTTTAAAACTTGGCCCATAGCCATTATCAGCGTAGTCAGCCCGCCGGTTAATACCGGACCCAACGAGTTTTTGGGCAAGCCCAACCAGAGAATTCCCCAGATCAGAATGGGCAGTAAAGCAAGTATCAGCAGCTGCACGGAAGCCACAGCGCCATATCGGTACAGCGTTTCCTGTAAGTACGAGCGGGTTCCCGCTGGGCGGCTGCGCAATTGCCGAATCTTAGGGTGCAACCGCCAGTACACCGCTTCGAAGCCAACAAACAATAGCAGAGGAATGCAGAAAAGAGAAATGGGACCTACGACAAGCAGCACAAGTCCAAAGGCGCCCAATTTCCCAAATGGCGACTTCTCCGAAATGAATGTGCCGTAATAATCAATGCGGTACATCAGGCGGCCCGGTAGAAACTGATAACGAAGAGCTTGGGTGAGGCCTTTATGAGACTCCGCGTCGTCGGGAGCCAAGTGCAGGGCCGTTTCGTAGTGAGCCTGTGCTGCTGCGAATTGCCTTTGTCGTGCCGCCTCCTGACCTAATGCTCGATGCGCAAAAGGCAGCTGTGGCCGTGCTTGCACCAGCCGTTGTAGCGACAAGTTTAGTGGCGCCCATAGTTCCTGCGTTTGCAAAGACTTGACTAGCTGTACAAGACACTGAACATGCGTGGGGTCATTCGTCAAGCCAGCCTCCGCGACTACCTGCGCCTCAACTACCCGTTCTAAGCCGTTAAGAATCAAGGCAAGCGTACCTAAGTACTTGCTATTGATTGGACTCAGCTCTAAAGCATGCCGGATGGTAGATTCAGCCGCTGTTAGTTGGCCAGCGTAAAGCTGCGCTAAACTAAGTAGATAGTATCCTTCACCTTCCGATGGATTGAGGGAAATAGCTGTCTTAGCGACATTAGCGGCTTCCGCTAGCCTATTTTGACGTAGCAGCGCCAGCGCCAGCAACACATGTGCAAATGCATCGCGTGGGTGCTGGGCCAAGTGGCGGCGTATTAGCTGCTCGGCTTGCTCGGGCCGGCGCACGGCCAGCAGGTGCTGCACCGCCTCCTGCCATTGATCATTCTGTACTTGCTGCATACAAGCGCCCGAAGGCTAGGCCGATGGCTTTTTGATGCCTAGATACACAAGAATATCATCGTACACGCCGCCTTCATTGGAGTACAGCGCGTAGTTTTTGGCCGTGGCAAACCACTCTTTAGTGCTGGCCCGCACCTGCTTTATGGCGCCCAGCAGATCATTCTGCTCGATGGGCAGGGGCCTGCACTGGCGCATAGATTCGCGCAGGCGGGTTTCAATAGCAACGTCTACCACTGCGCGCAAGTCGGCGCCGGAGAGGCCGGCGGTTTTGGCGGCGATGGGGGGCAAATTTAGGTTGGCAGCTAGCGGCTTATCGCGCAGCAAAATCTCCAGAATGGCTGCGCGGGCGGCCTCGTCGGGGGGCGTCACGAGCACGATACGGTCGAAGCGGCCAGGGCGACGGAAAGCGGAATCGAGGTGCCAAGGGGCATTGGTGGCGGCCATGATAAGCACACCGTCGTTGGCGCTGGTTGCCCCGTCCAGCTCGGCCAGAAATTGGTTGATAACGGTGCGGCCTGCACTCTGGCGCAGGTCGTGGCGGTTGGCGGCCAGGGCATCTACCTCATCAAAAAACAGTACGCAGGGCGCCTGCAAGCGGGCTAACTCGAAGATCTGGTGTAGATTCTTCTCGCTGTTGCCCAGCCACATATCCAGAATGTCGTTGATGCCCACGTTGATGAACGACGCCTGTACCTCGCCGGCCGTGGCGCGGGCCAGATGAGTTTTGCCACAGCCGGGCGGGCCGTAGAGTAGCAGGCCGCCGCCGGTAGCTTTGCCGTAGGCCTTGTATAGGTCGGGAAACTGGAGCGGGTGAATGATTTTGAGGCGGATTTCTTCTTTTACGGCCTCCATGCCGCCCACATCGGCAAACTTGATTTTGGGTTTCTCGAGGCCGGCGAACAGGGCCTGCTCATCCACGGCGAAACCAGGGCTGGGGGGCATTTCCAGGGCCGGGCCGCCGTGAGAGGGGGCCCGCTGGCGCTCCTGGAGCTGGGTCGCTAACTCGGCATCATCTAGAGTAGGATTGAAGCGTAGCGCCGTGGCGTAGGCTTCGCGGGCTGGGGTCAGCTGGCCGGTTTGGAGTAGCAGCCGGGCGTGCAATAAATGCCCCCTGGCGTGCTCGGGCTGGGCATTCAAGAGTTCTTCTACCACTACAAAAGCGGCAGAAGTCTTCTGCAAGCCCGCATAAGTGGCCGCTAGTCCCAGTTGTAAATCGGCGTCGGTGGGGGCTTGGCGCAGGCCGGCGCGGTAGAGGTCTTCGGCCTCGGCAAGGCGGCCCGTTTGGCTGAGTAGGACCGCTATGTGCTTGCGCAGAGGCAGGTTATCGGGGGAGAAAGCCAAGGCTTCCAGCAGGGGTTGAATAGCAGCTGGATCGGGGAGGGCAGACATAACGGATAGGGTAGTGATAAAAGCAGGGCGAGAAGCGGCAAGCTACACCATACCGAGATGCGGACGACCAGCGCGAAGCCAGAAAACCTGATACCACGGCGAGATGAGTGGGTAGCTTACTCCACCATTTTGCTCAGAAAAAATGAAGCCAGAAAGCCCAACACGGTAATCAGGCCCGTGAAATTGTGGGTTACCTCGAAGGCTTCCGGAATCATAGTATCGGCTAGCATGGCCAGGATGGCGCCGGCTGCCACGGCCGTAGTGGCGGACACTATCTGGGGCGAAAACTGGCTGAACACCGAGTAGCCCACCAGCGCCGCCACGCCCGAAATAAACGCGATGCCACCCCAGAGCAGTAGTACGTAGCGCGCGGAGCGACCCGCTTTTTTCATTCCCGCAGCACTCGACAAACCTTCGGGCAGATTAGACAGGAAAATCGCCACTACGGCCACCGTACTCACGGCTCCGCCTGCCAGTAGGCTCAAGCCAATCACGATACTTTCAGGAATGCCGTCCAGAAGGGCGCCTACGGCTAAGGCCATGCTGTTATCGGCTCCGTCTTGGCCTTCTGCTTGCACGGCTTTGCGCTCGGCGTGCTGCTGATGCCCGGAGCGCTTGCGGTGTTTGGCTCCGTAGCGGGCCAGCAGCCAGTTGGCTACAGTATACACCACCGCTCCGCCCACAAAACCAATCGCTGTGGAGTTGAAGCCACCTTTCTGGAAAGCATCCTCCATCAGCTCCAGCGAAAGCGTTGAGATGAGCACTCCACTTCCAAAGGCCATAATGGCCGCAATCAGGCGCTGGGGTACGCTGGCGTAATAGCCGATGGCTGCCCCTAGCAACAGTGCCGAGCCCGACACTAAGCCCCAAAAGCCAGCCATTGCACAAGTTGGGAAGGTCATTGAGAGAGGAGGGAAAAGATGAAGTAGCTCTAGCCTCAATAGCGGTGTCAACGCTGCAGGCACTCTACGCATAGCAGCCGAAGGAAGGTGTCTTAAGTCAATTTATAAATTGAAAAATTATAAACGTCTATTGACATAGTTATAGCGAAAACTTACATTTAGGTATAACTATATAAACAAAAGAGGCTTCAGTTGGCTGTGCTGCAACAGCCCTGACTAGGCCCAACGTCCCTGGTCTTCGATATTTCGAAGGACTCTTCTGCTTAAGAAACCGATAGTGGTTTCTTTGAAACACTACTGAATCGCTCCTGGGGGCATTTTTTTAGTAGCCGCATACTGCGGCCTCATAGCGGGCGAACGTATGAAGTTCAACCACGACACGCTATTCCATTTGTATCGGCAGGCTGGGCCGGGCCGCCGGCGCTTTACCCAGCGCCAGGTAGATGGCATCGAGAAGCTGCTGCACTACATAGAACACGACCCCGGCCTGACGGATGTGCGCTGGGTGGCTTACCTGCTGGCTACCGTCCGCCACGAGTGTGCCGACTGCTGGCAGCCCATTGTGGAGCGCGGCGAGCCAGCGTATTTTCTGCGCTACGAGCCTGGCACCCGTGTGGGCCAAGTGCTGGGCAATCATCGGCATGGCGACGGCGCCCGCTATAAAGGCCGCGGGTACGTGCAGCTTACGGGCCGGGCCAACTACCGGCAGTTTGGCTTGCGTCTGAGTTTGGGCCTTGAAGAGGATCCTGATTTGGCCCTTGACCCCACCATAAGCTACCGAATTGCTTCGCTGGGTATGCGGCAGGGGTTGTTTACGGGCAAAGCCTTAAGCCACTATCTGTACGGCACCGTGACCGATTATCGCAACGCCCGCCGCATAATCAACCACCTAGATTGCGCTGACCGCATTGCCCATTATGCTACGCGCATGGAAGAAGGCTTGCGCCAAGCCCAAGTGAGTTAGCTCCCCAACGGTATGCGGGCAAGGATTTTAGGCCCAATACCGCGCCAGCACAAGCTGGCATGCTTCCGCGCTCAGACCATCGAGTCTGATTTTTTTGAACGGTGCTGTATGGCCCGCCAGAATCGTAACGCTGGATTTGCTTAGTCCGAACACTTCCGCCAGATATAACACTAGCTCTGCGTTCGCTTGTCCGGCGTGCGCGTGCGCTTTCAGACGCACCGTCAGCCCTCCATCGGCCGCTACTATTAGCTGATTAACGCGGCTATTAGGCTTGGCTTTGAGGTGAAGAACCGTGAAAGACATATCTGCTGAGCGCCATGAAGAGTGCACGAAGATAAAGACTACCGCCACCGACCTACGCCACTAAGGCTACCCGCACCGCTACCTAACACCGCTCCACTACCGCGCTATACCTATTGCCACTGCCCCTAGGGGGCATTTCGACTTATCCATCTTCTAGTTTACCCATGCACTTGTATGAAAAAGCCCCAACCCTCATCGCGTAACCTGAGCCCCAGTTATTTCACCGCTGACCGGGAAGTAACCTCGTCCCTGCGGGAGCTCGAAACCTTTATTATAGACAACCCTGGGTGGTCTATCTCGGATATTACCGACCAGCAGGGCCACCAATACGTGGACCTGGTGATGGAGGGCGGCGGCATGCTGGGCATTGCGCTGGTTGGCTACGTGTACGCCTTGGAGAAAGTAGGCATCCGGTTTCTGCGCCTGGGAGGCACATCGGCGGGCTCTATCAATGCCTTGCTGATGGCCGCTGCCGGGCCGCGCCACGAGGCCAGCACTGACTGGATTATCACCCAACTCGCCAACAAGAATTTCTACGACTTCGTGGATGGCGATAAAGACGCCAAACGCTTCATTGCCGACCTGCTCGATCGGGCGAAATCCCGCAAAGGCCCCGGGGCCTGGCTGCGCAACCGCGTGGACTTAGCTCAGATAGGCGTGAGCGGCCTGCAGGTAATTGATAACCTGCGCGATCATAAGGGCCTCAACCCCGGCGACCATTTTATGAACTGGCTAGCGGGGCTGCTAGATGAAAAAAAGGTTTCTAGCATTGCGGCACTGAAAGCGCTGCGGCGCAGATTGCCCCCCGGCGGCCTGTGGCGGCGCAATGAGCAAGGCGGGCAAAGTATTTCCTACACCTCGCCTTCCTTGGAGCGGATAGCCATTGTGGCCGCCGATGTGAATACCCAAACCAAGGCCATCTTTCCGGAAATGGCAGAACTGTATTGGCGCGATGCCGACCAGACTCACCCCGCCAACTTGGTGCGGGCGTCCATGTCCATTCCTTTCTTCTTCGAGCCCTTTGAGGTCAAGAACATCCCCGGCTCTGATCCAGCCCAAACACCGCCCGCGGACTTGGCTCGCTACCAAAAAGCCTGGCAGGACCTGGGGTACACGGGCCCCATTCCGGAGGAGGTCTTGTTTATTGATGGCGGCATCCTGTCTAACTTTCCCATCAATCTATTTCATAACGCCCACACCATGCCGGAGGCGCCTACGTTTGGCGTCAAATTGGGGCTGGATCGGAACGAGGCGCAGTCAACAAAGTCGTTGTTACAGCTGCTGGGGGCCATTTTTGATACGGCGCGCACCCAGTACGACTTCGACTTCATCCAGCAAAACGCCGATTACAAACACCTCGTGCACTGCCTCGACGTGAAAGGGCACAACTGGCTGGACTTCGATATGAAGCCCGAGGAGATGCTGGCTTTGTTTCGGTTGGGTGTACGCGGGGCCTCCGCATTTCTACAAGGCTTCCAATGGGATGACTACAAAGAGCTGCGGCGCAAAAAGCTGGAAGTGGTGGAGCAATCGGAAAAAATGGAACACAAGCACCACCCAAGCGGCCATCATATCTTGACCCCCGTTACCGTCTGATGCTTACAACTCGCCCGCCTAAGGCAGCGAGCAACATTGCCGTCTTAGGCGGGCGAGTTGTAAGCTGGAGAGTGGCTAGTTTTCATTGACGAGCTATAAATCTTCATACAGGTTAGCCTAGGCGAGTATATGTCCGACATTGCAAATTAGCAGGGTCACCAATACATAGACTCAGTATTGAAAGGCGGTAGTATACTGTGTATCACTTTGGTGAGCTACGTGTAAGCGCTAGTAGAGAAAGCCAATATCCGCCTTTTGCGCCCGCCGACGTGCTCGCAGGCCAGTACCAACTGAATTTTCAACAACTTGATAACAGAAGCTTCCGCGATTTCGTGGATGGGGATAAGTAGGTTAAGCGCTTCGTTGCTGACCTACTTGACCGAGCTGAAAGGCGCACGAGCACCGGATAGGGTACCCGGTGCCTAGCCAAATTAGGCGTAAGCGGCCTTAGCGTTGTTGATAATATATAAGATATAAGATAAAATAAACGAAATATATATCTTTTTGGTATCGCTCGTGTGCAGACAAGAATTGGTGCGCATTGGCAGTTGCTACCCTATGCCTGAGGGCAGACGGTTCATTTAGCTTTTTGACCAACTTTTAAACCAAGGCCAACTGTTTCACTTTAAGGTATGAGGTATGACAAGCGCCCGATCTATCAACTTTACAGTGGCTCTGTTGTTTGAGAAGAGGTTACTATATGCAGTGGTAATGGTGCATAGACGCTGAACGTACAATTGTCTGGCGACCAGTTGATAGTACAGGTGTTGGTAAGTGTGCCTACTAAGCGATAGTGTTGCGGAAAATTTATTCCCCTGGCTCGAAGCTGTTCTTCAGTGCCTTCGTCTAATGATCTATTTGTAATTATATACGCCTTACTAATTGGTAATTGTGTTATATCAAGTGCATGAAAAGTACGAACATCGCGATTAGAAAAGTACCATTGCATGCCAGGTGAAATGCCACCACTCACATATACTAATCCTGGCAAATCGTAAAAGCCCAAAATAGGGTCGCCTGGCCGAAAACCGCCTTTGGCTAACAGGTATGTGAGTTGGTTAAAAAAGGTAGCCGTTGCCGAGTCAACTAGCAAGGCTGTCTTTAATCCGGCTGTCTGTAACGGTACTACTTGCTTGCTCATTGGCTGCCTCAATGCGTATGGCGTGAGGAGCGTACCCCATACTACTTGTTCAGCACACCACACAGCCGGTAGTAGTAGCAGGCTGCTATTAACCCACATTGGCAGGCGATATGAGTGCAAGCCTGTAAGCAGTAATAGCACCGCAAACCAAGGACCTGCGTCGATAAGCAAATTGACTCTTAAATCGTTGCCAGTCCCTGCTGAGGCTAAGAAAGGTAACGCAAATAACCAACAGCCTACGGGTAATAGTTGAGAAGGTGCTTTTGCTTGAGATGTTCCTGCTGGAATGGTAGGCAATACAAGTAGCACTCCCGCTGCCAGCACTAGCGAGCTCAATAATAGTGGTAAACTTTGATGATCATTCCCTGAACCCGTAAGGTACCAATGGCGCCGAATAGCTTGCCAACCTGTGTATAGCCCAGCCAGTACTAACAATGAAATTAGTATAGACCAGCGCCGGACAGCTAATGGCGATTGCCGCGGCCACCACCAGGCTAATGCTATCAACAAGAATAGTGTTGGCCCCATTGGATAAAGCATAAAGCGTATGGTTAGCCTTGCTGCTTTCAGGTAAGAAGGTAATAAGTCTTTTATACCATAGCCGCCGCTAGTTTGTATAACAGACATTTCCTGCGTGAGATTGTGATACCAGACTAACGGCGGCTGTACCCTCACAAAATAAAAGGCTAATCCGGCAGCTATACCTAGCCCTAACATGAGCAGCGCCTTCCCTATTACTCTTACCCCCTGCTGCTGCCAACACCAGATTAGCAGCAGCAGCTCACTGCCAAGAATTAAGAAAGATGTTGACAGCTTCACAAATACATCTAGGCCCGTAGCGATGCCAACAATTACCAGCCATATACTGCCACTCGGTCCCCTGCTTAATGTCTGTAGCATAGCAGCCCCTCCTAGCAACAGCAGAAAGCTATTTAAATTATTATAGGATAATGTACGTGGAAATATAGAGAACACTAGTAAACTGCCTATTGTCACGTAGCAGACAGTAATTACCAATGGTCTACTGCTATCAGGTGCGACAGTGCGTTGCCAACGAGCGAAGCTCCAGGCAAACACTATAGCTCCGAGCACATTAAAAAGTAAGCCCAACCAACGATATGTGATTACAGAGCAATCCACAAGACCCAAGCCTCTCGCAATCAGCAGGTGAAAAGCCGAAAAGCTAGCTTCGTATTCGCCTGGATATCTATATCCTAGCAAATAAAAGGACTCATCAAATACATCAAATCCACGAGGTAAACTCCACCCTATTATCGTGACAGTAAGTACTGCACACCCCAGCAATATGACCGTTTCGAGCCAATTAAGCAACTGAAAAGGTTTTTGTAAAGCTGGGGTAGTTTGCTCATCCAAACTGCGCAGAGTCTTTAACATTTTATATGATTATTCAGAGAAGTAAATTTTTTAATACGTTCGATAGAAATCAGTTACCGCCTCAATTACTCGCTGCTGCAGTTCAGGATGTAACTCATAGTAAAGTGGTAGACGTACTAAACAATCAGTGTAGTGGTCGGCCCAAGGTAGAGACCTTCCATCATGTTTCTCGTGATAAAATGGACTCTTATGCAGAGACAAATAATGAAATACGGATAGAATTTGTCGCTTGCGCAGATAATCAATCAAAGCTGAACGCTCATCTAAGTTCCGGCATACTAAATAGAACATATGACCATTATTGGTAGCATATTTTGGAATAACTGGTAGACCAATACCCAGCGGTGCTAGGTAGGAAAACGCTTCGTGATACTGGTGCCAAATCTCCTTGCGTCGTTTCTGTATATCAGATATATTTTCTATCTGAGCCCACAGGAAAGCAGCGATTATATCGGATGGTAGAAAGCTCGATCCCACATCTACCCATCCGTATTTATCAACCTCTCCTCTAAAAAATGATGACCGATTCGTTCCTTTCTCCCGGATAATCTCAGCTCTTTGCGCGTAGCGCGCATCGTTGATAACTAACATTCCTCCTTCACCAGCTATAATGTTTTTGGTCTCGTGGAAGGAGAAAGCAGCTAGTTTTCCAAGTGAACCAAGAGGTTGCCCTTTGTAGAAACTATCGATAGCTTGAGCTGCATCTTCCACTACTGACAGCCCATACTGTTCTGCTACAGCTTGGATATTATCCATGTCGCAGGCAATGCCTGCATAATGTACAGGTACGATAGCGCGGGTACGAGGTGTGATGAGACTAGTTAGTGAATCGGCGTCGAGGTTAGGATTAAGAGCTGTACTGTCGGCGAACACGATCTTAGCACCCCGTAATACAAATGCATTAGGAGTACTAACAAAGGTGTAAGATGGTACAATAACCTCATCATTAGGCTGCAAGTCTAAAAGAATAGCCGCCATTTCCAGCGCATCAGTACAACTGGTAGTCAACAAAGCTTTGTTGAAACCCAGTTGTTGCTCAAAATATTGATGGCATCGCTTGGTAAAGATTCCATCACCGGAAATTTTGCCTGAACGTACGGCTTCTTCAATGTATCGCGTTTCGGGACCCGATAGGTAAGGCTTGTTAAAAGGAATAGTAGCTAACATGAAATGTTTCTGAAGCCTAGAGATACTCTTTAGACGAATCGATGAATTAAATTACTACTTATGAAAGCCAAAGATGGTAGATGTGTTCGATGTGTACCGGTACAAAACCGCACTTGGTGTAAAAGGCACAGGCAGGCACGTTGTCGCCCTGCGTTACTACCTGTAGTTCGGCGTAGCCTTGACTAATGGCCCAGGCGTGGGCAGCGGCAATCAACTGCTGCCCAATACGCTGACCCCGAGCGATTGCGTCTACGGCTAATAGCCCAATGTCAGCCCGTTGATTCTTTTCACCTAAAGTTAACAATCCCAGCTCCTGAAGCTCGGCATTGCGCCATACAAGAACTTGTCGAGCTATGGTACCGGCCAGTGAGTTACGCAACCATTGGCTGTAGAGACGCTGAAACACCGCAACCTCGAAGCGAGGGTCGAGCCGGAAGCGGGAGTACTCGCCGCTCTGCCAAGCCAATAACTCAAGTTGTGGCGTATAAGCAGTAGCGGATCGGATATAAGGTGCTGAAGTCGTCTCGTCGGGCATTCGCGCTTGTATGGCAAATGTTGTTTTACGGTCGGCTAGCCAGCCCCCTTGTTGCTGCAAAGCCGCGTTAAGACTAGCCGTAGTAGGGTCAGCGATACCATATAGCAATTTAATTCCCGCTTCCCTAGCAGTCCCAACGGCCGCCGCCACTTCCGTAGGCGTTAGGTTGGCAGTATTCAGGCGGGCCACCGCGTAACCCAGAAAATCGCTGTCCCAAGTCAACGGATGAATGGCGCTGGGCACTTTACTCATTAGGCGCAGTGTTCAGGAGTCACGTCGGTACGACTATCGACCACATAAATGGGGCGTTGCTTAACCTGTTCAAACGTTTTGCCAATATAAATCCCTATCATTCCCAATACAGATAATATGAGACCCGCGAAGAACCAGATTGAAATAATAAGACTGGCATAACCTGGCTCCCATATATACCCCAGCCAATAACGTATTAGAGTAATAATTACTAGTAAAAAAGCACTGGTTGAGATTAAGACTCCTAACTTAACAGTCAGCCGTAGCGGTTTATCAGAGTAAGCCAGAATAATATCGAAGGCTAAGTTAAGCAGACCGCTCAGGTTGTAGCTGCTCGTGCCTTCTGGACGCTCGGCATGGGTTACAGCCAATCCGCCTGCTCGAAAACCTACCCAACGTACCATGGTAGGAAAATATCGAATACTCTCGCGCATGGCTAGCACCGCCGTTATTACCTTGTAGTGGTAGATACCAAAGTTGGCAATAGCTGGGTCCTGCTTTGTATTAGTTAGATACGAAAGCGTTTGGTAAAACCAACGTGAACCAGCTCGTTTTAACCAAGAATCTTGACGTACTTCACGCCGGGCAAATACCAAGTCATATTCTTCAGCTTTTGCGTATTGGTACAGTTTAGGAATTTCTTCCGGTTGGTCTTGTAAATCGCAGTCCATCACCACTATCCATTCACCTCGTGCCTGCTCAAGACCAGCTGTAATGGCTTTATGTTGCCCAAAATTACGTGATAAACGTACTCCTCGCACCCGAGTGTCGCGCGTAGCATGTACTGCGATGCGTTGCCAAGAATTATCTGGGCCGCGGTCATCTACCAGAATTATCTCATAACATGATGTGATAGTTTCTAAGCTAAGCTGAAGACGAGACACTAACTCGTCAAGTAGGTTTTCAGCTCTATAAACGGGACTAACAATAGAGATTAGAACTCCTGTTGTACTGGGCATCATATTGTTTTGCCAAACTGCAAACCTATTCAGAATGAATTTCGATTCAATTTACAATGGCCATTTTCTGTTTGGTATCGCAAGGTAGCTAATCAAAGCGATGTTTACCTGATTTGGAATACTAGGTGCCAATCGGAAGTAGTAAAGGGAAATGTATTTTCACTGTCTGACAATTTAGGAAGAAGACCTAGCAATAGTGGATTCACGAACAGTGTATTTAAACTAAAATCGAGCGCCGGATGCAAAAGCGAGTTAACACCATAAACGTGACAGTTGGTGTCAACTCGCTTTTGCATGAGCTTTGCCTTCGTAGGCAAATTGTAGTGTGGGCAGCAAAGTAGCTAGCTTGCTATGTTTTACCTAAGCGCGGCGCCTCGAAAGTGGCTGGTAACGCACATAGCGCAACAGCGGTATGCGATAGTGAGCAGGCTGCGAGAGGTGCTGCTAGCGGCAACCCCAGCGCGTGAACCTCAGCTCGGCGCGGTTTGGCACGTGCTACAACGCTCACACCATGCCGGAGGCGCCCACGTTTGGCGTCAAATTGGGGCTGGATCGGAACGAGGCGCAGTCAACAAAGTCGTTGTTACAGCTGCTGGGGGCCATTTTTGATACGGCGCGCACCCAGTACGACTTCGACTTCATCCAGCAAAACGCCGATTACAAACACCTCGTGCACTGCCTCGACGTGAAAGGGCACAACTGGCTGGACTTCGATATGAAGCCCGAGGAGATGCTGGCTTTGTTTCGGTTGGGTGTACGCGGGGCCTCCGCATTTCTACAAGGCTTCCAATGGGATGACTACAAAGAGCTGCGGCGCAAAAAGCTGGAAGTGGTGGAGCAATCGGAAAAAATGGAGCACAAGCACCACCCAAGCGGCCATCATATCTTGACCCCCGTTACCGTCTGATGCTTACAACTCGCCCGCCTAAGGCAGCGAGCAACAAAGCCGTCTTAGGCGGGCGAGTTGTAAGCATCGTACACGTTCCAGGCCCAAATGAGGAAAGGCACAATCAACGTCCAGGCCAGTAAAAACCCCACTACGCCCCCCAGCGCCCAGATAAGAAAGGCCTTGAGAATTTGACCTTTAATGAGCTGTCCTAAGCCCGGAATGAAAAACGAAAATATGGCAGGTACTCCGTAGGTCGGTTTCATAGCAGAAAGGAGAGTAGCAAGAGTTGAATGTCTAACGTAAGATACTAACTGCTTACGTATCGGCCTTTACAGCGGTGGCCGCACTGACCCGGCCCAACCGCACCTGCCCAAACGGGCACTGGTCTAGCACAACGCAGCGCTGGCAGGCGGGCGAGGTGAAGTAGCAGCATTTCTGCCCATGAAACATCAGAGCTTCGTGGTGGTCGTATACCTGCTGCGCCGACCAGTCGGGGGGCAAAAGGGCGGATAGCAGGGCGTGCGCTGCCTCTGTACCTACCTTTGGGCCAATAAGATCCAACCGCTGCGCCACCCGGTGATGGTGGCTATCGACGGGCATAGCGGGCAGGCGTAAGGTGCTAAAAAGCAACGTGGCAGCGCTAGTCTTGGGCCCCACGCCCGGAATAGATTCCAGCCAGGCCCGCGCTTCGGTTACCGGCACCTCGGCCAAAAACTCCAGGTCGCAGGGTCCGTCGCAGCGCGTGCTCACCTCTCGCAGAACAGCCTGAATGCGGGGGGCTTTTTGCTCGGGCCAAGTGCATGGGCTGATTGCCGCTTCCACTTCCTTGGTGGGCGCGTCGCGCACCTCTTCCCAGCTCGGAAACCGCGCCCGTAGCTGCTGGTAAGCCTTATGCGATTCCTGATTGCGGGTGCGGTGCGAAAGCAAAGCGCTGATCAGCTCGCTGAGCGGATCTTTGGAGCTGAAAAACGAAAACGGCGCCCCATACTCGGCACATAGGCGCTCGTGTACCAGCAACGCTTTAGCCTGACGCTCGGTGTGTTCGGGGGGCAAATTGGGTGTAAGGGTTTCCACAATAGCCGCCTACGCAAGGCAGCCCCGGCGAGGTTGCCCCACCAGCCTATTCTCCTCGATTATATAAGGAAATAGCCTGCCGAATATTTCGCTGCTGCTTGCCCTGCATCACGAGCGGCACAATGAATAGGGGCATGCCCGCGTACACCAAGGGCGAAATATTGGCCCGGCCACCCCCAGAGTTACTCAAAGAAGAAAATACACCTACCGCCATGATGCCGCCGGCAGCAATGTAGCTCAGCGTGCTGTAAGTCTGATACTTGCGCGCTTGATCCATTAAGCCGCGGCTGGCCGCATAATCGGAAGTAGCCACGCTCAGATTGCGCAGGTTTAGGTCCTCGATGGGGCCATTATCCTTGCTAAAGTATTCGTTTTTGGTAGTACGGTACATGGGTCCGCCAAAGCCCCCCATGCCACCGTAGCCGTAGCGCCCGAAGCCGTAGGGGTTATAGCCATAGCCGTTGCCAGCGTACTGTGTGCTGGTAATAGAATACAAGCTGATGCGGCCTACTCGGTCGCGGCGCAGCGTAACCTCGCGGGAAGAACGGCCCGGTAGGGTGGTGCGCACATAGTGGCCCGACTCGTCCTGGTAGTAGCTGACGGTGTTCATATCGATGCGCTGCTGGCCGTCGAGGAGCAGAAAGGGCTTGCCAAATACGGGCTGCTTGGTTTCTACATCATAGGCCTGAAACGTGCGGCCATCTTTCAAGCCCACGGCAAAACGAGTGGTTTCGACTGGCGGCGCGGCGCGGCGGCGCTGTTGCTCGGCCCGCACCGAGTCGGGGAGCACGGGGGGCGTATTCAGCGTAGCAGGCTTCGTGGCTGCAGGGCGAGGCGCCGGCGCAGTGGGCTGGGGTAGCGTATTCAGCTCGCGGGGCGCATCTTGGGCCAAGGCGGGGGCAGCCGATAGCGCTAGTAAAGGGAAGGTCAGGAAGAGAAAACAGCGGATCATGCGGGCGGGAGGCAATAAAGTGGTTAGCAACACGGGCTCGAAATACGGTGGATGGCCCTGGTTTGGTACACCCAAAATGCCCCTGCCAAAAGTATTTATTTACCGGCATTTGCCGCCATCAGTACCAACACAAAAGGGCAGGAGATTGAAGCTGGGGGACAATTCTCACCCAAGAGCCCGGTAGTGCGGCAATCGTTGCGTTGCGCCACCAAAAACTTTAGCGCAATACTACGATGCGCTCTACTCCATAAGGCAATTTGCAGAAAGTCGGTACTTGCTACTTGGTGC
The DNA here is from genome assembly GCF_054051685.1 of Hymenobacter sp. HD11105. Classification (NCBI taxonomy): domain Bacteria; kingdom Pseudomonadati; phylum Bacteroidota; class Cytophagia; order Cytophagales; family Hymenobacteraceae; genus Hymenobacter; species Hymenobacter sp. HD11105. Next base: position 389,879 of record NZ_JBSWBR010000004.1, on the reverse strand, counting down.
AGCCTAGTTTAGGTTTACGCCAGCAGCTTTTCCAGCAAACTCAGGCTGTCCACCATATCCGTGGACGTCTCGAAGTCGATGGGCTTGAGAATATAGCCGCTCACGCCCAGGTTTTGAGTATTGAGGCGATCAACATCCATTGCCGAAGTGGTGGTGATGAACACCGGAATATCACGCAGATTGGGGATGCTGCGTAGCTCGGCCAAAAACTCGTGCCCGTTCATCTTCGGCATATTCAAATCGAGCAGAATAACCTCTGGAAGCGGGTCAATGGCTTCCTGCCCATTGCGGCCCAGCAATAAATCCAGGGCCTCAATGCCGTTGAAAGCGGTGTAAAGCTTATGCTGCACGCTAAACTTGGCAAAGGACTTTTGTACGATCAGCGTATCAAAGAAATCGTCTTCGACGAGGAGAACAGAGCGCATAAGGGAATGCTGAACGAGTACTAGGAAGGGAGAGCCGCCGGTGCTGCCACCAACGGTTGGGGCGTAAGAGTTTGGGGCCAAGTGAACACAAAGGTAGCACCCTGCCCCGGTACCGACTGCACCCGAATGGTGCCTTTATGCTCCTCAATTATTTTTCGCACGATACTCAGCCCTATTCCTGTGCTCTCCGCCGTGTTGCGGTCGCGCAGGGTTTGGAAAATGTGAAAGATCTTCTCGTGGTATTCCGGCGCGATGCCCGGCCCATCGTCGTGCACGCTAAACTCGTAGTCCCGCTTGCGCTGCTCCACTGTCACAGTCAGGTGACCGTGGCCAAGGTGGTGGTGCTTTACCGCGTTGCTGAATAAGTTGGTAAACACCTGTTGTAAGCTCAACCTGTCCGTCTCGAACGGAGGCAGGCTGGGGGGCAATTCGACGGTAAAACCCTTGGGAACCACCATTTCCGCTACTTCGGCCACCAGAGCGCGCACATCCACCGTCTCAAGCTGGGGCTGCGTGCGCCCCACGCGGGCATAGAGCAGCAGGCCATTGATAAGGTCGTCGAGGCGGGTGAGGCGGCCTTTTAGCATGCCTAGATACTCGCGCATTTGAGCCGAGAACTCATGGCTTAGCTCTTCCTCCATCCACTTTACCAGTGCGCCAATACCGCGTAGGGGCGCTTTCAGATCGTGGGAGGCCACGTAAGCGAACTGGTCGAGCTCCTGATTGCGCTTCTGCAAGGCCGCAAATGTCTGGTCTAAGGTTTTAGTCATGCGATTAAGCGAGGAAGCTAGGTTACCGAGACTATCCCGCTCCTGATCTCGTATTTTAACCGAATAATCGCCTTGTACTACTTGCTCCGCTAGGTTCTCAATGAGCTCAATACGTCGGGTAGTTGCCTGATGGACGGCCGCCAGTTCGGCTTGCAAGCTTTCGTTAGCTTTCAATTCCTGCACAATTCGGCTAAACAACCATAGCACGATTAGAATAGCCAGCACAGCCGAACCAATGATAGCTATTGGCGCTGTGCGCTCCCAGATATCCCGGTAGCGCGTTCGCTGCCGTAGCAGCATGTCCTCTGAGTTCTTAATGCGCGCAAGAATAGCCCGAATCTGCTCGAGCAGGCGCCGGTCGCCGCGCACCAAGTCGCGGGCGGCATACGGGCTGGAGGGCTGCTTACGCCAGGTATCGAGCAGCAGTATTTCCTGAGATATCATCCCACCCAGGGTGTCCAGGCGCTGCTGATGTTCAGAGTTGTCGAAGGTTAGGTGGCGCAGGCTTTCGTAGTTGCGCCGGACGCCGCTAATTAGGGGGTCGTAATTCTCTAAATAGGTCTTGTCGCTTAGTAACAAATACCCCCGAATTGCCCCCTGAGCATCCCTGATCTGAGTGCGCAGATCGGTGGTGTGTTGCAGCACCCGGTAGGTGTGTTCCACCCGGTTGGTGTAGTAGGCTACTTGCTGAATGCTCAGGTAAGCCAGCAAGGAGGTAAGCAGCAGCACTACCAGCGCAATACCAAAGCCCAACCTGATTTTAGTGTTAAGATTCAGCTGCACTTTATGAAACGCAAGAAGTGAAAAGTAAGCCAGCGCCGCGCCCGCCCCGCTGCCCAGCGTGTAAAGCTCGCATTTTTACAACTGAGGCCCCAACGCTTACCCGACTTATTGCCCGGCGAAGATTCTACCTTTGCCGGCCGGGCTGCCCAGTAGGCTGTTCCGCCACGTTTTTCGTTTCTAGCCGGAAAAAATGCCTTTCGACCCGATTACCAGCCCCCAGAACCCGCGCATCAAAAACCTGCTGCGGTTGCAGCAAAAGCCCGCTGAGCGGCGGCAGCAAAACCTCACTATTATAGAAGGCTACCGCGAGCTAACCATTGCCCAGCAGACCGGCGTGGAGGTCACGACGCTATTCGTATGCCCGGAGCTAGCCGGCGCAGGACGGCAGGAGGAGCTGGAAAAGTTATTTGCCCCCCAGCCCGAGTCTTTCATGGTATCGAAGGCCGTGTTTGAGAAAGTAGCGTACCGCGAGGGTTCTGATGGGGTGCTGGCCCTGGCTCGCCCGCCGCGCCGCGCCCTTTTTGACCTGAAATTGCCCCCCAAGCCCTTGCTGATCATTCTGGAAGCCGTAGAAAAGCCGGGTAACCTGGGCGCCGTACTCCGCACCGCCGACGCGGCCCGCGTAGATGCCGTTATCGTGTGCGACCCGCGCACCGACTTATATAATCCCAATGTCATTCGGGCCAGCATTGGCTGTGTGTTTACCAACCAAGTGGTGGCCGCGCCCACCGCCGAAGTGGTAGCCTGGCTGCGCCAACAAGGTATTCGCAGCTTCGCTACCACCCCCGCCGCCACAGCCCTGTACACCGACATGGATTTTCGCGGCGGCAGCGCCATTGTGATGGGCACTGAAGCCACGGGCCTCAGCGACGAGTGGCTCGCGGCGGCCGACGCCCAAATCAAAATCCCCATGGCCGGCTACATCGACTCCCTGAACGTGAGCACCTGCACTGCTATTATGACGTTTGAGGCCGTGCGCCAGCGCGGGGGGCAAATCTAGCCAAGCTGCACGCACGCTTGCCTCAACGAATTACTTCCACCCAGCCTTTGAGCGTGAGGGCGCACTGGGGCTGGCGCACCTCGTAGTAATACATACCGCCCGGCTGACCTTCGGCTTGCCATTCGTTGTGGTAAGCCGCGCTCTGGTACACTTCGCGGCCCCAGCGGTTAAAAATGCGCAGCTCCGGAACGCCCAGCTCGGACGGAAGAACGAAGTTGTCGTTGCGCCGGTCGCCGTTGGGCGTGATGACGTTGTAGATGTTGCGCTCGCCGGCTGCTCGCACCGTGAAGGCAATGGTGGTAGGGCAGGGGTCGGCGTTCGTGATGATTACTTGGTACACCCCGGCCGTCTTCACCACAATGGAGCGGGTTGCTTCGCCCGTCGACCACTCGTATTTGCTGCCGGTTATGCCCGCGTCCAAGGTAAGTTGGGCGCGGCAATCCAGAGAGTCAGTTCGCAACACTACAGTTGGGGGGCTTTGTATGACAATATTCCTGCGAATGGTTTCCTGCTTATTGCCGCACACGTTGGTTAAACTCACCGTGAGCTGTACCTGATACGTACCCGGCCGCTCATAGCGGTGCTGAGGAGTAGCGGTCGTTGCCACCGGGCTGCCATCACCAAAATTCCACTCGTAGCGCTGGGCTCCCTGACTGGTGCTAATAAAGTTTACATCGGTAGTCGTGCAGGCTGCCGGTGGGAATTGCATAGCCGCCACTAGCACGGGCGCGGGCGCATCTACTACCACCGTAGTCCGAACAACACTGCGCTGGGTACCACAGGGGCTAGACTGCTCGGCCGTGAGCTGCACCTGATACGTGCCGGGCGTCGCAAATCGGTGCTGCGGAGCCGATGTAACTTCCACTGGGCTGCCATCGCCAAAATTCCACTCGTAACGAACCGGCCCGGTACTGGTGCTGGTGTTCCGAAACTGCACTGTGTAAGGCGCGCAACCCGGCGCCACAGCTTCGACGGCTGCCAGCAGGGGCGAGGCTGGGGGAGTAACCTCCACACTTGTAGTTGTGGTAAGGCGCTGCGGTCCACAGCCACCAGTGCGGGTTACGGTCAGGCGCACGACGTAGGTGCCTGGCTGTACAAATTGGTGGCTGGGCGTTGGCGTGTTATCAACGGGACTGCCATCGCCAAAGTCCCACTCGTATGTTTCGGCCCCGCTGCCGGCATTGCTGAAAGCTACGGTGTAGGGCGCGCACCCTACCGGCACGGGGGGCAAAGCGGCCGTAAGCGTGGGCAAGCTTGCGCCCGCGGGCAGCATGTTGAACTTGAATGCCGCGCCACTATTAATACTAACGGTTTTGGTGGGAGAAAATGAGCCTGGCGTGGTAGTAAAGTTGGTGGTGGTGGTGCACTCGATATGGTACAGCACGCCTTGCTTGGTAATTTCATTGGAGGCGGCGGGGTGCAAATGAGTGCCGCCGTTGGCTGGCCCGCCGAAGTAGGTGCCGTATTCCAGGGCGCGGGCTTCGGGGCTCAAAACCGCTAAATAAATGCTGCGCTGCGTACGCGAGAACGCATCGTCAGTGACGGGCGACGCATTGCTGCTACCGTAGGCACAGAAGTAAATACGGTTGCAGGCATCAAGGTTAAAAGCCGTTATCAGGGTCGAGGCAAAAATGGCATTCGCGTTGGCTGTCGTGATCTGCGTGGAGAAGCTGGTCGTGGTCAAGGCCGGATTCAGGCAGTGAATAAATACCTTGTCAGTATTTACTGCCTGCGAGCTGTAGGCCCCTCCGCTTACGGGGTAGCTTCCAGTAGTAGCGCCGGCTACCAGTACCTGACCCGCTGAGTCGAAATCAATAAAACGAGCTAAGTCATTACCGTCGGTGCCTAGGAAAGTGCCCCCCAGCAAGGTGGTGCCGTTGGCGCTGAGGTGAATCAGAAAGCCATCATTCGCCCCTCCCAAGTACTTGCTGTTGAGCCCCGAAGTACCTAATGAAAAGTTGATACTGGCCGTTTGGCCGCACACATACACGGTGCCATCCGACGCTACCTTGATGTCGTTCACCTGATCTTCCGCCGAGCCGCCCAAGTAAGTAGACCACTGAATAGCGCTCATGGCTTCGTTGAAGCGGGTTATGCAGCCTTCATTGCCAAATGCCGTTGCCCGCGCGGGCTGAATGGCATCGCGAACCGGAAAGTCGGTGGAATTAGTATTGCCGCCTACCAATACATCACCCGTGGGCGTAGTAGTCACCGTAGCTGGCTTGGATGATTGAAAGCCCCCTTCAGTACCGCTTCCTCCCAGGTAAGTAGAAGCCAGCAGGGCCGACCCATCATCACTCAATCGGGAAATGACATAGTCCTGGGGGCCGCTCAGGCTTTTATCGTAGGCTGTGGCGGTGACCGGGTAACTAGTGGAGCTGGAAGTGGCCAGTACAATCAATTCGTTTTTGGCCGTAATCCTCATATCCAGCGGATATTCCTGCGCATTCCCGCCCAAATAGGTAGAAAATAACACGGTACGACCGGTGGGGTCCAGCTTGGAAATGCCCATGTTGGCCCCACGTCTGGTCGTTTGGTAGGCCCCCACCGTCACCGGGTAATCCGGATTTAGGGCGTAGCCGGCAGTGTACATATTGCCGTACTCGTCGCCCGCCGCCGAGTTGGCCGACAAAAACGTGGAGTTAGTGGTGTAAGTGCTGAATACTAGAGCCGGATCGATGATTAACGGTAGTTTCCGGTCGTAAGATTCGGTGAGCTCGAAGCGGACTTCCTGATCAACCAGGCGAAAACGGCATCCTATGGGGCGTCGCTTCCCGTTGGCTAGCTCTTGGTAGGCGATGGGCGCTTGCTCGGCCAATACGCCTAAGTGGGTGTGCATTTGTAGCTGTCCTTTCTGTATTTCCAGCTTGTCGAGGCCCTCATAGCGCATCCTGATCTGGCTGGGGTCGGCGCCGGGGGCCACTTCGTAGTCGTATTTGAGCTGCCCGTTCACTGAGTGCCACACCATATTCACGCCCGTATACACCTGCTCGTAGCGCACAGCGGCAAACAAAGGCACTTTGGACGCCCACTGCTTAGGATCGGAGCCCAGGAAGTAGTTGTGATAGGTAGACTGCTGCTGCTGGCCGGTGCTTTTAGGCGTCATTCGAGCTCCCACCAACTGCATCCGAAAGGCATGGCCCTGCACGGGTGTGCTAGTAGCGTCGTAGGTATGGCCGTACTCGGTTTGCGGCGCGAGCAGGTTGTAGGTAAATCGATTGTTTTCTAAAAATAAATGCCCCCCCGGTACGGCCGTAGCAAATTGTACCTGAGCGGGCCACTGGCCTTTGTTGGCAACAAACTCAAAAGCGCCTTGCTCGGGTGCATTTGCTAGGCCCTGCAACAGTGTTATTAAACTCAGTAATACTGTAAAAGTCAGCCGCATAAAGTCAAATAGTTAGGCAACGGGGACTGCGCTGCACCCACTATTTTCGGTTGGAAGCAGACTTTTCAAAACTAAAGCGAAATAAGAATAATAGCAGGATAATCAGCGCTGTAAACTGCGCCGTGTGTAGCATTTATTTGAAAATTTGTGAAAACTCGCAACGTCAGTTAAATAGCAACGCAAGCTTAGCCGTCAACAAAACGGTTTTTTGCCTTTCTCGACTCATTAGCGGATGGTAAAAAGCCCCCCAGGCTGCTTACTGACGTTGGTGGGTAATATCGAGCTCGGTGAGCCGAAGGGTATGATCAAGAGCGTAGCGCACAGTGCGCCGGCCACCAGTGGGCTTGTCAGCAGCGTCGGCCGGACGGTAAATGGGGAAGGTGCGCACTAAGTCGTCGCCAGTTATTACGAACTCATCTCGGCCCCGATACCCCGACGTCGCTTCGGGGGGCAAAGTCGGAAGTTGAAAACGCTCCCAGTTCTGGGGGGCAAATTCGTAGCCGTATACCTGCCCTTGGGCATTTGGGGCAGTACCTCGCACAAAAACTAATACTTCCGGCAGCTCATTCTGGTTTAAGTCCGTGAGCACAGCGTCGGTAATTTCCCCAGCAATAGAATCGCGAATAGCCGCCATTTCCCGGCCCGACTGCCGAGCAGTCAGGGCCAGTAGACGGCGGTTGCCAGCGCCCATAGCTATAATATCAGCCGTAAAACCGCCCCGCTCCAAGGATTTGGTGAACGTAGGCCGTGGGGCCGGGGCGGGCTCCGGAGTCGTCGTCACTGTCTCGCCCCGGCGCGGCTCAGCCCGCTGCTCCTGCACTGCCGAGCCGCAGCCCGAGGCCATAACTACAAGAAAACCGGCAGCAATTGACGCGTGTTTCATACTGCAAGCTACGTAGCGCGGCTATATATTGATCTGCTCCGCTTAAAAGTTTGCTTCTGCTTCTCTGCGATGTCGTGAATGGTTTGCCGGGGGGCAAATGAGCTGGCTTTTATACCCGTTTAAACTCCTGCACCCATACGTCTAGCGTATCAGCTGCGTGTAAGAGCGGTGCACCCACGGGAGTAGGCAAGCTGTGGCTTTCTACCACCGTAGACTGCCACTCACTCAAGCTAGCTTCGCGAAGCGTCCACGGCTCATGATAAAGCTGCCCGCGCCACAGATCATTGCCCCGTATTGCTTGCCGCAAATCGGGCCCGGCAGTATAGAGGTAGTAGCGCTCGGTGAGAAAATGTTGCAAAGTGCCGGGTCGCGAGGCGGGCAACGCCTCACCTAGCGTCCAAGTAGCCGCAAAGTCAGCAGACGCGAAGCCGCGGTGCGTACGCTCGGCTGTTGCGCGTAGCGTGTTGCCGGTTTGAGTCAGGCTCATGCGGGCGTGCAGGTAGGGCAGATGAAAAAACGTGCGCGCCGCCCATACGCCCAAGGCCAGCGAGGCATCAAGCGAAAGAAACCATACACCCGGCACCCCGTCGAGGCGGGCGTAGGTGCGTACATTCAACTCATGCAAATGATGCAGCCCCGGCACAGCTGGCAAGCCCAGCGGCCGAATGTGGCTCATGGTAAACGGCACCACGCCCAGCCACGCTTGACCGTCAAACAGGTCTAGTTCCAGACGCTCCGGCAGGTAAGGCCGCAGCAATTCCGGCGCTACGGGCCAATGCGCAAAAAGCAGCTGGCTCCACCGCTGCCGCATCAGAGGCAGGCCTGGAGGGCTTTTTTTCAAGGACTTTGAGAGGGTAGGAGGAGGCATAGCAGCGGATACTGCCTCGTAACAAACTAAGCTAGCAAAGTGTCTGGCGCAAAGCCTTAAAACATCAAAAGGGTGCAGCCAACGGCTGCACCCTTTTGATAAAAGCTATTAATCGAAAATTAGTCGATCTTCTTAGCTGAGCGCAAACGCTCGTTTTCGTCCAGCAAAATCTTGCGCATCCGCACTGACTTAGGCGTTACTTCCAGATACTCGTCTTTTTGGATGTATTCCATGGCCTCTTCCAGCGAGAACTGACGCTTCGGAACAATCTTAGCGTTTTCGTCCGAGCCGGAAGCACGCATGTTCGTGAGCTTCTTACCTTTCTGGATGTTGATGGTCAAGTCGTTCGGGCGGGTGTGCTCACCGATAACTTGGCCAGCATATACTTCTTCGCCCGGATCAACGAAAAACTCACCACGGTCTTGCATCTTGTCAATAGTGTACGCGGTGCCAGCACCCGTGTCCATCGAAATCAGCGAACCAGCAATACGGCCAGGAATTACACCTTTGTAAGGCTCGTAGCTCAGGAAGCGGTGGTTCATGATAGCCTCACCAGCCGTAGCGGTCAGTACGTTGTTACGCAGACCAATCAGGCCACGAGCCGGAATGTTGAACTCCAAGTGCTGTAAGTCGCCTTTCGGCTCCATGATGGTCAGGTCGCCCTTACGCATCGTCACCAGCTCGATAACCTTACCAGCAGTTTCCTCTGGCACGTCAACTACCAAGTGCTCGATTGGCTCCAGGCGGTTACCGTTATCATCCTCTTTGAAAAGCACCTGGGGCTGGCCTACCTGCAATTCAAAGCCTTCACGACGCATCGTTTCGATGAGTACTGACAAGTGAAGAATACCGCGGCCGTACACCAAGAATGTATCTTCCTTATCAGTTTCCTTTACACGCAGTGCAAGGTTTTTCTCAGTCTCTTTGAACAGACGGTCACGCAAGTGACGCGAGGTCACGAACTTACCTTCCTTGCCGAAGAACGGCGAGTTGTTGATGGTGAACAACATGTTCATCGTCGGCTCGTCAATGCTGATAACTGCCAATCCTTCTGGATTGTCGGCATCTGCCAGCGTATCACCGATATCGAAACCCTCGATACCCGTTACGGCGCAAATTTCACCCGAGCTAACTTCCGCTACCTTGTTCCGGCCAAGGCCTTCGAACACGTGTAGCTCTTTGATTTTTACTTTCTTGATAGTGCCATCACGCTTCACTAGGCTCATGTTGGAGCCTTCTTTCAGCGTGCCACGGTGTACGCGACCAATGGCGATACGGCCCACGAACGACGAGTAGTCGAGCGAAGTCACCTGCATCTGGGGCGTGCCGTCCAAGGTAGGAGCTGGGGGAATGGAAGCAACAACCGCGTCGAGCAGCGGAATGATGTTGTCAGTCTTTACTTTCCAGTCGGTGCTCATCCAGCCTTGCTTGCTGGAGCCGTACAGGGTTACGAAGTCAAGTTGATCTTCCGAAGCGCCAAGGTTGAACATGAGGTCGAAAACCTGCTCGTGCACCTCGTCGGGGCGGCAGTTTTCCTTGTCTACTTTGTTCACCACCACGATAGGCTTTAGGCCCAAGTCAATGGCTTTGCCCAGAACGAAACGGGTCTGCGGCATGGCGCCTTCGAAGGCATCCACGAGTAGCAGTACGCCATCGGCCATCTTCAATACGCGCTCTACCTCACCGCCAAAGTCGGCGTGACCAGGAGTATCGATGATGTTGATCTTAACGTCCTTATAACGAACCGATACGTTCTTGGAAACGATGGTAATGCCCCGCTCGCGCTCCAGATCATTGTTATCTAGGATCAGGTCGTCGAAGTGCTGGTGCTCATCGAATAGCTTAGAGGCGTGAATGATTTTGTCCACGAGCGTCGTCTTGCCGTGGTCAACGTGCGCAATAATTGCGATATTCCGAATGTTCTGCATACAAATGTTTTTGCGGGCGCAAAGGTACGCAATTGTCAGCGGATAAATGAGTGAGGAGGAAATGTTAACTATTTGAAACTGAAATAGCACCCACTCGCGCGAACCGAACCCAGACCCAGCCGCGTATGTTGTGCCAGTAGCTACCGCAGTGGCGTGCTACCCATCTGTTTCATTTATACTTCCCTTACTTTTTTCCGAATGCGTACTTACGCTCTAATTCTGGCTTTTTCCTTTTTAACTCTGGGCACTGCCTGCTCCCAAAAAAAAGACGGACTGGCAACCGCTAAGGCTCAAGCAGCTACTAAACCTAGTGGTGCTGCCAAAGCCTATCCTACGGCCCAGCCCATGACCAACAAAGCCGACGAGTTTGCAGTTCGCAAAACGGAGGCAGAATGGAAAAAACAACTTACTCCTGAGCAATTTAACGTACTGCGGGAGCAAGGCACCGAGCGGCCATTTGCTAATAAATACAACGATAACCACGAGCAGGGCGTGTATCACTGCGCTGGCTGCGACAACCTATTATTTAACTCTGCGACTAAGTTTGAGTCGGGCACGGGCTGGCCCAGCTTCTTTGCGCCGGCCACGGCGGCCAGCGTAAAAGTACAGCAAGACAACAGCTACGGCATGTCGCGCGACGAGATTGTGTGCGCCAAATGTGGCGGCCACATCGGTCACGTTTTCGACGATGGCCCCAAGCCTACTGGTCAGCGGTATTGCATGAATTCGGCGGCTATGACATTCAAAAAGCAATAAGTCATTTCAGGAAAGCCCCCAGTGCGGCCCATTAGCATAGTATGCTGATGGGCCGTTGCTTTTTTCAGCACCATAGCGATGACATTTTGCCCCCCACAGTGTTGTAGCGGTCCAATACGAAAGGGGCTCACGCGTCCCTGATGCCATTGCTCAACAATTCCTGAATTCACTCTCAGCGGCCATGCGGCCCACTCAATTTTCCCCATGCCATCAATCAATTCTATATCTGATCTGCAGCAAGAGCTAGCCTCGGCGCGCGAGCAGCTTGTGGCCCACAATGTATACCAGAGCTTACATTCGCTGGAAGATGTGCGCCTATTTATGGAGCACCACGTGTTTGCCGTCTGGGATTTTATGTCTTTGCTCAAAGCCTTGCAGCGCGATCTGACGTGCGTGAAGGTGCCGTGGGTGCCAGAAGGAAATCCCGTCACGCGCCGTCTTATTAACGAGATTGTGCTGGAGGAAGAAAGCGACGTAGACCAGGAAGGCCAGCCGGCTAGCCATTTTGAAATGTATTTGCGGGCCATGGCAGAGTGTGGGGCCGATACCCAGCCCATAACCCGCCTCTTGGTTGCGCTAGATGCTGGCGAAACCGTCGCGTCGGCGCTTGCCATTGCTAATGCGCCGGCGTCCGTTCGTCAGTTTGTGCTCACTACGTTCGAGATTATCGACTCGAAGAAAACATATGCCATTGCTGCTGCCTTCACTTTTGGACGCGAAGATGTGATTCCGGCCATGTTCCGCCATTTGGTCAGCGACTTGCGCCAACGCTTTCCAGGCAAGTTCGATACCCTTACCTATTACTTCGACCGCCACATTCAGCTCGATGAGGAAGTACACACTCCATTGGCTCAACAAATGGTAAGCGAATTATGCCAAGACAATAGCCGTCGCTGGCAGGAATGCAGTGACGTAGCCGTACAGTGCATGACGGCCCGCATGAGGCTTTGGGATGGAATCCGGCAGGCCCTGGCCGCCACAGCGGCAGCTACTCGGTAACTCAACTTGTAGCGGCGTGCTACGTTCTACTAGGGTAGGCTCGCCCCGAACCTGCATTCCATCCCAAAGCTTATGTTCACGTATCGTTTAGGCTCGCCAATTCGCTTCTTGTGGCTTGGTAGCCTGGTGCTTCTGACGGCCGCGTCCTGCACTACTACCCAAGAAAGAGCCGCCGAGGTAGACCGTGCCCCACTGCCCACCCAGATTCGCACCGACGCCGACCGGCAAGCTGCCTATAACAGTGGCAGCGGCTACAGCGGCGCCGTACCCGATGCTACGCCCGGCCGCGTGGGCCTGGGTGAGCAGGCGGCCGGAACCAATGCCCGACAGCGCATCGAGAATGTGAACACCAACGACCCCAACACCAGCACTCCCGAAACGCGACTGCGCCGCCTACGTGGTGCTCCCGGCGATACAATTCGCCGCCCAGGCTTTTAGCAAACAGCAATGTAAGGCAACAAAAAGCCCCCCAGCGGCACAATAGAGCGGCTGGGGGGCTTTTGCGAAACTGCTTATTGGTTATCAGTCGCTTCGGTAGCGGCCGACGTATCGGCTGGGGTGGCTTTGCCGTTAGAAGTTGTGGCTACTGAGGGGCGCTTGCGAGCAGTGGTGGCGCTCGGTTTGGCAGCGGCTTTGCCATTTGAGGAAGTAGCGCGAACGGGGCTGGAAGGTGTAACGCGGCTTTTGCGCTGGCTGCCATCCTTATTCAGCGTTACGGCTGATTTGGGAGCTGGCTTACGGACCCGCTTAGCAGTAGAGGCTGACTCAGTAGATGAATTCTGCGTGGCTGCTGACGCTGTGCTGGTTGTATCAGCCGAGTCGTAGTGCCGTACTATAGTGTGTAGCGCCTCTTCAAACATGCGCTCCGTATCATGATCTAAACGGCGGGTAGCTTCCTGAACTACTTCCTTCAGCTTAGCTTTCGTTTCTTTGCGAATGCGTTTTACCACTTCGTTAACTCGCGTATCAAGCTCTTTTTGAAGCCGTTTAGCTGCTATTTTGAGCGACTTTTTCTGAGAAGCCTTTTTATCATCGCGGTCATCGTTGAGCGAGGTGGTAGCTTGGACCATTTCTTTCTTCGCTTTGCGTTCCGTTTTCGAAATCTGCTCTTTTTTCGGCTTTTTTTCGGATTTCTCCTGTTCGGATTTTTTCATAAGGTAAGAAGGAAAGGGTTGGAGTTAACTACTGTTAATTATCGTGAAACTCTGCTGCCTATTTATCCAAATATAGCCGTATTAATCAGTGCTGTCGAGTTATTATTTCATTACTCAACTGAATCCCTGTTTTTAAACCTTCCTTTGCGCATAAATTTTTGCTTGAGTCTGCTTTCACGCTCTGCCCTTTTTGCCGCTACTTTCTGGTTTTCTTCCTCCTATGTCCTCTGAATTTCAACGCTATACAGTAACTGCTGCCTTGCCTTACGCCAATGGTCCCGTACACATTGGTCATTTGGCAGGCGTGTATTTGCCAGCCGATATTTATGTGCGCTACCTGCGCAGCGCGGGCCGCGATGTAAAGTTTATTTGCGGCTCCGATGAGCACGGCGTGCCTATTACTATCCGAGCGCAAAAAGAGGGCGTTACCCCCCAGCAAGTAGTGGATAAATACCACGCGCTCATCCGCGATTCTTTCCTGGATTTTGGCGTTTCCTTCGATATTTATTCCCGCACATCGTCGGCTACTCACCGCGAAGTATCAAGCGGTTTTTTTCGTAAACTGTACGAGGAAGGCAAGTTCATTGAGCAAACTTCTCAGCAGTATTATGATGAGCAAGCCGACCAATTTTTGGCCGACCGCTACATCGTGGGTACGTGCCCGAATTGCGGCAACGAAAATGCCTACGGTGACCAGTGCGAGCGGTGCGGTACCTCCCTCAGCCCTACGGAGTTAATTAATCCACGCAGCATGCTCAGCGGCAATAATCCCGTGCTGCGCGAAACCAAGCACTGGTACTTGCCCCTCGATCAGTACGAGCCCTGGCTGCGCGAGTGGATCGTAGAAGGCCACAAAAACGACTGGAAATCAAACGTATACGGACAGTGTAAATCTTGGATTGACCAAGGCCTGCACCCGCGTGCCGTTACCCGCGACCTAGATTGGGGCGTGCCCGTTCCCGTAGAAGGCGCAGAAGGCAAGGTGCTGTACGTATGGTTTGACGCCCCCATCGGTTATATTTCGGCCACCAAAGACCTCCTGCCCGACACCTGGGAAACTTACTGGAAAGATAGCGGCTCGAAGCTGGTGCACTTTATCGGTAAGGATAATATCGTGTTTCACTGCATCATATTTCCGGCCATGCTCAAGGCGCACGGCGACTATATTCTGCCCGATAACGTGCCTGCCAATGAGTTTTTAAATCTGGAAGGCGATAAGATTTCTACCTCGCGCAATTGGGCCGTGTGGCTGCATGAGTATTTGCATGATTTCCCCGGTCGCGCCGATGTATTACGTTACGTTTTGTGCGCTAATGCGCCCGAAAATAAAGACAACGATTTTACCTGGAAGGATTTTCAGGCTCGCAATAATAATGAGCTGTTAGCCACGCTCGGCAACTTCGTAAACCGCGCCGTTGTACTGACTCATAAGTACTTTGGGGGGCAAATTCCGGCGCGAAATGAGCTGACAGAATTTGATCGTGAAGTTCTTCAGCAGTTAGCTGATTTTCCGGCCCGAATTGGGCAGCTTATCGACAACTACCGCTTCCGCGACGCCCTGAACGAGCTGATGAATTTGGCGCGGTTGGGCAATAAATACCTGGCCGATACCGAGCCTTGGAAACTCATCAAAACTGATGAAGTGCGGGTAGCCACCATCCTCAATATTGCGCTGCAAATAACGGCTAGCCTAACTACATTGATGGAGCCGTTTCTGCCCAATACCGCACTGCGTTTAGCTGGTATGTTGAACACCGAAATAGCCCTTTGGATAGCTGCTGGCAACGCCGATGCTTTACCCATAGGGCATCAACTAAACGAAGCTTTTCTGCTGTTCGAGAAAATCGAGGACGCAACTGTAGAAGCGCAAGTGCAGAAATTACTTGACACTAAAAAAGCCAACGAGCTAGCCAACGCCACCACTGCGCCCGCAAAGGAAAATGTGTCGTTTGAAGAATTCAGCCGCATGGATTTGCGCGTGGGCACCATCACGGCTGCCGAGAAAGTTGCCAAGACCAAAAAGCTCCTGAAGTTAACCGTAGATACCGGCCTAGACCAGCGCACTATAGTAAGCGGTATTGCCGAATCGTTTATTCCAGAAGCATTAGTAGGGCAGCAAGTACTGGTGCTGTTGAATTTGGCCCCCAGAGAAATAAAAGGTATCCAAAGCCAAGGTATGCTATTGCTGGCCGAAAATGCCGATGGCTCATTGGCCCTTATGCAGCCTGGTCAGCATGTACGGCCCGGTAGCGGCGTAATGTAAAACAGCCTTCACTGAATAGAAAAAGCCAGGACTAACGTTAGTCCTGGCTTTTTCTATTCAGTGAAGGCTGTAGTAATTAGTAATACTACGCGCTGGTTTCGACCCTTACTTTACGTTCACCACATTCATAGCGCGCTCAATGCCTAAGGTGCCAAACGCCAGCACAGCCTCGGCGGCTTTCTCGATGCGTAATGGCAAGTCGATTTGCTCGTCGGTCGAAAATGGATTGAGCACATAATCTACCTGCCGGCCCTTTGGAAAATTGGCGTCGACGCCAAAGCGCAGGCGGGCGTATTCATCGGTACCCAGCGTTTCCTGAATGGATTTCAAGCCATTGTGCCCTCCGGCCGATCCTTTCCCTTTTAGGCGCAACTTGCCATAAGGCAGAGCCAAATCGTCCGTTACGACCAGCATTTGCTCTTTTTCGAGCTTCAGGCTAGTCAAATAATGGGCCGCCGCTTTGCCACTTAAATTCATGTACGTCGTAGGCTTCACTAGCACGAAGGTTTTGCCTTTATGCTTGATTTCCGTCACAAATGCATGTCGATTTATTTCAAACCGCGCATCGTGTTTTTGCGCCAGATAATCGACCACCATAAACCCAATGTTATGACGCGTGTCGGCGTATTCCGGACCAATATTGCCGAGGCCTAAAATCAAGAATTTCATTGAATCACGGGTTGAAACGAATCTGTTGAATTACACGAATTCGTTTTTGATTGAGCTACTCCTTCTCGCGCGCTGAATGTGTGTAAAAAAGCCCCCCAGAAACTTTCTGGGGGGCTTTTTTGAAGCAGATTGAATGAGCAGCGGAACCTGATAACTCGGCAAAGCTGCCTCTATTCGTGCTATTACTTGTCGCCGCCAGCCATAGCACCTTTCAGTGCACGTGGGATAGTTACGGTAGCAATAGGAGCTAGGGGGTTAGTAAGAATAGTGTAGTTGGTAGGCTCCACTTTGCTTACCTTGATCGACTTGCCTAGGTCCAGGTCAGAGATGTTTACTTCCACGTAGTCGGGCAGGTTTTCGGGCAGAGCCTTCACCTTCAACTTACGCAGCTTCGACACCAGCTTACCACCTTGCTGTACGCCAGGCGAAGTGCCTACATACTTTACGGGGATGTCCATCTTTACTTCTTTGCCATCCTGTAGTTGCAGGAAGTCAACGTGCAGCAGCATTTCGTTCACGGGGTGGAACTGGGCGTCCTGCACGATAGCACGGTAAATCGTGCCTTCTACGTTCAAATCAACGACGTGTACTTCGGGCGTGTACAGCAATTCGCGGAAGAGAATGGCAGGAGCCGAGAAGTGTACCTGCTCCCCTGCACCGTACATTACGCACGGAACATAGGAATCAAGACGCAGCTGCTTTGCCTCTTTCTTGCCGAGATTCGCTCTTTTAAACCCTACAATCTCTAAGCTTTTCATAAAAGAGTGTTTTTGGAAAAAGTATTTTTTTTGTTCCCATCAGTTAATGGGGCCGCAAAGATAAGGTTTAAGTCGATTAACTAAAAATAGACTTCCTATATAGGCTTGGCCACCCTCAGCAAATAGGGAAAGCAACTAGTTTAGGTAAACAACGAGCTGATCGACTCATGCGTCACGACGTTGCGAATAGCGTGTGCAAACAAATCGGACAAGGAAATAACCCGAATCTTCGGATTCTCTTGGCGAAGCGGTATAGTATCCGATACCACAAGCTCTTTTAGCACTGAGTTGCGGATGCGGTCGTGTGCGGGGCCACTCAACACGGGGTGCGTAATGACGGCGCGCACCGAACGCGCACCGCGCTCCAGCAGCAGTTCAGCCGCTTTACAGATGGTGCCTGCAGTATCCACGATGTCATCAACCAATACCACGTCGTGGCCGGTGACGTCGCCAATTACCTGCATGGAGGCAATCTCATTGGCTCGTAGGCGCGTTTTGTCACATACCACAATTTCGGCCCCGAAACGCTTGGCAAAAGCGCGGGTACGCACCACTCCACCCACATCGGGGGAGGCAAAAATGAGGTTCTCGAGGTTCAGCGATTTAATATAGGGCACAAACATGGCCGAACCATCGAGGTGGTCAACGGGGATGTCAAAAAAGCCCTGAATCTGGCCTGCGTGCAGGTCGCAGGTCATCAGGCGGTCAGTGCCTACACTTTGGATGAAGTCAGCCACCACTTTGGCTCCGATGCTCACCCGCGGCTTGTCTTTGCGGTCTTGGCGGGCATAGCCATAGTAGGGCATCACGATGGTAACTGAAGCAGCTGAGGCGCGCTTGGCCGCGTCCACCATTAACATGAGTTCCATCAGGTTCTCAGCAGGCGGAAAGGTGCTTTGAATCAAGAATACGGCGCAGCCTCTAACGCTTTCGTTGAAGCTTGGCCCCAACTCCGTGTCAGCGAAGCGCTGAATGCTCAGGTCGCCGAGCTGAGTGCCGTAGGCGGCGGCAATTTTCTCACCGAGTTCGTGCGAGGCATTGCCTGCGAAAATTTTAACCTGCTGGGGCATGAGTTCAATTCAATTGTAAGTCAACAGAGAGTACAAAGGTGCACATGAAACGTCGTACGGCCGAGCTAACCGCACGAAAGTAGAAAGGTAAAACAGCTAAAGCCAGTGAGAAACAGGTACCGAGAATAAACGAAAAAAGCGAAAGGCGCCGACTCTTCAGAAGAAGAATCAGCGCCTTTCGCGTTACTTTAGTCGTTGTCCGACCAGGGCTCGAACCTGGACTTTCTTGAATCAAAATCAAGCGTGTTGCCAGTTACACCATCGGACAAAATTCCCAGCAGGAGTACCGTTTGGGTGTGCAAATGTACGAGGTGAATAATTCGAGGCAAATTCTTGGCGAATATTTTTTTAAACTTTTTCTGAAGCTCGGGGGCAAACACTGTGTTTAAAGGCACCTGAGTGCCTGATTTACAATGCTTCCGGGCCGCAGAAACTTTCCGCGGGCTGGAGCTTTGGCAAAGCCGGGATTAAGCCGTAGTTTTGCGGCCTGAAAACGTTGCCACCCATCTATATAAAGACCTCCAATGGCGAATAACGGCAAGATCACCCAAGTAATTGGTCCCGTAGTGGACGTAAGCTTTGCTGGTGATGACACGCGCCTTCCCAACATTCTTGACGCGCTCGAAGTCACAAAAGAAAACGGGCAAGTCATCATTCTCGAATGCCAGCAGCACTTAGGCGAAGACCGGGTGCGCACCATCGCCATGGACTCGACCGAGGGTTTGTCTCGCGGTGCTATCGTCCGCGACATGGGCTCGCCCATCTCGATGCCTACGGGCGAAGGCGTAAAAGGCCGGTTGTTCAACGTCATCGGCCAGGCCATTGACGGCATCCGTCAGCCTGACAGCAACGGCCCGATGTCGATTCACCGCTCGGCGCCTCCATTTGAGGATCTAGCCACGACTTCGGAAGTATTCTTTACGGGTATCAAGGTAATTGACCTATTAGCTCCCTATGTAAAGGGTGGCAAAATTGGTTTGTTCGGTGGTGCTGGTGTAGGTAAAACCGTACTGATTCAGGAGCTGATCAACAACATTGCTAAGGCTTATTCGGGTCTGTCGGTGTTTGCTGGTGTAGGTGAGCGTACCCGTGAGGGAAATGACTTGCTGCGCGAATTCATTGAGTCGGACATCATCCGTTATGGCTCCGAGTTCAAGCACTCCATGGAAGAAGGTGGTTGGGACCTGACCAAAGTAGACGAAGTAGAACTAGCTAAGTCCCAAGCTACACTCGTGTTCGGTCAGATGAACGAGCCACCCGGAGCCCGTGCTCGTGTAGCTCTGTCGGGTCTTACTATTGCTGAAAGCTTCCGCGATGGTGATGGCACCGGTTCGGGCCGCGACATCCTGTTCTTTATTGATAATATCTTCCGCTTCACTCAAGCGGGTTCTGAAGTATCGGCTCTCTTGGGTCGTATGCCTTCGGCCGTAGGTTACCAGCCGACGCTGGCCACCGAAATGGGTGCCATGCAGGAGCGAATTACGTCCACTAAGCGTGGTTCTATCACCTCAGTACAGGCCGTATATGTGCCTGCCGATGACTTGACTGACCCGGCACCGGCTAACACCTTCGCTCACTTGGACGCTACAACAGTATTGTCGCGTAAAATTGCTGAGCTTGGTATTTATCCTGCTGTGGACCCACTTGACTCTACCTCGCGCATTCTGTCGGTAGAGGTACTTGGTGCTGAGCATTACAACACTGCTCAGCGTGTAAAAGAGATTCTGCAGCGCTACAAAGAATTACAAGACATCATCGCTATCCTCGGTATGGACGAACTGTCCGAAGAGGATAAGCAGGTTGTTAACCGCGCCCGTCGCGTGCAGCGTTTCCTATCGCAGCCTTTCTTCGTAGCTGAGCAGTTCACCGGCCTGAAAGGTGTGTTGGTTGATATCAAAGACACCATCCGCGGCTTCAACGAAATCATCGACGGCAAGTATGACCACCTGCCTGAGGCGGCCTTTAACCTTGTTGGTACCATTGAGGATGCCGTTGTAAAAGGTGAGCGTCTGATTGCCGAAGCGAAGTAATTGTTAAAATAGCTGAGTGACTGAATGATTCATTAGGGTGCTGTTGAAGTGTATTGCTTAAACTAGCAGCCAGTTAATCATTCAGTTATTCAACAATTCACCTAATATGCATTTAGAAATCATCACGCCGGACCGGAAAATATTTGCGGGTGAAGTCACTTCGGCTCAATTTCCAGGGGCGGATGGGCTTTTTGAAGTGCTCAATAACCACGCGCCACTTATCAGCGCGTTGCAGGCGGGCAGCATTAATGTAAATGGCGCAGCCGGCCGCGAATCCTTTCGGATTGAGGGCGGTGTGGTTGAAGTGCTCCGCAACAACGTTATTGTGCTGGCGGAGGGCGTAGTTGCCTAAGCTAGTATTGCTTGTAATAAAAAGCCTTTCCTTTGCCGGGAAAGGCTTTTTTATTGGCTCGAAAGCGCACCAACCACCACTCATCAACTAGGCAAGAGATGAATTTTGCCCCCCAACTCAGCGACCTCAACTCAACTCCGCAAAATCTGCCATCTATGGATATTCATCCCAAAATCACTCCCATTTATCAAACCTCTGTTTTCAAGTTTGAGGACCTGAATGGGGTGGCTCAGTATTTTGATGAGCCTGGGAGTCGCTACATGTATTCACGTAATGGCAACCCTAATTCGGATGAGTTGGCCAAGGCAGTAAATCGGTTGGAAGGGGGGCAGGGGGCAATTGCAACTGGCTCGGGGATGGCAGCCATTCTGGCGGCAATTTTAGCGTACTGCGAAGCAGGCGACCATGTATTGTGCGCGGCCGACATATACGGGGGCTCAGCAGCTCTACTGAATCAGGAGCTAAGCCGTCTGGGCATTTCGGTGAGTTACGTGCCTTTTGAGGAGCTTTATGATTTGAAGCCCTATATACAGCCTCGCACCCGGTTGTTGTTGGCCGAAACGATGAGCAATCCGCTGCTCCGGGTTGTTGATTTGCGCGCTTTGACCGAAGAGTGTCACCAGTTCGACGTCAAACTGGTAATCGATAACACATTTGCCACTCCCATACTTACCAAGCCTTTCGACTATGGGGTGGACATCGTCTTGCATAGTGTTACTAAATATCTGTCGGGCCACTCCGATGTGACGGCAGGCGTAGTGATAGCAGCTACTCCCGATACCGCCGCTCGGCTTCAGCAGATAAGCATGACGTTTGGTCTGACGCTTAGCCCCATGGAGAGCTGGCTGGCAGTACGCGGGCTCAAAACTCTGCGTTTACGAGTCCAAGAGCACAGCAAGAACGCGCTGGCAGTGGCTCAGTTGTTAGATAGTCACCCTGCCGTGGAAGCCGTCTATTATCCTGGTTTGGCTACCCACCCTGAGCATCTACTGGCCACAAAACAGAGCAGCACCCATTTTGGCGGTATGCTTTCATTCCGGCTGCCCGATGATGAGGCTCTGGTGAATAAGTTTATGCGCCGGACTCGGCTGTTTCCATTTGCGCCTTCCTTGGCGGGCGTCGATTCGTCGCTCTCGCACCCGCTTAGCACCTCACACCGCGCCCTTACGCCCGAGCAGCAGCAGCGGCTAGGTATTAGTGTAGGATTGGTGCGGCTATCGGTGGGAATTGAGCTAAAGGAGGAGTTGCTGGCCGACTTAGCACAGGCTTTGGAAGTGAGTTAAAAGTCGAGTACGAGGCATAAAAGCCCCCCAGTGCTTCTAGGTTCGGTAGGATGCTAACATAGGAATTAAGGGTTTTTGCCTACTGTGTCAGCATGGCAGGAAGCTGCGTAAAAGGCCCGTAGTCACCACTATTCACCCCTCGCATTTGCCTATGCGCCCTACCGATACGCGCCATCGTGGCCCTCACCCAAGCGATAAGCAGCTATTTGCCCCCCAATGGGTGCCAGTGCTGCGCCGTGCTGTAGTGGAACTCTCTTGGCTGCTGACGCGCGGTTACCCGCCAACAGGGTCATTGAAGCTGGTGGGCGACCGCTACGCCCTGACCGAGCGGCAGCGTGGAGCCGTGGGCCGCGCTGCTTGCACCGACGAGCAACACAGCCGACGAGCCACTACACTTCTGACTGGAAGCCTTGGCGGCAGGCCTGTCTCTATTGACGGGTTCAACCTGATTATTATCCTAGAAACCGCTCTGAGCGGGGGCATGGTGCTGCGGGGCCGCGATGGGGCGCTACGCGACCTATCCAGCATCCACGGTACCTACAGGACAGTGCAGGAAACCGATAGGGCTATTCGTTTGGCGGCTGCCGCGCTGGACGTGCTCGCCCCCGGGCCAGTGCGGTGGTTGCTCGATCAGCCCGTATCAAATAGTGGACGGCTCGCTGCCCGCTTGCGTGAGCTTGGATCGGAACTCGGGCTACCCTGGACAGCGGAAGTTGTGCTAAACCCCGACCGGGTGCTGACTGAAACCACCGACGTGGTCGTTACTTCCGACTCAGTCGTACTCAACCGCGCAAACTCTTGGCTGAACCTCGCCGCCCTGGCTTTGAGACGAGAGCCGGCTTATTGGTTGCTTGAATTAGGGGAGAATTGCTAACGCCGCAAACTGACTAAGAGAGTATTTAGCCCTTGCAAGTAGCTAGCTTTAAGGTGGCTGTGTCGGCGCGGGCAAAGCAAGGTATACGTGTTGAGTTTAAAGCCCAGGAAGGCGAAGCTGTATTTAATGGAATCTACCTGAGGCGGTTGTACCAGCCTATAATGCTCAACAGACCCTCGGGCAGTTCAGTTAGCAATCTTAGCTTAATAACGAGAACTTACTGGTGGTACTTAAACACCTTATTACTAATGACCTGTTAACTGTTTCTTATTGATAAACAAAAAACAATTGTTGTTTATCAATAATAATTGTAGCTTGGTAGGCCCCCTCACTAGCAGGCTCCTTGCTCTATGCCGTTTTCTTCAACGCTCACATCCATTCGCTCAAGAGCGTTTATACTATTGTATTTGAGTACGACGCCGCTGCTGATTTTTCTATGGGGAGCCAGTCGCGGTTTTTGGAGGGGCGAGCATTTTGTGGTGCTGAATGTGCAGGCTCACAAAATCGCCACCTCTCGGCCGCACTTGTCCACCTATATCGACTCGCCGGTGGGGGCGTACTTTACCGGTACGCAAGGGAGATTGCTATATCGGACCACTTCGTTTTGGGACCACCTGTTGTTGTACCGGCTTAGTGAAATGACGCTAGTGGATGTGCTTTTTGGGTTTATCATTGGGATTTACCTATTCCGAGTAGTGCGGGGTCTGCGGTCAGGTCATGAATTTTCGAGCCGTCTGAGCCGCGCCATCATGATAATTGGTGGGCTAACAATAGCGATGCACTTCGTAAGATCGGTTTGCGACATGGGAATAAAACTCGTGTTCGAGAGTCGCATTCAGCACCTGTTTATCCTTCAAACTCCGCGGACAAGCTATCTGGATCTCATTCTAGGCTCCGTGTTGCTAATTTGCGCCCAATTACTGCGGCGGGGCCAAGAGCTACAGGACGAAACTAACCTGACAATTTAATGCCGGTCATTGTCCAACTTGACGTAGTGCTGGCGCGCCGAAAAATGAGCTTGACAGAGCTGAGCGAGCGGGTGGGTATTACCTTGGCTAACCTAAGCATTCTTAAAAGCGGCAAAGGCAAGGCTATCCGCTTTTCCACGCTCGCAGCTTTATGCCAAGCACTGGCATGTCAGCCAGGCGACCTGTTGGAGTACGTGCCAGATGAAGACATTGAGCGTGGTGACGAGGATTAAAGCATTCTTTCGCATGGCGAAGACGTCAATCCTAAGCAAAGGCTAAACGCTACCGACAACCTCCCGCACTGCCCCAGCTACGCGCCGCAAATCCTCATCCATCATGGCAGAGCCGGAAGGCAGGCAGAGGCCACGCGCAAATAGGTCAGCGCAAACGCTGCCGCCGTACTGGGGGGCATTTTGGAAAAGAGGTTGCAGGTGCAGGGGCTTCCACAGGGGGCGGGCTTCTATGTTGCGCGTTTCGAGGTGAAGACGGACCTGCTCGGGCGTGGCGCTGGTGTGGGCGGGGTCGAGGAGGATAGTGGTGAGCCAGCGG
The DNA here is from genome assembly GCF_054051685.1 of Hymenobacter sp. HD11105. Lineage (NCBI taxonomy): Bacteria > Pseudomonadati > Bacteroidota > Cytophagia > Cytophagales > Hymenobacteraceae > Hymenobacter > Hymenobacter sp. HD11105. The sequence goes on along the minus strand of NZ_JBSWBR010000004.1, from coordinate 366,112 downwards.
TTAGAGCGGCTGCCGACCGGTTCTTGGGGGGCAAATTGCAGAGCCGGAAGGTCGGCGAGTTGGCGCTGGTACCAGGCGTAAATTTCGCGGCGCTTTTTCACGCGGTCGTCCAGCAGCTCCATCTGACCCCGGCCGATGCCAGCCAGAATGTTACTCAGACGGTAGTTGTAGCCGGTAACGGAATGCTGGTAGTGAGGCGCTGAGTCTTTAGCCTGCGTAGCTAAGAAGCGGGCTTGCTGAGCTAATTCGGCGCCATTAGTGACCAAGGCGCCCCCCCCGCTGGTCGTCAGGATCTTATTGCCATTGAATGAAAAAACACCAACCGCGCCAAATGTGCCGAGTGCTTGCTTGTCGTAGCAGGAGCCGAGGGCCTCGGCGGCGTCTTCGAGTACCGGAATTCTGTATTCGTTGGCTATAGCTAATAGCTCGCGCAACTGGGCGGGCATGCCGTACAAATGGACTAGCAGCAGGGCTTTAGGGGGCTTTTTTCCGCGTCTGATTCTATCCTCAATAGCTTCGCGCAGACGAACCGGGCACATATTCCAGGTCTGCGGCTCACTATCCACAAAAACGGGAGTGGCATCCAAGTACACAATTGGGTTGGCGGTAGCCACAAAGGTGAAGGACGGGCAAAGCACTTCATCGCCGGAGCCTACGCCTAATAGAATTAGGCCTAAATGAATAGCCGCCGTGCCCGAGTTGAGCGCTACGCAGTGTGCGGCGCCCGTGTGCTGACATATATCGGCCTCAAAGCCAGTGATGTTAGGTCCTGTTGGAGCCACCCAGTTGTCTTCAATGGCCTTATGCACATAGTTGAGCTCGTGACGACCAAGGTGGGGTGGGGAAAGAAAAATACGGTCGTGATCCTGGCTGCGCATAAGGTAGTAAAGTAGTATGCCAAGCGCCCTTTATAACCAGAAAGTCCGGCTGGATTGCTGCTGACGGCTTAGCGCTATTTCGCTAGCTTATATAATGCCACTCACGCTGAGTGAAAGCAATAATTTACAGGGTGCTGAAGCTAAAGGCGAGCTTTTATGTAACCGCCGACAGTCAAAAAGCTGACTCTTAGATAACAATAGCTTGTATAAATCAGTTAAGCCAAGTGAATTTTGATGCTAGTTGCCGGAACGCCTACAGCCGTACAGTTGGGGGGCAAATCGCGGACGGCTACTGCGCCCGCGCCCACAATGGTATTGGCGCCTACTCGCACCCGGTCGATAACAGTGGCATTGGTGCCCAGGTATACGCTGGATTCCAAGTGAGCCGCACCACCTACGTTGGCGTGGGGCATCAGGGAGCAAAAATCCTCCAATACAGCATCGTGGCCAATGGTGCAGCCCAGGTTTAGAAGCACGTGGTTGCCCAGCACAATATCCGTAGTCAGAATGCAACCCTGACTGATAATGCAGCCGGCGCCGAGTTGGAGTTGCTGGTACGCCTCGTGGGCTACGGCCGGATGAATAAGCGTGGGGAAAGAAAGCTGGGGGGAAGTAAGCCGACCAACCACGCTAGCCCGGCTCCGGCTGTTCCCTACGGCCACCGCCACATGCATAGGCTCCGCCACCGCGTTCAGATCAGCGGAAGTGCCCAGGTAAGGTACGCCATGAATCATATCGGTGGCGGGACGCACATCGTCGTAAAAGCCAGTTACCTGCCAGGTGAGCTCGTATTCGTTGATCTGGTGAATCAGGACCAGTACTTCCCGTCCTAGTCCGCCCGCCCCGAAAATGGCCAGGCGGCGGGTGAGCGAGGACTGGTCAGCCTCTTCATATTCGGAGAAAAAAAGCTTGGTCATGAGGCAGAGTTGTCGGCGGTGGTGGCAGTAGGAGCGGAGCCCCGAAAGGCTTCCGTGGTAACATGACCGGGTGCAGCAATGCCGTGGGCCCCGAGCACGCGCCCTGCTGTGCGGAATAAAATAAGTAGATCGAGGCGCCAAGATACGCGTTCGACGTACCAGACATCGTACGTAAACTTCTGCTCCCAGCTAATGGCGTTGCGGCCGTTTACCTGGGCCCAGCCCGTCAGTCCGGGGCGCACGCTGTGGCGCCGGGCCTGCTCGGGCGAGTACAGCGGCAGATATTCCGGCAATAAAGGCCGCGGGCCTACTAGGCTCAGGTCGCCGCGTAGCACGTTCCAGAGCTGAGGAAGCTCATCGAGAGAAGTAGTGCGGAGCCAGCGACCGAGGCGCGGCAGCCGGGCCGCATCGGGTAGGAGTTGGCCATGGGCGTCGCGCTCATTGGTCATAGTTTGCAGCTTATACAACCAAAAAAGCTCGCCGTACAAACCCGGCCGCAGCTGCCGAAAGAGTATTTGCCCTTTGTTTTGCAGCACTACTAAACTGCTAGCCAGCAGAAGCAGGGGCAGCGTAGCAAGCAGCAGCGGCCCAGCCAGCAGCACATCAAGCAGACGTTTGCCCCAAGCTTGGTACCAATTAGTGGGCGGCGGGTGCGACATAGTGGCGGGAGTAGCGAATGGCTGGGGGCAAATTTATTGTTTTATGGGGCCTTCTCGCAGTGAGCGTTGGTCGTTTAGTGGGTTTTAAGGTAGGTTTGGGCTTCCCTGCGCAAGCTAGGCACTGAAACCAAGAGAGAATCCGGGGCCAGTTCCCCGCCTGCCAACGCTTACATTACTGCTCATGCTCGTTTTTCCCAATGCCAAGTTGAATCTTGGCCTATATATCACCGGTCTGCGTCCCGATGGTTTCCGCAACCTCGAATCAGTTTTCGTGCCGCTGCCCTGGTGCGATGCGCTGGAGGTGCTGCCCGCTGCTGCCTCTTCGCTGGCGTTGACGGGCATTCCGATTCCAGGCGAGCCCAGCACCAACTTATGCTGGCGGGCATACGAGCTGCTACGCGCCGACTTCAATCTGCCCCCCGTGCAGATGCATTTGCATAAAGTGGTACCCATCGGTGCCGGTTTAGGTGGTGGCTCCGCCGATGCCGCCTTTGCCCTGCGGGCGCTGAATGAGCTGTTTGAGTTAAAATTGCCCCCCGAAACTCTGGAGGATTACGCCCGCCGCCTTGGCAGCGACTGCGCCTTTTTTATTCAAAATAAACCCATATTCGCCCACGAAAAAGGCGACGTATTTTCTCCCATAAGCCTCAACTTAACGGGCACGGCCTGTAAGGTTATCTATCCTAATCTGCATATTAGCACGGGCGAGGCTTATTCTCGCGTAACGCCCCGTACGCCCCGCCACGATCTGCGCGCTAGTCTGGCTCAGCCTATAGAAACGTGGCGCGATACCATCAGTAATGATTTTGAAGATGCCCTCACGCCGCACTACCCGGTACTGGGCGAGCTGAAGGCCGCGCTGTACGCTGCTGGGGCTGCCTACGCCAGTTTGTCGGGGTCGGGGTCGGCAGTGTACGGACTGTTTCCGGGCCAAGAAATGCCCCCTAGCCTGCCTAGGCCAGCTGACTATCTAGTGTGGGACGGCGTATTATAACACCCGATTATACGACCGTGACGGGCCGCCGCTGCCGCCGCTGGTTCCATTGGTCGAGCACGGGGTGGATGAGCACGCTGAACAATATCACAAGCGTGCCAAGGTAAAAGCCCAGCGACATTTTTTCCTCCGACCCGAAAATTAGCACGGCCAGCAGGATGCCGTACACGGGTTCCAGGTTGGTAGTCAGGTTGATAACGAAGGCCGACAGGCGCTTCATCAGTTCAATAGAAGCCGAAAAAGCATAAACCGTACATACGCCCGCCAATACTAGCAGCCACAGCCAATCCCAGGCAACCAGCGCCAACTGTAAACCAGCTCCTTCTGTCAAATACAAGCTGTAAACCGGAAAGAAAAGCACAATAGACAAGCAGGCACCCATCATTTCATAAAACGTGAGACGAATGGGCGAATGCTGCTTCACAAGCTTCACATTCAGTACGCTAAACAAGGCAGATAATCCCGCCGACAGCACAGCCACGCCAAGGCCCAGCAGTTGGTCAAATTCAGCTTGCGACACTAAGTAGAGCCCAATCATCGTCAGCAACCCTAGAAATACCTCGTAGCCGCGCACCCGCCGCCACAGCAGCAAGGGCTCCAGCAAGGAAGTCCAGAGGGCCAGTGTAGCCATGCCTGCCAGGCATACGCTCACCGACGACAGCCGGGCAGCTAGGAAGAAGGTAATCCAGTGCACGGCCACCAATGCTCCCACGCTCAGCAGCCGCACCGCCTGACCCAACGGCACACGCATACTCTGCCGTTTGAGCAATAGCAGCATCCCCAGCCCCACCGACGCTAATAGCGTCCGCCAAAACACTAGCTCCACCGGCGGCACCGAAATGAGCTTGCCCAGAATAGCCGTGAAGCCCCACAATAGGACTATAAAGTGCAGGCGTAAGTAATCTTTGAGCATAAGGGAATCAGTGAGTTAGTGACTAAGCGAGGTGGGTAGTGATTAAGTAGGTTTGATTGCCCTACAGAGTATCAAATCCCCTCAATCACTACTTCGCTTAGTCGCTCTACTTTGGCACTAAGCGATACAGGGTCAGGCCTATGACGGTGAACACCATACTGGGGACCCAGGCCGCCAGCATCGGCGACAACGAGCCCACCGCGGCCAGGTTGCGGCTCAAAATCACGAAGATGATGAAGATGAACGCCAGCACGAAGCCTAGCGCAATTTTGCCCCCCACGCCGCTGCGCGACTTGCCCGCACTCAGAATTACCCCAATAACGGTGAGAATGAGAATGGCAAACGGGTAGGCATAGCGCTCATATTTTTCGCTCAGATACGTCTGCGTATCGTTGGCGCCACGGTCTATCTTTTGCTGAATATAAGCGTTTAGCTCCGGCAACGTGAGGGTTTCGGCTAGGCGATACGTGCTGGCAAAGTCCTTCGGATACAGGTTGAGCGTGGTGTCGCGGGTAGGGTAAGACTTTAAGCTTTCGCGCTGCCCATCGAAGGTGCGAACCAACTGAGGCGAAAGGCGCCAGGCGCGCTTAGTCGAGTCCCAAGTGATAGCGTCGGCGGTGAGGCGGCGCTTGAGCGTGGTGCCCTCAATGGTTTCGAGGGCAAAGCGGTAACCGATATTATTCGTGTTGTCGTAGCTCTCCATGTAGGCGTAGCTGCGCGGCCCCACTTTTATGTGCACGTTGCGCTGCTCGAAGCGGAATTGCCGCTTGGTGTACTTGCGCTCAAACTCTACCCGCGTTTTACTCGTGATGGGAATTACCCAGCCAATAAGCCCAAACGTAGCCGCGCCGATAATCACGCCTCCCATCACGTAGGGCACCAGTAAGCGGGGAAAACTAATGCCGCTGGCTAGAATCGCCACAATCTCGGTGCGCGAAGCCAGTTGAGCCGTCACGAAAACGACGGCAATGAATACCGTAATGGGGGAAAGCAGATTAGCGAAATATGGGAACAGATTGACGTAGTAATCGAGGATAATCGTCTTGGCCGACAGATTATGCTTGATGAAATCGTCATTTTTCTCCGTGAAGTCGATCACGCAGATAACAGCCACCAACATCACCACCGTGAACATAAACGCGGTGAGGAATTTTCGGAGGATGTATTTATCGAGAAGCTTCATTCAGTTATGTAGCGTAACGGACGATTTGCTCTGCATGGATAACGGACTTACAGTCGAGTCATCACTTGCTTCACCATCTTTTCCTTCCATTCCCGAAAAGTACCGGCAATGATGTGCGTCCGAGCCTGCTGCACCAGCCAGAGGTAGAAGGTAAGGTTGTGTATGGAAGCAATTTGAGGGCCGAGCATTTCCTGACTCTGGAATAGGTGTCGAACGTACGCCCGGGAGTAAAACGTACTTACATAGCCGCCTAGTTCAGCATCAATAGGCTCAAAATCGGTGGCCCACTTCTTATTTGTGATGTTGATGACACCCTGCGTGGTAAACAGCATGCCATTGCGAGCATTGCGCGTGGGCATCACGCAGTCAAACATGTCTACACCCAAGGCAATATTTTCCAAAATGTTGGCCGGCGTACCTACGCCCATCAGGTAACGGGGCTTATCGGAGGGCAAAATATCACAGACCAGCTCCGTCATTTCATACATCAGCTCCGCTGGCTCGCCCACGCTCAGCCCACCAATGGCGTTGCCTTCGCGTCCTTGTTCAGCCACAAACTCCGCCGATTTAATACGCAAGTCCTTGAAAGTGCTGCCCTGCACAATAGGGAAAAGCGTTTGCTCGTAGCCATAGTGGCCCTCGGTGCTGTCGAAGCGTTGGATGCAGCGCGTGAGCCAACGGTGCGTCATGTCCAGGGAACGGCGGGCGTAGTCGTATTCGCAGGGCCAGGGCGTACACTCATCGAAAGCCATGATAATATCGGCGCCAATGGTGCGCTGAATATCCATTACTCCCTCGGGCGAAAACAAATGCTGGGAGCCATCGATATGGGAGCGAAACTTCACGCCCTCTTCCTTGATTTTGCGCGTATTACTTAAGGAATACACTTGGTAGCCGCCACTATCAGTCAGGATGGGCCGGTCCCAGCCGTTGAACTTGTGCAAGCCACCGGCCTGACGTAGGATATCAAGGCCGGGCCGCAGATAAAGATGATAGGTGTTGCCAAGGATAATTTGGGCCTGTACGTCGTTGGTGAGGTCGCGCTGCTGCACGGCTTTCACGGTGCCGGCCGTGCCAACGGGCATGAAAATCGGGGTTTCGATGCTGCCGTGGGCAGTGTGTACTACTCCGGCGCGGGCTTTGGTTTGCGGGTCGTGGGCTACTAAATCAAAAGTCATCTAAGCACTAAGAGGGGCTTCCGGCTGGCAGTGGCCGGAAACGACGATAGAATCTGCAAAGGTAACCCGCTGCCCGTGATTAATACCTAATTTTGCCCCCCACTAACCTCCCGCGCTTTGCCTTTGCCTTTTTCGCCCGCGGTCTGGCTGTTGCTGGCCTGTGTGCTGGTGCAGCTCTATTACGCAGGCTATTATTTTTTGCCTTTCACGCGGCGTCAGGCAGCGCCCATGCCTGCGGCGGCTGAGCCGGTGTCCGTGATTGTGTGTGCCCACAACGAGATGCCAAACCTGCGTCGGCTGCTGCCCTTACTGCTGCGGCAAGAATATCCATCGGATTTCGAGATCATTCTAGTTGATGACCGCTCCACCGATGGTACAGCCGCTTTGGTGCAGCAATTCAGTCAGGTGTATCCGCAATTAAACCTAGTAAGTGTCAGCAGCACACCTACTGGCCTTTCACCTAAAAAATACGCGCTTACACTCGGGATCGAAGCGGCTCGATATGAGCAAATGCTCTTCACCGACGCCGACTGTTGGCCAGCTACTACGCAGTGGATCAGTTACATGCAAGCAGGCTTTGACCAGCCCGCCGATTTAGTACTTGGCTACTCCGCCTACGCGTCCACACCGGGGCTTTTAAATAAGCTGATTCGGTTTGAAACCTTGCTGACCGGAGCACAGTATCTTTCCTTCGCGTGGCGTGGTTATCCTTATATGGGAGTGGGGCGGAATCTGGCGTACACCCAACGTTGTTTTCAAGCTACTAAAGGATTTGCTTCCCATTTGCGGCGCTTGGGCGGCGACGACGACCTGCTAGTGCAGGACGCCGTAGCTCAGGGGCAGCAGGTGGCGGTGCAAGCGCAGCCAGCGGCTCAAACCGTGAGTCTGCCGGCCCAAACGTGGACAGCTTGGTGGCGGCAAAAACGGCGTCATCTGTCAGCTGGACCCCGATATACTTGGAAAGATCAAGCCCGAATTGGAACGTTTATTGGTACTAATCTCCTTTTTTATTTCACAGCAACTTTGCTCGTGTTTTCCCGACCCGATTGGATACCTTTGGCCGTCATATGGTCAGTACGCACGGGGGCGATAAGCGCAACCTACACGCAACTCGGCCGTCATTTGGCCGATCGACTGCCTTTTTGGCTGCTGCCGGTCCTCGACGCAGTTTATTTTTTTAATTATCTCGCTCTGGGAATTTCGCTGTTCCTCTACCGCACCCTCCGATGGAAGTAAACAACCAGGAAATACAGAAACAATTCTCCGCCAAAGCCAAGCATGACTTCAAGCTGATTCGAGCCGCCGTTGAGCAAGGCGACGAGAAAGCTTATGCTGAACTCATGCAGATTTACAAGAAGCCGGTGTACCACGTGGTACTGAAGATGGTGCGTAATCCCGACGATGCCGAGGATTTAACCATTGAGGCCTTCGCCAAAGCTTTCCGCAACCTGCACAAGTTCAACCCCGAGTACGCTTTTAGTACCTGGCTGTTTCGTATTGCCACCAACAACTGTATCGACTTTATTCGCAAGAATAAAATCAAGACCATGTCGATTGATTCGGCCATCAAGATTGATAACGGCGACGAAATTACCATTGACTTCCGCGACCAAAACCTGAACCCGCAGGAGTCGGCTATTAAGAACCAGAAGATCGAAATCATGCAGCACGTAGTGTCACGGCTGCCCGATAAATACCAGCGGCTCGTAACGCTGCGCTACTTCGATGAGCTGAGCTACGAGGAAATCGCTACCGAGTTGAAAGCCCCACTCGGCACCGTGAAAGCCCAGTTGCACCGCGCCCGCGAGTTGCTCTATGACATGGTGAAGAATAAGAAGCATATAATCTAAAAAAAGCCCCCCAGATGATGTCTGGGGGGCTTTTTAGCTTTAGAATAGGTAGTCCTGCACCAGTACAATCATAGGACCGCACAGGTCAGCGTCGTAATTTTGCCCCTTATGGACCTGATTAATCATTATTTCCCGCACCTTACTGACCAGCAGCGCCAACGCTTTCGGCAACTCGAAGTTGAGTTTAAAAGCTGGAATGAGCGTCTGAACCTAGTAGCCCGCACTGACGTGGCCAACTTGGTGGAGCGCCACTTTCTGCATTCCTTGGGTATTGCGAAGGTCGTAGAGTTCACGGCGGGCAGTTGGGTGCTGGATGTGGGCACGGGCGGTGGTCTGCCGGGGTTGCCGCTGGCTATCTTATTCCCTGAGGTAAAGTTTCATCTCGTTGATAGCATTGGTAAGAAGATTCACGCAGTGCAGGAAATGGCGCTGGCCTTGCATCTAACCAACGTCACGGCTGAGCAAACCCGGGCCGAGCAAGTGCGCCCCAAGTTTGACTACGTCGTAAGCCGTGCCGTAGCGCGCTTATCTACTTTTCACACCTGGATTGCTCATCGCTACAAATCCACTAGCGCGACCAATAGTGGCTTGTATTACCTAAAAGGCGGCGACCTAACAGAGGAAATAGCTGAAGCAGGCCTGCCAGCTACGCTATTTGAATTGAGCGACTATTTCACGGAAGAGTTTTTTGAGACGAAAAAGGTTGTCTTCGTTCCCAAAACTTCGGTCTGAGCAGACGTCGTAGAGTAGCCGCATTAAAAAATGAACTCCTGGGAGTATTTTCTTAGCAACGAAGCACCCTGAAATGCCAGTAGCTATGCGAAAACATCTTTTACATGTTTCGGCGTAACCGCTGAATAGATTAAGCAAAAGCTCTATGCTGGGACTTCCGCCGTCAAAAACTCAATAGCCCGGCGTTCCGAGTAATAGTCACCGTCGGGAGTGCCTTCGGGAAAGCCAACGTGGCCACCTTCCCGCGGTGTTTCCAAAAACACAAATGGGCTTTTGGCTGCTACATCGCGGGGAAAGCAGCTGGGGGGCAAAAATGGGTCGTTCTGAGCGTTTACGAGGAGGGTAGGTACCCGAATATGCTCCAGATAGCGACCCGAGCTGGAATGCTCATAATATTCATCAGCCGACTTAAAGCCATGCATAGGAGCCGTAAAGCGGTTGTCGAACTGCACAAAGTCGCGTAGCTCCTCTAGATTTTCAATGTCCACCTGTCCCGGAAGCAACTCCGCCTTAACTCGCATCTTGGCCCGCAACGACTTTAAAAAGCGGTTCAGATACACCCGGTTTGCGGGGCGGGCAATATGCTGAGAGCTAGACTTAAGGTCAGTGGGCACGGAGAATACGGCGGCCCGCTCTACTTGCACCGGTACGCGGTCAGCCTTTTCGCCTAAATATTTTAATGTCACGTTGCCGCCAGCCGAGAAGCCCGTCAAATACACGCGCCGGTAGCAGCCTGCGCCCAGTGCATAGCGGACTACGAAGTCAAGGTCGTCGGTATCGCCGAGGTGGTAGGAGCGGAGCAGGCGGTTCATTTCGCCGCTACAGCTGCGGTAATTCCACGCCAGTGCATCAAAGCCCGCGCGGTTAAGCGCCCGCACCATACCCCGTACGTAAGGCCGGCCCGCGTCGCCCTCCAGCCCGTGCGAAACAATGGCTATGGTATCGGCCGTTTCGCCCTCTACCGCCCGCGACCAATCTAAGTCCAGAAAATCACCGTCCTCGGTTTCTACCCGCTCGCGCTGATAGCGCACCTCGGGTACTGTGCGCCATAGGCTGGGCACAATGGTTTGTAGATGCCCGTTGAACATATAAAACGGCGGCTGGTAGCGGGAGTGCTGGATGAGTGGCATAACCAAGGAAAGTATAAAATGGCGTTTGCCCGGCGGAGGTTATCTAAAATAGAAAAATCACTTGTTAAATGTACAGACATAGGAAAAAGTTCGTCATGCATACTACTACTGTTGAGGTATAAGTCGATGGTAAGAGCTGTCCTAAAGAGGAGTTTATTAAACTAAACTCCTCACTCGTCATGATAAAGTCGGGGCTGGGTATTTGGTATTTCCGTCCAAAGCCTTACCTTTGCCACCCCAACTGAAATTTAAATCGAGCAGAACGTCACTATTTCCATCTCATGGCGAATCATAAGTCGGCCCTCAAGCGCATCCGTTCCAACGAAGCCAAGCGCGTGTTGAACCGTTACCAGGCCAAATCTACCCGCACCGCTGTTAAGAAACTGCGTGCTACCACCGATGCTACTCAAGCGCAAGAGCTGCTGAAGAAAGTATCGTCGATGCTGGACCGTCTGGCGAAGAAGAACATTATTCACAAGAACAAGGCGGCTAACAACAAGTCGAGCCTAACCAAGTTCGTAAATTCACTGGCGGCCGCTTAATACACTTAAGAGGCTCTCTGCTCTTTCATAGAAAAGGCCCTGCGCGCAAGTGCAGGGCCTTTTCATGTTTCTATTTATTAAAGTATTTAAAAGAAGCAGCACGGGAGTTATTGCCTCCTATGCTGCTTTCTCATTTAGGCTACGCTCACCTTCACCATATTCGTTTTGCCTTTCTCATTGATAGGCATAGAAGCTGTGTTAATAAAGACATCTCCTGGCTTAAGGTTGCCAGTGGTAGTTAGCACATACTTAATATCTGATACCGTGTTGTCAGTGCTTACCATACGGTCGTAATAGAAGGCGCGCACGCCCCACACCAAACTCAGAACCGTGAGAAGTTCACGCGTGTCAGTGAAGACAAAGATGTCCGCCTTGGGCCGGTATTTGGCAATCTGGAAGGCGGTGTAGCCACGGTGAGTCAGGCCAGTGATAGCACAGGCCTTTGTGTTGCGCGCCAAGTGTACGGCAGCCGAAAGCACACTATCTACCATAAAGGACGGCGCCTCCGGGTTGATAGGGTGGAAGCGGTGGAAAATATTAGCACGGGTTTCCACACTCTTGATGGTATTTACCATCGAGCGGATAACCTCCACTGGGTACTCACCCACAGCCGTTTCGGCTGAAAGCATAAGTGCGTCAGCCCCATCGAGCACGGCGTTGGCCACGTCATTGGTTTCGGCTCGGGTTGGCCGGGGGTTTGTAATCATGCTCTCCATCATCTGCGTAGCCACGATGACGGGCTTACCGAGCTTGTTGCACTTCTCGATAATCATCTTCTGCGCCAGCGGTACCTCGCCTCCGTTGATTTCCACGCCTAGGTCACCACGGGCAACCATCACAGCATCGGTTAGAGCAATGATCTCGTCAATGTTGCGCAGGGCCTCAGGCGTCTCAATTTTGGCCACTACCCGGGTATTCTTACCGCTATTAGCAATCAGCGACTTGATAAACCGGATGTCCTCAGCCCGTCGGGCAAATGAAAGGGCCACCCAATCCACATTATGCTCTAACCCAAATTCCAGGTCCTCAATATCCTTCTCCGTCATGGAAGGGGCAGATACATCTGAATCCGGCAGATTAATGCCTTTACGAGGCTTCACTGTGCCCCCGTAAACTACTTCCACATCTACTTCCTGCTCGCGATCAGTGGCAAGCACACGCAGCTCAATTTTGCCATCGTCAATCAGAATCATGTCGCCGGCCTTCACATCGCGGGCGAGCCCCATGTAAATAGTGCTCAGGCGCGTAGCAGTACTGATTTCCTTCTCGCCGCAGATAAGTTTAATCTTGTCGCCGGCTTTGATTTCAACTTTGCCACCTTCTACCTCGCCCAAGCGGATCTTAGGCCCTTGCAGATCTTGGAGTAGACCAACGTTGGTGCGCATATCCTTATTGAGACGCCGCACCAGGTTAATAACCGACAAGTGGTCCTCATAGGAGCCGTGCGAAAAGTTGAGCCGAAATACATCCACTCCTTCGCGGATGAGGGTGCCCAGACGTTCGTACGTGTTAGAAGCAGGGCCAACGGTGGCCACAATTTTAGTTTTATTGAAATGCGGATGAGCTTCCATAAGTAGGTGCCACCAAGCTCCAGCTTGGCGAGTCAATAAATGATGAAGAAAAAGAGGATGTGCCGGTTGAGGAGCACCAAGCTGGAGCTTGGTGGTACGTTAAAACAGCAAGTTTTCTTTGAACTTTAACTCGTTAGGATCGAACTGACACACATACTGAACGGTAGGCAGAGCAGTAAGTTGGTCTACAAGCTCAGTAGCAGCCAAAATTCCAGAACCATTGCTGACCTGCAACAGATAATCGTACTCTTTGATATCAGGAGCCAGAAACGGTCTTTTTAGGGGCGATGGGTCCACGGAACGGTTGCGCAGCAGGCGCAAAGTAATTGTTTCGGTGACGTGCAAATAATTGCTGATGACCAAACGGCCCTTTGTGAGCAGGTCATAAATCAGGTCTTGCTGCTTCACCAAACGGAGGCGCAAGGCCTGGTTTAGGGTCCAGGCAAGGGTATGCTCGCGGCTCGATGAAACGAGGCCAAAGAGCTCAAAGTCACAGTCATACTCAACGTCCAGCGTCAACATCTTCATAGGGCTCTTCCAAGCTTAAGCAGAACAAAATAACGGTCCGCAAGAGCCAAAGGGAACCGGCTCGGCCGTAATCTTGTACCTGCAAGATTAGGGGTGGTTGGTTTGACAATGTTAGGGAAGTTAGTGTTATTTGTGCCGAGTTTTCTCTAAACCCCCACGGAAATGTCTGAAATTGCAGAAAAAGTAAAAGCCATTATCATTGATAAGCTTGGTGTTGAAGCCTCGGAAGTAACGCCGGAAGCAAGCTTCACCAACGATCTGGGTGCCGATTCGTTGGACACCGTCGAACTGATTATGGAGTTTGAAAAAGAATTCAACGTGTCTATCCCCGACGACCAGGCCGAGAACATCGCCACCGTGGGTCAAGCCATCAGCTACCTCGAGGAGCACGCCAAATAACCTGACGGCTGCTTAGCCGTTACCCGTTTTATTGCTTACCGGCCGGCTCGCCGCCGGCCGTTTTGCTTTCTAATTTCTCCCGTTAGCCTATGTCTCTTCGGAGAGTTGTTGTGACCGGCCTTGGTGCCCTTACGCCGCTTGGTAAAACCGTCGCCGAATATTGGGATGGCTTATCAGGGGGCGTAAGTGGTGCTGCGCCCATCACCCGCTTTGACGCCAGCAAGTTCAAAACCCGTTTTGCCTGTGAGGTAAAGGGATACAACCCAGACGATTATTTCGAGCGCAAGGAAGGCCGCAAAATGGACTTCTTTACGCAGTTCGCCATCATTGCCAGCGATGAAGCTATTCATGATGCTGGCTTGCTGGAAGGCGTAAACCGCGACCGGGTAGGTGTTATTTGGGGTTCTGGTATCGGTGGCCTTAAAACCTTTCAGGAGGAGTGCTTCAGCTTTGCCAAAGGCGACGGCACCCCACGCTACAATCCGTTCTTCATCCCGAAGATGATTGCCGACAGCTCGTCGGGCAATATCTCAATTCGGCATAAGTTCCGGGGGCCAAATTTTGTTACTACCTCCGCCTGTGCGTCGTCGTCGGACTCTATTGTAGCCGCCTTTAATTACATCCGCCTCAGCTTGGCTGATGTAATGGTGACGGGTGGCTCGGAGGCGGCTATTACGGAAGCTGGCGTAGGAGGCTTCAATGCCCTGAAAGCCATGAGCGAGCGCAACGACGCGCCTGAGCTAGCCTCTCGCCCTTATGACAAGGAGCGTGATGGTTTTGTGCTTGGTGAAGGCGGCGGTGCCATTATTCTGGAAGAATACGAACACGCCAAGGCTCGGGGGGCAAAAATCTACGCCGAGATAATCGGCGGTGGTATGTCCTCGGATGCTTACCACATCACGGCTCCCGACCCTGAAGGCAACGGGGTAGTGCTGGTAATGCAGAATGCTCTGCGCGATGCTGGTATTAGCCCCGAAGAGGTAGACTATATTAACACCCACGGCACCAGCACACCACTGGGCGATGGAGCTGAGGTGAAGGCTATTGAAAAGGTGTTTGGCGAGAGTGCCTACAACCTGAACATTAGCTCTACAAAAAGCATGACTGGCCATTTGTTGGGTGGTGCGGGAGGTATCGAGGCAATTGCCTGTATTCTAGCCTTGCAGCACGGCATTATTCCGCCAACCATCAACCATTTCACGGCCGATCCGGAGCTGGACCCACGATTGAATTTTACCTTCAATCAGGCTCAAAAGCGGGATATAAATGTGACCCTAAGCAATACGTTCGGCTTTGGTGGCCATAATACGTCGGTGTTGTTCCGCAAATTCCAAGGCTAATGACAAGGCCAGGCCAGCCACTTCCACTGTTCGGTTTCTTCCGGCGGTTGCTGGGGCAGGACAGGGCTTTTCGCCAAGCCATTGCCACGGTTATAGGCTGTACGCCGGATAATATCCGGCTGTACCAGCTGGCTTTTACCCATTCTTCCTTAGTTCGTCAGCAGACCGATAAGCTCAGAAACCAAAGCAACGAGCGCTTAGAGTTTCTGGGCGATGCGGTGCTGGGCACCGTAGTGGCTGAGTACTTGTTCCGTAAGTTTCCCTACGAGCAAGAGGGCTTTCTTACAGAGATGCGCTCCCGCATTGTGAACCGGGAAAGCCTGAATGCTTTAGCCTTGAAAATCGGACTCGATAAGCTCGTGCAACTTGACCCAACGCAGGGGCGGGCGGCTCGTTCACGCTCCGTGAATGGCAATGCTCTGGAAGCGTTGGTGGGCGCTGTTTACCTGGATCAGGGGTATAAAGCAGCTCGCAAATTTGTGCTTGGTCGCTTGATTAAACCTTTTGTAGATGTAAAGTCGCTGACCACGACCACGACTAATTTCAAGAGCAAGCTTATTGAGTGGGCGCAGCGTCAGGGCAAAAACCTGCGCTATGACTTAGCCGGTGAGCCTCAGACAGGTGGAATAATGGAGTTTTCGGCAACGGTATTCGTTGATGATGAACCGGTAGCCACGGGCATGGGTCTATCGAAGAAGCAGGCTGAACAGACAGCAGCAGAGCGAGCTCTGACGGCGCTAGGTGTGTAGCATGCGTTCTGAACTACACCTTTAGATAGACTGAACCGGCTAAATCCAGCGGTTTGTGGTGCCTTGGACAACTCTGGGGGGCAAAATTCAGTTGTTGGCTAAATTACTTTCTCCTCCCATGCGATTAGCTGGCGCCGCCCTCAACCAGATTCCTTTTGATTGGCACCATAACCTGCGCACCATCCGCGAAGCCATTGAGCAGGCTAAGGCGGCAAGCGTAGACTTACTGTGCTTGCCTGAGCTGTGCCTAACGGGCTACGGCTGCGAAGACCTATTTCTCAGTGATTGGCTGTCGGAGTCAGCGCTGGAACATTTACAGCAGATTAGGCCCTGGACGGCTGGGATTTTAGTCTGTGTGGGCTTGCCGGTGCGCATAGCCGGTCGCACGTACAATACAGCGGCCGTGCTGCGCGATGGCGAAATCCTGGGTTTTGCGGCCAAGCAGTTTCTAGCCAACGATGGCGTGCACTACGAGCCGCGCTTCTTCAACTCCTGGCTCGCGGGCGAGACCACGACAATTGAGTGGCAGGGCGAAAACTGGCCTTTTGGCGACTTGGTTTTCGAGCACCAAGGCATTCGCTTTGGCTTCGAGATTTGCGAAGATGCATGGCGCCCCACTGCTGACCGGCCCGCTGGTCGCCTGATGGAGCGTGGAGTGCAGCTTATCGTGAATCCGTCGGCCAGCCATTTTGCCATGAGCAAAACGGATCTGCGCTACCAGCTTGTGCTGCAGGCTTCCCGCAACTATAACTGCACTTATCTGTACGCCAACTTGCTTGGCAACGAAGCGGGGCGCATTATCTATGATGGCGAGATTCTGGTAGCGCGCAACGGGCATCTACTGCTGCGCAATCAGCTGATGAGTTTCAAAGAAATAGATCTGGAGTGCGTAGATGTTGATTTTAGCGTCAATTTGCCCCCCAAAGAAGTTGAGCCTCTGCCCACGCCCGACGAGTACCGCGAGCTAAACCAAGCACTTAGTTTGGCTTTATTTGATTACATGCGCAAAGCGCGCAGCCGAGGCTTTGTATTGTCACTGAGCGGGGGCGCAGACTCCAGCATGTGTGCTGTGGCCGTGGCCGAAATGGTGCGCTTGGGTACGGCCGAACTGGGTACGGCCGAGTTTATGCGCCGTGCAGGCTGCTTTACAGCTGCCGAAATCGAGGCAACAGCCGGCCCCGTAGCACCCGTACCCGACCAAAATGCTCCCGGCCCGAAAGATGCATCCCTCAGCCAACTCGACGCCGAGCAGAAGCGAATAAATCAAAGCTTGACGCGCCGTTTGCTCACCTGCGCTTATCAGGGCACGGTAAATTCCTCCGATGATACATTTCAATCAGCCAAAGGGCTGGCCGACGAGCTGGGGAGCATTTTTTTCGATTGGACCATTGATGAGCAGGTTAGTGGGTACGTAGCCAAGATTGAAACGGCGCTGGAGCGGCCGCTGACCTGGCAAACCGACGATCTAGCCCTGCAAAATATTCAAGCTCGGGTGCGCGCGCCCGGTATTTGGCTGCTGGCCAACGTGCAAAACTGTCTGCTGCTCACTACTTCCAATCGTTCGGAAGCCTCCGTCGGCTACTGCACCATGGACGGCGACACGGCTGGTAGCATCTCGCCCATAGCGGGTGTAGACAAGGATTTTGTGAAGAAATGGCTGCGCTGGGCCGAAATCGAATTGGGTTATTCATCCTTGCGCCACGTAAATGCCCTCCAGCCGACGGCGGAACTGCGTCCGTTGGAGGATAAGCAAACCGACGAGCGCGACTTGATGCCTTACGCACTGCTCAACCGCATTGAGCGCCTAGCTTTCTATGACCGTCTCAGCCCGCGCCAAGTGCTAGCAACACTCGTGCAAGAAGAGCCAGCGACGGACGCCGAACAATTGAAGACCTACGTGAAGCGTTTCTATTCTCTATGGTCGCGCAACCAATGGAAGCGCGAGCGCTACGCCCCGGCGTTTCATCTCGATGATTATAACGTGGACCCGCGCTCCTGGCTGCGCTTCCCTATCTTAAGTGGTGGCTACACGCAGGAGCTAGCCACCTTATAATCCGAAGCGGCGCTTTGGGTTACATTCCTACCTTTGCCGTTGTACCCCTCTTTTTTCTTCGCATGACCTCGCTGCTCGCTTACATTACCTGGGACGTTGCGCCCGAAATCGTTAAGATAGGCCCGCTCACATTGCGCTGGTACGGGTTGCTGTTCATGTCGGGCTTCGTGCTTGGCACGTTTGTGCTCTCGCATATCTACCGCTCCGAGCGCGTGTCGCCACAATGGGTCGATGTAATTACTGTGTATATGCTGGTGGGCACCATAGTGGGCGCACGCCTGGGACATTGCTTATTTTATGACCCCGGTTACTACCTGACTCACCCACTCGATATTCTGAAGATCTGGGAAGGCGGACTCGCTAGCCACGGTGCTACGCTGGGTATCTTGCTAGCTGTCTGGCTGTTTAGCCGCAACAACAAGTTTGATTACCTCTGGACGCTCGATCGTATCGTGATTGTGGTGGCCTTGGGTGGGGCGCTCATTCGCTTGGGCAACCTATTCAACTCCGAGATTTTCGGCCACGAGACTACGTTGCCCTGGGGTTTCAAATTTGTGCGCGATACGGAGCATCTGGTAAATGGCGTAGCCGTTCCCCGTCATCCTACCCAGATTTATGAGTCACTGTTCTGCGTGTTTCTGCTAGTGCTGCTATACCTGATGTGGAGCCGGACCAAGGAAAAAACGCCTAGGGGGCAATTGTTCGGCTTGTTTGTCGTGCTGCTATTCACCTTCCGCTTCTTGGTGGAGTTTCTGAAGGAAGATCAGTCCGACTTCGAGCAGGGTATGGCACTGAACATGGGCCAAATCCTGAGCATTCCGCTCATATTTATGGGCCTGTGGGTGCTATTGCGCGCGGGCAAATGGCCGAATAATCCCTTTGGCTTTGCTCCTCGGGATTTGGAAGAACGCGCCGCTGCCGAGAAGGCCGAAAAAATGGTCAAATCGAAATAGATAAGCAATCATAAAAATCCCCCCAGAACTAGTTCTGGGGGGATTTTTATGATTGCGAATGGAAGTAATGCACGCAGGAAGCGTGTTATGCCCTACAAGCTGTATCGGTAAACGGCTCCTTGCTCAGTACTAATAACTAAGGTATTGTCATCCGTAAAGGTGACCCCTTCGGTTTGGCCGGCACCCGTCAGGTCGATACGCCGGGGAGTGGCTTTCAGCAAGCCTTGCAGGTTATCGGCTTCGAATACGAACAGCTTCTCCCGGCCTAGCAGCACCATACGGCGGCCGTTGGGACTGATGTCGGCGTCGGTGACCTCGCCCGAGATGGGTAAGCTAGTGAGCAACCGAGCGGTGTATTTGCCGGGCTTGTCGGGCACTGTATATACCTTGCTCTTGGCCTGCTGGGCTCGGTCGCGAGTAAACAAATAGAGCGTGCCAGCATGCCAGAAAGAAGCTTCACAGTCGAAGTTACGCTCTTGTTTGGCTGGTGGAAACTCGCGCTGATCGGCGTAGGTGAAGCTGATCTTACTCACCTGCTGCGGACTGGCAGGATTGAGACGGTAGATAGCTAGGTCTTGGCGGTTGTTGTTATTATTCCCTGCATCAACCACGAAAATATTGCCGCGGTTGTCTTGGGCCAGGCTCTCCCAATCTTGGTTGGGAACCGGGAGGCGCATTTTATTCAGCACTTTCCCGGTTGCATCTATTTTGTAGAGAATAGGGGAGTTGCCCGCGTCGCCGTGGGTATAAAAGGTGCCCGGCTGGTTAGCACGCGCCAAGCCGGAACTCTCGGGCACGGCATTATTTAAGGAGCCCGTACGGCGAAGGCCCGGCACAGCGGCCTCGGTAAGCCGGTCGCTTAGGCTTTCGCGGGGGCCTTTTCTATCGCTTTCCTTGCTTGTCAAATTATCTTCGCTCTGCGCCTGAGAGCAGCTTGCGCTAAATAAAAAGCTAAGCAGCAGCGTGCTGATGGGAGCTAAACGCATAATGGCAGAAAGTAGAAATCATGAAAAAAATGCCCTACCAATAGATATAGGCAGCAACCATCTCTCATCTCCGCTATACGCGAAGCCGAGCTTAAGGTACGGGGTCGTAGCCGTGGCCGCCCCAAGGATGGCAGCGGCCAATGCGGCGTACTGCCAGCCAGCCGCCGCGCCAGGGGCCAAACTTTTGCACTGCCTGCGCCGCGTAGGCTGAGCACGTCGGCTGAAACCGGCAGCTATCCGGTGTGAGCGGCGAAATAAAGTGCCGATACACCCAAATAAGCGCTAGAAAAAAGTGCCGGAACAGGAATGACATAGAAGCCGTTTGGAGAGAAGCCGAATAAAAATACATGCTACGGCCCAATCTGAGCTAAACTGTAGCTACCCTGGCTGTTGTTGTAGAAGCGCTACTCAACGTAGATGCGTAAGTTTGACGGCAGGTCGTAAACCACCCATATTTAAAGCAAGTTCACCCTCCTTTTCATTCCAATAACCACCCCTATGCTGAAAAAACTCTGGGCTAACGCGTTAGTAGTGGCGCTGTTGCTTCCACTAGCAGCCCACGCCGATGAAGGTATGTGGCTGCCGATGCTCGTGAAGCGCCTCAACCACGCCGACATGCAGAAAAAAGGCCTGCAGCTGACGGCCGAAGAAATTTATGATGTCAACAATGCCAGCCTCAAAGATGCCATAGTGCAGCTGGGGGGCTTTTGTACCGGCGAGTTTATCAGTAGCCAAGGTCTGTTGCTCACCAACCATCACTGCGGCTACGACGCCATTCAGAGCCACAGCACACCCGAGAAAAACCTGCTAACCGACGGCTTTTTCGCCGCCAATAAAAGCGAGGAGAAGTCAAATCCTGGCTTATTTGTGGATATTCTGGTGCGCATGGAGGACGTAACGAGCCAAGTTCTGGAAGGTATTACACCCCAGACGCCGGAGCAGGAGCGGGTCACGCTTGTGCAGCAGCGACAGAAGCAGATGGCCGATGCTGCCAAAGAAAACGGCCAGTACGTGGCCTACGTGCGCGATTTCTTCGCTGGCAACGAATACTATATGTTCGTGTACCAGCGCTTTGGCGATGTGCGCTTGGTAGGCGCTCCTCCGGAGTCGGTAGGCAAATTTGGCGGCGACACCGATAACTGGATGTGGCCCCGCCACACCGGCGACTTCTCCATGTTCCGCGTGTACGCCTCCAAGGACAACAAACCCACCAGTGGCTACGCCGCCGACAATGTGCCATACGTGCCCAAAAAGCATTTGCCCGTTAGCCTACAAGGCGTGAGCGAAGGCGACTTTGCGATGGTGTTCGGCTTTCCGGGCCGCACTCAGCGCTTTCTGCCCGCGGCCGGTCTACAACTCACCCTTGACCAAAGTAATCCAGCTCGCATCAAGTTGCGCGATACCCGCTTGAAGCTCTGGAAAGAAGATATGGATGCCGACCCAGCGCTGCGTCTCAAATATGCCTCGAAATACGCCAGCATTGCCAACTACTGGAAGTATTTCATTGGCCAGAATGAAGGTATGAAGCGCCTGAAAACCGTGGATCAGAAAAAGGAGGAAGAAGCAAAGTTTGCTGAGTGGATTGCTCAGGACCCTGCCCGGCAGCAACTCTACGGGAGTGCTTTGCAGGATATTAACCAGAATTACGCGGCCCTACGTGAGTATAATCTAAGCAATGTGTACCTGAACGAAGCCGCCTTCGGTACGGAGATTATGACTTTCGCCGCCCGTATGTTGCCGCTGTATTCGCTGCTGAAAGATCCCAAAGCCGATAAGGCCGCCATTCAAAAAGCTACGGCTGATTTGAAAGAACCGGCCACTGAGTTTTTTAAAGACTACAGCTCTTCCACGGATAAAAAGGTCTTTACGGCTTTGATGAAACTGTACTACACCGATGTAACAAAATCTCAGCACCCCGACGTTTTTCAGACGGTGGAGAAACAGTATGGTGGCTCCATGCCCAAGTACGCCGATTATGTGTTTGCCAACACATTTTTGACTTCGCCTGCCAAGTTCAACGCCTTCTTAGCTGCTCCTACGCTGGCCAAATTGGAAGCCGATCCGGCCTTCAAAACAATGAATTCGGTGTACACGAACTATGTGCAGAAAATTGCCCCCCAGCTTCAAGCCAGTCAGGCTACTATGGCCCGGGCCAATCGTCAATATGTAGCCGGTCTGCGAGCTAAGAATACAAACAAAGTGTACTCACCCGATGCCAACTCCACCCTACGCCTGAGCTATGGCACGGTGCGCCCCTATAAAGGCCGCGACGCGGTATACTATGATTATCAAACCACTGGGCAGGGTATCATCGAAAAAGAAGACCCCTCAAACCCTGAGTTCGTAGTGCCGACCAAGCAGGTGGCCTTGTTAAAAGCTAAGGATTTTGGCCCCTACGCCAATAAAAATGGTCAATTGCCGGTGGCCTTTATCACCGATAATGATATTACAGGGGGCAATTCGGGTTCGCCTGTCATCAATGGCCGAGGGGAGTTGATAGGTTTGGCTTTCGACGGCAACTGGGAAGCCATGACTGGTGATTTAGCCTACGATCCTGATCTGAAGCGCTGCATCAACGTGGACATCCGCTACGTGCTTTTCTGCGTGGACAAACTCGGTGGCGCCAAGCACTTGGTAGATGAGATGACTGTGGTAAACAAAGGCCCTAATCCGGGCGTAGGAGCTACCACGCCTAGTACTAAGACGCTACTGAAAGGCGCGAGCGAGGATAAAAATTCAAAATCATCAAAGAATGAAAAGACCAAAAGCAAGAGAAAGAAGAGCAAAGAAAAAGCTGAGGTCGGCGCTACTATATAGATTGTTACTTTGAGAAAAGTCCCCTGTACGGTTGTATGGGGGGCTTTTTCTTTATAATGCCAGCAGTTTGAGTTTGACTCATTCTGTTTCGCTCAATGTTGGTGAAATTATGAATACTAATATCCGCTACCGGTAATTCAAGTGAGCTTTACGGTCGCATATATCTACAGCATTATTTGATTTTTAAGTGACAAGCAGAACAACTAACTCACATGTGTATCACTTAGCAGCAGGCTTGTAAAAGCAGTAAAAGTATAAATGAATTAAGTAATTGTTAAATTATAATTATAAGTCATAAGAAATCAGACACCCTTACATTGCATTAAGATAAAAATGTTGGTTAAAAATTGTACTATATTTAACTATTTTGAATTATTGCAACATTCTCTAAATTAATTGTATTATTTGTTTGCATATGTGTTTAACGCTATTTAGCTTTGACTATCAATAAAACGCAATTCGATACATTGATTTTACAATTTATTTATTAGTCTCTTTAGCTAATGAGTTAAGTTGTTGCGCATTAGTAAAAAGTGTCCCGCCCTGCTTCTATTCTACCTTCTTACACTTTGCAACAAGTGCTTTTATGATTCGAATCTTTACGCCACGGCTATTGCCATCGCGCAAGGCTCTGCTTAAGCGCGCCTTTGATTTAGTTTTCTCTTTCTTGGTGGTGGTATTGCTGCTGAGCTGGCTGGTGCCGGTGCTGGGCTTGCTGCTCAAGCTGGAGAGCCGCGGGCCCGTCTTCTTCAAGCAGCTGCGCACGGGCAAGAACGGCAAGCCCTTCTACTGCCTCAAGTTTCGCTCCATGCGCCTGAACCGGGACGCCGATGCCCGCCAGGCTAGCCGGGGCGATAGTCGCATTACCCGCATCGGGGCATTTATCCGCAAGACCAGCATCGATGAACTGCCGCAGTTCATCAACGTCTTGCGCGGCGATATGTCGGTGGTGGGCCCCCGGCCTCATATGCTCCAGCACACGGCCGACTACGCCCAGCGCATCGCTAACTTCATGGACCGACACGCCGTGACGCCCGGCATCACGGGCTGGGCCCAGATCAAGGGCTACCGGGGCGAGACGCGCGAGCTGCAGGCCATGGAGCAGCGCGTGCAGGCCGACATCTGGTACTTGCGCAACTCCTCCTTCCGGCTCGATGTGCGCATTGTAGGTCTCACCATCCTACAAGCGATCCGCGGAGATGAGAATGCCTTTTAGGTTTTAAGGCAAATACTATGTCTTTATTAGTTTCTGGCTAATCTAAGGTCATTAGTCACAAGCTTGGCCATTGAACTGCCGTACTTACCTGTTTTTATAGGCCTGACGGAGAATCTTCATTTCTTGGGAAATTCCATCAAGCTGCTGTACTAGTCTAGCAGCATGTTGGCCATAAGGGGTTTTTGCGTCTGTCCAAGCTAGAAATTGCTTTAACTCCTCCTTTGCATACCGCACCAGAGTAGTGGCATTTTCTATAAACTCTTCTTCTGGTTCCATGGGAAAGCTAAGTCAGGGTCTAATATACTTGGTAAGTAAATGAACTCGTCAAAGCCAGTTCTTAGTAGTGCATCTACCTTCAAGCTATTGTGCGGACAATAGCTGACAGCAGCTTTTGCTATACTAAAGAAAGACAGCAAGTTCTCAGCAAAAGTTGCGGACGCTCATTACCTGACCAAGAGGGAATGAAAGAGAAGGTGTAAAATTACCGCACCCTGATTTATGCTTAATGCAAGATAGAAAAAGGCAATAACATATATATTCCAAAATATAATATACTTATAATAAATACTCTCTTAAACTTTTATTGTAAGAGTATAAGTAAGGTAAGACTAGGCTCAAATTACGGTTAACGTAGCCTTATTCAATCATTACTGCTCTTTGCAGTGAATTAAGAGCTATCGGCCAGCATTTGCCACGGAATTTGCTAAGGGTGCGCCAGCCTGTTTTGGGCTTGTTATCCTTAAAATATGCAAAACGTTTTTTTATCGTTAGTAGCTCTATTTTTCCTTGTTTTTACTACTAAAATACACGCTGCTAACGGTCCCGGCGTGCGCGGAGCTCGGGCAGCGGCGTTAGCAAATGCCTCGGTTACAATTAGTGATGTGTGGGCTGTGGGCAATAACGTCGCAGGACTTGGGCAATTAACCCAAATTAGCGTTGGGTTTTATGGTGAAAACCGCTACCTCAGTTCAGCCTTCAATACGGTGGCGTTGGTAGCAGCTCTGCCCTTAGGCACAATTACTACCGAAAAGCCCCCCAGCCGTGGTGTAGTTGGCTTCGAGGCGCAGCGCTTTGGCAGCAACCTATATGCTGAGCAGCGTCTGGGCCTGGGGTATGGCTATCGGGGTGGACAAGTGAGCGTAGGCGGCCGTATCGATGTGCTACAAGTCAGTATTCTGGGGCTGGGTAGCCGGCGGGTATTGGCAGCGTCTTTGGGCGGACAAGCCGAGCTGATTCCGCACCGGCTGGTATTTGGGGGCAATTTATACAACCTCAATCAGGCGAAGCTGGCTGCGTATGAGGATGAGCGGGTGCCTACGGTGCTTAAAGCTGGCCTCTCCTACAGGCCTACGAATAAGCTCATGCTCAATATTGAGTGCGAGAAAGATGTGGAGCAGACCGCCGATTTTAAGGCTGGCCTAGAGTATCGGGTAGTAGAGGCGCTTGCTCTGCGTGCGGGTTTTGCCTCTCTCGCCGAACTGACGACGGCGGGAGTTGGCTTTAAAGCAGGTTTGTTTCAAATAGACTATGCTGCTGCCTGGCAGTCTGCGTTGGGCTTGAATCAGCATGTAAGCGTAAGTGTGCAGTGGGCCCGAAAGTAAATACAGTGTCCCAGAATGCCCCCCAGTCGCTTGTAGTGCAAAAGTTGGTGACACACGCAAAGCTAGCGGAGAGCATTGCTACCTGGCGCCAATTAGTCTGGGCTGTGCTATGTATCTGCGGTGTATTGTTGGCGCCCACCAGCCTCCACGCTCAGGAGTACGTGCGCCCCGCCGCCGACCTCGACCGGTTGGTGCAAGAGTTATTTGCTGAAATTCAGAGTGATGAGGTGCCTTTCGAGGACGTGTACGAAACGCTGCTACTCTACTACCAAACGCCGCTGAATCTGAATACCGCCAGTCGGGAAGAGCTGCGTGGCTTGTTGCTGCTGTCCGAAACCCAGATTTCGGCTCTGCTTGACCACCGCCAGCAACTTGGACCCTTGCTGAGCCTTTATGAGCTACAAAGTATTGCCGGCTTCGAACAGCTGCGCAGCATCTTCCGGCTAGCGCCATTTGTGACGGTGCAGACCACCAATTCTAACGTTACACGCGGGCCTCTTTGGCAACGGATTCGGCACGAAGACAACAACGCGCTTTTCCTGCGCTATGAGCGTGGTTTGCAGCAGCGGCGCGGATATTTGCCCCCCGATACTACCAGTACCGGCCGGCCGCTCAGCCGCTATATGGGCTCACCCGACAAGCTCCTGCTACGTTACCGCGTCAGCCACACCCGCGACTTTAGCTTGGGTATCACGGCCGAAAAAGATGCGGGCGAGCAAATGACGTGGCAGCCAAGTCAGCGCCGGTATGGGGCCGATTTTTACTCCGCACACTTTGTGGTGCAGGAGCGCGGCCGACTCAAAACTCTGGCTTTGGGCGATTATCAGTTACAGTTCGGGCAAGGCCTGCTGCTATCATCGGGTTTTCAGGTAGGGAAAGGGGCCGAGACGATTACTACGCTGCGGCGCAGTAGTTTGGGCGTGCGGCCTTATTCTTCGGTGCTGGAAAATTCTTTCTTTCGCGGAGCCGCAGCCACCGTAAGTCTTCATAGGAGCTTAAAGGCTACAGCCTTTCTCTCCGCCAAAAAAGTAGATGCCAACCAAGAGTTAGCTACCGATTCCCTGGCCCAGTTTGCTGAGTTTTCCACTGGAATCAGCACAAGTGGCCTGCACCGCACATCTACCGAAATAGCAAACCGGCAGCGTTTGCTGGAAACTGTTGCTGGCGGCAACGTGACTTACACTAGTCTGGGGGGCAATTTTGCAGCTGGAACTACGGCCGTAGGCACGCACTACGGCATGGCCTTACAACGCCGCACGGAACCCTATAATCAGTTTGAGTTTCGGGGCCAAAATAATGTGGCTCTGGGGCTTCACTACAGCTACGTATGGGGCAATGTGCTGCTGTTTGGCGAAACAGCCCGCTCCAGCAGCGGCGGCTTGGGCACGGTCAATGGCTTGCTGGCCAGCCTAGCAACCAATGTGGACGCCTCCGTGCTATACCGTCGCTACGATCGTAACTTTCATACCTTCTACGGGCAAGCCTTTGGAGAAAACACTCGCAACATCAACGAGAATGGCTTGTATCTGGGCCTGAAAGTACGGCCGGCTCCGCGCTGGGAAATAACTGGTTACTACGACCAGTTTTGGTTTCCATGGCTTAAATACCGCGTCGATGCACCATCTCGGGGCCATGATTATCTGGTACGGCTGACTTTCGCGCCCACCAAAACCAGCCTGCTTTACGTGCAGGTTCGGGCCCGCACCAAGGATGAAAATGCCGACCTCACGCTCCGCCTCCCAGTGGCGCGACCTGTACCTACCGAGCGCCGCAGTCTACTGCTGTTCTACGACGCTACGCCTGCTCCCGCGTTTAGCCTGCGCACCCGCCTACAAGGCACTCATTACCGCGAAGACGCCGGCCCGGTACGAACAGGTTTTCTGTTGGCCCAAGATGCTACCGTCCGCCTCAACCGCTACATGCGCCTGAGCGCCCGTTATGCCCTATTTGATACCGACGACTATGACACACGGCAGTATGCTTTCGAGCAGGACGTGCTCTACGCGTTTTCGGTGCCGGCTCTCTCTGGTCAGGGGACGCGTACGTATGCCTTGGCCGAGGTGAAATGCACCCGTCATCTTACCCTATGGCTACGCTATGCTGCCACTCAATACCGACACCAACAAGTAATTAGCTCCGGCCTGGAAGAAATTCAGGGTGCCCGTCGCTCCGATGTGAAGGCCCAGGCTCGCTATACGTTTTAGAGCCTATCATTGAATTGGGTTACTCTTTCAGCAAACGAGTTACGCTCGTGCCGTAGGGCGTCGTCAGGCGCAGGTGGTAAACGCCCTGACTAGCGTGCCTTAGGTCGAGGCGGTGTTGAAGCGGCGCGGCAGCTTTACTCACTGTTTCCTGTAGAATAGTTCGCCCCAGTGCATCCATCACGTGCACTGTAATCGGCCCAACCTGCTGATTATTTACGTTTAGGTGAAAAACACCGGTACTGGGGTTGGGGAAAATTTCCAGCCCAGTAAGCGGGGCGCTAGGAGTCGAACTACCAAGCACAGTGGAGATAGTGAAGTCCTGGGGAGAAATAGCAAAGAAGATATTGTCAGTGGGCTGCACCTTGATGCGTGCTGTGGTGGTACTTAGGCCAGCGGGAAGTAGCACTGTCTGCGCACCATCATTAGGCGTAGCTGTAGCCAGAATGGTTGGGAAGGTGAGCCCTCCGTCGGTCGAAAGTAAAATACTCACCTGCGTAGCACTGATGGGAGTCTGATCGGTATTCGCCACGTCCCAGATTACTTGTTGCGTTGAGCCAGCTGTCCAGGCAGCGGCCGCGGTGGGTACCGTTATTACAAAGGGCCCTGCGGTGGCTATTACGGCCACGCTCGTTGTATCGTAGTTTGTACCGCCGGCGGGACGGCGCTGGTCGCGGGCTACTAGGCGAAAGTGCAGGCGCCGGGCGTACGTGGGCAGCAACTCGCCGGGCGGCGGAGCAGTAGTAGCCAGCAAACTCGCCATCTCGGGAAAGGTGCGAGTAGGAGAGGAATTGGGGGGCAAAAATCGGAATAGGGGAGCGTTATCGACTGGTGCGTCTGGAGCGCCGGCTGGCCCCAGGTCGGTCTGCTCCCAGGTGTATGTTATTGGGTCGCCGTCGGGGTCACTACCGGAGCCGGTAAGCGTGAACGGAGTGCGCGCCGGAATTCGAAAATTGCCCCCCGCCTCGACTGTGGGTGACTGATTGCCGCTGGGCGTAAGCTGAGCGCAAGTGCCCGAAGCGGCGGCATAATCCAGAATCTGGTCTATACTGCGCGAATGAAAGTAGGGAGAGCTACTTGGTTGAATATTTTGGGGCGCACACAAACCCGCGTAGGCCATAATGGAGCCACCGCTACCTGGCTCATAAGCCCAGGCCGCGGCGCGACTACTCGTACAAAAGCCCGTAGTGCCATTGAATGTGTGGTTTGCGCCAAACTGATGCCCCATTTCATGCGCCACAAAATCGACGGCAAAGGCGTCGCCGGTAGGGTCGGCTTGCCCCGTGGTGCCGCCCGCTTTGAACTGCGCATCGCACACCACCCCAATGTAGGCTAGGCCACCCACCCGCGTACCAAAGACGTGACCCAAATCATAGTTGGAGGTGCCAATTATTTCATCTATTGTGCGTTGGTTCTCCTCAAGTAAGGCCGAGGCGTTGTTATTGGTATAAGGATCAGTTGCGGGGTCAAGGAAGAGAAGAGCGTCATTATTAGGCACCAATTGCAGTCGAATTGCCAATTCTTGCTCATAAATTCCGCTCACCCGATTTATCGTCGTCACGACACCGGCCAAAGCGGCCGCTTTTGTGCCGCCGAGCGTAGCAGCATACTCGCCCGTGCAAGCCATTGCCAAACGATACGTGCGGAGTTGGTTGCCATTGGCTCGCAATTGATCGGCAACCACGGGCCGCTTGTTCTTTACTATAGTAGTCAAGCACGGTGCCTCAGCGCTACCCGCGCGCATAGCCGCACGATAAAACACACGGTGGTGCACGGTATCATTGGGGGCAGCCGGGTCAATGAAAATGGTAGAGCTTCCGGTGAGAATTTGAGCATGAAAACCAGCAGGGGTCAGGTCAAGGCTTGCGGTTATAGTTGGGTCATCAAGGCTTTGGGCAGTGTAGGTTTTGATGCGCGAATAGCGGGCGGCGAGTTGGGGGTGCATCACGGCCGTTTCCGTAACCTGGAAGCGCTGCGCGGAACCATCGGGGAAAGGCAATAAGATAACTGGATTACTACTGGAGCCTACGCGCCTTGTATCCGCAGTGGCGGGTTGTAAGGCGGCTCGTAAAGCCTTTGTCTGGAAGCGCACCGCACGAAACTCCGCTACTGTTGAAGCGGCAGCATGCGCTCGAACAGAAGTGGGGCGAGGTACTTCATCGACCCAGTGCGGCTTCGGGGTTTGGGCAGCAACTTGAACTGTCAGCAACAGGAAAAGGCACCTCAGCCAGCGCCCTAATGTGTGGCTAGCTCCAGAAAAAGTCGCGGGCATATAGTGATGAAAAACAGCTATCAACAACCAAGTTACGCCTCGACCAAGCAAATATTATTGCAACAAGTTGAGACTATTACTTATGCAACAGAATGACGGTTAAAAAAGCTACTCCCTAACGCTTGCCTTGCTCCTTCATTTTGCCCCCTAAACAAAAAAGCCGGCTCACGGCCGGCTTTTTTATCGTCAAAGCTAGGTTATACCTCGTTTTTAAATAACACAAGCTGGGCCTTGTCCGCCGCGCTGATCTTACGGCGAAACTCTACATACGCCGGATAATCGGTGCGGGGGAAGCGAGTGCGGGGCATGTGCAGCTGGCGCACGTATTGCAGCGTACCGTCGGGCAGCGTCTGAATCTGGGTTGAGTACGTGCCGAAAGCCGTGGTAAGCTGCACCGGCGCGGGCAAGGTTTCGGGCTGAAAACCGGCTGGTACATGAATGCGCACCGTGTCGGCGTGTGAGAAAGCATGATCGAGCCAGATGTCAGCGCGACGCTCACCTACAGGCGCGCTCAAAGCGGGTAGTCGGCTAAGCAAGTTGGGCGTCACGAAAGCCCTTTTGCCGCTTGGGGGGGCAAAATTGGGTAGAGTGAGGCCCAGGGTTTCTACTACAGCCGGTAGAGCTGTGCGCCGGTCGGCGGCCAGATTAAACTTTGTGATGCTGAAATTGGGCAGTGGCAGCGTTTCGGCAATACGCTTTTTCTGGTCGGCGGGGGAGAGATTGTTCAGTAGCTGACTTTGGTTGTCCTGCTCCAGTCCCGTCCGTACCGTCCGGATGCTCACCGTGGCCGTGCCTTGGGCATCGAGGTAGAGGTCAGCGCGTCGCTCCCGCCGGTTTTCGGCTACTCCATACACGGGCGTACGCACTATTTTGCCCCCCGTAGGCGTGAGTAGCAAGGCATGACGATTACCAGTGAAGCTACCCATGTACCCAAAGGCTTCACTCTGGCTTGTGCATTCCAGCCACACCGTATCAGCCTTGGCTGCTTTGGCTAAAGGCACGCACAGCACCACGTGGTTGAACTGATTGCTGGGAAACTCCGTCCGAATATCCGCTTCGTCAGCCCGTACCAGGGCACAGTAGGCAGTTACGTCGGCGGCCTTCAACAGAGCCATGCAATAGTTAGTTAGGGCTTTACAGTCGCCGTAGCCGGTGGCGCTTACGGCCGTGGCCGGAAACGTCTGCCAACCGCCCAGACCAAGTTGAATAGAGATATAGCGCGTATTAGCCTGCAAATACTCGTACACCTTGCGAATGCGTGCCCGCTCATCGGGTATATCTTTTACCAGCGCCGCAATGCGCGCCTTCACCTCAGCGGGCAACACATCACGGCCCGCGTTAAGGTCGTAGTTCCACTGTCCTAAGGTCTGCCAGGAGGTAAGCGCGCCGCGGTGCCCCTGCACTTCAAAGGCCGTGGGCGCCGTCAGGACCGCGGGTACCAGTTCTTCTAATGGCGGGCCAGCAGGCTCCTGCTCCAACGCAACCAAATTAGCAACCTGCCACTGGTACACATCCAGCACCCCTTGCTTGCTGCGGACCACGGCGGCACCTGTCGGTAGGTGACGTTCCTGGTAGCGCAAGGGTAATTCAGCGGGCGTAATAACGCGAAAAGAAGCTTTCTCTACGGCTACTTGCTCGCCCGCCTGTGGGTGCCAGGATGAATAGAACAGCGGATTGTCAGAGGTTACCTCGTACTCAAACTCCACCGTATACGGGTAAGTCGGCTGGCGCAAATCTGCTAAGCGGCCTCGGGTGTCGGTTGCTAAGCTGAAGCCATCGGCAAGGCTGTAATCTTTTATATCCGACGATTTAAGCTGCCGAATAAGTCGACCATTAGCATCGTACACAGCCCCACGCAAATAATTTACGGTGTTGAGCTGATCGTAAGAAACCAGTTCTCCGGCCCAGTGATTTCCGTTATTATCGAGGATTGTAGCGGCCCGGCGCACCGTCTGTACCGTGCGCCCCACCGATTTTATCAGCAAGGTTTCCTCGTAATTGCGCACTACAGCGTGGGCATTTTCGAGCAGCTTGGGGGGCAAATCGCTCAGTGCATACTTAGGAGGCTGGCCTCCCGCCCAGGCCGACGAAACCAACAGGCCGCTCAAACCTAAGCTGAAGCTCAGGCGCCGCAAGGGTTGCAGGAAATAGCTCATGATTTCTTTTTCAATACAATCTGCTCGGCGTGCTTGGCCAGCATCCGGCTATAAAACTCTCGCAGGTAAGTGTATTCCTCGGCCGAGTACACAGCCCGACGCAAATTCATGCGGCTCATAATCTGAATGTTGCCGGGCGTAGTCGCTACTTGGTAAGTAAAAAGCCCCCCATCTTCGGGCAGCTTTACGGCTGCCGACTTCGGCATTTCTTCCGGTTCGTAACCCGCAGGCAGCGTGATGTTGAACACCAGTGTTTCGTCCATTGGAGCTGCGAAATCGACGGGAAAGCGGCGCTCCTCGTGCACAAACGGGTTGCGCTCAGCGCTGAACTGCCGCACCAAATTCAGATACAAAGTAGTCGCGGGCGCATCGGCGCCGGGCGCCGTAAATTCGTAGTCCAGGGTGAGCGGCTTGTGAAGAGTTTCGAGTTCTTTGAAGGCATAGTTTGGAATGGTCCAGCCTTCGTGGGTTTTGGCCATATCCTCCATAAACTTCTTCTCGCCTTTTTTTAGCAGCGTTTCGCGATGATCAGCACCGGCGTAGCCACCCGTTTCCTGGTGCACTTTGCCCTTTAAGCCACCGCGCTCATCCATTGTTAGCTGCACCTGGTGGTAATTGACGTAGCGTTGCGTAGGTGCCAGACTTACCCAGCGCGACTTGCCAGGACTAGCCATCAACAAGCGACCCGTGCCATTAAGGCAGCGCGTGGGCAGCATACCGCAGGGCAGCAGCGCTTCCGTAGCGTCGGCAAATAGCTCTTTATTGTCAGGCAGAGCTACATGAGCCACCACATAGTTGAAGCTCGACAGCAGGGGTAGCGTCTCGGTGATGCGACCGTGATTGCGAGTACTTAGCACTACGGGGTTAGCGTCTAGGCCAGCTTCGCGGAAGGCCGCAATAAGCAGCAGGTTTATGTCGGCCGAGTTGCCGCTGCGCTGGTCGTAGGTGTGTTTAAGGGAACCCGTGCTCAGCATCCAGTCGGAGCCATTGTACTTCACGGCTTTGCGCACCAGGGCATGCACGGCGGCGGCGCGGGCAGCAGGATCGGTGTGCTGGGCAACAATAGAAGCCAGCTCAGCTTTCAAAAAGCCCCCTCGCTTGAGCTGTAGGCCCAAGTTCTCATGGGTTAGTAACTCGCTGTCGATTTTTTCCCAAGTGCCCGACATGGGCTCGTAGGCACGCTGAGGCCATTGGACCCCAGCTAATTCAAAATTTACCCGGGCCACAAAGTCCTTGGAGGTCGTCATGTAAGGCTCGTCGCGGAAGGCAGGTACTTGCTTCATGGCCCAACGAAAGTTGGTGACGCGCGGCGTTACGGTATTGGCGCTGGGACCAGTACGTCCGCTTCCTCCCGAAAGCCCACCTCCTGCATTAAAAGAGCCGCTCTGCGTAAATGTGAATTGCGTGTTGGCTTCCGTGCGCTCCTGCACAGCCAAAGGCTCATAGCCCTGAAATAACTGCTTGTAGTCGAAGTACTCCGGAATAGCCGCCCGATACTCACTCCAGCGCACCGGAATCTCATACTGAAACTGCCAGTCCTGGAAGTTGAACAGGAAGTCAGAGTTTACGGTGTAGGTGTACTCAATTACGGAGCCTTCGCGCACGTTGGGCAAAGTGAATTTGCGCACAAAGTTGTTGACGGTCTGCTGCTCCATGAAGGTCGCATCAGAAGCCATTTTCTCCTTCACCAGCTGCCCGTTTACCATGTTATAAGTAAAGCCGCGCAAGGCTGAGATCTTTTCTTCGCTTGAATTTTTCTTGTACAAAGGCACGCGAACCGTAGCCCAGTCATACCCCGATTTTTTAAGGATTTTGATGCGGGTGACGCGCTCAAATACCAGCTTAAATTCACCGCTGCCTGTTTCAAAGCGCGAGCGGCCAAAGTCGCACAGCACGATAGCCTCGGCGGCACTATCGGCCACGAAGTTCTTGTCATCAAAATCGGCTAAGTCGGGTTTGCCAAACTTGATAGGGTCGGCCTGACCGTACACGGGTAATTGCGCCGCCGTCAACAGAAATAAGGATAGCGCACTGCCTTGAAGTAATTTTTTCGTCATAAATCAGTAAGTAAACGGAGCTTGATAGAGTGGTTAAAAGAGGTTGAATAGTTAAAAAAGGAAAATAGGACGTTGGTCAGAAGCCCTTAAGCTAGAGGCGTGCCGTATTGGTGAAAATCACCGTCCAATGCTAGAAAAAGTAGCTAGCGCGCCTACTTGCGTTGTAGTACAATAGCCTCCGCGTGCTTGGCTACCACGCGGCCATACAGTTCGCGTAGCGCGGCGTATTCCTGAACCGAGTATTCTGCTTTGCGAAGCTGAAGACGACTGGTAATGTGCAGCACGTTCTGCTGGGGAGTAATGCTGAACTGAAAACGCCCCCCATCATTGGGTAAGCTCAAGTTCAGGTTAGCGGGCAGTTCCCGCACCTCATAGCCGACGGGTAAGGTTAGGATAACCGCTTGGCTGTGCTCATGGGGCATGCCAAAATCAACGGGGAATTGCCGGTTCTCTAAGCGGAAAGGATTCTGGCTTTCTCCTAAGTGGTGCAGTGGCTGTACATACAAAGTAGCTGCTGGCGATTCTCCACCCGGAATTTTTACCGCCATCTCCACACTTAAAGGTTGCTGGGAGGTTCCGGTGTTCTGGAAAGTGGGCGCTGTAAGCGTCCACTCGGGCCAGCGCTGCTGTAGCGTTTTGACGAACTGCTGTTCGGTGCCGCCTGCCAGTTGTCCGCGAGCTTCTATACTAGCGTAGCCAGTGTGCTCCAGCTTGATTTTGCCCCCCAGCGCGCCCTGGGCATCGAGCGTGAGCTGGGCGGTAGTGTAGCGCAAGTACCGTACGGTAGGAGTTAGCGATACCCACCGGCCACCAGCTTTGGTCACCAAGCGGCCTTGCCCATTGAGGCAGCGCTCCGGTAATAAGCCCGGCGTAGCATATGGCTCGGTGGCATCAACGAGCAACTCTTTCTGGTCGGGTAGGGTGACGAGCGCGGCTAGGTAGTTGAACTGGCTGAGCACCGGTAAATCGGTTTGGATGCGGCCATGATCGCGGGTGCTGAGCAACAGCGGCTCGGCCGAAAAGCCCGCTGCCCGCAACGTATGAATCAGCAGCAGGTTTACCTCGGCGGCATTGCCTGCGCCTTGCTCGCAAATGCGTCGTAGCGCAGCAGTCGTATAGAATTTCTCATCACCATTGTAGCGCACCGTGCGCTGCACCAACGCTAGAGCTGCCGCCAGCCGCTCCGTATGATTAGGATATTGCGCGACCAGTGCCGCGGCTTTATCAGCTAAGGGAGTAGTGCGGGTGAGGGCTGAGCCGAACTGTTCATCTTTCAACAGTTCGGTTGCTATCTTTTCCCAGGTGCTAGTGATTTGCTGATATTCTTGCCCAGGAAAATGGGTGCCATCTAACTCGAAATCCAGCCGGCTGATGTGGTTGCGGGCCGACGTCATATAGGGTTCGTCACGGAAAGCGGGCGCATCTTTCATGATCCACCGCGACCGCAGCGCCTGGGCCTTGATGTGCACCGTGTTGGTAGGCGCACTCGCCACTCCACCATAGCCATCTCGTTGGGCCGAACGCTGGCTAGTCGTATAAGGTACTGTCAAGCTCTCATTCAGCGCCAGCGGACGATAGCTACGAAGGGTAGTTTTGTAGCGGTAAAATTGGGGAATCACCGTACGGTATTCACTCCAACGGACTGGAATGTTGTACTGAAATTGCCAGTCCTGAAGGTTGAACAGAAAGTCTGATTTGATCGTGTACGTGTACTCAATAATGGAACCCTCGCGCACGTTGGGCAGGGTGAAAGCGTAGCGTAAGTGATTGGCATCGACCTTCTCCTCAAACACGACGTCTTTGCCCATCTTCTCCTTCACCAACTGCCCGTTAACCAAGTTGTAAGTGAAGCCTTTCAGATTGCTGATCTCTTCCTTGCGGTTGTCCTTTTGGTAAAGCGGTACCTGTACGGTAGCCCACGCATAGCCCGCCTTTCGATGAATGCGCAAACGGGTCGTACGTACGAATACCAGCTCAAACCCTTCGTCGGTACCCTTTATCTGGGAGGTGCCATAATCGCAGAGGATCTCGGCAACGGCTGCAGTATCAGATGTGGGCGGGGCGGTAAAATCGGAGACTTGCACTCCTCCAAATTGGATTGGTTCGTCTTGGGCTTGGCAAAAATGCCCCCCAGTTAATAGCAGACCAACGAGAATTGCTTGGCGACCCCAAAATAAAGCCATGAAGGATGAATAGAGCGAGTATAAACAGCATAAACTCCTTCGTTGATAACTCCTAAAAATAAGCCAAATAGCTACTAAGGAAAGAGGCCGACAATACGGCAACCAAAAGTGCAGGATTGCTGCGAATCTTCCAAGTGATTCTTCTATATAGAGGCAAGTGAATCCGATTATTATTCAACTTTTCTTCTCCCTTTTCCATGAGCCACCGGCTGCCATAGCTAAGGCTCAACGGCCTCATTTCTACTCACTCAACAAGGTAGGATTGGCTATGCCTAGCTGTCTGATTCAGTATGAATGTCAACTTAAGCACATATAATCTGCTTCACACCGCACAACGATGGAAAGTCAGAATTCCTGCTGAAGCGGGTGACGTAGGTCTTATTTGGATGCTCGATAGCGTAAGTAAATTGCGTGCTAGGCCACCACGCGCACCTTTTTTTCTGCTCGCACACCCCATACCAAGTACCCGAGCGCGACCAGGGTTGCCAGAGCCCCTAGGGCGTGCACGTAAGGCAAACGACTAGCTATGTTGCCATACAGCCAGCCCGACAATAATGCGCCGAGCCCAATACCGGCTTCCAGCGCAATGTACATAGTGGCTACAGCCCGACCCCGGCGCTGCTCATGGCTCAAGTCGATGGTCCAGGCGTAGAGCGTGGGGGAGTTGAGGCCCGCCGCCAACCCGAATACCACAGCTGCTGTCAGAAACACCGGCACCGTATTGGCCACCATCAGCATAAGCATGGAAAAGGCCAGCAGAGCAGCCGAAATCCGTAGTATAGGCACGCGACCGTACGTATCGGAGGCGCGGCCCGCCACGAGCCGAACCAGCAAGGACGCAGTAGTGAAAAAAGTAAAAAACAAACCCTTGTTGACGATGCCCAATAGCTGGCTTTGGTCGGGAATAACGGTGAGCACGATGCCGAAGGGAAACAAGCACAGTAGCGTTACGATAGCAGGAGCGCGCACCTGGGGCTCAAGCACCTCGTTCCACTCTAAGCGCAGCAAGCGCCAGCTAAACCGCTCGCGCTGGGTCTGAGGCAGCGTTTCCGTCATGGTGCCTTGTACCGCCAACGACAGCAGCGCCGCCCCTGACGAACAGTAAAACATCGTTTCGAGCGAAAACTGATTGGTAATCAGGCTGCCGATGGCTGGTCCGGCAGCCATGCCCAAACTGCCCGCTACGCCCAACAGGCCCATGGCCTCGCCCCGGCGTTGCAGCGGTATAATATCGGCAATAAAAGCCGCCGTACCGGTGGGCTTAAAGCCCGTGCTGAAACCGTGTAGCAGACGCAGCAACAGAAAGCCCGCAACGGTGGTAACCCACGGGTAAAAGAACCCGCACAGAAAGCAAACCAGCGACCCAAACACCATCACCGGAATGCGCCCTACGGTATCGGCCAGCTTGCCGCTAAAAGGCCGCGAAATACCAGCAGTGAGAGTAAATAGGGCAATAATAAACCCCTTGTAGTCAGCCCCACCCAGGCGCGTAAGGTAATCGGGCAGCTCGGGCAGGAGCATGTTGAAGCTGAGGAAAAACAGAAATGAACTCAGACACATCAGCCAGAAGCCGGCCGAGTAAATACTGTTCTGAAAGAAGCGCATAGGCGCAAAGATACGCCTGCTAGCCGCCGTTGGTTAAGAATTTTGCCCCCCACAAAGCCGTTACTCCTAATGAACGGCGCGTGCAGACCTGAACAAAGTAGCCAACAGCCTTTGGTCGAAGGCTTTTAGACTGAGGCCAGCACTTTACCCCAAAATCGTTACCCCATACTTGGCGCAGATTGCTGTTACGGCACCAAAGTCGGGTGGGCCAGGCGGTAACTGATCTAGCTCTTCAAACATACGCTCTATGCCAGCCGGAAAAATAGATAACTGCACTTTGGCTTTGGTATCACCAACTATGGTGAAACGGTGCGCTACCCCGCGCGGCACATATGTAAGCTCGCCGGCTTTGAGCGTTTGCACCGTGTCTTCGATCTGAAACTCAACCATACCTTCCATCACATAAAACACCTCGTCTTCGTGGGCGTGCACGTGCTTTGGAACGCCCACGCCGGGCTCATTTGACTGCTCGATAAGCGTAAACTGATTGTTAGTGTCCTTACCACTGAGTTTGATGCATTGATGGTCACCTAATACAGTGAGCCGGATACCATCTTCTGTCTTAAGAATCTTAGGAGTCGCAGTCATTTTGCGTAGGCATTTTGTGTAAAGGAAGATATTGAATAAGACGTATATATGCTAGCTAAACAGCTGGTTCATTCTCACGGTTGAATGTTGATACAACCTCCCGATAGCATAGAGGTATGCCAAAACGGCGGCCTTTATACTTCGGCGCGAAGTGTGTCTGATGCCGTTTCCTATGTCTTGGTTCTCTGCTGTTTTTGCTAAAATATCCGCCAAACGTCCTCGCCCCGATGGCAAGCCGGCTCTCACCGTGCGGGAGCGTTTTTCGGCGCTCAAAAATATTCCCGCTTTCCTGAAGCTCATCTGGGAAACCAGTCCTAGCCTTACGCTTGGCAATATTGGTTTGCGCTTGCTGAGGGCAGCCTTGCCGGTAGCTATGCTGTATGTCGGTC
Organism: Hymenobacter sp. HD11105; assembly: GCF_054051685.1. Taxonomy (NCBI): domain Bacteria; kingdom Pseudomonadati; phylum Bacteroidota; class Cytophagia; order Cytophagales; family Hymenobacteraceae; genus Hymenobacter; species Hymenobacter sp. HD11105. The sequence goes on along the minus strand of NZ_JBSWBR010000004.1, from coordinate 327,472 downwards.
AGCTCATCTTGGATTTGGTGGTGAGTATGGCTCGGCTGGGGGGCAATTCTGACGATTCGCTGGGGCCGCTGCTGAGCTTGGTGGCGCTGGAGTTTGGGCTGGCCATTTTGTCGGATACCCTGGGGCGGGGCGTGGCCTTGTTGGATAGCCTTTTAGGCGATTTATTTGCCAACCGCTCCTCCGTGCGCCTCATGGAACACGCCGCCGAGCTCGACCTCGATCAGTTCGAGGACAGCGCCTTTTATGATAAGCTAGAGCGCGCCCGCCGCCAAACGCTTTCCCGCACCGTGCTCATGGCCCAGGTGCTCAGCCAAGCCCAGGACGCTATTACCATGGCGTTTTTGGCCGTCGGGCTGGTGGCGTTCAATCCTTGGCTGCTGCTGCTGCTTTTGGTGGCCGTTATTCCGGCTTTTCTAGGCGAGTCGCACTTCAATGAGCGCAGCTATTCGCTGGTGCACGGCTGGACGCCGGAGCGCCGTGAGCTGGATTATCTGCGTCAAACCGGTGCCAGCGACGAAACGGCCAAAGAAGTCAAGATCTTCGGATTGTCGGGATTTCTGATTGATCGGTTTAAGCTGTTGTCCGATCAGTTTTATCAGCAGAATAAAGCTTTGGTGCTGCGCCGGGCGGGCTGGGGGGCATTTTTTGCGGCCGTAGGCGCGGCAGGCTACTACGCGGCCTATGTATACATCATTTCGCAGGCCGTCAGGGGGCAAATTTCCATTGGTCAGCTTACTTTCTTGGCGGGTTCGTTTGCACGGATGCGCGGCTTGCTCGAAGGTATTCTAAGTCGCTTTAGTAGCGTAGCCGAAGGTGCGCTGTACTTACAGGACTTCTTCGATTTCTTCCGCATTCAGCCCCGCATTATTCGTGATGAGGCGCATGTGGTGCGACCATTTCCGCGGCCTATTCAGCAAGGCTTCCAGTTTGAAAATGTAGGCTTCAAGTATCGCAACGCCGGGAAGTGGGCCATTCGCAACCTGAGCTTTACCTTGAAAGCGGGCGAGAAGCTGGCACTGGTAGGAGAGAACGGCGCTGGCAAAACCACCTTAGTGAAGCTGCTGGCTCGTCTCTATGACCCCACCGAAGGTCGCATTTTGCTGGATGGCTACGACCTACGCGAGTACGACCCGGCGGAGCTACGTCAGGAAATCGGCGTCATCTTCCAAGACTTCGTGCGCTTCCAACTCTCGGCCGGACAAAACCTAGCCGTGGGTCGTATTGAAGAAAAAGAAAATCAAGACCGAATTCAGTCGGCCGCCGCGCAAAGTCTGGCCGATACAGTAGTGCAAAAACTGCCCGGCGGCTACGACCAGATTATTGGGCGCCGCTTTGCCGGTGGCGTCGACCTGAGTGGGGGCGAATGGCAGAAGATTGCCTTGGGCCGAGCCTACATGCGCGATGCCCAACTCCTCATTCTCGACGAGCCCACCGCCGCCCTCGACGCCCGCGCTGAGCACGAGGTGTTTCAACGCTTCGCCGACCTGACCAAGGGCAAAACCGCCGTTCTAATCTCGCACCGCTTTAGTACCGTGCGCATGGCCGACTGCATCCTTGTTATCGAGAACGGAGAGTTTGTTGAGATTGGCTCGCACCAAGACCTGTTGGCACGTGGGGGACGATATGCTGAGCTGTTTGCCTTGCAGGCGGCTGGCTATAGATAGAAACGGGCGTACGCTGTCGACTAAGAGCGACCTAGGAAAAATTCAAATCCTCTTTCTTTGACACAGGAAATTAAATTTTTTTCGAAGCTTTTTAGCTGATTATCAAACCGTAAACGAAATCCCTTTCGTATCTTGGGGTTGTGTCTCAACTACAGTAACAACCCATGAAACTATCGTTTACGCTACTCTTGGGATTAATATCCCTGGCCTTCACTGGTTGCTTCGCTTCGCGAGAAGCCCGCGTTGAATCCGACTATAGCTACACGGGCAATTTCCGCCGTTACCGCACCTACGATTTCATTACTGGCCAAGGTCTGGCAGCTGACACTAGCCGCCTGGGCGAAGTGCTGCGCGAGGCCATTCGCACCCGTATGCGGGTGCAGGGCTACCGTCCCGCGCGCAGCCGCGCCGACTTGCTAGTAAACTTTCGAGTGTTTGAAGGTGATATGCGCTTTCGGGGCTATGCCCAGGAAGACCTCACCCGTTGGGTAACAACTGGGGTGGTAGAAGATGATGAAACTCCGAAGGAAGCACGCCAGGGCTACAAGCCTGTAAAGCTGCTGCTCACCGAAGGCACTCTGCTCGTCACCCTCATCGATAACAAAACCAACCGCGCCGTGTGGAATGGCTATGCTTCGGGCGTAACGGTGCCCCCGGGCGCACAGGGTGAGTTGGTGCTGAAGCGTTCGGTGCGTTCCATCTTCGACCGCTATCAGATCTTCACCGAAGGCTATCTGGAAAACAACGGGCAATAAACAGCTTTAAGCGGCGGGCGGGCGGTGCTGCGAGGCATCCTCGGCCCAGCGTGGATTGTAGCGAATAAAGCCGAACAGGTACAGCATAAGCGCCCTGGAATACCGAAACACCAGCGGCATCGTAAGCACCGTGATTACGGCAACTGTCGTGATGTATACCCACACGGGCGGGTCGCCGGCTAGGTAATACAGGCCTACGCCGCTGACGGCGAAAATGGCGACCGAAAAGGCATAGCTCACAAACATTGCCCCCCAGTAAAAGCCTGGCTCCGGCTCGTAGCTTTGACCACATACGGGGCAAGCCTCCGGCATCACCGAGAATTTGGTGAGGCGATATGCTGGATAAGTAAACAATGGTCCTTGGTGGCAGCGCGGACACCGCAGCGCCAGCATGGCCAGGAAGGAAGAACGGATAGGCTTCATGCTACAAAACCGAGGCTAAAATCAAACGCGAAACGGCCCGGTAAGGTCTGTGCGGCCAAAAGCTGACAGACTTTACCGGGCCGGCTTATTACCTGCCTACGCGAGAAAGGAAGGGGAGTTTGGCACGAGTGCGAGAAGACAGCTACTGTTGACCTCCAATAAGCGCACGGCGTGTGTTAGCGACGACTGCTTGGCACGCGAAATTGCAAACCGATTGAAGGAACGACGGTCACGCCCTTGAGCGTGGCTGTGCGATTATTTAGAAGTTGATAGGTGCCGTAGTTCTGGTAAAACAGCGACACAGCTGGAATAACATAAGCGTAGCGGAAGCCTATTTTGGCGTTGATGAATCCGCCAAAGGAGCCGAAGTTCTGCCGCTGATTCAGGCCTGCCAGCAGATTGTTCGTCTGCGGTACATAAATTTTACGCGATTCAAAACCGTAGCGGACAAACGTGTGGGCATACACCACGCCAAACGACAGAGCGCCTATTTCCTCTTCCGGCCCGAAAGATTTGCTGAAGACCAGCGGCACAATCAGGTCGTTGCGATTGGCCGAGAAGCTTAAAAGGTCAGTAATGTTGTTAAGGAATGGAATGCTGGGCAGCTTGGCTCTCTGGGTAGCAAATTGCAGCCCGATGCTGCCATACATTTCACCTGCCCGACCACCAGGGCTTTCGGGCGTGCCGGTGGGGCCCATAAACTGGTACATGGCATCGAAGACATGCGAGCCGAATGCATACTTATAGCCGGCGTCTACGCGCTCGGTGAGGCCGTAACGAATGTAGAGGTCGGCCGTGGGCTGCACAGGGTCTAGTACGTAGGCCAAAGCCGCCGTCTGAAGCCGATCGACGGCGCCGCTGTAGGCCACGGTATCTTTGCGAGCGGCGGCCGTGGCGGCTTCTTTGAGCGTAGAGCCGGCTTTACTTAATGTTTCGGTAGCTACGTTGAAGGCCGTATTACCGCCTACCCGAAACTCGCCCCGGGGAGTTACTTTGCCTGAACTGGTGAAAGTACGAGGCGCAGTGCAGGCTGTAGCCAATAGAGCCAAAAGAGGTAGATGGCGAAGGAGAAAGGAGTAGTTCATGAAGATAACTAGAGCGGGAAAGCAGGCGAAGTTGGCGAAAAAGCCCCCCAGCGCCAAAACCACGCCGGAACCGACTCAGCTATTTGCTGCTAAGAGTCCGACGCGTGGCTATAACGTAAGGGCGGAGCTTGAATTTCACGAAGGCAGCAGTTTGTCGCGGTATCCTGGCATATTTGCCCTCCATGCTGACCTTACTGCTTTCCTGGATAATCATTGGTGCCATTACGGTAGCCGTAGGGCAAGCAGCGTGGCGTGGAATGAAGTACATGGGGCTGCAAAGTGCCGAAGCCAGGCTCCCGTTGGAATGGGGCAGCCTGCTCGGCTTATGTGTGCTAACCCCTATTGTGGGGGGCATTTCTCTGGGTTGGGCCATTAGCTCGGGCGTGCAGGCAGCAGTAGCGCTTAGCGCTGTGGCCTTGGCACTATTGCAGCGAAAAGCGCTGGTCACTGACTTTCGCTCCATTTGGGGCAGGCTGGTAGCGCCGGCTCATCGTTTCCGAGTGCTAGCGGCGATAGTAGTCGTGAGCGTGCTCGGCATTCGGCTGCTGCATTTAAGCTCAGTCGCACCCGCCAATTTCGATTCGGGGCTTTATCATTTTCAGAGTCTGCGTTGGCTAAATGAATACCCAACGGTACCGGGACTGGGCAACTTACACGGCCGCCTGGCTTTCAACTCAAGCTGGTTTTTGCTGCTGTCATTATTTCGATTTGAGAGCCCAGCTGGCCCTGTATATGGTCTGGGGAGCTTTTTGTGTGTATTGCTACTGCTGGCTGGGGCGCGGGCGCTAGTAGGGCAGAGACGCGGTAGCCGTTGGGCCTGGACGCTGCCTTTGCTGTATTTTTTATTGATGTGGAGCTTCCAGATTTGGCTCTCCTCGCCCACGCCCGACTACGTGCTGCCGGTGCTTCTGATTTTTGCCTGCCTGAGCTACGCCCACAAGTGGGAGCAGGGCTACGGTCGCCGCTTCGATGCCGACAGCGTGCTCGTCGGGCTAATCGTTTTGCTGGCCGTTACCAGTAAGCTTTCGGTGCTACCTGCCTTGTTGCTACCCTTGCATAGCATCTGGGCAAGTCGCCAGTCTATGTCGGGCCGCCATTGGCGCCTGGTGACTGGGCTGGGACTTATTATGTTGGTGCCTTGGCTGGTGCGGAGCGTGCTGCTATCGGGCTATTTACTTTATCCTGTGCCCGAGCTCGATTGGGTAAATGTCGATTGGAAAATTCCGTTGGATATAATCCGCAAAGAGCAGTACATGATTACGAATGTAGGCCAGTGGGTAACTCACTCCACCTGCCTGCCGTCGCACCAGACCTTGGCCCAATGGGTACCTCACTGGTGGGCGGCTCAGGGCACCTTTATGCGTAGTGTCATGCTGATGGCTGCGTTATCAGTGGTGCCGGCTGCGGTGAGCTGGCGCCGCCTGCTATCCACCGAAGTCGGGTGGTTTTGGGGCTGGCTGATGGCATGGCTGGGGGGCATTTTTTGGTTTTTCACGGCACCTGATTTTCGGTTTGCCGTTGGGTTTTTGCTGATTGCCGGCCTATGGCCTTATCTGGGGCTGGTGTCTAAGAATAAGCTGAGTCCGAAGCTAGCGCTGTGGCTGCCTTTGGTGCTCACCTTGACTTGGGGGCTGCATTCATTGCGCGACCCTTTGTATCAGTTGCGTGCTCAGCCCGAGTCTTTTGCGCAGCGCCTAGTGTGGCCCGTTTCGCCCCCTGCCGTGCCTACGCTGGCTATACAACCAACTCCGGGCTTACTAGTGCGCATACCCCAGATGGGTATTCAGTGCTGGAATGCCCCATTGCCCTGCGCTGCCTGCCCGACCGTGAAGCTGGAAATGCGGGGTTCCACGCTGGCCCAAGGGTTTCGCTCTCCACCCTTACCGCTACCTGAAGAGTGCTGCCTAGAGGCTGCGAAGTGATACACTCAAGCCAGCAAGGCCAAAACTAAACGTCGAGTGGAACCTTATTCTAGCTATCCAACTCCACTATAGTGGTGGCTTATTACTTCAACCAAAAGCATGAGCAGCAAGCCCACCTTGAGCTTACATCATATAATGCATAATAATCGGATGAGCGCACCGCGAATTTTACTGCTGTGCTGCTTACTGCTTTCGTGGTCGGCATTTGGGCAAATGCCAGCTCGCGCTACAAAACCAGTAGCAACGGTGTACGTGTTTCTTGCCGAAACCTGCCCCATCAGCCAGCAGGCTACGCTGGCGCTCCGCACACTTTATACCACCTATGCCGCGCAGGGGGTGCAGTTCATCGGTGTATTTCCTGATCAGCAGACGTCAGCGGCCGACGTTGCTGCTTTCGGCCGGACGTATCAGGTGCCTTTTCCCCTGAAGCTGGATAGCAAACAGCAGCTTACGCGCCGTTTTCATGCTCGTATCACGCCGGAGGTGGTCGTAGTTGCTCCAGACGGACGCACCACTCTCTACCAAGGCCGCATTGATAACGGCTACGTTCGGCTGGGGCAACGCCGCACCGTCACTACCCAGCAAGAGCTACGCGATGCACTAGCCGCCATCGTCGCCAGCCAGCCGGTAGCCCCGGCGCGTACCGAAGCGGTTGGCTGCTTTATCACGTTGCTTTAAGTGACCTAAAAAGCAGTAGGCAGAGTACCTGGCGCGTAACAAGCCTTGCATATACTTAGCGCGCCGGTTAGCGTCCAAGCCGGAATTTGGCTATTTTGGCCAACAATGACCCACCCTCCAGTTCTTCCTTCTCTGGCCAAACTGCTCGCTGTTAGCTGCGTAAGCTGTTGGCTTGGAGCCTGCGCTGCGCCGCGCGCCAACCTACCTGCTGTTGCTGGCCCCAGCGCAATCAATAAATACGCGGCTGATTCGGCTCTGCGGCGGATTGCCACAGCTCAGGATGAACGCCAGACGGCCGTGCTGCTGCCTTACCTCAGTCGGCCCGAAGCACTTTACCGTCGCGAAGCGGCGTTGGCTTTTGCTTCGGTTCAGGATAAAGCAGCCACATCTGCACTCGCTACGTGTCTAACAGATGCCGACGCGGGCGTTCGCCGCAGTGCTGCCTACGCCCTTGGTCAAACGTCCGATAGCACCGCCACTGCACCGCTACAGCAGCGCATAACCACCGAACCCGACCCAGCGGCCCGGCGGGCAATGCTAGAGGCACTTGGCCGGTGCCTTACGCGTACGGAACTGAGCGCTTTACTGCGTTTGCCTCCCAGCATAGCTTCCGACACTGCCGCTTTGGCTGGTCAGGCCTGGGGGTTGTATCGGGCAGGTTTGCGCGGTATTACCTCCGAGGCGGCTGTAGCGCGACTTATACAATTGCTAGAGCTGCCCAATCCTTATGGGGCGCGCTTAGGTGCTGCCAGCACGCTGGCCCGCACTCGAGGGCTTGACCTGGCTATGTATGCTGTAGCCTTGGGCCGAGTAGCTCAATCTGACCCCGCCTTCGCCGTGCGCAGCGCCGCTGCCGCCGCCTTAGCTAAAGCTTCCGAGGCACCTACTGTGCCCGGCGTGCTTGCTGCCATCACGCGCCGCGACCCAGAGTATCAAGTGCGCGTAAATGCACTGCGGGCCATGAACGCCGCTATGTATGTGCCCGTGAAAGAGGCCGCCTGGGCTGCCCTTACCGATAAAAACAATCAGGTAGCCTTAACCGCTGCCGAGTTTTTTCTTACTCATGCTACCGAGGAGCCTGGTACGCTATTTTTGGAGAAAGCCAACAAGCTGAAACAATGGCGGGTACGCGCCACTCTGTTAGCCGCTGCTCTTAAGCAGGGTGGGGCTGGCCGCGAAGCCATCCGGGGCGATGTTCAGGCCCGCTATGCGGTGGCTACCAATCCGTATGAAAAGGGCTATCTGTTGAAGGCTTTGGGCGAAGATCCAGGTGCTTACGAATTTGTGGTGGCGTCCACATTTTCCCCCCAACAACCCGTGGTCATTGGTACGTATGGCATGGAGGCGCTGGTAAGCATGCGCCGCCTCACCGATTTTCCCGAGGCTCAGTATCCCGCTTTTGCGCTACTCATGCAGCGTGCAGTAGGAAGTGGCGACGTAGCCGTAATGGGCATCGCCGCCGAAGCTATCCGCGACCCCAAGCTAAATTTGCAGCCTCTGCTTACATCCACTGCCTTTCTCACCCAAGCCCGCGACAAACTCACCCTGCCGCGCGATCTGGAAGCGTGGCAATCGTTGCAGCAAACGATTGATTATCTCGAAAAAAAGCCCCCCACACCACTAGCAATAGCACCCGCGGCCGAGCACCCCATCAACTGGGCTACAGTAAGCCGAATTCCGGCTGGCCAGCGGGTGATGGTACAAACCAGTAAAGGTGCTATCGTATTCCAACTGCTCGTGGAGTCAGCGCCCGGTTCAGTAGCCAGCTTTGTCGAGCTGATTGAGCAAGGCTTCTATAATGGCAAAAATTTTCACCGGGTAGTACCCAACTTTGTAGCCCAAGGCGGTTGCCCGCGCGGCGACGGCTGGGGCAGCACCGACTACAACCTGCGCTCTGAATTCGCCGACCTACGTTACGGCGCCGGCGCCGTAGGCCTGGCTTCGGCTGGCAAAGACACCGAAAGCTGTCAGTGGTTTATCACTCACGCCCCCACACCCCACCTCGATGGTCGCTACACCATTTTTGCCCAAGTAGTTAGCGGCATGAACGTAGTAAGCAGCTTGGAAATCGGTGATGGAATTGAGCGCATAGAGTTGCTGCGCTGATGTGTATTAATGAGTAGCTAGTCTCAGCTGCCGTCTGGGGGGCTTTTTTGCGTAACGCTACAGCCTATAAACAGCCAAAACCCCGGTTCCTGCATATGAGGAACCGGGGTTTTGGCTGTTTATAGGCTGTAGCGAAATGTTAGACTTGCTTGTCTTCGCGGCCATGTACCTGCGCCGGGGGAGTAGTTGCTTCTACCGCCGTAAAGGCTTCCAGAATTTTGTAGGTGTGCGAAGCGCCCTTAGGTACTACCCAAGAGTTGCCGGGCTCCAACACTACTACTTGGCCCTCGGAGTGCAGTTCGGCCCGTCCGCTAATTACAAAACCAACGGTTTCATAGGGGCGGCTTACGGGCTCTTTGTCATCGCTGGGCTGCTCATTTTCCCAGAGGCGCATAGATACATTTTTGCCGGAGGCCAAATATTTCTCGCCGTCGTGGCCTTTGGGCGAATGATGCGAGTCTACTTTGATGATGGTGGTGTCAGACATATGTCGGGCGTTTTGGTGTTAAGTGTCGGATTGGTCGTTTGTATCTCCCTAACGGACGAGGCAGGCGTGCGGTTGCCCATAGCTTCAGTGCGAAACCTTCGCATGAATCGGCGGTTGCTAAGATTTGTCCGGGCCTTATCTTAGGTCAAACGAGCCAAATAGCCGTAGTAAGATGAGGCCTGGTCGGCCTCTGTACATTTTGCCTTATGTCCGACGAGTTTATTCAGGCGCTAGCGCAAGCCCATCAGCAAGCCACTGCTCCATTGCCGGCGTCGGCATTTTGTCATTGGGCCGAGCAGCTTCTTAGCGTATTATTTCCCGAGCGCGCCGAGCGTCCGCTAGCCCACCCCGATGCGGTAGCCGCTACGCTAATCCAACTACAAGATGACCTTATTTCGCTCCTGCGCCCTATTTCGCTGTCCCAGCCACCCACAGCTATAGTAGCCGCGTTCGGGGATAAGCTGCCATATCTTCGGGAATTGCTGCTGCAGGATGCCGCTGCCATCGTCACCGCTGACCCGGCCGCGCAAGGCCTGACTGAGGTGATTTCCACGTATCCTGGTTTCTACGCTATTGCCTTCCATCGCCTGGCCCATGCCCTGCATCTGCTGGCTGTGCCCCGGGTGCCGCGCTTATTGAGTGAATACGCTCATGCCCGCACCGGCATTGATATTCATCCTGGCGCGCAAATAGGTCCTTCTTTCTGTATCGACCACGGAACAGGCATCGTAGTGGGCGAAACGGCTGTAATAGGAGCTTATGTCAAGATTTTTCAAGGCGTTACACTTGGGGCGCTGAGTGTTGCCAAGCACTTACAGGGAATTAAGCGCCATCCTACTATCGAGGATTATGTAGTCGTGTATGCCAATGCGACCATCCTGGGGGGCAATACTGTAGTGGGCAGTCATAGCCTTATTGGCGGCAACGTCTGGCTTACCGATAGTGTCCCTTCTCACTCCCGTGTTTACCACAAAGCGCAACTGCACGTAACTCGCACCGAGGATCCGAGCGCCGATATTTCCTTTTCTATATAATTTGTTCGAGGTTAGCTCCAAAGCTGAAGCAAGATGGCCAAGATCTTATTCCCGTCATTTTTCCATTAGCAAAAAGGTCACTTCCACTGCTACATCCTGCATCAAACTACTCAAGACACTTAATTCCAAACAATGAAAGCCAACACTATTCTTGACACCATTGGCAACACCCCTTTGCTACGCATAAACCGGCTGTTTGCCCACCGCCCCGACGTAGAGGTTTGGATGAAGGCTGAGCGCGCTAATCCGGGTGGAAGTATCAAAGACCGCATCGCCCTTTCTATGATTGAGCAAGCCGAAGAAGACGGTTTGCTGATGCCAGATAGTCTTATTGTGGAGCCAACTTCGGGCAACACTGGCGTCGGCCTAGCCATGGTAGCGGCCGTGAAAGGGTATAAGCTTACGCTGGTTATGCCTGAATCAATGTCCATTGAGCGCCGCCGCTTGATGGCAGCCTACGGCGCCAACCTAGAGCTGACCCCGCGGGAGAAAGGCATGAAAGGTGCCATCGAAAAAGCCAATGAAATTGTGCAAAGCACGCCCGGCGCTTGGATGCCTATGCAGTTCGATAATCCAGCGAACATCAAGGTGCACGCTGAAACTACAGCCCAGGAAATTCTGCGCGATGCCCCTGAGGGCTTCGACTATCATATCACCGGCGTTGGTACCGGCGGCCACATCACGGCCGTGACAGAAGTGCTCAAGCCATTGTTTCCAAAGATGCTAACCTTCGCCGTCGAGCCTGAACTGTCGCCCGTTATCAGTGGTGGTGCACCTGGCCCACATCCCATTCAAGGCATTGGCGCCGGCTTTATTCCTAATAACCTGCATACCAATATCCTCGACGGCACCATCCAAGTAAGCCAGCAAGCGGCTTTCGATATGGCCCGCCGCGCCGCCCGCGAGGAAGGTATTTTTATAGGCGTGTCCTCTGGCGCTTCTTTGGCCGCTGTTGCCCAAAAGTTACCCGATATGCCCCAAGGCAGCCGCGTCCTCACGTTTTGCTACGACACTGGCGAACGGTATCTATCGGTTGAAGGCCTGTTCGTTTAAACCACGGACTGGCAGAATTGACGGATTTCGTGAATGACGTTATTTCTGAATAAAAAAGCCCTCCAGAGAAGGTCTGGAGGGCTTTTTTTAGATAGTGGTATGCATAGAAAGAAAACATGCACAAAACCGACCAATTTGCGCTCCAAATAAAAAGGCCCAACCGAGTAGGTTGGGCCTTTTTGTGAAGTGGAGAATATCGGAGTCGAACCGATGACCTCTTGCATGCCATGCAAGCGCTCTAGCCAGCTGAGCTAATCCCCCAAGTGAGATAGTACCAGTCGCCGGTTGCGATTTGGTGGGACAAAAGTACGGCGCGTTTCCGATTGTGCAAGGTTGGGGGGCTTTATTTGCGAAAATCTTTTCTACTAGCCCACAAAAAAAGCGGCCGGAGAATTTCTCCGGCCGCTTTTCAAAAGGATAATAAGTTGGCTTAGTTGAAGATGTAACGCAAGCCAAACTGCATGTAGTAGGTAGAAGCTAGCGCGTTCAAGTCGCGGAAAGTAGAGGTAACGGGCTGGCCTCGGTCCGTAGCCAGACGGAAGGTAGGCCGCGTAGTACCGCCAGGAGCAACTGTACTGTTGTTAGTTGTAACGTTTGTGGGGAACAGAATGGATGCCACATTATTAGAAGCGACATTAACTGTTTGAACAGTACCCCAGTTTCTGTTAAGCAAGTTACCAATGTTGAAGATGTCAGCTGTGAACTGGAGCGTGTTACGCTTCCCGCCAAGGTCCGTGAATATGTCTTGAGCAAGCTTCACGTCTACCTGGTGGCGCCATGGTAGCTTAGCGCCGTTACGCTCAGCATACTGACCTTTACGGCTTCGCAGATAATCATCTTGTTCAATGTACTGAAAAAACAAATCTTTCTGCTGGGCTGCACTAACGATATTAGGATTAGCCGCCGTACCGTAGTTGAAATCACTGAAGTCAATCTCTGATCCGTCCTTCGGAATGTAAATCAGGTCATTGTTCTGCCCGTCGCGGTTGAAGTCGCCGCCGTAGTTGTAGGAGAAGCGACCTTGGCTGGAGCCATCATAGAATAGCGACACGGTGGTTCCCAAGTGACCAAAATACTCTTTACGGAAGGAAAGAGAAGCAACTACGCGGTGAGGCACGACATAGTTAGCGTAGCTCAGCTCTGGGCTGTTAGCGTTGTTAACGATAGGCGTAAGCGACCAAGTATTGAGGAGCTGGTCACCAATACCGTCGAACAAGACTTTCGCGTCGCTGCGTACGTAGGCTACCGAAGCAGACAGGCCGCTGTCGAAGCGCTTCTCTAGCTTACCGGTTAAAGACCAGTAGTAGCCCTTGTGACCGTTATCAAGCACAACCGTGTTGAAGGCCTGCGTACCGAGCGTGTTGCCATTCTCTACCGCCTGATTAGGACCACGGGGAATAGAATTAGCGCCACTAGCAGGAGTTAGTGGGTTGATAAACCGGTTAAAAACTTGGTTTGGGTAAATTGGTCGATTATCAGGGTAGCCAGCTACGTTCAGCGGCTGTGCTTCTACCAGATTAGGATTGCGGCCTAAAGCAACCGTCAAGTCCTTATTATAAATACCTTCCAAAGTACCTACGATACCGAATGGCAACTGAGCATCAATAGCCAAAGTGCTTTTCCAGGTTTGCGGGTTTTTGAAATTCCGATCAGTAGCGCTCAGCGTACCTGGAATCTGCGTGCCAGGTGTAGGAGGCGTAGCCGGGCGATAAGCGTTCGGATCAGGATTGAATGGACCAGGCGTATCAGCACCCGAGGCAGTAGTAGTAAGCTGCAGTAAACCAGCATCGCCGGACTGCGATACGATCCAAACGGTGGGAACCCGGCCTGCGAAAATACCCGAACCGCCGCGTACTTGCAGAGTACGGTCACCCTTCACGTCGTAATTGAAACCTAAGCGGGGCGACCATAGCACCCGGTTTTTAGGCAGGATACCCGTATCAATCTGCTCACCATTGGCGAAAGCCAAGTTTGCCACCAGCGGATGGGTCCGAACCTCGTCTACTTCTAAGAAAGAATTTAATTCCGCCCGCAGACCTAAAGTTACGCGCAACTTATCATTGATGGTAATCTCGTCTTGGGCGTAAAGCGACCCTTGAGCAGTTCTAAAAGCGGGGAAAGCCTGCTCGAAACCGGGTAGCAACGAGATGGTCTGGGCAAAATCACGGGGCTTGGCACCATTTACGAAATCATCCCACGAATTGAACGTGTAGTAGCTGGTAGCGAAGCGCTGGAAGCCGTTCTTAGTATTTTGCAGGTCAAACTGAAAGCCTGTCGTTACGTTGTGAATGCCCAGCGAGAAGTTCACAAAGTCAACTACTGAGTAAGTTTGTACTTGGCGTAGGTTGCCGAAGGTAAACGGCTCATAACCAAAAGAAGTCAAAGGATTGACCCCGGCAACGGCCGTGCCACCAATTGGATTTTGGCCATCTAGGATATCAACGAACGGAAACACCTGACTGTCGGAGCTGCGTGGGTCGTTCTGGTCGGTGTAGGTGGCCCGTAGCGTGTTAAAGAACCGGCCCCCAAATGTTCCGTTCCACTCGCCTACTACGGAGTAGAGGTTTTGCTCCTGGTAATAGTTGGAGTTTTTGAAGGGGAGGGCAAAAATGCTCGTCCGCGTGTTTGCATAAGCCTGTAGAGGTGTACGGGAACCACTCACGAAGCTTGGATCCTTGCTTTCTACCTGGTTGTAGCGCAGGGTAATCCGGTGGTTGTTGCTAATATTCCAGTCGAGACGGCCTAGAATGTTAGTACGGTCGCGCTCGAAAGAATAGCCCTCATAAGGACCGGTTTCGTAGCCGTATTGCTCGCGCAGATAATTGCTGAACTCATCAAGGCGCGCTGCCGTAGGACGTGCGACGTTAGCCGGCGTGTTAGGATCGCCAAACAGTAGTCCCGGTCTAGAAGCAATGTTCTGCTGACCAGGAGATGTTTGTTTGCGTTGCTCAGCATTTATAAAGAAGAAGAGCTTATCCTTAATAATCGGGCCGCCTAAGCGGAAGCCGTACTGCTTCTCTTCCAACTTCTGCTTGGTAAAAGTTTGGTCGCCTACTTTGTTGCCTTGCAGGTCATCATTTCTGTAAAAAGAGAAAACGGAGCCAGAGAAGTCATTGGTGCCCGAGCGGGTTACGGCGTTGATGGCGCTACCAATAAAATTGGATTGCCGCACGTCGAAAGGCGTAACGTTCACCGAGATAGTTTCAATAGCGTCCAGAGAGATTGGGTTGCCGCCACCGGGCAAGTTGCCACCAATACCGAAGTTGTTATTGAAGTCGGAGCCGTCGATGGTGATGTTGTTCTGCCGATAGTTACCTCCTCCAATAGAAGGACCTTGGTTGTTAGTAGAGGACTGAGGCGTGAGGCGAGTAAAGTCGTTTAGGCTACGACTGATCGTAGGTAGGCTTTGAATTTCTTCGCGGCTGATGTTTGTGACCGCGCCCGCGCGTTCTACATTTAGTACTGAGCGTGGATCTGTACCCGTAACTACTACGGTACCTAACTCTGTCGTAGCTTCATTTAGGTTTATATCTAGACGCAGAACTTGACCTAATGTCAGGAATATGCCTTCACGAGTTACTTCTTGATAACCAATGAAAGTAATACGAACGGTGTAAGGACCACCCACCCGCATATTTTGGAGGTTGTAGCGTCCTTCCGAGTTAGTAGGGGCTACGTACTGCGTGTTAGTGGGGGTATGAACGGCAATAACCGTAGCCCCTGGCAGCCCCGCACCAGTCTGGTCGGTAATCACACCGCTCATTGCTGATGTTGTAACGCCTTGCGCCCAACCCAGCCGCGCCGTACAGACGCTAAGCAGCAACAACAGCAAGTAGCGTAAACGTAACTGTTTCATAAAGAGAAAAAAAGGTGAAAAAAGAAGGAAGCAATAGGAATGGGCCGCAAAGGTAAGGATGACAATGAAGCTAAACATTACCAAACCATTAACTATTTGTCAGAACCCCCCAAAGCTGGCTTTGCGGCGGCAAAGGTAGAAGGCAAATTCACAACTTCGGTCGTACAGCCTTAATAAATCTACTGAGGTAATAGTCGGTGTCCAAACTATTTTCGGTTACGCCTAATGAACTGGAAGCGTGAATAAACTGCACACTTTCGGCGGTGGCTTCCGTCACCAGACCCACATGAGTAATTTGGTTGCTGCCTGGCGATGCACCGAAGAATACCAAATCCCCTACCCGCAGATCCTGGGAGCGCACGGGAGTACCCCATGCAGCCTGTTCATTGGAGGAGCGCGGAATAGCTACGTTAATAGCACTAAACGAAGTAGCTAATAAACCAGAGCAGTCCATGCCCAAGCGAGTAGTACCGCCCCACTTATAAGGAGTGCCTTCATAGGAGCGAGCGGTTTGGATAACTGTTGCCAACTCCCGACTAATATTGGCAGGCAACGGTCGGCGTGCTCCCCGCTTGGCTACTATTTTGGTTTTACCCCGAGATGATGAGTATTTTGATTTGGCTTTTGCTACCGGCCTGCCGCCTTTCCTACGCCGCTCATCAGCCTTTATTCGGGCCATTTCCCGGGCTGAATGATACCGCCCGTTCCGATAATTTACTTTTTTAGTGCCGCCACAACTAGCCAGCCACCCAAGCATTACTATTAATAGTAATGCCACCAATCGGCTCCACTGACTCGAAACCTGTACCTTTATAGGGTGTTTCCGCATTGGCGCAAATATACGCGAATCAGTCATTTGCTTTCAATTACGATGAATTTTCAACCGCTCACACCCGACCTGCTGGTGGCTTTTGAAGCTATCGTGGGCCCCGCGCATCTTATAACGGCCCAACGCGCCGAAGCTGCTGCCACCGCCGACGCCTACGCCGACTATGGCCGTGACCACACCGAGGATCTGCATTTTGCGCCGGATGTTGTGCTACGTCCCGCTAACGCTGAGGAAATAAGCCAGATTGTACGCTTGTGTCATCAGCATCATATCCCCGTGACGCCCCGCGGGGCCGGCACCGGCTTAAGCGGTGGCGCTTTACCTGTGCACCAGGGGGTTGTGCTAAGCACTGAACGCTTGAATAAAATTATTGAGATAGACGAGCGTAACCTACAGGCTACGGTAGAGCCGGGAGTTATCAATCAGGTATTTCAGGAAGCTGTGCAAGCCAAAGGCTTATTTTACCCTCCCGACCCAGCCAGCAAAGGCAGTTGCTTTCTGGGGGGCAATTTGAGCCAAAGCAGCGGCGGACCTAAGGCCGTTAAGTATGGCGTGACGAAGGATTACGTCCTCAACCTGCAAGTAGTGCTGCCCACCGGCGACATTATCTGGACCGGCGCCAACGTACTTAAAAACGCTACTGGCTATAACCTTACGCAATTGATGGTAGGGTCAGAAGGAACGCTGGGTATTATTACGCGCATTGTGTTCCGCCTTATTCCGCATCCGCAGCAAGATATTGTGTTGCTAGTGCCATTTCGCGATCAAACCCAGGCGGCCGCGGCCGTATCCGAGATTTTCCGCGCCGGTATTGTGCCGTCGGGCATGGAGTTTATGGAGCGCGAAGCCATCGAATGGTCGGCTCGTTACCTCAATATACCGTTGAATTTGCCCCCCGATATCACCGCTCACCTCCTCATTGAACTGGATGGCAACGAGTTGGACCGGCTTTATAAAGAAGCTGAACAGATCTACGAGGTACTGGAAAAGTATGATATCGGCGAAATTCTGTTGGCTGATACTGCTGCCCAAAAAGACGAATTGTGGAAAATTCGCCGCAATGTGGGAAATGCGGTCCGCTACAACTCCGTCTATAAAGAAGAGGATACTGTGGTGCCTCGCGCCGAGTTACCGACTCTCCTCAAAGGAGTAAAAGAAATCGGCCAGCGCTACGGCTTTAACTCCGTATGCTACGGCCACGCCGGCGACGGCAACCTGCACGTGAATATCATCCGAGGCGACCTCGATGATGCGATGTGGCAGCATGGCTTAGCGACGCCGATTCGCGAGATCTTTCAGCTTTGCGTAAAACTAGGAGGTACAATTTCTGGCGAGCACGGCATTGGCCTTGTGCAAAAACCTTATATCGGCATTGCAATAGGGGAGGTGCAGCTTGAGCTAATGCGTGGAATCAAACGTGTATTTGATCCGCACGGCATCATGAATCCTGGCAAAATATTCTAACAGTAAAGCCTGAAATTCTGTGGCCAAACGTGTTTGGTTGCTAACTCCAGTCTTTTAGCAGCAAAAAAGCCCCCTAGAGAAACTCTGGGGGGCTTTTTTGCTGCTAAAAGACTGGAGTTATTGTTTAGATGGCCTCTTGGTCGCCCTTCAACTTGTCCTCACCGCCGTATGGAGCACCTGCCGTAATATCACCGCGTAGTCCGCCGGTAGAAATGCCAGGTCCAGTGCCAGGCTGTTGAGAGATAGTAGTGTTCTCGGGATTTACTTGCGAGCCGACTCCCATCTGTGCGCTGGATTGCTCACCTATTGGGCCCGCTATTTCATTTACCTTTTCAACGTACTGGCGCTTCGCGTCCTCCTCGCTTACGCCTTTAAACTTGCTCCATGACTCCCACTGGGCTTGCGACATGCCTGGCTCACCGCTAGGATTATCGGGCGAATCATCGCCCACTACTTCGCCTTTTGTATCGTGGTCGCCTTCGGTAGCTTGTTTGTATAGACCGTAAAGTTCGGTCATATGGGCGGCCGCCTGATCGCCAGGCAGGTTATCTACCCGCGCAATGGCGGCTTCAAATTCTTGCTGTAAGTCCATTTGCTGCTGAAGATTCAATGAAAGGGTATCTAATCTAGGGAAGAAAAGCTAAGCTGTGTACTACCGTGGCACGGCTTTGGTTGCGAGCGCCTCCAGCTACTTTTTTACGCACACGTCCTGATAGTTCGTACTTTTGACCACTAATTATGTGTGGAATTACAGGAATATTCGCTTTCTCTGACGCAGGCCGCAATTCGCTAGCCGCGTTGCCGGCCTCGACCGACGCTATTATCAGCCGCGGACCCGATTCCCAAGGTCACTACGTTTACGATAACGTAGGCTTGGGCTTCCGTCGTTTGGCCATTCTAGACCTCTCCTGCGACGGCAACCAGCCCATGACCGACGAGTCGGGCCGATACACTATCGTTTTCAACGGCGAAATCTTTAACTTCCGGGAGTTGCGCCAGCGCCTTATTCGCAAGGGCCACCATTTTCATTCCCAAACCGATACAGAAGTAATTCTGCGCTTGTATATCACCGAGGGACGCAATTTTTTGAAAAAGCTGAACGGCTTTTTTGGCCTCGCTATATACGATAAGGAAGAGGATTCGCTGTTCATCGCCCGTGACCGTATGGGCGTCAAGCCCTTGCTCGTGTACCGCGACGAGGACAAGCTATTGTTTGCCTCCGAAATGAAATCGCTGCTCGCTTTAGGTGTGCCGCGAAAGCTAGATTACGTTGCCTTAAGTCACTATTTGCAGCTCAATTACATTCCGGGTCCTGCTACCATCTTCAAAGGCGTCAAGAAATTGAAGCCAGGCCACTACCTCTATATAAAGGGTCGCAAAGTGGTAGGAAAAGCGTGGTATCGCATTCCCTACGACCCTAAGAAGGTTCAAAAGAATAAGCTAAGCTATGAGCAGCAGCAAAAAAAGCTGGTGGAGCTCATGGATGATGCCGTAGCGAGGCGCCTTGTTGCTGATGTGCCTCTGGGCTCTTTTTTGAGCGGTGGTATCGACTCATCGGCCATTACTGCTCTAGCTGCCCGGCATACGCCTCACCTGAATACGTTTAGCATTGGTTTTAGAGATGAGCCCTTCTTCGACGAAACGAAGTATGCCAACTTGGTTGCTAAAATGCACCAGACCAATCACACGGTTTTCTCACTCACCAACCAAGATCTGTACGATCATATCTTTGAGGTACTGGACTATATCGACGAGCCCTTCGCCGACTCTTCAGCCCTAGCGGTTTATATTCTGAGCAAACGCACGCGCGAAAAAGTAACCGTTGCTTTATCTGGTGATGGAGCTGATGAGCTCTTTGCTGGATATAATAAACACATGGGAGAGTTTCAGGTGCGGCGCGGCGGCTTCAAGGCTGAAGCAGTGACCGGCCTGAACCTTCTCTGGGATATTCTGCCTAAGTCACGCAACAGCTTCTTCGGAAACCGTATTCGTCAGTTTCAACGCTTCTCTCGCGGTATGCTCAGCGGACCCAAAGACCGCTACTGGGACTGGGCTTCCTTTGTCAGCGAGCGCGACGCTCGTAACCTGTTGAGTCCGGCCTCCCGGCGCAAAGTGGGTAAAAAGCTAGCTGAGAAGCGACGCCGCGATATTCTGGAGCATTTACACGCCGACGGTGACCTGAACGAAGTGCTGCTAACGGACATGAAACTGGTATTGCCCAATGACATGCTTGTCAAGGTTGACATGATGAGCATGGCTAACTCCCTAGAGGTCCGCACCCCGTTTCTAGATTACAAAGTGGTCAATTTTGCTTTTTCTTTGCCCGTCGAAAGCAAAATAAATGCGACCATGAAGAAGCGCATCGTACAGGATGCATTTCGCCCCATGTTGCCAGAAGAGCTTTATAAGCGTCCCAAACAAGGGTTTGAAGTGCCGTTGCTCAAGTGGTTTCGCAACGAGTTGCGACCGTTGATCACCGATGATCTGCTTTCGGATGATTTTATTGAATCTCAGGGTATTTTTGACGTAGAGGCGGTGCGAGCACTTAAGGCGCAGCTTTTTTCTCGAAACCCTGGCGATATTCACGCTCGTATCTGGGCCCTCATTGTATTCCAGCATTGGTGGAAAAAATGGATGATGGGCTAATTTTTGCCCCCTAGAAGCTCATACAACTTTATATCTTTCCTTAGGCTTTCATACTCACACACTATGAAAATTGCAGTAGTAGGCACCGGTTACGTCGGTCTGGTAACGGGCACATGTTTCGCCGAGGTCGGCATTGATGTCACGTGCATTGACATTGACCAGAAAAAGATTGACAACCTCAAGCAGGGAATTCTACCTATATACGAGCCTGGCCTGGAGGAAATGGTAGCACGCAATGTAGAGAAAGGGCGCCTACACTTTTCTACTAGCCTCGCCGACAGTATTCATGATGCCGATGTAGCATTTATTGCGGTAGGAACGCCCCCCGGTGAAGATGGCTCAGCTGATTTGAAATACGTACTGGCCGTTGCTCGTGGTATTGGCGAATATATGAATAATTATGGCGTCATTGTGACCAAGAGTACAGTGCCTGTAGGAACGGCTGCTAAAGTGCGGGCGGAGATAGAGCGGGCCTTAGAAAAGCGTGGCTTAGACATCGAGTTCGATGTTGCTTCTAATCCCGAATTCCTTAAAGAAGGTGCTGCTATCGACGATTTCCTGAAGCCGGACCGCATTGTAGTAGGTGTGGCTTCTGAGCGAGCTGAGGAAGTAATGAGCAAGCTTTACAAGCCGTTCTTGTTAAATGGTCACCCGATCATCTTCATGGATATTCCGTCTGCCGAAATGACGAAATATGCCGCCAATTCCATGCTGGCAACGAAGATTTCGTTTATGAACGACATTGCTAACCTCTGCGAAATCATGGGTGCCGATGTAAACAAAGTTCGTCAGGGTATTGGCTCAGATGCTCGCATAGGTACTAAGTTCATTTATCCTGGTATCGGCTACGGCGGTTCATGCTTTCCCAAAGATGTAAAAGCTCTCATTAAAACGGCCGCAGAGAATGGCTACGAGATGCAGGTACTCAAAGCCGTCGAGAACGTAAATGACGCCCAGAAATCAGTGTTATTTGATAAAGTTCACAAACACTTCGGCGGTGAGTTACAGGGTAAAAAGATGGCTATTTGGGGCTTGTCATTTAAACCTAAAACCGATGACATGCGTGAGGCTCCTTCGCTGGTTATCATTGAGCGGTTGCTAGAGGCTGGCTGCACCGTATCGGCGTATGATCCAGTAGCTATCAAGGAAGCCAAGCATACATTAGGTGACCGTATTCATTACGCTAAAGATCAGTTTGAAGCGCTAATTGATGCCGATGCTCTACTGATAGTAACAGAATGGCCTGAATTCCGCTCACCTAATTTTGAAGTACTCGGGCGTCTGATGAAGCAGAAAAATATATTTGATGGTCGTAATATTTATGATGCTAAAGAGCTAAGTGAAATCGGTTTTACTTATCACTGCATCGGTATTCGGGCAAATCATAAAGAGCCAGTAATTCAGGCTTAGAAAGCCAGTTTACTATAAATAAGTGTCTAAGCCTTCAACGCATCGCGCATGTCTGATAAAAAACGCATACTCATTACTGGCGGCGCCGGTTTTTTAGGTTCTCACCTTTGCGACCGGTTTTTGGCAGAAGGTTACCATGTTATTGCCATGGATAACCTCATTACTGGGGATATTTCGAACATTGAGCACCTCTTTGGTCAGGAAGCATTCGAGTTTCATCACCACGACGTCTCTAAATATGTGTTCGTCCCTGGTAAACTCGATTACATCCTGCACTTTGCCTCGCCCGCTTCTCCTATTGATTACCTCAAGATTCCCATCCAAACACTGAAGGTTGGTTCGTTAGGTACTCACAACCTGCTAGGTCTGGCGCGAGTGAAAAATGCTCGCATTCTGATTGCCAGTACTTCTGAAGTCTATGGTGACCCTGAAGTGCATCCTCAGGTGGAGGAGTATTTCGGTAACGTTAATCCTGTTGGGCCGCGTGGCTGCTACGACGAAGCCAAACGTTTCCAGGAAGCAATCACGATGGCTTACCACACCCATCACGGCCTTGAGACGCGCATTATTCGTATCTTTAATACGTATGGTCCGCGTATGCGCCTCGATGATGGCCGCGTATTGCCAGCTTTCTTATCTCAGGCCCTGCGCGGTGAAAACCTAACCGTATTTGGTGACGGCTCCCAGACTCGATCCTTCTGCTATGTCGACGATCTGGTAGAAGGAATCTACCGCTTATTGCTGTCTGATTATCCAATGCCAGTAAATATTGGCAATCCTTCAGAGATAACTATCAAGGAATTTGGAGAGGAAATCGCGCGCTTGACTGGGGTGGAGTTTAAACCTACGTACCAGCCTCTACCGCAGAATGACCCGATGAAGCGGAAGCCAGATATTACTAAGGCGAAAGAAATCTTGGGATGGGAACCAAAAGTCGATCGTGCCGAAGGTTTGCGTCGCACGCTGGAATATTTTAAAGACCGAGTTTAGCACCGAATGATGCAACCATACCTGATTGAGTTCCCCAAATTGGGAGATTCAAGTATTGGATTTATATCTGTAACTGAACAGTTTAAAGCTGTTCCTTTCGAAGTGAAGCGTACTTTCTGGACGTATTATACGCCAGAAAGTATCGTTCGAGGAAGGCATGCTCATTACCAAACAGAGCAGGTTTTGGTGGCCGTAGCCGGGCGTATTATTGTCACAATAGAAATGCCTGATGGGACAGTAAGCGTGCATCGGTTAGAGGATCCTCACATAGGGCTATATGTTCCACCTCATGCTTGGCACACAATGCAATATTCGCATTCGGCTGTGCAAGTGGTCTTTGCTTCTCATCCTTATGATGAGCAAGATTACATAAGGCAATATGACCAATTCAAGGAAGTATGGAAAGCGTAAATACAGCACTTCTCGCTCAACGAGCTGCAATATTACCTTTCTATTCTCCTTATAATTTCTTGAGAAATATAGTTCCTTATGAGCGCCAACAAGAACTGTTTGGCATAGCTAAGATAGCTCAATTTGGAACTGAATCACCGAATGAGGTGATCTTTACGCACAAGGCCGGACAGTTGTTATACTCTGTTCTGCCTTGGGACTCAGAGTTTTTTAATACACCAACTTACCGATTGGTGATGGGGCTTTTCGAGGAAAAGTGCCCCCCCTCAGAACGGGTGAAAGCACTAAAATCTTTCGAGGAAGATTTAGCAGCTAAAGGCGATTATTATTGCTTCAGTGAAATTCCATGCGAGGATACATTATTGCTTCAAGCATTAACTGCTAGTGGTTGGAGGATCGTGGAAACTCGCTTACTTTACTATTGTGATGATTTGCCAAATTATGATCATCCACGTTACCCAGTGCGCTTAGCTCGAATAGAAGAACATGAACATATTGCTCAAATATCGGCTTCAGCGCGTAATGAATATGACCGTTTTCATGCTGATCCTTGGTTTGGGACGTTACGAGCTGACGCTTTTCTAGCGAAGTATGCTAGTGCTGCAGTGCAAGGATATTGCGATGCTGTGCTTGTACCCGATGAACCTAATCTGCCAGTAGATTCATTTCTAGCAATCAGCGATCTAAAACACGATTCGGCCGGATTGGGCGTCAATTTGTCCAGGGTAGTGCTGACGGCTGTTGGATCGCAAAACCGAGGTTGGCATGCGCGATTAGTATCTGAAACAGTACATAGAGCCCGCATGAGAGGAGCACAGGCAGTGCTGATGACTACCCAATCTACAAATCGCGCTGTGTTTCGTACAAGTGAGAAGCTAGGATTCAAATTGGGAGGCAGCAGCCACGTTTTAGCTTGCCACAGCAACTCATCTGCTAGATAAACTCTCCTTTTAAAATATAATGCCTAAGCTTTCTGTTATTGTTCCTTGTTATTTTAACGAGGAAAATATTCCCATCACGGTTAGGGAGTTAATTATCAATGAAGCTCGTTTTCCGGCTCAAGTTGAATTCGAATATGTATTCGTTGATGACGGATCACGTGATCAAACACTTCAGGCATTACTTACGGCCCGAATTCAATATCCTGATCGCATTAGGGTAGTAGAGCTAGTAGGTAACGTAGGCTCCTACAATGCAATTGTAGCCGGAATAGCACATGCAACTGGCGACTGCATGGCCGTTATTACTGCTGACATGCAGGACCCTCCAGAGCTAATGGTGCAGATGTACGACTATTGGCTTAAAGGATTTAAATTAATTATTGGAAATCGCCAGGATCGTGAAGAAACCGGGTTAGCAAAGCGATTTGCTGAAACGTTTCACTGGTTGATGAAGCACCTTGCTCTAAGCAACATTCCTGACGGAGGCTTCGATTTTGTGTTTTTTGATAAACAAGTAGCCAACGAAGTAACAAAAATGCATGAGCGTAATAGCAATGTGTTTTATCTAATGGTTTGGCTTGGCTACACATATATCAATATTCCCTACGTACGTCGTAAGCGTGAAATAGGTAAGTCACGTTGGACTATACAAAAAAAGATAAAATTGTTTATTGACTCACTACTTTCTTTTTCTTATTTCCCTATTCGTGCTATTTCAATAGTGGGTTTAACATTAGGGTTAATAGCGCTACTTTACGGACTATACGTTATTGGACTAAATGTATTCGCTCCCCAAGCACCCACTGGCTGGACTACATTAATGGTCGTTGTTTTATTTGTTTCAGCATTTCAAATGATTGCTTTAGGAGTAATAGGTGAATATGTATGGCGAGGATTGGACGCGTCTCGTAATCGGCCATTATATGTTGTAAAAAACATTTATAATACTAATCTCGAATAAATTTAATAAATAATCAGTTTTATAGCATAATAAATCATAAGTTAAAAAATAATAAATCCTTCAATAATGTTGCTTTTTTTTCAGCTGCTTTCAATTGCAATTATAACAATTGTTATTTGTTATGGGATTGGATTAAGTTTATTTAAACTCCTAAGCGTGCAGCCTCTTGAGAGTTTCTTATTCTTGTTTCTAGTATTAGTCACAGGTATAAGCATCATCATAAGTATTTATGCCTTGCTATGCACTAATGGAAGTACTATCCATGCTCTGATGATTCCATTGATTCTAGCATTACTATATGGAATAAAGAGAGAAGCAATGTTTTCTAAAAAACTATCTGTTACCTACATTAATAAAATATTGACAAAGGAATTTGCGCTGTTATTAGTTGTAAGTCTAATTGTTTTTTTAGTTCAGTACTTGTTGTTGTTTGATTTTAATTCTAATTATTTGCAAACTCCTTTTCAAGATTATGTATATTATAGCCGTCTAACTCTTTCTTTAAATCATTTAGGGGTTGAGACTAACGGATTAGAAGTAATATATCCTCAATTTGTAACTGAGCAACCCTATCACTATATGGAATTATGGCTTAACTCTTTACTAGTATCAATTACTGAGATGCCTTCAGTATGGGTTTATTTTATAAGCTCTTCAGCAGTATTTATAACTGTTACATGTGCTGGGTTTATGGCAATTTTTGCTCATTTTAAAATAAAATATAATTGGATTTTTATTTTTGGATTTTTATTTTTATTTATCACTGGAATGAGATGGATTTTTCTGCAAAAATTTTTGTTTGTGCAAAATGGCGCCCTTCTATCAAGTTTAATTTTATGCTTGAATCCTAAATTAACACCTATCTATATTTTTTTGCTGGTCTCAGCTCTGCTGTTGCTAAACAAATATTATTTTTCAGCCGGTAGTGCATTAGCGATATTGCCTCTTGTGTATATATCTACAGCTCCCGTTGCGGGTTTTGCTTTATTTTCAATAACAACCTATTTATTCATAAGCAAAAAAATTCACTTAACCAAGGCAGTTTACATGTTGCTACCGATGGTCGCAACGGGTCTGTATATTATAGCGTTCTATACGTTACAACCTGAGCCGTATCAGTTTCCAAACACTGGCCGTAATTTCGCACTTCAATCAATTGTTCCTCAATTGAATGAAGTAAAGACTCTTATTAATATTACACTTGGAGTGTTTGTAAATTATAGTATCTACTTTGGAATTTACGTTTTGCTGTTGTTGGCAGTGTTGATCTTTCAGCGTCGAAAACTGCAAGTTACTGTTCCTGGTGTCATTTGGATCTGGTTAGGAGCAAGTCTATTGATGGCTGCAGGTATGAGGGCTTTCGGTACGCATTATCTTGATAGCTTTCAGTTTTTCTCTAACACTATGGTTCCGCTTACCCCTGTTGTTCTAGCTGTGTTTTTTGCTTACGCCCTTCAACAAGCGTCAAAACGAGTTTATACGATTGTTATCATTGCCTTGTTCCTATTAATTGTCGTGAACTTTTCTGCCGTAGGCACAGGTAACACGCGCTATTCACCTGCTTTTATGCGTCAAGTTGAAAAGGTAGTGCCAACTATCGGTTCGCGTGGTTGTTATATACTAGCAGATGAAGATTATGAAAATGCATATATGCTGTCTCCAGATTCTTATACAACAGGAAATTATATTTCTAACTTCAAGAACGACTATGCACTTATATCACTTTCCGCACTTGATCCTGACAGTTTAACAACTGACCCACGGTTTCAACGTGATTCAGCACAAGCTGAGCAAATAGTTAGAAAATCAACTCTGTATAGGTTTGCTAAATTTCAAGCTATGAATAATTTATCACTTGATAGCACTAAGTATAAATTTGTAGCTAATAATAATATTGGTTTTATATGTGTTTCTCAACGTGCAAAATTGCCTTTAATATTGCAATCTTTTGTTGATACATGTTATAGAGATGCATTGTCTGGTGAACAGTTATATGTTCTAAAGCGTAGAAATTCTAAACTGCCTAAATGAGTTCATTGTTTTTTAAGAAATTTTTTATAAATCATAAAATAGTAAATTATAAAATATGTACACAAAATCACATTAATAGATAAAATTTATTTTATCTATTAAGCTTTATTTAATTCATTGTATTTGTTGTTTACTTTTTTAGTGCAAAGATATATAATGCATATCTTTGTGCAGTCAATTAGGCTTCCCATTTGTTCCTATGAATATTCCATTTCTCTCTTTCTCTCCACAACATAATCCCATTCGGGAAAACATACTTTCCGCTATTGCTGCTGTATATGATAAGCAATGGTATGTTTTAGGAGATCAGGTTAAAGCATTTGAAGCTGCTTATGCTGACTTCAACAAAGTACAGCATTGCATAGGGGTCGCCAATGGCCTTGATGCATTACACTTAGCTTTGGAAGCATTAGGTGTGGGTGTTGGTGATGAAGTTCTGGTGCCTAGCAATACCTATATCGCCACTTGGCTTGCAATCTCCTATGTAGGCGCAACTCCGGTACCTGTTGAGCCAAGTCTATATACATATAATATCGATCCAACTCGAATTGAAGCTGCTATTACGCCCCGTACTAAGGGAATTATGCCCGTACATTTATATGGCCAAGCGTGTGAAATGGGTCCGATTATGGAAATAGCCCAACGTCACGGTCTTTGGGTAGTAGAGGATAATGCACAAGCGCAGGGAGCTACTTGGCAGGGAGAGATTACAGGCAGCTTTGGTAATGTGAACGGGACTAGCTTTTACCCCGGTAAAAATCTCGGTGCACTCGGTGATGCTGGAGCTGTTACCACTAATGATGACGAACTGGGAGGCAAAATTCGAACACTCCGTAACTATGGATCACAGAAAAAATATTATAACGAAGTTATAGGATATAACTCTCGACTAGATGAATTACAAGCTGCTGTACTGAGTGTGAAGTTGCCTCATCTTATGGATTGGACACATCAGCGTCAGACAGTAGCTGCCTTATACGATCAACATTTGATGGGTTTAGGCGATCTGATTCTTCCAATTGTAGCTGAAGGAGCTACGCATGTGTATCATCTTTATGTTGTGCGCACCAGACATCGGGAGTTACTTCAGAAACACCTGCAGGAGCAGAACATCGGAACACTTATTCATTACCCAGTACCGCCGCATTTGCAGCAAGCGTATGCACACTTGGGAATTCAGGAAGGTGCTTATCCTATTGCTGAGGAACTAGCAAGCACTGCGCTTAGCTTACCAATGTGGCCAGGAATGCAAGAAAATGAAGTGGCAGCTGTTGCATCCGCTGTACGTGACTTTTTTGAGAGCGCGTAGTTATCCTATCGTATCTCATTTAGAATAGCGCTCCTTTTATGTCAATTCCGTCACTCATTAATTTTTCTAAAATAGGTTCACCCAGTTTGGGTTACATATCGGTGGCACAGAACAGTAATTTGCCATTTGAAATTAAGAGAGTTTATTGGACGTATTTCACTCCAGATTCTGTTATACGGGGTCATCATGCTCATCATGAATTGGAGCAAATTATTTTCGCTACTAGTGGTCGAATTGAGTTTACGTTAGAGGATATATATGGAACTGAACAGCATTTTGTGCTCGATTCGCCGAATCGAGGCTTATATGTTCCACGACTGTATTGGCGAACTATCAAGTTCTCGCACAATGCAGTATTGCTGTGCCTAGCTTCAATGGAATACAGCGAAGATGACTACATCCGCGACTTTGATGAATTCAAAAAGCTCGCCACTAGTTTAAAATAGGCAACTTCACATATGACAAAGGATAGAAGCAACTTTTATAAACATCCGCATTCTTTAGTCGAGACTAATCAGGTAGGAGCAGGTACTACAATTTGGGCCTTTGTGCATATCTTGCCTGAGGTTGCGATAGGGGAAAACTGCAATATCTGTGATCATTGCTTTATCGAAGGGGGGGTTAAAATAGGAAACAATGTGACCCTCAAATGTGGTATCTACCTCTGGAAAGGTGTTACGTTGCATGATAATGTGTTCTTAGGGCCTAATGTGGTTTTTACCAACGACTTGCGCCCCCGTAGCCGGCAGCATGATTATACTCTTACGGAAACTCAAGTTCATTTCGGAGCCTCGCTGGGAGCGAATTCTACGGTGTTAGCTGGAGTGCGTATTGGTCGTTTTGCTATGAGTGGAGTTGGATCTGTTATCACGCGCGACGTGAAGGACCATGCTTTGGTATATGGAAACCCAGCCCGGCAATATGGTTGGGTTGACGAGAGAGGTGATAAGCTATTGTCTGATGGACCAGGGCAGTGGCGCTCCAATAGCGGAGCTCTTTTTGTGGAAGAGGAAAAAGGCCTCATTAAAAAGTTGATGGGCAATGAGACTATTTAAGTCTGCTCGACTATCAACACTTATAATCTATGAGCACAACTCCTCTTGTAAGCATTGGCGTAGCCTCATTTAATAACGCACCATACATTCGGGAGACACTCGATAGCATTCGAGGTTTAAATTATCCGCACGTAGAGTTGATCATCATTGATGATTTATCGACCGATAGCTCAATAACAGTTATAGAAGGATGGTTAAATGACCATGCTGATTTTAACGCCCGCCTGATTTGCCATACACAGAATCAAGGGATATGTCGGGTATGTAACCGGTTTGTTGAAGAAGCGCAAGGAAAATATCTTAGCCTGATCGGGTCAGATGATAACTATCTACCTGATAAGTTGAGTGTCCAGGTAGCAATGCTAGAAGCTGCTTCACCCAAAGTAGGTGTTGTATTTAGCGATGTAAGCAAGATAAATCCGGCCGGCAATATAATTGTGCCTTCCGTGTACGCTACTGGTCAGATTGCACCTTCTTCCGGTGATGTATGGCTGCCGATGTTGCGTACAAACTTCATTGGAGCCATGACTACATTAGTACGTCGAAGCTGTTTTGAAGTAGTTGGCCCATACGATGAGTCTCTGGCCTATGAAGACTGGGATATGTGGATACGCTTAGCCCGTAAATTTCACTTCTTATATCAACCACAAGTAACAGCTCATTACCGGATTCACGGCTCTTCTGCTATGTTTCGGCGTCGAGCGCAGATAGCAGAGACCAATATGCGAATAGTTAGCAAGCATCTTGGGGTGAGCCCCGACGGTGATGCTATTATTTACGAACACATCGCAGCTTTTTCTGAACAACTCTATTTATTAGGTGGAGAAAATAGCGTGTATTGGCTACAAAAGCGCTGGCGGCAGCGTCGGGATTTGCGTGGGCTAGCTTTGTTGACATTAGCTCGGCTAGGAGTACCGGCCCAGCGAGTAGCACAAGCTTACGGCCTTGTAAAGCGAGTTAAAGGTAAAGGAAATTAATACTGCTGAGTAAGCAGACATTGCTAACATGAGCAGATTTGTTAGGTCATCTGTCCCGTGCGTGTCAATCGCCGCTACGTATACCAATAGTCTAGGTGGCTGTTGCAAAACTCCCTATAGTGAATCTGCGAAGTCGCCTCGGCGACTAGTCGCGTCTAAAAAGGCTAGGGTAGCGTCCCTATTTGGCAGCGGGTGGGGCTCACCTAACGTGTTTTCAGACTACCGCCCGCGTTTTGCAACAGCCACCTAGGCTACGTTAAATATTAATCGTAAGCAGGCATTTATTTGACTATAATAACAGGTTGCACTTAAGCAATGATCGATCTGATGATATAAAAGTAATCTGGGATTTGTTTGCCAAGTTAAATTAAGCTGGAGCCGTTATGATTACAGGCACTCAAATTGCAGCAAGTGCTCTAAGGGAAGGACTGTAGAAGCTGAGGATCACTGGTGTGTACCTTAGCCTAATTTCTATCAAAATACGCGGGCATTCTCATCTTATAGTCTGTCTTTTGTAACAAAGTAGTAAGGGCCAGTAGTCTTACGAAGGTATAGTTTCGCTTAGTGCGACCACTGTACTGATTTACACATTCTAGTTGATGCCAACCATTCGAGGAGTTCGCTACCGCTTATCGCAAGTGCTGCACGATACGGCCGACCAACTCTTTATGCCTCCCGGTGGAGGTTCCATTCGTGACATTGGACAAGATCGTTTGGGATCTGGAGCTAAACGTGCGTTGATTGTATATGTGATGCACGTTATACCCTATTATGTAGCGGGTAAGCTAGAAAACGCGCCCATGCTCAATGAGCACTCCATGTATTGGGAGACCGTAGAAATGGTTCGGCAATTGAATGAGCGGGAATATATTGTGGATTTCTACGATGTGGCCTGCCCCGAGCCTATCGACTGGGATAAGTATGAGGTAGCCTTTGTTCAGAGTGACCGTTTAGCTGAATGCCCTCCAACTGCCCGGCTGAAAAAAGTATTCTATTGCACTGAAAATTACTGGGCCTTTCAAAATCTAGCTGAGTTAAATCGATTACGTGATTTTCATCGTCGGACTGGTATCTGGGTTCGTCCCGAACGTCAGACGCGCGTTAGCTTCTCTGATGAGCACGCCGATATCATGACGCTTTATGGAACTCCGTTTCAGCAACAGCTCTACGATCCACGACCTGAGCGGCATCAGTTAAATATTTCTGTTGCGAAGCAGCCAGTACCCGTACCTAAAAACATAGCATCTGCACGGACTAATTTCCTGTGGCTGGGAAGCGGAGGAGCTATTCTGAAGGGCTTAGATCTGACGGTGGAAGCGTTTGCGCGCATACCCGAAGCGCATCTTTACATTGCGGGAAATATTGAGCGAGAGACGCGGCTGTGGAATTGGCTGAAGGGTATGCTCAGTCAGTACCCCAACCTGCACTACTTAGGCTGGGTTGATGTAGCCTCCTCATCGTTTGCCAAAGTAGCAAACAACTGTCTCGGACAGGTGTACCCGAGCGCGTCGGAGGGGGGAGGAGGGTCAGTGGCTCAGCTATTGCATTTTGGGTTAATTCCCATAGTGACGCAGACCGCAACCGTGTGGGGGGCTTTTTTAGGCTTCGAAATTGAGTCGCAGGAGCCGGAGGTTATTACAGTAAGCATCCAGGAGCATGTTCGGACGCTGTTGGCTATGTCTGATATAGAGTTGCTCCAGCGTTCGGAGGCAGCTCGTGAATTTGCTGCCCGTACGCATACCCGCTCAGCTTATGCTGCTAGCTTCGCAGCCTTGCTCGACCGGTTAGCATTGTAGTGTAAGGTTAGTTAAATGGGAGGTAGGTAAAAAGCTCGTACCTTCGCGCCGCCAAATTAGTGGCAGTGGTGCATTGCGTGTGTAAGCGGCATTTATCGTATATGCTAGCTTCAACGCATTTCCACTCAACTTCACTTACTGCGTATGTCATCTTCAAAGCCTACCATTGTTATTACCTCTATTTTCGCGCCGACCAAGGCAGTCGATAAATTTGCTACTCTAACTGATTATCAATTAGTAGTAGCTGGCGACAAAAAATCCCCAGTGCAATGGGAGGCAGATAATGTAATCTATTTATCAGTCCAGGACCAAGAGGCAATGGGCATGGGGATGTCAGCTAAGCTGCCCTATAACCACTACGGCCGTAAAATGATGGGTTACCTGCACGCTATGCAGCAAGGTGCCCAAGTTATTATTGATACCGACGACGATAATATTCCCTATGATGGCTGGGAGTTTCCTGCTATGGAAGGTGAATTCTTGATTTCGCCCGGTGATAAAGGCTTTGTCAACATTTACAAAACCTTTACTGAGCAGCACATCTGGCCCCGTGGCTTACCGCTGGACTTAATTAATTCCAAAGCTCATGTCCTACGGGAGGAAGATTTGCAGAATAAGTCAGTTAAGATTGGCGTGTGGCAAGGGCTGGCCGATGGAGACCCAGATGTCGACGCAATCTACCGCTTGGTGGACAACACCGAATGCTATTTCAACGATCATGCGCCAGTAGTACTGACTGAAGGCACGCTTTGCCCATTTAATTCGCAGAATACCGCATTTCGGCAGGAGCTTTTCCCCTTACTTTACTTACCTGCTTATGTCACCTTCCGTTTCACCGACATTCTGCGCGGTTTGGTAGCACAACCTATCATGTGGCTAAACGGCTACCATTTAGGCTTCACTAAGGCTACGGTAATACAAGAGCGGAATCCTCATGACTACGTAAAAGACTTTGAGTCGGAAATCCCATGCTATCTGCATCCTAATCGGGTAATAGCTGCTGTACAGCGCAGCCTCGATGCTTCCCTGACAGTCAGTGAGAACTTACTCCGCGCTTATCAAGAGCTAGAGAAGGAACAAATCGTAACCAGTCAAGAAGTGGAATTGCTTCAGTTGTGGCTGGCCGACGTGGCGGCATTAACTGCGACTAAATAACTTTTGTCGGATGCAACAACTCCCTTCTCTTTCCATCGTCATTCCCTCCTGGAACCAGGGCCGCTTTATTGAGCGCACATTGCTGAGCATCCTGCGCCAGGATTATCCCGGCTCCGTACAGGTAATTGTATCGGATGGCGGCTCGACAGACGAAACCGTTGAGGTGCTCAAAAAGTATGAGGACCGTATTACCTGGTGGTCGGCGCGCGACAAAGGCTTCGTGGACGCCGTGACCAAGGGATTATCTAAGGTGACGGGAGAGGTAATTGCCATTCAAAGTAGCGATGACTATTACTTGCCTGGTGCTTTTCGGCGCATGGCCGCGGGGTTTCAGCACTATCCCGAAGCGGGCTTCATCTCGGGGGGCGAATACGGAATTGATCTGCAGAATAGCGTAGAGTACGCCAATTCCTTTACCGGTCCTATCACACCCCACTCCATCCTGTTTCAGTTTGTGCCGCCTCAACATGCCACTTTCGTGCGGCGTGAGGTGCTGGAAAAAACGGGCGGTATGCGCGTAGAGGTGGATATGTGCGCTGACATTGACTTATGGTACCGGGTGGCGCACTTCGCGCCCGGCTACTCCATTCCCGATATGATGGCTGCCTACCAGCTGCACCCCGACCAGCGCACGGCCACTTCGCCTAAATGGTTTCCCAACCTAGTGAAGATGGTGGAGAGCTGCGAGCAAAATCCCGTGTATGGGGGGCAATTTAAGCTGACCGAGGAGGAGCGCCGCAACCTATACACCTACTGGGAAATCAACTGGACCGCCAAGCGCAGCCCCGCAGAAGCCCGGCCCATTGCGTTACGTAAGCTGCCCAACCTGCTAAGCTATAGTCCCCGTACCCGCCGTTCTATCTTAGGCGTCACAGTCAATCCGCTGGTGAAGCAACTCTTACCAACGGCTTTACTACAACGGCTGCGCCCAACCATGGCTACTGACCCCGTTTTGCCCCCCGGCGTGGACCTAAACTGGTGGAAATTGTAATCTGACTTTTACTTGAATAAGTGCTTGCAACGCGGCATCATCACTCATGGAGCAAAACGCTAAAATATACATCGCCGGGCACCGCGGAATGGTGGGCTCGGCCATCATGCGCCGCCTCGAAAAAGCGGGCTATCATAACTTTGTGACCCGTACCTCCCGCGAGCTGGACCTGCGGGACCAAGCTGCAGTAGCTGAGTTCTTCGCCGCCGAAAAGCCAGACTATGTGATATTGGCCGCGGCGAAGGTGGGGGGCATTAATGCCAACAACATCTATCGGGCCGAGTTTCTCTACGACAACCTGATGATTCAAAACAACGTGATTCATCAGAGTCACGTGCAGGGCGTGAAGAAGCTACTGTTTTTAGGTTCCTCGTGCATCTACCCTAAAATGGCCCCCCAGCCTCTGAAGGAAGATGCTTTATTGACCGGAGAGCTAGAAAGCACCAACGAGCCTTATGCCATTGCCAAGATTGCAGGCATTAAAATGTGCGATGCTTACCGCAGCCAATACGGCAGTCACTTTATATCAGCTATGCCGACCAATCTGTACGGTCCCCATGATAACTACGACTTAAAAAATTCCCACGTACTGCCTGCTTTGATCCGTAAGTTTCACGAAGCTAAGCTCAGCGGCGCCGCCGAAGTGGAAGTGTGGGGCACCGGCACTCCACGTCGTGAGTTCCTGCACGTCGATGATCTGGCTGACGCCTGCTTCTATCTACTCCTGAACTTCGACGAGGCCGGTCTGGTTAATATCGGCACTGGCGAAGATCTGAGTATTCGAGAGTTAGCTGAGTTGATTCAACGCATCGTTGGGTATCAAGGAGCAATTCGCTTCAATACTGATTACCCTGACGGCACTCCACGCAAACTTATGGATGTAAGTAAGCTCGCAGCTAAAGGTTGGCGCTACTCAATTGAGTTGGACAAAGGAATTCAGGCTGTATACAAAGATTTTATACAGCACGAGCAAAAGAATATGAGTTCAGTATCAGCGTAAAGGACTGTTCTATGGCTGCTTTAGAGTGAAGAGGCTGGTCAGCTAATAATTAAACCTAGTAACTGCCCCGAGTACCCCTGACCAAACCCTATGCAAACAGTGGATGTGATGAAAGCGCCTAGCCCGGCAATAGCGCACGAGGAAGAGGAGTGGACCGAAATAATTGCGCCCAAAACTCGCCTGCTCGATCTGGGTCTGCGCGACGTGTGGCGCTACCGCGACCTAGTAATGTTGTTCGTACGTCGCGACTTTATTTCTACTTACAAGCAGACTATTCTCGGGCCGATCTGGTTTTTCATCCAGCCCCTGCTTACTACCCTCACCTTTATCATCGTATTTGGCCGGGTGGCAAAGCTTTCCACCGACGGGCAGCCCCAAGTAGTGTTCTATTTAGCTGGCGTTACGGTCTGGAGCTACTTTGCTCAAACCCTCACGGCTACCTCTACGGTGTTTATTGCCAATGCGGCAATTTTCGGTAAAGTCTATTTCCCCCGGCTCACCATGCCGGTGTCTATCGTCATTTCCAATATTGTTCGCTTCTTTATTCAGTTTGGACTTTTTCTGTCTGTCTGGCTGTATTACGTGGTGACTGACGACTCTCTTCGGCCCAACTGGCTGATTGCGCTTACGCCGGCTCTGTTGGTGTTAATGGGGCTGCTGTCGTTGGGGTTAGGTATGATATTCAGCTCCCTAACCACTAAGTACCGCGACCTTTCCATGCTCCTAGCCTTTGGTGTGCAGCTGTTGATGTACGCTACCCCCGTTATCTATCCTTTATCCAGTATTA
Organism: Hymenobacter sp. HD11105; assembly: GCF_054051685.1. Taxonomy (NCBI): domain Bacteria; kingdom Pseudomonadati; phylum Bacteroidota; class Cytophagia; order Cytophagales; family Hymenobacteraceae; genus Hymenobacter; species Hymenobacter sp. HD11105. The sequence continues at coordinate 291,656 of NZ_JBSWBR010000004.1, read as the reverse complement.
CAGATCCTACCTATCGTTTGCTTATTCTGGCTAACCCAATGGCCTCCATAGTGGAAACCTTCCGCTACGCGTATTTAGGCTCCGGCTCTTTTCATTGGATCTATTTAGGCTATAGTGTATTATTCACAGTAATCATCCTGTTTATCGGTACTATCATTTTCAACAAAGTAGAAAAGAGCTTCACCGATACGGTATAGGCTCGCTCACCTAGTGCAGTTCAGTACCCATGAGTGACATAGCCATCAGAGTAGAGGAATTAGGTAAGCTTTACCGCCTGGGCGAAATCGGCACCGGCACGCTTAGCCATGACCTGAATCGGTGGTGGGCTCGCATGCGGGGCAAAGAAGACCCATTCTCCAAAATCGGGGAGACTAACGACCGCACAACTAAAGGCCAAAGCGATTATGTATGGTCACTTAGGGACATAAACTTTGAGGTAAAGCAGGGCGAGGTGTTGGGCATCATCGGCCGTAATGGGGCAGGTAAGTCCACTTTGCTCAAGATATTGTCGAAGGTTACAGCACCCACTACGGGGCGCATCAAAGTCCGGGGTCGTATCGCTTCTTTACTAGAAGTAGGCACAGGCTTTCACCCTGAATTGACAGGGCGTGAGAACATCTTCCTAAATGGGGCCATTCTAGGCATGACCAAAGTCGAAATCCGGAGTAAGTTCGATGAGATAGTAGACTTCTCAGGAGTGGAGCGCTACATCGATACGCCAGTTAAGCGTTATAGTAGCGGTATGTATGTACGGTTAGCTTTTGCGGTATCAGCATTCCTAGAGCCAGAGATCCTGATTGTTGATGAAGTACTGGCTGTCGGTGACGCAGAGTTTCAGAAAAAGTGCTTAGGCCGGATGAAAGATGTCAGTGTAAATGATGGGCGCACAGTGCTATTTGTAAGCCATAATATGGCAGCTGTTAAAAGTTTATGTACACAGGGGCTAATATTAAGTAATGGGTGTGTAAGATATTCAGGCTCAGTTAATAAGAGCATTGATGTATATACAACAGAGATCAATGTGGAAAGAGTAGATAACGATCTTCTCAAGATAAAAAGTAGGAAAGGCAATGGTAACGTACTGTTTTCAGAGTTTAGAATAGAGAATACCGAAGGCAGTACTATTACTTCCGTTTTGACAGGAGAGGATATTGTGTTAGTATTTAACCTAAAAATAAATAACAAAAATATTAATAAGATTGATGTTGGATTTTCACTGCACAACACATATGATGAAATTCAAACCTATTTGTATAGCTCCTTTCAAGATGTGTATTTTAGTTCTGGAGGCTCAGACTATTTAACAGTAAAATTTTTATTGAAAGATTTTCCATTTAGTCAGTCGAAGCTTTTAGTAAAAGGTAGAATTTTAGCAGATGGGTTAGAAGCAGATTGGCCTCAAGAAAGCCTTGGCATATTAAACATAGAGCCTGGCGACTTCTTTTCCAATGGTAAAACAGCTGAAAACATCACTCCGTTCTTAATAAAAGGCACATGGGTTTAAAAAACAGATTGAAAAAAGCTATAATTGCCTTTTTGCCAGAGGGTGTAAAGTCTGAGATCAGAAGTGATAAACCAGCTGGAATAAATCCGGACTATGATTCATTTATTAATCTTTCATTTGCTCAGGAAGGTGAAGATTTAGTTTTATTTAGATTGCTCAATGGAAAATTAAATGGTTATTATGTTGATATAGGTGCTCATCATCCATTTCGCTTCTCAAATACATACAAGTATTATTTGTCGGGTTGGAGTGGAATAAATATAGATCCTCTTCCTTATAGCATGGATCTGTTTAAAAAGTACCGCAGTAGAGACGTAAATTTAGAAATTGCTATTTTAAAAGATCCATTAAAAGAAGTTACGTATTATATGTTTGATGAACCAGCACTTAATACTTTTAACAAAGACTTAGCATTAGAGCGTAATAAAGACACTCCATATAAGTTAGAGAAAGAAGTATCAATTAAGCCTTATAGGTTAAGTGATGTTCTGGATGAATATCTTCCTGATGGTCAACAAATAGATTTTCTGTCTGTAGACGTTGAAGGTATGGATTTAGAAGTATTAGAGTCAAATAATTGGAACAAGTATAAGCCGAGTTATATAATAGCTGAAAGCGTTTCATCAACTCTCGAGGAAGACTTTAATTCAAACATGTCCATATACCTATTCAACCTAGGCTATAAATTAGTTTCAAAAACAGCTAATTCTATCATTTATTCTCTTTAAAACTTATGATGGATTTTAATATATATTGTCCTAGCCTCTCGCTTTTAATGAAGATAGATGTTTTAAATATTGAGAATAGTTGATCTATATAAGTCTTTTGAAAATATATACATTAATTTATTTAAAAAATCGAAACATAAGTAATAAAATACATGGATTCGGAAATATTTTAGCTATTTATAAAATTATCATTTTTTATTAGTTTACTGTGCTATTCAACATGAACACGGCTTCTTCATTAATGAAATATGCTTGCTACTCCCATTCTTTTCTTAGTATTCAACAGGCCTAATACAACAGAAAAAGTCTTTCAACGCATTCGTGAAGTGCAGCCACAACAATTGTATATTGTGGCTGACGGACCGCGTATAGATAAGCCAGGTGAAAAAGAAAAATGTGATGAGGTTCGTCACATTGTTAATCAGATAGATTGGCCTTGTGAGGTGCATAAACTATTCAGAGAAAATAACTTAGGCTGTGGCTTAAATGTATCAGAAGGCATAACTTGGTTTTTCTCAAAAGTTGAAAAAGGGATCATATTAGAGGATGACTGCCTTCCAGATTCCACTTTTTTTTCTTTTGCTGAAACGGCTCTGAAATTTTATGAGAATGATGATAATATCATGCATGTTTCAGGTGCTAATTTACAATGTGGAATTCGAAGAAGTAAATACAGTTATTATTTTTCTAAATTTCCATTGATATGGGGTTGGGCTACATGGAAAAAAGCTTGGGAAAAATACCAATATATCATCTCAGACACTGATGATGAGATAAAGAAAAATTTATACAAAAATTTGACTGATACGCATGCTGATTTTTTTTACCCTGTGATAAAGAAAGTTAAATTAGGTGAGATAGATACATGGGATTATCAATGGCTTTATGCAATGGTAAAGAGTCAAGGATTAGGTTTAGTGCCAGAGGTTAATTTAGTCAAGAATATAGGTTTTGATAAATCAGCCACTCATACTACTGAGGTCCCAATTTGGTATAAGTTTTTGAAAATAGGGTCTATGAATAAAGTCATTTATGAACCATTAGTGCAAGATAATGTTGAGGCAGATGATTTCTACGTTTTGTTATCAATGGGAAAAATAAAAAGGTCTTCTATTTTATATCAAAAACTTATATATTATTTAAACTTATGTAGATAGTTTATGTGATAAATATTGTTTTAATGAAATTTCTTTCTAAGAAATACCATGAACATAAAATCAGTTGATTGTAGAATTTGTAATTGCTCTTCTGAGTTTATTTTTGAATGCCTAGTTCTGAATAAACACAATGTAAAATATTACAAATGTACAAGCTGTGAATTTATTCAAACGGAATTCCCTTATTGGCTGGATGAGGCATATTCATCAGCGATTACCTCTTTAGATATCGGTCTCATAAATAGAAACATGGCCATTGCGCCAATATTGGAAGTACTAATAAAGTGTTTTTACAGAACTGACAAAAAATTTGTTGATTATGGCGGTGGATATGGAATGCTTGTGAGAATGATGCGTGATAAGGGGTTTGATTTTTATAGACAAGATATATATTGTGAGAATATATTTTCCAAAAACTTCGACGTAGATAAAGATTTGCCATGCAAATCAGAGTTCGAATTATTAACCGCATTCGAGGTATTTGAACACCTAGTTGATCCAATATCAGAACTTGATGTAATGCTTAATTATAGCTCAAGTATATTTTTCAGTACTGTATTATATCCAAAGAATATAGATTTACTTAAGTGGTGGTATTTGATTCCAGAAACGGGCCAACATGTTGCTTTGTATTCAAAGCAAGCATTAGAGTTTATGGCCAAAAAGCATAATTTAACCTATTATGGTTTTAATGATACTTATCACTTGTTTACAAATAAAAGAATTGACACAAAAAAGTTTGAGAGAGTTTTTAATAAATTTTATCAATTCTTTATAAATAAGAGATGGCCTAGCCCTGAATCTCTGTTAGGGAATGATTTTAATAAGATAGCAGGTATAAAAATGTAATTATTAATACATATGCATAAAGTTCTTATTACAGGCGCTTCTGGTTTTGTTGGCAAATACCTGATAGAAGCATTAAGTACTCTAAAAGACTCCCTTGAATTAGTTTGTATTTCAAGAAATCCATATTTCCAATTTCCTAGCAGTAAGAACTTAAAAATTAAAGTTATTAACGCTGATCTTAATAATTATTCAGCTTTAGATAATTTATTTATACATTTTAAACCAGACAGTGTTTTTCATTTAGCTTCGGATAGTAGTGTGTCACATAGCTGGGAAAGCCCAATCGAGAGCTTTTTAAATAACACTAATATATTTCTAAATCTTGTTGAAAGTTTAAGAAAGCACTCAATGAGTTGTAGGATTCTCTCTATAGGATCTTCTGAAGAGTATGGTTTGGTTAATCCCACTAACATACCTTTAAATGAAGATTCACCCTTAAATCCCATAAGTCCATATGCCGTAGCGAGGGTTTCACAAGAATTATTAAGTAAAGTCTATTATGAAGGATATGGAATGAGTATAATAATGACTAGATCTTTTAACCACATTGGTCCAGGACAGAGAGATGCATTTGTTATTTCGTCTTTCGCAAAACAAATTGTCGAGTTTAAAATGGGCAAGCATGTGAATATGCAAGTAGGGAATATAAATATAATACGTGATTTTCTGGATGTACGTGATGTTGTAAAAGCCTATATAGGCCTTATGAAATTTGGCCAAGCCGGTAATATTTATAATATATGTAGTGGTAGGGGTTATACTTTAAAAGAAATAATTAAAAAAATGCAAGATATAGCAGAAGTTTCTTTTAGCTATGAAATTAATAGTGACTTATTGAGACCATCTGATAATCCGATCATAGTCGGTGATAATAATAAAATACGAAATGCTATTAATTGGGAGCCATCGTTTACAATTGAACAAAGCTTAACCGATATTATCAAATATTGGGAGTCCAAAATCCTATAAAGACATGAAAGTACTGTACGACCATCAAATTTATATTGATCAGAAATTCGGCGGTATTAGTCGTTATTTCAATGAATTAATGAAAATAGAAAATGATCTATATGACATTGATCGTATTGACCCAGAGTTATTTCGTGTAAAGGAGGAGGTAATAAAAAAAGATATCTTATCAAAGGGAAAAAGGTTTATAAAACGTAAGCTAGGTTCAAGCCATTCTAATGAAGATAAAAAATTTCCTATGTTAGCTAGAAAAAAAATGGTAAGCAACGCTTATGATGTATTTCATCCAACATATTATGATCCTTATTTTATTGATATTATAAATAAACCCTTTGTAGTAACAGTTTATGATATGATTCATGAGATTTATAAAGAATATTTTTCATTACAGGATTCTGTTTCTAAAAACAAGCAGATTTTATGTAAAAATTCTAAAGCTATTATTGCTATTTCTGATAAAACGAAAAACGATTTAATTGAATTGTTCGATATTCCCAGCGAAAAAATTCATGTGACACATTTGGCTTCTGACTTTGATAAATACATCCCTATTAAACCAGAAATTGGAACTGATTTAAAACGCTATATCCTATTTGTCGGGACCAGGTGGGCTTATAAAAATTTCTATTTTTTTGTTCTAGCTATTTCTAGTTTGTTAAAATCTGATCCTAATGTTCATGTATTATGCACTGGGCATGCATTTAGCGCTGATGAAATAAGTTTTTTTCAGCAGCATGGCATAGAAGACCAAATGGTTCATGTATATCTTAATAATGATAATGAATTAGCTTGGGCTTATCAAAACGCAGTAATGTTTGTTTTTCCTTCTCTCTACGAAGGATTTGGCCTTCCCATTCTCGAGGCATTTGCAAGTAACTGTCCTGTTGTAACAAGTTATGGAGGGTCATTGCCTGAGGTTGCTGGAGATGCAGCAATATATTTTAATCCTAAAAGTGCTCATGAGATAAAAGAAGCGGTAAGCTCAGTTTTATATAGCAATATAATACGCAATGATTTGATTGCAAAAGGCAGAAAGAGATACACTGATTTTAGCTGGGATAAGTGCCGCTCAGAAACACAGAAAGTGTATTATAATTTATAGTAATGTTTAACATATTATTAATTTTTATCTGTATTTTATTATTTATATAGCATATTGATTTCAAGGGATAACTTTATGGATATTACATCAATTATTAAGCTTGTATTTTAATTAATATTGATCATAAAATAACATACCACACCTAAGTGCCATTAATAAGTATTATTATTCCTTCTTATCAATCGGGGCACTGTATAGGTGAGGCCCTTGATTCAATCCTTGCTCAGTCCTTCACAGACTATGAAGTTTGGATAATTGATGGTAATTCAAGTGACAGTACTGATTCAGTTGTAGCTCAGTATTTGACCGTAAATCCCCATATCAAATGGATATCCGAACCGGATAAGGGTATTTATGATGCTATGAATAAAGGAGTGAAGCTTGCGAATGGGCAATGGATTTATTTTTTGGGAAGTGACGATAAACTTTATGATAAGTGCGTTCTTAAAGACATGTCAAAAATCATGAATAATACATCCGCCGATATACTTTATGGTAATGCTATTGTATTAAGTGATGGACACCGCCATGAGGGCGAAGTTAGTCTAATGACTTTGCTCACATCCCATAATCTATGTCATCAAGCTATCTTCTATCGAAAAGATGTGTTTGATAAAATTGGCTTCTATAATTTAAAATACCCAGTTGTTGCCGATTGGGATTTCAATATCCGATGCTTTCAAAACGAGAATATTCAGGCGCAGTATATAGTGAGAGATATTGTGTTGTTCAATAACTTAACAGGAGTGAGTAGCTTGACTCATACAGATCCATTTTACGATATGGTTCCAGTAACATATATTAAGCAGTTGAATATAGTCAAGCAAGAGAAAAATGATATAATATTATCTCGATCATATATAATTGGAAGGGCTATTTATGCTTTCTTAAAAAAAACAGGTTTTATAGCGCTTTTAAATAAGTTTAGAAGTTAGCTTTTACTAAGCTTATCAAACACAGTATGGCGACCATTCTTTTCGTAGGGCATGAAGCAAGTAGAAGTGGAGCTCCTTTTACACAATTGCATTTAATGCGATGGATTAAAGAGAACACTTTACATAAAATGGTGCTCATACTACTAGAAGGTGGAGCCCTATTACCAGAATTTGAAAAGTTAGCAGATGTGTACTTAGTGAACAGTCCTAAGTTTTCACTTCCTGCCCGCGTGTGGTCTAAACTGAACCGTATAGGCGGAATAGATCATAGCAATACTATAAACAGGGTTATTGAGTATGCTCCTGATGTGATCTTTGCCAGCTCACTCGTCGCAATTGATTACGCTATCAAATTAAAAGCACGACTTGGCATTAAGTTGATTTGTAATCTCCATGAGTTAGAGTTTGCTTTCATTTATATGCCCACTGCCAATTATCCAACTTCACTTCAAAAAGCTGACTGGCTGATGATGGGCTCCCATGCGGTAAGAAACTTTTATTTGAAAAATTTCCCCGTTAATCCTGACAAAACCTCTGTTATATACGACTTCATAGCCGACGAAAACACAGTGAGTCCTTCACTGGCTGATATTAAGGGCTTACACGGAATCCCGGCAACTGCCAAAATCGTGGGCGGTATGGGCAGCTTGCACTGGCGCAAAGGCTATGATGTTTTTTCGTACGTAGCGCGCGAGGTTACGAAGCTTTCCCCTGAAACATATTTCTTATGGGTTGGTGGTAAAAAGCAGTCTGCTGACTACAAACTACTAGAACGCGAGGTACGGTTGCTGGGGCTATCTGACAGGGTGATTCTAGCAGGCGAGCAGACAGATATACAGAGTTATTACGAGGCCTTCGATGTTTTTCTGCTGACTTCTCGCGAAGATCCTTTTCCATTAGTATGCTTGGAGGCAGCACTAGCCAAGACTCCAATCATTTGTTTTGAAAACTCTGGTGGCATGCCTGAGTTCGTTCGCGACGATGCAGGCTTTGTTGTAGACTACCTTAGCATTGATCAAATGGCAGAAAAAACTTTACTGCTACTAGGTGATGATTCCCTGCGTGAAAAAATGGGAGCAGTTGGCCGCGCGCGCGCATTAAATAACCACACGATTAGTAAGCTTGGACCTAGTATTATAGAGTTGATTGAAGGGGCATTATAACCGATTCAATACTCATGACTAATTAATATGAGCAGTTGAGGTAACAAGTAAAAGGTTAAAACAGGAGTTATGGGTCTAGTAACATGCGTAATTGGAGGCAGTGGTTTCGTTGGCCAAGCAGTAGTACAAGACCTATTACAGCACACCGATCGTGATGTAGTGATAGTCGGGCGTAAACCAATGGTATCACATTTGCCAGCTCGAGTGCGCTATGTGCAAAATCCATCCGGAGCTTCGGATGAGCTGCTTAGTAAAATACTATCTGAAGTTGACGAAGTCGTCGACTTGGCTTATGCCACAGTACCGCAAACCAGTTTTCAGAATCCAGTAAACGATATTTTAGTGAATTTGCCTGAGGCTGTGCGCTTGTTCGAACATGCAACGCAGTGGTCGCTTCGCAAGTTTGTTTGGGTTTCATCGGGAGGAACTGTCTACGGCCACGCCCAACAAGTTCCATTAACCGAAGATCACCCCACAAATCCGGTATCACCTTACGGTATCACTAAATTAGCAATTGAGAAGTATGCTCATCTATACTATTGCTCAACACAACTTCCCATTGTGTGCGTGCGCCCATCCAACGCTTACGGTGAGGGCCAGCGCGTTTATGCTGGGCAGGGGTTCATCGGCACAGCCATTGCCTCTCTACTCGACCACCGAACCTTAGACCTCTTTGGCGACGAGGGCACCATTCGCGACTATTTGCACATAAAGGATATGGCCCGCGGCATAGTTGCAGCGTTGACCGATGGGCATGTAGGCCAAGTGTATAACATTGGTAGTGGAATAGGGCACAGCAACCGTCAAGTATTGGAAATTTTGGAGCCGTTAGCCCGTACTATAGGTATGCCATTACGTCTACATGTACACCCTGAGCGACCATTCGATGTGAAGGTTAACGTTTTAGACAGTACGAAGCTATACGCCCATACCAATTGGAAACCATTATTAACTTTTGAGCAGGGAATACGGCAAACGTGGGAGTGGTATGTTGCAAACTATAAAGGCAAACCTAGTACTGATGGGCCAAGGCCTTAAGACGTCATGAGTATCGTGTGAATAAGACAGTATAGCAGACTTCTATAAGCTAAAAGCCTCACCATTTACGATGGTGAGGCTTTTAGCTTATAGAAGTCTGCTATAATAATCGCAGTAATATTATCGTAGACAAATGCTAGGATACTTTATTGGTATACCGAAAGCCTACTGCTTGCTAGCCATCCACCAAGTAGTCATTGTTACTTCTCCTGTGGTTTGTGTTGTCGTATTGTAAAGGAAGGTCTGACCCCATTGATTGGTGTATTCAGCCTTATAAACCAATTTTACGGGTGGAGGACATTCGGCTTGTCCAGTCCATTTAGCAATCTGGCCATCGGCTGGAGTAGCTTCTTTCACAATAGTCATTTTTACAGGGCAGCTCAAACCAGTTACTGCTGGCCCCTGATACCACGAATCCCCCACGGCAAATTGATCAGTTGGAACTGCCTTTAATTTAGTGGGAGCAGCAGAATCAGATTCCTTGGCGCAGCCAGTAAATAAGGCTACTACAGCTACTGCTGCAAGACGGGAGAATGCGTAAAATGATGCCATGGGTAGAATAGTAAAAATGGTTAATTAATGATTTATCAAATATAAGTACAAGTTTAATAATATGCTAATTCAAATAAAAAATTGCATTTAAAGTTATAGTGAACTAAAATAATTATATAAATACGGTGCTGAATGCGTAGACACAATCAATAGACCTAATAATTGAAGTGAGAGCCATTGGGGACTTTTTATGACATGTATATAGTTAGTATTGAATCAATCAGAGCGTTAGCAGTCAAAAAGGACGATTTAGTGCAGTGATTATCACTGATTTCATTTAGTATAAGTCATTTTCGGGAACGAAACCTGATATACAAGTCAATGATTGGCAGCCGTAGGAAGGCGGGAAGCGCATCCTTAACTCAACAAAGAAGGTCCGTGTCTTACCTTTGCAGTATTATGATTCCTGTTTAGCTTCTTGACAATACTGGAGAGCCGCGTGCATAGTGACTACTAATACAACTCGTTTATGACAATTGCTTTCGTTTCGTTGATGAGGGCGTTTCCGTGGGGTGGGAGCGAAGAGCTATGGTTTAGGGCTGCAAAGCTCGCCTTGGCTAAGGGCCATACGGTATGCACGCTTACTCAACGTTGGGATAAGGTGCCAGATAAAATAAAGGAGATAGAGCAATTAGGTGGGATGACATTTTTTTATGATGTAGCTACTTATAACATTGCCGAGAAGATAGCCATTAAGCTGCGTGCTAAGAAAAACGAATCAGATACGGTTCCGGATATAGACGCTGACGTGTACATAATATCCAATGGCTCAACCTGGGATTTTTTATATAATTATTACCTAACACGCAAAATCCTAAGCAAAGGAAAACCTTATATATTAATCAGTCAGCACAGCTTTGAGAATGGACATATCGTGCAGGCGGAAAGACGAAATGATGCTATTTCGATAATTGAAAAGGCTGAAAAGGTATACTTTGTTGCAGAACGTAATTGGCGGGCGGCCGAGCGCCAGCTAGGCCACGTCATAACGAATAGCCAAGTCATCAGTAACCCAGTTAATATCAGAGAGGTAGCAATAAGAGCATTCCCTGATTCAGCCAAATTACTGATGGCTTGTATTGCTAGGTTTGACTGTGATTTTAAAGGTCAGGATATATTGCTGCAAGCCCTGAGCAGTGAGCAGTGGCGAGCAAGAGACTTCAGCTTAAAACTATATGGTAATGGCCCCCACTCAAGCCATTTGCAACAGCTTATCGAAATGTACGCCCTGCAGGAGAAGGTTATTATAGAAGGGCACGTACAGGATATAGATAATATCTGGCAGATGAGCCAAGTACTTGTGCTGCCTTCTTTAAGTGAGGGTACCCCGCTAGTGGTAGTGGAGGCCATGCTATCGGGCAGACCTGTGCTAACAACTAATGTAGGCGATAACAATAAATATATACTCAACAATAAGACGGGATTTTTAGCCGCCACAGCATCAGTAGAATGCCTTACCCAAAGCCTTAATGAGCTATGGAGCAAAAAGGATGTACTTAGCAAAATGGGAGAAGCAGCGTACGCCCACGCTACCACACTAGTGGACTTTCAACCTGAGGAAACACTCCTAGAATCTATTCGCAAAGTTAAATAAACTGCTTTCGGTCCTGAGGTCATCAGCAGCCTTCCAACAATAGCCAGTATCCTACCTGCCAACTCATGAAACCTACTGGAGTTTCCTTCTTAGTCTGTACTTATAACGGAGCTCCGCGCATTGCTGAGACATTAACTTGCCTTGCGCAGCAACATGTACCAGCCGGAATACTGTGGGAAGTGATTTTCGTGGATAATGCGAGCACCGACGGTGTAGCGGATCTGGCCCGGCGTTTATGGAATGAACTGGGGACTCCAGCCCCGCTACGTATGCTGCTGGAACTTCGTCCGGGGTATAAGGTAGCGATGGAGCGCGCAATCAGTCAGATCCGGTACAGCTATGCCTGCATCGTAGACGATGATAACCGATTAGCTCCCGACTATCTTTCTGTCGGTGTAAGTATTTTAAGTAGAAATTCGGCTATCGGCATCCTTGGGGGGCAAAATACAGCCACGTTTGATGAACAGGAGCCCGAGTGGTTTCCAGCTTTCCAGCACTGCTACGCCGTTGGGCAACCACTTGACCGAGCCGCTGGTGGATTTAATCCGCTGCCTGATGGCAATGTCGGGCGCAATGTGTTGTGGGGAGCCGGCATGTTTATAAGAACGGAGGTATGGACCAAGTTGCAAGAAGCCGATTTCAAAAGTCTGTTCACTGGTCGGCAAGGCGAGAAAAACCTGACCGCCGGTGAAGATGATGAGTTGTGCTACGCGGCCCAGCTATTGGGCTATGAGATCTGGTACTCTGCCCAGCTGCAATTGCGGCATCATATGACCGATGCGCGCATGACATCGGCCTATCGAGACCGGTTGTTTTATGCTTCCGTTCGGTCGGCTGGCCGGTTAGGAGCTTACCGCAATGCGTTGTGGGGTAAGGCGGTGGAGGGTAGTGGTGTGCGCTTAAATCTGCTGAAAGATATTGCGTATATGAGCCTAGGGCTTGCTCGTCGAGTGTTTACTAAAGAGTATGCGCGGGCCTTGCGCCGCGGCGACACGTTTTACATGATGAATTGTAAACACCATTATTTAACGCTTTGCGACTTTGTTATTAATTTCAATCATACTAGAAAATACTACACTAGGGTAGTGGAGCTAAAAAAGAAAGCAGAGGCTAAATACAAAGCGTTGGATTCAACGTCACGGCGTCAAGTATCGCAATCTTTATAGCATTGGTGAAATAGATAGTTATTGCAATGAAAAATTCACCTCTTTATAAAAGAATCAAGTCGACCTTCGATGCTGTTACTAGAAATGTAGCCGTGCTAATGCCTCCCTGGAAAAATTATCAGGTGATGGGCGTGATGCCTGCAGCGCCGGCTTATTCGCCTGCGCTACCCATTAATTACAGAATGCTGCCGCCGTCTTTCGCTACAGCCTTTAAAAAGGAAATAGAGTTTGAGCATCATAAGATTTATGCTGTGCAGGATGTGTATGTTTCTTGGGATGGCGCAGTATTTAAAAACCTGCAAATCTTTACGCCTAGTTTGGTGCGGCCGGAGTTTAGAAGTCGATTTCAGGATACTTTTCTACTGCGACAGTGGCTGGGCGAAGTAGTAGAGCTACCTGAGACGGAGCCAGGTATAGCCGTGGCGCACAACCAATGGTCGGCAGAAAACTACTACCACTGGCTCGTAGATACATTGCCTAGGCTGCTTATTTTACGAAAAAAATATCCCAACTACTTGTTATTGGTTCCGCAGCCTTTGCCCCCCAAGGAGTTACCTGATTATATTCAGAAAAGCGCAGCCGTATTTGGATTCACTAAATATTTTCCCCTGACTACCAATCAGATATTAAAGGCAAGGCACTTGGTATTGGCGGAATTGACAGCAGAGTCACTTTTTCAGAATCCTGAATTAATAGTCCAGGTTCGGCAGGAGCTTATTACGGCGCTATGCCCAGATAAAGCATCGCCAACCAGACGCATCTACGCATCGCGGGCTACACAGGCCGTCCGGCGACTAGTAAATGAGGCCGACATAGAGGAACTGCTACAGAACTATGGCTTCGAAACTGTCTTTTTTGAGCAGCTCAGCTTCCTTGAGCAGGTGCAGTTGATGCGGGAAACCAAGATCTTCATGGGTACTCACGGGGCTAACATGACTAACTTGATGTTTCTGCCGCAGGAGTCCACGATTATAGAATTCCTAAATAAGGAGAACGGCGACCTCTGTTACTTTCGTCTTGCCTCCTGCTTCTCACTGCCTTACTTCTGTGTGCCTTGTGAGAGCACCGATAGCAGCCTATCCAATCAAGCTGACTTAGTGGTTGATTTAAAGGAAGTACAACAGATCGTTGCTACGGCTTTGAGCTAATTTGTGCGGCGTGAAGGCTAAGAGTGATCTGCTTTTGGTAAGGTGCTTGTGTGTGGCAATATTGTGCTGTTTCCTGTTTTATATAATATTTACGGGAAGCCTGTGTCCTTATGGTTTGACACAAAGTAAAACGCGCCTATCTTTGCTGCTCCTTGTTTAGAACCGATGAGCTGGCTAGCGAATGCAGCTCTTATTGACTTGAATCTGTTGAACCAGTTAGGTTTGCGTTAAAATTTGCCCTTTATGAAGCGTGCACTAGTAACCGGTATCACCGGTCAAGATGGAGCCTATCTGGCTGAATTGCTACTAAGCAAAGGATACGAGGTTCACGGCATTAAGCGCCGGTCTTCTCTATTTAATACCGATCGTATTGACCACCTGTACCAAGACCCGCACGAGTCGAACGTGCGTTTCAAGCTACATTATGGTGACCTTTCGGACTCCACCAACCTGATACGTATCATCCAGGAAGTGCAGCCAGACGAAATTTACAACCTCGGCGCAATGTCGCACGTGAAAGTATCGTTCGATACGCCCGAATATACTGCCAACGCCGACGGCATTGGCACGCTCCGAATTCTGGAAGCTGTGCGCTTGTTGGGCTTGACCAAGAAAACCCGTATATATCAAGCCAGTACCTCGGAGCTTTACGGCCTAGTGCAAGAGGTGCCGCAGTCGGAGCGCACGCCTTTCTACCCTCGCTCGCCTTACGCCGTTGCTAAATTATATGCCTACTGGATTACAGTGAATTATCGGGAGGCATATGGAATGTTTGCGTGCAACGGTATTCTATTTAATCACGAATCGCCGTTACGTGGCGAGACGTTTGTAACTCGTAAAATTACTCGTGGTACGGCTCGCATTGCTATGGGGCTGCAGCAAAAAATATTCTTGGGTAATCTGGACGCAAAGCGTGACTGGGGCCACGCTAAGGATTACGTGGATGCAATGTGGCGCATTCTGCAGCAAGATGAGCCCGAGGATTTTGTAATTGCCACTGGCGTAACTACAACCGTGCGCGACTTCGTAAGGATGGCCTTTGAAGAAGTAGGGGTGGAATTAGAATTTAGAGGAGAAGGAGTCAATGAGAAAGCAACTGTAGTGCGTTGCAACAATCCTGATTTTATGCTCGAAGAAGGACAGGTCGTAGTGGAAGTAGATCCAGCTTATTTCCGCCCTACCGAAGTAGAGTTATTAATTGGTGATTCTACGAAGTCACAACAGAAGCTGGGCTGGATGCCTAAGTATGATCTGCCGGCTTTGGTTAAGGACATGATGCAGGCTGACATCGCCCTGTTCCGTCGGGACGCTTATCTGCTCAAAGGCGGACACAAGGTGTATAGCTACCACGAGTAAGCCCATACTTAAGAACCTCGAATGTATTCTCACACAAAAAAGGCCGGCTTTAAAACCGGCCTTTTTGCTACTCAGGTTTCGCCGGGCTAAAATTTCTCTGGATACATTCAGGCTACACACTTTACTCTCTCAAAAGAAGCGAAGAATAGTAGCTACTGCTCAGCTTAATTTTAAGAATATTACATCTTGAGGTAAACCATGGACATTATCGTAAAATCATTTAATCGGCCTTACTATTTAGAGAGATGCCTGCGTAGCATTTATCGTTATATGATAGGTGAGTTTAACGTGAAAATTCTTGATGATGGTACTCCGCCTGAGTATTTGGAACGTATTCAACAACTTTATCCAAAGGCGCTTATTAGTCGTTCGCCACGCTATTCTGCTAAAGTTTTAGCACTGAAGGCGCACGTAGAAAACATGGTGCCGTTTGACCAAAAAGTAATTCCTATTGATTTTTGGATGGATGGTGTTTCGCAGGCAACTGAGCGATTTTTACTACTTGAAGATGATATATGGTTGACTAAAGAGCTGGATATAACTGTCATTGAGCAAGTAATGAAAGATGAAGACCTCGATATGGTGAAGTTGTATTGGTACGGTAATCCTCTTCTTAACTCAGGAAGACTCGTGCCCTTGGGTCATGGTGTTGAGGAAATTATTCCAAAGATTCCGCTTGCTACCCGCACCATTTTTTTGAATGATTATAAGGTGCGGTCGCTGCTATACAGACTTGGCTTTTTTCGTTTTTATAATGATTTTCATCTGTGGCTACCATTGTATACATTCCATTCAATGGCTTCGGTGTTCTTCCGCCGAGACTACTGGCTGGCACTCTGGACTCCAGATCAGGTAAAACTTAATGAAGCTAATCCGTTACGTGCAGCTGTTAAATACCATCGTACGCAAGGTAGCCGCGTCGCAAAAACTACAGAGGAATACACCTGCGACTCACATACTAGTTCTGCTACAAACATCTATTCTGATATTAAGCTTGATCCATTTGTCTTGAGCCATATCTTAAACCAAGCATGGTTACGAGGTGAGTTAGATGTGTACGATAATTTTCCCGCTGACTTCTCTCCGACGCATTTTAAACCATTATTAGATACTGCAGCTGATGAGCGTGCTACATTTGCTGAGTGGTTGCGCTGGGCCGAACGTCGTAAAGCTCAGTACCGGGCTTTGGGCTGTTTGGTAGATTGATTCTGGGTTAATGTTAATAAAGAAGATTGGAGCTCTGATCGAGCCATTAAAGCATAAGGGGTCGTTTGCTCAGAATCTTTTCATCTCCTTTTCTGGATCGGCCTTCATCACGGCGCTAGGCTTTCTACTCACGCCCATAATGTCGCGCTTGTATGCGCCGGCAGCTTACGGGCAGTTTGCCGTATTCACCTCAACGGTGAGCAACCTGGCTATGTTGACCACACTGACTTATCAAAATACGCTGCCTCTGCCCAAAACTAAGGAGAAAGCGCTAGCACTGATGCAGTTGACCATTTTGCTCTCGCTCACGTCCTTCGTGCTGGTGTCGGGGGCACTGCTGTTGTTTGGAGATTGGTTTATCACTTGGCTGCAGGTGCAGACTCTGGGAGCTTGGTTTTATACCGTGCCAGTACTACTACTGTTCTACAACCTTAGTCTGATGATGAGCAGTTGGTATACTCGTACCAAGGAATTTCGGACCCGCGCCGGCGTTGACGTTGTCACGACTATAGTTGGGCGCGTTTTCACGATTGGCTATGGCTGGTTTTCGCTGGGTCATCCCTCCGGACTGGTGTTGGGGGATTTTATTAGCAAGCTGACTACGTTTGTGGGACTGCTGCGTAGCGGCATACATCGTGAGCTGGGTGAGCTACGCCAGACTTTTTCCTTTGCTCGGATTCGGGAGGTGGCGATAGAATACCGGGAATTTCCACTATATATATTGCCTAGCGGATACGTGAGCACGCTGTCGGCGCAGCTACCCATCTTTTTTCTCACCAGTGGCTTCGGGGCTACTGTCGTGGGCTTGTATTCCTTTTCCGTAACGCTACTCGAAATTCCGATACACCTGACTGGCTCGGCCATGGCGCCGGTCTTTTACCAGAAAGCGTCCGAACTATACAACACCGAGCCAGAGCGATTAAAGGATCTGACACTCAATATCTATAATAAGCTTCTATACATTGGGGTTCTGCCATTAGGATTGATTACCATCTATGGCGACTGGATTTTCAAAATCGCTTTTGGCGCTCAGTGGGAAATGGCTGGGGTATTTACAGGCTATCTAGGCTATTATTACATTTTCAAGCTCACTTCGCAATCGACGAGTACCTTATATACGGTTCTCGGAAAGCAACGGTACTTATTGATATCCAATATGCTATTACTACTTACGCGTGCGGCGGCGCTTGCAGTTGGAATATATATGCAGGATATAAACCTAGCACTTTTGTTATTCGGTTTGGGAAGCTTGGTGTGCATTTTTATAGTGGATATGCATATACTTCACCTAGTAAAGTTGCCTGTAGTGCGTATTGCCCTACGCACGATTCTTATTTTGCTTACTACGCTAGCTTTGCTGAAAGGCATACGGTACGGTATTGAACATTTATTTTCTAATCTTTAAAGGACGGCTTCATGAGTGCTGATATGCTGCCTTCCTCAACCCCCTTTTTTAGCGTCGTTATTCCGACATACAACCGCGCTGAGTTTATTGCAGCTACGCTCCGCTCCGTAATAGAACAGCAATTTCAAAGCTTTGAAATTATCGTCGTTGATGATGGCAGCACGGACAATACTGCTGTTATAGTAGCTCAGGTTGCTGACCCTCGAATTCATTATCTGGTTAAAAACAATGGGGAGCGAGGCGAAGCTCGTAATTATGGATTTAGACGGGCCTGCGGGACGTACGTGATTTTTCTAGATTCCGATGATGTACTACACACAACGCATCTAAGTACACTGCACGCCAAAATTCAGCAGTTAGGCGCTCCTAATTTTATTGCTACTAAGTACAACTTCGACCGCGATGGGGTATTGGCTGATAGCGATATGAATAGTATAAAAGAAGGCTGGTACGGCTTAGATCTGTTTATAAGGGGCAATGCGCTAGCTTGTAATATTTGTGTGCGTCGCCAGAATTCAGCCTTACACGTGTTTGAGGAGGATCGACGTTATGCAGCCGTGGAAGATTGGATGTTTATGCTCGAGAATATGCAGCAGGATCGGGTATATATCATAGATGCCGTCACGCTGACAATGAACGATCATAATAACCGTTCCATGCGTTCAGATCACACAGCACTAGTGCGCAAACTTGCGCTAGCGTTAGATTGGATGCTTAGGCGTATAACCCTTACACTAGAGCAGCGCCGGGTACTCACGGGTCGGGTGGATTATCTTTGCGCCATTCACGCTTACGCCGACAATCATCGGGTCAAAGCCCTGAGCTATGCGCGCAAGGCCGCGCCCAACTTGCCCAGTCGTCAGGCCCTGATTTTGTTAGTCCGATGTCTAGTTGGGCTGCGGGCCGTGGAATGGGTAAAGAAACTTCGTACCTAAGCCTGTTGCCTATTCTACTCATTGTTTTCCTGTCTGCATGCGCATTTTGTTTTTGAGTTATTGGGGACTGGAAGATCCACTTACCATTTCCACAGTTTTCCCACACTTGCAGCTATTACAGCAGCGCTCAGATGTGGAGAGGATTCTACTCGTCACAATCGAGCGGAACGGCATGAAACCAATTTTTCAGCCATTCTTCCCCGCTGATAAGCTTACGTACGAGCCCCTTGTATCAGTGCCAGGACGTAATGTGCTGGTTACTAAAACAGATGATTTTCTGCGTTTCCCAAAGGAGTTGGTAAGACTTGCCATTGAACACCGCAGCAACTTGCTATTGGCTCGTGGAGCACCAGCCGGAGCATTAGCTTATCTGGTCTGGAAGCAAAGTAAGCTACCATTTTACGTAGAATCGTTTGAGCCGCATGCTGACTATATGCTGGAATCAGGTGTGTGGAAAAGTTACGATCCGCGATACTTATTTCAGCGTTATTGGGAGCGAAAGCAAAAGCAGATAGCCAGCGGTTTGCTGCCTGTGGCGGAGAATTATCGTCAGCAACTTATACGCGAGGGTGTTCCAGCTAAGCGAATTGTGACAGTGCCATGTTCTGTTAATGTGGCTGCTTTTGGCTACGACGAAGAAGAACGCCGCCGAGTTCGGCAGAAAATAGGCTTTGCTCCTGATGCGCTGGTAGGAATTTATGTAGGCAAGTTTGGAGACATTTATTATGATTCTGAGGCCTTCGATTTATTCAAAGCCGCTGCTAACCATTTTGGTCCCTGTTTTCGCCTGATTATTCTGACGCCTAATGCACAGGATGAGGTGCGGAGTAAACTAGCCAGAGTTGGGTTTACCGAAGAGCAGGTAGTTGTTACAAAAGCCCCCCACGTTGATGTACCAGGTTACTTATCGGCAGCCGATTTTGCTTTTGCTCCCATTAAGCCAGCTCCTTGTCGACTTTTCTGCTCTCCTATAAAGGTTGGAGAGTATTGGGCTGCTGGGTTACCAGTGCTTCTTACTGAGGGCGTAGGCGATGATAGCGCCATTATCCTGGAGGAGGGAGGAGGAGCAATCTTTAACCTTGATCAGCCAGCCAGTGTACCGGACGCCATTCGCCAGATAGCGGAGCAACTACAGACGCCTAACTACCGTCAACAGACGGTGTCGCTAGCGCAACGTCACCGCTCCCTAGACCGCGCCCGACAAGCCTACACTCATTTCTTTTCACTTCGTCAGCCAGTACCAGTGGGGTAGAGAAGCTGTTTGCTTTTTTATCTAATAAATTCTAAAGTCAGGCTTCTGCTTTTTAAGTGCTTTACTTTTAAGCTTGTCATTGAGGTATAGAAAGAGAATTCTCAATTTTATCTTGAGTATGCACATCCTTTTTATTGTTCCTTATCCATTCGGCCGGGCGCCTTCACAGCGCTTTCGTTTCGAGCAGTATTTAAATTTTCTGGCGGAAGCTGGTCATACTTATCGCCTAGCGCCTTTTATTTCAGAAGCAACTTGGCAAATTCTTTATAAGCCTGGACATACGCTAGCTAAGGCAACTGGAATTCTGGGAGGCTTTTTTCGCCGATTATGGCTGCTGCTCTCAGTGTCTTCCTATGACTTCGTCTTTATCCATCGGGAAGCTTCGCCCATCGGTCCACCAATATTTGAGTGGTTGATTGCAAAGGTCATGAGAAAGAAGCTCATCTATGATTTTGATGATGCTATTTGGATACCAAATACCTCGGAGGCAAATAAGATTGTTGCGGGAGTGAAGTGGCATCATAAAGTAGGGAATATCTGCCGCTGGGCGTTCAAGGTAAGCTGCGGTAACGCATACCTATGCGAGTATGCTAGTCAATTCAATAAACGAGCAGTTGTGAACCCCACTACTATAGATACCCTGCACTTGCACAACCAAGTGCGCGACCAGCGTACAGCTGGCCGCCTTATTATTGGCTGGACGGGCACTCATTCGACACTGAAGTATTTAAACCAAGTAGTGCCCGTCTTGGCTGAGCTAGAGACTCGCTACGATTTTGAATTTCGAGTTATTTCTAATCAGCCCCCCCAGCTTCCTCTACGCTCGCTATATTTCCAACCTTGGAACAAAGCCACCGAGATTCCAGACTTGGCAAGCCTACACGTGGGGCTCATGCCTCTAGAGGATGACCCTTGGGCTAAAGGAAAATGTGCATTTAAAGCCCTGCAATACATGGCTTTGGGAATCCCTGCTGTTGTATCACCAGTTGGAATGAACACAGAAGTTGTGCAGCAAGGTCGCAATGGCTACGTATGTGCCACACAAAAAGAATGGCGAGAAGCGCTAGAGACGCTTTTAGAAAATGCGGAATTGCGTATAGGCTTAGGCGAAGCCGCTCGAAACACCGTTGTAGGGCGTTATTCGGTATTAGCTAATAAGCAGAATTTTCTTGATTTATTTCGCCTTTGATATCTCAAGTAACTAGGTTGTTGCAAGTACTTTGCGCCGACGAGGAAACACAGCTTTTTTAGCTTGAGCCTGTAAGATATAAAGTGCAGCCAAGTAAAAGGGCATAAGCGGAATTTTATAACGCACCAATGTGCCGAAGTTTCCACTATTAGTACCTACACCGATACCAAATATTATTGTAAATATTAAGCAGAAAGAAAGCACTGGAGTCGAACTAATTAACTTTAGAGAACGCATAGCGCCTGTGCGAAATAAAATACGCAAGGTAAGCCAAGCAAACCATAAGGCTTCTAGTGCTGAAAGCAGCATAACTGGGTTGCGTGCCTCCCACAGAAATGGACGGTATAAAGACACAATAATAGCCTGAGGAGCAACTGCAATAATGCTACCTACGCTACCGTCAATGTCCCCAATATTATATCCTGACCCCTCTTCCTTTGTACGATTATAGAGCGCATTTTGAGTAATACGAGTGCGCTCTCCGATATTATCTACGTCGAAGCGTTCATCGCCTTCAGTTAAGTTAGAAGCTCCTAAATAACCTGCTGCAGCTCCGATAATAATAAAAAATGGCTTGAGAATATTACGGAGCAATGCACTACGAATACGCTGATTATTCTCATTGAAAACCCAAAATAAAGCTGGGGCTAAGAAAGACATGAGAATATACACCTTCATCATAATTAGGAAATATGCTCCTAGCCCACCCAAAATAGCTGATAAAATTAAATTTCGCTTTTCAATAAGACCGTGATAGAAGCCGTAAAATACCCAACCAAGAGCACCTAAACATAAGGAGTCCTTCATAAGGCCGGAACCCCAAAAGAATACTGAGGGAAGAAAAAATACAGCTATAGCTAATTGCTTATATGCGAGTGGATAAATACGTAAAAAAGTTTGGTACATAGCCCACATTCCTGCGAAGCTAGTTGCAGCAAAAAATAATGCTATAATACTATAGGTGTTAAAGCAAAGTAGCCCAAATGCAGCAGCTATCCGAGCTGTAAAAAACTCTGGATTATTACCATGGTCTGCTCCATACCAAAACATGCGAGCCGCGTACTTTGTCAGACTTGGATCATATGAAGTAGTAGTAAGCAAATTTAAGCCGCTGGAAAATGAGTCGGCGAATGCATCTCGAATAACTGTAGTGTGGTAGAAGTAGTTAAATGTGTCTCCGCCCCCGTAATAAAATTGATAAATTAGACCTAAGGCAATAGCACCTAGAAATTTAAGTGTAAGAGCCGGAATGAAGTATTTTTTTGTAAAAGCATTAGTGTATTTGGAGCGCACCGCATAAGCTATGACATAAAAAATACCAAGGTAGAGAGGTGTAAGAAAAAGGTCTTTTAGCTCCATTAATATGTGCGCAGTCCGCCTAAATTTTGTTTTTCTTTAAGTACGCTTTGGCTTCCCGGAATTGTTCCGATTTATGATCGGCTTTGTCGCGTACTACTTCGTAGTAGCGGCGGGCGGCGGCAATGTCAGGGGTTTTGGCCGCTATGCGGGCTAGGTTAAAGTTGGCATAGACGTAGAAGCCACCACTAGTTTCATCGGTGCTTTCAGCAAATACAATGCAACGCTGATAATAATCTTGCGCTTTTTCGAGGTCTTTATACTTGTTTTGCATAAGCCACCCTAAAAAATAGGTGGCATAGCGTCCGCTGATGCCTTCGTAGCCCGGCATGCCGCGATTGAGCTTATCTAAAATATCGCGGCTCACACGCTCACACTCACGAAAATCCCCTTCGTTGAAGCAAAGTAGGGCATAAAAGCGCTGGAAATAACCATTGTCAGGATAGTTACTGGCTAGGTAACGCGCAACCGGCATAGACACGGCTGGCTTATTTTCCTCATTATTTAAAATGCGCATGAGGAAAAACTTAGCTTCTGTGCCGGTATAAAAACCGTTATCAGCTACGTTTTTTAACTGCTGAAGTCCTAGTTCTCTATTCCCTTTTGGGAAAAATAGCAGGACTGGACGCAGCAAAGGATATTCTTCCGAAATCCAGACAGCGTAATAGTTGAATAGCGCTTGGCCAAAAAGAAACTCGGGGCTCAAGCCATTGGCCTCCTTGCTTTTCTCCAGATACTCGAGGGCTCGTTTGCTACTCACGGTCGCTTTTCGCCAGTTAGCTCGCTCAGCGTTCAGGCGGGCATCAAAGCCATAGGCTGCGGAGAGGAAAAAGCAGGCTTCGTAGTTTTTAGGATCGGCTTTGTAGAGCTTCTCACCATAGGTAATGGCCGTATCCATGTAAGCAAAGAATATGCGGTCGTATTGCTTGCTCTGGACATTGGTGGGTACAATTTTCCACCATGTATTTAAGCCCAGGAGAAAATAAGGCATGGGGTGCTGCGGATAGCGCCGCCGCAATGAGCGAAATTGTTTCTCCGCTTTATCGTACTTGAAGTTGTAGAGATTCTGTACCGCTCCATCCAGCTCGGTCTGAATATCCTTATCCAGGAGCAGCCAACCTTTGGTGTTGGCTGTTGGGAGTACATCTACGTTGTCTACCTCTATGGTACGGATAGGAGCGGGGGTGCGTGTGCTGTCCTTCTTTTGCGCCCACGCTCCAGTCGCTACAAAAAGAAGTAAGAGGATAAATCGAAGTTCTCGGATCATGAGGGTGTGCTACTGCAGTTATCGGCCAAGCTTACATTTACCAGCGGCTGGATGATAAGAGGGCTAAAGTATGGCTTTTATCCTAGTTTTGGGCGAACAACATAGCACTTATGCATCTGTTACGAACCTTATGTGAGATTCAGGCGCCTTCCGGCAACGAAGCTCCTCTGACTGAATTTCTGCTAGACTACATCAATCAAAATCAGGTTGGTTGGCGAACACAGCCACTTATAAAACGCGGAGAAGGGTGGCAAGATTGCGTATTGTTAGTATTTGGAACTCCTCGAACAGCGGTATTTGCCCATCTCGACAGCATTGGTTTTACTGTACGCTATGGCCGCCAACTGGTGCGTATTGGCGGACCACAAGTCGAAACTGGTTACCGGTTAGTAGGTCACGACACGCAAGGTGACATTGAATGTACTCTAGTCGTTGACGACGAAACGGGTGAATTAAGCTATGAGTTCACTCGCGACATTGAGCGGGGCACAGAGCTGACATTTGCTTGCAACTTCCGTGAAACGTCTGATACCGTGCAGTCTTGCTACCTCGACAATCGGCTGGGAGTCTGGAATGCCTTGCGGCTAGCCGAGACGCTGGAGCATGGTATTCTGGCTTTTGGTTGCTGGGAAGAGCATGGTGGGGGATCTGTGACCTATTTGGCTAACTATATCTACGAAACCTACGGGGTACGGCAGGCCTTGATTTCAGATATAACCTGGGTAACCGAAGGCGTACATGCCGGGCAAGGAGTAGCGATTTCCTTACGCGACTCGCTGATACCGCGCCGCTCTTATGTGGAGCGTATCCGCCGGATTGCGGCCGCATCGGGCATTCCGCACCAACTGGAAGTAGAAGGAAGCGGTGGCTCGGACGCAAAGGAGTTACAGCATAGCGCTCAGCCCTGGGATTGGTGCTTTGTAGGAGCCCCTGAGGACAATGTGCACTCACCTGATGAGATTGTAGATAAGCGCGACATTGCCAGCATGCTAGCATTATATAAGGTGCTGATGCAGGAGCTGTGAAACTGCCTGCGAATGATAAAAAAGCCCCCCAGACGAATGCTGGGGGGCTTTTTTTGCGTGTATGGTTTCCTGCATTAAAGCAAACTCAGAAAAGCAACAGAAAGGGGATGGGCAGTCAGGCAAATGTGGAGCTACAGTTTTATGGGCTTAGAACTTGAGGATTAGGTAATAAACTCTATTTTACCCACCCAAACTTCATCCTTCAACCCTAACCCAACCTTCTCACTCCCGCTTCTATGATGGAAATTCTTTACGTAGCCCCTGCACTGGGCGTGCTGGCCCTATTGTACACGTGGTTGCGCTCGGGCTGGGTAGCCCGGCAAGATGCCGGCGACGAACGCATGCGCACGATTGCCGGCTACATCGCCGATGGCGCCATTGCATTTCTTAAAGCTGAATACAAGGTGCTGGCTTTATTCGCTCTCATTGCCTGCGCCTTTCTAGGCTACTTGGGCACTACAGGCGAAAAGTCGAGTCCCGTTATTGTGATTGCCTTTTTAATTGGCGCTGTATTTTCGGCGCTCGCGGGGTTCATTGGGATGAAGATTGCCACTAAGGCTAATGTGCGCACGGCTCAGGCCGCTCGTACTAGCTTGTCGAAGGCGCTGAACGTGTCCTTCTCGGGTGGTTCGGTGATGGGCATGGGCGTGGCTGGCTTGGCAGTATTAGGGCTGGGGTCGCTGTTCATTGTGTTCTACAACATGTTTGTGCTGAGCAAAGGCGGTGGGGCCAATGGAATTGAGATGGAAACTGCCCTAGAAGTGCTGACAGGCTTTTCATTGGGGGCCGAAAGCATTGCGCTGTTTGCACGCGTTGGTGGTGGTATTTATACCAAAGCCGCCGACGTCGGGGCAGATTTGGTGGGTAAAGTAGAAGCGGGAATTCCTGAAGATGATCCTCGCAACCCCGCTACGATTGCCGACAACGTAGGGGATAACGTAGGTGACGTAGCTGGTATGGGCGCTGACCTATTTGGCTCATATGTAGCTACCATTCTGGCCACTATGGTGCTGGGCCGAGAGGTAGCCGCGACAAATGACCAGTTCAATGGCCTTTCGCCTATTATCCTGCCTATGGTGATTGCTGGTATCGGCATTATCTCTTCGTTAATAGGAATCTTGACAGTGCGGGTGAAGGAAGGCGGCAACGTGCAGGGCGCTTTGAACTTTGGCAACTACGTGTCAGTGGTGCTGACGGCTGTTTCATCCTATTTCTTAGTGCGCTGGATGCTGCCCGCAGGCGAACTGGTTATTAACCGTCCGGGCTCTATTCCCTTTGACTCGATGGACGTGTTTTATGCCATCCTAGTAGGCTTAGTGGTCGGTACACTGATGAGTATTATCACAGAGTACTACACAGCTATGGGCAAGCGGCCCGTCATGAGCATTGTGCAGCAAAGCAGCACTGGCCACGCTACCACTGTCATTGGCGGCTTAGCTGTGGGCATGGAGTCAACGGTACTGCCGATTCTAGTATTGGCAGCGGGTATCGTGCTCAGCTTTGAGTTTGCGGGCCTATACGGCGTGGCCATTGCCGCGGCTGGTATGATGGCAACCACTGCTATGCAACTCGCCATTGATGCCTTCGGGCCCATTGCCGATAACGCAGGCGGTATTGCTGAAATGAGCGAACTCCCAAAGGAAGTGCGTGAGCGTACGGACATTTTGGATGCAGTAGGTAACACTACTGCTGCCACCGGAAAGGGCTTTGCGATTGCCTCCGCCGCGCTGACTTCCTTGGCTCTGTTTGCGGCCTTTATGGGTACAGCTAATATTTCCAGCATCGACATCAGTAATGCGCGGGTACTGGCGGGCTTGTTTGTAGGCGGCATGATTCCCTTTATCTTCTCCGCCTTGGCTATCTCGGCCGTAGGAAGGGCCGCAATGGCTATGGTACAGGAAGTGCGTCGGCAGTTTCGCGAGATTCCCGGCATCATGGAAGGTACGGGTCGTCCAGAGTATGAGAAATGCGTAGCCATTTCCACTCAGGCAGCTATCCGGGAGATGATGCTGCCCGGCGCTATTGCGCTCATCGTGCCCATTATTGTTGGCTTTGCCTTCGGACCAGAGGTGCTGGGGGGCTTATTAGCTGGCGTTACCGTTTCGGGTGTGCTGATGGCCATGTTCCAAAGCAACGCGGGCGGCGCCTGGGATAACGCTAAGAAGTCGTTTGAAAAGGGTGTAATGGTGAATGGCAAGATGGAGTTCAAAGGCTCGGATGCCCACAAAGCGTCCGTAACTGGTGATACTGTAGGCGACCCGTTTAAAGACACTTCGGGTCCTTCCATGAACATTCTGATCAAGCTGATGAGTATTGTGTCGCTGGTAATTGCCCCCCACATTGCCGTCACGGATGGTGTCGTGCGTCGGGGTGTGGCGCCGGTTGAGCCTAAGCCCATTGAGCAGGTTATACAACCTAAAGTGCGTTATGCCGAACTAGCGCCCACCGCTGCCAAAGCAGTATTCACGTTGTGGCGGCATACTCAGTAACGCATTGATTTACTACGCTTAGCTTAGGCGGGAAGGTAGTTAGAGGCTCAGGTAAGCTACTGTTAAGCGCGCCTAATACATCACTCCCAGTAAGTCACGGTGCAAAAGCAGCCTCTTCGGTGCGAAGAGGCTGCTTTTTTTTGTCCTACCTTTGGCCCTCCCTTCGCCCGGTTTACAACCTCGCCCGGTATGCCCCACTCCGTTATCTCGCTGCACAACAAGCAGTTTGCCCCTTACCTCACCTCTGAACAATTGGCAACTGCCGTGCGGGAGCTAGCCGCCCGCCTAAACGCTGATTACGCCGATAAGACACCGCTCTTCGTGGCTGTGCTCAATGGCTCGTTCATGTTCGCCTCCGATTTGATGAAGGAACTGACGATTGACTGCGAGATTTCCTTTGTCAAGATGGCTTCGTATGAGGGCACCAGCAGCACGGGTAAGGTTAGAGAACTGCTGGGGCTGCGTGAAGAAGCGCAGGGTCGGCACCTCGTTATTCTGGAAGATATCGTGGATACGGGCCATACAATTCGGGCCTTGCTCGACGTGCTGGGGGGCAAAAACCCAGCTTCCCTCGAAGTAGCCTGTTTGCTCATCAAGCCCGAGTGCTTGCAGCATGAGCTGGCCGTTCGCTATTCGGCGCTTTCAATTCCCAACGAGTTTGTAGTAGGCTATGGCCTTGATTATGACGGCTTAGGTCGCAATTACCCCGATCTGTATAAGGCGTTGTAATCTGACTCCTTCGGCCTACTTTTGCCCCCCGCCGTATGGGTCACTTTGTTTCTGATTCACTATCTTTCCCAACACCGTCTTTTCTTTTCCCTGCGAAACTCCTCGCTCTATGCTCAATATCGTGCTCTTCGGCCCGCCCGGCGCCGGCAAAGGAACGCAAAGTCAGAAGTTAATTGCCCGTTATAATCTGGTACACCTCTCGACCGGCGACCTGCTCCGCTCTCAAATCACGCAAGGCACCGATCTGGGCCTGCGTGCCAAAAAGCTTATGGATGAAGGCCTGTTGGTGCCCGATGAAGTGGTAATTGGCATGATTGAGAGCCAACTGGCCAACAACACGACTGCTGCGGGTTTTATCTTCGACGGCTTCCCACGCACCGTGCCTCAGGCCCAAAGCCTGGATGAGCTGATGATACGCTACGACACGGGCGTATCGTGCATGATAGCGCTGGAAGTAGCAGAGGAAGAACTGGTGACGCGTCTGCTAGAGCGGGGCAAAACCAGCGGCCGACCCGATGACCAGGACGAAGCCAAGATTCGTCGTCGGGTGAACGTGTACAACACTGAAACTGCCCAAGTGGCAGGCTACTACGCTGAGCAACAGAAGTTTCACGCTTTAAATGGCATTGGTGCTATTGAAGAAATATTTACTCAGATCTGCGAAATTATCGACCAAAAGCAGCCCGCACCTTCGCTCTCTAATGGGCAACAGGCAGCTGACGAAGTAAAAGCGTAACTTTGTAGGTACAACTGCCTTATCTGTCATCCTCAACGGACGGCCCGAAGCAAGGATCTTATCACGTTAGAACGGTTGTTATACCAACGACTTGTGCTTTTGTGAAAAGCTCTTTCTTCGGGCCGTCCGTTGAGGATGACAGATGTTTTTTGGGCTATCCGCAGTACTCTTACTTCATCACCAGTGGCTTCTAATAATTTCATCGATTACGTTAAAGTCTGCTGCCGTTCGGGCAAAGGCGGCGCAGGTTCTTCTCATTTCTTTCGGGCCAAGGGCTTGCCTAACGGTGGTCCCGATGGTGGCGATGGTGGCCGTGGGGGGCATATTATTCTGGAAGGCAACTCCCAACTTTGGACTTTGCTGCACCTGCAGTATAAGAAGCACATAATTGCTGGCCACGGCGAAGGCGGGGCCGAAAGCTTGCGCAGTGGTGCGCAGGGCGAGGATGTAATTCTGCAAGTTCCTCTGGGTACCATCGCCCGCGACGCTGAAACCGGAGAGAAAAAAGTGGAAATCACGGAGCATGGACAGCGAATAATTCTTACGCCCGGCGGACGCGGTGGCCTCGGCAACGACCATTTCAAATCGGCTACTAACCAGGCGCCCACCTATGCTCAGCCCGGCGAGCCCGGCATTGAGGAGTGGGTTATATTGGAGCTTAAGCTGCTGGCTGACGTCGGGCTAGTTGGCTTCCCAAATGCGGGCAAAAGCACGTTGCTGTCGGTGGTATCGGCGGCTAAGCCTAAAATTGCCGATTACGCTTTCACAACGCTAGTGCCGAATCTGGGGGTAGTTGCTTACCGCGATTACAAGTCCTTCGTGATGGCCGATATTCCAGGTATCATCGAAGGAGCCGCTGAAGGCCGTGGTCTGGGTACGCGTTTTCTCAAGCACATCGAGCGCAACTCCATGCTGCTCTTTATGATTTCGGTGGATAGCAATGATATTGCTGCCGAGTATCAGATATTGGTCAATGAGCTGACGCAGTTTAATCCAGAGCTACTGGAAAAGCGCCGCATATTGGCCATTACCAAAGCTGACCTCATCGACGACGAGCTAGAAGCCGAAATTCGGGCCACGCTGCCGACTGACTTGCCGAGCGTGTTCATCTCCAGCCTAGCAAACAAAAATATTCAGCGGCTGAAGGATATGATTTGGCAAGAGCTGACTGCGGAGTAAAGCGAAGTGTTGTTACCTGCTCCGAGAAATCGGTATCAGCACTATTACTGCCGATGGCTACGTATACGCTAAGTCATTCAATGATCGGGGGTAGTACGACTTTGAAATCCTGTTACTACCAACGAACGCTCAACTGAACTAAACACGGCTATTCCGAAGTTTCAGTGCCACTATGGCAGCCCTACTGCCTTTGGCAAACTCCTTGTCTTCGCTTCTTGCCAACCGGCTAAAATGTAGTGAAAAACCCGTTTCGACGAATATTCGATAAGATGGCTGACGATAATAACGTACCGCAGGACGACAACTTGACCGTTGATCCCGACCAGGTAGCTGGCGAAATGGCTGATGGTGAGGCTACAGTAGCAACTGATACTGAAAATGCTCCCCAGCAAGAAGCTACCAAGACGGAGACTGAGCTTGCGGAGCTAAAAGATAAATACTTGCGCTTGGCAGCCGAGTTTGACAACTACAAACGCCGCACTGCCAAGGAGCGCTCCGACTTGTTTAAATCTGCCAATCAGGAACTGATGGCGGTGTTGCTGCCCGTACTCGACGACTTTGAGCGCGCCCGCACCCACACCCAAGCGTCGGAGGACGTGCAAGTGGTGCGCGAGAGCGTAGACATCATCTACAACAAGCTGGTAAAGACGCTTCAGCAGAAGGGTTTGACGGCTATGGAGACCAAAGGCGGCGGCTTCGACCCTGACTTGCATGAAGCAATTACCCAAATTCCGGCTCCCACAGAGGAGTTGAAGGGCAAGGTGGTTGACGAAGTGGAGAAGGGCTATTATTTAGGTGATAAAGTAATCCGCCACGCCAAGGTGGTGCTGGGCCAGTAAACGACGCACGTACTAAAGATTATGGCGCAGAAGCGAGATTATTACGAGGTGTTGGACGTAGCCAAAACCGCCTCGCCGGAGGAAATCAAGAAGGCCTATCGTAAGGTAGCCATCAAGTTTCACCCCGATAAAAACCCCGATGACCCAACAGCTGAAGATAAGTTCAAGGAAGCTGCTGAGGCCTACGAAGTATTGTCGGATGAGCAAAAACGCTCCCGCTATGACCGTTTCGGTCACCAGGGTGTAGGTGGCAACGGTGGCGGTCCAAACATGGAAGATATCTTCTCCCAGTTTGGCGACATTTTCGGCGGCGGTGGCTTCGAAGGCTTCTTCGGTGGTGGCCAAAGCCGCGGTGGACGCCGGGTGCGGAAAGGCTCCAACCTGCGCATCAAGCTTAAGCTTGACTTAGAGGAAGTTGCCAACGGCATCGAGAAGAAAATAAAAGTAAAGCGCTACGTAGCGTGCAATACTTGCACGGGCACGGGCGCTAAGAACGGCACCGACGTAAAGGACTGTGGCACTTGTAATGGCCAAGGCCAGGTGAAGCGCGTAGTGAACACCATGCTTGGTCAGATGGTGAGCAGCTCTACTTGCCCCACTTGCAACGGCGAAGGCAAAGTAGTAACGAGCAAGTGCGACGTATGCCACGGCGACGGACGCCAGCTTCAGGAGGAAATTATTCCGATCAATATTCCGGCGGGCGTGGCCGAGGGCATGCAGCTAAGCATGAACGGCAAAGGCAACTACCCCGAGCGTGGCGGCGTACCTGGTGACTTGCTTATTCAAATCGAGGAGGAGCCGCACGAATTGCTCAAGCGCGACGGCAACAATATCATGTTCGACCAGTACATCTCCTTCGTGGATGCTGCATTGGGCGCAAGCATTGAAGTGCCGACCATTGAAGGTAAGGTAAAAATCAAGGTCGATCCAGGCACCCAGCCAGGCAAGATTCTTCGTTTGCGCGGCAAAGGCATTAAAGACCTGAATGGCTACGGCCGCGGCGACCAGTTGATTCACATCAACGTCTGGACGCCGAAGGTGGTAAACAGCCAGGAGCGCGAGTTGCTAGAGAAATTGCGCGACGCGCAGAATTTCACGCCTAATCCGGGTAAGAATGAGAAAGGCTTCTTCGAAAAAGTGAAGGAGTATTTCCAGTAAGCTAAATTTGATTTAAGCTGTTAGCTCAAAAGCTAAAGCAGAAAAGCCCCCCAGATTTATTCTGGGGGGCTTTTTTATGCCCTCGAATGCTTGATGCCTTATTCGCAGCCTGGGAAGAAAGGAAAGAGCATAAGAACACTGTTATTCAGCCTGTACTGTTAGGATTAATAAGAACTTACAAACCCGTTTAGTAACTGTAAAATTATTTCTTTGGCCCCGTAATGCTGCCTCACAAATGGCGATATATGTAGTGTATTCTGGCTAGCTACCTTCCCTTGCCACCCGACCCATCTACTTCCGATTTTGTTGCGCTTATCAATGCGCACCAGGCCATGCTCCGACGGATTTGTCGGCTGTATTGCCCGGATGCGGACGACCAACAGGATCTGTTTCAGGAGATTGTGCTGCAGCTGTGGCGGGCGTATCCGCGCTACGAGGCGCGGGGGGCAAAAATCAGCACCTGGATGTATCGAATCGGGTTAAATGTGGCCGTGTCGGATTTGCGGCAGCGTACGCGCAAGCCTATTCCCGACCGCCTCGATCGTGCGGTGTTAGAAATAGTGCAAGCGCCGGATACTGGAACCGACTCAACAGAAATAGCGGCGCTATATAGGGCTATTGAGCGGCTGTCGGAAGTGGAAAAGGCCTTTGTGCTGCTTTATTTAGAAGAGCACACATATGAGGAAATGGCCGACATCCTGGGTATTACGCAGAATAACGTGCGGGTTAAAATGCACCGCATTCAAGACAAACTCCGCAAGATTTTTAGCAAGTCAGCGCAATGGAATTAAATGAACTACGTCAGTTGTGGAGCCACCAGGCCGAGGACGATCTGGCGCCGCTCAGTGAGCAGGGCGTAGCACGCATGGTGGCGCGCAAGTCGGGGGGCGTAATAACGCGGCTGCGCCGCAATGCGTGGTGGGAAGTAGGATGTATCGTGTACGTAATCATAGCCTTACCATTCGGTATTCGCTACTTCAACGACCAGTTTATGAAGGGCTATCTACTGGTGCTCGAGGTTTTATCGGTAGCTTTTCTTTACTACTACTATCGCAAGTTCAAGCTGCTGCGTCGGATGGACCAGGTAGAAAAGGACGTGCGAGGGCATCTGGAGGCGCTGATTATGGGTTTGCGCGGGCTGCTTACCATTTATTTGCGCCTCACACTCTGGGTTACGATTGTCGCACTGGTGGCCGTTACCTTTAATCGAGCATTTAGGCTTTCACTAAAGTATGATGGGGATAAGCTATTCTCGAGCATTGGGGTGATGCTGCTGATCATGTTTTTCGCGGGCGCAATTCTGTATTGGCTGATGCTCAAATTCACTAAATGGTATTTGCACAAGCTGTATGGGCAGCACCTTGACCGGCTGGAAAATTACTTACACGAATTGCAGGGGGAGTAAAATTTGCCCCCCAGCGAAGGACCAACTTCTAAGCATTGCTATTAATCGATACATTTAAGTTCCACAAACCTTTACACCTGCCGTGAGCAACATTTTACAAGCTATTGACGTGCACAAAGCCTACGATGCGCACGTGGCCCTGAGTGGCGTTAGCCTCGATATTCCCGAGGGCAGCATCTTTGGGTTGCTCGGTCCGAATGGGGCGGGCAAAACCTCCCTGATCCGTATTATCACCCAGATTACGGGCGCCGACTCGGGCGAAATCCGATTCAGGGGCGAGCGGCTAAATCCCAGCCACATTGCCCAAATCGGGTATCTGCCGGAGGAGCGCGGGCTGTATAAGAAAATGAAGATAGGGGAGCAGTTGCTCTATCTGGCGCAGCTCAAGGGCCTCAACAAAACTGACGCCACCAAGCGCATTAAAGCCTGGATCGACCGTCTGGACCTACGGCCTTGGGTAAGCAAAAACGTGGAGGACTTGTCGAAAGGCATGCAGCAGAAGGTGCAGTTTATTGCCACCGTGCTGCACGAGCCCAGTCTGATCATACTCGATGAGCCGTTTTCGGGCTTCGACCCAATTAATGCCAACCTGATTAAGGACGAAATTTTGGAGCTACGTCAAAAGGGCGCTACCATTATTTTCTCCACGCACCGCATGGAATCGGTGGAGGAAATGTGCGACTCCATTGCTCTGATCAACCGCTCCCGCAAAGTGCTGGATGGCCCTGTAAGGCAAATTAAGGATACTTTCAAGACGAATACTTATGAAGTAGAAGGCAAAGGCCGCCTGATGGTGCTACACCCCGACTTTGAGGTGCTGGAGCACAAGGAGCGCGAAAACGGCTTCTTCTACGATCGGATTCGCCTGCATGAGGGCGTAACCCCCAACGATTTGCTGCGCTACCTGATTGGTCACGTGGAGGTGCACGCTTTTCGGGAGCAAATCCCGAGCATCAATGAAATCTTTATTCGCCGCGTGCGCGAAACCATGCCGGAGTCTTTGGTGGAGGAGAAGGTGTAGAACGCCCGCATGCCATGCATGGCCACCTTTCTTGAGCATCAAGCAGAATCAGTATCAAAACTCTTTACTTCAATGGATAAAATCTGGCTTATCGTGCAGCGTGAGTACCTCACGCGGGTGCGCAAAAAAAGCTTTCTCATCATGACCTTTGTGGGGCCGCTCCTGATGTCGGCCCTGTTCGTGATACCGGCTGCACTGACTCAAATGGGGTCGGATGAGAAGAAAATAGTGACTGTGGCGGATGCTGGGGGGCTTTTTGCCGGCCAGTTGCCCCAAAACGAAAAGAGCGAGCTGCGCTATGTGCACGCACCCACCGACCTTGAAACTGCCAAGGCGGAATTCAAGAAAAGTAAGAACTCAGCCTTACTCTACATTCCGCCTTTCGACTTAGCAAACCCAACGGGAATCAAGCTATTTGGGCGCGAAAATCTCAGCCTCACCCTTCAGCTAAACATTGAGCGCATGGTGAACCGGCAGGTGGAAGCTGCTCGCCTACGCAAGTCGGGCATCGACCAGCAAGTGCTCGACAACCTCAAAGCCGACGTTGACGTGGCCACCGTAAATCTGAGCTCAGAAGGTGAGAAATCGAGCAACTCCATGGTGACATCGGGCGTGGCTTACTTCATGGCTTTTCTGATTTATCTGTTCATCTTTCTGTACGGCGTACAGATTATGCGCGGCGTAATTGAGGAGAAAACCAGCCGTATTGTAGAAGTGATTATGTCGTCGGTGAAGCCGTTTCAGCTCATGATGGGCAAGGTAATCGGCATTGCCGGCGTGGGCCTAACCCAGCTGCTACTGTGGGTAGCGCTGTCGAGTATTGTCATAACGGGCGTGTCGGCCTCTATGGGCCTGGATACGGTAGCCACTTCCCGCACTCAGCAGATGCAGACGGCCGCTCAATCGGCCGGCGCTACGCCCGTTGAGACCGAGAAAAAGACGACAGCCGTGCTCCAAACCGTTTCCGATGGCTTCGCTAATCTCAATTTGCCGCTCATCATCGGTAGCTTCCTCTTTTACTTCCTGGGGGGCTATTTGCTTTACGGTGCTTTGTTCGGGGCCATTGGGGCGGCCGTGGACAATGAAACGGACACGCAGCAGTTTATGCTGCCTATCACGATGCCGCTTATCCTCACCTTCATCGTGGCCCAGAGCGTCATGATTCGTGACCCCAACGGCCCGGTAGCGTTCTGGATGTCGATGATACCGTTCACTTCGCCCATTGCCATGGTTATCCGCATCCCCTTCGGCGGAGTCACTACGGGGCAACTCCTGCTTTCTATGGGCCTGCTGATACTCGGGTTTATCGGTACTATTTGGGTGGCCGCCCGCATTTACCGCGTGGGAATTTTGCTGTATGGTAAAAAGGTGAACTACAGAGAGTTGTCACGCTGGATGTTTTATAAAGGATAGGCGCCAAGCCATTAATTTTAGCCTAGCAAGAACTGAAATTTGCCCCCCAGCTTCCCGCCGTAACTAAACGTGGGCCAGCGCATTTCTGAAAAGCCCCGTCATTTGCCACTGTGGCAACTATGACGGGGCTTTTTGCGCCGTATGGGAACAAGATGCCCCCTATCCGACTTCCTACAACATGTCAATCGCTTTCTTAATGCGTCGCCTTCTTTTTCTGCCGGTCTTGCTTAGTCTGCTCAGCTTCCGAACCGGCGACCGGCCTGCGTATCACCTCTATACCGCCGCTGGCAAAGCCGCTAGCTACGATAAAATGCTCAAGGAGCTAGCCGAAGCCGACGTCGTGCTTTTTGGGGAGCAACACAACGACCCTATCGCGCACTGGCTACAACTGCAAGTAGCCCGCGACTTGGCACAGCGCAAAGCTGGTCAACTGGTATTAGGAATGGAAATGTTTGAGCGCGACGTACAGCCGCTGGTGGAACAGTACAATACCGGCGAGCTAGATGATAAGACCTTTGAGGAACAAAGCCGCCCCTGGCCCAATTATGCCACCGATTATAAGCCCATACTCCAGTTGGCCAGGCAGAACAAGCTGCGAGTGGTTGGGACCAACGTGCCTCGGCGCTACGCTTCTCAGGTAGCCAGAGGCAGCTTAGCTTCATTGGAAAATTTGCCCCCCAACGAGCGAGAATGGCTGGCGCCGCTGCCTATCACCGTCGATTATACCCTGCCCGGCTACGCCAACATGGCCAAGATGTTTGGCGACGCTGCTCACGGCGGCGCGGGCGCCCAAAACATCATTCAGGCCCAGGCGCTGAAAGACGCCACCATGGCCCATTTTATTCTGAAAAATCGGCAGCCCGGCCAACTATTCCTGCACCTCAACGGCAGCTACCACTCCGATAACTACGACGGCATAAACTGGTATTTGCGCCAGGCTGAGCCTAAACTGCGCATACTGACTATCTCTACCGTGTCGCAGGAGCAGCTGGGAAAGCTGGAAAAGGAGCACCAACGCAAGGCCGACTTTGTGCTGGTAGTGCCAGCCGATATGACGAAGACCTACTGATCTGCGCTTTCTAGGAGATAGGAGAATAGTGCTGGCAAAGTCGTAACTTAAGTAACGCACCGGTAGCACAGCAAGTAGTCAGGGTTATGGAAGTTAATTATCAGATGGTTGGCCTACTACTGCTCAGTGGATTAGTTAGCGCCTGCAGCGACACAAAGTCGGCCAGCAATGCTGATGCGTTGCCTAACTCCACGGTGCCTGCCACAGCTCCCAGAGATACTTGCGACGGGCCGGATACTGCCATTACCTGCTGCTTTGTGAACATGCCAACCTCCTTGACTTCGACCCTAACTATGGGTGGTCAGGATGAGCGCGGTGACCCGTTGCGCATCTCCGGCACCCTTCTCCATGCTGATGGCAAAACCCCGTATGCTGGCGTAATTCTTTACGCTTACCAAACCGACCACACGGGGCGCTACACCAAAGAAGGCAACGAAAAAGGTGTCCAGAGATGGCACGGCCGTTTGCATGGCTGGGCAAAATCAGATGCGCGGGGGCAATACACAATTCAAACCCTCCGTCCAGCGCCATACCCTGGCCGTACCGATCCAGCTCATATTCACGCGGCTATTCAAGAGCCCGGCGGACGCCCGCCGTACTATATCGCTGATTTTGTATTCAAAGATGACCCCTTGGTGACATCACGATATCTTGTATCGGTGCCGGCTGTGGGTGGCAATGGCGTAGTAGAGCTGCAGCGAACACCGACAGGTTGGGCGGGCCGCCGAGACCTTATTCTGAAGAATTAATGGTACCTGCCAGTTCTGTTTTAGCAATACCAGGCAAACAAAAAGCCTTGCTTACGCTAGGTAAGCAAGGCTTTTTGCGAGAGCTAAGAGCTTATATATTAAGTATTAAGCTGAGAACGACGAGCCGCAGCCGCAGGTGCTTTTCGCTTGCGGATTGTTGAACACAAAGCCCCGAGCGTTTAGGCCGTCCTGGAAGTCAACCTCCATGCCCAGCACGTACATCGCGTGCTTTTTGTCCATGATCAGGCGCAGACCGTCAAGGTCGTACACCTCGTCGTTGTCTTTGGGTTTGTCGAAGCCGAGCAGGTAGCTCATACCTGAGCAGCCGCCGCCCTGCACCCCGATACGCAAGCCGTACTCGGTAGGGACTTTCTTTTCTTCAATGATATTTCTGACTTCTACCAAAGCCCGCGAGGTGAGGCTAATGGGAGCAGTTTTGGTTGAAACGGCCGTTGCCATAATGAGTTCCTGGTTAAGAGAAGACTGAAGCAAAGATACGAAGCGCGTAGCATTCGTATAGGTACAGAACAGCAGGTTGGCTGGTCCGGTTCACTGGTTATCTTTGCCCAAAGACCGCGCCAGTCGCCAATCAGCCGCTGCCGTATATAAATTCCTCAAGCTCACTATTGTTTTCAAATTTGCCAGGCTCAGGCTTGGTACCCACGCATGGATACGACCGCCTATATTTTTGACTTGCTTAAAATCATCCTGCCTGCGCTTATCGTGGCCGGCTCGCTGTTTCTGCTCATCAAGCAGTACTTCGAAAAGGAACAGCAGCGCCGCCTCATTGAGCTGCGCCTACAAAGCAGCAAAGAAACCCTGCCCATCCGCCTGCAAGCCTATGAGCGCGTGACGCTGCTGCTGGAGCGTATTACACCTAACAACATTCTGGTGCGTCTGAGCAGCGCCGGCCAAACGGCTCCTGAGTTTCACCGCTTACTGCTTCAAGAAATCAGAGCCGAGTATGAGCACAACCTCAGCCAGCAACTCTACATGAGCCCCGACGCTTGGGACCACGTAAAGCAGGCCCGTGAAAACGTACTGACTATGATTAATAAAGCCTATCACGCGCTGCCCTCGCCTCAGCAAGCCCGCGGCACCGAGCTAGCCAAGCGCGTGCTGGAAACCCTGATAGCAGAGGAGGTGGACCCTACAGCTCGTGCCCTTAACGTAGTGAAGCACGAGGCAGCGAGCCTGTTTTAATACTCGCTTATTCAATATTGAAAAAAGCCTCCCAGTGCTGCTGGGGGGCTTTTTTCAATATTAATAGATTTAGATCAGAGCCATTGTGGTTCAGCAAGAGCAATTAAGTATGGTTTACACCACTGCTAATTGTGCATCAATAGCGCGCTGATAACAGGCCTCGTACAACGGAACAATCTTCTCCACGGCAAACTCCTCGGCCCGCGCTCGGGCATTGGCTTTGAAGGTAGGCAGGTTCTCATCGGCCAGAATGAAGAGTGAGTGCTTCACCATAGCTTCCACATCGCCGACGGGGCTCGTTGTACCAGTTACGCCGTCTACGTTAAGCTCCGGGATGCCCCCCGCGTTGGTGCTAACCACGGGTACTTCGCAGGCCATAGCTTCCAAGGCAGCCAAGCCGAAGCTTTCTTTTTCAGAAGGCATCAGGAATAAGTCGCTGATGCTAAGTACTTCTTCTACAGCTTCGAGCTTGCCTAGAAAACGAATGTCGCTCAGGTAGCCGGTTTCGCGGCAGAGCTTCTCGATGCGGGGCCGGTCAGGTCCGTCACCAACCAACAGGAGCTTAGCCGGAATCTGTTTCCGAACCCCGGCAAAAATGCGCACCACATCCTCTACCCGTTTTACTGAGCGAAAATTGGAAGTGTGAATTAGTAATTTCTCGCCCTCAGGCGCAATGGCTGCTTTGAAGTGAAGCTTGTTCTGCTTCTTGAAGCGCTCCAAATTGATGAAGTTGGGAATTACTTCAATATCCTTCTCAATGGCGAAGTATTCATAAGTCTCGGCTCTTAAGTCGGCTGATACGGCCGTCACACCATCTGATTGATTGATACTGAACGTAACCACCGGCTCGTAGCTAGCATCTTTACCGACCAAAGTAATATCAGTGCCGTGCAGAGTCGTGATTACGGGAATCTGAATGCCTTTCGTGCGCAGAATTTGCTTGGCCATGTACGCTGCCGAGGCATGCGGAATGGCGTAATGAACATGCAGCACGTCGAGCTTCTCGTGCTGCACAATATCCACCATTTTGCTTGCTAACGCCAACTCGTAGGGCGGAAACTGAAATAGAGGATAGGGGGGGACATATACCTCGTGATAAAAGAGGTTTTCGTTGAAGAAATCGAGGCGGACGGGTTGGCTATAGGTAATAAAATGAACCCTGTGGCCCTTCAGTGCCAGTGCTTTACCTAGCTCGGTGGCAACAACGCCGGAGCCTCCAAAAGTAGGATAACAAACAATGCCGATGTTCATGGTTGGTAGAGAGAGGAGTGGGGCGCCATCAAGCTAAGCTTGGTGAGTGAATGCTGCGTAGCGCGAAGCAACACTTTTGCCGCGCGTTAAAATTGTTGATAAAGCCCCCCAGCCGTCTCTTGCGAAGCGCAAGCTGAAAGGTGGATTTTAACTTCTAGGGCTCTGGCTATAAAGAGTACGCGGCTTTCAACCAGTAAATTATAAAGGCCAGAAAAAAATTGGCGGTAAGTCATCAGGTAGATGTCTTACCGCCAAATGCAGGTCATAAGTTGCGCGAAAACAACAGGCAACAGGTCATGTCTTGGATATGCTTTTAACTAAGGACTTATAAATAACGTCGTGGATGCGTGTACGGACGTTGTTTTGAAGCAATTTGTTGTTGCCTGCATCGGGGTACACTCGGTTGGAAAGAAAGATGTACATGATTTTGTTTTCGGGGTCAAGCCACACGCAAGTGCCCGTGAAGCCCGTGTGCCCGAAAGTGGTAGCAGGAGACAAGCTTGACGTAGGTCCCTGGCCCGGTCCTTTCTCAGGTGTGCCGTGGTCCCAACCAAGTCCGCGCCGATTGCCTGCTACTTGGGTCTTAGAGAACTCCGTTACAACAGGCGACTGGAAGTAACGCTGTCCCCCGTAGCGACCATTCTGCAGATTCATCTGCATTAGAATAGCCAAGTCGTTGGAAGTGGCAAACAAACCCGCATGGCCGCCCACCCCGCCCACGATGGCTGCACCCTGGTCATGTACCGAACCACGTAGCTGCGAACGACGATAATATGTGTCGTTTTCAGTGGGGGCGATGCAGGAACTAGGGAACCGCTGTAGCGGCTTGTAGGTCATAGTGTTTAATCCCAACGGCTGATAGATATTCTTAGCCAGAAACTCATCGAGAGGCTGCTTAAGTAGCTTTTCGCACAGCCGCTTTACCATCACGAAAGTAAGGTCGCTGTACTCCATTGGATACTTGCCTTTTACTTTCGGAATCAGACTGGAGCGCATAGTCCAGACCCACACAGAGTCGTCGGCAGTTTTCAGGCTGTAGGTGCCGGGAACTACTTCATTGGGGAAATCAGCAGATTGGGTGCTGGCGTAGAAAGTCGGCTTCAGACCAGTTTTGGTAACTGTGCGCTCCCACATTGGTATGCCCGCCTTGAGGCCCGCCTGATGCAACAGCAAGTCGCGCACGACGATGTCCTTTTTGTTTGTGTTGCGCAGCTCCGGCAAATAAGTCGATACCTTTTCGTCGAGGTTGAGCTTGCCCTGATCTTTCAGGTACATGGCTGCCTGCAAGGTTCCAGCCACTTTGGTGATAGAAGCCAGATCATAAAGCGTGCTGCTATTTACGGGCTGGGTCCGGTCATACGTATTGAAACCGTAGCTTTTATCAAATACTACGGCCCCATTTTTTGCTACGAGAACCTGGCAGCCAGGCGCGGCGGCATAGGCCACCGTTTCTAGCGCAATGTTATCTATCTGAGCCAGTATACGCGAGTCAAGTCCTTCGCTCTCCGGGGTAGCATAACGCAACCGGCGTAAGTCGGGCGTCGGCAGTCCCGTACCAGCTTTAAGTGTCGGGGCCACGGTCACGGGCAAACGCCCTTTGGCGGGCAGTGCTCCAAACAACACCTGCGGCACGACCAACTGAGAAGGGTAGTTGTCCTCGTAGCCGCAAACCAATGTGCGTGCTGCCTCTAAGTATTTGAGGGCGTACGCATTACCCATAGCTACTACCACCGTCTTCACGCGCCGATTTGCTTGGAGCTGCTCAATAAATTTCAAAGCACCATCGCCCATGCCGTACTTATGCACCGGTGTGCTATTCATACCATGCAAGCTCACGACTACGGTATTATAAGGTCCTAGCCGCGAAAGGATGCGAGCAAAGGTAGAGTCGGGGGCGTAGCGGTTTGGGACCGAGTACACGGTGCCGCCCTGATACTTATTCATCAGGGTAGCATAAGTGCTACCTACTGCAGTGCCAATGGTAACGGAGGCAATACGCAGGGTGTCGAGGCGCTGAAAAGGCAAGAGGTTGTCTTGATTCTTGACTACCGTCACGGCGTGCTCATAGAGCTGCTGCTGCACCATGCGGCTCAGCGGCCGGTTCAGGCTCGTCATTAGGTTAGCCAGATCAACGGGCTTGTACTTATTGAGGCCAGCCCAATATTTAGCTCGCAGAATTTTGCGTATTCGATACTCTAAGTCAGCCGGCTGAATTTTGCCCCCCGCAATAGCTTCCCGGATTTTCTGAAGGGCCACCGGCACATCCTCTGAAAACAGTAGCACATCGTTGCCGGCGGCCAAAGCCAACGCATCAACTTCACCTGGTTTGTACAGGGTCGAGACGCTCTTCATATTCAGCGCATCGGTAAATACCAACCCCCGATAAGCCATCTTCTCCTTAAGCAGCCCAGTCACCAGATTTCGCGACAAAGTAGTGGTCTGGGTACGCAGCGTATCGAAGAGCGGCATGTATAAGTGTGCCACCATCACGCCCATCACGCCCGCGTCGAAGGACTGCTGGAAGGGATACAAATCCACGTTGGTGAGGCGGGCCATATCGGTATTTACGACCGGCAGAGCTACGTGAGAGTCAGTGTCCGTGTCTCCGTGACCGGGGAAGTGCTTGGCTACGGCAATGATACCGTGGTCTTGTAGGCCCCGGATATAGGCCACGCCGCGCTTAGATACTTGCTCTTTATCTTCTCCAAACGACCGATTACCGATAACCGGGTTAGCTGGGTTGGAATTAACGTCAATAACAGGCGAGAAGCTCACGTGTACGCCGAGCGCCTTCATGTTGAGCGCGATTTCGCGGCCCATCTGGTACACGTACTGGTCGTCGTCCATGGCGCCCAAGGTCATTGCCTTGGCGAAGTGCATGGAACTATCGAGGCGCATATCAAGGCCC
This sequence comes from Hymenobacter sp. HD11105, assembly GCF_054051685.1. Classification (NCBI taxonomy): domain Bacteria; kingdom Pseudomonadati; phylum Bacteroidota; class Cytophagia; order Cytophagales; family Hymenobacteraceae; genus Hymenobacter; species Hymenobacter sp. HD11105. Next base: position 248,611 of record NZ_JBSWBR010000004.1, on the reverse strand, counting down.
CATTCAGCATCCATAGCTATTAGCAAAGGCACCTTCGCTAAGCGCTGGTAGCGATTGGTAAGCGATGCCTGCCGCCGCGGGCCGCCTTGCAAAAACATGATGCCCCCAATGTGGTAAGTACGCACCAGCTCTTCAATCTGCTGAATGTGTTTCTTATCCTTATTAGAGTACGCAGCGACCATGAAAAGCTGCCCCAAGCGTTGGTCGGGGCTGAGCGAGGTGTACACGCTATCCACCCAGTTCTGCTCGGCGGCAGACATCGGGCGCACATCTTTGTCAATCGGAGACGATGACGAAATGATAAGACCCGTGACGGCCAGCAGAAGCAGCAAGAGTCTAATCGGATATTCCTTGAGCATCGGCTCCCTAGTGTGGTCGTAACGTTGAAAACGAGCGGAATTAGCCCTACTTTTGTTCCCTTCAGGAAGCAATAGCGAGTGGGGCTTTAATCGTTTTGACCGATTGTGTGCACCCAGTTATCGCACTGCTTGGGTAGTTGGTTCGGCAGTCCGGGCCAGAGCTGCATAAACCAAAGTTGACCGCGAACTTACGGATAATTTCCCGGCCTTGGACGCTTTTGGTGGTATTTAGGGCCTTTCTACTCCTGCTAACTTCATTCTTAACAACCTCAGTTCCCGGCCGATGGCGGACGTAATACAATTGCTCCCCGAGTACCTCGCTAACCAAATTGCGGCCGGTGAAGTTGTGCAGCGTCCGGCATCGGTGGTAAAAGAACTGCTGGAAAATGCCGTGGACGCGGGCGCTTCACAGGTGCAGCTTATTATCAAAGATGCCGGTAAGCAGCTCGTGCAGGTGGTAGACAACGGGGCCGGAATGTCGCCAACCGATGCGCGCATGAGCTTGGAGCGGCATGCCACGAGCAAGATCCGTTCCACCGAAGATTTGTTTCGAATTCGCACCCTGGGTTTTCGGGGGGAGGCCCTAGCTTCCATCGCGGCCGTAGCTCAACTGGAACTCCGTACTAAGCAGCGCGAGTACGACACAGGCACGCTGTTGCTGGTGGAGGGTTCCCAGGTGATGAGTCAGCAGCCCGTCGCTTGCCCCGATGGTACCAGCATTGCCGTCAAGAACCTTTTCTTCAACGTGCCGGCCCGGCGTAACTTCCTAAAGAGCAACGCCGTGGAAATGCGGCACATACTGGATGAGTTTCAGCACGTGGCGCTAGCTAATCCACAGACAACATTTTCGCTGTACCAAAATGAGCTGGAAGTGTTTAACCTGCCGGCTGGCAAGCTGAGTCAGCGCATTGTGGCCTTGCTGGGCAATGGTTATAAGGAGCAATTGGCGGCCTGCGAGGAGGTGACGCCATTTATTACCGTGAAGGGCTTTATCGGCAAGCCTGAGTCGGCTAAGAAAAGCCGGGGGGACCAGTTCTTTTTCGTCAACAACCGCTTCATCCGCTCGGCTTACCTCAATCATGCGGTGCTGGCTGCCTACGAGGGCCTGCTGCCCCGCGACACACATCCATTTTACGTTTTGTTTTTGGAGCTTGATCCCAAGACCATCGACATCAACGTGCACCCGACCAAAACAGAAATAAAGTTCGAGGACGAGAAAACGGTGTACGCCATTGTGCGGGCCGCCGTGAAGCAGTCTTTGGGTATCCATAACATGGCGCCGTCGCTGGACTTTGAGGGCGACGTGAATTTTGCCCCCATCCGCCCCCTACGCAGCTCTGGCGCCTCGCGCAACTCATTCTCCGACGAGTACCGGCCCGATGCACTCGCGGCGGCCGCTGCCAACGCAGCTTCGCCTTCGCCCCGCGCGCCGCAAACTGACCGATTTGCCCCCCAGGATCGGAATTTGCCCCCCAAACCCACTGACCAAGCTAAAAAAGACCTAGAGGATTTCTACCGCTCACTGGGCCAAACGGCGCTGCCCGATGTGGAGGCTGAAGCTCCAGAAGCGGCCCTGACTCTGGGTCTCGAGGTTGAGGAAACGGAAAGCGTGGCTCCAGAACTGCCCTTGCGGGAAAGCCAAGCCGGACCGGGCAGCAAGGTTATTCAGGTGCATCAGCAGTACGTACTCGTGCCGGTGAAGTCGGGCGTGATGCTGATTGACCAATTGGCCGCCCGCGAGCGGATCCTGTATGAGCAGTATGCCCAAGCGTTGGAGCGGGAAAGCGGCGCTTCCCAAACCCTACTTTTCCCGCGCACCGTCACGTTTTCTCCCGCCGATTTTGCCGTGCTGCGTGAGGTCACTGATTCGTTGCACGCCCTGGGTTTTCGCTTCGCAGAATTTGGTCCCCACACCATCGCTGTGGAAGGGATTCCGGCCGATGTGCCCGCCCGCGACGAGAAAGAGCTTTTTGAAGGCTTAATCGAGCAGTTTCGTAACCACGCAGGGCCCGTGAAGCTGGACCGGCGCGAGCAAATGGCCCGTGCGCTGGCGCGGCGAGTGGCCAGCAGTGCCGCTAGTGCCCGCCTTTCCGAAGTAGAGATGAACGCCTTGGTCGATCGGCTTTTTGCTTGCTCAGTGCCCGGCTACACACCCGATGGCCGTCGGACGCTGGTGCTGCTGGAGCTTGACCAATTGCAGGCGTTCTTTACACGCTAAACAGCTACTTGTACCGCCTAAAAAGATTTCACTGGCCTGAGCGGTTATCGTTTCAGACGGGACTATCGTTTAAGCCGTAATCTTTGTCGGCATTACTCGTCGGTAGTTAGGCGCAAAGCAGGCCCTCACTGCTGGTGCGCTGTGCCGACGACCGAGCTAATGCACCCTTCTTAGTCTGTAAAACCTGCTATTTAATGTTCAATCTTACCCCCACAGTCCGCACGCTGCTGTTTATTAATATCGGCGTTTTTCTGCTCGCCACGCAGCTCAGCGGCTTGGGCTTTCTGGCGCTCTATCCGGTCGGCTCGCAGAACTTTCAGCCTTGGCAGTTTGTGACCTATATGTTCATGCACGGCGGCCTCGGGCACATTTTCGGCAATATGTTCGGCCTAATTTCCTTTGGGCCCTTGCTGGAGCAACGCTGGGGTGGACAACGGTTTCTCGTTTTCTGGATGATCTGCGGCATTGGCGCCGGTATTCTTTACTCTGGAGTGCGATTTTATGAGCTAGACAAGATGAACGATGCGCGGCTGGCGTTTCAACGGGAGCCTTCTGGCGTGGCCTTCGCCGATTTTTTCCGCGATAACGCACCTGATGCTCGGGGCTTTGAGGTAGTAGCTGCCGCTCTGCAGCGCAATCCCAATGATGCGAACCTGATTGCTTCCGCCAATGAAACCATTGATGCCATTTTCAGCCGCAGCTTCAACTCGCCTATGGTGGGCGCTTCGGGGGCGCTGTTCGGCATTCTGTTCGCGTTTGCGTACTTATTTCCCAACACCGAGCTGATGCTCCTGTTCTTTCCATTTCCCATTAAAGCTAAATACTTTGTGAGCCTCTACGGTTTGTACGAACTGTACGCGGGCTTCAAGCGGGTGCCAGGCGACAATGTGGCGCACTTTGCCCACTTGGGTGGAATATTGATCGGCTTCATTTTGTTGAAACTCTGGGAGCGCAACCGCACCCGGATGTATTAATAACTTGTACTACCTCTTGCATTTTTCATGAGTATTGTAAACGATATCCGCACTGCCTTTAGCCGGCGCGACAATGCCTTGAATCAGCTCTTGCTGATCAATATCCTGGTGTTCGTTGTGCTGATTGTGATTAAGGCGGTGACGTTTTTGGCCGGTGGAGCAGGCATATATGAGAGCATTGTGCGCTTGTTTAGCCTGCCTGCCGATTTGGGCGCCTTGGCCCGTCGCCCTTGGGCGGTGCTCACGTATGCTTTTCTGCACCAGGGCTTTCTGCACATTATCTTCAATTTGCTCAACCTATACTGGTTTGGCTCTCTAGTGCGCGAATACTTAGGCGACCGGAAATTAGTAAGCCTCTACATTCTGGGCGCGTTGGCTGGTGCGGCGCTATTTCTGCTAGCTTATAATCTGGTGCCAGCTTATCGCAATGGTCCGCTAGCTGAAGTGTTAGGCGCTTCGGGCGCTGTTACGGCCATCATCGTGGCCGCTGCTACACTGTTGCCTGACTATACTTTCAATCTAATCCTGATCGGACCGGTTAAGATTAAGTACATCGCCATCGTGATTGTCATTATTTCTCTGGCCGGAATTGATGGCGGCAATGCTGGCGGCGAAATCGCACACATAGGGGGCGCGATTTTAGGCTTTAGCTTTATTAAGCTGCTACAAGGTGGCACCGATTTAGGCCGCCCCGTGCAGGCCATTGGCGACTGGGTTGGGGGGCTTTTTAGCGGCCGTTCGCGCCTGCGTGTTACTCACCGCAATCGTGCTGCTGAGCCGGCCACCACGGCCCGCAAAGGCACGGTTATTAAGCCTGAGCAAGATGAGATTGACCTAATTCTCGACAAGATTTCCCGCTCTGGCTACGAGAGTTTGTCTAAAGACGAGAAGCAGAAATTATTTAGGGCTAGTCAGAAGTAGTAGTTTGGAAAATGTCATGCAGAGCGAAGCATAACACAAAAAAGCCCCCCAGTCGATAACTGGGGGGCTTTTTTATAGCTAAGCTAAAAAGTAAGACTATGCAGTCTGGCCCATTTTGTCCAGTGCATCCATTACTTCCTTCACATGACCGCGTGAAGTTTCGAGCAGCTGCTTCTCGTCGTCGTTGAGTTGCAGTTCGATAACGCGCTCAATGCCGTTTTTGCCCAGAATAACCGGCGCCCCGAGGTATACGCCATCGATGCCGTATTCGCCCTCTAGCTTGATGCACACGGGGAACACGCGGCGCTGGTCGCGCACGATAGACTCTACCATTTGGGCAGCGGCGGCGCCCGGAGCGTACCAAGCCGAAGTGCCCATGAGCTTCACCAGCTCGCCGCCACCAACGGCCGTGCGCTGTACAATAGCGTCGAGTTCTTCCTTACCGATAAGCTCCGTCACGGGAATGCCGCCGACAGTGGTGTAACGGGGGAGGGGGACCATAGTGTCGCCGTGGCCACCCATAAGCACTGCCTGAATGTCTTTGGGGCTTACGTTCAACGCCTCAGCCAGGAAGGCACGGTAGCGAGCCGTATCCAAGATGCCGGCCATGCCGAATACTCGCTCGCGGGGCAGGCCCGAAGTGAGATGAGCTTGGTAAGTCATCACGTCGAGCGGATTCGACACGATGATGATAATAGCGTCGGGCGAGTGCTTAACTACCTGTTCCGTCACCGATTTTACGATGCCGGCGTTGGTCGAAATCAGGTCGTCGCGGCTCATGCCGGGCTTGCGAGGCAGACCCGAGGTGATAACCACCACGTCCGAGCCAGCGGTGCGGGCATAGTCGCCGGTGACACCTACGGTACGAGAATCGTAGCCAATAATGGGAGCCTTCTGCCAGATGTCCAGCGCTTTGCCTTCGGCGAAGCCTTCCTTGATATCAACGAGCACTATTTCGTTGGCGATTTCGCGGGTGGCGAGGACATCGGCGCAGGTTGCGCCCACGTTGCCAGCCCCAACTACGGTAACTTTCATCGGATAAGGAATTGGGTGTATGAATTAGGATTCGCACGGTAAAAGTAAGCGAAAACCGTTTCCATGCCGGAGGTTTTTGCGAAGTAAGCCAGAAAACCCAAAGGAGGGCTGGGTCGTGCTATAGTCGGCGCAACACGAGCACGCGTTGCGTCTCCTCCGTCACTTTGTACCGCTCGTCGGGCCGGAAACCTATCACCCAGGCAATACGCTGGTCGGCGGTAACGAGCACGCGCACGTCGTCTTTGAGGTTAAGTGGCACTTTTTGGTCAATTAAGAAGTCGCTTATTTTCTTCTTGCCCTTCATGCCAATGGGCATAAACCAGTCACCTTCTTTCCAGCGACGCACCGTGAGCGGAAACTGCAAACGGTCGGCATCGAAGGCTGTTTCGTTTTTCTTGCGAGGAACCGCAAAGCCTTCCGCTTCCTGTAAGTCGGCTGTCAGGTGCAGGCCATCGGCCAGCAGTTTGGTCTGACCCGCGTGCAGCTGGTGAGTACCGAAGCTGGTGAGATTGCGGCGGGTAATAACTAGTTGGTCGCGGTCCTTTACCAGCAAGTGAGTCGGCGACTCAAAGCGGCGGCCGGCGGTAGCTTTGAAAGCAGCAACGATTTCCTTGGTGACCGGAAAAGAAAAGTTGAAGGGCCGCAGCAGTTCGTGCAGTACCAGCGTGATGGCCGCCGTGGCCTGTAGGGTCGAGATGTTGAAGTACACAACTTCCTCTTCCGTTTTCTGAGCCTGCGCGGCCGTGTCGGCCACGTAGCGGCGCACAATTTCCTCGGCTCCGCCCACGCGCTCGGCCGTGTGCTCTAGGGTCTGGTCGAGGTTGGGGTTGATGTCGCGCAGTACGGGCAGCACCTCGTGGCGCAGGCGGTTACGCTGGTAGGTGGTGCTGTCGTTGGAGGCGTCCTCACGCCATAACAAGCGGTTTTCCATCACGTATTCGAACAAGTCTTCCTTACCAATGCCCAAGAAAGGCCGCACCACGTAGCCGTTTTTGGCTTGAATGCCGTGCAGGCCCGCTAAGCCGGTGCCGTGGGTGAGGTTTAGCAGCATGGTTTCGGCCGCGTCGCGCTGGTGGTGAGCAGTGGCAATGTAGCTTAACTGCTGGGTTTGGCGGATGCGCTCAAACCATTCGTAGCGCAGGGCGCGGGCGGCCATTTGGGTGGAAATACCTTCCTGGACGGCAAATTCCTTGGTTTGAAAAAACTCGGCGAAGTAAGGCACCTCATATTTCTTGGCCAGCTTGCGCACAAACTGCTCGTCGGCGTCAGCCTCCTCACCCCGCAGGCCAAAATGGCAATGCGCAATAGCAAATGGTACCTCCAGGCGGTGGAGCACATCAGCCAAGGCTACGGAGTCAATGCCGCCGCTCACGGCCACTAATAGGTGGTCGGTGGTGGGGGAGAAAAGGTTTTTTTCTTCGATATACTGGCGGACGCGGTCAAGCATAATGTATTGTTCTGTTTAGCCCTCGCTGGGGGGGCAAAATTTAGGTCGAAGGCACTACGTTGCAAAGATGGGCGTTACCGACGGGCCTTCTGTACCTTTGCGGCGAAATGCGTTCTATACGACTCCTCATTCTTCTGTTGTTGCTGCCCCTAGCCATGCTAGCTCAGCAACGTCCGGCGCCCAAAGCTGCTACCCCGCCCAAAGGCCAACGCATTGAGCTGCTGACAGCGGGCGAGCTGGTGGGGGGCGATTTCAATGGCGTAGAAATTCGTAAGCTCATTGGTAATGTGAGCTTTAAGCAGCAGAATACGTTTATCTACTGCGACTCAGCTTATCAGTACATCGGCCGCAACGCCCTAGAGGCGTTCAGCAATGTACGCATCGTCGAAAACGACACGCTGACTATTACCGGCGACCAAGCCTTTTACGACGGCGACACTCGCAAGGCGCGCATGACCGGCAACGTAGTGATGCGCGACCCGCGCATGACGCTCATCACCCAAGCCCTCGACTACGACCTCAACCGCAAGCAAGCCTACTACAACACCGGCGGCCGCCTCACAGACCCTGAAAATACGCTTACCAGCCAGCGCGGCTACTACAATACGGTGTCGAAAGTGTTCAGCTTCCGCCGCGACGTGCGTCTGACGACCAAGGACAACGTGATTACCACCGACTCCTTGCAGTACAATACGGTGTCAAAGATTGCTTACTTCTTTGGCCCTACGCGGATCACGGGCCAGGAGGGCCGCAGCTTGTACGCCGAGAATGGCAACTACAACACCATTACCCGGGTTTCCAACTTTCAGCGCAACGCCAAGATTGAAACGCCGGACTATCTGCTTGGTGGCGATAAGCTGGTGTACGACGAGGCCCGGCAGTACGGCGTGGCCACTGGCAACGTATCGATGACCTCGAAGAAGGATAATATTGTGATTCGGGGTGACGTGGGACGGTATTGGCGGGCGCTGGGTAAGGCTAAAGTGTATGGCACGCCCGTGATGCGCAATATCTCGGACCGCGACACACTGTATTTAGCCGCTGATACGCTGATGAGCGTGGAGGGTCGGCCGGGCCAAACGGCGGGGGGCATTATTTATGCTTTTCCCAAAGTGCGCATCTTCCGCGCCGATTTGCAAGGCCGTTGCGACTCGCTGACCTACGACCGTCAGGACTCCATTATTTATTTGAACCGAAACCCGATTCTATGGAGCGATAAAAATCAGCTCACTTCCGATAGCATGGAAATCAGGCAGCGACGCGGCAAAATCGACCAGATGCGCCTGTATGCCAATGCTTTTATCGTGGGACAGGATACGCTGCTGAACTTTAATCAGGTGAAGGGGCGCAACATGGTGGCGTACTTCAGTGAAAATAAAATAAAAAAAGTGGACGTGGTTGGCAACGCGGAGAGCCTCTACTTTGCTCTTGAGGGTGACACCACCACTACCGGCATGAACAAAGCTGTCAGCGCCACCATGGCGCTACGCTTTGCCGCTAACAAGCTGCAAACCATCACCTTCCAAACCAACCCCGACGCCAGCTTCATTCCGCCGCATGAGCTGAAGGAGCCCGATAAGACGCTGAAAGGCATGCAATGGCGCATAAAGGAACGACCTAGTCGTAGAGCTACGTTAGGAAAGCATTTTGCGCCCCCAGCCAAAGCCAAACCAAAAAAATCGGCTCCCAAGCCGCAGAAAAGCCCCCCAAAGCCAAAACCGAAAGCTGCTCCCAACGCTAAAAAGCCTGCCCAGCCCATAACCCCTGCGCCGGCGGCAGCTAAGCTAAAATAGCTGCTACGTTATCTATAGTAGAAGCTACTTTCTCTGCCGTTTGATTCGGCTTCGTAATCAGTTACCTTTGCGTCCTTATGCCCTTGTTTCGTCCTACCTTCTTTCTGTTGTTGCTGAGCACTTTGCTGCTCGGCTCGTGCGGTGGCTACCAAAAGCTGCTCAAGAGCGACGACGTGAATAAAAAATACGCTGCCGCCATCAAGTATTATGATGAGGGCGACTTTTTTAAAGCCGGCACCTTGCTTGAAGAGCTGATTCCCTTACTGCGTGGTCGGCCGGAAGCGGAAAAGGCACAGTTTTACTTTGCCAACACCAACTTCCGCCAACGCAACTACACGCTGGCTTCCTACTATTTCAATTCGTTTACGGAAACATACCCCAACTCGACCTATGCTGAGGAGGCCATGTTTATGCATGCCAAGTCGTTGTTTCGCGACTCGCCTCAGTTTCAGCTCGACCAAACCAATACGTATACGGCCCTTGAAGCCATCCAGAACTTCCTGAACCGTTACCCAGAAAGCCAATTCCGACCCGAGACAGAAAGCATGTCGCTGGAATTGCAGAAGAAGCTGGATGTGAAGGCTTTTGAAAGCGCACGCTTATATTATCAACTCCGGTATTATCAGTCGGCAGTAGTTGCGCTCACGGCTTTTCAGCAGCAATTCCCTTCATCAAGCTATAACGAGGAAGCTGCTTACTTGAAAGTAGTCGCGCAGTACAACTACGCCAAGGAAAGTGTGGAGCAGAAGCAGCGAGAACGTTATCTGGAGGCAATTGCCTTTTATCAGGCCCTCGTTGATGCGTATCCGCAGAGCAAAAATTTGAAAGCGGCTGAGTCGCTTTATGACGATGCCCGTGCAGAGGTGGCCAAGCTAAAACCCGCGACGGACGCCGCCGCAACTAATAATAACTAGTTGAATAATAGGCTGATGGTTAGGTGTAAACTTCTCCGTTAAGTCAGCCATTCAGCTATAAAACAATTTAACCATTCAGTTTAAGATGAAAACTCCGAATAACGTCCCTGCTTCTATCGTGACCCGCAACTTGTCGGAATTCGCTGACCAAACCGGTAATGTGTACGAGTCGCTGGCTATCATTTCTAAGCGGGCCAACCAGATTTCGGTTACGCTGAAAGAGGAATTGAACAGCAAGCTGGCCGAATTCGCCACTACTGTCGACAACCTCGAAGAAGTTTTTGAGAACCGCGAGCAAATCGAGATTTCCAAGCACTACGAGCGTCTGCCCAAGCCCACTAACCTAGCGGTAGAAGAGTTCTTGGAAGGCAAAGTGTACTTCTCGACGCCCGCCGAAGGCGAAACGCCAGCGCGCGCTGCCGAGTAAACCTCGCTGCCTAACTACCGCACAATGGCGCTGCAAGGCCGTAAAATTTTGCTGGGCGTGTGCGGAAGCATTGCCGCTTATAAGTCCGCCCTGTTGGTGCGACTCCTGGTTAAGGCCGGGGCTGAGGTACAAGTCATTCTGACTGCCTCGGCCTCGGCCTTTGTCACGCCCCTTACACTTGGTACACTCTCCAAAAACCCAGTTCTAACGGGCTTTTTGAAGAATGAAGCGGCCGGTGAGTGGCACAACCACGTGGAGTTGGGCCTGTGGGCCGATGCACTGGTGATTGCGCCGGCCAGCGCCAATACGGTGGCTCAACTCGCTAACGGGCACTGTCCCAATCTGCTGGCGGCCGTGTACCTCTCGGCCCGATGCCCCGTGTTTCTGGCTCCCGCCATGGACCTGGATATGTATGCTCACCCAGCTGTAAATGAGAACTTTGCCCGCCTTCGCCGCTTTGGCAACCACGTGCTCGACTCGCCCGCCGGGGAGCTGGCCAGCGGCCTGTCGGGGCCGGGCCGGATGCTGGAGCCGGAGGATATTATGCTGAAGCTGGACGAGTTTTTTAGTAAATAGCCTGACGTTTGCTGTGCTCTGCGAAGCACGGTATTGCCCTCAACTTCCTCCTATGCGCGTCCTGATTACGGCTGGCCCCACCTACGAACCCATTGATCCGGTGCGCTTTATCGGTAATCACTCCACTGGGAAGATGGGCTACGCGCTAGCTGAGGCTTTTGCTGACTGGGGGGCAAATGTGACGTTGGTAAGTGGTCCTACTCAGCTGCAACTTCAGCATAAACTAATTGAGGTAGTAGCCGTGCAAACGGCTGATCAGATGTACGCTGCTGCTGCCAAATTTGCCCCCCAAGCCGATGTGTGGGTGTTTGCCGCCGCAGTAGCCGACTACAAGCCACGCTCAATGGCAGCGGACAAAATCAAAAAAGACGACGATACGCTAACGCTGGAGCTGGTTAAAAACGTGGACATCGCGGCCACACTGGGTCAGCAGAAGCGACCTGAACAATTTTCGGTGGGTTTTGCGTTGGAGACTAGTAATGAGGAAGCGCATGCCCGAGCTAAGCTCCGGCGGAAGAATTTCGACCTTATTGTGCTTAACTCCCTCCGCGACGCCGGCGCTGGTTTCGGTCACGATACCAACAAAGTGACTTTGCTAAGCGCTGGGGGGCAAATGACTACCTTTGAATTGAAGCCAAAAGCCGAAGTGGCCCGCGACATTGTTCAAATCGTTCTTGCTTCGCTGTCTGCCATTCCCACACCCCATGCGTAACCTGCTATTCTCATTCTGCTGTCTGTTTCTACTGCTGGCGCGTCCTGCTCAGGCTCAGGAGCTACTGGCTGAAGTAAATGTGACCACTGAAAACGTGACCATTGCTGATCAGCAGCTTGTGCAGCAGATGCGCACCGACATCCAATCCTTTCTGAACACCCGCACTTGGACCAGCATTACGTATCGGCCCGAGGAGCGCATTCGGTTTCGGCTGTTCGTGGGCATCACGGGAATCCCCCAAACTGGCTCGTACCTAGCCACGGCTCGCATCGTGACGGAACGGCCCGTGTATGGTACTGGGTATCAAACCAATTTGCTTTCCTACGCTGATCGGGGCTGGTCGTTCAACTACTCGCCCCAGAATCCGCTCGATTATTCCGACAACGTATTTGTGTCGAATCTGTCGTCGCTGCTGAGCTTCTACGCCTACATTATTATCGGCATGGATCAGGACAGCTTTACACCATTGGGCGGCTCGCCTTACTACGACCGCGCCCGCCAGATTCTGACTACTGCCGCTTCCCAAACCCAGGAAAACGACCGCGGCTGGCGCGACACGGAGCCCCGCAACCGTTATTGGCTGCTCAATAACTTACAAGATCCGCAGCTAGCTGCTTTTCGCAGTGGTGTGTACGCTTATTACCGGCAGGGTATGGACATCTTTATCGAGAAGCCTGAAGAGGCTCGTGCCAGCATATTCAAGGCTTTGCAAGGCGTGCAAAGTGCTACCGTCCGCCGCCCCGGCACGCTGTTGGCCCGTGCTTTCTTCGACACGAAAGCCGACGAAATTGCCAATATATTCCGCACCGCCACCGACCCTCAGCAGAAGCAGCAAGTCGTGGCTTTGCTTACCGAAGTCGACCCGACTAACTCAGCGAAATACCAAGCTATTCTACAGCGCTAGCGTATTTGGGTAAGAGCAGCATTTAACAATCTGCTGCTAAATAATTTGGCTTTATTTTGTTGGACTAAGGGAATCAACTAATTTTATTAGTTGTAGTGGATGCCTATTGCCTTCAGGATAGCCAAAACGTCCTTTTTTGCTTTGTTGACTATGTGAGTTGGAAAACAAAAAGCCCCTAGCGCTGGCAGTCGCGACATTAAATTAAGAGTTTACGGAAGCCGCCGACGGCGCTGCTTCCTGTTATTTGAAACCCTATGCTGGTTGATCTTCGCATTCAAAATTACGCGCTGATTGAAGCGCTGGAGTTGCGGCCCTCGGCTCTGCTCAATATTATCACCGGCGAAACTGGCGCCGGTAAGTCTATCATGCTGGGCGCCATTGGTTTGCTCCTCGGAAACCGGGCCGACTCACGCATGCTCTTCAACACGGGCAATAAGTGCGTGATTGAGGGCCAGTTCGATATTTCGAACTATCAGCTTCAAGACATCTTCGACTCGGAAGATCTCGACTACGACGCTCAGTGCATTCTGCGCCGCGAGATTAGTCCTACAGGCAAGTCGCGGGCCTTTGTGAACGACACACCCGTGACGCTAGAGACGCTGCGTAAAATCGGCGCTAACCTAATGGACATTCACTCCCAACACGATACGCTGCTGCTGGGCGACGCTGTGTTTCAGCTGAACCTGCTCGACTTATATGCGAGCTTGGTGCCGACGCGGGGGCAGTATTCCAACGCTTACCGTCAGTACCGCAAACTCGAAGCCGATTTGAAGGCCTTGGAAAACCAAGTGGCGCAGGCGAATAAAGAGCTTGATTACCATAGCTTTCTGCTTAGTGAGCTGGAAGAAGCCCGTTTGGATCAGGAAAATCAGGAGGAGCTAGAGCAGGAAATAAAGCAGCTGGAGCACGCCGAGGAAATCAAGTATAAGCTCAGCCAAGCCTACCAAAGCTTGTCGGAAAGCGAGTATTGCGCTACGGGCAGCATGAAGGAAGCGGCCACTATGCTCGGTCAAATTGCCGCCTACGCCGACTCCTTCCAAACGCTAAAGGCCCGCCTCGACAGCTGCCTTATTGAACTGCATGACATCGCCGACGAAGTAGAAGCGGCCGAGCGCCGCACTGAAGGCGACCCCGCCCGCATCGACGAGCTGCAAGGTCGGCTGAATGTACTCTACAACCTCCAGCGCAAGCACCAAGTCCGCGACCTGGCGGCCCTTATTGAAGTGCGCGACCAATTGCGTCAGCAGGTAGGCTCGGTGTTCAACCTCGACAAGGAAATTGCCCGCTTGCGCAAAGACACCGACGGCGCCCTGGCTACCGTAACTAAGCAAGCCGCCCGCCTGTCGGAAAGCCGCCGCAAAGCGTTTCCAAAGTTTGAGAAGGAACTGGCCGCATTGCTCTCTGAACTCGGTATGCCGCACTCGCGCATTGTAATACAGCACACTACTAGTCAGCCCAGCGCTAGTGGTACCGATGTGGTGAGCATTCTATTTACGGCTAACAAAGGCGCTCAACCCCAGACACTGAGCAAAGCTGCCTCGGGGGGCGAATTCTCCCGCCTTATGCTTTGCATTAAGTACATGCTGGCCGATAAGACTGCCTTGCCCACCATAGTGTTCGACGAAATCGACACCGGTATATCGGGCGAAATTGCAGTGAAAGTGGGTCGTATGATGCAGCAAATGGCTAAGAAGCACCAACTGGTAGCTATTTCCCACCTGCCTCAGATGGCCGCTGCCGGTGACGCGCATTACTTCGTGTACAAAGAAGATCGTGCCGACCGCACCATCAGCCGCATTCGTGAGCTGAACACCGAGGAGCGTATCCGGGAAATTGCCCATATGATTGCCGGCGCTAAGCCCAGCGAAAACGCCTTTGAAAGCGCGCGAGAGCTATTGGCGATGCGCGGCGAGGCAATTGCCGCCTAGCGCAACTGGTCGAACAACACCGCTTGAAGAGTTAGAACCAAATAAGGGGGTCATGCAGAGCGGGGCGAAGCATCTCGCATGTTTACCAGGATTAGTAATCCCACGAGCGAGATGCTCCGCTCCGCTCTGCATGACGGTCTCGTGGCGGTGGTCAACACACAAGATTAGAGGAGACCAGTTGACGTTGTTGGAGAGAGTGTGGTGGTGTTTTTTATTTTTTCGCCTCTTTTGCACTTCCTAACCACCAACTCCTACATTCTCTCCATGTCCAATAACCTACTCGCTGGCAAAGTCGGCATTATTTCCGGCGCGCTCGATTCCAAATCTATTGCCTGGAAAGTGGCTCAAAAAGCTCACTCCGAAGGTGCTCGCTTCGTGCTGACCAATGCCCCGCTGGCTATGCGCATGGGCGAAATCAAGCAGTTGGCTGAGGAGTGCGGCGCTCTTATCGTGCCCGCTGATGCTACCTCGGTAGAAGAGTTGGAAAACCTATTTTCGCAGGCTACTGAGCACCTGGGGGGCAAATTGGACTTCGTGCTGCATAGCATTGGCATGAGCCCCAACATCCGCAAAAAGAAAAGCTACGGTGAGCTGGACTACAAATTCTTCCAGCAAACGCTCGACGTATCGGCTTTGTCGTTTCACAAGATGATGGCCGTGGCCGAGCGCCAGGATGCCATGAATGAGTGGGGCAGCATTCTAGCCCTGAGTTACATAGCCGCTCAGCGCGTATTTCCCGATTACACGGATATGTCGCAGGCTAAAGCCATGCTCGAAAGCATTGCCCGCAACTATGGCTACCGCTTTGGCAAGCTGAAGAAAGTGCGTGTAAATACCATTAGCCAATCTCCCACTAAAACCACGGCTGGCACTGGTGTAGGAGGCTTCGATGCGTTCTACGACTACGCCGACAAAATGTCGCCCCTAGGTAATGCGCCCGCTGAGGCCTGTGCCGACTACTGCATCACCCTTTTCTCCGACCTAACCCGCTACGTGACCATGCAGAACCTGCTCCACGACGGCGGCTTCAGCAGCACGGGCATTTCGGAGGATGTGGTAGAAGCTTTGACAAAAATGAATAGCTAAGCTTCCGAACCGGAAGTAGTGAGAGCCCGACCTATAATTAGGTCGGGCTTTTTTGTGTGAACCGAATGCGGCGATTAAACTCCTCCGCATCCCATGAGCGTAGTGTGCGTAGAAAAATGGTTACCGCATCATTTATTCTTAGTAGCCATTACAACAGCTTATGCGCACTATTCCCCGCGACCCTAGCTTCGACAGCACGTTAGATTTATTACGTGAGGGCTTCCCCTTTATTCACAATCGTAGCAACCATTTACAATCCGATATCTTTCAAATTCGGTTGCTGGGGCAAAAGACTATTTGTTTGCACGGACCGGAGAGTGCCCGGCTCTTCTACGATCCTGCCCGATTTATGCGAACTGGCGCAGTGCCCCGGCGCATTCAAACTACCCTTATGGGCCAAGATGCGGTGCAAACGCAGGACGATGATATCCACCGCTGCCGCAAGGATATGTTTATGTCGGTGATGACGCCGGGCAGCCGGCACCGGCTCATGGCTTTGCTCGCCGAGGAATGGCAGACCTACGCGGAGCAATGGGAGCACTTGGATGAGGTAAAGCTGTTTCCGGAGGTTCAGGAAATCTTGTGCCGAGCGGCGTGCGCTTGGACTGGGGTCCCCCTCCGAGAAAAGGAAGTAGAACAGCGCGCCCGTGACTTTGGCGCCATGGTCGATGCGTTTGGCGGGGTGGGGCCACGGCACTGGCGCGGCAAACGTGCCCGTCGTCGCGCCGAGAAATGGATTCGAGGAGTTATACAAAAAATTCGCTCGGGCAAATTAGCCGTCGAAGAAGGCATGCCAGCTCATACCGTAGCCTGGCACCGGGAGCCTAACGGGGAGCTGTTTGATACTCAAATGGCCGCTGTGGAGCTAATAAACCTGCTGCGCCCCATTGTGGCAATTGCTACTTACATCACCTTCGCCGCCGTGGCCTTGCACGAGTTCCCAGCGTACCGGCCGCTGCTGCGCAACCGCTCCGAAGATTACACCGAACTGTTTGTGCAGGAAGTACGGCGGTACTTTCCGTTTGCGCCATTCCTAGGGGCGCGGGTCCGCACCGACTTTGTCTGGCACGGCTACGAGTTTACTAAAGGCACCTTGGTGCTGCTGGATGTGTACGGCACTCTCCACGACCCACGCCAGTGGCAAGACCCCGACGTATTTTGGCCAGACCGTTTCCGCAACTGGAAGCAGAGCCGCTTTGACTTCATTCCCCAAGGTGGGGGTAGCTACGAAACCGGTCACCGCTGCGCCGGCGAGTGGATAACGATCGAAGCCATCAAGCAAGCCGTCACCTTCCTCAATGACAACCTCACCTACGACGTGCCGCCCCAGGACCTGCGCTACGACCTGCGCCGTATGCCGACGCTGCCGAAAAGCGGCTTTGTGATGGAAAATGTGCGCGTCCGAAAGCCGATGCTATTAGAGGCGCGCAGCCTCGCAGCCGAAGCCGCCGCGACTGGGTGTCCGTTTCATGGCTAATCGCTCTGTTGCGGCTGCTGGGGGGATTTTGCCTTAAGGCAACCGCTCCGCTAAGTAGTAGTAGGGCTGAAAAAGGTGGTGGCCGAACAGCTTTTCCTGGTCATTCGGAAACTTGGTGTAATACGTAGAGTCGGCGGGCAATACGATAGGAGTACCGGTGCGCACGTAGTTGTTGCTGGGATAAAAAGCGGGGCCCTGATAGGCAGGGACTTGCTTCTTTATCTCCCGCGCCACGAAATTGCCAAGGTAGCGCTGGTAGCGGCGCTGAGCCCGCTGAGAAGGCCGCGCTAGCTGATTATAAGCAAAGCCCAGCGCGACGCGCTTCGGAAATTTCTGCTTGCGGATAATAGATTTGGCCCCCACAAACGGATTGACAGGGTTGAAGTCGCGCAGCGTCTGGACGGAGAGGGGGAATTCTGGCACCCAGTCGGCTGGGTTTACTACGTTAAACGCCCAGCCGCCATGGGTTGCAGCCTCATAGTCGTAAGCGAAATACAGGTTGCCGGGCTTAGGACCGGCGCTGCAATAGGTCTTGAAGCGGATATCGGTGGGCAGGCGGCCCTGCTTTTGCAACGAGCGTACGTGGGCCGTAAGCAAATAAGCCAACGAGCCGCCCTGGCTGTGTCCCATGATGATAAAGTCGCGGGTGCCGAGCTGGTGGAGAGAATCTATTTTGACCAGAATGTCGTCGGCAAGGAAGGCCGTGCCCAGCAGCCAGCCCGCGTGCACGGCCGCCTGCGGATTGGTAGCCAGCGCGTACTTGAACGTGCGAGTAGGGGAGATGCGCAGCTCGCCGGTAGCGGGCAGCATAGCCGCGTAAAAATTTTCCAGCCAGCTCACCGAGTTCTGGGTGGTGCCCCGAATACTGATAACGGCCGCCGCGTCGGGGCTGATCCACAGGTCCCAGCGGTTGTCGAGGCCTACCACGGGCGAGCGGTACACCATGCGAAAGCGAGCAGGCCGCGGAATAGCCCCAAAAAACGTGGTGTCGGCAATGCGCGCGTGCAGTCGCAACAGCTCCAAGTACTCAGCCTTATCGAAGCCAGGCTTCAGTTGTTGGGCCTGTAGGGTGCCGGCTCCTATCAGCAAACCGAGGAGAGCAACGATGGCAATGCGCATTGGCAGAGTAATTTGGTAGATTACTCTTATACAAGCTATTGGCTCAGGGGTTTTGTGAGGTCGAAGTCAGCCTGAAACCGTAGCTGCCCATCGCGCTTCAGAATGTAGCTGAACGTTTTCTGGTCTTCGCTGAGTGCCGTCGACCACTCGTTGGTGGCGGCAGCAGGTATCAGCTTGGCCGTGTAGTCGTCGGCCGGAAAACTTTGGCTGTACAGAGTGCCGCCGGCTTTGGCATAGCCTCCGTACATGGTCACCGAGTCGGGGGTGCCATCGGGGTGGCGGTGGTCGTGCTTGAGCAGGAGGCCCTGGTCGCTTTTAGTAAACACCCAGGTACGCGACTTATCCTCGCCAACTTGAAACGGTACGCGTATTTCGGTGGGAGAGCAGCTTTGCAACCGCATCACCAATGCCTTGCCCGCAAATGGATCTTTGCCGCCTTCCGGATACACCACTTTGCCCTGATACGCCTGATTGCACAAGCTGCTGAGGCGCCCGAAAAAGTCGGGGGCGGGCGTGGGGGGCATTTTGGCCGTAGTGCAGCCCAATACAAAAAGGATGAGAAGGAGGTAAGCGTTTTTCATAAATGATACGTATTGAGGGCTAGACCACCAGCGGGCGTTTGCGGTATGTGTTGCTCAATTTAGACCTTGTCGAGCTGTAAGATTACGCTAAAACCAGCAGTTCAGCCGCTGGGCTATCAGGATGTGCAGCCCCACAGTACGCGTACCCAGCTTGGGAAAGGTTACTTATTCATTCACCGCCGGGCCGCCCCGGAGTTATAAATTCCACCCTAGCATAATTTCACCATGCCAAATACCCCTGATCTCGAAACGCTGCTCGATACGCAGCAGAAAAAGCTGAGCTTTTTTCAGAATCTGGTACTAGTGGCCGCCGCCGATGGTGTGCTCGACAATAGTGAAAGCGACTTTCTACTGCAAATTGGCCGTAGGCTAGGCCTGTCGGCCGAAGATGTGCAGCCCATTGCCGACAACCTTGATATACTCAGCTTCGTGGTAGCCTCAGAAGGCATGCAGCGCACGATGGAGTTGCAAACCCTAGTGCAAATGATGCTGCAAGACGGCCAGATTGACCCCCGCGAATACGGCCTGTGCATGGAGTACGCCAACCGCATCGGCTACAGCAAAGACATTCTGGATGACATGGTAAGCCAATTGGCCGGCGGCGAGCCCACTGGTGGCAACCGCAACCCGCCCACAGTAAAGTAAGGCTGGGCTTGCATCAGCGGCCTTTCACGCCGGGATAAAGCGTTTGAACTATATCACTTTGGACGAATTCTTTGGTACGCACATTCATCAGGGTCAACAGCCCGCCGTAGGCCGCACCTTGGTCTAGGTTCCAGACGTTGGCCCGCTGGCACGGCACAGCGCTAGCGGGCCAAGTAGGAGTGTGCCCAATGAAGCATTCCTTGTAAGCATTGGCAAACAAGCCATTACGCCAAAGTAATCGGTCCCAAACCAGGTCGTAAGGATTTTGCTTGGCTATTGGCTGGTAAGGGTCGAAGCCACCGTGCACATATAGGTTGCCTGCTTCGTCCTCAAAATATGGTTGCTGCTGACCAAAGAAAGTCTGAAAATGCCGCTCAAGCTGCTCCTGTGGCCCACGTTCATAGGAGTCGTAGGTAGCCTTGCCGCCCTGCTGATACCATAGCATATTGACCTTTGTCCGCGGTGGTTCGGTAGCCATCCACTCGGCCGTCCACCAGTCATGGTTGCCTTGCAGCCAGATGCTGTTTGGAATGCTAAGCAGTCGTTCCACACATTCAGCTGTTTCGGGCCAGCCATCGGAGATGTCGCCCAGATGAACGAGGCGGTCAATACCGGGCCGAAAGGGGCTGCGTTCTAATACTTGTTCGAGGGCACGATAGGCACCGTGAATGTCGCCGAGAGCATAAGTTTCCATGCCGACTACTACGGGCACAGAGGCAAGTGGGCTGTGGTTGAGCTGGGGGGCTTTTTTAGTTTATCGACAAAAGTTGAACAAAGTAGAAGCGCCTAGTTGCGTCTCGTTGTTGCTGAAGTTGCTTGGCCAAAAGGCTCAGTAACAACCCTTCAACGACGAGACACAACTAGGCGCTTCTACTTTGCTTTGTATTTACAGAGCCAGCACGCCAACAGCAGTGGCTACATTTATGCGGCCCCAGCCAAGCGTGCTGCTACGGGCGCTGCGGTTGGAGCTGGCCGCTACCAACCGATTCATGATTTGGGCGCGGGTTTCGGTCGGATATTTCGCCCACACCAGCGCGGTCATGCCGGCCATGGTGGCAGTGGCGGCAGAAGAGCCGCCAACGGTGCTGGGCGCATCGCCGCTCATCGCCAAGGTAAGAGTAGTCAGGTCGTTGCTGGGTTTCTGCATCACTACCGTGAACTCAACTTCAGCCCCCACGTGGCAATCATCGCAGCGCGTGGTCAGGTTGTCTTTTACGCCGGTGACGGCCACAGCTTCGGGAAGAGTAGCCGGGTAAGTAACCCCCACAAACCCCGACGACCAGTCGAAGGAAGTGCCCGCCGCGCAGAAGATAAGCTTGCCTCGATTGTAGGCATAGCGGATGGCGTCGGTCATTTGTGAGGAAGTAGTCAGGCGGCCCATGCTCATGCTGATGATGCGCACATCGGAGCGGTTGCCAGCCAAGATATACGCATCAGACACACCTTTTACCTCGCGACTCGCATCCAAAAACACGTCCTGCGCAGCGCGTATTGTGATGAGGTTGGCATTATACGCCACGCCTACCGAAGCCCCATCAGTACCGCGTGGAGCAGCCGCTACGCCGGCCATGCTTGTACCGTGCCCGCAGGCATCGTCGGGCGTTTCTACGGGGCCCGTAGGAATACCCAGGAAAGTAGGCCGCGGCAAGGTTACGAGCCGCTCAATGGTGCGGCCCGCGCTTAGACCCTGGTTAAAGTCGGAGCCTAGGTTTTCCTGCGCTAACGACGAGCCCGAATCAATGATGACAATCTTGATGCCTCGCCCCGTGCTTTGGCTCCAGCCAGCCCGAATACCGTGAAACTGGTCGGCCTGATTCCACGACGATTTACTGCCATTCGATAAAACGGTGTAGTCGGCGCCGGCTAATAAGCCAGGGGCGGGCACGTTGTTATCGCAGCCGCTGCTGCTCAGAATAGAGGCCGTGCTGTTGGCCGTAACACTCGGCCGACGGTTGGGCTCGTAACCCATGGGCTCGGCGTAGCGCACCAGTCTGGAAGCGCGCAGCTTTTCAATCGTGCTCAACTCCCGCACCGTTACGTCAAGCACGGGCAGTACATTCTCCTCATAGGCAACTATTTGGGCAGGGTTCAGCTCGGGGTTGGCTTTGCGTTCTTCCTCCATAATCAGCTCCAACACTTGAGCGCGGGCTTCCTGCCATGCGGGCGACGTAGCATCAGCGGGTAGTTCCCCCTCAAAGCCAGCGGGCCGGTAGCCTACCGACAGCACATAGTCGGAGCGGCGGAGGGCACTCCAAACAAAGTGGGCCGAAGCCTGATTCCAGTCAAAACGGCCCGTTTCGCGCAAACGCTTCATAATCTGCGAGTCGAGCTGCTGGGTGCTGAGCGCCACGGTAGGGTCAACTTTGGGTTGAGGCGTCAGTTGGTCGTCGGACTGCTGCTGGCAGCTTGTCAGCAATGCAGCCAGCAAAGCCGTGGAAAGAAGAGAAGTAGAAGTGCGCATATGCTTTCGATAATAAGAGTAGGGTGGGAATATCAGTAGATTAATTGACGGAAAATCAGCGTCAAACGCAAGTGATTTTAGTAGTATTACGGCACTACCTCTCCCCGACAACTCACCAACCCAAAACGCCCTCCAACCTTCCACTACAACCGCCGCTATGAACATCCAAGAAGCCTACAACACCTGGGCCGACAGCTACGACACAGTTCTAAACAAAACCCGCGACCTGGAAGCCCGCGCTATCCGCGCCGTGGTACCTGGGGGGCATTTTGCCCAAGTAATTGAGCTAGGCTGCGGCACTGGCAAGAACACCGAGTGGCTGGCCACCCGCGCCGCCCACCTCACCGCCGTCGATTTTTCCCAAGAAATGCTGCTCAAGGCCCAGCAGAAGCTTCAGCAGCCGCACATTTCCTTCCAGCAGGCCGACATTACCCAGGACTGGCAATTCGCTCACAACCCCGCCAACCTCATCACATGCAGCCTCATCCTGGAGCATATCCAAGACTTGAACCACGTCTTTGATCAAGCCCGCAAAGCACTCCAGCCCAACGGCCATTTTTACATCGGGGAGCTCCACCCATTCAAACAATACCAAGGAAGCAAAGCCCGCTTCGACACGGCTGCGGGGGGCATTTTTGAGCTTGATTGCTACGTTCACCACATCTCAGACTTCACCGAAGCCGCCCGCCGCCACGGCTTCAGCTGCGTAAGCCTGCAAGAGTGGTTCGATGATAACGACCGCACTACCACCCCGCGAATCGTGTGCTTTCTTTTTCGTCGAGAAGAATAGGCAGGTTGGGTAAAACTGACAATTAATAAAAAGGCGGTCATGCAGAGGCGGAGCCGAAGCATCTCGCGCTGATGTCAGAGTAGTAACCAACTAAACACGCGAGATGCTTCGGCTCCGCCTCTGCAAGACGGGCAAATAAGCGTAAATTCTACCGTCTACCCCCTCTAGCTGAATCAGATGAAAAAGCTTGGTTTACTTCTCATATTTCAGGTGATGACGCTAAGAGGCTTCGCTCAAGATGCAGGCTTTACTAAAACGAAATTCGAGATTGGCATATCCGCTCCCGAATTGCTGCACGCAGGCGTTGGGTTCGATGTAACTTCATACAATCAGCTAGGTTTTACTGTTGGGGTGGGGCCTACGATGGGTGGCGTGTGGCCGGCGCTAAGTGCAGAGCACCGCCTATATTTTGGGAACGTACAAGCCAGCACCAACCGTCGAAAATTGTTCTTTCGTCAGGGTGCGACATACTTTCCCGCCGGCGATGAAGCTGCCGGCGTATTGTCGTTGGGTATTGATTTAAAATCAAAAAAAGCAAACAGAGGCTGGACTATCGACGCGAGCTATTTTCTGCTGTTTCCACGCACGGAAGACCGAAACAGAGACTCTGCTCCAGCGCTGCGGTTTCAGTATTACAGCTATTTCAAGAAACCGTAGAGAGCTGCGTTAAGTCAATGCACAAAAAACAATAAGCCCCATTACAAGGCTACTTGGGGGGCTTTTGCCTTCAAGTAGCCTTGTAATGGGGCTTATTAGTCTTCGAATTTTAGCTCTCTTCCTCTACTAAACTATCAGCCTGAGTAGTGGCTTCGTAGGTGTCGGCGTACTTAAAATCATCGAGCCAGTAAGCGGAGCTAACCACATCGAACACGACGGACTTTTCCTCGTGCTTTAGGGGTTTCAGCTGCCAAATGATAGACGGTGCTTCAGGGAAGCTAGTGCCGTCGAGCTGCTCGTGAAACAGGCGCTTGAGCAGGGTGCTGTCGGGCATGCCTTGGGCTAGGAGGCGCAGGAGGGGGGCTTCCGGCTGGGTGTCGAACAGGGCCAGGCCTTCGGCGTCATCGGTGGTGAGCTGCACTTGAAACTGCACCGCCTCTGCACGCGGAAACTTGCCGTTGTAGGCAGTGTATAGCAGTTGGGTGGCTTTAAAAAAGCCTTCGTGCTGGTCTAGCTCCGGGTTTTCTTCCCACAGTTTCTCCGTGAGCATCTGGTGGGCTAGGTTTTCTATCTGGCCGGTCGTGAGCTGACCCTGGAGGAGATGCTCCAATACGAGTTGGGCTGCTGCCGTGGGCTCCAGGTCGGTGAGGGCCATGTGGCACATGGTCTTTAGCTCGTCGGGGGCTATTTCGTCGGGGTTATCGTAGCCGGTTTTGAGCAGGAGAGCTTTGTAGTCTTGGGGTTGCCAGGAGTTCGGTAGCTCCGTAAGGGAATCGAAGGACAGGCGCTCTACGGTGAATTTTTGCATGATCAGGAATACTTGGGGTGGCCAGCGTTGGCCACGGGCGGGGCTGGCACGCGTGTATCCTGTGTACGGGAGCTGGACAGAAGCAACTAGAAATGCTCCCAACTTCTTGATTCGGACTATCTCACTCGACGTGCATCAATGAATCTCTACAAGATCGCGCCAGCTTTGGGAATTTTTATATGTTAAATATAGTGTCCTCTTTATCAATTGGTTTAAGGAGATTAAACTTTTGCTTTTCTATCTCATTTAGTGACTTGCCATTTACGTCCTTCCAATTCTCCCTTCCATTAATATTGTATCCTACAATAACAGCCGCAGCAGCTGAGGGAGAGCCGAATAATACATCATTCTGGAATAGATATTTGTTTTCGTTGAGTACCAAAGAATTATTTGCTATTAAATCTTCTCGAAGATTTCTATAGCCTAATCCTAGATTAGCAGTATGTACTTCTGCTGCTTCAGAGTTTTTGCAAACAACTAACCCCTCGTTTGTTTGTATTGCGTTTGCTTTTAAGGTTCCTACTTTAAGAAATAATGAAGATGTAATATCATCATAAGATATACTATCATTATTTGTAAGTGATTTAAGATCTTGAGTATGCGACTTAGTCTGATGAGGAGCTATTGGCTCAAGTGTATATTTCCCAAATACGCCTAGTAGTAATTTGATGTACACTAGCAACTCCTCCATTGCTTCTTTGTCTGCAACAGGCAAGGTAGATAATTGCGGTTGGTTGATATTATCAACGGTATTTCTTTTTACGAAAAAAGCAATTTCTATAGCCTTGCTTTCTAAATATTTAACATGTGATTTTGTTAAATTCTCATCCTTGCTTGTGAAGAAAATAACTTCATCCCAAAAATCCTTTTTATTAGCGTGCTCTTGAATGCGACTAAATATATTCTCAGCTTCACCAATATAAACTTTAGGTAATGTTGTTGATTCATCTATGCCGAAAAGAAAATAAATTCCTGGTCTATTTGCTTCGCTGAAAGTATAAAGCTCATTAACTCTCGTACGCGGACACGTAACGGACTGAATTGTATGATTTACTATTTCGGCAAACCTAATTCCTGTTGAAGTGCCGTCTTTTAAAAAGATTCTTACGCTCTTGCCAAATGTGGTCACGATTGCTATTAGTTTTTAGTGGATTTTCTCAAATGTAATATTTATCATAATACCTCTTCACGCTGCCGTATCCTCTACTTCATCTCCATCATCCACCATTACCCGCGCTAGCTTCTCGATATTGAGGCTGCGGGCCGAGGCGTCGAAGATCTCGCGGTAGGCGCCGCGCTTGTCGTAGAGCTCGTCGTGGGTGCCGCTTTCTACCATGCGGCCCTGCTTCATGACGTAGATGCAGTCGGAGTCCACGATTTGGGCGAGACTGTGGGAGATGATGACCACCGTGCGGCCCTGCTTGATGGCGTCGAGCGAGTTCTTGATTTGCTCAGTGGCAATGGCGTCGAGGGAGGCGGTGGGCTCGTCGAGGAAGATGATTGGCGGGTTTTTGAGGAAGAGCCGGGCAATGGCAATGCGCTGCTGCTGCCCACCCGACAGCTGCTGAGCATCGGACTGATACTGCTGGGGCAGGGCCATGATTTGGTCGTGGAGGTAGGCCTGCTTGGCGGCGGCTTTTATCTCGTCCAAGGTCGCGGAGAAGTTGCCGTAGCGGATGTTTTCCTCGATGCTGCCCTTGAAAATGTGGTTTTTCTGGAGCACCAGCCCGATGCGCTGGCGCAGGGCGTGGGTGTCGTAGTCGGAGAGGGGGCGGCCGTCGAGGAGCATTTCGCCGCCGTTGGGCTCGTAGAATTTGCACAGTAGATTGAGAATCGTGCTTTTGCCCGCCCCGGAGAGGCCGACCAGGGCGGTGGTTTGGCCGGCCGCAATGGTGAGGCTGACATCGTGGAGGGCCTGGGTGCCGCTGGGGTAAGTGAAGTCGACGTGGCGGAGCGAAAAAGCCCCCCGGAGCTGGTCGGGCGGGGTGGGGCCGGTGCGCTCGGTTTCGGTGGTGGCGTCGAGGATGTCGAAGAAGCCTTCGGAGTAAGTGAGGGCCTCGTTCATCTCGTCGTAGATGCGGTGGAGCTGGCGGATGGGCGCCGACACGTTATTGAACAGCAGAATATGGAACATGATGGCCCCGATGGAGATCTGCCGATCTAGCACGAGGTAGGCCGTCAGGATGATGATGAGTACCACGCCAATCTGCTCCACGAAGGTTTTGAGGCCGTCGAAGAGGAAGTTGGTTTTGCGGGTTTCGAGCTGGGTAGTCACGAGGTTACGCTGCATGCCGGCCTGCTTCTCGCCTTCGTAATCTTCACGCACAAAGCTCTTAATCACCACAATAGAGTCGATGATGTTGATGAGGCCCTGGCTGCGCTGCTCGCGCAACCCGCGCAGACTACGGCGCACGCCGTTGAGCTTATCGGCCTGCCGGTAGCTGATCCAGAAGTAGATTGGCAGAATGCCCAGGGCCACCAGCCCCACGTACACGTTGGCCGTGAACATGATAATGAGGGCCACAATGGAGTTGGCAAACAGCGGCAGGATGTCGATAAAGAAGTTCTGGACCAGCTTCATCAGGCTCTCCACGCCGCGGTCGATGCGGGTTTGGAGCTTGCCGGTTTGGTTGCCGCTGTCGGAGTAGAAACCTAGCTGGTAGCTCAAAATCTTATCCACGGCCGACTGGTGTAGGGTGCTCGAAACGTTGATGCGAATTTTCTCGCCGTAAAACTTCTGCCCAAACTGTATGAAGGTGTTGATTACTTCCTTGCCCAACAGCAGCGCGCTAACAACAAGCAGCAAATTTGCCCCCTGGGTCAGTCCGAGGCCCTGATCCAGCAGCCCCTGCACGGTATCCACGGTGTAGCGCAGCACAAACGGATTGACTTGCGCCGCTAACGACCCCACCAACGTCAGCAGCAACGTGCTGATAACCAGCCCGCGGTAAGGCAGAACATACGGGTACAGGCGGCGGATAATTTGCCAAAGACTCATAGCAGCAGCGGAACAGTAAAAGCTGCTGGGTTAGACGAGGGAGGTGGGGGTGGGGTTATTGGGGGCAAAAAAGAAAGCCTAACTTATGAGGTCAAGCTTCCAGTTACTTAGGGCAATTAAGCTGATATATTGATACTACTGCACAGGCATTATGAAACTTGATTCTTGCACAGCTAAAGTATCACCGGGACCTATAGTAGCAATAGCCGCTTCATTAAACTCATTGAATAATAATCCAGATAATTCATTGCTAGGAAATCCCAAAGAATTACGTTTGAGACGATAGTGCAACAAAGCAACTCTCATATTGCTTTGACCTCTATAGCCTACTCGTACTTCCTTAGTAAGATGCATTATTGAAGAAGAGCTTACAGGAAGTTCAACTATTGGAGCAATGTATTTCAATAACGCTCTAATATGAGTTTCAGGGGCACCACTAAACCTGTTAGTGGGTATCTGTACGGATCTTACAGAGTAAAACAAGTGCTGATTGCCGTTTTGAGTTACGTAAAAGCTCATGCCCCCTGTACCAAATATAGCAGTGTCCGGTGCTACAAATCGAATAATAGCCGCTGGATCAATTACAGTAGGTACAGTAAATGGAGTACCTGAATTTATAATAAAGCGGCCTTTTACACGCTGGTCTTTTATTTCGATTCCGTTAGTAAAGACACGCTGACGTACCTTTATATCAGGACTCTGATCATCTTTTTTGCAAGACGATAAGAAGAGGATACTTAGTGATAACGATAAGATGGAGCGAATTAACATTTCGAGTATAATACAATTTTGATCATGCAAGATATCACTAGTTACTTGGTCTAATGCAACTTGCGATGTTTTCTTGCCTCTTTGCCTATCAAACTATCTCTCACCACCAACCAAACCACATGACAACACTCCGACTCTTAGCCTTGGCCGGTGGCCTGGCGCTGGCCGCACCTACCTTAGCCCAACAAGCCGAAAAAGTTGATCAGGCCATGATTGCCAAGATCAAAGACGAAGGCATGAACCGCTCTAAGGTGATGGAAACGGCCTTTTACCTCACCGACGTTTGCGGTCCGCGGCTGGCCAACTCCGACGGCCTGAAGCGCGCCAACGAGTGGACCAAAGGCCAGCTCACCAAGTGGGGCATGAGCAACGCCAACATCGAGCCTTGGGGCGACTTTGGTCGCGGCTGGGACATCGAGAAGTCATATGTGGCTATGACGGCGCCGTATTATCACGCCATGATTGGTGCACCGAAGGCCTGGACGCCCTCTACCAACGGCAACGTAAAGAAGCAGGTGGTGTACGTGCAGGCCGCTACCGAGGCCGATTTGGCCAAGTACCAAGGGAAAGTGCGCGATAAAATCGTGGTGATGGCCGTGGCTACGCCGCCCAAAACCACTTTCGAGGCCGACGCCAAGCGCTACACCGATGAGGAACTGACCAAAATGCTGGAAGCTCCAGCCGCGCGCTCAGCCGCTGATGAGGCTGCCATGGCCGAGCGCATGACTACCTACCGTGCTCAACTCGCCCTGCGCACCAAGCTCAATGAAATGCTGATGAGCGAAGGCGCGGCCGCTGTGCTAAGCACCCGCGGCGGCTCGCACGGTACTTTCTTCACCAGCAATGGCGCCCCTTACGCTGCCAATGCGAAGCCGGTACTGCCCGAAATAGAAATGTCGCCCGAGGATCAGCTGCGTCTGATTCGGTTGGTGGAAGCCGGGATTACGGTGGAAGTAGAAATGGAAACCAAAACCCGTTTCCAGAACACGGATTTGAAAGGCTATAATGTCATCGCCGAAATCCCTGGCACTGACAAGAAGCTGAAAAAGGAAATAGTGATGCTTGGGGGGCATTTAGACTCCTGGCACGCCGCCACTGGTGCTACAGACAACGCGGCCGGTTGCGCCGTGATGATGGAAGCCATGCGCATCCTGAAAGCTACCGGTGTAAAGCCCCGCCGCACCATCCGCATTGCCCTGTGGGGCGAGGAGGAGCAGGGTCTGCACGGCTCGCGCAACTATGTGAAGAACCACTTTGCTGACCCCGCTACCATGAAGCTGTTGCCCGACCACGAGAAACTGGCCGGCTACTTCAACCTCGATAACGGCGGCGGCAAAATCCGCGGTATCTACTTGCAGGGCAACGAAGGCGTAGCGCCCATCTTTACCGCTTGGCTCAAGCCCTTCGCTGACCTAGGCGCCACGACCGTAACGCCCCGCAACACGGGCGGCACTGACCACCTAGCTTTCGACGCAGTAGGATTACCCGGTTTCCAGTTCGTTCAGGACGGCCTCGACTACAACACCCGTACTCACCACACTAACCAAGATACCTTCGACCGTCTGCAGGCTGATGACCTGAAGCAAGCCTCGGTTATCGTGGCTTCCTTCGTTTACCACACTGCCATGCGCGACCAGAAGCTGCCGCGCAAGCCACTGCCAGCGGCCGTGCCTAAGTCGTAGTGCTTTGCTAGTGAAGCATAAAAAAGCCCCCCAGACTGTTTCTGGGGGGCTTTTTTAATGATGATATTTTGCTTTTCCACGAAAAGACAACAGAATAATTTATTTAGCTCGGCGAAGTAAATAAGCTAAACCGTTATCTCCGTAAGCGCTCATCTGAACTACTTCCCAGCCTTCCGCTGCTGCATCATTTAGTGCTTTCGTCAAAGTAGTGCGCATTTTCTGGCTACGGTCATCTCTGGCTTTAAGCTGCTTTTCAACTTGCTGTCTATATTTTTCCCGACGCTCTTTCGCTTCGGCCTTATACTTAGGGTCCTGTGTATCTACACTCCTGACTTCAATAAGTTGATTCTTATCTGTCTGGGTTGTCGAGGTGGATGAGGGCCCGATAACAGTATCAACTATACTCGGTTCATCCAGCTTAACATCTGTCTGGTTGTGAAAGGCTGGGCTAAAACTCATGAATGCGAAGCCGGAAGAAACTGCTGGGCCATTGAAAAAAATCTGCATGTACGTGTAGGGCTTTGACACGGTACTTTGTGCCTGCACCGATGCAGAAAACTCGCTTAAAGCAGCAAATAGAAGCAGGAATGTGAGTAACTTTTTTTTCATGAAAGCAACAAAATATACTTTGAAAATCAGGTTCTAAAAGTCAGCCTATCCTACTGGCTTTTGCATTTAGCAAGCCATAAACCATTGTATTTCCACCAATAGCCCTTTATCGAAAAGCAAAAGCCAAGACTCGTCACTCACATTTCTACCCATTGCTAAGGAAACCTCTATTCGTTTGCCGACTTTGTGCACGTCCAGTTCGCCCTGCTTTTTTACGGCCTGCGGATAGATTTTAGCAAGCGACGCTAGAGTAGTTTTATTGTTTAGCCGCAGAGTAGGAGTTTTTAATTCTAACTCCGGATTGTGGCGAAAATCAATGGAGGTCATGACCGCCGTATCACCATATACTTCTGCGCGGCTTTCTTTGAAATAAGCATACTGGAAAATCTTATCATCAAAGTAGTGAACGCATACATCATTAAAGTCTGGGCTTACCAAACTATCAGGCTGGCCTAAAAGCTTATATAAATCCGCAGTTTTTCCAATCAGCGGCAGCTTGCCGTTAAGTCTCACAGCGTCCCAATCCAAGTATTCATCAACGAAAACAGGTGCTGCCGCGGCTTCGGGCAACTGACCCACAGCCGTGGTATCGAGGATTGGTGAATGAGTAGCAGTTGGAGCCGTAGAGGTTTGCGTGGAGGGCTTTTCCTGACAACTTACAGCAAATACCGTCCAACACGAAACACCTACCACTCTCAAGGTAGGCCTGAATAAGGATATCATTAAGCTGAAATAGCCTAGCTTAACTCCTTCTTAAACAACCCCAATGTCCGCTCCCAGGCTAGCTTGGCGGCTTCGGCGTTGTAGCGAGCAGGGGAGGAGTCGTTGTTGAAAGCGTGGTTTACGCCCTCATACATAAACTGCTGATACTTAACATTGGCAGCTTTCAGTGTTGCTTCGTAGGCGGCAGCTCCAGCATTCACGCGCTCATCGAGGGCGGCGTAGTGGAGCATTAGGTGAGCTTTGATTTTAGATACGTCGGCGTCCTTAGGCTGGGTACCGTAATAGGCCACGGCGGCGTTGAGTTTGGGGTCGCTGAGGGCGAGGCGGTTGGCCATGGCACCACCCCAGCAGAAACCGACGCAACCGGTTTTGCCGTTGCTGTCGGGGCGCTGGCGCAGATAGGTGAGGGCAGCGAGGTAATTGTTGAGCGTTTTTTGCGGGTCGAGCTGGCCGATGAGCGTGCGGCCTTGGTCTTCGTCGGTGGGCGTGCCGCCCAACTGAGACAGGGCATCGACGCCCAGCGCTAAGTAGCCGGCTTGGGCTACACGGCGGGTTACGTCTTTGATATGGGGTGTCAGGCCACGGTTTTCGTGAATAACCACCACCGCACCGCGCTTTTTTTTACCCTTTGGGTGCACTAAGTAGCCCTGCATGGTAGCACCGTCACCGGGCCAGGTTACGGTTTCTTCTTCCAGCTTAGCATCCTGTACAGGCACGGTGGCGGCGTTGGCGTAGCCAGGCTCCAACACGGCTAGCGCCGCCGTTGCCAACGCTGCGCCGCCGGTTATTTTCATCAACCGCTCCATGAACTCCTTGCGGGAGAGTGGGGCATGGGTGTATTCGTCGAAGAGGTTGATGATGCGCTGATCCATAGGGGATAGGGTAGAGGAAGTGTAAGGCCAGGCCGTGGCGTGGCAAATCGTTAGAAAATGATTTCTGGGGGCATTTTGCGGTGTTGCGCACGCTCCGTCAGCCCCTTGAACAGCGCCGTTACGCAGGAGTTTAACGCTACTCTTCCCGGTTCACGGTGTCCATCGAAAAAGCGGGTACGCAAATCGACCAGTACTCACACTCCGCATCGAACGGATTAGAGTACCGCACCCGCGCCCCGGCCTTGATCAGCAGCGACTCGCCGGCGCTCAGTTCAATGATGTCGCCATCTACCTCGAACCGCTTACGGCCGCGCACTACGATGGTGATTTCGTCGAACTGCGGGCGCTGGTGAGGCTCGCTCCACTGCGGCGGCGCCACCATATGGGCCACGCTGTACTCGCTGGTGTGGGTGCTGGCCAGGCCAATGTGCTCCTCAATGAGCTTGCCATCGGTGGTGGGTACGCGGAAGGGCGCTTGCTGGCGGAAGTACTTTTTTTCGTCGGGCATATAGGGGGCAACTATTCGATTTAGGGTTTCTCGGGGCATTCTCCTTTGGTATAGGAGAGCACGCCGGCATTGGTAGCTACGCAGTCGTTGCTGTAGGTTTTGCCGTTGCAGCCGCACACCGGGTCGTACTGCATGGTACAGATGCCCGCCGGGTCGATTTTGGTCGAGTCGATGCAGGCAGCGGTGGTAGTGGTGGGCGTGGAGGCCGTAGAAGCGGCCGGTGGTTGATTGCACATAGCCAGCAACGGTAGGCCGACAACCGCGAAAAGCAAGTTTTTCATAATGCAAGTACGCCAAAACAGCTTAGCCGCTCAAGATGAGTCGGTAGCTCAAAGTACGACTTAGGTTTAAAAAAGCCCCCCAAGCACCTAAATATCTTATTTCATCTATTTTTTGCTGCTTAGATATAACCCAGCTTAACTGTGTTCGTATAGGCAATCAGCTTAACAAGCCAGGCGCACCTTCTTTTGGCATTTTCCTACCGTTGGAGCCACTGATACCGCCGCCTGTTTTCAAGTATTCACATTCTCTCCCTTACCAACATGTCGTATCAACAAGAAGACAACTCAGGCAAAATTCTCCTCGCTGTATTAGCTGGTGCTAGCGCCGGTATCATTGCTGGCCTGCTAATGGCGCCCGATAAAGGCGTAGCTACCCGCGGCAACCTGAAGAACGCTGCCACCAAATACAGCGGCCAACTCGGCGAGCAGCTTTCCAAGTATGGCGAGCAGCTGGATGCACAGTTCAAAGGCTACGTTGAAAAGCTCGAAGATATGGGCATCACGGGTGCTGGTAGCAGCCTCAAGCTGAAAGGCGACTGGAACGAGAGCAAAGGTAAACTGCGTCAGCAGTATGCTCAGCTCACCGACGAAGATCTGCAATATGCTGAAGGTCAAGAAGAAGACCTCGTAGGCCGTTTGCAGCAGAAGCTAGGCAAAGGCAAGCGTGAAATCACGAAAATGCTGAATGACCTGTAAGCCACCCCTGGCTTTCGATTAGTAAAAAAAGACCCTCATCTTAGTAGATGAGGGTCTTTTTTATGATAACCTTCGCGTAACAAACGCGTTACTCTTTGCGGATTGGTCGGAAGCTCTTTCATCTCAACGCCAGTTCTTCGTTCACTTTTCTATTCTCACTCTACCCTCATGAAGGACCAAAACGGCAAAATCATTCTTTCCCTGCTGGCCGGCGCCAGCGCTGGTATCATCGCAGGCTTACTCTTAGCCCCCGATACTGGCGAGGAAACCCGCACTACTCTAAAGAAATCGGCCTCCAAATTCAGCGACGACCTGACCAAGCTTTTCCAGGACAGCCTAGCGAAGGTTAACGATTTAAAAGGCAGTGTTGTGCAGAGCGGCCAGGACTTGGCAAACCGAGCCAACGCCGACGACATTCTTAATTCCTTGAAATCATCGGTTGGTACGCGCGGCGACCAAAGCGGTGACCTAGCCACTCCCGCTGGCGCTGGTCAGCAGGGCGGCCACGACATCACGGAGCCCGGCTCTATAGGTGGCGCTGTTGGCGGTGAAGATGCTGACGCTGGCTTAGGCCGCGGCTTGTAAAAGTTTTTTAGCTCATTCGTAACCTTCGTTTGGCTGAGCCGTTAAAGACACTATAACCGGCTTGAAAGAAGATCGGAAATGCACTGGAAGCAAAATTGCCGATAATAGGAGCTTCTACTGAGTATTGGTTTATTGAACTTGGTAGCAAAATCAGATTATCCATCGCAAGCTTCTTCTTGTTCGCCCCGATCGGAAGGGTAAGCCAGTTTTAAAAAGAAAAGCCTCTCGCGTTTAATTGCGAGAGGCTTTTCGATTTTATATAGTTTCGCTAACACAAAAAAAAGCCCCCCAGAGCTATTCTGAGGGGCTTTTTTGGGTCACAAAGGAAACGAATACAGAATCCGCGATTTAGAGCGCTTCCGGCTTCATCTGAGGGAAGAAGAGCACATCCTGAATGGAGTTAGAATTAGTCATAATCATGCTCAGGCGGTCGATGCCGATACCTAGACCAGCTGTGGGGGGCATTCCGTATTCTAGAGCCCGCAGGAAGTCCTCGTCGAGCACCATAGCTTCCACGTCGCCGCGCTTGCCTAGTTCCAGCTGCTCCTCAAAGCGCTGGCGCTGGTCGATGGGGTCGTTGAGCTCAGAGAAGGCGTTGCAGATTTCTTTGCCATTGCAGATGGCCTCAAAGCGCTCTACTAAGCCGGGCTTAGAGCGGTGCTTCTTGGCCAACGGCGACATTTCCACTGGGTAGTCAGTGATGAATGTAGGCTGAATCAGCTTAGGCTCGCACAGTTCACCGAACAGCTCGTCAATGATCTTAGCCTTGCCCATGCTCGGGTCCGTGTGTACGTTAAGCTTCTGAGCTGTTTCGCGCAGGGCTGCCTCGTCCATATTGGTAATATCGACGCCGCTGAAGTGCTGAATGGCCTCGAACATAGTGAAGCGCTGCCAGGGGCGCTGGAAGTTGATAAGGTTATCGCCTACCTGCACTTCAGTTTTACCGTGCAGTTCGAAGGCTACACGCTCTACCATCTCCTCCACTAGGTCCATCATCCAATAGTAGTCTTTATAGGCCACGTACAGCTCCATCTGAGTGAACTCCGGGTTGTGGAACCGCGACATACCCTCATTACGGAAGTCCTTGCTGAACTCATACACGCCATCGAAGCCGCCGACAATCAGGCGCTTGAGGTACAACTCGTTGGCAATGCGCAGATACAGCGTCATGTCCAGCGTATTGTGGAAGGTCTTGAAAGGACGCGCCGCCGCGCCACCGTACAGGGGCTGTAGGATAGGTGTTTCTACCTCCAAATAACCCTTGTCGTTCAGGTAGTTGCGCATTGCTTGCACTAGCAGCGTCCGCTTAATGAACGTCTCGCGCACCTGTGGATTCACCACCATGTCCACGTAGCGCTGACGGTAGCGCTGCTCGGGGTCGGTGAAGGCGTCGTATACTTGGCCGTCTTTTTCCTTTACTACCGGCAGCGGACGCAAGGCTTTCGACAGCAACTTGAACTCCGTTACGTGCACCGATGTCTCGCCCACCTGAGTTTTGAACACGTGGCCTTTCACGCCCACGAAGTCGCCCAAGTCAACCAGCTTCTTGAAAACAGTGTTGTAGAGCTCCTTATTCTCGCCGGGGCAAATTTCGTCGCGGTTGATATACAGTTGAATGCGGCCCGAGGAGTCCATCAGCTCCGCGAAGGAAGCTTTGCCCATCACGCGCTGCGACATAATGCGGCCGGCCAGCACAACTTCCTGGAAGTTGTTAAGCTCGGGGTGGTAGTTGTCCAGAATCTCCTGGGCAGAGAAGTTCACGTCGAACAGCTCGGACGGATACGGCTCAATACCAAGCTTATGTAGCTCGTCGAGCTTGTGGCGGCGTTGCTGTTCCTGTTCGCTGAGATGGTGCATGGTCAAAGGCTTAGAAATAAGGCCGCGAAGTTACGCCCGCCGCCCGGATTATATAGTAACAAAAAGCGCTGCCCCAAGGGAGCAGCGCTTACGTGTATCTGTAGTAAGACAGTAAATAGAACGGATTAAGCCGCGATGTTCATCTGGGCAGGGGCCTCGCCAGTCAGCAGTGGCTCGATGCGGTTGCGCAAGCGGTCAGCTACGAAGCTGTGCTGCAAGTGCTTCGGCAGATCAGCGATAAGCTGCTGATAGCGCTCAAGACCCATGGCCTTGGCTACATAGCTCTCGTGAATACCATTGAGGTAACTCACAATGTTGAGCAGCGACTGGTGGAAAAGCTTAAAGTCAATCTCGGCTTCCACGTAGCGCTCAATCTCACGGCTGGTCTGCGAGATGCGCAGACGGCTAAGCAGATCGAAGATGGTGGTATAGCCTAAGCGCCACGTGATCTGCTGCCAATGGGCGGCCGTCCACTTATCCAGCACCTTGCCGGTCTTCTGGCTACGTAGCGCGGTGTTGGGGTTAGCCTGTACCTGCTGACGCGTGATCTGAGCTTTCATCTTGCGCGTAGTGCGCAGGAACTGCCCGATCTGAGCCTGAGCCTCAATCTCTTTGCCAGCGATGTGCAAGCCAGCCTTGTAGCCAGCCAGCGGCAGACGGTGTATGCTGAAGTCGCCGTAGGCACCAGCGGCGTAGAACGACACCGGCCGCGGATAGGCATTGCGTACCACCAGGCGCCCCACCTCACGCTGCACGAGCGAAGGGTTATTAGACCGCACCCCAGTAGTATACAGGAAAGCCTGCAAACCAGATAAGATAGTATGATACGCCTGCGGGAAAGTCCAGTGCAGGGCGTTGCGCAAGTAATCCTCATCACCTAGCTCGGCGGTGGCACGCAAGGCGTACTCCGTGCTCCAGCAGGCGTGAAGGAGCTTGGTCACGTTCGGGAGGTCGGCGTCGGTTAGCTCAGCTTGGTGTGCCCGGAAGTAGGGCAGGTGCTGCAAGCCGCCGGTAGCGTCGTCGTTTTCCTGAATGTGGTAGTTGATCGCAAAGAAGTAGTTGAGAAAAACCTGGGCCGGAATCGATTTGCGCCACGTTTCCTCCGCTAGCTTCTGCTCGTCTGTCACGAGCGGAATGATGTTATTCTCTAATATCGTTGTCATGCTAAGTAAACAGGTTAAGGCCAGTATGAGTTGCATATTTACTAAAAATAATCGCAAATATTTTACTGTATTAAATCATTGATTATGAGGTATTTATGCAAGATATATATTACCTATTTAGCAATGGCTTTTAGGGTCGATTTACTAACTACATTGTCAAGAAACTTTGGCCAACAAAAAAGCCCCCCAGAATCGTTCTGGGGGGCTTTTTAGAAAGTTGCTTTGAAAGCAAACTAGCTTAGATCTGGTCTTTGATTACAGCTACAGCTTCCCGTAGGGTAATGTCTTTCTTTAGGTTGCGAGTGAAGCGGCTAGCGCGGTTCACCTGTACTGTGTCGGAGCTTAACTGACGTAAGTCAACGGCCAAGGGAGCAATTTCGAGCGGCTTTGCAGCTTTCTGCAACTGCTCATATTTATCTGACTCAGCTTTGGCTTGTAGCTGCTCGGCCCGATAGGTATCAAGCTTTAGGCTTACCATCGTCTCATTCTTCCGCTTGACCATACGTTGAACCATATCGTTGATCAGCTTGAAGCTTGGGCTGTTATCTACGCGCTTCTTGCTGGCCTCGCTTAGCTTAGCTACAGCTGGAGCACCGCTCCAAGGACGGTAACGAGCTGGGCTGATTTCGTCCCACTTCAATGGGTAGTCCTGCTCCTTCTCACCCTGATCGAGGTAGCTGTACAGATCAGGAAGAATGATGTCTGGTACTACGCCTTTGAACTGCGTGGAGCCCCCGTTGATACGGTAGAATTTCTGGGTTGTCAGCTTCAGCGAACCAAAGGGCTTGATATTGTTGAACTCAGCTGGCATAGCGTCGTCAAGGTCGAAGATGCGCTGCACGGTGCCTTTACCATAGGTGCTAGACGAGCCCATCACGATACCACGCTTGTAGTCCTGAATGGCAGCGGCCAAAATCTCGGAGGCAGAAGCACTGTACTTGTTCACCAGCACTACTAGCGGGCCCGAGTACTGTATGCGTGGGTCACGGTCGTTGAGGATGTTAGGTGCGCCTTGGCTTGAGCGAACCTGCACTACTGGACCATTCTCCACGAACAAGCCCGCCATCTCAACTGCATCTTGTAGGGAGCCACCACCATTAGAACGCAAGTCGAGCACTACGCCTTGCACGTTCTCGCGGGTCAGCTTCTCCAGCTCTTTCTTAACGTCAGCGGCGCTGCTGCGGCCCCCGTTATCGTTAAAGTCAGCATAAAAGCCGGGCAAACGGATATAGCCTACTTTCTTGCCGTCTTCATTAATAGTAGCCGACTTAGCGAAGGTTTCTTCAATAATTACCACATCACGAATGATGGGAATAACCTGGGTGCTGCCATCAGCTTTCTTAACCGTCAGGCGTACCTCTGTGCCTTTCTTGCCTTTGATTAGGGCTACAGCCTTATCCAAGCGCAGGCCTTCAATAGAAACTGGTTCTGCGGCACCTTGCGCCACGCGCAGAATAATATCACCAGCTTTTAATTCGCCCTGACGATAGGAAGCGCTGCCCGGAATCAAATCGGATACTTTGATTTGACCGTCTTTCTCCTGCAAAGAAGCACCGATGCCCTCAAACTGGCCCGTCATCTGCTCATCGAACTTGTCTTTGTCGCGGGGGGCAAAATACTCGGTATGGGGGTCGTAGGTATTGGCAATAACGTTGGCGTACAGAGCTAAGCGCTCAGCTGCGTCCGTTTGCATCATGTCCTGAAACTGGCTATCGAAGTATTTCAGCACCCGCTTGCGGGCCTCAATTTCCATTTCGGCCGGGGTCCGGTTAGGCTCATTGGTAGCTACAATGGGAGTTTTGCCGATAGAGGCAGTTGGCGCAGACGCTTTTTCTTTGCGCTTGGCCTGCTCATCCATCATCTCTGACACCCGTGATAGGGTCTGGTACTTTAAGTATTTGCGCCACTCTTCGCGCTGAGCTGCCTTATCGGATGCATAGGTCATTTTATCCGACTCGGTTTCAAACGACTCTTCCTTCGTGAAATCGAAAGGCTGCGTTAAGATCTCGCGGTACATTACCTGTACCTCCTTCATGCGCTGGTCCATGAGCTGAGAGGCGAGGTCCAAGAACTCGTGCGTTCCGGCTTTCACCTGGTCGTCAATGGCCGTCTGGTACTTGCGCAATTGAGCTACATCCGACTGCAACAAGAACTTCTTGTTGTAATCGAGGCGCTTCAAGGTTAAGTCAAATACCCGCTTCGAGAAGGCATCGTCTACTTTCTCGGGCTGGTAGTGCGCTACAGTTAAGCCCTGTAGCATGGCTTTGATAAGGACTTCATCTTTCTGCGGCGCCCGGGCATCGCTACGCCGGTATAGC
The DNA here is from genome assembly GCF_054051685.1 of Hymenobacter sp. HD11105. Classification (NCBI taxonomy): domain Bacteria; kingdom Pseudomonadati; phylum Bacteroidota; class Cytophagia; order Cytophagales; family Hymenobacteraceae; genus Hymenobacter; species Hymenobacter sp. HD11105. The sequence goes on along the minus strand of NZ_JBSWBR010000004.1, from coordinate 209,716 downwards.
TTATAAGAAGCAAGCACAAAAATGGCCATCACCAGCGAGGCATATAGCCCTATTTTCAAGCGAGGAGAAGACATGGAAATCGGCGTGAAATGGAGGAAAATCGACTACAAACAAAACGTGTTCCGGATACCTGCTAACAAGCAAGCGACCAGTTACTCTTTCAAAACGTTGGTTATTGGCAAATAAGTGCCCAATATTTAAGGAAAGGCCCCAGCTTACCGGTTGAGGTTGCATCACCGGAACTAGGCCACTCACAAAAGCAATAACTGATACGCAATAGAAGCTTATTTGGATAATGAAACATAGGCCTCTTGGTTAAAATACATAATTAAGCTCGGCAGGCAAATCTCGCTTAAAACAAAAAAGCCCCCTCCAGATTGGAGGGGGCTTTTTCAAAAGTTAATCAGCTACTAGTAGCGACGAACCCGGTCACCGTTGTTGCGACGGAATTCTTCTTCGAAATACTTAGCGTCATCATCGTTGCGGGGCTTCACGCCCATCACGATGCCGCCTTGCTTAATGTCTTGCTCGTACTCAGCAGCGTGCTCCTCAGGAATGCCTGAGCCTACTAGAGCGCCTACTAGGCCACCTGTCAAACCACCGGCACCAGCACCTGCTAAAGCAGCTGCAATAGGACCAGCAATAACGAGGCCTAAGCCTGGCAGAGCAACTGAAGTACCAATGGCAGCAATAGCACCGATTACGGCACCAGCAGTACCACCAATAGCCGAACCTACACCAGCACCTTCCATAGCCTTATCGCCTAGGTCAGTATCAGGAGTGTTGTCGCCGAAATGCTTCTTACGAGTTTCGTCCGACATCAATACGTTGACATCGTCCTTGCTGTAACCACGCGACGATAGAGTGGTATAGGCACGCTCAGCGCTGTCACGGTCGCGGAAAGAGCTAGTCATCATACCGCTACCCGAACCTGACTGATATGGCTGGCCAGTTGCGGCATGTGCTGCGTGGTCGGCAGTATTTTGTACGGCATCAACGCCACGGCCTACTACTGCACCAGCAGTACCAGCTGCAGCTGCACCTTTGGCTGTTGCGCTATAGTCATCGCCGCTAACATTAGAGCTTCCAGTGCTTGCGTTGCCCATGTTGCCGCTTGATGTTGTATTACCCGATGTGCTGTTGCTCATGCCGGTACCAGCTGAGCCAGTTCCGTAATTAGCGCCTGAGCCTGTACCAGTATTCATTGGGTTGTTGCTTTCGTTCGTTTCCATGGGTAGTTTAAGTTTGGGATTAAGGGAGATGTAGTTCTAGCTAGCAGAGCTTAAATAAAAAGCGCCGAATAGCCAGATGAGTAGCTAAACGGCGCGATTACGGTGGGGGTTACAGAAATTTGAATCTGCTTCCTATTATATCTATGAATTATTGTTTATTAGCTCTCTATATCAGCTTAATCAGCGAATTTCTCATAATTCGTGTCGGTCTGCCAAAACGCTCGACACTCGTCCCGCAGGTTCTTTAAGAAGTCAGGGTCCTGTTTAAGAGTGCGCCATTCGCCTAAACCCAAACGTTCGCAGAGCTTAAAGAAAGTATCCCCTTGGCCTTTAGAGCCAGCTACTTTCACAAGGCAGCTAAGGATAGGGCGACCGTTACGATATTCTTTCTCCGAAATCTCACTCAGAATATCATTTAAGCGAGCTTTCTCGTGGGAGATTTCCAAATTGAGACCCAATTCGGCTTCCTGAACCAGATTCAAATAGCTAGTAGTGCCCACTTGGTTGCGGGCGAAACGAATTAGGTGACTGCGGACGCGTGCATTCATCGAGGCAATGGGCGAGTGGGCGGGCGGAAAATATCAGCAATGTACTACTCTAAATGAATATACCAGAGGAGTACAGGGCCCGTAAACCAAAATTGTGCCGACGTAGCTAAACCTTTTGTACGTCCTATTTTTTCGCCTTGCGACGCGCCATTTCTCTTTGAATAAGCGAAAACTCCCGGCTGCTCTGGCCCGCTATGGCCGTATTCTCATCGGCCCGGCGTAGCAGGTAGGGCATTACGGCTTCTACTGGACCGTATGGAACGTATTTAGCGGTATTATAACCGGCGTTTGCTAGGTTATAGCTCAGGTTATCGCTCATGCCATAGAGCTGAGCAAACCAGATGCGCGTATCCTGGGGCTGCAGATTATGCTCCTGCATGAGTTCAGTGAGCAGCAAAGAACTAGCCTCATTGTGCGTACCGGCACAAATGCTGATGCGGTCCACATGAGCTACACAATAGCGCAACGACTCATTATAGAGCTGATCGGTAGCTTCTTTGGTTGGATTGATGGGGTTTTGGTAGCCACGCTGGACCGCCGTGCGACTTTCCTTTTCCATGTAGGCACCGCGCACCAATTTGCCCCCCAGGAAGTAGCCATCGCGCTTGGCGTCGGCATAGGCTTGCTGAATGGCTTCCAACCGGTCGTGGCGATAGAGCTGGTAGGTGTTCCACACAATGGCCGACTCACGGTTGTACTTGGCCATCATCTCATAGGCCAGCGTGTCGATGGTCTCCTGAAACCAGCTTTCCTCGGCATCCACAAACACACGCACTCCATACTGGTGTGCCCGGGCACAAATGGCGTCTACCCGCGCCTTGGAGCGGTCGTAGCTAACTTGTTCAGCTTTGGTGAGCGTTTGCTTAGCCTGCACTTTCTCCAGAATAGCGCTGTCGGCGAGGCCCGTAACCTTAAACACTGAGAAAGGAATATGAGTAGAGCGGTGGGCCATGTCGATGGTGGCCAAAATCTCATCGCGGGTGAGGTCGAAGCTTTTGTCGCTGCCTTCACCTTCCACCGAGTAGTCGAGAATAGTACCGATGTTGTAGCGCCCCAACTCCTCAATGACGGGCAGGCATTCCTGAATAGTCTCGCCGCCGCAGAACTGCTCGAAAATAGTTTTTTTGATCAAAAACTTTACCGGTAGGCCCCACTTGAGCGCCGTTTTCATCATTCCGCCCCCAGCCTTGACCAAGGTGTTATTATTCATGGCCGCGAACAGTGCGTACATCTGGCGCAGCTCCGCATCCGATTTGGAAGCAAAGGCAACGGCCGTATCATTGAAGGAAAGGGCGGGGGCGTGGGTGGCTAACATAGGGCGGGTGGTTTTTAAACGACGCTTTTGGGTGGGCGAAGATAGGTTTTAAACAACGTTTTGACCGGCAGAGTTACCTTGCAGCCCGCTCTTTTTCTGATAGCCTCCCTGATGAGGCTGGGGGGCTTTTTACGTATGCCTTCTCATTTTCCGTATTCGCTTTCATGGAAATTCCTGCTGTCACTACTTTTTTTACCAGTCGCTTAGCGGCTAAAGGCCGTCCGCTGCTTATTGCTGGCCCTTGCAGTGCCGAAACCGAGGAACAAGTATTGACCACGGCTCGGGCGCTGAAAGCACTAGGCCAAGTAGATATGTTTCGCTCTGGGGTGTGGAAACCCCGCACTAAGCCCGGCGGCTTTGAAGGCATGGGCGCGGCAGCTTTGCCCTGGCTACAGCGCGTGCGCGAGGAGGTTGGTCTACCTGTCACCATAGAGGTAGCCACGCCCCGCCACGTGGAAGAAGCCCTGCGCGCGGGCATTGATGTGCTCTGGATTGGGGCCCGTACCACGGTTAATCCATTCGCCGTGCAGGAGTTGGCCGATGCCCTGGCTGGTACCGGCGTACCCGTAATGGTCAAAAATCCGGTTAACCCCGATGTGGCTTTGTGGGCCGGAGCGCTTGAGCGCCTGGAGCGCGTAGGCATCACTGATCTGGCGGCTATTCACCGTGGCTTCAGCACGTTTGCGCCCTCGCGCTACCGCAACGCGCCCACCTGGCAATTAGCGTTTGAGTTGAAAGCCCGCTTCCCGCATGTTCCCCTTATCTGCGACCCCAGCCACATCAGCGGCCGCCGCGACTTGATTCTGCCCGTGTCCCAAAAGGCACTGGACCTCGACTACGATGGGCTGATGATCGAGACTCACCCCGACCCCGACCACGCTCTTTCTGATGCTGCCCAACAAGTAACGCCCGCTAGGCTTGGCGAAATCCTGGCAGAGCTAAAATACCGTTATCGCTCCTCAAACAATGCCGAGTTTCTAAACAAAGCCGAAGAGCTGCGCCAGCAAATAGACACGGCCGACCGCGAAATCGTGGAGGCGCTAGCTACGCGCATGGCGTTGGTGGAGCAACTGGCCGAGTACAAGAAGGAAAACAACGTGAAGATTCTGCAAATGGACCGGTGGCAGGAGATCTTTGATTCACGTCGGGAGTGGGGGGCAAAATTGCGGCTCAACGAGCCTTTTGTGGCCAAGCTCTACGAGCTGATTCACTTAGAAAGCATCCGTAAGCAAACGGAAGTAATGAATCAGCCAGAATAGACTGGCTTGGTGATACTTCGAATTTCGCGGAGCAAGTAGTACTACCACTGTCCTTACAGAAATCACTAGCGGTAATAAGGCATCTGCAACACTACTGAACTGCTGTTTTCTCTATTATCTTCTCCTGCCGCTCCATACACTGTTGGCCGAATGAAGTTCGCGGAAAGGCTTAAAATTGTGTCATAAGCAACTCGTTGCTTGATACCGACAGGCGTGTTGCGCAAGCCTGCTAATCCTTTACAAGTCGTTACTCTCTCGTTTTCATGAAAATACTTCTGATTGTATTGCTGGGCTGCTTGGCAATGAGTTCAGCTAACGCTCAGCAAGGTGCTGAGCCGGTGAAAGTGACTGACTTGCTAAAAATTCAGCAAATCGGCAGCATCACGCTCACCCGCGACGGACGCAAAGCTGCCTTCACCGTGCTAGGCGTGGAGCCCGACGAGAAGAATAAGGCTGACTATAAAAACGTGAGCCAGCTTTATGAAATAGGAACCGAAGCCGGTGCTAAGCCTCGACAGCTCACCTCCTCAAAAGAAGGCGCCTCACAGCCAGCTTGGAGTCCGGATGGGCGGCAACTAGCCTTTGTGCGAACCGTGGATGAGAAGCCTCAGGTGTTTGTAATGGCTGCTATGGGCGGCGAAGGACGGCAGCTTACGCGCTACAAGCACGGCGCTACTGCTCCCAAATGGTCGCCTGATGGCCGGCAGGTTCTGTTTTCCTCCGCCATTCCGCTGCGCGAGTTGTTAAAAGATTCCCTGCTAAACGCCGCCAAGCGCCTGCCCCGATGGCCTTTTGAAAAGCCTGGCTTCGATAAAAACGACCAGCTAGCCGCCACTACCGCCAAGCCTAACGCCAACGGCACCCTGGCCGAAATCAGAGCTTATCTCGATCAGAATGAGATTGACAAAAAGGCCAAGGTGCTCACCAAGCTTAACTTTCAGGATGAGCGTGATGTGTCGGCGGAGCAAACCTTCTCGCAGTTCTTCGTAATTGATGCTACTGATGTAGAAGCGAAGCCCGTGGCCCTTACCAGTGGCTTTTACCGCTTCAATCAGGCTGCATTCACCCCCGATGGCCAGCACCTGCTGCTCTCCGCTGACATTGACTCGGTGCAGCACCCGGACCGCTCGCTGGAAAACGAGATTTATCTGGCTGACCGCAATGGCCGCAACCCGCGCTTACTGCTAGGCCAAGATAACACCATCTACTCGAACCCTGAAGTTTCGCCCTCCGGCAAGTGGCTAGCCTTTCAGATGGCGCCTACAATGGGCGTAAACGTACCTGAACTAGCCGTAATGCCCCTCAATGGCACCGCTAAGGATATTATTACCATCCCTTTCGACCGCAACAAGGGCAACCTAGTGTGGAACGACGATGACAAGTATGTCTACTTCACAGCGCAGAGTAATGGCGGTGCACCACTTTATAGAGCCAATATCAAGACGCGAAAAGTAGAGAAACTCTCGGCCAATGACACGGGAATTTTAAGCTTTGACGTGGCGAAAAACAAAGTTGTGTTTGCCCAAACGGGCGTACTTAATCCATCTGATTTATTCGTGGCCGATGCTGGGCTCAAGAAATTGCAGCGCGCTGGCACCTTCAACGAGTGGGTGAAAACCCGGCGGCTTTCATTGCCCGAAAAGCACACCTTTGTAAATGATAAGGGCTTGACGGTAGAATATTGGGTGATGAAGCCCACTGCATACCAGGCTGGCAAGAAATACCCGGTGGTGCTGGAAATCCACGGTGGCCCCTCAGCCATGTGGGGGCCTGGTGAGGCCAGCATGTGGCACGAGTTTCAGTATTTTGCTGCTCAAGGCTACGGGGTAGTATATGGAAATCCTCGCGGTTCGGGTGGATACGGGCAAGAGTTCCTTCGGGCCAACATCAAAGATTGGGGAACGGGCCCTAGCAGCGACGTACTTACTGCCCTCGACAAAACGGTGGCCGAAGGCTGGGCAGATCCAGCCAAACTCACGGTGACTGGCGGCTCCTATGCTGGTTATCTTGTGGCCTGGATTATCAGCCACGACCAGCGTTTTAAGGCAGCTTGCTCCCAGCGCGGCGTGTACGATTTGGCCACATTCTTCGGTGAGGGCAATGCCTGGCGTCTGGTACCCAACTATTTTGGTGGTCACCCCTGGGAGCCCGCTGTGAAGGAGGTGCTCACTCGCGAATCGCCTATTAGCTACGTGCAGAATATTACCACGCCCTACATTCTGTTTCATGGCGAAAACGACCGTCGCACTGGCTTTGTGCAAAGCGAGATGATGTACCGCAGCCTCAAGGTGTTGGGTCGGCCAGTGGAGTACGTGCGCCACCCCGGCGGCACCCACGAGCTCACTCGCTCCGGCGACAACCGCCAGCGCATCGACCAAATGCTGCGTACCTACGAGTTCTTTGAGCGATATATTGATGCCAGAAGCTTAGTTAATTAACCGGGGGCTCACTCGTGCTAACTGTGTGAACAACGCCAAACCACTTATCAAAGTAGACCCTTATGTGAGTAACGGCCTACTTGAATTTGCTTGGGAGAGCTTGGTTCATACATCTCAACCGCATACAACTCAAATCCTATCGTATTGATTGATAGGCTGATTTGCGAAACTATCTACTTCAGCTGTGTTTTCACCAGATACTATCTTCATCGGTCCTGAGGCCCTAACGGCTCTCGCAGATTTCTTACGCCAGCCAGCAGTTAGCCAGGTTTTCGTGCTGGCTGACGATAATACGGCCCGCCTCTGCTACCCTCAGCTTCGGGCGCATTTACCCGACAATCACACCTTTATTCCGATTGAAGCTGGCGAGGAGTATAAGACGTTAGCTACTTGCGAAATAGTGTGGGATGCACTAACCGAAGCCCGCGCCGACCGCTTTGCTGTACTCGTGAATCTTGGGGGCGGGGTCATTACCGATCTGGGGGGCTTTTGCGCGGCGTTGTATAAGCGCGGTATCCGCTTCGTGCAGGTGCCTACTACCTTACTAGCCCAAGTCGACGCTAGCGTGGGGGGCAAAACCGGCATCGATTTTCAGAATTATAAGAACCAGCTAGGCGTGTTTCAGGCGCCTGCATCTGTATTTATCGAGCCTCGGTTCTTGACAACACTTGACCCTCGCCAGCTAAAATCAGGCTACGCGGAGGTGGTAAAGCACTGGCTGATTGATGATGCCGCTGCATTTGATCACCACCGCCGCGCCGGCTTTTTCGTGGACGATTGGACGCCCATCATCCGCGAATCGGTGGCCACCAAGCAGCGCATTGTAGCCGCTGACCCGCTGGAAAGTGGAATGCGCAAAGTGCTCAACTTCGGTCATACGGTAGGGCATGCGCTCGAAAGCTACTTGCTGGTGCAGCCCGGCCGCGAGATTCTACACGGCGAAGCCATTGCCGCCGGTATGATTTGCGAAAGCTGGCTTTCCATGAAAAAAGGACTGTTGAGCGAAACGGAGCTAGACAAGATCGAAACGTTTCTGTTTTCAGTGTTTGAGAAGGTGCAATTCGTGACTCTCGAAACCGACGCCATTGCCGAGCTAGCCCTGCAAGACAAGAAAAACGCCGGGGCCACCATCAATTGCACCTTGCTGGAAGGTATCGGCCACGCCGTGTATGATCAACCCGTTACGCTGCGGGAGATTGGAGAATCATTGCGCTATTATCATCGGCTGTTGAGCTAAATACAGTTTCTTAAGCCCAGCGCCCACTTATTCCGATTACAATACCAGAATGCCCGAAGCACTAACCTTAACTTGGTCCGGCGGCCCTTTGCAGGGCACAGCCCAGCTCCCTGCCTCCAAGAGTGAAAGCAACCGCGCCCTTATTATTCAGGCCCTAGCCGGCAACGGCACCCTTACCAATCTCTCCGACGCCAACGATACCCAGCTCATGCGCCGGTTGCTGACCGACCCAACTGCTGAAACCCTTGACGCAGAAGATGCCGGTACCGTCATGCGCTTTCTAACTGCTTATTTATCTGTTACCAATCGCCGAGTGCATCTTACGGGTACCGTCCGCATGCGGGAGCGCCCCATTGCCGTGCTCGTCAATGCATTGCGTGAGCTAGGAATGCAGGTTGATTATGCGGAGCAAGAGGGTTATCCACCACTAAATATTCAGGGTTGGGGGACAAATTTGCCCCCTACGGAAATGGCGGAGCTTACTGTACGCGGCGACATCAGCAGTCAGTACATCTCGGCTTTAATGATGATTGCGCCTCAATTGGCCGGCGGCTTGCAGTTATTTCTAACTGGTAAAGTTGGGTCGCGGCCCTATATCCGCATGACTCAGGCGCTTATGCAGCATTTCGGGGCCAAATGCCGCGATTTGGGCTCTGTCATAGAGGTGCGTCCCGGCTCGTATCAGCCTGCCGATTATGCTGTCGAATCCGATTGGTCGGCGGCGAGCTACTGGTATGCTATGGTGGCCTTATCGCCCGCTGGGGGGCAAATTCAGCTGCCCGGCCTCCGTCGTTACTCCCTGCAAGGCGACCAAGCCATAGTGGGTATTATGGAACATTTAGGAGTGGCCACCGAATTCCTGCCCGATGGTGGCGTACAGCTTACTCAGCAGCCTCCGACGGGCGCCTTCTCCCAGGATTTTACGCACTGCCCCGATCTAGCCCAAACCGTAGCGGTAGTAGCCGCCGCCCAAGGTGTAGAAGTCGAAATGACGGGTCTGGAAAGTTTGCGCATTAAGGAAACCGATCGCATTCTAGCACTTCAAACCGAACTAGCCAAGTTTGGCGCCGTTCTCACCGAAACGCGCCCGGACGTATTACACGTGGCGGCTCCTGATTTCCAAGTAAACGGCCAAACCGTAGCCACCTATCACGACCATCGTATGGCTATGGCCTTCGCACCGCTAGCATTACGCGGCCCACTGACCATAAATGCCCCCCAGGTTGTACGCAAGTCGTACCCTAGCTTTTGGAATGAGCTAGAACTGGCCGGTTTCAACCTATAAGCATGCATTAAAGAGCTGTCAGACAGAGTTCAACGCTGCCTGATAGCCGTTTGCCATGTATTTTAATTCTCAATTGCCCTCCTCAGATCAGCGAAATAAGCGGCTGATTTGAGCAAGCGGCTACCGTACCAGCTAAACAACTCCCCATCCACAATTCTGATTTTCGCTGGGGAGCAAATTTGCTGAAACTCGGCCACGTGCTTATCCGCGAATGGATAAGGCTCCGAGGATAAAAGCAGAACACTTGAAGCTGCCGCCGCGAGCTGCTCCGCCGACACTTCTGGGTAGCGTTGCTGGGGGGCAAATACGTTGGCAAAACCCGCGCGCGTCAGCATATCATCAATAAAAGTGCCCGCGGCCGCCACCATGTAGGGTTTGCGCCAGATGAAATAAGCCACAGACAGTGGCGAGGCTACTAGTGCAAGCTGCGCAAAAGAGCTCTCAATGTCTGCGGCTAGTTGGTCGGCCTTGGTTTTGGCACCTACCACCACGCCCACCTGCCGAATCATGCGCAGGGCATCATCAAGGTTGGTGATGTCGCTGAGCCAAACCGGATAGCGGTCCGCGAGCTGCTCGATACCAGCTTGGTAGTTTTCTTCTTTGTTGCCAATGATAAGATCGGGTTGCAGGGCATCAATCTTCTCGAAGTCAAAATTCTTAGTGCCACCAATTACAGCTGCCTGCTGCCGCGCCTGGGTGGGATGAATGCAGAATTTAGTCACGCCGACTACCCGCTCGCCCACTCCCAAATCAAACAGCAGCTCCGTCTGGGAAGGTACAAGCGACACGATGCGCCGCGGCGGATACGGCACCACCACTCGCCTGCCCATCTGGTCGGTGAGCGTTAGGGGTAGGGTCGGAGTTGGCGGCAGAAGCTGCGGCATAAAGAGAATAGAATGTAGTATAAGCTACCTGTGAAATCGAAACGCCGGCCTGACGTTATAGTGTCAAACCGGCGTCCCGCTTAGTTGATTTTAACCTTATCTCTACTTAAAATAGCGGAAGTCGTGGCCATCTTCAATGCGCAAAAGCGTTTCGTAGATAAGCCGAATTACGTTTTCCACATCATCCCGATGCACCGTTTCTACGGTGGTATGCATGTACTTTAGAGGCAGAGAAATAAGAGCAGCGGCTACCCCTGAGTTGGAGTAAGCAAAAGCGTCCGTATCGGTGCCGGTAGCCCGAGTGGCGGCGGCCCGCTGGAAAGGAATATCTGCCGTAGCGGCGGTGCCGATGATGAGGTCGCGAAGATTGTTTTGCACGGCCGGGCCATAAGTGATAACCGGTCCTTTACCGCAGTGCAGGTCGCCGCTGGTTTTCTTCTCGTACATGGGCGCCTGCGTGTCATGCGTCACATCGGTAATAATGGCTACATCAGGCTGAATACGGTGGGCCACCATTTCGGCGCCCCGCAACCCTATTTCTTCCTGCACCGCATTCACGATATACAGGCCGAAGGGAAGCTCCTGCTTGTTTTCTTTAAGCATTCGAGCTACCTCCGCAATCATGAAACCGCCGATCCGGTTGTCGAGGGCCCGGCCCACAAAGTACTGCTGGTTCATCACCATAAACTCGTCCTCAAACGTGACGACCGAGCCCACATGGATACCCATACGCTCCACCTCGTCTCTGGAAGTGGCGCCGCAGTCAAGGAAAATCGTTTCGATAGTAGGCGCCTTATCCTGTTCTACCTTGCGCACGTGAATAGCCGGCCAGCCAAAAATGGCTTTGACGATGCCCTTATCCGTGTGAATGTTCACCCGCTTCGATGGGGCCACCAACGCATCCGAGCCGCCATTGCGCCGCACGTATATGTAGCCTTCTTTCGTGATATAATTCACGAAATAGGAAATCTCATCAGCGTGGGCTTCAATAACCACTTTGTATTTCGCCTTCGGATTAATCACCCCCACCACTGTTCCGTATGTGTCGACGAAATACTCGTCGATGTACGGTTTAATGTATTCAAGCCACAACTTCTGCCCTTCTTTTTCGAAGCCAGTCGGGGAGGGGTTGTTTAAATACTTCTGAAGAAAATCAAAGGATTCGCTGCGCATAGTAGAATCAATTTAATAGTTGCCATCCAGTAGAAACAATAGCACGCAAGGCGTACGCTCAGCTAACTTGCCAATCAGCTAAAGTGTCTTCACGCGGTGCATTCAGGATGACTAATTGAATGCAGCTTAAGTGTAAGACAAGAATAAAAGTTTGTCTTACAGAGGAATATTGCCGTGTTTTTTACGTGGCAACACGTCCACTTTATTTTCCAGCATTTTAAACGCCCGAATCAGTTTCTGCCGGGTTTGCGATGGCAGAATTACTTCGTCGACAAAGCCACGGTGAGCAGCGCGGTAAGGCGTAGCAAACTTCTGCTGATACTCTTCTACTTTTTCGGCCAGCTTGGCTTCGGGATCAGCGGCTATAGCAATTTCTCGCTTGAAGATGATCTCAGCTGCTCCTTTAGCACCCATTACCGCGATTTCGGCGGTTGGCCAGGCGTAGTTCAAGTCGGCTCCGATGTGTTTAGAGTTCATTACATCGTAGGCACCCCCATATGCTTTGCGGGTAATCACGGTAATGCGTGGCACAGTAGCTTCGCAGAACGCATAAAGTAGCTTCGCGCCGTTGGTAATAATGCCGCGCCACTCTTGGTCGGTGCCCGGCAGGAAGCCCGGAACATCTTCCAATACTAATAATGGAATATTAAACGAGTCGCAGAACCGCACGAAGCGAGCTGCTTTCGTACTGGCATTGATATCGAGCACGCCCGCTAATACCGCCGGCTGATTGCCCACAATGCCAATGCTGCGCCCACCCAAACGGGCAAAGCCAACTACAATGTTTTCCGCAAAATTCTGATGCACTTCCAAGAAAGTGTCGGCATCAATAATCCCCTCAATTACTTCCCGAATGTCATACGGCTGATTCGGATTTTCGGGAATAATAGTATCAAGTACGGCGCGCAGCTCATCGCCTTGAGGCTCGTATGGAAGGCTGGGGGGCGTTTCTTCGCAGTTCTGCGGCATGTAGCTCAGCAGCTGCTTGAGGTGAGTAATGCAGGCAACCTCGTTGGCGCAGGAAAAATGCGTCACGCCACTTTTGGCCGAGTGCGTGCTGGCGCCGCCAAGCTCTTCGCTGGTTACGTTCTCGTGAGTTACTGTTTTTACTACGTTGGGGCCCGTCACGAACATATAGCTCGTATTCTCCACCATCAGAATAAAATCAGTGATGGCCGGTGAGTATACAGCTCCACCAGCACACGGACCCATAATGGCGGAAAGCTGGGGAATAACTCCCGAGGCCAGCGTGTTTTTGTAGAATATGTCAGCATAACCCCCTAGGCTAACTACACCTTCCTGAATACGAGCTCCACCCGAATCATTCAGGCCAACAACGGGGGCGCCATTCTTCATGGCGAGGTCCATTATTTTAACGATTTTCTCGGCGTGCGTTTCCGATAAGGAGCCACCGAATACTGTGAAATCCTGGGAGAAAACGTAAACCAAGCGGCCATTCACGGTACCATAACCTGTCACTACACCGTCGCCGAGGTAATACTCTTTATCCAACCCAAAGTCCTTCGAGCGGTGCATGACAAACTTGCCTATTTCCTCAAACGAGCCTTCATCCACCAGCAAATCTATCCGTTCTCGGGCCGTCAGCTTTCCTTTTTGGTGTTGGGCATCAATGCGAATTTGCCCCCCACCAAGCAATGCTTCGGCGTTTTTGCGTTCGAGAATTTCGATTTTGCTTAGGTGAGCTTCGATGTGTGGATCGGACATATGTGGGTGGGGGAAATATATGTAGCTACTTAGGTTGTGAAGCCAAAGGTAACCGAAGGAGGCAAAATAAGCCGCACAGAAATTGGGCTACTTCTTATATGCATGCGTGAAACAAGGTAAACGCAATCCAGCTGAAATGCTAAGCAAAAAAAAGAGCCGGTCTCTATTCAGAAACCGGCTCTTTCACTAAGCTATAACTTACTTACCCTTGCCCTTATCAGTCGCGTCGTCGGCATCTGGCTCGGGGGCTTCAGCGGGTCGCTCGTCGCTGGCTAAGTCAGGCTTATTACCACTGCTGCTTACGGCGAAAGTTAGTTCTTCAGCACCCTCCGCGAAGTCAGCGGTAATCACGTCACCTTGGGCAATTTCTGCCTTCAGGATTTCTTCCGCAATCGGATCTTCGATGTACTTCTGGATAGCCCTGTTCAGCGGACGTGCACCGTATTTCGGATCGTAGCCTTTGTCGGCCACAAAGTCCTTAGCGGCTTCAGTCAACTCAACTTTGTAACCCAAGGTCTGGATACGCGACAATAGCTTGGCTAGCGAGATGTCGATGATTTTGTGGATGTCTTTCTTCTCTAGTGAGTTGAAGACAATCACATCGTCCAAACGGTTGAGGAATTCTGGCGAGAAAGTCTTACGAAGGGCGTTGGTGATGGTGCCCTTCATGATATCATCCATGTTCTCCATCCGGTTTTTCGTGCCGAAGCCGATACCAGCACCGAAGTCCTGCAAGTCGCGGGCACCGATGTTAGAGGTCATGATGATAATCGTGTTGCGAAAGTCCACCTTGCGGCCTAAACCGTCGGTCAGGATACCGTCGTCAAGTACTTGCAACAGCAGGTTGTAGACATCGGGGTGAGCCTTCTCGATCTCATCGAGCAGGATAACTGAATAAGGCTTGCGACGAATTTTCTCCGTTAACTGACCACCTTCTTCGTAACCTACGTAGCCGGGAGGCGCGCCCACCAGGCGCGATACGCTGAATTTCTCCATGTACTCACTCATGTCAATACGCACGAGTGACTCTTCCTTGTCGAAGAGATAAGTAGCTAATACCTTGGCAAGCTCCGTCTTACCTACACCCGTTGGGCCGAGGAACACAAAGGAGCCGATTGGCTTCTTGGGGTCTTTTAGGCCAACGCGGGTACGCTGGATGGCTTTCACCAATTGCTTGATAGCCTTATCCTGACCAATTACTCGACCTTGCAGCTCTTCACCCATGTTGAGCAGCTTAGCGCTCTCGTTTTGGGCTACGCGCACCACCGGAATACCAGTCATCATGGCGATTACCTCGGCCACGTTTTCCTCTTTCACAGTGTAACGCTTCTTCTTGGTTTCATCTTCCCAGCTTTTCTTAGCTGAGTCGAGTTGCTCGAGAAGCTTCTTCTCTTTGTCGCGAAGCTGAGCGGCTTCTTCGTATTTCTGCGACTTCACCACGCGGTTTTTCTCCACTTTGATATTCTCAATCTGCTCTTCGAGCTTGAGAATATCTTCGGGAACTACGATGTTGTTGATGTGCACGCGGGCACCCGCTTCGTCGAGAATATCGATGGCTTTATCTGGCAGGAAACGGTCAGACATGTAACGGTCCGAAAGCTTCACGCACGACTCAATCGCCTTATCGGTATAGATAACGTGGTGGTGGTCCTGATACTTATCCTTGATGTTGTGCAGGATTTCAATCGTCTCCTCAGGTGTGGTGGGGTCCACCATTACCATCTGGAAACGACGAGCCAAGGCACCATCTTTCTCAATGTACTGACGATACTCGTCGAGCGTGGTAGCGCCAATGCATTGAATCTCGCCGCGGGCTAGAGCGGGCTTGAACATGTTGGAGGCATCCAGCGAGCCCGAAGCTCCACCAGCACCTACAATCGTGTGCAGCTCGTCAATGAAGAGGATAACGTCGGGCGACTTTTCCAGCTCGTTCATCACGGCCTTCATGCGCTCCTCAAATTGCCCCCTGTACTTAGTGCCAGCCACCAAAGAAGCAAGATCCAGCGTTACCACGCGCTTGCCGAAGAGCACACGCGATACTTTCTTCTGGATAATACGCAGGGCTAAGCCTTCCGCAATGGCGGTTTTACCAACACCAGGCTCACCGATGAGGATGGGGTTGTTTTTCTTACGACGCGACAAAATCTGCGCTACGCGCTCAATTTCTTTTTCGCGGCCCACAATAGGGTCGAGCTTGTCGTCCTCGGCCAGCTTAGTCAAGTCGCGGCCAAAGTTGTCGAGCACCGGGGTGCGCGACTTCTCGCCGGGCTTCTTCGCTGCTGAGCTGCTGCCGGAGCTGCTGCCGCGGCTAGAGCCGCCGAAGAGCTTGTCGTTGTCGTCGTCGTCTGTGTCGGGGGCGCGGTCGGTGGGGGCAGGGTTGCCGTGATAGTCCAGCGAGTCGCGTACGGATTCGTAGTTCACGTTGAATTTGCTGAGGATTTGCGAAGAAATATTGTCTTCATCACGCAGAATCGACAGCAGCAGATGCTCCGTGCCGATAATTTCGCTCTTGAAGATTTTAGCCTCTAGATAGGTTATCTTGAGTACTTTCTCGGTTTGTTTGGTCAGCGGAATAGAGCCGGTAATGCTCGTGCCTTGCGTAGCCGTGTTGCGAGTGGCTTGTTCCAACGCATACTTAAGCTCTTCCACCGAAACACCCAATTTCTTGAGCAGTCCGATGGCAGTGCCCTCGCCTTCGCGGATCATGCCCAGCAGCAGGTGTTCGGTGCCGATATAATCGTGCCCGAGCCGGATGGCTTCTTCCCGGCTCAAAGAGATGACCTCTTTGACTCGATTTGAGAATTTAGCTTCCATGCAGATAAGGTAGTGAAGAAAATATAGATCCCCGCTATAAAACGGGTTGGGCCGGATCAACCTGAAAACAGGAAAGGGCGGGCGAAGGTTCGGGGGCAGCATTAAGGAAATCTACGCGAGATAACTGCCGGCGTTGGGGCCCTGCGAAAATAGCAGGTCCAGGATGCTCAAATGGGGAACAAATTGCAGGCCAAAGGTCTGCGAATAAGGCTGCACCCAGCCGTGTTCGGACGGAGTGTCAGGTTCGGGGTGAGCGGGGGCTTTTGGTGTCAGCCAATCGCGCCGGTCGCGCACTGTGGGGTCGGAGTAGGAGGGGCGATAGTCGGTAGTGAATGCCAACGGAATGCGCAACCGTAGGCAGCGTAAGTAGAAGTGCAATAAGGTGAGATTGAAGTTAAACAGCAGCGGTGGTTTTTGTACGTAGATATCGTGCAAATAGTCGGCGTAATATTCAAAATACGGACTGCTGCCGTAAGCGGTTTGCAGTGTACGCCAATGCTGGTGAACCCAGTTCTGCCGATAATCAATTTCTATGTCTGCTGTTTTAACTTTCTCGCTCCGATTACCATCTACTACAGGCACAGTAAGCGGCTTTACACCCTGAGCTGTAAGGATAAGACACCGATTACGATAGGTTTGTTTACGATAGTTCTCGTGGCTTTCTACTAACAAAGAATCAGCTCCCACTAGTTCGGCAAAAAAGGCAATAGGCGGATTATAAGGCAATTCAAATAAAACGGGCATGATGCTGGCAAGTCGGGCGCAAAAATGAAGGTCCTGCAATAGTAAGGAGTTCGGGAGTACTTTTGTCCCGCCATTAATCAGCCAAAATGACAAAATTCTTTGCCCTGCGCTTGCTCGTCGGGTTACTACTGCTCAGCAATGCCTTGGCGGCTCAGGCCCAAAAGCCGACACTACTGCTCGATGTTACTCGCTTCCGCAATGAAAACTCTACGGCCAAAGGAGCCGTGGTAGAGCTATACGCAACCGTTTCCGGTCAGGCTCTGATTTACCGGAAGCGGGCCCCCAAAGTGTACCAAGCCGCCGCCGTGCTTACGCTGGAGGCGCTACGGGCCGATGGCTCGGCGGCTTACCAAGAAACCATCACCCTGAAACCGCCCGTGCTGAATGACACGAGCAGCGCTATCAAGAACCCAATTAGTTTTCAGAAGCGCTTGTTACTGCCCGATGGACAGTACACGCTGCGGGCCAAGGTGCAGGATCAGATGAGTAAAAAGAGCCTTGGACAGTTAGAGCAGCCATTGGTGTTAGACTTCGATCAGGAGAAAACCCGTTTAAGCGATATAGTGCTGCTAAGTCGGGTGGGGGGCAAATCGGCGGTGGAAGGCGATAATTTTACGCGTGGGGGCTATAGTCTTGCCCGCACACCCAACGGCTTGTACGCCCGCGGCGCCGACCGGCTGGCTTGGTATGCCGAGCTTTATGACGCGCCATCGCCCCTTGTGTTAGCCACCCGCGCCAGAATACGCCCAGCAGTTGGTGGCTCTGATGTAATGACCTCTGCTGGTCTGGCTCGCCCCGTAGCGGGCGCCCCGCATCTGGTGCTCGGCGATATGAACATCGCGAATCTGATGGCCGGCGACTATGAGCTGATCATTGAAGTACGTGATGCCAAGGGGAAACTGCTGACCTCACAAACCACCCGCCTCCAGCGTCGCCCCGACGAGTACGCGCCTGCCTCGGCCACTGTATCTCAATGAAGAGTCTTCCCCACAAACCCTATCCTTGGTACTATCTGCCCTTGGAGTGGCTCCTGCTAGGCTTGGCGCATTTGCCGCTCTCGGTGCTCTACGTAGTGGCCGATGGATTTTATCTGCTCATGCTTTATGGGCTGCGCTATCGGCGGCGGGTAGTGCTCGAAAACTTGCGCAACTCATTTCCTGATAAAACCGAAGATGAGATTCAACAGCTAGCCAAGGAGTTTTACCAACACTTTGCCGAACTGCTGGTGGAAATACTTAAGCTGGGGGGCATTTCTGTTGATGAGCTTAAGCAGCGGGTACACATGCCAAACCCAGAGGTGCTGGAGAAACTGCTGGATAAAGGCGGTCCGGTTCTGGCGCTGGGTTCGCACGCCGGCAATTGGGAGTGGATTATCACGGCCGGCGCGCTTTGGCTGGGCCCGCGGGCCGACGGAGTGTACAAACCGCTTTCCAATCCATTTTTTGAAAATTTCGTGTATCGGCTGCGCACTCAAACCGGGGCCAAACTCGTGCCCATGCGCGATACGCTCCGCCACTTGGTACGCCACCGCAACGAAGGACGCGTACTAAGCCTGCTCAGCGACCAAAGCCCCAGCCGCGCCGATCAGCAGTTCTGGACCACCTTCCTGCACCAAGACACAGCTTTTTACACTGGCGCCGACAAAATGGCGGCTCAGTTTCATTGTCCGGTGGTGTACGTCAGCATCCAGCGTCTCCGGCGTGGTCACTATGAGATGCACCTCATCGAACTCTACGATGGTGAAGCGCCCTTACCCAAGGATGGCCACCAGATTACCGAAGCCTTTGCCCGCCAGCTAGAGCGCGACATCCGCATTGACCCTGCTAACTACCTATGGTCGCACCGACGCTGGAAGCATAAACGCCCCGCTTAGTGAGGTAGTTAATATCTTGAACACGTATGATAGCGAATAAAAAGCCCCCCAGAATTTATCTGGGGGGCTTTTTTACTACAAAGACAATTCCTCAATACTTATCAGCGTGCTACAGGTACTGCTCAATATCGCCGGCACCTTGGCGAATGATGTCGAAGTCATCATTTGTGCAGTCGACGACGGTGCTGGCGATGTTATTGCCGAAGCCGCCATCAATAACCAAGTCTACCAGAGGGCGATATTTCTCGAAGATGAGGTCAGGATCGGTGGAGTATTCAATCAAAGTATCTTCGTCGTGGATAGAAGTGCTCACGATGGGATTACCCAGCTCACGCACCATGCCCAGGCAGATATTGTGGTCGGGAACGCGAATACCCACGGTTTTGCGCTTAACGCCGCCGTAGCGCGGGGCCTTCGGACTGGCTTCAAAAATAAACGTAAACGGGCCAGGCAACGCCTTCTTCAACACTTTGTACACCGGCGTCGTGATACCGTGGGCGTAATCGGTGATGTGGGAAAGATCGTGGCAGATAAACGACAGATTAGCTTTTTCGGGATGAATGCCCTTGATGCGGCACAGCTTTTCAACGGCTTTCGCGTTGTGGATATCGCAGCCCAGGCCATAAATCGTGTCCGTTGGATAAATAATGACTCCGCCTTTGCGCAGCACTTCCACGGCTTGCAACAATCGGTTTTGGGGTGGATTATCAGGATGGATGCGTAGCAGCGTAGCGGACATGAACGGGCGAGTAAAAGGTGAAAGAATCGGAAGGAAACCGGTGCTGGGCCGAAATCGGGCAAGATACTGTAGTAACTAAGTAACTGTCCCTCCTTCGCAAATTTTTGCTGAAGGTTACTGTTTGCTCTGTTTAAATCCAAAAAATGGCTTCCATTGGCTGCAACTGAACACCGGGGGGCATTTTTATCGTTAGCAAAACCAGAAGCTACAGAAGTGTACTTTTGAGCCCGAAAAAATAAGCTGCTGATAGGCGCGGTTTGCGTCTCTGGGTTTCATTATAAGCCGTATCTCATTTTCCAATGTCTCAACTTACCCGCGCCGAATCCAAGGCAAGAGCCCAGAAGCGCCGAAATCGTTTTGCCGCCGTGGTGGCCGTACTGGGCGTCCTGTTCGTGTCGTTCTCCTACTATTTCTACCAGGTTTTCTACACGCCCAACGTCGAAACCAAAGGCCAGCCAACCTACGTGCTCATTCGGCAGGGGCAGAGCTACAAGTCCGTCATGGACTCGATCGATGCAAAAAATGTCATCATCGACCGGCTCTCATTTCGCTTCGTGGCTAAGCTCATGAAATATAATGAGCTCGTGAAGCCCGGCCGCTACGAGCTAAAAGATGGGTATACCAACCGCGAAATGATCAACGATCTGCGTCGCGGTATACAGTCGCCACTCAAGCTCACTTTTCAGAATATCCGCCTGCGCAAGGACCTAGCTCAGAAGCTTAGCACCACCATCGACGCCCGCCCCCACGAGTTCGATAGCCTGCTCAGCAGCCCTAGCTACACCCGCACGCTAGGCTTCGACACGACCAGCATCCTCGGCATGTTTATCCCGAACACCTACGAGTTGTACTGGAACACTTCGGCCGAAAACCTCATGCAGCGCATGAAAAAGGAGTACGAGAAGTTCTGGACGCCCACCCGCGACGCCAAAGCCAAAGCCTTGGGCTTGAGTCGCGCTCAGGTAAGTACCCTGGCCAGCATTGTGGAAGCCGAGCAGCAGCAGCACGCCGACGAGCGTCCGCGCGTGGCCGGCGTGTACCTCAACCGCTTAGAGCGCGGCATGCTGCTCCAGGCTGACCCGACCGTGGTATATGCCAACGGCGACTTCGGCATTAAGCGCGTCTTGAACGTACACCTGGCTAAAGACTCGCCCTACAACACGTACAAGTACAAAGGTTTGCCCCCCGGCCCCATCAATCTGCCCAGCATTGCTAGCATCGACGCTGTGCTAAACCCCGAGAAGCACCAGTACATTTATTTCTGCGCGAAAGAAGACTTTAGCGGCTACCACGCCTTCGCCACCAACGAGCGCGACCATCTGCTGAACGCCCGCCGCTACCAAGCTGCTCTCACCCGAAGCGGCATTATGAAATAAATTGGTGAGTTCCCAAAGGTTAAATGGCTGGTCGTTCCAACAAACTGTAGAACGACCAGCCATTTAACCTTTGGGCATTTAGCCATTCAACTCTTCAGCTCATGTACTCTTCCGATATCCAAATCCGCGTCCGCTACGCCGAAACCGACCAAATGGGCTATGTGTACCACGGCAACTACGCGGCTTACTTTGAAGTCGCCCGCACAGAAGCGTTTCGGCAGCTTGGTATTCGCTACAAAGATTTGGAGGCCGACGGCGTCGGTATGCCCGTTGGTGAGATTCGGACCCGTTTCCGGCGCCCCGCCCGCTACGACGACTTGCTGACGGTTAGGCTGATGCTGCGCCAACCCGCTGAAGGGTCGAGGGTATTATTTGAGTACGAAATCTATAATGAGGCCTTAGAACTGCTCACCGAAGGCCACACGCTCATGGTTTTTGTGAGCACCACTACGGGCCGCCCGGTGCCCATTCCGGCCGACATTCAGGATAAGCTCATGCCCTACTTCACCGACGATGAAACGGCTGGTCCGCTCACGCCTACTTCGGCCAAATTGCCCCCCGATGCACCCGCGCCGGCTGCCTTTGCTCCAAAGAAAGAAGGGTAAAAGCGAGCGTGATAGCCTCTAAGATTGTTGTTCGGTACATAGTCTTCTGAGCTACCAGTCACGTATTCAGCTAGTCACTCATTATTTATGAAAAATCCAGTGCGTCGCTATCATTACTCCGAAGTGCGCCGCCGACGTTCGTACCGCAAATTCATCGTGTGGCTCAAGCGTCTACGCTTCAACCACGGACGCGCGTCGGTGTACGACGTGCTCGACCGCATGATTCAGGAGTTGAGGCTGGATAGCATTACCAAGCGCGCCAGCTACATGGCCTTCAACTTCACCATTGCCATCTTCCCAACCATAATCTTCCTGTTCACGCTCATCCCATACATCCCCATTCCCGAGCTGAACATTGATATTCTGCAGTTTCTGCGCGACATTATGCCGCGGGAAATGTACGTGGCCACCGCCGGCACCATCGAAGACATTGTAAACATTCCGCACGGCGGGTTGCTGTCTTTCGGTTTCCTAACCGCGCTAGTACTCTCTTCTAATGGCATTATGGCGTTGCTGGACGCTTTTGAGAAGAAATACCCCTCGTTTAAGCGCCGCACCTACGTGCGTAAGCGTGTTATTGCTACTCTGCTCACTGTGGCGCTGTCATCGGTGCTGCTGTTCGCCGTTGCGGGCATTTTCTTTGGTACCTACATTATCGACACGCTGGTTTTCTATGAAATCGTGCCCGGCGAGCTGACCAATCAGCTGATCAGTCTGCTCAAGTACGGGTCGGTAGCGGGGTTATTTTTGCTTACCACATGCGTCATTTATTATTACGTGCCACCGGTGCTTGATAAATGGCCCTTTCTGTCGGCGGGGGCAGTGGTGGCTACGCTGCTCATCTTTTTGGTGTCGTTTCTGTTTATTCTGTACATCAAGATTTTTGATAGCTACAACCACTTTTATGGCTCTATCGGCACGTTGGTCGGCTTTATGGTGTGGCTGGACTTTGTATGTATGACCCTAATTCTGGGCTTTGAGGTGAACGTGAGTATTGATGCCGTTACGGGTCGGCTACGGACCGTGGCCAATGAGGCTACAGCCAAGAGTGGCAGGCGCTTGGCGGCAGCTGGTCGGCACTAAATAGGAGGGAGGTATAAAAATTTCACTTATAATTGCCCCCTAGGCATTGCTAATTGTTAATTGCCTCTTACTTTTGCCGTCCCCAAACCGCCTATTTGGGGAAGCGTTAGAGAGGTGGCAGAGTGGTCGAATGCGACGGATTCGAAATCCGTTATACCGGCAACGGTATCGGGGGTTCGAATCCCCCCCTCTCTGCTGAAGTTAAAGTACGCGTGACCTAGAGAGCTGGCAGAGTGGTCGATTGCGGCGGTCTTGAAAACCGTTGAGGGTTAAACCTCCGGGGGTTCGAATCCCTCGCTCTCTACAAAAAGCCCCGTTTCTGATACAGAAACGGGGCTTTTATTTTATGCTACAAATTTTCTCAGGCATTAGCTAGTTAGCTTATTTGGCAGAAATCAATTGCCAACTGGTTGGGCGTAGCATCAATTGATTGTGCGGATAATCAATTACAATATCGAAGCGGCGTAGCACATCAAAGCCGAGAGTGCCATTGCGCGGGATGGTGATACGTTGCGCTATATTATTGGAGGCATCGGGAAAGGAAGTAGCTAACGATTCTAGTTGATAGCCGCCAAGCTGTAGCGACCTCACTCGCCCCACAAAGCCCCTTATCGATCCACTGAGACCCTGGCCTAGATAAGCCCGCATGCGTTGCTTAGGCAAACACAAGCTCGGGTGAGAGCCGAGTTCAAGCGAGAGGGCATGGCCGGCCCCTGTGTCTACCACAAGCTTCAGGGGCAATACTATTGATTCGGTTACGGCAATATCGGCCGTGATATATGGTTTGGAATCCTCCAAAGCTAGCGGGATGCTAGTCCAACTGTTGTCTTTTACCAGATCTGACCGAGTAGGGTCGGTGAAGGTGATAGTGCCGCGCGTTGGCTGCACGGTCACAATAAAGCTTTGAAACAAGTCGAAGCCCAAAATACCATCGATTGGTACGCCCGTAAGTCTTTCAAAATCTAAGGCTTTCTCCGTGACAATAGTGAAGGAGAAATTAAGTGCTTCAATGCCGGCAAACTCTACATGTACGGGCTGGGTTCTGTATGCCAATAAAGGTGTTTTAGGTCCTACCCCGGCTATACTGTATTCCTTAGCAGTGTGTATACCTAACTGCCGCTTTAGCCTCGGATTAGTAATCGTAGATGTTGCGACTCCAGTATCCAGCAAGAAATTGAACGGGCCTTTCCCATTTAAGTAGACCGGAATGACCAGTAAATTGGTTTCGGCGGCATAAGCTACCGATACCTGGTGCTGAGTAGACTCCTTGAAGCGAAATGGCAGGTTTGGAAAAACCTCGGCCGCGTAACTGGCATAACTCAGCAGACAGCAAACAAGCAAGCTGTAGAGGCTGCGTTGAACCCGATAGAGAAAAGAGAAGGGGAGCAGCAGAGCTACTCGCTGAATGACGGCTTTTGACTCCTCAAAAAAGCCCTGCCAACGCACGAAAGCCACCATAGCACACCAGAAGTTAGAGTAGAAGACCGGTGCCGCCGACACCTCCGTGGTGCCTCCTGACCGAAATCCGCCCCTATACAATCACTTTGGGGTGCCTACTTCAAGGTGTATTCTGTGAGATGCCCTAATCGTCCTGTAAGCTGCGTATTTACGGGCCAAATAGAGTAGCATCAGGGCTGAAAAAACAAGTAAAATTGGCCGTGTTTACTTCTTTCTATCTACCTGAGATGGCCTTGTACTTCGAGTTAACTTTTGTCTAAAACCTTTGACTACTAGTGTGTTATTACCTGTTTCCTTCGCTTTAAAACGCACAAGGGAGCTAGCCACCTAAGGTGGCTAGCTCCCTTCTGACAACCCTAGCGGGCAATTGTGTACCTACTGGTTTTTAGTAAGAAAAGCCTTTGCGTTTTCCCGATAGCAGCGAGTCCATTTCAGCGTATGACCGCCCGTAAGCTTGACCAGATATTCCCCATTGAAATAGCTCTCTAGCTCTTCCACATAATTCAGGTTGATCAAGTAAGAGCGGTTGATGCGAGTAAAGTCTGATGGATCAAGCCGTTGTTCTAGCTGTGTAAGGCTCTCATACAGCATAAACGTGCGCTGCAAGGTGTGCAGCGTGATATAATTGCCGTCCGCATCAAAGTAAATAATATCATCAACCTTGATAAAATAAAGCTTGTGATGGTCTTTGACCATGATGCGCTTCATGGGGGTGGCAGGAGGAGGCTCCTTCCGCTTTTGGGGCAGCAATTTGTCTCCTTCTTGCGACGATTGGGCTCGGGTTAAGTTGGTTTTCATAGGTCAAAGGCTTGGGAGAAATTGCGGCAATTCAACACACATCTTGTATAAGAGACTGAGCTCACCTACTTGTAAGCTCTCATCAACCCTGCCGATTATAAGGTCCTCAAAAGCTTAGAAAAGACACTTATTCCAAGCCTTTCATGTGCTTACAATACTCACCATCATAGGTTAGCATTTGTCTTGTTGGCGAGAAAGCGTAATCCTTATTCTAAGGATGGCTAATGTCTGGAATACGTTGCCTCGTCGGAGAATTAGTTAGCTAAATGACGCTGGTATTTTCTTAGGGCTGCATAGGCATACGAATATTTTCGTATGCCTTGAAAGCTAGCTAGCAAAGCCAAGTGGTAACGAGAGTGTACAGGCAATCAGCTTCTACAAGGGAGGTAAAGTCGTAAGTGGTTGAAAATAAGGCGTTAAATTTTTTAACGTCTCTCTTCTGGCTATTCGACGTGTGTTTGCATGACCGAGCCGCTGGATATGGTCAAAACGCCCCCCAGCCTGGTAACGAGCAAAGTTCAGCCTAAGCCAAGCCTCTTAAAGTGTCTAACGAACACTCGCACTGCAGCGACCGGCAACGTTCCCGATAACGATTGCATAAATAAAGCCTCTGATAGTCAGGGAATAGGCAACAGGAATATTTAACATTATGGCACGCTAATCTTCAATAGGAAGAAATCTGAAAGGTTTTAATGCTTAGCACTAGTGAGCAGAACCTGGGGTAGCTGACACAAAGGTTAAACTCGGACAGTAGTCAAAACCTTGCGTGCTTGGTGGTGCTCTTGCTGCGCGCCTGTATCGTGCTGTGTCTCAATTTCATTCATCACATACACTATGAAACACAAACTACTCGTACCAGTGATCCTGCTTTGTGCGGGCATGCCGGCTTGGGCGCAACAAGCCCGTTCGGTTACGGGCCGCGTGCTTGATGCCGCTACCGGGGAAGGCTTGCCCGGTGTGACCGTTATCGTGAAGAATAGCACGGTTGGGGCCTCCACCGATAACGACGGCCGCTTTCTGCTAAGCTTGCCTGATGGCGGGGAAGCAAGCCTGACGGTAAGCTCCATCGGCTACCTTACGCAAACGATTAATGTAGGCACGCAAACGGACCTCAAAATCCGCCTCGCCCCTGATACTAAGGCGCTGGATGAAGTAGTAGTAATTGGGTACGGGCAGGTGAAAAAGAGTGACGTAACCGGTGCTATTGTGTCGGTGAAAGAAGCCGACCTGAAAAAGGTGCCGGTGGCCAACGTCATGGAATCGTTGCAGGGACGGCTGCCGGGCGTTGACATCGTCAGTGCTGGTGGGCAGGCGGGTGCACCAGTGAACATCACGGTGCGCGGCAACCGCTCCATCAATGCCAGCAACGGACCGCTGTTCGTGGTAGATGGGGTGCAGTACAACTCTATTCAGGACATCAACCCCAACGACATTGCCTCCATGGAGGTGCTGAAAGATGCGGCTTCTACGGCCATCTACGGTGCCCGGGGGGCAAATGGCGTTATTATCGTGAGCACTAAGAAAGGGGCGGCGGGCAAAACGCGCGTTACGCTCAATTCCTACTACGGCATCACCGATCGGGTGTATTACCCAGAGGTAAACAACGCAGCTGAGTTCGTAGCCCAAAAGCGGGAAGCCAACCGCACCAGCGGACGTTGGGCCACCGTTGCCGACGACCCGAAGATTTTTACGGCTGCCGAACTGGAGGCTATTGCCAATGGAACCTCTACCAACTGGTCTGATCTGCTTTTCCGCGATGGTGTGCAGCAGGAACACCAAATCGGCCTTTCAGGCGGCTCGGAGAAGACCAAGTTCTACCTGTCGGGCGACTTCTATAACGAGCAGGGCTTGTTTCGCAACGACAACCTCAACCGGTATTCCTTTCGGGCCAACATCGATCAGGCACTTAATGATAAAATAACCATCGGCCTGCAAAATCAGCTGACTTACTACAACCAGGATACCCGCCGCGACCCTACCAACCAGGCTAACAAAATTAATCCTCTGGGTACGCCCTATGACGCGAACGGTGATATTATACAGTATCCTAATAATCAGGCATTTATCAATCCATTGGTAGATGAGCTGCCAGGTAACTACACCAATAATACCCGCACCACCCGCACGTTCTCCACGGCTTACATCAGCTATCAGATTCTGCCGAGCCTGAACCTACGCTCCAACTTGGGCCTGACGCTTTCCAATGGCCGCACAGGCATTTATTTAGGTCAGTACACTCTCGACCGCAACGGCCAAGTGTCGCAGTCGTCGTACGGCACGCGGTTCGACACAAACTGGAGTTGGGAAAGCATTCTTAACTATAATAAGACTTTCGGCAACCACTCCTTAACTGCCACTGGTGTTACGTCGCTGCTGACTTTCAATACGGAAAACTCCAATGCCCAAGGCCGCAATCAGCTGCTGGCGTACCAGGAGTTTTACGCCTTGGCTAATGCCAACCAGCAGGTTGGCATCAATAGCGCTTACACAGACAGCAAGCTGATCTCGTTCACGGGTCGGGTGCAATACGGCTTCCGCGGTAAGTACCTGCTGACGCTGACGGGCCGCGAGGATTTGTCGTCTAAGCTGGCGCGAGGCAACAAGGGCTCCTTCTTTCCCTCAGCCGCTGTGGCCTGGCGCGTGATCGACGAGGAGTTCATGAAAAACCTGACGCCAGTTACGGATCTGAAGCTGCGCGTGAGCTACGGCCGGGCTGGCAACTATGATGTGCCGGAATATTCTTCGCAGAGTTTGCTGTCGCGCATTCCGTATGCTTTTGGCGAAACAGCCGCCGCGGGCTACACTTTTGCTAATCGCATCGGTAACCCTGAGCTAGGCTGGGAAATTTCGTGGACTAAGAACCTCGGCCTTGATTTCGGCTTTTTGGATAATCGCGTGACCGGCTCTTTGGACGTGTATGACACCAAGACCAGCGACCTGCTGCTCAACCGCTTTCTGCCGTTGTCGTCGGGCGTGTCGTTCATCACTCAGAACATTGGCCAGACCCGCAACCGCGGGGTAGAATTGGGCATGAATGCGCGCGTCATCGAGCGGGAGGATCTGAGCTGGAACGTAGGCTTGACCTGGTTTAAGAACAAAGAAGAGATTCTGGAGCTAGGCACCGGCGCCAACGACATTACTAATGGCTTGTTCATCGGCTCGCCGGTGCGGGTGTTCTACGACTACGAGAAGATCGGCATCTGGCAAACTGAAGAAGCTGACGCAGCGCGGGCTTTTGGCCAAAAGCCTGGTCAGATCAAAGTGAAAGACTTGAACGGCGACGGCCGCATCACGGCGGCCGACGACCGGCGCGTACTGGGCTCAGCTGTGCCTAAGTGGAGCGGCAGCTTGAGCAGCGACCTGAGCTACAAGGGCTTTGACCTTTCGTTGCAGGTGTTTGCGCGCATCGGGCAGATGATCAATTACGAGTACGCACAGGTATTTGACCCCCAGGGCATTGAAAATAGCTCGCGCCAAAACTACTGGACCCCCGAAAACCCTTCCAACGACTACCCGCGCCCCGACGCAGCCCTTTCTAAAAGCACGCTCCAGAACGGCCTGTTTGGCACCACGCTCGGCTACCGCGACGGCTCGTTTGTAAAGCTACGCGGCGTGACGCTGGGCTACAACCTACCCGCGGCGTGGCTGCAAAAAGTGGCTATCGGATCGGCTCGCGTGTACGTGCAGGGCAAGAATCTAGTGACGCTCAGCGAGATTGATAACTATGATCCTGAGCGCGGCGGCCCCATTACCACGCCTATTCCGCGCGTGATATCAGCAGGCATCAACCTGGGTTTCTAGGGGGCTTTTTTGCTGGCTGAGGCCTCCGTTTTCAACCTGTATTTGACGAAGAAGATGAAACTAACGAAGATAACTTTAGGACTGGCTGCTTGTGCGCTGGCCTTCTTGACCTCCTGCGAAAAGCAGCTGGAAGAATATAACCCCTCCGGCCTCACCGCTGATGCCGTGTACACTACGCCAGCCGGTTTTGAAAGCCTCGTAAATGCCGCTTACTCCTACACACGCTGGTGGTATGGCAAGGAAGACGGCTTCAGCATGTCGGAAATGGGGACGGACCTGTGGCTACGCGGCGCCGGTGACGTGAACCCCGACCTGACCGAGTATACCACTTTGCAATCTAGCTCGCGGGCGGTGGAAAGCCTATGGGGTAAGCTCTACACGGCTATTAACCTATGCAATGCTGGCATCTCCCGGGTAGGAAACTCGGGCATGACGGATGCGCAGAAAGCCGTTCGGGAAGGTGAATTACGCTTCCTGCGGGCTTTCTACTACTGGCACGTTGTGGAAACCTGGGGCGGGGTGCACTTTACCACCACCGAAACGGCCGGGGTACAAACTACTTCTAACCGCACGCCGGTTGATACCTTTTACAAGCAAATACTAGAAGATTTGGCCATAGCCGTGGCTAATCTGCCGAACACGACCACAGAGTACGGCCGTGTTACTAAACCCGCAGCTGAGGCTTTCTTAGCCAAAATCTACCTGACGCGGGGCGAAAACCAACAGGCGGCTACGCTGGCCCAGAAGGTTATTTCGGGCTACAACTTTACCTTGCTGCCTAGCTACGCCAGTCTGTGGGCAATGAACAACCTAGAAAACCGGGAAATCGTGTGGGCCGTGAACTACACGCGGGAGCTGACCTTGAACGACCGGGTAGACAACACGCTCTACCCCGACGGGCACTCGCGGGGCGGCAACAATGGACACTTACTTTGGATGATGAAGTACGACGACCAGCCCGGCATGACCCGCGACATTGCCAACGGCCGGCCCTTCAACCGCTTCATGCCGACCAAATTTCTGCTGAATCTGTTCGACGAAACTAAAGATTCGCGCTACGCGGCCTCCTTCCGCACGGTGTGGTTGGCCAATACGGCCGTGGCCGGTCGCTTAGCCGTGGGCGACACGGCTATTCTGGCCACCAAAAAGGCAATACCAGCCGCGGTACAGGCATCAAAGAAGTACGTGACCTACGACGTAAACACCGTATACAACGCCAACGGCACGGCCAAAAACCGCTTGCAGTACGTGTGTCTGCGTAAGTTTGACGACCCCACTCGTCCCACCATTCAAGAGGAGCAAAGCGCCCGCGACGCCTACGTTATTCGCCTGGCCGATGTGTACCTTATGGCCGCCGAGGCTAATTTCAAGCTGGGTAACACCGCTCAAGCTGTCACCCAGATTAATGCCGTGAGAGAGCGGGCCGCCTTGCCGGGCCGCGCCGCCGACATGCGCATCACCGCCACCAACCTCAGCCTAGACTTTATTCTGGACGAGCGTGCCCGCGAGTTGGCCGGTGAGCAAGTGCGCTGGTTTGATCTGAAGCGCACCAACAAGCTCGTGGAGCGCGTGAAGGCCAACAACCCCGAGGCAGGCGCCAGCATACAGGCCTATCACACCGTGCGGCCCATCCCGCAGCGCCAGCTTGATGCCATCCTGAACAAGGAGGAGTTTACCCAAAACCCGAGCTACCGCTAGATTTCGATTTCAACTAGGTCTTAACCGCACTGGCCATTCGTGGTCAGTGCGGTTTCGTTTTTAGGCTGTATGCACACTATAGACTAAAGACATTAGAAACTACTGACCGAAATAGGGGCGGTCATGCAGAGCAGAGCGAAGCATCTCGCGTGCTGATGCTAGATTACTAATCACACTACCGCGAGCGAGATGCTTCGCTCTGCTCTGCATGACCGCCCTTATTTGTCTACTGTTAATAAAGAAGACAAAACCGAAGTGCCAGCTAAGCTAGCTAAGAGTTGCTCTAAGCGTCTGGGGGGCATTTTTAAGGCGTTATTCATTCAGCAGAAAGCCCCGTTCCCATATTGGAAACGGGGCTTTCTGCTGAGGAACTTTACCAAGTACTGGGGGCATTTTTAAGCCTTGCGCCACTTGATGGTGCAGCCTACCGCCTTAGTTGAATTGGTGGTAGCTGGCTTGCCGGCCATAATTTCGGTGAGAGCGTTTTCTACGTACTTGGTTTTCACGGCCGTTGGCTCCTCCGAGTTGTCATCGATGGCGCCAATGTAGGCCACTTTCAGGGCGTTGCCTTGGCGGGTGAGCACGTAGAGGTGAGGCGTGCGCGTGGCGCCGTAGGCTTGGGCTACGCTCTGAGTTTCGTCGAAGAGGTAGGGGAAAGGGTACTTTTTGCTGCTGGCGCGAGCCTGCATTTTGTCGAAGGAGTCGCCGGGGGCAATGGCCGGGTCGTTGGGGTTAATGGCGACAACAGGGTAGCCCTGGGGGGCAAATTTCTTGTGCAGATCAATAATACGGCTCTCGTACGCTTGGGCGTAGGGGCAGGTGTTGCAAGTAAACACCACAATAAAGCCCTTAGCCGTCTGATTGTCGGCCATGGACATGAGCTTGCCGTCCACGTTTTTTAGCTTAAAATCGGTGGCCGTATCGCCTACCTGGTAGCCGCCAGCGGTGGGGCGAACGAAGGCACTCAGCAGCACAAAGCTCAGGCAGAGCGCGAAAAAGGAAGTCAGCTTTTTCATGGGAAGGCAAAAAAGTTAGGAGGTGTTAAAACGGGTTAGAAAGGCAAGCTATTGCAAAAATTTTTGGAGCTGCGTAGTCAATTCGGCTTGGGTAAACTCCTGCTCGAAGGCGGCACGCTTCTGCTTCTTGTTGTTGAGCATCAGCGTAAAGGGTATAGCTCCCGACCACTGCTTATCTACTTTTTCGAGCCAGGTATTAGGATCAGTTTCGTTGAGCAGCAATATCTCCGATTTCAGACCGCGCTTCTGCACAAAGGGTTTTACCTTCTTATCGAGCTGCGAAGCATAATCGAGACTTACCAGCAGCACCTTCACCTTTTTGCCAGCGTAAGCGGCATTGGCCTTCTCAAAATAGGGCAGCTCCTTAATGCAGGGTCCGCACCAGGTAGCCCAGAAGTTGACCACGTAAGTAGTGTCGTTGGGCTGACTCAAGCGCTTTTGCAGGACCGGAAACTTAATGACTTCCACTTGTTGGGCCTCGCTGGGGGCCGCCAGCAGCAAAAGGACACTAGCTAGAAGAATTCTGAAAACTAACATGGGCATTAAACGTTGCTTACGGAGCTTTGGTACCAAGGACACTAAAAAATGAAGCGGGTGGCATGGCTCCGTGTCTTTCAACTGAATTTGCTGGTTGAGTTGCTCGGATACCGCCTCGTAAGTTTAACTTTTTCAGAGAAATAACAGCCGTTGCCGCGGAGTTTACCGTTTAGGGGGCATTGTAATTACAATAACTGAATTTTGCCTGATAGCCCGACCTCTGCGTCCATCCTGACCTCTTCAGCTGCGCCGAAGAAGGCACGCAGATGGGGCAGATGGATATTGGGCGTCGCGCTAGTGCTGGGCATACTCATTGGGGCCATGCTGCTCTTGCTGGACCCCTGGCTGCGCCGCACCTTGGAGCGACAAGTAACAAAGGCCTCCGGTGGCTACTATCAGTTACAGGTCGAAGATCTCCGCACCAGCTTATGGAGCCGCTCCATTACACTACGTGGCTTGCAGCTCCGCTCATCCGATTTGACCACGCATGAACGCCTGCCCCGCCTACGGGCCGATGTCGGCTTGATACGATTGCAAGGTATCGGGTTGCTGGCCTTACTACGCCGGGATGTGGTGCCGCTAGATACAGTATTGGTACAGCGCATGCAGCTAGGAGTAGGGGAAATGCCTACCAGCACGCCCGATTCGGCTAAGGCTCTGCACGAAAAACTTCCCCTCAACTTGAAAGGTTTGCGAGTTGGCTATCTGTCGCTTCGCAACCTAGGGGGCAATTATACACCCGAACAGCAACTGGTAGCTTCCCTGCGCCGCGCTGACTTAGAAGCGCACGATATATTAATCAGTGCAGCTGGGGCGGCCGACACCCAACGACTAGGGTACGCTCGCCGTCTGGCTTTTCAACTCGCCGATGGTAGTGTGTGGGCGCAACAGCACGCGGGCAGCTTCAGGGCAATACGCTTTTCTACCAACCAGCAGCGGCTGGAGTTGGATTCGGTTCGGGTGCGACCCGTAGGTAGAAATAAGCAGGCTGCTACCACGCCACGCCTAACCCTTGCTTTAGCCCAACTACGCCTGACAGGCCTCCGTGCGCCGCAGCTAGCGCGTCAACAATTCCGGGCCGATTCGCTGTTGCTCACTGCGCCTCACCTTACGTTCTTGGCCGCAAAGTCGGCTGCTAAAACGGGGGCTCTACACCAACAATTGGCGCCGTGGCTGCGCCGCAGCGTATTGCGGTACATTGGGGTTTCTGGGGGGCAATTGCAGCTACCGGGCCTGAGTGAAGCACCTACGTTTCGCGCTATTGAAGTAAGCGGCCACGACCTGGTGCTAGATTCCGTGTCGGCCCAAGATAAGGCGCGCATTTACTACGCCCGCGTTTGGCAAGTACGCACCGGGCCTGCTACGGCGGTAGTAGAAGCACCTTTTTACCGAGCCCGCTACGAAAAGCTCTCCTTAGATACCCGCACTGGAGCGGCTCAGGCCGACAACCTGACGCTAACCCCAACGATGGGCCCGGCAGAGTTTGCCCGTCGCAAAAGACAGTCAGTGTCGCGCCTGACGGTGCAGATTCCCCAACTACGCCTTGCAGGGCTTAATTACGCTGCATTAGCACGCAGCGGTGCCCTGATTGCCAAGGTATTGGAGCTGCGCAACCCCCGTCTGCAAGTAACCAGCGACGCCAATTATCCGCAGCCAGCGCGCCAGTCTATCGTCTCGCCCGAGCAGATTGGCAAGTTGCCTTTCCGAGTAGATATAGACGTGACGCGCATTATCAACTTCAATTTTCGGAGCGCCGAAATTTCCCAGGGGGCTTCCGTGCCGGGAATATTTGCAATTACCCGCTTCAATGCCAACATCACCAATTTAACAAATAGACCGGGCTCTCCACCGACTATCGGGCGCGTATCGGGGTGGCTCGAAGACAAGTGCTTGATGGAGGGCGTATTCCGATTCAACCTGCGCGACCCACAGGGCAGCCACAGTTACGAAGGCACCTTTGGGGCCGCGCCGTTTGCTATTCTCAACCCCGTGAGCGAGCCCGCCGCGTTTATCCGCTTCGAGCGGGGCCAGGTGCAGCGCATTGCGTGCAAGCTGCAGTTCAGCCGTCAGGGGGCCCGTGGTGTGGTGTGGGCTCGTTACTCTGACTTGAAGGTGTCTTGGCTAAAGAAGAGTCCTGGCCCGGATAAGAAGAATATTTTGACCCGCATTGGGTCTTTGGCTACCAATAAGCTCATTGTGCGCGACAACAACCCGCGCCGGGCTGGTCAGGCCCTGCAGGCAGGACAGGTAGATGTGGACCGCGACCTGCGCTATTCCGTGTTTCGGGTGTGGCGCGTGGCGGTGGTAGATGGTGTTCTGAGCAGCTTCGGCGTGCCAGAAGCCATTGCCGATAAAGTGGAATAATACCTTATTGCTTTTCACGAAACGTCTTTCGGGCTTAACTCCTCCTACCTTCAGCGGTTCTCAGGAGGTAGCGTAGCTTACCAGCCTCAAAATGCCTTCTAATGCAGTAGCTTTACGCGGCGCTAGGCCGCAGAGAAATCTGTGGTTAAGGACAAAACTCCGGTTGAGCTTTCGCGTACTGACTACTCTAAAAATCCAACTTTCAGCATCACACCTTGTGCTTCTCGTCCCTACTATGCTGAAATGGCTTTTTTCTGCCTTGGCCGCTTTGCTGCTATTTGCCCCGTCAGCGTCGGCGTATTCGGTGCTTACCCATCAAGCCAACATCGACTCAACTTGGGATGAGTGCTTGGTGCCACTGCTCAAAACCAAGTACGGCGACGCCACCCGAGAAGAATGGGTTGAAGCCAAATCGCACGCTTACGGGGGGGCAATTATTCAGGATATGGGCTTCTATCCGTTTGGCGCCAAGCTTTTTACTAACCTGACGCACTATGTACGCAGCGGGGACTTCGTGCGGCATCTGCTAGATGAGGCTCACGACCGTAACGAGTACGCTTTTGCCCTCGGTGCTTTGGCCCACTACGTAGCTGATATCAAGGGTCACCCCATCGGTACCAATGTGGCTATGGCTTCCGTGTACCCCGATTTGAAAGCCAAATTTGGACCCACTATCACTTACCACGAGGCCCCCGTGCAGCACACGCAGCTGGAATTTGCCTTCGATGTGGTGCAGCTGGCTTCAGGGCGCTACCGCTCAGCCAATTATCAAAGCTTTATTGGTTTTCAGGTTAGTAAGCCCGTGCTGGAGCGGGCATTTTTGAAAACTTACGGTCTGGAGCTAGGTCAAGTGCTGGTGAATG
Source organism: Hymenobacter sp. HD11105 (assembly GCF_054051685.1). Lineage (NCBI taxonomy): Bacteria > Pseudomonadati > Bacteroidota > Cytophagia > Cytophagales > Hymenobacteraceae > Hymenobacter > Hymenobacter sp. HD11105. Next base: position 174,851 of record NZ_JBSWBR010000004.1, on the reverse strand, counting down.
TGGATCTGGCTATTGGCAGCTACCGTTTTGCCGTGCGCCAGCTTATTCCCATTGCGGCTCGGGCAGCCTGGCACGCTGAGCGCGATGAGATTAGGAAGCTAAGCCCCCGGGCGCGCCGCCGCGACTACATGTACCGTCAGAGTGAGCGGGCTTATCGCAAACAGTATGGCTCAGATTACCAAAGGCCAGGACTAGGGGCTCGCCTCCTGTCCAAAGTAGTGCGCGTGCTACCCAAAATTGGCCCCCTGCAGCCCTTCGCTTTTAAGCTGCCTACCCCAGAGGCTCAGGAAGTGTTCAAGAAAAGCGTGCGCGTAGTGATGCGGGAATACTGTAGCATGGCCCAGCAGGAGCAGAGCGGCAAAGCTCATCCGTTGCCCAATACCGATTTCGACACGGGCAAACCCACCCTCGCCGGCGAGTATGCGCTCGCTGACGAAACCTATGGTGAGTGGTTGCGCAAGCTGGCCGATAAAAAGTTTGATAATATAACTGCCCTCCAGCGACAGAACATTCTGAACTTCTTCGGTGATATGCCAAAGCAGCCAGTTGATGAGGAAGAGCAGCAAGCCAAGACCATTGCTAAGACGCAAGAAGCACTCCGTGAGCTACGGGAAATGCAGCTGCCCTCAGTTCAAGAAGCAAAACCTAAATAGCCGCTCAACACCGAACGCCCACCTCAACCAGCCTAAGCCAAGCGGTGGACCAGAGTTGTGGTTGCAACTCGACCAATGAAAAAGCCCCCCAGACTGTTAAATCACAGTCTGGGGGGCTTTTTCGGGTGCTATGCTATGCGCTAGGGGCGGGGTGTACCTTCTTGTACTAAGTACCCACTAAGACGGCGCAGGGCGGTCTCGGCCTGCTTGGCTTGGTAGCGAATATCCAGCAAACGAACTTCAGCATCGAGCTGGCTGCGCTGGGCTACCCGTAGATCGAGGGGCGTGAGCAGGCCCAGGCGGTAGCGCTCCAGAGCAATATTCACGTTTTGGCGGGCCAGCAAAATGTTTTCCTCTTCCAGCTCCAGCAGCTGCAGACGATTCTTGTAGCGATTTAGGGCTTGCTCAGTCTCGGCGTCGAGGTTGAGGCGAGTCTGGTCCAGTAGCAGACGGCTTTGCTCTTCCAGCACACGAGCGTTCTGCTCAAGGCGGCGCTGCTCAAATCCATTAAAAATCGGGACGCTAGCCACTACTCCGTAGTTTAAGCCTTGGTTGCGACTGATGTTGGTGGCCAGCTGCGTACCAAAGAAAGCCGCATTATTGATATTACGGTTCAAGCCATAGCCACTTGTCAGGCTCACTTGGGGCCAACGATTTGACCTTACCAAGCGGCGTTCGTAGCGGGCTACATCTACGCCGAGGCGCGCCTGTTGCAAACGCGGGTTGCGGTCGAGTACGCCCTGCACGATTTCTTCGGCCCGCAAGCCCGTCGTGACTACGATTGAATCGACGGGCTGAAAATCGATGAGCGTGGTGCGGCCCAATAGGTTGTTCAGGTTGATTTTGGCCGTGTTCAACAATTCCTGCTGTTGGAGTAGCAAGGAACGGTCGGCGTTATAATCAACCCGGGCCGTCAGTACTTCCACTTTCGCGCTAACGCCCACATCAACGCGGCCCTGGGTCAGATCAATGCGTTGCTGGCCAATGGCAAGCGCTTCTTCTAGGGAGCGAATCTTGCCCGACTCCCGCACCACGTTGTAGTAAGCATCCGTAATGTTGGCTATGCCTTCCTCAATAGTAGCGCGCGTAATTTGTTGCTGCTGCCGCTCTAAGGTTTTTAGTTGATCATAGGCGATAAACATGCCCAGGCCATCGAAAACAGTCCAGTTAAGAGCTACGTTGGTATTAAGCTGGTTCGACTCGGCGCCATTAGCAATACGCGGATCTTGGTCACCGAGCTGCTGGCGTACATTGTTGCGATTGAAGTTGCGAGTGAAGTTGCCATTGATAGACGGCAGCTGCCCCGCGTTGCCCCGCGTTACGTTGTTGTTGGCAATCTGCTCGTCGGTACGGGCCAAACGAATGCCGTAGTTATTCTCTAGTCCGATGCGAATTGCATCCAGCAGGGTGAGCGGTGGAGCAGGAGCTACCGTTTGCGGCTTGGCGGTCTGATCTTGTTGTCCCCACGCTAGCGGCGTAATACTAAACAGCAGGGAAAGAGAAAGCAACGAACGGAAAAGGGGGGACATTCTTACCACAAAAACGCGGGTCAATAAAAAAGAGGGGTCGTAGGGGCCGTTGAGGGCTTCAGCGGGGGGCTGGGGGGCAATTAGCGCAAGGCCAGTTCCTCCTCAGTTTCTTCCACCTTCTTGCTGTGCTTCTTGGCCGTTGCAAAGTACGAGTACATTACCGGTACCACGTACAGTGTAAGACCCGTTGCAAAAAACAGCCCGCCGACTACACCAATACCCATGGCCCGGCGGCTCAACGCACCGGCGCCAGTAGCAATGGCAATCGGCAGAATACCCAGAATAGCCGATAAGCTGGTCATCAGGATGGGACGCAGACGAGCCGTAGCGCCTTCTACTAGGCCGGTCATATAATCGGCACCTTGCTCTACGCGCTGGTTGGCGAACTCAACGATCAGGATACCGTTTTTCGTCACCAGACCAATCAACATAATAATGCCGATCTGGGAGAACAGGTTAAGGGTCTGGTTGAAATACCACAAGCTCAATAAGGCACCAGACAATGCCAGCGGCACCGTCACCATGATAATGAAGGGGTCGCGGAAACTTTCGAACTGCGCCGCTAGTACCAAGTAAATCAGTATCAGGGCCAAGCCGAAGGCAAAAATTAGAGAAGAAGAACTCTCCTGGAAGTCGCGGGAGGCACCCGAGAGTTCGGTCGAGAAAGTCTCGTCCAACTGCTTGTCGGCGATAGCCTGCATGGCCGCAATGCCGTCGCCCAAGCTTTGGCCAGGCGCCAGCGAAGCAGAGAAAGTAGCCGAGTTATAGCGATTAGTCCGGTAGAGCTGAGGCGGTGTGCTGCTCTCTGTCAGGCGAATCACGTTATCGAGCTGCACCAGTTTTCCATCGGCGCTTTTCACTGATAGCAGACGCACGTCCAGGGGCTGGTTACGGTCTTCGCGGGCTACCTGCCCAATAATTTGGTACTGCTTGCTGCCCCGAATAAAATAGCCGTAGCGCTGCCCGCTCAGGCCTGCCTGCAACGTCTGGCTAATGCTTTGCACCGATACACCTAGGCTTTGGGCTTTTTCCCGATCAATGGTGATACGCAGCTCTGGCTTATTAAATTTCAGGTTTACATCCACGAATTGAAACGTTGGATCTTGACGGGCAGCATCCAAAAACTTAGGTACTGCTGCGCGCAACTTTTCGAAGTCCTGGGTTTGAATAACGAACTGAACTGGCAAACCACCCCCGCCATTACCTATACTCTGATCCTGCGAAACTGAGGTGCGGGCCGCCGACAAACGCTTCACCCCATTTGATAATGTGGCCGCTATTTGATCCTGCGTAAGAGGGCGCTTGTCAGCGTCAAGTAGTAGTACCCGCGCATTGCCTGAGTTGCTGCTGCCACCTCCCCATCCTGGCGAGGTTACCGTAAAGACACTACTCAGGTTTTCCTTGCTAACCGAGTCAGTAATTAGCTTGGTTACGTCGGCCATATAGGCATCCATGTACTCAAACGAGGCTCCTTCTGGTCCCGTAGCATTCATATTGACGCGGCTACGGTCTTCTACTGGCGCCAGCTCTGAGGGAATGATTTTCATAAAGCCCCAGATACCTATACCTGTACCTACTACAATCAGCCAAGCCATCCAACGGTTGCGCAGGAAGGATCTGAGGCTACTTTCGTACCCAGCAATCATGCGCTCAAAAAACGGTTCGGTCTTACGATAAAACCAGTTGTGCTTTTCCTCCCGTTTCAAAAGAACCGAGCACATCATTGGCGTGAGCGTAAGTGATACGAAGGCGGAAATCAGTACCGAGCCTGCCACCACAATGCCAAATTCGCGGAAAAGACGACCCGTGATACCCGTCAGGAATACTACGGGCAAGAACACTGCGGCCAGAACCACCGTGGTACTTACTACTGCCAGCAGAATTTCCTCGGAACCTTTGATGGAAGCCGTTCTAGGGTCTTCGCCGTTCTCTATTCGGGAATAGATATTCTCCAGCACCACAATCGCGTCATCTACCACCAAGCCAATGGCCAGCACGACGGCCAGTAGCGTGAGCACGTTGATGGAGAAGTTGAGCAGGTACATCACGAAGAAAATGCCCACTAGCGACACCGGAATAGCTACTACTGGGATAAGAGTAGAACGCCAATCGCGCAGAAACAGGAAGATGATAACTACCACCAGCACAAACGCTTCGATGATGGTGTGCTGCACTTCCGAGATAGACTGCCGAATAAAAACGGAGTAGTCAATGGCGGTCTGTAGCTTCAGATCCTCAGGGAGGTCTTTGCCATAAAGCTCGATTCGCTTGTTGAACTCGTCCGCGATATCAATCTGGTTGGAGCCAGGCTGGGGCACTACAGCCAAGGCTACACCGGGTGTCCCGTTTACCCGGAAAATGGTCTGGTCGTTTTCGGGGTACAGCTCAGCATACCCAATGTCGGAAAGCCGCACCAACGAGGAGGCATCCTTGCGAATGATGAGGTTATTGAATTCTTCGACCGTGGTAAGACGACCCATGGTACGCAAGGTGAGCTGGGTATTTTGACCCGTCACGGCGCCGCTGGGAAGCTCTACGTTTTCACGGGCAAGGGCAGCTTGCACGTCCACCGGCGACACGCCCAGCGCCGACAACTTCACGGGGTTCAGCCAGAGCCGCATAGAGTACCTCCGCTCTCCATATACCCGAATTTCTGAAACGCCTGGAATGGTCTGCAGACGCTCTTTAAGGGTGTTGTTTGCGTAGTCGGTCAGTTCCAGCAGGTTGCGGCGGTTGGAGCTGACATAAGTCATTACAATGGGCTGGGAGTCGGCGTTGGCCTTGCTCACAACCGGCGGGTCGATGTCGCGTGGTAGGCGGCCCTGGGCACCCGACACCTTATCTCGCACGTCGTTAGCGGCCGTTTCCAAGTCAGCATCGAGGTCAAACTCTACTGTGATCTGGGTGCGACCGTCGCGCGAGCTGGAAGTCAGGTTTTTAATACCCGCAATACCGTTCAACGCTTCTTCCAGCGGCTCCGTCACCTGTCCCTGCATTACATCAGCCGAGGCACCAGTGTAAGAAGCCGAAACACTAATGATAGGAGGGTCAACACTCGGATATTCCCGAACGCTTAAGTACCGAAACCCGATAACGCCAAAAATCACGATGACGAGGCTCATCACGATGGCAAGAACGGGGCGGTTGATACTGGTGGAGGATAAGCTCATAAGTTGTTGTCAGAATAAAACTATCCCGGCCTTAGCCAAGGCAAAGCTTACTTGTTCACTTTCGTCACGCGCACTGCGTCGCCGGGCTTCACTTGTAGAATACCAGTCTGGATCACAGAGTCGCCAACAGCTAGGCCGTCGGTAATCTCAATGACCTTATCGGAGCGGATACCTATTTTAACTTTCTTGGGGACCATTTTGCCCCCCTGCACCGTGTATACGCTGTAACCGCTGGCCTCAGGAATTACAGCCTCTGTAGGAATTTGCAGGGCGTCGGTTGATTCGCCTAGCTTCAGGTTTACTTTCACGTAAGCGCCGGGACGTAGCTCGTTGTTGCCATTGGCGTAGCGGGCTCGTACTGGCTGCGTCCTACTCACTGGGTCAATTTGGGGGTCGATGGCGTAGACTTTCGCTTCGTACACCTTATTGGTGCCCTCGTCGGTTATGCTCACTACGTCGCCCACCCGTATCTGATTAGCGAAGCGGCCCGGCACAGAAAAGTCAATCTTGACGGGACGCACCCGGGAGAGTGTAGTAATTTCAAAGCCGGGGCTTACATAAGTGCCTACCGTAGCAGTAGTCAGGCCCAGTACCCCATCAAACGGAGCCCGCACAAATGCCCTATTCAGCGTAGCTCGCAGAGCCTGCAAGTCCGATTGGGCCGTGAGATACTGGTTATTGGCCTGCTCGTACTCTTGAGCGCTGATGTATTCTTTCTCCAGCAGCGTGCGCTGGCGTTGTTCCTGGTCGCGGAAAAGCTTGATGTTGTACTCCTGTTTGCGAATGGCAGCCTGCGCTTCGTCGGCATTAATACTAAAGAGTAGCTGGCCCTTCTTTACTGGCTGACCTTCCTTAATATTGAGACTGGTGATTTTTCCCGACAGCTCGCTCTTAATTACCACCGACTCATCGGGTAACACCGAGCCCGTAGCAGCTACTTGGTTGGAAAGGTTGGTCGCCTGTACTATGTATACCTGCACGGGCGATTTGCCACCGCCGCCACCGCCACCTCCGGCGGCACCTTTACCGCCGCCAGCACCGCCCTTGCCGCCCGCAGCGGGGGAGGGGAAGTATTTCATCTTCACAAAAACGGCGGCCCCGATAAAGGCCAATACCAATACTATCCAGAGTATTTTACGCCCGGGGCGAGACTCTTCTATTTCGGGCGCTAGTACTTCTTTCTCCTTTGTTTGCATGTGGTAAGGGAGCTATTCCCGACTCAGTATCAGTGTAATAGTGTAATAAGGTGCTGGCAGGGTGGCGAGCGTATATCAACGCCTTCGCTCCATAGTAAGTTTAGTAGTAGCCCCAGTAACTAGGAAATAAATGTCGCGCACACAATCGTTTGAGCTTTATTTGCCCCCCAGGCTCGATTAGGACTACTTCCTCGTCGGTTTGCTTAAGCAGTTAAGACACAAAAAAAGCCTGCAGGTTGCAGGCTTTTTTATAAAAAGTTGGAAAGCTTACATTGCCTTCTGGTTCAGGTAGTTCTTGGCTAAGTCGTTGAGCTTGGTGTCAGTCAGTTGCTCTTCTTCCAAAGACTGACGCAGCAAAGAAGCCGCTTCGTCTTGGCCGAGGCGCTCCGCATAGTGAGCGGCTGTACCATAGCCCGCAATTTCGTAGTGCTCGATGCGCTGGGAGGTGGCAATCAGGGCTGCGTCCATTACTTCGTCAGTCGCATTTTCCGACATGGTTTCGTTGCCTTCGGCGATTAGGCCTTCCATGGCCTTACAAGTGTGGCCGCCCAAGTCGATGTTCATGGACTTACCGATTTGCTCCAGGCGAGCTACTTGGTTTTCAGTCTCGCGCAGGTGACGCTCAAAGCCTTGGCGCAAGCGGCCATCTTTAGCTTCAGCCGCCATTTTCGGTAATGCCTTCACCAGCTGATTTTCGGCGCTGTAAAGGTCTTTCAGTTGCATTTCTAGCAGATCGTCGAGGCTCTCAAGTTTGCTGAACATAGTAATTAGTTAGGTTGGATGGGTTGAGGAAATAAAGCGCCGTCTTCATCGGCAGCGCCCTGCTTGGTTACGACTACAACCTTGTGCAGGTTGGTGTAAAAAATGGTTTTTTACTAGTGTTGAGCTTGTTTCGGGCAATGGCCTCGCTTCTAATTTTAGTTACTTTGCTCTATGAAAACCCCGCAGGCACCGACTGATACGCAGCGCAATTTTTTCCAAGATGTGCATGAGGTAGTGCGCCTGATTCCGCCGGGCCGTGTGAGTACCTATGGGGCCATCGCTCATTACCTGGGCGCCCGTCACGGCGCTCGGATGGTAGGCTACGCGCTTATAGCGGCCGTTCCGGCCCGCGGCTTAGAGCAAGTGCCGGCCCAGCGCGTGGTGAATCGGCAGGGACTACTTACCGGGCGCCACCATTTCGCTACGCCTACCGCTATGCAGGAAGCATTAGAAGCTGAAGGGGTGCGCGTAGTAGATGACCAAGTGCAGGATTTTGCAAACGTATTCTGGGACCCAGCCCTGGAACTGGTGTAGGGTATACGTGTACGAGTGGTTACAAAAAAGCCCCCCAGACATGTCTGGGGGGCTTTTTTTAAGGTGTCATACTTTAAGGCTACTGATTCTGAATGACTGAGTTAGGCTTATTAGCTTGCTGGCGAACAACGATTTCAATGGCCTTACGCACTTCCTCAGGGTTGGCATTTTTGAGCAAATACCCGTGGGCTCCCTCCGTACGCAGGTTGTCGATTAGTTCAGGCTCATCGTGCATAGAGATGATAATGACCCGCACGTAAGGATATTGTACCCGCAGCAGTCGCACCGTTTGCAGACCATCGAGCACCGGCATTTGCAGGTCCATAAGTATGACGTCGGGCACCACGCCGAAGTCGAGACGTTCGAGTAGCTCCTGGCCATCGCCAGCCTCGAACAACACTTCCATATTGGCAAACCCGTTCACCAGAGCCCGCAGACCTTTGCGAAACAAGAGGTGGTCATCGACCACGGCGATGCGGATAATGTCATTATTCATGGAATGAACTGGTAATAGGTGTCTGATCGGTAACAAGATACGGTAGGGGTATTGTAATCCAAACGCTAGTGCCGGCCCCCGGTGCCGACTCATGATGAAGGGTGCCACGGAGTACGGCTACACGGCTGCGCAAGTTGGTTAGCCCCAGGCCTGTGCGCGCGCCGGGTGCTGGCAGGGCATCGCCAAGCATGGGGTTGTAGCCTACGCCATTATCGGTGTAGTGCAGGGTAAGCTGCTGAGGTTGGAAGTCGACAGCAATACGCAGGGTTTGGGCATGAGCATGCTTCAGGCCATTGCCCAACAGCTCCTGCGCAATCCGGTACACAATCAGCTCCAAGCCAGGATCAAGGCGACGTGGGTCACCCGTTTGCTTGATGCGAACCTGCGTGGGGCCATCGGGCGGCACTATGCGGGCCAGCGCATCGAGGGCGAAGGGAAGGCCAAACTTTTGCAGCGCCGCCGGTAGCAGATTGCGCGAGATGCGCCGCACTTCCGCAATTACCTGATCGAGCAACTCCGTGACTTCCTGGGTGTGCGGGGAGTTGCCGAGGGCGTGCAGGTGCATTTTGGCAATGGCCAGGGTGGTACCCACGCCATCGTGCAGGTCAGCTGCTATCCGCTGCCGCTCCTCCTCCTGGGCCAGCAAAGCTGCTTCGAGAGCTTGTTGCTGAGCATCTTCGCGGAGCTTCTGCATTTGCCGGTGCTGCCGCATGCGCCGCCGCTGTTCCCGAATCACAAACACCACAATGCCACCGGCTAGCAGCAGCAGAATGGGGGTGATCAGGAGAAGAGCTAGTAGCGCTTTATTCATTCGCGGCAGATGAAACCGGGGAAGATGTGCCCAGCACGGCCGGCGTAATTAGTGGTATGGGAGTAGAACAGCAAGAAAACCAATGGCACTAAAAAATGCCCCCCATAGTATGCATAAAGGTAACGAAGAGCAAAAGTTAAATACCTAACACTTTTGAAGTTCCTTACTAAGTAGCTGCTCGGTAAACGGTTGGTGTAGCAAGCGGAAAGGGCGCGGGTGCCAACTGCTATAGTGCAACCATTTGGGTAAGGCCCGGCGCGGGTTAGTACTAAGCGGATAGAAGGAAAACATCCACGCTAGTAATGCCATAGCTACAGCCAATAAAACAACATCAGGAGTCTCAAAAAGATAGTCTAGCCTGGAATCATAGCCTGGTGAAAAATATATAGAGCTAGCTATATGTGTGATGAATGAACACGAACTGTAAACTAGAACTGCTAAACTTAAAAAAAAGCTGGGCTCTTTTTCCAATAGATCATAGCGAGTGTCCGTGGTTAGGTGGGCTATGTGAGCCATTGCTAAAACAAGGAGCATGCTGCAGCCAAAAGGATGAGAATACCTATTGACCATAGTAAATAATCCATCAAGGAAAGCGGCATCTAGGAAGGCTACCGTGTAAAAAAGAAATAAACCTACTGGGATAGCTGATCGGACTCTGCTAGGTGGAAGTATCCTACTATATGTTTGAGTGAAGAAAAAGACCAATACAAATGTGCCTAAATGATAGAGGTACATGTTATTATGTACCGTAATCCGACTTAGTCTATCTAGGAAATAAAAGAAAGTCTCGACTCCTACGTAGTAATAAATGGGTTTGAATTCGTAAGGAATATGACGCCGCCGCAGCCAAGCTGCGGCGAACGCCAATAAAGGAGCAGACTCTAGAACTCGGTTAACAAGATGAAGCCGCGCATAGGGATCCATAAAGATCGTTGAGAAGGAATTCCGCTAAAGCCTATTGCATCAATGGGCTATTTGTGTCACATGTTGAAGGGCAAGCCATAGGCGAATCACCTACTATGCCGCCTCCGTCGTCCGGTAAGGTGCCGTCCTCGTTAATGGGGCCAATCAGGTCGTTGCCTTGAGCATCAACACCAACTACCAACACGCGGCGCGTTCCTTCATCGTCTATGGCTTGGTAGATGCGCAGGCCAGCGCAGGTATCTTCTTTTAGAATGCTCTGCAGAAATTCTTTGCCGAAGTATTGAGCAAGAGTAGGCGTGTCACCGTGCTTGCGGGGCTTGAGGCGGTAGTTCTTGGTCCAGCGTGCAGCATCTTTTGGCTTTACTTTTTTGCCGGCTTTAGGATCGAAGGGAGCTTTTAAAACTTCCATTAGGGGTAAAAATAGATGTGGTAAAAAGAGAAAATCGCCCAAGTACAACTTGAGCAAAGAGCGAATTCAAATATAGCTACAGGCTATTGTTTTGAAACGCAAGGCTTCTCTTATCATCAAAATAAAGGCTAGCGCTACCCCTGCACTTTAAGAGTTGTTCAGAAGCGGGAGGCAAGACGGGCTGGGGGCAAATGTGTGTTTTGCAACCAGGCCGCTTTTACCAGCCTGCGCTAGCAGCTTTATCAGAAAGGTAACTCGCCCGGCAAGTGGGGCGGCGGGGCCGTTGGCCGCACGCGCGGAGTCAGGCCGCCGGGCGTAGTGTGGGGAGGTGCTGGCTCATCGTCATTCTCGTCGGCCGGCAAGTCCTCGTCCAATTCGTCTTCTTCATCCAGGTTCTCAAACACTCGATCGATGGCTGACTCGGCGGAGCGGAGCTTTTGCTTGCAAAGCCGGATAAGTTCGGCCGAGCGCTGCACGCGGGCCGTGAGGTCGTCCACGTCAACAGTGTCGGTTTCGAGGGCTCGCAGGATGGTTTCCAACTCTTCAATGGCTTGGCGGTAAGTTAGGTCGTTGGTCATAAATGGCTCATGTCGCGCCGGGTTTAGCAAAGCTGCCAACGCGCGGCGACGAAGTAAGTAAAGGTAAAAATGGGGAGCTTTTTAGTTTGTAAAGACCGGCGGGCAGAGCAGGAGAGAAGCCCGCCGGCCTCTGCTATAAGCTAAGGATTGACTTCGGGCGGAAGCGCAGGTAATGATCCCACCAAAATGCCCCCCAGCACGTCAGGTTGAGGAATAGCTTGCAGGTGTGCTAGCCGCAGCTCAGCCCGATGCAATAGCCGTTCCGCCGCGAGCTGTAACTGATAGCGCTGCCGCAGTAACTGAAGCTGCCGCCGCTGCTGGTGGCGCCGGAAGCGTTGGGCCAACGCCCGCCCAAAGGTGCGCAACTGGCGCTGCTGGCCGGCTAGTGCCCGCTGTGCGGCGCGCTGTGCAGTGTGGCGCGTCCGGTTTAGGCTACGGTACTGCTGGCGCAATTGGGCCCGCGGCGCGGTGGCAGCCAACCGGATGCGCTGGTGCAGCAAGTTGCGTTGCTGGGTAAACTGCGCTTGGGCCGCTTGCTGTGTATAGCGGGCCAAGCGACGCAACTGCTCAGCGGCGGTTTGCACCTGGTTCAAAGCCAATTCCTGAATACGCTCCGCATACCCATCAAAAGCCGCATCGAGGCGGGCAAGACGCTCCAGAAAGAAGATAGCCACGGCCGTGGGCGTTTTCAAGGCCGTGTGCGCCGTCAGGTCGACTACGGCCTCGTCGCGGTCGTGGCCGATGCCGGTAATAACGGGCAGCGGAAAGGCGCCCACGGCGGCAGCTAGGCCATAATCGTCGAATGCCAACAGGTCAGTTTTGCCCCCGCCACCCCGGATGATGATGACCGCATCGAAGGAGCGCCGCCGGGGCCGGATATGGTCTAGAGCGGCGCGGATGCTGGCTGGCGCCTCCGCACCCTGCATGAGGGCCGGCACCAAGGTCACCGAGAAGTCATACACCGACTCGCTGAGCTGCTGCATAAAATCCTGAAAGCCCGCGGCCGTGGGTGAGGAAATAACGGCCAAGCGCTGAGGCCCAATGGCGAGCGGAAGACGCTTTTGTCGCTCCAGCAAGCCTTTAGCTGTGAGCTTGCGCACCGTATCGAGGCGCTGCCGGGCCAAATCACCCACGGTATAGGTAGGGTCGAGGGCCAGTACATCGAGGCTGAGGCCGTACTGCTCGTGAAACTTGATTTGCACCCGCAGCATCACCTTCAGGCCCGGCTGAAGCGGCTGACCCGTAGCCTCGTAGAAAGCTGGCGCCAAGGCCTGATAGCGCTGGCTCCAGATGGTAGCGCGAGCCTGGGCCTTGAGTTCGGCGCCGCGGCCGGTGCGGTGCTGGTCGGTGAGGGTAAGGTAACAATGGGCACCGTCGTGGCGGGGCGGAGTCAGCTCCGCTATTTCGGCCAGCACCCAGTAAGAGTCCGCAAAGCGGTCAGTGAGCGTTTGTTTTACGCGCAGCAGCAGCTCGGCTAACGGCAAAGCCAGCGGCGGACGGCTGGGGGGCAAATTGGGCTCGGGGCGACGATTGAATAGCGGCGGCATATACTACAAAGTACGGAATTGAGGGATGCGGGAACAAGGAAAGCCATAAGAGTACTTATAGGACAGATGGTGACTAGTATAACTTAGCCATCATCTGTTTGGACGCTTTCGCTTATCTTTCTTGCCTCAATCATCTGTTTCACCAACCTATTTCATATGAAAAACCGCAACAGTCTGACGCTGGCCGCTCTGGCCGCGGTGAGTCTGGCTTGGGCCGGCTGTAGCTCCTCGAAGACGTCGACCACGTCGGACACTGCTTCTGCCGCTACCACTGCTACAACTGCCAGCACCGAGGGAGCCGTTGTGAAAGGCGTGGGTTTGGACCCAGCCAACATTGACCAGTCGGTGCAGCCTTGTGATGACTTCTTCCAATACGCTTCGGGCACCTGGCTTAAGAACAATCCTATTCCGGCCACCGAATCGCGCTGGAGTTCCTGGAACACGCTTATCAACCAGAACGAGGCCGTAATGCGCCAGATTCTGGAGGAAGCCGCCGCCAATACCAGTGCTCCCAAAGGCAGCAACCTGCAGAAAGTAGGCGACTTCTACGCCTCTGCCATGGACTCGGCGGCTATTGAGGCCGCTGGCTTGAAGCCCTTGCAGCCCGAGTTAAGCCGCATCGCGGCTATTAAGGATTTGAAAGGCCTGCAATCAGTGCTCGTGCGCCAGCAGATGCTCCAAACCCGCTCGGTATTTGGTGCTTATGTAGGGCAGGACCGCAAAAACAGCACCCAGTATGCCGTTTATATGTCACAGGGTGGTCTCACCCTGCCCGACCGTGACTATTACCTGAAAGACGACGCGCGTTCTAAAACTATTCGCTCGGCTTACATGACATATCTGACCAATATGTTTAAGATGTTGGGCGATAATGAGGCCACTGCTGCTAAGAATGCCAGCACGGTAATGCGCTTAGAAACACGCTTAGCAAAGGCTAGCAAGGACCGGGTAGCCCTGCGCGACCCGTATACCAACTACAACAAGATGACTGTGGCCGAGGCCAACAAGCAGTTTCCGAACCTGAACGTGCCCGTGCTGCTTCAGCAAATGGGTTTGGGGTCGGCCAAAGAGGTAATTGTAGGACAGCCTGATTTCTTGAAGGAAGCCAGCACTGCTCTGAAATCTGAGCCACTGGCCGACTGGAAAACTTATCTGCGCTGGCACGTAGCTTCCACAGCGGTTCCAGCTTTGCCCAAAGCCTTCGTAGACGAATCATTCCGCTTTAATCAGGTCCTGACGGGGGCTAAGCAACAGCAGCCGCGCTGGAAGCGCATGTTGCGCGCTACCGATGCTTCGTTGGGCGAGGCTTTTGGCCAACTCTATGTAGATAAAGCCTTCACGCCTGAGACGAAAGAGAAGGCGATGGAGATGGTGAACAACATCCGCGAGGCTATGTCGGAGCACATCAACCAACTGGATTGGATGAGCGCCGACACCAAAGCCGAAGCTCAGAAAAAGCTCGCCGCCTTCGTAGTAAAAATCGGTTATCCCGATAAGTGGAAAGACTACTCCGCTCTGGATATTTCGCGCGAGTCGTATTTGCAGAACATGCTCAACGCTCGCATGTGGGAATACAAAGACAACGTGAGTAAGTTCGGCAAGCCCATCGACCGCGGCGAGTGGGGCATGACCCCCCCCACGGTGAATGCCTACTATAATTCGTCGTTGAATGAGATTGTGTTCCCGGCCGGTATCATGCAGCCGCCCTTCTTCGATCCGAAGGCCGACGACGCGGTGAACTACGGTGGTATGGGTGCCGTCATTGGCCACGAAATCACGCACGGCTTTGATGACCGTGGCCGCCAGTCGGACGCGGAAGGCAACCTGCGCGATTGGTGGACCAAAGAGGACGCAGAGAAATTCACCCAGCGCGCCGACATGGTGGGTGCTCAGTACAGCGCTTTCTCGCCCCTCGACTCGGTATATGTGAATGGCAAGCTGACCATGGGTGAAAACCTCGCTGACTTTGGTGGCCTGAACATCGCCTTTACGGCTCTGCAGAAGCAGCTCAAGAAGAAGTATCCGAATGGCAACGTGCCTAAGTACGATGGCTTCACGCCCGAGCAGCGTTTCTTCCTCTCGTGGGCTCAGATTTGGCGTACCAATGCCCGGCCGGAGTATCTCCGTCAGCAGGTGCTGACCGACTCGCACTCGCCGGCTCAGTATCGCACCAACGGTCCGCTCATGAACATGCCCCAGTTCTATGAGGCCTTCGGCTGTAAGGAAGACGCCAAAATGGTACGCGCACAGAATCAGCGCGCTCGTATTTGGTAAGCTTGATTTGATTATTGCTCTTGAAAAAGCCCCCCAGCCTGTGGTTGGGGGCTTTTTTGTGCTGCATGGCTTTGCTCACTGCCTCCTTAGACGAGCTTTTTCTTTATCTTTCACCTCGAAATACTCCTGTTTTACACCCTTTTTCTGCCTTTCCACCCATTATGAACAAACAGAAAAGTCTGACCCTGGCCGTAGTAGCCGCTGCCGGGTTAGCCCTTGGGGGCTGTGCCACCAGCACTCCACCTGCCGCCACCGACACTGCCGCTACCACGAATACCACCACCGAGGAGCCTATGGTAAAAGGCGTAGGTCTGGATGTAGCCAATCTAGATAAGTCGGTAGATCCTTGCCAAGATTTCTTCCAATACGCCAGCGGCAACTGGCTCAAGAACAACCCAATTCCGGCGGCTGAATCTCGCTGGGGTAGCTTCAATGAGCTGGCCGACAAGAACAACGCCATCATGCGCCAGATTCTGGATGAGGCATCAGCCAACACCAGCGCTGCTAAAGGCTCCAACGCTCAGAAAGTAGGTGATTACTACTTCACGGCTATGGATTCAATGGCCATTGAGAAGGCTGGCATTACGCCCCTTAAACCCGAGCTGGACCGCATTGCAGCTGTAAAAGACCTGAAGGGTTTGCAAACTCTACTCGCACGTCATCAGATGCTGGGCACGGGGGCCTTTTTTAGCGCTTACGTAGGGCAGGATGATAAAATGAGCACCCAGTACGCGGTGAATATGTACCAGGGCGGCCTAAGCCTTCCCGACCGCGACTACTACCTGAAGGACGATGCGCGTTCCAAAGCTATCCGCACTGCCTACCAAACGTATTTGACCAACACGTTCAAGCTGGCCGGTGATACAGAAGCTGTTGCGGCCAAAAACGCAGCTACGGTAATGCGCATCGAAACGCGCTTGGCGAAGGCCAGCAAGGCTCGCGTGGAGCTACGCGACCCGTATGCCAACTACAATAAAATGACCGTGGCCGAGGCCAACAAGCAGTTCCCAAACCTGGGTCTGCCTACGCTGCTGGCTAACAATAAGCTCGGGGCCGCCAAAGAAGTGATTATTGGGCAGCCAGCATTCTTCAAAGAAGCCAGCACCTTAATGAAAGATACGCCGCTGGCCGATCTGAAAACATACATGCGCTGGCACTTTGTAACGTCGATGACCTCGGCGCTGCCCAAGTCGTTCGTGGATGAGTCGTTCCGTTTCAGCCAAGTGCTCAGTGGTGCCAAGGCCCAGCAGCCGCGCTGGAAGCGTATGCTGCGCGCCACCGATGGCGCTTTAGGTGAAGCATTCGGGCAACTGTACGTGGATAAGGCGTTCACGCCTGAGGCTAAGGCCAAGGCGCTAGAAATGGTAAATAATCTGCGTTCGGCCTTCTCCGAGCACATTCAGAAGAATACCTGGATGAGCGCCGCTACCAAGGCTGAGGCCCAGAAGAAGCTCGACGCCTTCACGGTGAAAATTGGTTATCCGGATCAGTGGAAGGATTATTCGGCCTTGAACATTAGCCGAGATTCTTACGCGCAAAACGTGATTAATACCCGTATTTGGGGTTTTAACGACAACGTAAGCAAGTTCGGCAAGCCTATCGACCGCAAGGAGTGGGGTATGACACCACCCACGGTGAATGCTTACTACAACCCATCAATGAATGAGATTGTGTTCCCGGCTGGTATTATGCAGCCGCCGTTCTTCGATCCGAAAGCCGATGATGCCGTAAACTACGGTGGTATGGGTGCCGTCATCGGCCACGAGCTTACCCACGGTTTCGACGACCAGGGCCGTCAGTACGACGCTGAAGGCAACCTGCGCGACTGGTGGACTAAAGAGGATGCAGAAAAGTTTGAAGCCCGCGCCGCCATCGTGGGCGCCCAGTACGACGCCTTCACGCCCCTCGACTCGGTACACGTAAACGGTAAGCTGACCATGGGCGAAAACCTCGCTGACCTCGGCGGCTTGAGCATTGCTTACACTGCCCTGCAAAAGCAGCTGGAAGGCAAGCCCAAAACTAAAATCGACGGCCTGACGCCCGAGCAGCGCTTCTTCCTAGCATGGGCCCAGATCTGGCGCACCAACGCCCGCCCGGAGTACCTGCGCCAGCAGGTGTTGACCGATCCGCACTCGCCAGCTCAATTCCGCACCAACGGCCCGCTCCAGAATATGCCTCAGTTCTTCGAAGCCTTCGGCTGCAAGGACGACGCGAAGATGGTGCGTGCTGAAACCAAGCGCGCCGTTATCTGGTAAGCGTGTAGATTTTTGACTATGCTAAAAGGCGACTCGCACCATGCGGGTCGCCTTTTATCGTTATTGTCTCAGGTAGTTGCCTTTGAACGGGACACGTAAAAGCTATCAGATTTCCAGCCAATTTGCCCTCCAACTCCTTATGAAACTCCGACTCTTTCCGCTCCTGCGGCCCGCTTTCATTAGCTTTCTTTATTCCCTGATTCTGCTGGTTGGTTGTCAGAGTAAAGAGCAAACACTTCAAGATTATCTGGCGAGTCCAGAGGCAGGTGATGTGTATGTAGTTAGCTACCAACCCGCGGGCAGCACGAAGCCGAGTTATTTCTACTATCAGTTAATCCGCTTTTCTGCCGACAGTGCCCATTTTCACCCCGCCCGCCGCGAAGTAACTTCTGCCGACGTGGACCTGGAAAAGGAGCCCAATCTGTTTGACTCGAACTCAACTAAAAGCTTCTCGCGTCAGGAGCTACAAGAGTTCACTCAAGCTCAGCAAGGTGACGCGTACAAGATTCTGCTCACAGCTATTCGCCGGGAGTAGAAAGCTAACAGCTAATAGCACAGTCCAAATGGCCGTCATGCAGAGCGGAGCGAAGCATCTCGCATGTTTAGTTGTTTAGCTTGGCAACGTCAGCACGCGAGATGCTTCGCTCTGCTCTGCATGACGGCCTTACTAGCAACTGCCTTACTAGTTCTCTACTTTTTCTCTACTACTTCAATCTTGATACCCACATCTTTCAGGGGCCATTTATAAGCGTCGACGGGCTCGGCGGCAATTTTATTCATTACTTCCAAGCCTTCCACAACCTCCCCAAACACCGTGTACTGGCCATCGAGAGGGGGCACGCCACCTAGGGTAGCGTAGGTACTTACTTGCTCGGGGGTGAGGGTGCGGGTAGTCATGCGGCGCGATTGGTCGGGGGTGAGCTTTTCGCCGAGGGTGAAGTAGAAGTCGGTGGAGGAGGAGCGGCGGTCGGGGTTTTGGTCATCGTCGTAGCGGGCCATGGCTAGGGCGCCGCGCTTGTGAAATCGATTGGGGCGAAATTCCGCGGGCAGACGGTAGCGGGCAATTGGGATAGTACGATTCTCGCCCCGGCCACCCTGAATGGCAAAGCCTTTTACCACGCGGTTAAAAACGGTTTCGTCGAACACACCGTGGCGGGAGAGGAGCAGGAAATTGGCTTTGTGAATAGGCGTGTCGTCGTAGAGGCGCACGCGCATATCGCCGTGGCGAGTATGCACGATTACCTCATCGGCGGGGTATTGTTTGAGATAGGGGAGGAGCAGTTCAGTTACATTGCTGTCGGATAGAGACGTAAGCTCGGGGCCGGGAATAGTGGGAGCGGCGGGTGCTTCCGGTGTGGCGGTTTCCGCTGGGGGTTGGTACTGATTGCAGGCCGGCAGAAACCCAATAGTCAGTCCTAGTGCTACCAGCGACATACGCCAGCCTGGGGGGCAAATTTGAGAAGCAGCGAAGAGGAAACGCATACGACAAGGCAAATGCACGGACCGACCTACGCCTGCCGTCCGTTTGGTGAAGCCAAAAAAAAGGTGCTGCCATTCAACCGAAGGCAGCACCCAAATCTAAGTAGCCGAAGCCAGAACTATTCAGTTACATCTTCATACCCATTTTCTTGGCGATGTCCTTGAACATATCGGGGTCGTAGTCGTCGGCGCCGGGCGAGTTAAGCTGGGGCTCCTCTTCCAACTCTGGGTACGGTACGCCTTGAAAACCGCCCTGAATCAGTTCCAGTGGTTGGCCATCCTCGGGGTGATTGCCATTCCAAATGATACCAGCCTGCTTATAGTCGTCGGGGCTAAAGGTGTAGAGCTTGAGGTGAAGCTTCTGCTGGTCCTGAAGCTTTTTGGCCTCGGGGAAAGCATCGTTGCTCAGCTCAGGTACGGGCACCAGTTTGGTCACTTCCACGCCGGTCAGCTTTTCGAGGGCTTTGGCGTAGGCCACTACGTGCAGGCCGCCGCGTACCAGCAGGTAGCCTACCATCGTGCGGGCGCAGGGGTCCGTCACCATTTCATACACCCGCATTTTGTTGGCGCGGGCGCCGCACTCCAAGAAAAAGTTGTGCAGCAAATCCAGCTTCAAATTGCCACTGCTATGCACATATTGACCCGTCCAAGGGTTACCCATCGAATCGAAAGGCACAGCGGCTTGAGGGCTGCTCAGGAAATGGTAGCTATTGCGGGCATCAACCGCGCCTTTCAGCGGGCCGGGCACCGGATCTTTACCACGCACGGTCTGGCCGGTCAGCAGCAAGTTAATGGCGTACGATACGGCTTCAATGTGGCTATATTCTTCAGCAGCAATGCTGCACGTTAGGTCATAGAAAGGACGGAGCCGGTCGCGGCCCCGGAAGTTGAACGACTGAAACGTATAATTCATCAGCGTCGACATCTCACCATATTTGCCCCCCAGTAGCTCCTGAATGGCAGCGGCATCGTTGGGCGAAGGATTTTTGGGCTTGGGCAACTCAACGGCCAGCCGATCATAGCGTAAGATCATAGCGGTAATCTGGTAAGAGTGTGGAAGTGAAAGAATAGAACGCCCAGCCCGTAAGCTCAACGAGTCCGTTTTAACCCTACGGCTCACACAAGCTGAAGTTTAAACTAATCCACTGAAGATCAACTATATAGCTATAGATGAAAGGATAGCTAAGTAGCTGATACTAACAGCTTAAGCTTGACAGCTCAACCGTAGTTAGAGGATGATACATAATACGGGCATGCTGGCGCACAAACAAAAAGCTTCCCCCAACCAGCCAGTTACCTGAATGATTGGAGGAAGCTTCTAGTAAGCAGCAAAACGGCCGCTGGGGGCTTTTTTACCAGCCGTCGTCGGTCTTTTTGGCCTTTTGCTTATCGGTGCCCGTTGGGGTCTTCACTTTGGTTTTCACCTTTTCGGGCACTACGGGCATGGAAGCTGGGGCTGGGGCGGGCACGATGGCCGGAGCCGGGGTCGGCTCAGCAGGCGCGGGGGCAGGCGCTGACTGGTCGGCCGATTTGATTTCATCGGGGCGCTCTACTACTTTCTCTTTCTGCAAGGCCAATAGTGTGTTTTGCGCTACTAGCTCATTGTTCTTCCAGGTTTTTAGCTGGGCCGCAAGGATGGCTTTTTCCTCTTTGTCCGGCTTGCGGGTCATCAGGGCGTTCAAGTCGGGCTTGCCGGCATCCTGCCAGGCCGTGAGCCACATCGAGGCAACCGACGTGGGCGCCTGCTTGAGGCGATAAGCCACCATGCCGCCTACTTTTTCATGATACGCATCAGCAAAAGCGTCGGAGTAAGCCCGGCGGGTTTTGCCATAGCGGTGCGAGAAAGTGTATTTGGTTTCGGGCGTGAAGTTGCGGGTCACGGCTTCCTCAAAGTCAAAAGTAGCTCCTAGGAAGCCGTACGATTCCTGTACTACCTTCCAGATAGCGGCTTGCGGGTCTTTGATATACTTAGCTGACTTGCTGTCCAGCTTGTACTTAGCGATGTGACGCTCAGGCAGCTTCGACTCCCACAGGCTATGCAAACCCGTCTGGTTGCTGAGCTGGCCGTCGTAGTTTATGGTAGTATGCAAGGGCACGTAAGCGTCGGAAATGTAGTGGCACAAGTCCGCCGACAGAGCAATAATGGCCGTGGTATCGCGCTGGCGGAAGGCTTCAGTTAGCTTCTCCTTTACCTCTAGCACCGTCCACGGCACAGTGCCGTATTTGCGCAAAGTATCGGCAGTGTATTTGGCTGTGGCCGCGTCCCACGCCTTAGGCATGTCATTGAAGGGGTCGTCGCCGAAATGGTCCATGTCGATGAAGTGGCGGGGAGCTTCGGCATCATCCGTTTCGCGGCGCTCGTCGGGCGCTATGGAGAGCTTCACCAACTCATCCATGTGGCGGAAATAGAAGGCCTGCATGGTTTTGGGAAGAGCATAAATAGCTACCTGGGCAATGGTTTTGTGGGCAAAGAACCCCCAACCATTAGATAATACTGGCAATACGAGTACCAGTGTAAGTGTGATAAAGAGTTTTTTCATAACGGCAAGGACAGGCCAGAATAGAAGGATGCCGCGAAGTTCGGTATTTTTCGGAGTAGGTGGTAGTTAAATCTAGGCTGCCGTGTAGCACGGTTCAAAACGGCTGGCGTGCTGACGCTGAAATATCAGCTCTAAGGGCCGGAGAGATGCTGCGGGCCGCGCTGCATGATGTTCTTTTAATAACTTACCTCGACTCCGCCCCACCCGTCCATGACCAAAATCACCAAAAAGAAAATCTCTTACTCCATCGGCAAACCGCTGCGGAGTTACCTGCACGAGTACGACCGCGAAACCCGGCTGCCCGTCACCTACCTAGACCTCACCCGCATTAGCGGCGCTTTTCCGCTCGTG
Organism: Hymenobacter sp. HD11105; assembly: GCF_054051685.1. Classification (NCBI taxonomy): domain Bacteria; kingdom Pseudomonadati; phylum Bacteroidota; class Cytophagia; order Cytophagales; family Hymenobacteraceae; genus Hymenobacter; species Hymenobacter sp. HD11105. The sequence goes on along the minus strand of NZ_JBSWBR010000004.1, from coordinate 153,343 downwards.
GACCGTAATGGGCGTGATACGCTCTGGCAAACGGTTTTCTATGAGCCTTCAATGCTGCAGGAGCTGGCCGCAGGCCTCACGGAGGTGTACGCGCTGTTAAAAACCGACGGCGATTTGTCGTTTAGTGAGCACCTGCTGACCGACCGCATCGATTATTGTCAGTTTGGCAACTCCAATCCGTTTCGGGTGCGCATCGTGAATCAGTTCAACGACAACTACGACTATTTCTACGTGAAACGCGCTGATGCTTCGCGGGTCTATGGCTTGGAGTTGGAGCATATTCTTTCGCCTAACAGCATCAACTACCTGGTTTGCGGTGACTCGCTGATTGAGGAGCACATTGCTGGCATTCCGGGCGACGATTTTATCCGCGACCATCTGCAGCGGCCTCATCTTAATCAGGTGCGCATTGCCAAGGAGTTTGTGAAGTTCAACGAGCGTTGCTTTGCGCGTTTGCTGGGCGATATGCGCGCCTACAATTACGTCATTGACGTGACGCCTGACTTTGAGGACGAGCAGTACCGCGTACGCGCCATCGACTTTGATCAGCAGAGCTACGAGGGAAAAAAGACCATGTATTTGCCCCAGTATTTCAAGGATAACCGTGCCGTGGTGCAGCTGTGTAGCAAGCTGCTCACGGCCGAAAGCATCCGTCAGTACCAGACCGAAGAACGCACCCTAATGGCCCGTCGCGCCCGCGCCGAACGCTACCGCCTCAAAGACCTGATGGACTGCATGCGCCCCGATGAGCTATCGCCGCCCGACAAAACGGCTCATTTGCAGCAGGAGCTAAATCAGCACCACCACACTACCCAGTTTAACCGTTGCCGCACTATGGGTGATATAGTGCGCCTCAATCTGCGGCTGATGTTGGGACGACCGCGGCCGGAGTAGAGTTGTCTATAAAAAAGCCCCCCAGTAATGATACTGGGAGGCTTTTTTATAGACAACTCTTAGCCAGTTATCGACCTAAGCCGATACTCATGCCTAGCGTAATTTCCAGGCCACCAGGACTAGTAGCTTCCACCACATCGCGCATGCGCTGCGAGGGCATCTGACCGTTGGCGTAGGTTACTGGGTTGCCGGTGAAGAGCACGCCGTAACCGAGGGTGCCCAGAAGGCCTACGCGGCCCGGCTGCCAGCGTACGCCGGAGCGTAGGTTCAGCACGCCGCTAGGTGCCAGCGTGTAAGCTGTAGACTCCTGCGTGGGCATGCCCTCGTCGATGGTCAATTTGAAATTGTCGATGCGACCTGAACGGGACAGGTTAGCCCCAACATATGGCGAGAAGGATCGGGTTGGGTTAAAAAAATGTCGCACGCCAATGCCCAATTTGCCCCCTACGCCTAATCCGAAGCCCGCATTTATGTCGGTGCCAGGTGCGACTAAATGGGCGTAGTAAAAGCCCAAGCCCCCATATGGCCCACCCCACCCTAAATCGATGCCCAGGGAGGAAGTGCGATAGAGGCTTGTGGGGGCGGCAACGGAGGCTGGCTGTCCCGCATATATGGTGGAGCGGGTAGTAGGTGCCACGGGGGAAGATGGCGTAGCCGGTGGGTTAGTGTTCAACTCGGTTTGGGCCAGAGCAGGTACCGTTATGGCTACAGTCAATAGCGAGGCAAGCGTAGTAAAGATTTTCATGTAGATAAAAGAAAATAAGCTAAGATTAGTGCAAAATAAGATCGAGGATCAGCCGGGTGTAGCAGCGCTGATAGAAGCCCGTTAAACCCAATTGGTCCTCGGTTTTCAGTGCTTGCCTCGTCAGGCAAGCTTCATGCCTATTCTTGCTTATATACCACCCCTTGTTTCATTACAAAGCGGACCCGCTGCATAGCGGCAATGTTCTGTAGTGGGTCGCCGTCTACGGCTACAATGTCGGCGAGCTTGCCAGCTTCCAGCGTACCTAGCTGGTCGCTCTGGCCGAGTAGGTCGGCGGCGTGAATGGTGGCGGCGCGCAAAGCTTCGATGGGGGGCATTCCGGCTTCAACCATATAAGCAAACTCCAGTCCGTTGGCGCCGTGGCGAAATACGCCCGCGTCCGTCCCGAAGGCAATCTTCACTCCAGCCTTATACGCGCGTCCAAACGTGGCTTGCAGCTTGGGGCCAATGCTTTGGGCCTTGGGCGTCACCAGTGCCGGATAGTAACCCATGATTTTGGCTGAGTCGGCCACCGATTTACCTGCCGTGATGGTGGGCACGTACCAGGTGCCGTTTTTCTTCATCAGCTTCATGGTCTCATCATCCATGAGGGTGCCGTGCTCAATGCTGGTTACGCCGGCCCGGATGGCGCGCTTCATGCCTTCTGCGCCGTGAGCGTGGCAGGCTACTTTCAGGCCCAAGTCGCGGGCAGTTTCCACGATGGCGCGAATTTCGGCCTCGGTCATCTGGGCACTGCTGCCGTCTTTGGCCACGCTGAGCACACCGCCAGTGGCCGTTATCTTGATTAGGTCGGCCCCATTCTTATACTGCTGGCGCACAGCTTGGCGGCCTTCGTCGGGGCTGTTCACCACACCATCGGCGGGGCCAGGGTTGCCCATCAGGTCTTGGCGGTAGCCGTTGGTGGGGTCTGCGTGGCCGCCGGTACCGGAGAGTGACTTAGCCGCCGTAAAAATGCGTGGGCCCGGCACCTGGTTGCGGTTAATAGCATTGCGCAAGGCCACATTTACGCCCGAGCCGCCCAGGTCGCGGACGGTGGTGAAGCCGGCCATAAGCGTTTTGCGGGCGTACTCCAGCGACACGAAAGCAACATCAGCCTGATTTTGGGTGAACTCGTCGAGCTGGTTGGTTTTGCTGGTTTGGTGTTCCAAGTGCACGTGCATATCGAGTAGGCCCGGCATCACCGTTTTGTTTTTCAAGTCAATTACTTTGTCGGCACCGCTGCCGGTAGCAAAGCCGCTTTGTACGGCGGCTACGCGTCCATTCTCAACTACTACCGTCATATCGGGTTGCAAGCGACCAGTGCGCACATCGAGTAGGCGGCCGCAGTGCAGGTAAGTTTTTTGGGCGTGAGCAGGAGCGAGGCTTATAAAAAAGCCCCCCAGCAGCGCGAGGAGGAGACGCATGGGGTAGAAGTTGGTGGGGTGAAAGTGGATGATGGCCGCGTGGCAAAGCCTGTATCTGGCTGCCGCGTTATTTGCAAGGTGCAGCAGAAAACTCGTAACTCGCAACTCCTCACTTAACTCATTGCCTTACCATTTCTAATCCGCCCTATTTATGGCCACTACCGAAGAGTTTGAAGCCGCCGCCCAGCGTGCCCAACAATTGCCCACTAAGCCCTCCAATCTGATTCTGCTCCAGCTATATGCGCTCTACAAACAAGCCACCGAAGGCGACGTAACCGGCGACCGGCCCGGCGGCTTCGACTTCAAAGGCATTGCCAAGTACGACGCCTGGGCGGCCATCAGCGGCAAGTCGCAGGACGAAGCACGCAAGGAGTACGTGGATCTGGTCAACTTTTTGGCTGCCGATTAAAGAGCTATTGCTCATTGCTACATAGCTAAAAAAGCCCCCCAGATTTTTCTGGGGGGCTTTTTTAGTTAAAGAAACCTGTTCGATTTATTGAACCGCTATTTAAACCTTAGGCGCTGGCAGGTCAAAGGCGGTAGCGTCGTGCTCAAAATGGCCTTTATGCGAACCGTCGCAGAAAGGCTTGTTGCTGGAAAGGCCGCAGCGGCAGATGCTAATTCGCTCGCGACCACCTAAGCCGTACGCGTTGCCTTGGGCATCTACAAGTTCTATATCGCCTTCTACGCGGAGCGAGCCGTTGCTGAGTACAGTGAGTTTGGTTGCCATGTCTTGGTTGTTTGATGAGTGGTAGGGAGTAATAATTGTTGTGTTGCTGAGTGTTTTTTGCTTGCTCAGCTTCAATCTATACGGTGAAACGCCTAAAATAGGCCGCTACCTGCCGTCTACGTTGTCTGGACTTGCTTCTGAGATAAGAAGGTGCTGCTACGTCAGCTCTTTGCGCATTACGTAGTCGTTCATCCAGTACGGGCCAATGGGAATGTCCTCCTCACGGTGCTGCTGGAAGCCTTGTCGCTCGTAGAAGCTAATGGCGGGGTTGTAGCGGTTCACGTTTAGCTCCAACGCGCGGCCTCCGGCTGCCCGGGCGGCTTCTTCTACCGCCAGCACCAGCTGCTGACCCAAGCGCTGGCCTTGGTGCGAGGGCAAAACATAGATTTTATGGAGCTTGTACACCCCATCGGCTGGAGCAGGCTGACGCGAAAAAGACGCGTAACCGGCAGGATGACCGTCGGTGTGCAGCAGCAAAAATACGTGTCCTTCGGTCGTCATCTGACGCTCCAGCGAAGCCGGCGTATAGATGACACGGTACATATAATCGATCTGCTCCTTGGAAATGATAAAACGGTAAGTAGGCTCCCAGGTGGCCTCGGCCAGCTGAATAATAGTGGGAATATCAGCCAAGGTGGCGGGCTGAATGCTGACGGAAGCGGTATCGGTGGCGGGCATAAGGTGCAAAAACGCAAATTTTAGGTTAACAAACGTGGTTAAGCGTTGCTGGGGGGCATTTTGGGACGGAAATTGTATTGTGCCAGCAATAAATTGCCCCCCAGGGGTCGTTTTCACGCCAATTACTCTCTAGCTGCCATGAAAAAGATTCTGCTACCAGCTCTCCTAGGTGCTGCCAGCCTACTGCTCGCTCCGCTGAGCGCAACCGCCCAGCAAACTACTAACCCTGCACCTGCCAAAACGACTTCAGCCGTGGAGCGCGACCTGCGTCGCTTCAGCGATTGGGTAAACGAAAAAATGGCTCGCGCCGAAGATGGTGCCCGCCGCGAATGGCCCAACCTGATGGCTGACTATGACCGCCAAAGTGCCCGCCTCGACCGCGCCACCGATAGCCTGTCGGTAAAGTCGCGCCGCGAGTACGTTGCCCAAAAGTCACGTTATCAAACCTGGGCCGCCGAACAGCAGCGCCTCGATAGTATGGCTAATGAGCCAACAACTGCCGCCGCTGCGCAGCGCCGTTTGCTCAATGAGGAAATAAACATCAAGCGGGCCCGTGCTACTGAACTGCCCGACCTCTACAGCCGTCTGCTGGAAACTACCCGCGAACAGCGCCGCCGCTGGAGCGCCGCCGACTGGAGTGCGGCCTCCGCTGTGCTCACTAGCCTTAACGCCCGCTACGAGGAAGTACGCACGCAGCTGCCTACTGAGGAGCGCCTGCGAATCCGTTCCTGGCAAGCCGAGTTTCGGACTTTAGAAAAAGCCCGCAGCGCAAAAGAGATTATAGACGGCCGCTAAGCGGCCGTCTTTCTTTTAAGCGCTAATGATCGTCGGGCTAATGTGCATATCGATGACAGGATAGTGTTCAGTTTGCGTAAATGTAGCTTCCTTAGATAGTTAGGTTATGTGTCTTGGAAATTAAGCTCCAGCTAAGACAAATGTAGGGTTGGCTTCGGCCCCGATGCGCTACTTTTGTGCCTCACTTTTAGCTGCTCATCTCGCTCATGCACATTGCCATCGTCGGTAACATCGGAGCCGGCAAAACTACGCTGGCCAACAAGCTAGCGCACCATTTCAATTGGGAGGTCTTTCTGGAAGATGTAGATCATAATCCCTATCTCAAGGATTTTTACGACGATATGCCCCGCTGGGCGTTTCACTTGCAGGTGTATTTCCTGAACAGCCGTTTCCGCCAGACCCAGCGCATAAAGGAGATACAAACTGCCGGCAAAGGCGTTATTCAGGACCGCACGATCTACGAGGATGCCCACATCTTCGCGACTAATCTGCACCAGTCAGGCCTGATGACGCAGCGCGACTACGACAACTACCACGGCCTCTTCGACTCCATGATCAGCATGGTGAATCCGCCGGATTTGCTGCTATACCTGCGCGCCGACCTGCCTAAGCTCATCCAACAGATTGAGCGCCGCAACCGCGACTACGAGAACAACATCAAGATTGAGTACCTCAAGCACCTAAACGAGCACTACGAGCAGTGGATCAGTGGCTACAAAGAAGGTAAACTGCTCATCATTGATGTCAATAACCTCGACTACGTGAATAACCCCGAGGACCTCGGCCTCGTCATAGAGCGTATCAATAGCACCTTATTCGGGCTATTTTAAAGCCAATATTGTTGCCACAAAAAAGCCCCCCAGAACAATTTTGGGGGGCTTTTTTTGTGACAACAGCACTAAGCACGCACTCAACTGTCGCTTTCAGGCAGTTAGCCTTCCGTCAATGCCTGATTCAGGAAGCGAACAAGTGGCTGAGACGCCCGAAGCGAGGCCACCATTTCCTGTACCAAGTTGGGTTGCAATACTTCTTTATCTGTAAATGAGCGGGAAACGAAAAAGTCTTTAAGTTTTAGCCATTCCAGATCCGGGTCGTTTTTGTCGTAGCCCTTGGGCGGACGCTGTAGCCGTTCGCCTTCCAGACCATCAGGAAAGTAGCGCACCATGTCGGTTGCCTCGCGCATGGCATGGAAGTCGGGAGCGTTGTAGTGAATCTCCTGGCGGATGCGGGTTACGGCCGGCGTTTCGGGTCGCCACTTGCCAGCCCCCACCCACGTAGTACCTTCCGGCCCCACAGCCAAAAAATAGCCCGCCCAAGGTGAATGGCGCCCGTCGCGGGCAAACCCAGCGCCCATGTGCTTTTTGTAGGGCTCATTGCTTTGCTGAAACCGATCGTTTTTATTAATGCGGTACTGACTAGCTGCCGCAGTGAGGCCGGCTAGTTCAGGTTCGAACTGTTGTAAGCCCTGTAGTACGCTTTGCACCAGCTCCGTAAACTCGGCCCGAGCACGCTGATATTCCGCACGATGGGCATCCATCCAGGGCTTATTGTTGTTGGCAGCTAGCTCGCGCAAAAAGCTTAGAACGGGTGCAAGATTCATTGGGGGCAAATTATTGTGGTATAACGTCCGCCGTACAGTTATACACTTCTACGGATGTTGTGAAGTGAGTACAAGCTACTGTTGAGCATACCAATATGTTATTAAGTTGTAAGGTTCCTTAAAACAGCTTCGGCGTTCTGGAATAACCAGAACGCCGAAGCTAGGAAGAAAATGGAGCGAGTTTATTGCTTGATAAACCGTGCCTGACGTACACTCTGATCAGGACCAAGAACTCGTACCATGTATACACCAGCGGGCAGAGTACTTACCGTGAGCGAAGTAGCCGCTGCATCGGAGAAAGTCTGGTTTAAGACGCGCTGACCGCGGCTATTATAGATTTCAGCTGTGTGATTACCGGCTCCCAACCCGTTGAGGGTAAGTACGTCAGTGGCCGGCACTGGGCTAAGCGTGAATGCTACGGCTCCCATCTGTACCGTAATTGGCTGCGAGTACACCGACTTGCCATCCAAATCAATCTGGCGCAGACGGTAGTAGTTGTTGCCAGTGGCCGTTGAGCGGTCCACATACATGTAGTTATTACGCTGGTTAGTTGTGCCGTTGCCTGCTACGAAGCCTAACACTTTCCAGTCACCTTGGTCAGAGCGACGCTCCACTTCAAAGCCTTTGTTCTGCTTTTCAGAAGCAGTAGCCCAGGTTAGACGCACAGCATTGTTCTCACCTTTACCCGTGAAGCTGACAAGCTCGACAGGAAGGGGGTTCCTACCATCGGCTAGGGAGAAGTAACCTTGTAAAGCGAGTGTACCCGTAAAGGTTAGGTTTCTATTCTGTTGTGAAGGAGTATTCGTGCCACCAGGCACCGGGCGATAATTAAATGTACGTTCAGAAGACTGGTACAGCACTAAATTGTTTGGGCCGTTACCTTCCAACTCATCTGGGTTGCCATTACGATAGCCAAAGACAAGGGATGCATTTATAGGTTCAGGGTTGGAGGCGGCAATAAAAAAGCGACGACGAATAGTTTTGTTAGCGGTAGCAGTAGGCGTGCTGGCGTCTATCCCAAATCCATCAGTTATGCGCTGAACCAACACCGTACCTGGACGGCCCAATGCATTGTTCGGTGATATTATTGTCAAACCAATACCACCAAAATTGTCGCTTCTTGGCCCTGTAATAGTTCTCGTAGATGTAACAGTACCCAATATATAACCACCAGCCGGTCCTGCATCTGACGGAGCTGGCTCCTGTAAGCCCCCAGTTGTTCCTAAATCAACTAGATAAGGGCCCGTAACTAGCGTGCCTCTCGTTAATACCAAGGAGTTAGTAACTGTGAGGTTATTATTGCTCAGAGTTTTAATTCCATTACCTTGAATAGTAAGGGAACGATAAGTACCACCACTAATGGTCTGATCGTTATTACCGGTCAGAGTAACGGCAGCCGTTACATCAAAAGCCGCCTCACTATTAAATTCTAGGTTCCCACTTACTATTAAGTCACCCACTGGATTTACATAGCGGAATATTCCTCCATCAAAAATTCGTATATCACCAGCAACGCTTACAGGAGAAGGAGAGTCACCGAGATTGAGAGTGCCATTAGCAACCCTGAGGTTACCTTGCACACTCCAAGCGGAAGAAGTACCAATTCGAGTGATTAATGCACCGGGAGTATTAAGAGTAAAATCATATACATTTAGCCCCCCAAAGTTATTGATGCTAGACCCAGAATGCGAGTAGCTATCTAAGCCATTTGGCCCAAAAGCATTCGAAGCGCTTCCAGCCGCTGTATTCAAAACAGTAAAGTATCGAACGAAATTCGCATTAGCCCCAATATTGCCTTTGGGATTGGCTACTGGCACCTGGCCATAGGCGCCACCACCTGAGTTGGCGATATAACCCAGCCAATTGAAGTTTGCCGGTAAACCAGCAGTGCCATTTATGGTAGCCCAAGGAATAGAGAATTCTCGCACCCGCGGTTGGTCGCGAGCTTCAGTACCAACCTGAGCATACTCGCCTGCAGACACCACAGGGGCTCTCCACTGACCTGTTTCTCTATTAAAGGTCCGGATTTCGCGGTAACCACTTTTGACATAGAGAACGGCATCTGCTTGGAAAGGAAGCGTACCCGTGGATCCGTCATAGCCCTCCGGCAGGCCTTGAGTGGTGCCATTACCAGGTGCATTGACTATAGTTTGCGGATCCAGATCAAGATAAATAACTGCTCCTTCAGCGAGGCGGGCATCTGAAATGGCAACAAACAGGTTCGCTTGGTTCCAGGTCATGTGCCATGTCAGGTTTGGATCCTGATTGGGAGCAGTACCGCTTGGGCTACGGTATGCATTGTCATACTCACCGATGCTAATAACGCCGTCAACGGTAGGTATTTTGAATTGAGCCTGAGCTGGTTGTGCTGAAGTTAGCACGAGACAAGCAGTTCCTAAGGCTGTCATCACAGCGGGTATAAATTTCATATAGGCAGGATAATAGAAGGGTTATAAATCAAAAATATCTAGCCGTAAAACTAGATATTTTTGATTTAATAATAATTTACTTAACAAAAATTCATATAATAATGCAATATCTCAACCATAATCTAGCCTTCTTCTAAGCCTCTTATACTAAGAGGCTTAGAAGAAGGCTAGATATAGATGCCTTGGTTGTTTTTGAACTTTATAAACCAAACTCCAGAGTAGCAGTTGTTCAGGTTTACTTGTAGCTAACCACTGTTAGCTCATCCCCAATCTGAAGTTGGCCGTAGCCCGGTCCTGTTACATTCTGGCCAAACATAACTTTGCCCCCCAGGGTGCGGTAAGAGGCAAGCGTACGCAACGTTTCGGGGTTTTTCTGGCCTGTTTTCTGGTCAATGGTTGTCACTACGCAACGCCCGCAAGCTTCTACGGCCCGAAAGTTCAACTCGCCAACTCTGAACTCCTGCCATGTGTCTTCAACATGAGCTAAACCGCCACTAAATACAAGGTTAGGCCGAAAGCGGTTCATGGGTACTTGCTCAGCAAGGCGACTATTTAGCTCATTCAGCGAGCCTTGCCCAATAAGCAAAAAAGGATAAGCGTCAGCAAAGCTTACTACCGCATCGGCTGGATTTAACTCTGGATCAACAGGGCGCATGGCCATATCCGACATATAGACAAGGCGGCACGTGCGGCCCAGTGCATCCGATAGCCACTCATCGGCGGTCTGCTCTCCACGCCAGGCAAACACGAAATCATCCCAGATAGTGACGAAAAGGCTGCGCTCAGGTGTAGCCTCAAAGGGAACAAACAGCGGTAGCAGATCGGGCCGAGCGCGATGCGTGAGCAGAAAGCCATTGTGAGCGGGCGCCACTTGGAGCAGCGCCATTTCGGCGGTTTGACGCTGCGTCATAAACTGGTTGCGCTCATTCACAATCAGCCAGCGGCGGTCGTAACGTAAGCCGCGAGCCTCCACGGTGGCTTTGGTTAGGCGAATGCCCCCCAGCGACTTAATAGGATAAATGTAGAGATCTTGTAAAAGGAGCGAAGTAGACATAGGGCGAAGGTAAGCGCACGATAAATAGGCTGCTTATTACAGCGTACCAATGAGGCATAAAAAAACTTCGGCGCAATGGAAGTCCATTGCGCCGAAGCTAAAAATGAAAAACAGTGAAGATTACTGCTTGATGAAGCGAGCGTTCTGGGTGCTCTGGCCTGGGCCAAGAACGCGTACCATATAAACACCAGCTGGCAGAGCGCTCACCGTTATAGTGCTGGCCGCAGCATCTGAGAACTCTTGGCTCAATACACGCTGACCGCGGGCATTATAAATTTCAGCTACATGTTTGCCAGCACTCAACCCGTTGATGGTCAGAACATCGGTAGCAGGTACTGGGCTAAGCGAGAAGGCAACTGCGCCAACTTGTACAGCCACTACCTGTGAGTACACCGATTTGCCATCCAAGTCAATCTGACGTAGGCGGTAGTAGTTGTTGCCAGCTACAGCTGAACGATCCAGATAGTTGTAGTTGTGACGCTGATTGGTCGTGCCATTGCCAGCTACGAAACCTAACTTCTGCCATTCGCCCTGTTCAGTGCGGCGCTCTACTTCGAAGCCCTTATTCTGTAATTCAGAAGCTGTAGCCCAAGTTAAGCGCACTACATTGTTTTCTGCTTTTCCGGCGAAGCTGATCAGCTCAACTGGGAGAGGCGTATTGCCATCGGCAAGCGAAAAGTAGCGGTTAAGCCGTAAGTTACCAGCGTAAGTTAAAGTATTGGTAGCGGCGTTGGGCGTGTTAGCATTACTAGGGGTTACTAACTGATAACCGTTAACAGGATCAGCTATGTTGGATGACTCATAAAGGCGTAATGCTGCTTCCGTATTGCCGTTCAACTCAGTAGGAGGAATATCACGATAAGTGAAATCCAACGTGACATTGGTACCGCTGTTATTGGTTGGGTTGTTATTGATAAAGAAACGACGGGCAATGGTCTGATTAGGGACAGTAGCAGAACCAGCTTGTAGTAGGCCTCTACCACCGGTAATACGTAGTACATCTATAGCACCTGGTAGATCATTACCGCGTTGAGTAATTCTTAAACCTATACCGCCAAAATCAGATGAGGCACCAGGAACATTCAAGGGAGTAAGCGTCGAAGTTGCAATTCTACCCAATAGATAACCAGGTGCATTCTCTGTCAATCGAGCGCCTGGTATCAATCGAACTTGGTTAGTACCCGTAGTTAGGATGCCATTATTCAGAATCAGTGTCTCCCTAATGTCAAGGTTTGTATTCAAAGTCTTAACGCCTGCACCTTGTATGGTTAATAGGCGGAGGTCTACAGGAGCATTATTGTCCGTAGAAATTGTTTGAGCACCAGTTCCTGTCAATGTAACACCAGCATTAACAAGAAAAGAATTCGCAGTAGCTAATTGAATATTTCTACCTATAGTTAGGGTTCCTGCAGGGGCAGGATAACGGATGACACCTTCTCCAGTAACACGTATATCACCACCTACTATGACAGGAGCAGTAGTAGCTCCAAAATTGAGGGTACTGTTATTAGCTACTGTCAGATTATTCTGAATATTCCAGATGACACTATTCCCATCTCCAACGCGAGTGAGAATAGCATTAGGGCTATTAACAGTAAAGTCATACACTGAAATGCCCCCCAAGGTGCTCACAGCAGGTCCAGTGTACGAGAAGCTCTCAGTGCCATTAGGGCCGAAAGCACTGTTATCGCTACCTGCATCAGTATTCAAAACTGTGAAATAGCGCGTCCAATTGTAATCTTCATACCGTCTGCCATCCACGTCATTAAAGCGGAAAGTGCCATCATTATCTCTCGGTGCTTGACCATATAAACCACCACGCACTGGGTTAGGAATAGTTGGTTCTTGTTCCTCGGTGTCTGGATCATCCATGCTGATTGGATCAAACCCATAAACGACAAAGCCAAACCAATTAAAGTTTTTAGGTCGCGCCCCGGTAGTGCTGATCAGAGACCATGGAAGAGCAAACTCTTTAACTGTGCCTGAAAAATTTCTTTCGGGATTCCGTGAACTCCACTTCTCACCATCGGCTCCACCATTGTCGGCATATTGTCCGATGCGCTTACTCACGTCAGGGTCAGTAGGCTTTCCCCATTCCCTAGGCTCACTCCATTGGCCTGTTTCCTTACTAAAAACGCGAACCTCCCGATAAAATTTTTCGGCGAGAATGAAGATATCAGCCTGAATAGGCAAATTTCCATTGATACCACCGGATATAGGCTGACCTTTTATAGGATTACGTTCGCCCGCGTTTACGGGAGTCTGTGGGTCCGTATCTAAATAGAGAACGGTTCCTTGTTGAAGATTAGCGTCTTCAATGACAACGTAAAGATTGGTGTCGTCCCAAGTAACACGCCATTTTAGGTTTGGATCGTCATTATTGGGATTCGCATATTCGTTACCGTACTCGTTGGGCCCGACTACTCCGTTGACTACCGGGGTGCGAAACTGCGCCTGCACGGTCTGAGGCACGCTCAGTGAGAGAAATACGGCCCCTAAGGCTGCGATTCCAGTATGTAAAATTTTCATATAGGCAGAATTGATTTTAAAGTCCTAATACGAGCAAATGTAGTTTGAAAGTTAGATTATTTTGTATAATTCTTTATTAATAAATTAAAAAACCTCTCTATAGTGCTATAAGGCAACGAATCAATAAGGCAACATGTAATGATGGTATCTGTTGATACCACTGGGCTACAGCTACCTCTGTTTATCGCTTACCTTTGGCTTCTTATTTTAACTGCCATTTAAATGCGCTTACTGTCCTTGCCTGCCGCGCTGGCTTTGCTGTTTTTACCGCTTGTAGTTTCAGCCCAAAGTCCCAAAACTTACTCCGCAGCCGATATTGCACTTAGCCTGCGCAAACTCAATGTTTTAGGGTCGGCACTATACATTGCGGCGCACCCCGACGATGAGAATACGCGTCTGATTGCCTACTTGGCAAACGGGCGCTTGCTGCATACTGGCTACTTAAGCTGCACCCGCGGCGATGGGGGGCAAAATTTGGTTGGCCCCGAAATTCGGGAGGGGCTAGGTGTAATTAGGACGCAGGAATTGCTGGCCGCGCGCCGCATTGATGGCGGACGACAGTTCTTCACTCGTGCCAACGACTTTGGTTTTTCAAAGACCGCCGAGGAAACCTTTACCATTTGGGACCGGGAGCAGGTGCTGGCTGATATGGTATGGGTGATTCGTCAGCGCCGCCCTGATGTGTTGATTACCCGCTTCTCTCCTAAGCCCAACGGCACCCACGGTCACCATACCGCCAGTGCACAATTGGCCCTCGACGCCTTCGATGCGGCCGGCGACCCGAAGCGCTTCCCTGAGCAGCTACAATACGTGCAGCCTTGGCAACCGAAGCGGCTATTCTGGAACACTTCATCCTTTTTTCTGCAGCCGGGGCAGAAGTTTGATGCTACCGGAAAAATCGTGGTGGATGCAGGCAGCTATAATGCCCTACTTGGGAAAAGCTATGGTGAGATAGCAGCCATTAGCCGCTCTCAGCACAAAAGCCAAGGCTTCGGCTCGGCGGCTACCCGTGGGGAAGCGATTGAATACCTGGAGCCTTTGAAGGGAGAAAAAGCGCAAAAAGACCTCTTGGAAGGTGTCGACTTAAGCTGGAACCGAATAAAGGGAGGGGCACCGGTGGGCAAGCTGGTAGCCCAGACTATTAAGGAATATGACCCCGCCAACCCGGCTGCCAGCGTGGCTAGCTTGCTTAAAGTGCGCGAAGCTTTATTAAAGGCACCAGATGATGGCTTTTGGAAAAAGGAAAAGCAAGAGCAAGTAGAGCAGCTCATTCAGGCCTGCTTGGGGTTGTACCTGGAAGCTACAGCGGCGGAAGCGACGGCCGCTCCCGGCCAACCAGTGGCCGTGACTGTGGAGGCAATTAACCGATCTGCTGTACCCGTTACGTGGGTAGGTACGGGCCTCATTGGTTACCAGCGCGATACGACCCTGAATAAGCAATTGGCTGCTAATGAATTGCATCGGGTGCCTTTGCGCTTCCGCGTTAGCTCGCAAGTAGAGGCCTCGCAGCCGTACTGGTTGCGGCTGATGGGTACAGTGGGTATGTACGCGGTGCCGGAAAAACTGCTGGTAGCTGAGAGCGGCTCAGCGGCGTTGTTCGGTCCCGTGACGGGGCAACGTTTGGCATCGGGTGGGGGACAAAAAGAGCCGGCAGCGCTTGTAATTAATCGCCAAAACCTAATTGGTACCCCCGAAAACCCAGCTTCTGCTTATGTCGGCTGTTTGCTGCAGGTTGTTGGCACGCCAATTTTCTATTCTGTGCCGGTGCAATTCAAGCGCACCGACCCAGTAGAAGGGGAGGTATATCGCTCTCTGACGGTGGTGCCGCCGGTAGCGGTTACTATTGGCGGCAAGGCCTACGTATTTGCCGAAAACCAGCCCAAACTGGTGCCCGTGACGGTGAAGGCCGGTCGGGCGGGAGTGAAGGGGACGGTGGCGCTGAATTTGCCCCCTGGCTGGCAGTCGGAGCCGGCTTCGCTTCCTTTTGCCTTGCAAGCCAAGGAACAGGAGCAAACATTGGAGTTTCGGGTGCGGCCTACGAACACGACAGAAAGTGCGGGGCAAATACAAGCCGTAGCTACTGTGGATGGGAAAACGTACTCGCAAGGTTACCAACCTATTATCTATACTCATATTCCTAACCAAACCCTCTTCCCTGAAGCGGCAGCTCCGCTGATTAAGCTGGATTTGAAGCGTAAAGGCAATGAAATTGGCTACTTGATGGGTGCCGGCGACGAGGTGCCGGAAGCTCTGCGCCAGATTGGCTACCAGGTGACCATGCTTAAAGAGGCCGACCTGACAACTGCCCATCTGCGCCGCTTCGATGCCGTGCTGCTGGGCGTACGGGCATATAATACGGTAGACAGGCTGCGGTTTTTGCAGCCCGTGCTGTTGGAGTATGTGCAGAATGGGGGCAATTTGATTGTGCAATACACCGTGAATCGGGGCACGGTATTACCCGAAATCGGCCCTTACCCACTCAAGTTGTCAAATGATCGGGTGACGGTGGAAAACGCTGAGGTGCGCTTCCTAAAGCCCCAGCACCCTTTGCTGAACTCGCCTAATAAAATTACTAGCCGCGACTTTCAGGGCTGGGTGCAAGAACAAGGGCTGTATTATCCCAGCCAGTGGGATTCAAAGTACCAAGCCATTATCAGCAGCAACGACCCCGGCGAATCGCCCAAGGATGGGGCTATTCTGGTGGCTGACTACGGAAAAGGACACTATATATATACAGGTCTTTCGTTCTTCCGGGAGTTGCCGGCTGGCGTGCCGGGCGCGTATCGGCTACTGACCAATATGATTTCGCTGGGGAAATAATCAGCCGGTTTACTGCTTCCAAAAGCAACCTTATTATTACCCTGCGCTCCTTCTTACTTCCCGCCCATCTTTTACCAGTAAAAAATGCCCCCCACGCCCCAGCCGCCCGCCCCATCACCTGCCGATAACACTGCGCCGCCGCTCTTTGCCACTTGGCGAGGCTGGTACGCGCTAGTACTCGGTGCACTGGTAGCGGAGCTAATTGGGTTCACTATCTTAACCCGTTGGTTCGCGTGAGTACACTGGACTGGCTGGTACTCGGTGGTACGCTGCTTTTTATTGTGGGCTATGGCACCTGGCGCACCCGCAAGGCCGGGCGCACGCTTGATGGCTATTTGCTGGGCGGCAGACAAGCCAACTGGTGGGGAATCGGACTAAGCATTATCGCTACGCAAGCCAGCGCCATCACCTTTCTGAGTACGCCGGGCCAGGCCTACGACGACGGGATGCGGTTTATCCAGTTCTACTTTGGTTTGCCGGTAGCCATGATTCTCATTGCGGCGGTGGCCGTACCCATCTATCACCGGCTCCAAGTTTTTACCGCCTACGAGTACCTCGAAACTCGCTTCGACCGGCGTACTCGGACGCTGGCAGCGGGCTTGTTTCTAGTGCAGCGCGGACTTAGTAATGGCTTGTCGCTGTACGCACCAGCCTTGGTGCTATCGGCTATTTTGGGCTGGAATATCAACCTCACCGTCTGGCTTATTGGTGGCCTGATGATCAGCTATACCGTAGCGGGCGGTACGCGCGCGGTGGCCGTGACCCAACAAGGGCAGGTAGCAGTAATCTTTACCGGCATGGTGGTAGCGGGATATTTACTTGTGCATTATTTGCCCCCCAGTGTAGGGTTTAGCGAAGCCATGCAGGTGGCAGGTCATCAAGGCAAGCTCAACCTCGTCGATTTCACCTTCAACCCCTCGGACCGCTACAATTTCTGGACGGGCATGACTGGGGGGCTTTTTCTGGCTCTGTCCTACTTTGGTACTGACCAAAGCCAGGTGCAGCGCTACCTAGCGGGCCGCAGCATCACGGAAAGTCGTCTAGGCTTGCTGATGAACGGCTTGGTGAAGGTGCCCATGCAGTTTGGGATCCTGCTTATCGGGGTGCTACTGTTCGTGTTTTATCAATTCAATCAGCCTCCGCTTACCTTCAACCGGCCTGTGCGCGAGCAAGTAGCTAGCCAGCCCGAATTTGCCCCCCAGCTTCAAAATCTGGAGCAGCGCTACGCTACTTTATTCCGTGGGCAGCGCGCGGCCAATGAGCAACTGGTAGCCGCTTTGGGCCAAGATGATCCGGCCCAATTAGCTGCTGCGCAAGCTCGCTTGCAATCCAATCAATTGGCAATCCGTGAGCTACGCACCGAAGCCAATACCTTTTTCAAGCAAGCAGCGCCCTTGGCCGAAGCCAAAGACACGGACTATGTGTTCCTGACTTTTGTGCTTCAATATATGCCACAGGGTTTGGTAGGGTTGCTGATTGCCGTGGTACTAAGCGCTGCCATGGCCAGCGCCGCCGCCGGCCTCAATGCGCTTGCCTCCACTACCGTCATCGACTTGTACAAACCTGCCCGCCCACACTCCGATGAGCATCACTATGTAAGCGTTTCGCGCTGGGCTACTATCACTTGGGGCGTGCTGGGCATTGGCTTCGCTCTGTTTGCGGCTCGCCTCGAGAATCTGATTCAGGCCGTGAATATCCTGGGCTCACTGTTCTACGGTACCATTCTCGGGATTTTTGTGGTGGCGTTTTTTATGAAGCGCATTGCCAGCAAAGCCGTGTTTTGGGCGGCTGTGGTTACGCAGGGAATTATATTCCTACTCTTTTTTACCACCGATATTGCTTATCTGTGGTACAATATCATCGGGTGCGCCTTGGTAATGATGCTGGCCACTGGCTGGGAGGTACTCACACCGCAACCTCAGTTGGCTTCAAGCACTAAGTCTTAAGAGAAAAGCTTAACGCTACTCATTCTGCCTCGTCTCAGAAACTGATACCGCTTTCAAAATACTTTCGTAACAAAAAAAGCCCCCCAGCACTGTGCTGGGGGGCTTTTTTTGTTACGAAATCTAAGATTAGACGGATTACTTGGTAGCGCCGCCTTTTTTAGCGCTAGCAATCAGCTCGTCGTTCATCTTTACATAGTCGTCGTTCTTGGCTTCAGTAGCCAATTTCTTCGACTGCTCAGCGGCGGCGGTGGCACCTTTGTAATCCTTCATTTTCATGCGGATTTTGGCTTCTGTGTGCATGTTCCAAAACTTAGGATCCTTCTCGTTGGCTTTCTGCATCCAAGCCAGGGCCTGCTTCATGTCCTTGTCGTTGTCGAGGTAGTACACGGCAGCGGCGGCGTAATCAGCGGGGGTAGCAGTAGCGGCCCCTTTGATTACTTTCTCATTGATCTGAGCCATCACCTTCGGGTCAACCTCCGTGGTAATGCGAAATTTGGCGCCGATGTTTTCCCACTGCATGTCTACGTTGGCGGTAGCAGGCGTCAGGTCGCTGAAGTTGATGGTGAAAGTTTCCACCTTGTTGGCCAAGTTGTAGGTTTTGGCCGAGATGGTAGCCACGTTGTCCTCATCCTTGAAGGCATCCACGTTGGCGCCCTGCTTGGTGTTCTTGCTCAACACTACTGACCAGGTGTCCTTGTTAGGAATGGTGTACAAGCCATATTCGCCGGCTGGCACCTTCTTGCCTTCCAAGATTACTTCATCCGAAAAGCTGATTTTGGTAGTGGCGTTAGCGCCCGTGCGCCAGCGCTTACCCATTGGAATGAGGTTGCCGGCCACCGTACGGCCTTTAGCGCTGGGGCGCGAATAGGTGATGGTAATGTCCGTCAGGCCCACACGCTGGGTAACGGTGCTAAGCGGGCTGGGCTGGGGGGTGCTTATCTGGGCTTCGGCGCGGCCAGCGAGCAACAGAGCACTCAGGGCGAAAGCAGTGCTGGTAGTCTTGAAAAAATTGGTCATTTGGGGGATTTGATGGGTGTTTGAATGCCGTAAAAGTAGGCAAAACCGTCCAACGTCGCGAACAGGAAAAAGTATGTACTTAAGGATTATAAAAAAGGCGGTCATGCTGAGCATTAGCAAAGCATGACCGCCTTTCGTGAATTTTAATCAATTTACGACAACTCGAACTGCAGCTTCAAGAGATTCGCGTACAGCCCATTCTCACTGCTCGATAGCTCCTCGTGCGTGCCTTGCTCCACGATGCGGCCGCCGTCGATGACCAGGATCTTGTCCACTTTGCGGATGGTGCTGAGGCGGTGAGCAATGATAATACTGGTGCGGTTTTTCATCAGCTCATCCATAGCATCCTGTACTAGTTTCTCCGATTCGGAGTCGAGGGAGGAGGTGGCTTCGTCGAGGATGAGGATGGCGGGGTTTTTCAGGATAGCACGGGCAATAGCTACGCGCTGGCGCTGTCCGCCCGAGAGCTTGATGCCCCGCTCGCCCACCACCGTATCCAAGCCTTCGGGGAAGGAGGAGATAAACTGCCAAGCATTGGCCTTGCGAGCCGCCGCCGTGATTTCAGCGTCGGTGGCGTCGGTTTTGCCGTAGGCGATATTCTCGCGGATGGACCCTCCGAAAAGCAAGGTTTCCTGGGGCACAATACCGATGTGGCGGCGCAATTCTGTGAGGTCGAACTGGCGCACATCGCGGCCATCGATCAGGATTTTGCCCGCGCTCAGCTCATAGAATTGCATAAGCAGCTGCACGATGGTGCTCTTGCCGGCTCCGCTAGGTCCTACCAAGGCAATCTTCTCGCCGGCCTGAATATCAAAGCTGATGTCTTTAAGCACTGGCAAGTCAGGACGTGTTGGATAGCTAAAGGCCACGTTCTGATAATCAATGTCGCCGCGCACTTCGAGCGGAGCCGTGCCGGCCATACGGGGGCGGTGGGTAGGCTCGGAAGGCTCGTCGATAATCTCTAGAATGCGCTCAGAGGCACCTAGCGTGCTTTGAACTTTGCCATAAAGCTCACCCAAGCCACCGACCGAAGCGCCGATGAAAATGGTGTAGAGAGCAAATGAGGTCAGGTCACCAATGGTCATTTGGCCCGCCGCCACCAAGGAAGCGGCCCGCCACAGCACCAGAATAATGCCTCCAAACAAGCCGATAATCACGAACGACACGAAGCCGCCGCGGTAGCGGTTGCTGCGCAGCGCGGCTTTAACCGTATTCGTGAGCGAGCCAGTGTAACGCTTGGTTTCAAACTGCTCATTGGTAAACGCTTTTACGGTGTTGATTCCCTGAAGCGTTTCCTCTACAATGACGTTGGTTTTGGCCAGCTCATCCTGCGTGGCCTTAGCTAAAACCCTGATTTTGCGCCCAAAGAACATGGCCACCAATACGATGGGCGGAAACGTAGCCAGCATAAACAGCGACAATTTCACCGACACCATCATAATAAACACCGTACCCACAACCAAGGTCGTGACCTGGCGGAACAACTCGGCTAGTGTAAGCGAAAAGGTGTCCTGAATTTGGCCGACGTCGGAGGTAATGCGCGAGGTGATGGCGCCTACGCGGTTCTTCTCGAAGTAGGGGATCGGAAGGGTTACGAACTTCTGATAGAGCGCCTGACGGATGTCGCGCACGGTGTACTCGCTTACCTGCGTGAAAAACCAGATGCGCCCGAAGGAGAAAATCCCCTGAAACACAATGATGACAAACAGGCCAACGGCGATGTAATCGATGGTAAGGGCGCTGCCGTTGGGCAGTACAAACGGTCGGCCATTAGCGGCGTCCGTCAGCTTGCCAATCACCCACGGGAAAGCCATGACGGTGGCGCTAGAAAAAGCCAGCAGCACCATGCCAATGATAAACTTGGTTCTATAGGGCAGCACATAGCGGAATATCCGCAAGCCTTGCCGAAAACTCTCTTTGGTTAATTTCTTCTTGGGCACGTCCGGATCGAGGGTCGTGCCGCTGGTATTCATTCCACTTCGGGCCATTATATAGTAGAAGTGAGAAGTGACAAGTGAGAGGTAAGACTTTGTACCATAGCTATGTATTGGAGCAAAGTCTCACTTCTCACTTGTCACTTCTCATGTCTTATTTATCTTATTCAAACTTCATTTTGCCCTTCGGCTTTTCCACTTCGATAATGGATGAGTTGCCAAACGGCACCGGCAAGCGCACCTGCACAGCTACAGGCTGACCTTTGCGGGTGGCAGGCTTCCAGGCCGGCATCTGCCCCAGCACGCGCAGCGCCTCGGCGTCGCATTCGGGAGAAAGGCTGGTAGTCACCGTTGGGTTGCTCACGCGGCCATCCGTTTCCACCGTGAAGCTGGTGACAACGTTGCCCGTAATAGCCTTGTCGCGCGCGGCGACCGGATATTTTACTTGTTGCTGAAAAAAAACGTTGAGCGCCTGGGCTCCGCCCGGAAACTGCGGGGGCACATCGGGTCGGTTGGCAGCAGGCTTAGCCTGGGCTTGCATCTGGCCAGCCTTCAGCTCAGTGGGGGGCTTTTTGGCGGGCTGTTGGGCCCAACTCACCAACGGCAACCCCACAAGCAATAGCAGAAGGAAGAGGTTTTTCACGTTTCGAAAAAAAGATAGAACCAGACCAGAGGCAAATTGCCCCCCAGCACCGTTTCGCAAAGGTACGAACCAGTCAGCGGGTCATCCTTTTTTCAACAACTATTAGCGCGCAGGGTTCAACTCCGGCGCTGCTTCTACGTCTGCCGGCCGCGAAATAGCTAATAGCCCCAGGAAAGTGAGTAACCCGTTGAGCAGCAAGATCTCAAAGCCGAACTTATAGCCTCCTAGCCATGCCTCCGAGTTGGCGTTGATGAGCAGGGTAAGCAGGGGCGCCGCGATGCACACGGGCAGCACCAACGGCTCGCGCAGCATACGGCTGGTCATTATGCCAAACGAGAACAAGCCCAGCAGCGGTCCATAGGTATAGCCGGCCATCTTAAATACGGCCGTAATGAGGCTCTGATCATTAACGGCCCTGAAAATCAGAATGATGACAATGAGCACTACCGAAAAACCTAGGTGCGTAAGCTGGCGCAATTGCGTTTGCTTCTTCTCGGAGTACTGGCGAATAGAAAGGAAATCGACGCAAAACGACGTGGTTAGGGCCGTGAGGGCGGAGTCGGCGGAGGCGTAGGTAACGGCCACGATGCCCAGAATGAAGATGATGCCCGCAAACAAAGTGAAATGCTCGGTGGCCAGCAGCGGAAATACGTCGTCGCCGATGATCTTGCCCGCGGCGTTGGTGGGCAATTGAATGCCTTTGAGAGCCGCGAATTTATACAGCAGCACGCCCAGCGTCAGGAACAGGATATTAACGAATACGAGCACGATGGTAAACCAAAACATATTTTTCTGGGCGTCGCCGAGGCTGCGGCAGCTCAGGTTTTTCTGCATCAAGTCCTGGTCAAGGCCTGTCATGACGATGGTAATGAAGGCACCCGAGGCGAACTGCTTCCAGAAGAACTTATCGTCTTTGAGGTCAGAGAAATAGATCTGCGACATGTCGCTGCTTTTCACTGTGCGCACCAGCTCGGCAAATCCCAAATTCAGCTCTGAAGACACCAAGTAGATGCTTACGCCCACGCAGGTAAGCATGGCCAGCGTCTGGAAAGTGTCGGTCCAGAGAATGGTTTTGAGGCCGCCGCGAAACGTGTAGAGGTAAATGAGCATGATGCTCACGATAACTGTAACTACGAAAGGCACGCCCATTTCATCAAATACGGCCAACTGGAGCACGCCCGCCACCAGGTACAGCCTTAAAGCTGAACCGGCCGCGCGCGAAATCAAGAAAAAAAGCGCCCCGGTTTTGTAGCTCCAAAACCCAAAGCGCTGCTCCAAATACCCATAGATCGACATCAGCCGCAGGCGGTAATACAAGGGCATGAGTACCAAGCCAATTACCAGATAGCCAACCAAATAGCCCATTACTACGGCCATATAGCTCCAACTCTGCGACTGCACCATGCCCGGGACCGAGATGAACGTGACTCCCGAAAGCGAAGTCCCGATCATAGCGAAGGCTACCATGTACCAGGGAGCATTTCGGTTGGCCACAAAGAAGCTTTCGCTGGTGGCTTTGCGCGAGGTGAGCAGCGCAATAACGATGAGGATAACAAAGTAGCCCGCAATCAGGCTCAGAATAAGGGTGGGCGACATTCGGAAGTGCTGAGATTGAACGGAGGAGGCTAGGTAGACAAACAACGCCTGCTTTCGCCGGGCGGCTAGCTCGAAATAAAGAGTAAAGCTAAGCAGCAGCGCCTTATTTACAGCAATTGATTAAGCTCGGTAGTCTAGACTGCTCGTTATTCCCAATCCTGCCAGCGCATGATTTCGCCCACGGCAGGGGCGTGCAACTCACCGCGTAGCATTTGCCCATTGGCCACGTCCTGCAAGGTGCGCAGAGGCTCGGAGGCTGGCTCGTCGGAGAGGTCGAAGGTGCCGTAATGCATAGGTACCACGTGCCCGGCGCGCAGAATATTAGCGGCTTTGGCGGCTTCGTGCGGGTCCATGTGACTGAGCTGCATCATGAAGGCGGGCTTGTAGGCACCGATAGGCATTATGCAGGTATCGAGGGGGCCGAAATACTTCTCAATTTCCTCAAAATGCCCCCCAAAGCTGCTGTCGCCGCAAAAGTAGAGCAGCTTGTCGGCCACGCGCAGCATGAAGCTGCCCCAGAGTACACGGTTCATATCGGTCAGGCCGCGGCGGTGCCAGTGAGAGGCCGGCAAATAGGTGATTTCCAGCGGTGAGTTGGCCCCCAAATCATACTGCTGCCACCAGCCGGCTTCTTGCACGTGCAAGCTGGGTGCCATGCCGCGCAGCAGCTTGGTCATGTTCAGCGGAGCTAGTACCTGCATCTGGGGATTCTGTCGGGCTAGCTGCTTGATGGATGTCTCGTCGAGGTGGTCGCGGTGGCCGTGGGAGAGGAGCAGGTAGTCGATGCCCGTGATGTCCTCGGGGCGGCAGGGCAACGCATGGCGGTGGCGCAACCCAATGGAGGAAAACAAAATCGGATCGAACAGCAGCGTGACGCCGGCTACCCGCCACAGAAAAGTGGCGTGGCCTAGCCATACCAGCATGTCTTCGGTGGAAGTGAAGGCTTCGGCACAGGGAACCACTGTAGGCACCCAAGTATCAGCTTTCTTCTCGGCCTTCTGTGGATTTTCGGCTAGCTGCCAGCGGATTACGGTGCTAAATTGGGGCTCGTATAACTCTTCGCCGTTACAAAACTCATTACCAATCATCTTGTTGCCAGGATAATTGGGCCGGATAGTAGTTAGGTTTTCGTTGCGGCGGTAGGTAGTGCGGGCGGCCATGGAAGGCAAAGGTGAAGTGAGAAAAAGGCACGGTAAGGTAAACAAACAACCTCGGCGAAAAGATAAAAAGCCCCCCAGCCGAAGCTGGGGGGCTTTTTAAACTGACAATCAAATAAACAAACGTGTTGTCAGCTTAGGTAGATGGGTTGGCGGTCGACTCCGTTTCCTCCTGTACACCCAGCAAGGAACTATGATAGCGCGCTTCTTTCCAGGTGTCGCCAACTTTCTTCCAAACGATAGTACTCAGGCAGGAGAACCGCATGCGTTTACCGCCGAAGACCAGCATTTGATCGAAGTCAACCACGCTATAGCCCATTTCAGACGTTTGCACGGCTTCGTAGCGGGTTATTTCCGACCACGTTTGGGCCTGAAGCGTGGTGAGCTGCACAAAAAGGCTTTGAAACCACTGCTCCCATTCGGCGCGGTTGCGAATGACCAGCGTACCACCCTCGGCGTTGATATCGATGATACCGAAGTCATCATCGCAGAGGGCGGCTAGTCGGGCAAAGTCATGGTCACGGACGTAAGCAAACAGCTGCTGGGTTTCTACAAAGAATGGTTTGTCCTCCATAGAATAAAGAGTTGCGAGAGCCGCTTAACTATACTACGGAAGCAGCATTGGCCGGCGCCACTTTCACCACCGATTCGCTGCGGGCAATACCGTACACGACCAGGCCAAAGCCGATTTTGTTGATGGCATCGCCGATGTTATATATCAGGTCGAGGTCGGTGGGGCGCAGCAGACCGGCACCGTCGGGACCGAGCCAGCCGCCAGGCATAGCCATATAGCCAATGGGGTAAATGGCCCAGCCTACTAGAATAAACCACGCCAGCGCGCGCACGCCCTTTTGCACCGCTATTGAGTCAGATTTGGCAGCCAACTGTGCCACCTCACCTATCCAAGCCGAGTACAGAATATAGATGTAGCCCAGCGTAGAAAGCGAGCCCCACAGCACGGAGTGTCCCATAGTACCATCGGTAAAGGCTTCACCAATGTAACCAAACACGAGCATGACAAGCGCCGCAATAATCAACTTCCAAAGCAAGGCCACCTTGGCGCCCGCCGCTCGCACTAGCAAGTAAAACTCAACCACCATCAACGGCACCGTCAGGGTCCAGTCGATGTAGCGTAGGGCAATCGGCGTCGTTCTGGACATTACATAATAGTCACGCATGTAGTAGTAGTGCACAGCTGCAATACCGGTAATCATGCCCGAAATCAGCAGTGAGGTTTTCCACTTGTCAGCAACCGTGCTCCGCTCAAACAAAAAGAACACGGAGGCGGCAGCCATAGCCATATACCCTACAAAGAAGGTAAAAGCTACCGGGTCATCTACTGGCACTGTCAGGACATCTAGTAGGATGGTTTTCATGGAAAAAATGGTTGAGGTTAAACTGTGGAGTATAGACAGTACATAATATAAATATGTTTAAGATTTAAGGCTGAAAAGTTCAACATAAACATAAATAGTTTTGCCCCTATGGTACAGCTCCGCCAGTACCAAGATTTGGTTGATAAAAAATTAACATTGAGAGCTTTAGACTCGCCCTTTCAACTCTCGTTGGCCCTGCCTTGGTGGCTAGATATATAACTATTGGCAACACATCCCGCAGGAATAATAACACCTGACTTTACTTCAGAAAACAGAAGCGTTAAAGCCAAAAAAGCCCTCCAACTTCGGTTGGGGGGCTTTCTAAAAGTGGTTTCTGTTAAACGTCTACCAGCCGTAGGGCGAGCCTGGACCCATGCCCATGCCATAGCCCGGAGCAGCGCCCGTAGAGTAGCGTATGCCGCCGGAGACGGAGAAGTTTTCGGTGATGTGGTAGTCCACACGCGCATTCACGCCCGAGCCCATATTGCCACCACTAAAGCCCCGGATACCGGGTGCGGGGGGCAAATTTGAGAAGTCGCGCCAGGCCGTGCCCGTCAGGGATACACGAGGGCTCAACATATACTCGGCGCCAACCTGTACCAGATAATTATTCGTAGCCATTGGCGCGCTCATGATAGGGCCGCCGTCAGTAATAGCAGCGGAGGAGTAATACACACCCGGTAATGAGCGGATATACGTCAGGCCCGTGAACAGCCGCAGGCGGTTGGTCGCCTGGTAGCTCATCGTTGGGCTGAGGTAAGTAGCCGAGCCAAAACGGCCGGCGAACATAGCCCCAGCATTCAGATTATACGACACCCGCGACCGAAGCAAGCTGGGCACCGCTGGGCTAGTCTCAGCGTCGGTGGGCGTTTGGGCCACAGCGCTGCCCGTTAGAAAAAGGCCAGCTGCGACGAGTAAAGCGGATATTTTGGAAAACATAGGCAGATAGCAAAAACCGGAAAGCAACATCAAGATACGAAGTCAACACTTAGCAGACTACATCCAAGCTGAATAGGTTGCGCCTTCCAGTTAGAAAAAGGCCCTGTCGGCTGATTTGGTTCAAGCGTGAACGGCCGGTTGCAAATCAGCGCCACGCCATGCCTGCCAGGCTACCGCACCCAAGCACACCGCAAACCAAGCCCACGGCAACCGCAGATCCAGCACCGACAGCCCGCCGAAAACCAACGTAGTAGCAAAACTGGCCAGCCCCTGCAAAGCCTGATTTAACCCAAATATTTCGCCCCGGTTGGTTTCCGTCGTGCGCTGAGCCAGCAAGCCTTCTAGCAGCCCTTGAATCAAGGATAAAGTGAGGCAGTCGAAGGTAACAAGCACGTAAAGACTCACCCGCGACGAGCCAATAAGTCCGTAGCCCGCCAGTACCGGCACGCCTAAGGCCGCCAGCCAAAAAATAGCCCGCTGCTGATTAATGCGGTCGGCAAAGAAGGTGTAGAAAACATAGTTGAGGCCGATGCTTAGCGCCCCAAAAAACATGAAGAAGTAGGATATAGCCCGCGCATCCATTTGCTGCTCCCCCATGCTCACAAACGGCACAAAGTAGAAATAATAGCCTGTGCTGAGCGTAAGCGCCACTTGCATGAGCACGATGCGGCGCAGCCCGCGCGCCGGTGTATCTTGAGCGCGCAGTCGGGCCCACAGAGTCAGTGGATTCAGGCTGCGACTAAGCTCGGTCCGAAGCTCAGCTCCGCGTACGCCCGAGCGCTGCAAGTGCGTTTCGGGCAGGGAGAAGCTGAGCAGTACGTTCACAGCGGCTAGACTTACGGCCAGCGCAGCCACATAGGTGGCTTGATTAGCAGGAGCTACAGCAAGGGTAGTCAGAAGCAGACCAGCGGCCATAGGTCCCAGCACAAACCCTAAGGAGATGATGGCGCCCTCTATGCCAAGGTTTTTGAATAGATCATCCTTGCCCGAAATGTCCGTAATGGCTGAGCGGATAGTGGCGTACATGCCATTGGTAAGCCCGTCGCTTCCTCGATTAACGAAGTACAGGCCTGTGCGAACCGGCAGCAGCAAGGCATTAGCCAACAAGGTACCGATAGCTGAAAAAATCAGGATAGGCCGCCGCCCGTAGCCATCGGAAAGGCGGCCCAGCATCGGCGCCGAAAACAGCTGAATACCTAAAAATAGCCCCGTGCCTACCGACAGCCATAGTTGTGGCTCCGGCAGCCCCCGCACGTACTCTGGCATAATGGGCCCAATAGCTGAGCCCACGATGACATCGAGCAGAATAACGGCGTAAATGAGCGCGAGGCGAGGGTTTTTAAGCAAAACAGAACGTTAGTTTACTTCGCCTTGCTACCCAGCCACGCCGCCCGGAACGCCAACTGCTCGGGCGTAGCGGTAGGTGCAAGCGCCACTTCCAATTGAGAGTCTTCGGCCAGCGTCACCTGCACGGTGCGGACGCCGGCCCGGCCGCGCACTTCCACGGGCACCACATCGCCGGGCTTGTGCTTGCTGAGCAGCTTGCCAAACTCTTTCTGATTCTTGAACGGTTTGCCGTCCAGTTTGAGCAGTACATCTTCCCGGTCGATGCCGGCCAGGTAGAGTGGGCTGCCAGCCAAGGTGCTGCCGTTGACAGTGGCGCCTTGGGGGGCAAAAGTTAGGTCTAGAGGCCCCAGACTGGGCTGGCCAGGGCGAGCACGACGCACCAGCAAGCCAGCGGGCGCCAGCAACTCCTCATATTTTGGCAGTTGATGGCCGGTGATGTGGGTACGGAAAAATTGGCCGGCAAAAGCCGTGTCGCGGGCTACCTCGCCTAGTATGCGCTGCAAATCGGGGAGGGTGTACGACCGTTGGGGGGCAAAATTCTGCTGCGCCTGTCCATGCTGCTGCCATACGGCCCGCATATAGGCGTCGAGGTCAGTTTTATGATTCTGCCGCAGCAACAGGTCCAGCGCTAGGGCATTAGCACCCCCGATAGTGTAGTAGGAGAGGTACGTATTCACGCGGTTGTTAGGGTCAATAGATACCGCCGCATCGACAAAAGGCGCCTGCTGACTCATCTGCACCGGCGAGTACAACCGGGCGCCGGGCGCATTCAGCATGTTATTCACTACGGTGGTCAGCTCCTGCATGTATTGCTCATCGGAAAGAATGCCCGCCCGCCGTAGCAGCAAGTCGCCGTAATACAGGGTGAAGCCTTCGGCAAACCACAAGGCCTCGCTCTGATTGGCGCGGTCAAAGTCGAACGGCTCTAAAGACTTGGGCCGGATGCGCTCTACGTTCCAGGCGTGAAAGAATTCGTGCGACACGGTGCCCAGGTTGTCAATGGCGCCTTGGCCGCGCAAGGGGCGGGAGCTGGTAAGCGAGGTGGAGTTGCGGTGCTCCATACCGTCGCCGCTGGTTTGGGGTAAGTAGCTGGCTATGAATGTGTAGCGTCCAAAATCGAAGTTGGGCAACTCGCCAAATACGCCGCAGGCTTCACGCACAATCTTCTTGGTGTTGTCGGCGTAGGCGTCTAGCTCAGCTGTTGTGCCTTCGTGCAATACGGCTAGCTCAATGGTTTTACCTTGCTCTTGCCAAGTACGCACTTGCTGAGCACCCAAGGAAGTAGGCGAATCCATGAGGTACTGTAGGTGGGGGGCAAAATAGGTGTTAGTGGCTGTTTCGGGCCGCAGTTGGGTAGCCACCTGCCACCCGGCGGGCAGCTCGAAGCGAACCTGCGCAGGCCGTTCCTCTAAGCCCCGAGCGTAAGCCAAAGTGGCCGGAATATTCAAGTGTGCATGGCGTTCGTCGATGCCGGCGTACGTGCCGTCGGTGCGGTCACCAAAAAGAGTATAGCTAAAGCGCACCGTGCCGTCGTGGCCAGCCACGTCCCAGCCCGACGCATCGGGGCGACTGATTGCCAATGCTTTGCCTTTTGAATCAGTCGCTTGTACGGCATACACATTCTTGGCGAACTCATGCAGCGCGTAGCGACCCGGCGAGCTGCGGGCCATGCGTACCTGCAAAGGCCCCGGCTTCAAATCCGAGAAAACCACCGTAATCTGGGCCTCGTGGTGTACGGCGTTGGGAAAAGCTAAGCTGTATTGCACAGGCTTTTGAGCCAGAGCCGTACCCGATATTAAACAAGCGAAAAGAAAAGGGACAACTGCTTTTTGCATACAACTAGGCGGAAGAGAAGAGAGGTTGGAGAGGTAAAAATGGGTGATTTTTTCAGAGCCCAAACGAAATGTTTTAAGCAACCTCCTAAGACGTGGGCACCTCCTCATCGCGCGTAAACAATGCCGCTTCCACCATGCCGCCAAAAAAGGGCATCTGCCATTGTCTGCTAAGCCCAAGCCGGATTAGCTCAGTTGGCCAAGGCGGCAATTGCCGGGCTTCGATGTTGACTGTAAGCCGAAAAAAACGATACATCAGGGCCAGTAGTAAGCATTGCCACCAAGTGCGTGGGGGGCAAAAATCGGCCACTAGCCACCGCGCCTCTGGCTTGCTAACCGCTTGGAGTCGTTGCAGCAGATTTCGCAGCTCCGGTACCGGAAATAAGTCGAGCAGAAAAAAGGTAACCAGCGCGTCGAATTGGGGGCTGGGGGGCAAATCTGCTTCCGTGCCCAGCCTGAACTCTACTTGCGCAACGCACGCAGGCGCCAGTCGCTGTAGTCGCTCCTGCGACTTACGCAGCATCACGGCCGAAGCCTCCAGATACAAAATACGCGCTGCGGGCCGCTGGTGGAGCACTTCGCTCAGTACCCAACCCGTGCCCCCACCTACGATAAGCACGTGCGGCGCGTCGGGGGGCAAATGGGCCAATGCCGCTTGCTGCGCTCGCTGCAGAGCCGAGCCAAACACCAGCCGGGCCAGCGGATCGTAGAAAGCCGCTACAAAATCGAAGGAAGGCAAAGGCGTTGTATGAGTTGGGTAGAAGTAAAGTAAACTCGACTTAGGGGGCAAAACTACCTCGCCGCGAACCAGCCACCAGCGCCGGCAATAGGCTGCACGGTAATATCGCGTATAAGCGCTACCTACGTACTAGCTTGTCCTGCGTAAGCTACACCAAGCAAGAATTCTCAAACCCATGACCAATGCGTTGCGCCGCTTGTTAGCGGGCCTCCTCTTATTTCTGACCGAATTTGCCATTACCCTGACTTTGGGCGTGGTGGGAGTTGTATTATTTCTGGCTCTGAGTCGGGAAGTGTTTGATCAAGATGCAGCTCAATTTGATGCGCAGGCCTTCCGGTCGGTGCGTCAGCTGCTAGGGCCAGAGCGGCAGAACTGGATAGAGGCAATTACCTTTCTGGCTTCCCGCAATTTCATTACGGTCCTCGGTCTGGCGCTCATTGGTTGGTTTATGTTCAGGCGTCGTCATCGCTGGTATTCCCTGCTGATTCCGGTGGTGGCTCTGGGCAGCATCTCACTCAATCTGGTGCTGAAGAATTTTTATAACCGACCCCGGCCCTTGCTGCCGTTGGTATCGGCCTCAGGCCTGAGCTTTCCTAGCGGCCACGCCATGATTAGCGCCTCCTTTTATGGCCTGCTAATATACCTGGTATACACGCACGTGCAGCGCCTGGCCTGGCGTTGGCTCCTGATTGGGTTTCTTGTTTGTCTGATTCTACTCATTGGCCTCACCCGGATCTATTTGCGAGTGCACTACGCTACCGATGTGCTGGCTGGCTTCACAGCTGGTATTGTATGGCTGCTCATTGCTATTCCGTTGCTGCGCCGTCTCGAAACCCTTATAAAAAAACGCTTTCAGCGCAGCCTGCAAACACTTGAAGAACAGCCTGCAAGCTAACATGACTATCAGCTGAGGATAAATTTTTGCGAAAAGAATTGTCGAAAAACCTTGGCTCCTTCTATCTTTGCAGCATCAAAAGCCACCTCTAGCGAGAAAAAATGGCTTTTGACCTCTTGCTGCGCTTGTGGCGAAATTGGTAGACGCGCTGTCTTCAGGCGGCAGTTCCGCAAGGTGTGGGAGTTCGAGTCTCCCCGAGCGCACAACGAAAAAGCTGGCCCCGATGGGCCAGCTTTTTTTGTTTCAGCGTATAATGCTGGCTAAATAGGGCTAGTAAAACAGCCTTGTTCAGCCCTTTGCTTGTCTTTAGGCCCGGCTCCGCATGAAAAACCTCACCGCCCGATTCATAAAGCTTTTAGGACTGCTGACGGTGGAGGTAGTGCTCGTAAGTGTATTATTTCTGACTGCTTTCATTGCGTTTTTCTACCTGACGCGAATCGTATTCAGTGAGCAATCCGGCAACCTAGACGAAGCAGCTTTTCGCTGGATGGACGCGCGGCGGACAGCCTGGCCTGGCCTTACGCCCGTTGTAAGCGTTGTCACATTTTTTGCCTCAGCCCCTTTTCTGGTAGCTGTAGCGGTGCTTTTGCCCGCTGGATTGGCTCTTCGCAAATTTCGTCGCGAGGCCATTGAAGTATTCTGGGCCATTGTAGGAGCCGCCTTGCTCAACCAACTGCTAAAAACCAACTTCAACCGCCTCCGCCCTGATTCAGCCCTTTTGCAGCAGTATGGCCTAAGCTTTCCCAGCGGCCACGCCATGATCGGCCTGGCTCTCTACGGCTGCATAGCGTGGCTACTGTGGCGCCACGGCCGTCACCCCGCTTGGGGTTTGGTGTGGCTTTTTTGGGCTATCATTATTGGGTTGAGCCGGGTGTACTTGCACGTTCACTACATCACCGACGTGCTGGCTGGTTTTGCCGCTGGCTTGGCCTGGCTTATTCTGTTGCGTGTAGGCCTGCACCTATGGTGGCGCGAGAAGCGAGTGCTCGACCGAGAAGAACAACGCGCTGCCTAACCGCTGGCTTTACATCCTGCGATTCTCTTTTCTGACAAGCAAGCGTTAGAGCTTTACCTTCACGCGTAAGGCAAGCAGGCCCTTTACACCCTGCAACTCCTCCAGTTCCAGCTCTTCTACCTCCGGCTCCAGCAAGCCACGATCCTGCAAATAGTCGAGGTACTCTAGGTACTCATCGGCCTCCCGCTGTTGGGCGTACACAATAGCGATATAGCCAGGTTGCGTAAGCCGCTCACCCGTGCCGAGCACAGTGGCTTTGTCGATGCGCTTTTTGATAATTTCGTAGCGGATATTATACGCTCCGTCTACGTCGAATTGCCGCTCATCCAACCGGAATCGAATATTGAGGGGCTGTCCGTGGATAAGAATAAGCTGGGTAGTTTCGAGCGGCACAGGAAGCTTATCGCGCAACAACGACGTCCGACGTGTAATCTCCGTCATTACCAGCAACTGCCACAGACGCAGATTCTTAAGGAATACTAAGTCGAAGGGCTTATTCTCCACCAAAGAAGCCCCCACGTAGATGTTGTGCTCCACACCATCGGTTTTAAACCGCTGAAAATAGTGCGGAAACATCAATTGGGCTTTTTCTTCTTCGTCGTCTAAGTAGTCGCTCACCGTGTCATTGAGCAGGGTTACACTTTGCTCGAAGTCCTTGCGGCGCTTATACAATATGCCCAGCTCCGGGTCGATATTAGACCAGTAGTTCGCAATGACCGGGCGCAGCTCGGGCGTATTCTGAGATAAATACTCAAACAACGGCTCCACCTCCGTTTTAAGCGACTCAAAAATGCTCACTTCGTCGCCGGTCAGGATGCCTTGACGTAGCCGACGCAAGTGTTTGGTTACATAAAATTTAAGCTCATCAAGAATAGGCAGAGCCTGAAACTCTGACGCCTTTTTGAGCACTTTATTGGCAAGAGTAAGATGCTCAATAAGGTCACCTTGAATGGCGTCGTTGCGAGCGGCGCTGCTGCCCCGAATATCACTGGAGCCGTGGAGCGGATACACCTCGTGGAATACGATAGGCTCGATTTCGGCGCTCTTATTTCCCGCTTCTATTTGCGAGAGTAAGTTCAAAGCCGCATCGGTAAAGCGCCACTCCATTGTAGGGTGGATGGCCGTAAATTTCTCCTTGATAATCGACTGCACCCTCGTTTGTATCTCTTCTGCATTGCGCTTAACCGCAACCGCAAACAGGGGCACAAACTGGTTTACTTTCTCCAGGCAAAACTCATCCAGATCGTTCACATTCGGCGAGCCTAGCTCAAGCAGGCCTACTGTATCGTCGCCGTAAGGAAGTAAGGCCAGAATAGCGCTGCGAATACCAATACCGAGAATTTGCTGCCGCAAATCTTCGGGAATATCAGCCTGCTCCACATCTTCCAACACCAAGGGCTGGCGGTCTTGCCAAAGCTGAGAATAAATCTGGCGGAAGCCGCTGCCAACTTCTTGATTTGCAAGCTGCTTGGTCAGAAAGCTGTGATTGATTTTGCGGCCAAAATCGACGAAGGCCTTCTTCTTCTCGTCGTAGGCGGCAATGCCCAACTGCAGAAACGGCCGGCCAAACAGCACCCGCAGCTTCTCCTGAATTTGCTCCAGCCGGTCAGAAGCCTGTAGCACATCGCGCTCCAGTAGGTCGTACTTCAGCTCCGAGAGAATCTCCTGCTCTGTTACATCTGTTAAGTTCAGAATATTAAATCCTTCCAACTCAAAGCTGCTGGGGGGCAAAAGCTCCCGCCACAAATCCGTTCGGTGCAGGTTATGAGTTAGCTGTTCCAACTGGGCTGAACTGAGCGCCGGCCGCTCGCCCACCACGCGCACATTCAAAAAGGTGGAGTCGAAATCGACGCTATAGTGCCGATACAGGCCGATGTTGTAGTCAGGAACGGTGAACGTAATGGCTCCCGTGAAAGGCAGCTTTACGCCGTACACTTTGTCCAAAATCAGAGCATACGCCATGCGCGCCATGTATACTTCCATGGTACGCGCATCCACATTGAGGGGCTGCTTTACAGTCCGCTGGGCATTCAGCAGCACCTCGGCAAAGCGGGGCGTGTGGTAGAAGCTATAGCGCTGAAAGGGCGGAATCACTCCGCTAATTGCCGTCTGGAAGGAGGCGGGCGGAATCACGGCCAGCATCAGCGTCTCCACCAGATCACAATTGCACTCCAGTGTAGAGTAGTCGCTGATGGGCCCCCGCGCCCAGGCCGACGCAGCAACTTGTTCGCCAATAGAGCGAGCTAATAGCGCCATGCCCGGATTAGGGTCCGTTTCGCGCGTTTGCCAATAGGCAATCAACGGCTCCAGGCTCAGGGTCGTGGTAAAGGGAAAAGTAGAGGCAACGTGGGGAGATAATTCTTGCAGCATAAGGAAGAGTAAAACCCCAAAAACGAGAGATTAATTGCAGTGGGTGTTGCCCGATTCAGCAGGCTTGTCTTCAGGCCGTAAAGACACCTGTAAATATAACCAGCTCAAACCGATTCTAGAGGGTCTAACGACTGAGTAAGACGGTCTTGGGTTCCTCGCCTGCAGGAGTCGTTACGTTCAAGATAGTGCCCGCCCGGCCAAACTCTTTGCCTTGGCTCACGCGCAGCTGCTTCCCTTGGTTTTCGTAGCAGGTGCAGCACCCGTCACCGATAAACTTGCCAGCAAGTATGAATTGGTCAAGTGAGTAGAATACTGGTTCGAGCGTATTGCTGACATCACCTTCTTTTTTGAAACGTCGCACCACATAAAGCTGGTACTTATACGCGTCCAATTTGCGACCCCCGCCCGCCGTAAAGGGCGCGTTATTGTTAAGAACAATGGGCGCGGAAACTAAGGCCCGCGTGCGAATTATCCGCGCTGTGTCGTTTGGGGGAGCAGGAGAATTGGGGGGAAGCATAGGATCGATGTAAGCGTAGCGAACGAGCACGACCGTATCAACGTCCGCCGCCCGAAATCCAGTGGTTCCGAGCGAATCGGCAAGATTGAATTGAAAGTATATAGCGTCTTCGAATGTGTCGTCGCACTCGCACGAGACGCTGCCGCAGCAGGCGCTTACCAGCACAGCTACCAGCAGCCCAAGAAGCCAAGTTGAAAATTTACGCATCATAGTCGGTAAAGATAGGGGGGAGGCGAGGATACAAATGCCCCCCATGCCTGTATAAACTCAACGAATGGAGACCAAAAGTTATGCGGGCTCAAGCTTTTTTATCCGAGGTAGAAGACAACAACCGGCTATATATAGTTGAGGTTAAAATAGGATTAAATATATGTAAATTGTAACATATACAAATTAGGTGAGGTATTATCAAGCGACACACCAACCTAAGCAACACTTATGACTGACACTACGCTCTACTCCATTTATATCATCTGCATGGTTCTGGGGGCCATTTTGTTTCTGTATTGGGGCCTGGCAGACCGGCGGGGCGTACCTCGGGCCGAGTACCTGGTGGCTTTTCTGATTCCGGTGTGGTCGGCTACGGCTTACTTTGCACTATCTACGGGGCAAGGCACCACCGAAGCGGGCGATACTACCCATTTTGCGCGCTACCTCGACTGGGTCGTAACGACGCCCCTGCTTTTATTTGCCCTCGCCTCTACGGGCATGTATTACATAAAAAAAGACCGGGTTATCATTGGCGGCTTGGTTCTAGCCGATGTATTTATGATTCTCACCGGCCTCATTGCTGACTTATCTACCGGATCCGTGCGCTGGGTGTGGTACGGCTTGGGCGTAATGGCTTTTCTCGGCATCATGTGGACGCTCTGGGGACCATTGCGACGCCGCGCGCATAGCCAAGGCCCAGCCCTAGCCGCGGTTTATAACAAGGCGCTCAGCTTTCTGACTATTCTCTGGATTGCATATCCCGTCATCTGGGCGCTCGGGCCCACTGGCATCGGTGCCCTCGATTCTTTCACTGAAAAGCTGTTGTTCGTGGTAGTACCTATTCTTTCAAAAGTAGGGTTCAGCATCGTCGATCTGTCGGGGCTGCGCTCCTTACGTGAACAGCCCGAAGAGTTGGCTTTTGAATAAGCTTTTAGCAATGACTTGCGAATAAAAAAGCCCCCCAGCACTCTGCGGGGGGGCTTTTTTATTACTTAGGGTTGGCAACTGCCGTCTGCCCCATGATTACTTCCACCGGCCCACGGCTGACTAACTCTTTACGCAGCGCAACGGCATCAACTTCGAGCTGGGGCCGAATCTGATTCAGGGCCAGGCGCAGCGCCTCCAGATCGGCTAGGCGCGGCGCGGCACTTTGGGAGTAGCCGTGGTACATAGCCACCCGCACCGAGGACTGACCCGTGCCAGCGTAGGTGCCCAGCAACTCGCCTTGCGCATCATATAGCTGAACTTCAGCCCGTACTCGACTGCAATACCAGCCCAGCGGAACACCTAGAATAGAAGGAGTGAGCAGGGTAGCCATCTGGAATGCCTGCAACGCCCGGCCCGGCCGCGTGACGGTAGCTTCCAGAATCTGCAGCTTCACGTAACCGAACTTAATGGTGTCACCGGGGTCAAGGATATTTTGGTTTAACTCCTGCTCAAACAGCTTGCGCGCATCGTCGTACTCCGTAGCCTCCGAAACCATGAGCAGACTGTTGTCCACATCAACCTGCATGGCTGGCAGACGGCTACTAAGGTTGGCCGACGGAGCTTTAAACAATACTTTGTCCGCCGATTTGCAGCCGGAGAGGTAAAACCCAGACAGCAAACTAAGCAGTAAGCACCGTAGAGCGAGTTTCATAAACGTTGTCTTTCAGAGCGATATAACACGCGGCTATATCAAAAATAGGACAACTTTATAGCGCTTTAAGGGAAATTAAGGCCGGTTATTCGATAAATAATACATTTAGCTAGATAAATACCAGTTTAGCTATGTTTATAGCCGGTACGAGTCAAAACATCAAGTGGCCCCGTCATCTCCCATGGGAAGTTGACGGGGCCACTTATCGAGCAAACCGTTGAGGGCTAATTAGTGTGTCTGCTGGGCTAAGGCACTATCCTGCTCGGCCAAATCGTCGATGGGCTCAGCCACGTAATTGTCTACAAATTCACCTTCCCAGCGGGCTACTACGGCCGTAGCCAGGCAGTTGCCAATTACGTTCACGGCGGTGCGGGCCATGTCCATAAGCGCATCGATGCCCAGAATGATGAATACCGGCCACGACGGTAAGTTGAAGGAGGCAACAGTAGCCAGCAGAATTACGAGGGAGGCGCGGGGTACGCCAGCCACGCCTTTGCTGGTAAGCATGAGCGTAAACACCATCACCAGCTGCTGGCCAAAGCTCAACTCTATGCCCGCGGCCTGTGCTACAAACACTGCGGCTAGGGAAAGATAAAGTGTTGTACCGTCCAGGTTAAACGAATAGCCCGTAGGCATTACAAAAGCCACGATGCGACGCGGTACGCCAATGCTTTCCATAGCTTCCATGGCCCGTGGTAGTGCCGCCTCCGAGCTAGTCGTGGCAAACGCAATACTTACTGGCTCAGCAATGGCTTGCACGAAGCGCTTGATGGGGATGCGAGCAAAGAAGGCAATAGGCAGCAGTACCAGTATGATAAAGGCAATAAGCGCCACATACAGAGTAAGCAGCAGCTGGAATGCGTTGAACAGAGGGGCAAAACCCATTTTGCCCACCGTATAGGCCAACGCGCCACCTACACCCAGCGGAGCAAATAGCATAACCACATTAGTGAATTTGAACATGACCTCCGATAAGCTTTCCATCACTTCCAGCATGGGACGGCGGTGTTTGCCGTGCACCATAGCTAGGCCAATAGCGAAGATGATGGCAAACACCACGACTTGCAGTACCTGCCCCTCCGCTACCGATTTGGCAATATTCTCGGGGAAAATGTGCAGAATGATATCAGACGTAGTTTGCTCCACAGCTTGAAGCTGCTCAGTAGTATCGGCGCCGGCCTGACTGATGCCTACGCCAGCCCGGCTCAGGTTGATAGCCACTAAGCCAATGATGAGAGCAAACGTGGTGACAACCTCAAAGTAAACCAAGGCTTTAATGCCCATTTTGCCAACCTGCTTCAAGTCGGCGTGGCCGGCGATGCCCACGACCAGCGTAGCAAAAACCAGCGGGGCAATAATGGTTTTAACCAGACGCAAGAACACGTCGCTAAGTACTTTCAGGCTCTGGGCGAAAGCCGGAAAGTCGTTGCCAATTTCGCCCCCGATAAACATACTCGCCACAATCCAGAAGGTGAGGGAGCGACGCTGGACGGCATACGCCGTCAGGGCAGCCAGGGCAATCCACCGGGCCACCTGGGCCACCAGCGGGTCTACACCCAAGACATTGTTGACAGCGGCCGCAGTGAGGGCAGCAGCTATAAAGAACAAAACCAAAACCAGCGGAACGAGGCGCGAAAACTTCATGCAGAGTGGGGTGGGGTAATACAAGGGAATGTCAGCAAAGATAAGTTTTCAGTCAACAGTTACAGATTATGCGCGGCAGCTAACTTATTATTCCTTCTGGGGGGCATTTTATCACGCTTTGTTTAGCCAATTTTAGCCCATCGGAAAAGTAGCTTTGTGCTCGGCTCTCGCAAGGCTGGCTGTTGTTTCCTGCTTCCTCAACCATTCCTCACCTTACTACATGCTCTGGACTCTTGAATCGCGTGAGCTGCCGCTGCGCTACACCTGGAAAATCTCGCGCAACGCCTCCGATACCAAAACCAACCTTTTTGTGCGGGTACAGCAGGCGGCAGGCGGGGCGGTAGGGTGGGGCGAGGCAGCGCCTAACGTGCGCTATAATGAGTCGCCCGAGAGCTTGCAGCGGGAGTTTGAGCAACTAGTTGCTAGCGGCTTAGATAAAGTGACCTCGCTGGCTGAGCTAACCGAATTCACGACCTACCACTCCGTAGCGCACGCCTTGAGCTTTGCCCTAGAGTCGGCGTACGTGCATTGGCAGGCAGCTAGCACAGGCCAGTCGGTGGCGGCGGTGCTGGGCTTGCCGGAGCCATCGGCCTCCGTACCCACTGCCCTGACCTTGCCCATAATGGCCCCCAGCGAGGTAGCCGCTTTTATACAGGCTCAGGATATGGGGCGCTTTTCTGTCCTCAAAATTAAAGTAGACCAGGCCAGTGGTTACGAGCTGCTGCGCGAAGTAACGCGCATCTTACCAGGTCGGCCGCTGATTATCGATGGCAACGAAGCCTGGACGGATGCCGATGCGCTGTTGCAGTTTCTGGAAAAAATTGCCCCCCTGCCCGGCCTAGCGGTGCGCTTGCTGGAGCAGCCCTTACCCGCCGCTTGCACCGACCACTACCGCTACCTGCGCCCCCGCTCACCTTACCCCGTTTTCGCCGACGAATCGGTTACCAATGAGGCTGACTTCGGTGAAATTGCTGAGCAGTTTCACGGCGTAAATATGAAGCTGATGAAGGCAGGTGGCTACCGCAACGGCCTGCACCTACTCTCCCAAACCCGCGCCCATGGCCTCGATACGATGCTCGGCTGCATGGTCGAGACTTCGTTGGGCATTTGGGGGGCTTTGCAAGTGAGCAGTCAGGCGCAAGTGTGCGACTTGGATGGTTTTCTGGTAGTGCGCGACGAGCCCTTTGGGTTCGTACGCGAGGAGAACGGCCAGTTGAGCGCTCAACTGGCCGTCCCTAACTTAGAAAAGTAATGAGCTTAGTTTCCTTATTTCTTCATCGTTAGTACAGGGTCCTTGGCATTCTTATCAATGGAGGTGTTATGTCCGTCGATGACAAGCCATTTGCCTTTTCGCTTTTCAACAATCAGCGTCATTACGCCGGTAGACACATCGCTCATATCACGGCCATCGGGCATTACCCAACCTTCCAATTCCCAATTGTGACGCACAATGGCCAAGTCTGTCCTTAACATTCTGACTTCTGTATGAAGTACCTTATGCTGCGTTTTATTGAACATGGCCTTCATAAAGATATCTAAGGCGTATTTGTGCTCAGCTTCATCACGCCACCACATGCCCACTACATTTACCCACTGCGCATCAGGAGCAAAGTAGCTGAAATACAGATCTAAGTCGTGCTTGTTCCACGCCTCGGCAAGGCCCTTATTTACTTGCAGAACAGCCTTTTCATCGGCTGAATACTTCGTGGTTTGTGCGTGAGCAGCATTGGTCAGGCACAAAAGAAGGAGGAGGCTGGGTAGCTTTTTCATGTCGATTTATCGTTTTAAAGTGATGAATCGAAGGTAGAGGCTCAGCCAGGGGAGAAATAGTAAAAAAACGACGTTTAAAATGGGCTGCCTGGAAAAAGCCGTAGGGGAGAAGTGGCTTCCTCTTTTAACAGAACAGAAGGCGTCACCGCTGCAAACAGCTTAAAGTCTTTGATCAAGTGCATCTGATCATAATAGCCACACCGGTGCACGATGTCCTGCCAATCGAGCTGGGGCTGCCGATTCTT
This sequence comes from Hymenobacter sp. HD11105, assembly GCF_054051685.1. Taxonomy (NCBI): domain Bacteria; kingdom Pseudomonadati; phylum Bacteroidota; class Cytophagia; order Cytophagales; family Hymenobacteraceae; genus Hymenobacter; species Hymenobacter sp. HD11105. The sequence continues at coordinate 112,817 of NZ_JBSWBR010000004.1, read as the reverse complement.
CAAGCGGTATGCTTGTGCAAAGCGAACCACGCGCATAAATAGCTTGGGACTCATACCAATACGCTCCAGAAACTTTCGCTCAAACTGTCGAGAACTCAGGCAGGCTTGATCGGCAAGCCAATCCAAGGAAAAGGACCGCGAGTGGCTCTGAAGCATAAGCTGAGCTACTTTATCCACGGCATGAGCATCCGTTTTAAGTGCAGCTACTTTGCTTAGTAGATATGTTTCAACTAAGGCAATCATCTGCGCATAGTCGCTTATCTCTCGCAGCTGCTCATTGAGCTGGTTGATTTCTCGGCCTGCAAGATCGTAGCTATCTACCGTTTCGTCAAGCAGTTGCCACATAGGAGGGGTTCGAAATAACCGAAAAAGCCCCCCAGGTTGAAAGCCTACTTTGATAGTCAGTTGGTTGTAGCCCATGCGCAGATTTACTCGCGCTACCTGCGGGCCAACGATTACGCTAAGTGGGCTAGTAACCTCTTGACCTTTACTGTAATTAAATACTTCAATCGCGTCGCGGGCGTAGAAAAACAAGCATTGCTCCGGATTGGTTGGATAAGGATTTACTCCCCTAGGAGCCGATGGGTCCAACTGCACATGCATAAGCATGTAGTTGCTAACGAAGGGCTGAAGCGCAGGACACGGCCGGCAAAATTGGCAGAATAGACTTTCCATGGCTTCTGTTGGTGTACTGCAACCCTTAATCGGCTACCACCCGGCCCGGATGCAATAAGAGCTGAGGAATGTAGTTGAAGATCGTATTATCAACATGCGTGAAAAGATTAACTGCCTCGTGCGCCAGGTGCCCTACCGTGCGCTTTTGGCCACAATAAGGACGAAATGCTCCCGGCGGCAGCTGGTAGTTGCAATTCAGGCAGGCAGCAGTAGCAGACATAGTGCGTGGCAGAGAGGGGAACATAAGTAACTCACTTTTTGCGCAGTCCACAATACCAGCCGGCTGCCAATGACATTCTCTACAAAGCTTTATCCTGTTTGAAAAGCTTGTACAAAGCCCTTGTAGAGATATAGTTATCTTCGCTATCTGCCTGGGAGCCGAAAGTATAATACCTGGCCGATATAGCTTGCCCCAAGCGTGGTGCTAGCGATTGAACGCTATAAAAAATGCCCTTGTGGCTTATTGAAAAAGGTGGCTATGCAGCCCGCTACCTATATTCTGTTTCCTTATAGCCTAGACGCATTTTAAGTCGGCTAATTCCTCCCGGCAACATAGTTCTGAAAATATTTTTGCGAACTATGTTGCAACATTAAATGTAGGTACATATATTTGTAGCATCATTCGGCATTAGCTGCCGCAAGTCATGAAAATCGAAGACGAAATCAAACAGCCCACCTTTAAAGACGACTACCAGAAAGCCCATATCAATCTGATATACACAGCGGGCTGGATACAGTTGCGTCAGGCGGCCGCTTTTCGCGAGTTTGATGTAACCCTGCCCCAATACAACATCTTACGCATTCTACGTGGTCAGCACCCCAAACCTGCTACCGTGAATCTGCTCATCGAGCGCATGCTCGACAAGACTAGCAATGCTTCGCGCATTGTGGACAAGCTAGTAGTTAAGAAATATGTTACCCGCACTGTTTGCCCCAGCAATCGTCGGGCGGTAGACATCCGCATCACTGAAGCCGGATTGGAACTGCTACGCAGTATGGAAGGGGCAGTATTAGATCAGAATTCTGGCTTACATAATCTTTCGCCTACCGAGGCCGCTCAACTAAGCGACCTTCTCGATAAAATCCGTGACTGACGGCTTTCAGTTAACCTCTTCATTATTTCTATTTCCCCCGATCATGAAAAAAATCGCTCTGTCAGCTCTTTTCGTTGCCGCCCTATTCACTGCTCCGGCAATGGCTCAGCAACCCGCTGTCAAGAAAACCACACCCGGTACTGCGCAAGCCGGTGGCACTGCTTACCAGGTTCAGCCTCAACTCAGCACGCTAGGCTGGGTAGGTAAGAAAGTAACCGGTGAGCACAACGGCACTATCCAGTTCAAGGAAGGCAATGTGTTGGTGCGAGGCAACCAGCTAGTAGGTGGCACTTTCGTAGTGGATATGAATTCGCTGAAAGTAGAAGACATTAAGGATGCCGATACTAACGGCAAACTAGTAGGTCACTTAAAGGCTGATGACTTCTTCGGCACCGAGAAAAACCCTACCGCTACGTTCAAAATCACGAACATCACACCTATCAAAGGTGCGGCTGCTAATGCCAACAACGCCACTATTACCGGCGACCTTACCATCAAAGGCATCACCAAGCCTATCACCTTCCCCGCCAAAGTAGGCGTGAAGAATGGTATGGCCGCTGCTTCGGGCGTTGCCACCATCGACCGTACTAAGTACGACATCAAGTATGGCTCAAAGTCGTTCTTCGAAGGTATCGGTGACAAAGCTATCTACGATGAGTTCACGCTGAGCTTCAATGTGATTGCTAAAAAAGGAAGTGGCGTAGCTGCTAACTAAGTAGTCGCAATTCTTCATAAAAAGCCCCCCAGACCAAGTCTGGGGGGCTTTTTTAATCTGGAATAATCAACTCGTGAGGCAACTCGAAGCGCAGATTGTGGCTTTTGTTGCGATTGTGAAGTTGAGTCAGGAAGTTGTCCAACTCGGCTTTGTATTCCAGCCACAGGTCTTCGTGCAGGTTAGTGAGTACCAGCTGCACGGCGCGGGCCGTCATACGGGCCGTGCTGACGTAAAAACCGTTATAGGGACTGTCGAACTGACCTGTGTAATTGTCGAAGATCAAGCGCAGGGTGTACAGAATCAGGTCGATTTCTAGGCGCTTGTCTTTAGTGATACGCCGGGCGCGGGCGGTTTCTTTGGTGGCTTTGCCTAAGGCCTTGTTCAGGCTACGATTGAGCAAGCGGCCCGTTACAGCCACGTTGAATAGCTCATGAATGCGGTCGGAAGTCTGCTCGTACACCTGCTCCAGGGTCACGTCGGGCAGCAGTTCGTAGGCGAAGGTTTCGTAGAGTTCGGCGTCGCGGCGTACGGCCCGTAGAAGCATGGCCTCTTTGTCCTTATCGGGCAGTTGCTTTAGCGCTTTTTTAAAGTCGGAGGAGGGAACGGGCATGTACGCGTTGCTTGGTGAAGTTGGGCAGTAATAAAAGGTGAAGTGGGGAATAGAAATTGGCTAAATGAGCGAAGTTGTTCATCACTTCCACCTTCATCACTGCACAATTTCACCCTTCACCATTTCATCATCTCATTTCGCGAAACGAATCTGGCCGCCCGACGGTTATACTAGACCGGCGCGAGCCCAAATCTGCGCCTTTTTACTTGATAATCCGTACTTTTGCGCCATGGACACCAAGCCGCAGATTGACTATAACGAGGACGTTTTACTGCTCGAAGAAACCATTGATGTACGCGACCTGATCGTGTACAATGATGACGTGAACACCTTCGACCACGTGATCAAAACCCTCATCGACGTGTGCGGGCACGAGCCCGAACAAGCCGAGCAATGCACCCTGTTAATTCATTATAAAGGCCAGTGCACTGTAAAGCACGGCGCCTACGATGAGCTAACCGGTATGTGCACCGCCATCCACGACCGCGGTATTTCGGCCGACATTCTTTAAATGGCTAAATGGCAGAAGGTTAAATGGCTGGTTGTTCAATTTAAAAATAAGAACGGCCAGCCATTCAACAGTTCAGCCATTTAACAACATAGCTACATGGAATTCCCCTCCAAACTGATAGAAAACGCCGTGGTGGAGCTTTCTAAGCTGCCCGGTATTGGCCGCAAAACGGCGTTGCGCCTAGCGCTGCACCTGTTAAAAGCGGAGAGCGACAACACGGCTACATTGGCCGAGGCGTTGGCTAAAATGCGCTTTGAAATTACCTATTGCCATACTTGCCACAACATTGCCGATACGGAGGAGTGCAGCATTTGCGCCAACAAGCTCCGCGACCACGCCATGGTGTGCGTGGTATCCGACATTCGCGACGTAATTGCCATTGAAAACACCAGCCAGTACCAAGGGGTGTACCACGTGCTGGGGGGCGTTATTTCTCCCATCGAAGGTATTGGGCCATCTGATTTGCAGATCGACTCGCTTCTGAAGCGCATTCCAGAGTCAGAAATCAAAGAAATCATTCTGGCCATCAGTCCCACGATGGAAGGCGACACGACGGCCTTCTACCTTACCCGGAAGCTGCGTGAGTTCCCCGACGTGCACATCAGCACTATAGCCCGCGGAATTCCCGTGGGGGGCGAATTGGAGTACGCCGACGAAATTACCCTAGGCCGTAGCATTGTGGAGCGTCAGCGGCAGGTGCGCTAGCCGGCTGGGGGCATTTTTAGCTGAACATTACCTGAACTGTACAAAAAGGCTTGTCGCACGCGGCAAGCCTTTTTTGTGCCTGTTATTCTGCTTAATTGCCTCAGGCAACGTCCAGCATACAAAAATCTGAATCAAGGGATGCAGTTTAGTCCGTAACTTTCCCCGACCCGTCCCATTCCGCTGCTCCCCGTCGTGAAGCTCTCCGTTATCATTGTCAACTACAACGTCAGCTATTTCCTGAGCCAGACGTTGTTGTCGGTGCGGCGGGCTTTGGAGAAACTGGAGGGTGGGGCAGAGGTATTTGTGGTCGATAACAACTCCGTAGATGGCTCCGTGGCTATGGTGCGGGCGCGGTTTCCGGAGGTTATTCTGCTGGAAAACAAGCACAACCCCGGCTTCGCTAAGGCCAACAACCAAGCCATCCGGCAAGCCCAGGGCGAGTACGTTTTGCTGCTCAACCCCGATACGGTGGTGGAGGAAGATACTTTTCGAGCTTGCTGTGCCTTTCTGGATGAGCACCCAGAAGGCGGTGGCTTGGGCGTGAAAATGCTGGATGGACAGGGAAAGTTCTTGCCCGAAAGCAAGCGCGGCCTGCCCACACCCCGGGTGGCTTTTTACAAAGTATTTGGGCTAGCAGCGCTGTTTCCTGGCTCACGCACCTTCGGCGGTTACCACCTGGGCTACCTCGACAAAGATGAGATTCACGAAGTAGACGTGCTGAGCGGGGCATTTATGCTGCTGCGCAAACGTGCCTTGGATGTAGTTGGCCTGCTCGATGAAGACTATTTCATGTACGGCGAGGATATAGACCTCTCGTACCGGCTTACCCGCGGCGGCTGGAAAAACTATTATTACCCCGGCACGCGCATCATTCACTACAAAGGTGAGAGCACCAAGCGTACCAGCGTCAACTATGTGTTCGTGTTTTATCGAGCCATGATTGTATTTGCCCGTAAGCACTTCGCGCCCAACCAGGCCGGGCTTTTCTCCCTGCTTATTCACCTAGCTATCTGGCTGCGGGCTGGCATGGCAGTTAGCCGGCGCATGCTGACGAGCGTAGCGCCCGTTTTGCTGGATGCGGGCTTGCTATATGGGGGCATGTATCTGCTCAAAAACTACTGGGAAGACTATCATAAAACAGGCCCCGCCGAGTATCCGTCGCCGCTGATGGAGGTAGTGGTTCCGGCCTACGTGGTGGTCTGGCTAAGCTGCGCCTACCTAAGCGGCAGCTACGATAAGCCTTTCAGTACTTGGCGCATCGTGCGCGGCATTGTCATCGGAACCGTCTTGATTTCGGCAGGTTCTAATTTTCTGGAGGCGTACCGGTATTCCAATGCGCTTATTTTGCTGGGGGGCATTTGGTGCGTAATTGCTTTAGTGGGGCGGCGACTACTTAGCCATATGGTACGCTACCGCAACCTACGCCTGCTGGAGCGGGGCCAGAAAAATATTGCCATCGTCGGGTCGGCGGCGGAAAGCCAACGGGTGCGCCATTTGCTAGAAAGTGCTGGTGTGCAGGCCCGCATTGTGGGGCACGTGGCGCCCGTACCCGATGAAGCTGCGCCACCCAGCCGCTACCTGCTTGGCCAGCTCCACCAACTCGACGAAATCATCCGTATTCATGCCCTGGATGAGCTGATATTCTGCGGTAAGGATTTGTCCGCGACGAGAATCATTTCGCTCATGATTCGGCTCCCTCAATACCCGCCGGTCGCCTATAAGATATTGCCGGAAGACAGCGAATACATCATCGGCAGTTCCTCGAAAGACTCGCCCGGTGAGTATTACGCCCTTGATATCGCCCTAAATCTATTTCAGCCCCAACGAGCCCGCGCTAAGCGCCTGCTCGATGTGCTGACGAGCTTAGGCTTATTGCTGACAGCGCCCGTGCTAGTATGGTTTGCGCTCGAAAAAGCGGGTTTTTTACGCAATTGCGTGCGCGTGCTAGTGGGCAGTCGCACCTGGGTTGGTCTGCGCCACGCCGATGCTTCGCGGCGCACCACGCCCGCCGTTCTTTCGCCCGCCGACTCTACCGACGCTGCCGCCGCGCCGCTACCCGAAGCCACCCGTCGCCGCTTAGAGTTGCTCTACGCCAAGGACTACACGCCCTCCACCGACCTGAATATTTTGGTGCGACGCTTCCGGTGGCTAGGACAGGAGTGATAAAAGAGAGTCTTAAAGGGCTAACTGGTAATATAATAGGCGGTTATAATAAAGCCCTTCATGCAGAGCGGAGCGAAGCATCTCGCTCGTGGTCGTTGAGTTAGTAATCCAGCATCAGCACGCGAGATGCTTCGCTCCGCTCTGCATGACGTACTCTTAGATTGATTAGAAATGCCAATCGCGAGCGAAAAGCTTCATGTCGCTCAAAATGCATTTTCGGCTCTTGATAACACTTAACTCAGCGTGAGCGATGATACCAATGTTCAGCTATTCTGGGCGTAGACAATTGGTAGTAAGCCTCGATTCCGTACTTTACCAATACTTTTGTGTTACTCCAAAGCTTCTGAATCTATGTCTGCTTCCGCTACCCTCGCTACTTCGTTTTTATCCGATCGTATCAGTGCTTTGCAAGAGTCGCAGACGATTGCCATGGCCAAAAAATCGCGCGAGCTAGCTGCTCAGGGTCATAGCGTGATTAATCTCAGCTTTGGGGAGCCCGATTTTCAAACTCCACAGTACATCAAGGACGCCGCCAAACAAGCCCTTGATGAAGGCTACACCAAGTACACGCCCGTGCCGGGCTACGTAGAGCTGCGTCAAGCCATTGCCGACAAGCTGCGCACCGAAAACCGCCTCGATTATCAGTGCGAGAACATTGTAGTAAGTACTGGCGCAAAGCAAGCTCTGGCTAATGCCATAATGAGCCTAGTTAATCCGGGCGAGGAGGTGATTATTCTGGCGCCCTACTGGGTGAGCTACGAAGAAATGGTACGCTTGGCCGAGGGCGTGACGGTGCGGGTAATGGGGTCGCTGGAAAACGACTACAAAGCCACGGCCGCCCAGATTGAAGAGGCCATTACGCCGCGCACCAAGCTTATTATGTACTCCTCGCCTTGCAATCCCACGGGCTCCATTTTTTCGCGCGAGGAGCTGGCCGACATCGCCGCCGTGCTGGCCCGTCACCCGCACATATACGCTATGGCCGACGAGATTTATGAGTACATCAACTTTGTGGGGGAGCATGTAAGCCTGGCCGAGTTTGATGAAATCAAAGACCAGGTGATTACCGTCAATGGCTTCTCCAAGGGCTACGCCATGACGGGCTGGCGCGTGGGCTACCTCGCGGCCCGCAAAGAAATTGCCTCGGCCTGCGAGAAAATGCAAAGTCAGATTACGTCGGGTACCTGCTCTATTGCTCAGCGCGCCGCTCTGGCCGCGCTAGAAGGTGGCCGCAGCTCCGCCGACGAGATGGTAGCCGCTTACCGCCGCCGCCGCGACTTAGTGCTGGAGCTAGCCCAAGACATTCCGGGCTTTCAAACTCCAACGCCCAGCGGTGCTTTCTACATTTTTCCGGATGTAAGCGCCTATTTTGGTAAAAATGCCCCCCAGGGTGAAACCATCGAAAATGCCACCGATCTGGCGATGTTTCTGCTCAATGATGCTTATGTAGCCGCCGTTACGGGCGAGGCGTTTGGCGCACCCAACTGCATTCGCTTTAGTACCGCCGCCTCCGATGAGAAGCTGCGCGAAGCCTTTATCCGCATCAAAGCCAGCTTAGAAAAGCTGCAGTAAGGTTAGGTTTTAGTATAGATTAACGCGACCCTGCACGGTGCTTCGGCGTCGCGCAGGGTCGCGTTTTGTTGTTAAAATTGCCCCCCGCGCATCGTGCTTCAAGATGCGGGCTATATGTAAATCACTACTGCCTTTGGCTGCAAGGGTCCTTGAGTAGGAAACCAGTGTTACATCGCGCTACTTTCTACCTTTGCGGCTTCTTTTGCCGAACGCTGTAAAAATGCCCCCCATCGTACCGCCCACCTCGCTGCCTGAACTATTTGCTGCTTTCAACCGCCTCACGGTCCTCATTGTAGGCGACGTAATGCTGGATGCTTACGTGTGGGGCAAGGCTGGGCGCATTTCGCCCGAAGCGCCTGTGCCCATCGTGCACGTGAGCCGCACCGAGCAACGCCTTGGAGGCGCGGCCAACGTAGCCCTAAATGTGCAGGCCCTGGGCGCGACGCCGCTGCTGTGCGCCGTGGTGGGGCAAGATGCTGGTGGTAAGCAATTGCTAGGGCTCTTGGAAGGAAAAAACCTATCGGCCGAGGGAATCGTGCAGAGCCCTGACCGGCCTACAACCGTAAAGCAGCGCATCCTAGCTGCCGGCCAGCATTTGCTGCGCATTGATTCGGAAGTAGAAACCGATTTAAACTCTACCGAAGCGGCTGCCCTTACTGCCCGATTCGAAGCTCTACTGCCCCAGGCAGACGTCGTAGTGTTTGAAGATTACGATAAAGGCGTGCTCAACGAGGACCTGATTCAGGACTTCATTGCCCAAGCCCGGCAGCGCAACATCCCGACTGTTGTAGACCCCAAGCGCAAAAACTTCTTGGCTTACCGCCACTGCACGCTGTTCAAGCCTAATCTAAAAGAGCTGCGCGAAGGCCTTAAGCTAGATTTCGACGATACCGACGCCGACCGCCCACAGTTCGAGGCCGCCGTGCAGCGCCTGCGTGAACTGCTGACGCCTGCCATCATCTTGGTCACGCTTTCGGAGCGCGGCGTGTTCAGCGACGCACCCGCCACCGGCCGCACTTACATTCCGGCTCACTTGCGCGCCATTTCCGACGTGTCCGGCGCGGGCGACACGGTCATTAGCATCGCGGCTTTGTGCGTGGCCTTGGGTCTGGAGGCACCCATATTAGCCGCGCTAGCCAACCTGGGAGGTGGGTTGGTGTGCGAGCAAGTAGGCGTAGTGCCTATCGAGAAGCAGCGGCTGCTGGAAGAAGCCCAAGACGCCGAATTGTTTTCGGCAGTTGAGGACAAGTATAAATATGCTAATCCGGGCAAGTAAAGGCTTTGCTCCTGGATAGCCTTGTACAATGGTATTTTTGTGTTGTGATATAACGCAAAAATACCATTTATAGCTTCTTGTAGTACTGTTTGTTATTTATCAGTACAGCAGATAGGGAAACAAGCGACAAACACTCCTCTGGGCGCATCCGTGAGGATATTCTAATTTATCTAAGATAATAACTTAGGTCCAGCTCCCAACGTCATTTGCGTATTTGCAGAGATCAGATAACACAAACTAATAAATAGTAAATATACTAAAACTAGAGGCAAGCGGTATTCCTTTATTTTTTGCCATGTCCAGTGCTTGGGCCATCCAAAGCATGTTATAGAAAACAAGAGTAGATGTACCGGCATCAAATATCGGCACTCCATTGGGAGAGGTAACATTAAGGTTGATGGAACTATTATGGGTAATATAAGTAAAAGCTGTAGTTGGGATAAATACCGAAACCGCATTATAGTAATTACTGAAGCAAAAAATAACATTGTATAATTAAAAAAAGCTAGGCCTGAAGTGAAAGTGTACACCCTGAATATGTATGGCGCAGGGTACAGCACGTCCAAGCCATTAAATAAATGCCTTGCGTTTAGTGTTATTATATCCAGAGGTCGTCTGAATACTAGAAGGATATACTCAGTGTATGAATCTATTTTTTTATTATCTATACGGGATATGATATTTGCGCCAGCAGCATCATAGTAGCGAACCTGAGGTACAGGATAATCAGCTGCTATGCTGGTTTCATATTTTTGTAGGGAGAAGCCTGCAGTAATTTGCTCTAAATATAAGTTTCCCCCAGCACCAGTTGCCGGGTCATCAATAATTCCAATTACTAAAGGAGAGTTGGTGTGAAAGTTATTGTAATTAATAAGCCACTGTGGTATACATAATAGTATAAACCCTAAACAATAAATAAATAGTAACTTGCCTATTGCAAGCAATTTATATGTGCCTTTTTGATGTGCTACAAGCCATATTATTAGTAATGCTACAAAGGGGAAGGCCGCTACATATATTGGTCGAATATTAGTAGCGGCGGCTACTAATAGTCCAGCTAATAGAGCTCGGTTCAGGTTGACAGTAGGCAGTAATAAAATTAGGGCACACCCTAAAGCGACAACTGCTGGAAAGTCGCTTAAGATATAATTAAAGTAATCACGCCAAAGAAGGAAAGCTGATATTATAAGCAATAGTCTGCTTTTCCAATTAACTGCTTGCTTAGTAGCTTTTTGCCATAGAGTCGGTATAATAATTCCAAAGAGTACACCTGCTAGAACAGAATTAAATATTTTTATCAATACTTCCGCTGATAAAAATGTAAATTCTTTTGTTAAGTAGGGTATTAGTGAAAGTACAAGAGGTAATAAATATCCTCTGAGAGAACTATTAAAGTTAAATAAAGAAAACCCGTCCTGATTATTAAAAATATTAGCTAAAAGCCAGTATCCGCCCGAATCGTAGACTTGTTGATAAAAGCGTGAGGTGAGCGTATGTATTCCAAAAAGTAGTGTTGTTATGAGAAACCAAAAAAGAGGTTTGTTACTAATACCGCTAAATCGAGATAACATAAACAGAAAATAATATTCTGCTTCCCTATAAAAATGCCTTCTTATACAGAAGGCATTTTTATAGGGAAGCAGAATTGAAAATCTAATTGTTAGGAGTCCAATGTTTTACCGTCTGGATAAACACCTTTACGTTATCCGGATTGGTATCGGGGTACACGCCGTGGCCGAGGTTGGCAATGTGGCGCTGGGGGCCGAACTGGCGCAACATCTCGATGGTCGCCTGCTGCACTTGCTCCGGCGTGCCGTAGAGGGCGCAGGGGTCGAGATTGCCTTGCAGGGTATAGTTGTCGCCGAGGATGGCGCGGGCAGCCTTCGGGTCCTGGTTCCAGTCAAGGCCGATGGTCTGGCAGTCGAGTTGGGCGAAGTCGTCGAGGGCGAAGAATGCACCTTTGGCAAACACCGTCACGGGAACATCGGGCAGGGCCTCGCAGATCTGGGCGATATAGCGCGTGCTGAACTCGCGGTAATGGTTGGGGGGCAAAATTCCGGCCCAAGAGTCGAATACCTGAATCAGGTTGGCGCCGGCTTTTACCTGGGCCTGTAGGTAGGCAATGGTCGTAGCCGTAATTTTCTCCAGCAGTTTGTGGGCCAGCGCGGGCTCGGCGTAGAGCATGCGCCGGGCTTTGGAGAAGGTTTTGGAGCCGTGACCCTCCACCATATAGGCCAGAATAGTCCAGGGGGCGCCGGCAAACCCGATGAGCGGCACGCGGCCGTTTAGGGCCCGCTTGGTCACTCGAATGGCATCCAAGACATAACCTAAATGCTCTTCAGGATCGGCTACGCGCATTTTTGCGACGTCGGCGGCGGTGCGAATGGTTTCCGGAAACAGCGGACCGCGGGCTTCCACCATCTCATAGGTGAGGCCCATGGCATCGGGCACCACCAGAATGTCGGAGAAGATAATGGCCGCGTCTACGTCGAGCGCATCCACGGGCTGAATTGTGACTTCGGCGGCTAGCTCGGGCGTTTCTACCAACTCCTTGAAGCCGCTGAGGCGGGCGCGCAGGGCACGGTATTCGGGCAGAATGCGGCCGGCCTGGCGCATCAGCCACACGGGCGTGCGCTCAGTTTGTTCGCCGCGGGCGGCCCGAAGTAGAAGGTCGTTTTTAATCACAGGGTTACTGATTTGGGCGGATTTTGCAGCCGCAAAGATCGATGAAAGCTTCTGATACAAGCTGCTGCGCAAAGATAGGAGTTCTCATCTGCCGCCGGAATGACCGATTACAGATCCTCTTTTGATTATTTCTACTCCTGAAACAGGGCCTTGATAGCCGTTGCTATAAAATTAACTCCAATAGCTAGGGTGATAAAACCCATAATACGAGCCAGCGCAGCCATGCCGGGCCGCCCCAAAAACCGGGTGAGCCGCAACGACGACATCAGAATGATATAGGCCGCCAACGCCACAAGCACGAAGCCCAAGAAAATCAGGCTCATGTCGAAAAAGCTGAGCCGCTCCGTAAATAGGCTGATACACACGGCCATCGAGCCCGGCCCCGATAGCATGGGCATGGCTAGGGGCGTAAACGAAATATCGTTTTTGTGCATACTTTCTTCGAGAACCGCCGGCGATACTCGGTCGCGGTTGCCGCCGGGCGTGAGCAGATCGAAAGCCGAGCGCATCAGCAAAATGCCCCCCGCAATGCGCAAGTGGTGAATGTTGATGCCAAAAAAGTTGAGCACGTATTGGCCTGCGAAAAACGACACGGAAAGCACCGCAATCATGTAGAGGCAGGCCCGCAGTCCTATTTGGCGGCGCTCTTGGGGCGTGTCTTCTTCGGTGAGCGTGAGGAACACCGGCATGGCCCCAAAGGGATTGACGACGGAAAACAGCGTGGTAAACGTGGCAAGCAGAATTTCCATGAACGAGAAAGCATGGTGAAGACGGCTAAAGGTACGAGGCGCCCGGAAAGCAGCAAGGCCGGAAAATGCTATGTTTGGCAAACCAACCGCCCCGCTAACGCCGCGTACAAGTCGCGTGGGCACTTGGTTAGCCTGCATATCTCTCCCTATCCCGCATGACTCCCGCTGTTACCACAACAAACCCTTCCGAAGAATCCCGCGAGACGCCTTTAGTAGGCATTATAATGGGCAGTCAGTCTGATATAAAAGTAATGTCGGCTGCGGCCGAGCTGCTGCGGCAGTTTGGAGTTCCCCACGAGTTTACGCTTGTCTCGCCCCACCGCACGCCTCACCGTCTAATCGATTACGCCGAAACGGCACGCAAGCGTGGCTTGCGCGTGCTGATTTGCGGCGGGGGCGGCGCGGCGCACCTGCCCGGCATGGTAGCGGCTTTTACCACCCTGCCCGTTATTGGGGTGCCCATTAATTCTACTACTTCCATTCGCGGCCTGGACTCGGTACTTTCTATGTTGCAGATGCCCGCAGGCGTGCCCGTGGCCACCGTTGCCATCGATGGGGCTACCAATGCTGCTGTGCTTGCCACTCAGATACTTGGCGTGCACAACGCCCGATTGGTCGATGCTCTAGAGAAATACCGGAATTCACTGAAAGACAAAGTTATGCGTACCATTGAGGAGCTTCGTAAAGGGGGCTTCAATGAAGAGTAAGTAGAAAATGCCCCCCAGCGAATGTTCTGAGGGGTATTTTGTCTTTCAAAAAGTAAATTCTAAATTCCGAATATTTTTCCCTCCATGCCTGACCTCGACGCGCCGTTTTGGATACTGCTAGCACACGGCCTAGTGCTGCTTCTAACGGTAGCCGCGCTGATTGCTACGCTGTTACCCTTGCTTCGCGCCGAGGCCTGGTGGATCCGAGTTTTTGACTTTCCACGCCTTCAGATTGTTGGTCTGGCCTTACTGACGCTGGCTGGCGGTCTGGTACTAGAATGGCACGAGCTGCCCGGCTACTGGGGCATTGGGCTACTGCTAGCATTATTGGGAGCGGTGGTATACCAGGTGGTACGTATCGTTCCGTACACGCCGTTGGCCAGCAAGCAGGTCGGCGACACTACCCTGCCCGACGATACGCGCCACATTAGTTTGGCCGTGATGAATGTGCTGCAATTCAATAAGCATGGCAAAGAAGCCTTGGCCGAGTTGGAGCGCATTGACCCCGATATTATCATGGCCGTCGAGACGGATAAGTGGTGGCTGGAGCAGTTGAAGCCTCTGGAAAAAACCCACCCGCACACCTGCCACGAGCCACTAGATAATACCTATGGCCTGCTGTTTTTCTCGCGCTTGCCGGTGCGCGACTGCCACATTAAGTATCTACTCGACGATGATGTGCCGTCCTTGCACACCCACGTGCAGCTACCCGATGGAAAAACCTGGGTGCGACTCTACGGCTTGCATCCCAAACCGCCAGCGCCGCAGGAGTCGAAAACTAGTACCCGGCGCGATGCGGAATTGCTGTTGGTAGGCAAGGAGATAGAAAAGAAAGACGAGCCCACTATCGTGTTTGGCGACATGAATGACGTGGCCTGGTCGCACACCTCTGAGCTGTTTCGGCGTATCAGCGGCCTCATGGATCCGCGCGTGGGTCGTGGCTTGCTTCCGACATTCCACGCCGATTATTCCCTGCTGCGCTGGCCCCTCGACCACGTATTTGTGTCGGCTGACTTCAAGGTAGAAGACATCCAGCGCCTCAACTACGTGGGCTCCGACCACTTTCCTATCTACATCAAGCTCACCTACGAGCCTCACGATAAGCACATTCAAAAGCAAAATGCTGAAGAAGCCGACGAGGAAGATCACGAAGAAGCCGCAGAAAAAATTCGGGATGGTTTCGAGGAGGAGCGGGAAGAGGAGCTAGAGGAAGCCCAAAACCCCGGCAAGAAGAAGGAGCTGGCTACCTAAAGCTCTGTTTTATACAGAAACTCCATCTGACGGTTGTTCACCGAGGCCGGCACGCGGCGCATCACGGCGTTGCGCAGGCCTACTAGCCACGGTTGCTCTATTTGCGCTACTTTACCTAATTGCCACGACTGATTTACGATGCGTGTAGTGCGCGGGCGCCGCTGCTGGTCGAAGGCCTGAAAAGCTGCTTCTAGGCTTGGCGCCTGGGCCAGACAGCCAGCCAAGGCGGCAGCATCTTCCACAGCTTGACCCGCCCCCTGACCCATATTGGGCGTAGTGGCGTGGGCCGCATCACCGAGTAATAGCACCCGACCGAAGTTGAAGTGGCGTAGCGGCTTCAAATCAATAATATCTCCCCAAATTACTTGCTCGTCGTTAGTAAGGGCCAGCAGCTCTGGAATGGGGGAGTGGTAATCGGCGAAATGGCGCTGCAAATCGGCCAAGCGGAAAGCGCGATAGTGCGGATTTTGCGCTTGAGCGCTGTTGATACAGGCAAACCAATACACTTGTCCGTTACCTAAAGGCACCACGCCAAAGCGGCCCGTGCCACCCCAGGTTTCGGTGGAGCGGCCAGCGGGCAAATTCAGCACCTGCGCTTCTATTACGCCACGCCAACATGTATAGCCCGCGTAGCGCGGCTGGCTGTCTGGCAGCAACTGCCGCCGCACCCGCGAACGGATGCCATCGGCCCCAATCAAAGCCTGACCTTCCAGTTTGCTGCCATCCGTGAAGTAAGCCGTTACTTGACTGCCTTTCTGCTCAAACCGCTCTAGCGCTTTGCCAAGCTGCACGACACCGGGAGGTAAATTTTTTAGCAGCACCCGCTGCAAATCAGCGCGGTGAATCGCTAGGTTATCGTAGCCAATGCGGCGAGTGAAAGGCAGCGTATCTACGTCATTGAGCATCCGGCCATGGCGGTCGAGCAGGCTGACACGAATAATGGGAAACCCGGCCGCCTTCACAGCGTCGTGCACGCCCAGGCGATCTAGCGCTTGCATGGCATTGGCGCCCAGCACCACGCCCGCCCCGATTTCGCGCAGCTCGGCGGCAGCTTCCACTACCTGCACGTCGTGGTTTTGCTGGCGCAAGGCCAAAGCCGTTGCCAAGCCTCCAATCCCCGCCCCGACGATGATGAATTTCATGAGTTACTGGTGCTGAATTAGAAAGGTGTAGAGATACATACTTGTGTTGTTTAATTAAATAGCACTGCATTATTGAATGATAAGACACAAGTACGTGTCGTTACCTCGTTCTGATCATTAACAAAAAAGCCCCCCAACATTCTGCTGGGGGGCTTTTTTACATAAGGCTACAACTTATTTGTTGCTGCCTACTTCTTCGTAATCTACGTCGGTCACGTTATCGGCAGGCTGGCCCTGCTGGCCATTGGCGCTGCCGTTTGATTGACCGTCGCCGCCAGGGTAGCCCTGGGGTTGGCCTTGGCCTTGATCTTGGCCAGCGGCGTACATCTCTTGCGAGGCAGCCTGCCAAGCGGCGTTGATAGCCGTCATAGCTGTTTCGATAGCACCGAGGTCTTTGCTCTCGTGCGCCTTTTTCAGGTCGCCAAGGGCATTCTCGATAGCCGTTTTATTGCCGCCGCTCAGCTTGTCGCCGTACTCAGCGAGCTGCTTTTCGGTCTGGAAAATCATTGAGTCGGCAGCGTTAACCTTCTCAATGCGCTCTTTTTCCTGCTTGTCAGCTTCTTCGTTGGCTTTGGCCTCGTTGCGCATCCGCTCAATGTCGGCGTCGGTGAGGCCACTGCTGGCTTCGATGCGGATTTTCTGCTCCTTACCAGTGCCTTTGTCCTTGGCCGATACGTGCAGGATACCGTTGGCATCAATGTCGAATGTTACTTCAATCTGCGGTACGCCGCGGGGTGCTGGCGGAATGCTGTCGAGGTGGAAACGACCGATGGTGCGGTTCTGCGAAGCCAATGGGCGCTCGCCTTGCAGCACGTGAATCTCTACGGAAGGCTGGTTGTCGGAAGCCGTTGAGAACGTCTCGGATTTCTTGGTAGGGATGGTCGTGTTCGACTCGATGAGCTTGGTCATTACGCCGCCCATGGTCTCGATGCCCAGCGAAAGTGGAGTCACGTCGAGCAGGAGCACGTCTTTTACTTCACCGGTCAATACACCACCTTGGATAGCAGCACCGATGGCTACTACTTCGTCGGGGTTAACACCTTTCGAAGGCTTCTTGCCGAAGAACTTCTCAACCTCTTCCTGAATGCGCGGAATGCGAGTCGAGCCACCTACTAGGATTACTTCGTCAATGTCAGAAGTGCTCAAGCCAGCATCCTGGAGGGCCTTTTTGCAAGGCTCCATCGAACGCTTCACCAAGTTGTCGGCAAGCTGCTCGAACTTGGCGCGGCTCAGTTTCACTACCAAGTGCTTCGGACCCGAGGCAGTAGCCGTCACATAAGGAAGGTTGATTTCAGTCTCAGTCGAGCTAGAAAGCTCCACTTTAGCCTTTTCAGCGGCTTCTTTCAAACGCTGCAGAGCCATTGGGTCTTTGCGCAGGTCGAGACCTTCGTTGTCATTCTTGAACTGCTCAGCGAGGAAGTTGATGATAACCTGGTCGAAGTCGTCACCACCGAGGTGAGTATCACCGTTGGTGCTTAGTACTTCGAATACGCCATCGCCCAACTCTAGAATAGAAATATCGAACGTACCACCACCCAGGTCATACACAGCGATTTTCTGGTCTTTGTGCTTCTTATCGAGACCGTAGGCCAAAGCAGCGGCCGTAGGCTCGTTGATGATACGCTTGACATCGAGGCCCGCAATAGCACCGGCTTCTTTGGTAGCCTGGCGCTGAGCGTCGTTGAAGTAAGCAGGTACTGTAATAACAGCCTCAGTTACCGTCTGGCCCAGATAATCCTCGGCGGTCTGCTTCATTTTTTGAAGCACCATGGCCGAAATCTCTTGGGGAGTGTACTGACGGTCACCGATTTTCACAGCTACCGTGTTATTGGAGCCACGCTCCAACGCATACGAAATGTGCTTCGACTCTTCGGTTACTTCGCCAAAGCCGCGGCCCATAAAGCGCTTAATCGACTGAATCGTATTCTGCGGGTTGGTAATGGCTTGACGTTTAGCTGGGTCACCAACTTTACGCTCACCTTTGCCCCCGTCGAGAAATGCTACGATGGATGGCGTCGTACGGCGGCCTTCGCTATTCGGAATAACCACCGGCTCGTTGCCTTCCATAACGGCCACACAGGAGTTAGTGGTGCCGAGGTCAATACCAATTATTTTGCCCATCTGAATGGTATAGTTAAGTAAGTGGAAATGTCAGAGTGTATAGTGCGATTTGCTCGCGAAGGGTGAATGACAAGCAGCGTACCAGCGGGCAAATCAGGCCATTTCCGTGACACATTGTCATTTTTGTATATCCTCATCGGCCATTTCCCGTCGCTCTGACTTTTCCGCGAATCAGAAAGCCACCATTGCCTGTCAGGCCGGCGGATTGCCCATCGGTTCAGCTTGTTCTAAGCCAGAACGAGGTAGAGACGCAGTATTTTGCGTCTCGTCGTTGAACGACTGTAGCAGGGTTTAGAAATTGAACAGCACCAGCAACCGAAGAACATCGGAGCTAACGACAAGACACAAGTATGTGTCTCTGCCTCGTTGTAACGGGTCGCAAATAGATTTAGCTAAACGCTTGGGGAGCTTTTTTACAGCATATACTGCTGCATAAACCGCTGGATAGTGCTGCGCCAAGCCACCCGGTGCTTGCTATGATACGGCTCGTGGCCTACGCCGGCAAAGTAGCGCCGTTGCTTCGGGCCACCGAGAGCGTCATAAATAGCATCGGTTTCCTCGCGAGTCACGCGCGGATCGGTGAGGCCGTAGAGCAGAAGGGTAGGCGTCTGGATACGGCTGGCGTAGGCGCGGACATCCAGGTCGAAAGCCCAAAAGCCGTTTTGCACGCCGCTCCAGAATACGAGTAGGTTAGCCAGCGGAAAAGCGGGCACGTGCAACGCGTGAAAGCGGTTTTGAGCCGTTTGAAGCATGCTGCCGTACGGGCACTCCACAATCGTAGCCGTGGGCCGCACGCCCAACTCGCTTTCGGCCCGCAAAATAGCCACGGCCCCCATCGAAACCCCATATAGAAAAAGCGGTGCCTGTGGGTGTTGCGCCTTCAAATACGCGAAGGCCGCCGCTACATCATCTGCTTCCCGGTAACCTACTGTAGTCTGCACGCCTGCGGAGCCACCATTGCCGGCAAAATCAATCAGCAAAACCGAGAAGCCTTGCTCTAGGAAAAACTCCGCTTCCGTCAGCAGCTTCGACTTGTCGCTGGTGTAGCCATGAAACAGCGCCACCTGCCCAACTGCGTCGGGCGCGGGGCTATACCAGGCTTCTAGCCGGCCGTTGGGGCTTTGCAGCCAAATGGTTTGGTACGGAAAAGCAGGCTTAGCCGCATTGATCGGCTTAGGGTTTTGTATGCCCGTGAGCAGTAGCGTTGCTTTCTGCAACACCGATAATTGCTCGGGGCTGGCCTGGCGCAAACCGGGCTCATCAGTAAAATGGGTGAAACGCCAAGCGTGAAAAAAAGCTACCGCGTTGACGAGTAAAACGGCGGCAGCTCCTACGGCCAACCACCGTCGCTTCATCGGGGGCGGGAGGTTTTGGGCCCACGCTTCGGACGGGCATTACCGCCGGCAGGCCCTTTCCCGGATGCAGGGGCACCGCCAAACTTGGGACCTGCCGGCGTAAAGGACTTACGTTTTGGAGCACCTTCGGGCTTGGTGCCCGGGGCCGTATTTGGGGCCGACTTTTTGGGCGCTGCGTCTTTCGAGAGCGGTGGGCGCTCGCCAGGCATTTTAGTAGCGGAGAAAGCGGCCTTCAACTTAGCGGCTTCAGGAGCGGTTAGCTCGCGCCACTGGCCGGGGGCCAAATTCTCGATTTCCAGATGTCCGATCTTCACTCGTATCAAGCGCAGCGTCGGAAAACCCACGGCAGCCGTCATCTTACGCACTTGCCGGTTGATGCCTTGCGAAATAGTAAGCTGAATCCAGGACGTAGGAATGTTAGCCCGAAACCTAATAGGCTTGGCACGCTCCCAAACGGCGGGCGGTTCGGGCAGTAGCTCCGCTTCGGCCGGAGCCGTGAAGCTGGTTTTGATGTCAACTCCCCGGCGTAGCGTAGCCAGCGCTTCCTCGGTAGGCACGCCTTCTACCTGCACCCAATACGTCTTGGGCACCTTGAAGCGCGGCTCCGACAAGCGGTGCTGCAAGGGCTTATCGTCGGTGAGCAGCACGAGGCCTTCGCTGTCATAGTCGAGGCGGCCGACGGGGTATATCTTGGGAATGGGCACAAAGTCCTTGAGCGTGGCGCGGCCGTTCTCGTCCGTAAACTGGGTGAGGACTTCAAAGGGTTTGTTGAGCAGGACGTAGCGCATGGAGCAAGGAAATATAAAACAAAGGAGTGTTCACTAGCCTCTTACGGCTTTTGATAAAAGGCAGCGAAAGACAAAGGTCGGCAGAAGCTAGGTTTGGGCCGCGATAACCTCTAAAGTTTACCGGCTGGGGGTATTTATTTGGCAGCCGCCTTACTTTCTCCTCGCAGCGGCACCTGGCCCGTAAACAGCACAACTACACTGCGCGGCGGGTACACCACCGCATCCACGCTGTCGCGCCGACTAAAGCCCTCTTTAGTTTCTTCGCGGTACTTGTGGCGCACAAAAACTCCTATTTCAGTATTGTCAGCCTGGCGGGCCTGCAGGCGCTGCCGCTCCTGGGCGCGGCGGGTGTCGTCGGCAGTGAGGGTGAGGCTGGCTCCATTGGCAGCAGTGCTGACCTGCTTTGCTGCGCGCTCGGTTACCTGAAGCACGTAGGCTATCGAGTCCTGACGGGTAAATGGCTGGGTATGAAATCCCTCAGAGTAATAATTACTAGGAACACTCATACCATACTGCACATATTCAGCCACGGCAGCCTGCGCCCGCTCAGTGGGGGTTTGCTGGCAGCTGGTGAATAAGGCAGTAAATCCTAATGCGTTTAAAAGGAGAAATCTCATACAGTGGGCTCAGTAGTAGCCATTATTTTACTAGCGCAGAACACGTGTACTAGCGTTTCGTTATTACTAAAATTGTGTATTCAAGTACATACACGCCATTTGTTGGCGGGCTTCTGATAGACTCATTCTAAATGCCCCCCGAGTACTTGCGCGCCGCCCACTCGGCCGATACCAGTGCTACCAGCAGGAAAAACAGCCACTTCAGATTGATTAGGTCCCGGATGTTCTCCTGGCTGTAAATCACCGGCTTGTAGTTAGCCTTCTGAATATCTTGAGTGAGCTGGTCAAACTGCTGGGGATAATACAGGCGCGAACCGCTGCGGCGAGCGAGCTGGTAGAGCAGGTTGTGGTCGGCGCGGGCGTTGAGAGATTCAAGCTGTTGCTCCTGCACCAGTAGCTCGCCCTGATCTTGCTGATTTTGCCCCCCGAGCGTGGCGCGGGCCACGTAGCGGTACACGCCGCCGGGTAAAGTGCCAAGGCGCAGTGGGGTGCCATCTTCACTGTTAGTAAACGAATAGGTACGGACGCGCTGCTGCTCGTCGGTGAGCGTAAGTGCGATTTGCTGCCCGTAGATGCGCTCAAAAATGGCGTTGTAGGTTTCTGCGCCAAAGGTGATTTCGTCGGCGGTGCTGAAGGCGTCCTGAGTGGGATACACGTCGAGGCGCTTCTTGTTGGCGTTGGCGGTCAGCAGCTGCAGCGTGCGACTGATGAGCCGGTCGTAAGCGTCGGGGCGGTCGGCGTGGTCGGCGGCTTCTTGTAGGCGCCATTGCCAACCGCCATCAGTGAGCAGGGTAGCTCGGCGTTGCTCGGGCGAGCCACCAAAAACTAGTAGTGGCTTCTGCGTCTTGAGCCGCCCTACCTGCTGATACAGAGCCACTTCGGCGCCGCCGCCCAAGCGATACTCGCCAAATGGTACTGGCGCGGGCGGATACGCTGCGAAGCGGCGCAAGGCATCTTCCTCGAAGGAAAACCGCGAGAAAGACGCGTTCAGCACGGGCGTTACTTCATCCGTCTGCTGGCCCCGAGGCGCGATGGTGAGGCCCGTGCCCAGGTTATTATATGCGTTTAGATCAGACTGGGCGCCGATGATAAATAATGTGGGAATGCGGCGGTTGCGTACCTGGGCCAGTACATCGGCCCCTTCGCCTGTGCGGGCCGGGAGCTGGTGCAGGATGGCCACGTCGTAGTCCTGGGCTTTGAAAGGAGCGATGCCGGGCAGGTAGATGGTCAGGTCGAAATTGTCGTTCTGCAAAATTGCCCCCCGAAGTGCCTTAATATCAGGGTGCGGCGCGGCGCCGGCCAGCAGTACTTTTAGCTTGCCCTTCACCACCTCCACGTAGGCGTTGCGGCTATTATTGAGGGGCGTAAACTCGCCGGCCTGGGCCTTAATAGCCACCTCGTAGCGGCGCTTGCCAGGGGCAGGAGCCGTGAGCAGAAAGGTAGCTTTCTGCCGGCGCTGGCCGGGGGGCAAATTCACGCGCTTGGTTTCCAATACCCGGCCACTCTCGCGCAGCTGCACCACCGCCGTACCGCCCGCAAAACCCTCATAGACGATTTCAGCTTCGATAAGAAAACGGTTGCCGCTAAAGGCTACGCGGTTGTAGTTTAGCGTTGGCAAGCTCAGGTCGCGCTTAGGCACCGTATCGCCCACGGCCACGCTGTAGATGGGGAAGTTGAACTCGGAGTACACCGGTGAGCGACCCTGGTTTACGAGGCCATCAGACACCAGCACCACGCCGGCCAGATTGCGTCCTTCGTAGCCTTCGCGCACGTTGGTCAGCAATCCATCTAAGTCGGTGGCCTGGGCTTGAAAGCGCACCGAATCAGGCCGAACATCCCGCGCGGGGTTAGGGGGCAAAATCTGTGTTTCAACCTGAAAGCCTTGGCCGCGCAACGTAGTGGCCAACTGTTGCAAGCCCTCCGTCGCCTGACGCAGCACTTCAGGGGGCGTAAATAGCCCCACCGACTGGGAGTTGTCTACGGCCAGCACGATGGTGGGCGCTTCGGTGGTGGTGCTATTGGTTTTGATGAAGGGCGAAAGCAGCAGAAAGCACAAAAAGCTCACGACCACGAAGCGCAAAGCAGCCAGACCATAATTCAGGGCCTTGCTCCAAGGCGCTTTCGCCGAGTAGAGCAGCGCCGCGTAGCCCGCGCCCACGGCCAGGCACAACAAAATCAACCAGGGAGAAGCAGCGACGGAAATCAAAGACAGGAATACCAGCAAGTGAGAGTACCAAAAACCCGGAAAGGAGCTATAGAGTTGCGTGCAACAGCTAAAGCTTACTAAATCGCGGGTTGGGTGGCGAAGTTAGGGAGTTGCGGTATAGGTTGTGAAAAGGCAGAATAAAGCGGGCCTAGCGCATCGTGACCAACTCCTTATTGTCAAACATGCGTACCTGCGAAATAACTTTTTCCGTCAGCGGAATTCGTTTGCCATAGCGTTCCTTAAGCTTGGCTTGCACGCTGGGATGGCTCAAATCAAATTCCTGTAGTTTAAGTAGGGGCCGTTAGTAGCAAGAGCGGCAACAGAATTATTCAACCACACTTGGCTCTTGGAAAGCGGCAAGAAAAGTAGGAATGCCAGTAAACCTCCTAGTAGGCGGTCATGCCGAGGCGGCGCCGAAGCGTCTCGTGTGCTGCTGTTGCATTGTTGTGTACAACGACCTCACGCGAGATGCTTCGGCGCCGCCTCGGCATGACGTTCACTAAGATAATTTATTCGGTGTGGTAGCTTACGTCAGCATGCCACCGTCAACCTGCAATACCTGCCCGGTGATATAGCTGCTGTCATCCGAAGCTAGAAAAGCAGTGGCTTTAGCTACGTCTTCGGGGGTGCCACCACGCTTGAGCGGAATAGCTTTGCGCCATTCATCTACTTGCTTAGGATCGAGGGCATCGGTCATTTCGGTTTCGATAAAGCCGGGCGCAATAGCGTTGCAGCGAATATTGCGCGAACCTAGCTCCAGCGCTACCGACTTCGTGAAGCCAATAATACCCGACTTGGAAGCAGCGTAGTTAGCTTGCCCAGCGTTGCCTTTGATGCCGACTACCGACGTCATATTCACGATGCTGCCGGCTTTGGCGCGCATCATCGGCTTGATGGCGGCTTTGGTCAGGTTGAACACTGACTTGAGATTCACGGCCAACACCTGGTCCCACTGCTGCTCGCTCATGCGCATGAGTAGACCATCTTGGGTGATGCCAGCATTATTAACCAGAACATCCAGGCGGCCAAACTCAGTCATTACATCGTCGATTAGCTTTTCGGCGTCGGCGTACACGGAGGCGTCAGAGCGGAAACCTTTTACTTTGGTGCCGTGGGCAGCTAGCTCTTGTTCGAGCTGTTGGCCTTTCTCCACGCTGGAAAGGTAGGTGAAGGCGATGTTAGCGCCGAGTTGGGCGAAATGGGTAGCAATAGCGCGGCCGATTCCTTTGGAGGCGCCGGTAATGAGGGCGGTTTTTCCGTCGAGCAGTTTTGTCATGTGGGCGAAGGTAGCAAGGCTGGACAATTTCCGCTAACCAATCCACGCGGCGTAGCGGCAGGCATTCAAAAGGCATCGTACCTTCGCCCCGACTTATGCGTGAAATCGATATCTGCATTTTGGGGGCCGGGCCCGGTGGTGCTACAGCCGCCCTGCACCTCGCCAACGCGGGCCAACGCTGCCTGCTGCTCGACCGCGCCACTTTTCCTCGCGACAAAATATGTGGCGATGCGCTCAGCGGCAAAGTGGTAAGTGAGCTGCGCCGCATAGCCGAAAATTTGCCCCCCAGATTAGCCGCCGATGCCGCGCAGCTGCCCGCCTGGGGCATCGATTTCTTCGCGCCCAACGGCCGCCGCCTCGGTATTCCCTTCCGACCTCATTTTAATAAAGCAACGGACCCTGCCGCCGGTCACATTGCCAAGCGCATCGACTTCGACAATTTTCTGGTTAAAGAAGTCCGTCAGCGCCCGGAAATCGAGCTATTAGAATCTGTAGACATTACGCACCACGAGCGCACTGCCGACGGCCACTGGTATCTGCGCACAGCCGATGGCGCTATAGAAATAAAAGCCAAGCTGCTGCTGGTAGCCAACGGGGCGCAGTCAGCGTTTGCGCGGCAGATTGGCGGGCATCAATTGGAGCCTGACCATCACTGCGCTGGCCTGCGGGCGTATTATCAAGGCGTAACTGGGTTGAGCAAAGACAACTTTATTGAGCTTCACTTCATCAAAGAATTTTTGCCCGGCTACCTCTGGGTATTTCCCTTGCCTAATGGGCAGGCCAACGTGGGCGTCGGGATGTTGAGCAAAACCGTGTCGCAGAAGAAGATAAACCTGCGTCAGCGGCTCTCAGAAATTCTTGAAACTCACCCCGCTCTGCGCGAGCGATTCAAAGACGCCCAGCGTTTGGGCCCGGTGCGCGGATTCGGCTTACCGCTGGGCTCGAAACGCCGCTCTCTCTCCGGCGACGCATACATGCTGCTCGGCGATGCAGGCTCTCTCATCGACCCATTCTCCGGTGAAGGCATCAGTCACGCTATGGTGAGTGGCCGTCACGCCGCCGACTGGGCCTCCCGTGCGCTAGCCGCGCATAATTTCTCCGCTGATTTTCTCAAGGGCTACGACGCAGCTGTGTATAATCGGCTGTGGCAGGAATTGCGCCTGAGTCGCGCCATGCAGCGCTTGCTAGCGTTTCCGTGGCTGTTTAATGTGGTCGCCAACCGCGCCGCCAACAACCCCACGCTGGCCGAAACCATCAGCAACATGTTTCTGGATCTGAACCTGCGCGAGCGGCTGCGGCAGCCGAGCTTCTACGTGAAGCTGTTGCTGGGTAGTAAGTAATCATTTAGCCCAAATTTCAAAAAGGCGTCATGCAGCGCGAAGCATCTCGCGGGCTCACGCGAGATGCTTCGCGCTGCATGACGCCCTTTGTGACAACTAAGTAAGCCAATCCTAAAGCGTCGAATCAGGTGGGGTAGTGCTGAGGGAATCGAGGTTTCGGGGGGCAGGGGGCTCAAGCTTAATGGCACGGCGCGCTGATGGAGTCGACTTGAACTTGGTAGGCGCTTCATGTTCGGGCGTAGAGGCACACTGCGTCGTGAGCAGCAGCACGCTAGTTGCAATTAAGCAGAGTAGGGTTGTTTTCATATCACCAGAAAGTACGGACGTAACCCAAACCAGACCAGCTGTCAAGTGGTTGTGTATTGTACGGCTAGGTCACCGCTGGGGGTAAATTCATGCCCTTTTAACCGGAATCGGCTCTTCAAAACCTTATTGTTGAGAGTAACAAACGCTGGTTATCTTTGCCCGGCTCGGGTGGCTGGCCTTCCGGACGAAATTTTCTATCTCTTCTCAAGCACAAGAATATGGCATTGCAATATGATCTGGTCGTGGTTGGCAGTGGGCCCGGTGGCTACGTAGCCGCTATTCGGGCTTCACAACTCGGGTTGAAAGTAGGTGTAGTAGAGCGCGAATCGTTGGGGGGCATTTGCCTCAACTGGGGCTGCATCCCGACCAAAGCGCTGCTCAAAAGCGCTCAAGTATTTGAGTATTTCAAACACGCCGAAGATTATGGCCTGAAGGTCGAAAACCCTAGCTACGATTTCGGTGCCGTAGTGCAGCGCAGCCGTGGCGTGGCCGACGGTATGAGCAAAGGCATCAACTTCCTGTTCAAAAAGAATAAAATCGAAACAGTATCGGGCACGGGCAAACTGCTGGCTCCCGGCAAAGTGGAAGTGACCAAAGCCGACGGCTCGAAGGAGACAGTAGAGGCCAAGCACATCATCCTGGCTACCGGTGCCCGCTCGCGCGAGCTGCCTAACCTGCCTATCGATAACAAGAAAATCATCGGCTACCGCAAGGCAATGACGCTGGAGCAAATGCCCAAGCGTCTCGTGGTAGTGGGCTCAGGCGCTATCGGCGTCGAGTTTGCGTACTTCTACCGCGCTATGGGTTCGGAGGTAACTATCGTAGAGTTTATGCCCCGTATCGTGCCCGTAGAGGACGAGGAAATTTCGCGGCAGATGGAGAAGTCCTTCAAGAAAATGGGCATGACCATCCTCACTAGCGCCGAAGTAACCAATGTGGACACAAAGGGCGAGGGTTGCAAAGTGACAGTGAAGACCGCCAAAGGTGAGCAGCAGATTGAGTGCGACGTGGTGCTGTCGGCCGTGGGCGTGCAAACCAACCTCGAAAATTTGGGCCTCGAAGAGCTGGGCATCAAAGTAGAGAAGGGCCGCCTCATTGTAGATGAGTATTATAAAACCAACGTCGACGGCATCTACGCCATCGGCGACATCGTGCCCGGCCCGGCGCTGGCGCACGTGGCTTCGGCCGAAGGCATTATCTGCGTAGAGAAAATTACCGGCCACCACCCCGAGCCGCTCAATTACCAGAATATCCCCGGTTGCACCTACGCTCAGCCCGAAATTGCCAGCGTTGGCATGACCGAAAAAGAAGCCCGCGACAAAGGCCTCGACATTCTGGTGGGCAAATTTCCCTTCTCGGCTTCAGGTAAAGCCAGCGCTGGCGGCGTTAAAGACGGCTTCGTAAAAGTGATTTTCGACGCTAAGTACGGCGAGTGGCTCGGCGCTCACATGATCGGCTCGAACGTAACCGAAATGATTGCCGAGGTAGTGGTAGCTCGTAAGCTCGAAACCACCGGCCATGAAATCATTAAATCCGTGCACCCGCACCCCACCATGTCGGAAGCCGTGATGGAAGCGGCCGCAGCGGCTTACAATGAGGTGATTCACTTGTAATTTGAGTTAACTAAAAAAGCCCCCCAACTACATAGTTGGGGGGCTTTTTTAGTTAATGTCTAGTCCAGTACGGGCTCCAGTGGTACTTGCGGCTTTGGCCTGCGACTTACCAGAAATACGCCGCCAAAAATCAGGGCCGCTTGCAGGGCCCGGCCCCAGGTAAAGTGATCTTTGCCCAAACTCACAGCAATAAGCACAGCCAGCACCGGCTGCAAATAGATATACACGCCCAGCAGGGCAGGGGAGGCGTATTTCAGTGCCCAGTTGTTGAGCAGGTAGGCAATAATGGTCAGGAACAGGACCATATAAATCACCTCTGCCCAGATGTAGAGCGGGAAGTGGGCGTAATCAGTTGTGAGGGCATCGCGCCAACCGAAAGGGACTGCTACTACGGCACCGACCAAAAAAATGCGTGCTAGTACGGTGAAGGCATTATACTTCCGCATGAGCGGCGTAACCAGAACCAGATAGACCCCAAACGCCGTGGCATTGAGCAGAATCAGAATATTGCCTAGCGTAGCGTTGGGGTAAATGGCATCGGTGGGGTTACGACTCAGAATAAGTGTGGCTGCACCCACGGCCCCCAGCAAAATGCCCCCCACACGGGCACCCGTAATTTTTTCGCCCAGCAGCACCGCCGAGGCAATGACCACTACAATAGGCGCAATCGTCTGAAGCAGAGAAGCATTGATAGGTGAAGTATAATTCAGCCCGGAGAAAAATAGCAGCTGATTCACTCCAATACCCGTGACCCCGCAGATGATGGAGCGCACATTATCGGCGCGGCCCTGAATTCGATCTTGGGGCGCAACGAGGCGACTGAGTAAGGCGAAAAACAGCGCCGCGCCCACTATGCGCAGCGTTACGATGCCGAAAGGACCCATATATACGGGCATCACATCCTTGGAAAGACTGTAGTTGGCCGCGTAGATCAGGGCTACCAGAAACAAAGCCGCGTGGACGCGCAGGGAATTTTTCATCGGCGGCAAAGGTACGGGTAGTGCAAAGCTTCTATTGCTCCTTTTGTGGAGCTTTCATGAACTGCCTTATGGCAACTAATGCCTCCCAAAGCACTAGCTTCGTCAGAATGTTCTGCGACTGGCTTAGCGCCCGCGTTACTTTTGGGCTTCGCTTTACGTTACTCTCCGATGACTACCGGCTCCCTCTTCGACCCCGAACCCACTCCGGCCCAACCCGCCAAACCGTCCCAAAATGCTCCTTTGGCTGAGCGTCGGCGTCCGCATACGCTCGCCGAGTACGCAGGACAGCAGCATTTGGTAGGCCCGGAGGGCGTGCTGCGACGCTACTTGGCCGGGGGGCGTTTGCCTTCGCTAATTTTGTGGGGCCCGCCGGGCGTGGGCAAAACCACCTTAGCGCACTTGCTGGCTGAGGAGCTAAAACAGCCTTTTGTAGCTTTGAGCGCCATAAATGCCGGTGTAAAGGACGTACGCGACGTGATTGAGAAGGCCAAGTCACGGCCGGGCACGGTACTCTTTATTGATGAAATTCACCGCTTCAGCAAGTCCCAGCAGGATGCCTTGCTCGGGGCGGTAGAGCGCGGCGTGGTTACGCTTATTGGCGCTACCACCGAGAATCCTTCTTTCGAGGTAATTCCGGCCTTGCTGAGCCGAGCGCAGGTGTACGTGCTGGAGCCGCTGAGCAAGGAAGTGCTGACGGAGCTAGTAGATAAAGCTATAATCCAAGACGAAACGCTCAAGCGCAAAAACGTGCGCGTGGCCGAGTACAACGCTCTGCTCACCATTTCGGGCGGCGATGCACGCAAGCTGCTTAACCTGCTCGAAATTGTGGTTGAAGCAAGTCCCATGAACCCCGAAACGGGCGAAACCGTCGTTACCGATGCTGTGGTGCAGCAGCTGGCCCAGCAGCACTTAGCTCGCTACGACAAAGGCGGCGAGATGCACTACGACGTCATTTCGGCCTTTATCAAAAGCATCCGCGGCTCCGACCCTAATGCTGCTTTGTACTGGCTAGCGGTAATGTTAGAAGGCGGCGAAGACGTGAAGTTCATTGCCCGCCGCCTGCTTATCCTGGCCTCCGAAGATATCGGCAACGCCAATCCTAACGCCCTCATGCTGGCCCAAAGTTGCTTCCAGGCCGTAACGGTTATTGGCTTGCCCGAAAGCGATATCATTCTGGGTCAAACGGTAGTGTATCTAGCGACCAGCGTGAAGAGCAACGCCAGCTACAAAGGCATCCGGGCGGCGCGGGCGCTGGTGCGCGAGCAAGGTGTGCAGTCCGTACCTATTCCGTTGCGCAACGCGCCCACGCGCCTTATGAAACAGCTCGGCTACGGCCAGCAGTACCAGTATTCGCACGACTACGAAGGTAATTTTGCCCCCCAGGAGTTTCTGCCCGAAGCCCTTAGCGGCACCCGCTTCTACGACCCTGGCCATAATGCCAGCGAGCAGAAACTGCGCGAGCGGCTGCGACAATGGTGGGGGGCAAAATATGAGTATTGATAATCGGCAAACCAAGTTGGTCTTCGTTGACCAAACCCTTCTACATTTGTTAGGCACCCAGTTAATCTTCCTTTTTCAATGAGACAGTTTTTAAAATATGTATTGGCTACCCTCGTGGGCCTTACAGCCTTTGCCTTTCTTGGGTTTTTGCTGCTGCTGGGCGTGCTCATGGCAGCGGCGAGCTCCGATAGCGAGATCGAGGTAGCCAAAAACTCGGTGCTGGAGCTCAAGCTCGACCAGCCCATTTCGGAGCGCGAAAACCCGGAGTCGTTGGGCAGCTTGCTGGGCGGCGGCAGTAGCGCCAGCAGTGGCCTGGTGCAAATAAAAGAAGCCATTCGGCGAGCTAAAAAAGACGATAATATCAAAGGCATTTTCCTGAATGTGGAGCTAGTGCAGGCCGGTATGGCCACGCTGGAAGAAATTCGCAACGAGCTGCTGGACTTTAAGAAGTCGGGCAAATTCGTAGTGGCTTACAACGATTTGTCGTCGGAGAAAAGCTATTACTTGGCTTCCATAGCTGATCGAATCTACTTGAATCCGCAAGGCACGCTGGAGTTTAATGGCTTGAGCTCGGAGACGTATTACTACAAAAACCTCTTCGAAAAGCTGGGCATCGAGCCGTATATCTTCCGGGTAGGCTCGTTTAAGAGCGCCGTAGAGCCGTATTTCCGAGATAGCATGTCGGACTCAGCGCGGCTGCAAACTTCGTCGTTCCTGAATTCGATGAACGACTTCATGCTCGGCCACGTAGCGAAGGCCCGCCGCATTGCGCCCGCCCGTCTGCGCGTGATTTCTGACTCCATGCTAGTACACAACGCCAACGATGCCAAGCGTTTGGGCTTAGTTACCAATGTAGGTTACTACGATCAAGCTCTGAACTTCATGAAAAAGAAAGTGGGCTTAGAAGAAGATGAGAAACTTGGTTTAATAAGCCTGAGCACTTACCAGCGAGGCGAAGGAGATACAGAGGGCAGTAGCGCCAATCGTATTGCTGTTATTTATGCCGATGGCGACATCGTGACCGGCAAGGGCGGCAACACCGATATCGGCAGTACCCGCTTCGCCGAGGCTATCCGCCAAGCCCGCCTCGACGACAAGGTGAAGGCCGTGGTGTTGCGTGTCAACTCGCCTGGCGGCTCGTCGCTGGCCTCCGATATTATTTATCGCGAAGTGGTGCTCACCAAAAAAGTAAAGCCCATCGTGTGCTCTATGTCAGATGTAGCGGCTTCGGGGGGTTATTTTATTGCCATGGCCTGCGACACCATCGTAGCGCATCCAAATACCATCACGGGCAGCATTGGCGTGTTTGGCGTGCTGCCTAATATTCAGCCCTTGCTGCGCGATAAGCTCGGCATTACCACCGACCGCGTAACTACCGGCAAGTTCTCGGATTTGCCCACCATCACGCGCCCACTCACTGCCTACGAGCAGCAGCAGCTACAGGAAGAAGTAAACCGCATCTACGCCGACTTCACCACCAAAGCCGCCAAAGGCCGCAATATGCCTGTTGAGAAGCTGCGCGGCTATGCCTCCGGTCGGGTATGGTCAGGCTCGGAAGCTAAGGAGCGTGGCCTCGTGGATGTGCTGGGCTCGTTCGAGGATGCGCTGCGCATTGCCGCTCGCCGCGCCAAGCTGGATGAGGGCGATTATCGCCTGCAAAGCCTGCCCCGCCAGAAAACCTTCGTGGAGAATATCTTCAACAGCTTTGGTATGGAAGCACGGCAGCAGCTCGTGAAGCAGGAGCTAGGCCCGCTGTATCCTATGTACGAGCAGTATCAGAAGCTCACGAAGCTGCAAGGCGTGCAAGCGCGCATGCCATTCGAAATGCGGATTGAGTAATTACTGTCAAAGACAAGAATAAGAAAGGGCCAGCAAATAACTGGCCCTTTCTTGTTTACTTGTGGTCGTATCTACTTAAGGAAGCCTCCGACAATACCAAATTGTATCAGGTGCGCGGCTTGGAAACTGAATCTTGTTTCTATAGATTAAACTATCTCCGTTTGCTTTCACGCGAAACTCACCAAAGTATCGTATTACGTCTCGGGTGTAATCGGTAAAGTAATAGTAGGATCCTTCACTTGAAAAAGGCCACTGCTGTGTGAAGACACCAAACAAATACAAAGTCTGGTGTCTTACCTTAATCAAATCTGGTCCCACAGCTACAACATTTAAAGTAGTCTCTGGTAAGCGCTTCTTACGTAGGTCAACGCCAGAATTCCAGTAGGATACGATAATCTTATTACAGTAATATTGGCCTACAGCTTTTGCCCTAATCAGAGCGGTAGTATCGGCCTGAGCTAGGGTAATAGTTTTGCTTTTAGTGACATCAGCCATTTGAGGCGTGCTTAACGTGACAGTGTAATTGCCCGCACGCCGGAAAGTATGCGCTGGATTTGCCTCAGTGGAGGTACTGCCGTCACCAAAATTCCACTCGTAGCTGCTGATATCCTGGCGGCTAGCGGAGAACTGGATAGGAGTAAAGTTTTGAAGAGTACCCGTATAAGTAAAGTCTATTGACGGGGTACTTTTTTCTTTTTCACAACTAAGTAAGATTGCTCCGGTACTTAGCAGCAAGCCAGTGAATAGATTCGTGTATTTCATATAAATATTTAAGAATATATCGAAAGTAATACTTTTTAGGGTTTGTTCTTTCTTTTCTACCATTAATACTACTACTCATTTACATTGCTTTGTGTGCTTAATTTGCCCCTATGAATATTACTGCCGCCCAACAAACTGCGCAATTGCGCGAAGCCGCTGACCACATACGCCACCAGTTCGGCGAGTTTCAACCTGAATTCGGTATCATCCTCGGCACCGGTTTGGGAGCGCTAGTGAAGGAGCTGGAAATTCAGCACGAGTTTTCCTATGCCGACTTGCCGCACTTTCCGGTTTCAACCGTCGAGAGCCATTCAGGAAAGCTGCTGGGGGGCATTTTGGCCGGTCGGCGGGTGCTCGTGATGCAAGGGCGCTTCCATTATTACGAGGGCTACACTATGCAGCAAGTGGTGTTCCCGGTGCGCGTGATGAAGCTACTGGGCATCCAGAAGCTATTTGTAAGCAACGCCGCCGGTGGGCTCAACCCCGACTTTGCCATGAGCGACCTAATGCTCATAGAAGACCACCTGAACTTACAACCTACCAATCCGCTTATCGGGCCGAACCTAGATGAGCTGGGCCCGCGCTTTCCCGATATGCTGGAGCCCTACGACCGCACGCTGCTGGCCCAGGCCCAGCGCGCGGTCCACGATTTGGGCTTCACCAACTACGTGCGCCGCGGCATCTACGCTAGCCTGCCCGGCCCTATGCTCGAAACGCCCGCCGAATACCGCTACCTACGCACCATCGGAGCCGATGCGGTGGGCATGAGTACAGTGCCTGAAGTAATTGCTGCCCGCCAGATGGATCTGCCTGTGCTGGCCATTTCTGTCATCACCGATCTGTGCTCGCCCGGTAAGCTCAAGAAAGTAGACATTGCCGACATTCTGCGCGCCGCCGCTGCCGCCGAGCCCCGCCTTACGGCCCTGATACGGGCGGTAGTGGAGCGTCAATAAATGTCTAATTGATGTTAATAATAAAGCCCCCAGAATATCTCTGGGGGGCTTTTTTTAAGGTAATAGGGGTGAGAATTGCAAGAGAATTTCCTTAAGGCACAAGGTTGAAAACTTTCGATTCTGGTTGCCCTTGAATCTCTCGGATAAGAGAAATTTGATTGGATGGGCCTCCACTGGGTTTGTTGCCTCTTATTTCGTACGTCTGAGGAGCTCCCTTATGATCTATCAGGTCGAGGGTATGACCAGAATTAGTCAATTTCCAGGTACCCGTAAATTCGTCGCCAGTTGTCAGCAACTTTTGAGTATAGTTGCCCTGACCTTGAAAGGTGAGCGTATAGCGGTCTTTGATAGCACTGCCGCTACTAGTGACTTGTCCTGCTTTGCTAATTTCATCTAGCCGCCATGTGCGGGATAATTCGGTTTCTGTCATGCCCAATGCAGGCATCGGGCTACAGCCACAAGCTTTCTCGCAGCTAGTGACCATACCAGCCAGAATAAATGAGACAACAAGAGTTAAAACATAAGAATAAGAGCGGCGCATAAGCATCAGTATCAGCAATTAAAGTGGATAGATGCCTTGAAGATATCTGTTATAGATCCACTAGTTGCATGCTGGCTCAAAATATAGGTCACCGGATAGTTAGCGATTGTCGCTGGTAGCTCAGAATGGTGAATACGCCTATGCCACCCTGCACC
Organism: Hymenobacter sp. HD11105; assembly: GCF_054051685.1. Classification (NCBI taxonomy): domain Bacteria; kingdom Pseudomonadati; phylum Bacteroidota; class Cytophagia; order Cytophagales; family Hymenobacteraceae; genus Hymenobacter; species Hymenobacter sp. HD11105. The sequence continues at coordinate 78,610 of NZ_JBSWBR010000004.1, read as the reverse complement.
GTGGATTGGATAGCGGCGGGTTGGCCGAAGGGGTTTCCGTTTGCATTGCGCGCATTCTCAGTCGATTGCAGAAACTGGTAGTAAGGCTGATCCAAGTGATAAAGGGTCACGATAAGCGAGTCGCCAGGATCGAAGATATAACTGGTGCCGAGCGTGATTTCCTTGCCTTCATTGAGGCGGTCTTCAATGCTGTAATCAATTTCGGGCTCTTGGGAAATACTGTCGCGGTGTACTTGAAACCGATAGTAATCAAGGGTTTGGAGTGGGTCGCGAAATCGGGTGATAACATAGGCCTCCCGCACGGGCCGATCATTAAATTTGAATTCTACGGTATCAATCGGCACCACTGCGGGCATGCGGGCGGTACCCGTCACGAGGCGGCCTTTCGTGTCGCGGGCTTCCAGGGTAAACTCGTCGCCGGGCCGAATAACTAGTCGGCTACGACCCCGATGGGTGTACACTTTGCCCGTCAGAAAATTGAAGCCCGGATCATAGGTCATGACCTCGCGCTGCCGGTTAGGGCCGGTGATAGTTACCACCACATCTTCCGGCACTTTTGGAACGGGCGACGACAGGTAAGGCACCGTTTCGCTTACCGTCAGCTGGGGCCGCTGGTTGGGCTCTAAGTAACACTCGACCACCAGCTGAGGTGGCGCCACGGGGAGCACCACGTCAATATCTTTCTGCAAATTATCGCAGCTCGTAGCCCCCAGCAGCACCCCGAGCAGCAGTAACTGCCACACACCGTACGTCAGACTATTTTTCAGGGAATGAATCATAAGTAAAGCAGCGTGGCGGTCAGAATTTGAAGTTATACGTCACGGACGGAATAACCGGGAACAGTGACACCTGCCGAGCGCGATAGCCCGTCACAACGTCCGTTTCGGGGTCCTTTACCTGATCAAAATACACGAAGTAGGGATTGCGACGATTGTAGGAGTTGTATACGCTAAAAGTCAAATCCGACTCATCAAACCAACGGTTAGGCTTGAGCCGCCACACTACACCCAAATCGAGGCGGTGGTAGGGGGCTAGGCGGTACGTGTTGCGGTCGGGATAAATGGGCACAGCCACGGGCTCGGCGCCAAATATTTCCTGAAACACAAACCGCCCTTGGGGTAGCGTGGTAGGCGCACCGGAGCTGTATACAAAAGAGCCTGTCAGGTTTAGGCGCTCCGTGAGTTGGTGCAAGAGCACTACCGTTAGGTTATGGCGACGGTCATAAGTGGGGTAGAAGTCAGCGCCATTGTTGATGCCTGTTGTGCCGCGCTGGGGCGGAAAGCGGCGCTTGCTCCAGGCTAGGGTATAGCCCACCCAGCCGGTGGTGCGGCCGGTTTTCTTTTCCAGGTATAGCTCATTGCCGTAGCTCCAGCCTTTGCCAAACAGAAACTCTGCATCCAAATCAGGATTTACAAACAGCTGCGCGCCGTCGCGAAAGTCGATCTGGTTTTGGGCCCATTTGTAATACACTTCGTTGGTCAGCAAAAACTTCCCTCCACCCAACAAAAAGCTGACCCCTGTAGCCACTTGCTGAGAGCGCTGCGGCTTCACCGACTCGCGCGAAGGGTACCAGATATCAGTAGGCAAGGAGGCGCCGGAGTTCGTGACCAGGTGCACGTACTGGTACATGAGGGCATAACTGGCCTTGAGTGAGGTGTTGGGCGTGAGCGAATAGCGCGCCGCGGCTCGGGGCTCCAGGCCGCCGTAGCTGTCGGAGCCGCTCTGAAAGCCAGTAGCGCGCAGGCCGTATTCCAGCTGAAGCTTCTCGCTGGGCTGAAAATTGTCGCTGGCGTAAAGGGCAGCTTCCTGGCCCTTGTAATTCACGTCGGAACCGAAGCCAAGGCGGCCGTCTTCGCTACCCGCCTGGAGCCGGCCTACGCCAAAAACGTGGTTGGTAGCACTAGCGCCAAACTTAAGCGTGTGCCGGTCATTGGCCTGATACTCAAAATCGGTGCGCAGGGCTACATCCCGAATATCCGACGACAGGTTAAAGCTGAACTCATCCAGCTTATTGCTCACTTCATACTGATAGCGCGTGAAGGAGGCCGTGGTATTTACAAACAGCTTGGGTGAGAATACGTGGTTCCAGCGCAGGGCGCCAACTGTGTTGCCCCAAGTGAAATCGAAGTTGAAGCCGTTCGCGCTATTAAAACCAAACACGTCGCGGCCGTAGTAGCCAGTCAGGAAAATCTGGTCTTTGTCGCCGAGTTTGTAGTTGGCTTTGGCGTTATAGTCGGCGAAGTAATAGTCAGGAATAGGGTTGAATTCCGGATCGTCGGCATTGAGGCGGTTAACCTGCCGTGTAAATACATCAAAGTAAGTGCGCCGGCCCGATACGATAAAAGAGCCTTTATCTTTCACAATAGGGCCTTCTACAGTCAAGCGTGATGAAATCAAGCCGAGTCCACCGCTCACGCCTATCTTGTGGGTGTTGCCTTCGCGCAGCTTTACATCGACCACCGACGATAAACGCCCCCCAAACTGCGCCGGGAAGCCACCTTTATACAGATCTACGCTCTGAACGGCATCCGGATTGAACACCGAAAACAGGCCGAATAAATGCGAGGGGTTATACACCACAGCCTCATCCAGCAAAAACAGGTTCTGGTCGGAGGAGCCGCCGCGCACAAAAAGGCCACTGGTACCCTCGCCGCCGTTCTGCACGCCGGGCTTAAGCTGCAGGGTTTTCAGCAAATCGACTTCACCAAATAGGGCTGGCAGCAGCTTTGCTTCGCGGGTAGTGAGGCGCTCCAGGCTCATTTGAGTGGTTTGCAGCTTCTGCTGCAAGGTGCCGGAGCCTTCCACTACTACTTCGCCTAGCTCGTTGGCAGCCTCCGTTAGCGTAAAGGAAATGCGCTGGGTACGCGCCAGATTTACTTCCCGCGTGAGGTTTTGATAGCCGATAAAGGTGATGACCAATTCGTGGCGGCCAGCGGGTAAGGGAAGCGAATAAAACCCTTTCTCATCGGCCGTGACGCCGGTATTCAGGGCCGGGACGGCCACGGAAGCGCCGGGCAAAACGCCTTGGTCGGAGGCGGCGCGCACGTAGCCGCTCAGCGTAACCGTAGCCTGGGCCCAAGTCAGTGCGGGAAACGTGCACAGGATAAAAAATAGAAGAAGGAAGGGAACAGAAAGTACTACTCTACGCATAGTCAGACAACGAACAGAAATAGAAATGTGCTATGCGAGGGGACAAACATTCGGAATAGAAAGACTAAAGCAACTCACGAATATAAAGCTTATGGTTCTCAAATGTTTTGGTGCTAGCTCGCCGCCGTTGGGGCAAACCTCTTCCGCACGCCACCTACATAGCAAACCGAGGCAGGCAGCAGCCGAATAACAAATAGAACGAACAAAGGGCAGCTGGGGGGCAAAATTACCCCGCTGAAGTGAGCTTAAATAGCTAAAACGCAGAAGAGAGACCGAATTCTGCGTCTTGTTGTCCGCTCAGTTTTAGTACTGTTCAACACAAGTCGTAGAACTCAATCTCTCTTCTGTCGCCCGTCATCAGAAAGGCTAGCTTGAATCAACCTCTTAGTGAATAACCGACCCAATGGCCTGGCTGAGCTGCTGGGCGGGCACCACACCCGATTGACGCCATATGGGCTGGCCTTTATGAAACAGAATAAGTGTGGGAATACCCTGCACCCTAAACTGCTGAGCCGCCGCTGGATTCTTATCCACGTCTACTTTAATGACTTTAACCTTGCCCTGATGCTGGTTGGCAACCTGCTCCAGAATCGGCGCCATCGTTTTGCAAGGGCCGCACCAGTCGGCGTAAAAGTCCACTAACACCGGCATGCCAGGGCTACTAATAAGTTCGGCAAATGATTTCTTGGGCATAAGTTGAGTCGAGAGGAAGTTGAACCATTAAAACCTAACAGCCAGCCGGGCCAAATGCCCCCAGCTTTACTCTGCTAATACGTAGCCGCTGCCGAAAAGAAACGCCCACGTTCTCTAGGCCCATAAAAAAAGCCCGGCGCTGCAACGCCGGGCTAGTACTAAGTGAGAAAAGGAGAAAGCAAAAAAAGCGAATTATTTGCGGTTCTCCACTACGGTTACATCATTCGCCACCGCTGGAAGCTCAAAACGGCCTCCCACAACTCGTTTTCCGCCTACGCGGCACTCCCAGGCATACTTGCCAGGCATCTGCCGAGCAGCTTCACCTTTCTCTGTTTTGAAATACTCGGCCTCGGAAGGCTCGGACGGAAACAGCACGTCAATACCATTTTTGCCCTTTTCCACTTCTTTCGTCAGCAGATACTCTTTGCCCGACGTTTGATCCGTCACCACGAAAGTAGCGTTATAGGTACCCAATTGACCAAACTTATCCATTACCCCAATTTTAATGTAGGCATCAGTCGAAACGAGCCATGTTTGGGCGTGCGCTTTAGTTGGCGCCAGAACAATTAGAGCAAGAAAGAAGCCCGCTACTTTCAGCAAAAGTGCAAAGCGACGTGGTAAGCGAAGAGTAAGAGTTTGCATAGGGAAAGAAGTGAAAGTGAAAAAAACAGTAAAAGTTATGGTTGAATTATTCTTAGGAAAGTTTGAACTTCAATTAAAGTCTGGTTGATTTAATATTGTCTCAAGTGCTTGTTGAAAGCATTTAAAACGTGTAAACGGTCAGCTTATGCACTAAGTCACTAAAACCGAATATAGAATTTATTTGAGCAGACCCTTCTGTGCAAAGCTTTATTTGTTGAATATCTGGTCTCCTACATCTTACTGCTATCATCGGGCCAACTTCTTACATTATTGCATTTTATGCCTCGCCGCCGATTCGAAAATTATCCTGAGAGTTCCGCTGGTGGCTCGGACGTGCAATGTGAACTATGCGAGCGGCACGTACGCCATGTCTCGCGTCATCACTTGGTACCGCGGGAGGAAGGTGGTCGCCATGGCCCCACGGTAGCTTTGTGTCAGCCATGCCACAGCACTATTCACTTGCTGCTAACCAATCGGGAGTTGGCTAAGAATTACGCTACTGTTGAGGCGCTACGCGGCGCTGAAGAGCTGCAAAAATATCTGCATTGGGTACGCCGCAGCCGAGTAGAGCATATCTCTAACCGTCGTAAGAAAAGGTGAGGTAGGGAGTTTGTTGTTTGTTTGCGTAGTAGTAACAGGACTTTTGCCATTTCACCGTTTCGCAAACTACACTTCACCTTTGCCACACCATTTTGTTCCTTTTGCTGAAGCCCGTCAGCAGCCTACTATTTTAGTCGACAGCACCGGTTTACGGGCCTCGTTAGTACTGGCGCACTGGCGCGGCGCAGCTACACCCATAGCCCTGCGCGACGATACCAGCGCCGGCTCCGTGTTACGTGCTCTGCGCGCCCCGCACACACCCGGCTTGGAGGTAGCAGCCGTCAGCGCCAACCACTTCGACGTCGATGGGTTCGTGGGGGTGTGGAGTTTGCTCAATCCGGAGCAAGCTCTGCGTCACGAGCCGCTACTACGCCTCGTAGCCATTCTCGGTGATTTTCGGGAACTGGACTGGAACAATCCGCTGGCCGATGACGCGCTAAAGCTGGTGTGCTGGCTCAATGCCAAAGAAAAAGAGCTGTTTTACCCGCCCTTCGGCGCCCCAGTGCTGAAGCGTAGTGAAGCAGAAGCTTCAGCAGAGAAATTCGCCTGGTTTCTGCCCGCCTTTGGGGAAATCTTGGAAAACCCGGAGCAGGGCCGCGCCGCTTGGGAGCCCGAATACACGCGAGTGCAGCGCGCCATCGAGATAATGCAGAGCCCCGAAACGCGTCTTGTTCGCTACCCCGAGTTAGGTTTAATCGTGGTGCACACGCCCGAGCCACTGCCTTACTACGCCTTATTTGGCCTAAGTGCTGGCTTTGATATAGTGCTAAGCTGCTACAGCGGTAAGCGCTATGAGTTGGAATACAAATACACAACCTGGATTGACTTGGAGTCGCGCCCCACGCTGCCGCGCCTGCCGCTAAACGGTTTGGCCGCCCGCCTCAGTAGCCAAGAAATGCCCCCCAGCACCTGGGTTTTCGATGCCATCACGGACACGGGGCCACTGCTGCGCCTGGGGGGCAAAAAGCTTAGCAAAGCGCAGCGCTACGCCGACCCCTACCAACGCCCAATTGAAACATCTTCTATCAATGCTGAAACGCTAGAAAAGGAAGTCGTGGCATTTTTTCGGCAGAGGTATGCCGGCATTGAGCCCCACGGCTACTGGACTTGGGCCGAGATGAAAGCGGTGGGCAGCACGGAGTAAAAAGCCGCGCTACTCACTCTCCCCGAACCCGACAACCCGCAAGGTACTAATGCCCCCTACACCTTTGCGCACGTTGATTTGGGTGCTTACGCGCTCCTTCAGGGCTTCTACGTGCGAGATGATGCCGATCATTTTTCCCGTGCCTTGCAGAATTTCAAGGGCGGTAAGTGCCACTTCCAGTGCATCAGCATCCAGAGTGCCGAAGCCTTCGTCAATAAACAGCGTTTCGATCTGAGTTTTGTGGCCCGCCAGCTCCGATAAGCCCAGTGCCAGGGCCAGACTCACTAGAAAGCTTTCACCCCCTGAAAGTGAATTCATAGAGCGGGTGCTGTCCGCCTGATAGTGGTCCACAACCAGTAAGTCCAAGTACTCCTGGGGATTGCGCGTGATGCGGTAGCGGTCGGTGAGGCGATTGAGGTGACGGTTGGCCAACTCTGTGAGGCGCGTGAGGGTGAGGCCCTGGGCAAACTCACTGAATTTCTTGCCGTCGGCCGAGCCGATCAGTTCTGCCAACTGCCGCCAGCGTCGGGCTTCCTGTTGCTGTTTTTCCAGGGTGGCGGCCAATTCGGCGTGGCGCTCCAAGCCCTGATGATGGTCGTGGAGACGCTGCCGCCGCTGCCCTAGCTGCTGGTGCAGCTCCGCCAAATCCCGCTCCGCCGCGCGCAGCTGCTCTCGTATCATTTCTATGGGCTCAGTAGTGAGGGCGCGGGTTTGCTCTACTGCTAGCTGCTGTTGAGCCTCAGTAAGAGCGCTTTGGGTGGTAAGCAGGGCGCGCTCGTGCGATTGAAGCTGCTCGGCGAGACGGCGCGCTTCGGAGTCGGGGAGGAGGCGAGTGCCCAACTCGACCGGATTGGGGGGCAAATTGGCGGCTTGCAAATCAGCTACCATCGTGGTGTAGAGCTGGTCGCGCTCCTGCTGCTCGCGGGCTGCTTCCTGCTCCAGCTGGCGCAATTTCTCATCGGCGCGCGCAAGCTGGCTTTCGTGCTCACAAAAGGTCTGGTGGCTGCGCTCGTAGGCCTCAGTGCGGGCTTTTACCTCGTTGGCTAGCTCTCGGCGCGCCTGGGCAACATCGGCCTCGGCGAAAAACTCCCGCCGCTGCCGCCGCTGCTCCTGAATGGCCTCGTGGTGGCGGGTCAGCTCGGCCTTGCGTGTGGTGAGCCAGGCTTGGGTTTCAGTCAGCGCTTTTTTGAGTTCTTCACTCTGGGCCTGGGCGGCGATGCGCTGGTTTTCGGCCTTGTTGCGTAGCTCTTTGTGCTGCTCATACTCCGTGGTAAGGTCTTCCAACTGCTTGACTAAAGCTGGCCCATTATCACCCGTAAACGTGAGCTGAAAGTACGCCAGCATGCTCGTCACCTGCTCCCGAATTTTAGGCGCCCTGTCGCGAGCATCTTCCAGCTTCGCCGCTAGTTTTGTCAGCTCCTCCTGGGCTTGGCGCTGCTGCTGACTGGCTAGTTGCTGCTCGCCGTGGGCCTGGGTGCGACGCACGGTGGCCGCGTGGCGCTGCTCCTGTAACTCACGCAGTCGTTGCGCCAGGGTGCGAGCTTGCTTAGGCGCCATTTCTTCCTCTTCCGTGGAAAGAGGTAGTTGGGGGGCGTTTTCTGCCAATAATATTTGCCCCCCAGCATTCTCCAGCATGCCTATAGCGGTTAGTAGCTTTTGCACGCGCCCGTTCAGATTACGCACTTGCTGGCCTAAGGCTTCTTCCCGATCCTTATTGTGCTGCAAAGAGTCAGCGCTAACGGCAAGGGCGCCCAGGGCAAACGGGTGCTCAGTGGCCCCGCACAAGGGGCACGGCTCCCCAGCCGTCAAATAGTGACGGGCTTCCTCATGGCTTAAAATCAGCTGCTGGGCTTGGATAAGCAAGCGCAGATCGGTCAGGTGTTTGTCCTGCGTCGCGTGCTGGTCCTGTAAGCCAATTACGAATTGCTGCAAGCGGGCAAGCCAGGTGTCGCGCTCGGCTTCCGTTTGCCGTTGGGCTTCGGCTAAGTCGGCGGCTTGCTTTTCGGCTTCGGCTTGGTGAGTAGTGGCCTGAATTCCCACTTGCTGAGCTTGGTGCAGGGCCGCAGTCTGGGCTTTGTGCTGAGTAGTTAGCTCCAGCAACTCCCGGTCTACGTCGGCCAGGTCTTCGAGGTGGCCGTTTAGCTGGGGACGAATTTCGGGTAAGTCGATGCGGCGGGCGTGCTGGGCAAGCCAGGCCGCCAATTCCGTGAGCTGCTCACCTAGGCGACTTACCTGACTCGTGGCCTGCTCGTATTCTGCTTTTTGGCGCTTGCACTGCTCGTTGCGCTGCTCGTATTCATGCTTTTCCTTGGCGAGCTGAGCTTCTTCGGTTTGCAGAACGGCATCCAGCTTTTCTGCCTCACGCAGCTTGGGCTCTTGCGCTTCCTGAGCCGCAACAGCCTCTTTTTGGGCCTGGTGTGCCGTAGCCCGACTTGCATGCACAGCATCTAGTTGCTGCTGCAAGCGCGGGCGCTGCTCCCGCGCTTGCAGCGCTTCCAGCTGGAAGCGCTGCAAGCGCGTATCAGCAGCTTGCAGCAGCTCCCAGGGTGTGCGAAAGGGCAGTGCTTGCTCGTGGGCGGTAAGGCGCTGGCGCAGAGGGGCCAAGCTCTCGGCTTCGGTGGCAAGGGAAGTAAGTGTCGCTTCAGCACGTTGCTGTCGGGTAGCAAGGTCGGCCAGCTTCGTGAGCCAGGCTTGTGCTTCCTGCAACTGTTGCTGGGTGGCCGTGCTGACTTGTACCTGTTGCTCAATACTGGTCATTTCGGCTGCCAGCGCTGCTACTTCCTCATTCGATAATAGCGTAACGCCCGCCAAACCCGCGCGCAGAGTTTCTACCTGCTGAGCCTCCTCCTTGGCTTTTCTGAAAGCAAAAACCGAAATATCCGAGTACTTGCGCGTGTCGGTAATCTTCTCCAGCAACTGAGCCCGCTCGCCGGGACTCGACTTCAAAAATCGCGTAAACTCGCCTTGTGCCAGCAGTACCGAGCGCAGAAACTGCCGATAATCCAGGCCGCTTAGCTCCGCTACCCGGGCTGGCACCTTGGATTTGTAGCTCTCAATGATGGGCCAATTATCCTCGGGTGCGTCGGTGGGTGAGGTGGGTTCCTCGCTGAGCTCCATACGCGAATCCTGGAGCTTGCCCTCGGCTTTTTTGCGGGCTCGGTATTGACCCCACTTCGAGCGGTAGCGGCGCCCATTCACTTGAAATTCTACCTCCGCCCAACTCTCACCAGTGCCGTGGCTCATGACTTGCTCCACCCCACCCTCGTGGCGGGGCACCTGCCCATACAAAGCCAGCGTAATAGCGTCAAGAATAGTGGTCTTGCCAGCTCCTGTGGGACCAGTAATAGCGAAAAGGCCCGCGTCGGAGAGAGGCGAATGACTGAAGTCTATTTCGTGCTGTCCGCGCAGCGAGTTAAGATTGGAAAAACGGACGCGGAGTATTTTCATGTACTTATAAAACCAATATCAGACAGTCAACCAGCTGTCATGCAAAGCACAGCGAAGCATCTCGCCAGCGGTAGTAAGATTAGTAATCTGGCATCAGCATGCGAGATGCTTCGCTGTGCTCTGCATGACGTTTTTGTAAAAACGTCTACTTTTTAATGCAGCCTTTTGTAGTGTGGGCAGTACGCTCTTCTGCTACCCTTGCCGCATCAGTTCCATCAACTCATCAAACGCGCCCAATAACTCCGTGCGCGCTTCTTCTGGTTCTTCTTCCAAGCGTTTTTCGAATACTTCGCGCTCGGTAAAGTCGTGGAGGCTACGGGTGAGGGGTTCGGGCTCGTCACCGAGGGGCCGGAGGGTAAGCATGCGGAAATGACGGCGGGCTAAAACTTCCAACTGGGTGCGGTCGAGCTGGGTAATGACGGCCAGCAGCTGCTCGGCTACTTCCAGCTGCGAGAGCTCGGAGCGGACTTCTACATCGGCCCAGGCCGGGAGCTGGTAGCCGGTGTTGTCGTAGGCGGCCAAGCGTACTAGCACTTCATCTAAGGGGCCGTGAAAGCGCACCAGCCGCCGAGCGCTGGGCACGGGCAAAGCTTCGATGGTGAGGCTCTGGGGGGCAAATTCTAGCAGCAGTACTTCCTTCGGATGGTCTATTTCCGAAAAAGACAGCGGAATAGGGGAGCCAGAATAGCGAATATGCTCGCGCCCACCCACGCGCTGGGGGCGGTGCAAGTGACCCAAGGCCACATAATCAAACACCGTAGGAAAATGGTCGGCTGTGACCTGGCCTAGGTTGCCTACGTGAATGGTGCGCTCCGAATCGGAAGCCATAGCGCCAGCCGCGTATAGGTGGCCGGTAGCCAGCACGGGCACGCCAGCCGCTTTCAGTTGCCACACCATCTCTACTTCAGAGGTGCGGGCGTAGTGGTCAGCAATGCCTTGGCGAATGCGAGCTTCGCGCTCCTCGGCCGCCTCACCGGGCACGGACAAGCGCACGTCACGGTCGCGCAGGAAGGGGATGGCGCACACTACGAGGCCGGGCTTGCCGTCGGCGGTATCGAGCACGATTACCTGATCCTCAAAGCAATCGGGCACGCAGCCGACCACGTGCACGCGCAGGTGGCGGAGTAAGCGGGCCGGGGCATTGAGCGTAGCCGGAGAGTCGTGGTTGCCACCCACTACCACAATATCGCGGCAGCCAGTAGCCTGCATTTGCAGCAAAAAGGAATAGTACAGCTCCAAGGCCGCATTGGAGGGCGAGCTCGTATCGAAAATGTCGCCGGCCACGACCAGCACTTCTACCTTTTGGGTTTGGATGGTTTCGACCAGCCAGCTTAAAAAGTGCCGATGCTCCTCGGTGCGCTCGTAGCCACCATTACTAAACCGTTGACCCAGGTGCCAATCGGCGGTATGTAGTACACGCATAGACATCAAAGATAAAGCGCAATGCGCAGGTTCCCACAACGCAAAAACGCGGAGGCGCGCAGCGGGCTCCAAAACGGCCCCTGCTCACCTCCGCGTTTGTTGGCGAAAACCGACTAATGGTGCACCGTCTGCGACTGGAACTCCGTCACGGCTTCACCCAAATCTACTACCTCGACGCCCGGCAAAGCGGCTTGCAAAATGCTGCTGCCAGCCGCTGAGCGGTAACCCCCAGCGCAATGCACCAGAATTGGCTTTTCGGTGGGTACTTCCTGGACCCGCTCGCGCAACTCGGGCAGCGGGATCTTTAGAGCATCGGGGAAGATAGACTGTTGTGTTTCGGCGCGGTTGCGGATGTCAACGATGGTGAACTCCTCGGGCCGCTCACGTACGCGAGTCAGGTCAAGCTCGGGGCTGGTGGCGGGCAGCTGAGCCGGAGTGAGCATGGCACCCAGAATGTTGGTTTCGTAGCCTATTTTGGCGGCTTTGCGAATAACGGTGTCCAGGGCAATCTGAGAGTCGGCCAGCAAGTAAAACTTCTCTTTGGGGCCTACCATTGAGCCCAGCCAGGTTTCAAACTTGCCCCCGTCCATCAAATTGATCGCGCCAGGCAAGTGGCCAGCCCGAAACTGAGCAGCCGGCCGGGTATCGATTATCAATACGCCGGGTTCTAGAGTCGTTCCCGAGGGCAGGCGCGGCACGGCCCGCACACTATCCTCAAAGGGCTGAGCACCCAGGCGGTTCAGCACGACATCATGCCCAAAATACTTGGGTACAAAGGGCTGATCTTCGAGCAGAACTTTGATAAACTCCTCCTGCGACATGGGTTGCAGGGCGTAGTTGGTTTTTAGCTCTTTGCCAATGCTGCTGTCCAGGTCGGTGCTGGTTGTTTTTCCGCAGAGTGAGCCAGGGCCGTGAGCTGGGTATACTCGCGTGTTGGGGGGCAATGTCATCAGCTTTTCGCGGGTGCTGTGGTAAAGCTGGCCTGCTAGCTCTTCGCGCTTGTGGCCACCTACGTTTTCATCCTCGCGCAGGTCGGGGCGGCCTACATCGCCCACGAATAGAGTGTCGCCGGTGAATACGGCGCGGGTTTGGCCCAACTCATCCATCAGCAAAACGGAAATGCTGTCGGGCGAGTGACCAGGGGTATTAATGGCGTGCAGCTCCACGGTACCGAGGGTGATACGGTCGCCGTCGTCGAAGGACTTGTGTGGGTAAGCTGCCTTTACCAGCTTGCTGCAATAAATGGTGGCGTCGGTTTCCTCGGCTATTTCGAGGTGAGAGGAGACAAAATCGGCGTGCGGATGCGTCTCAATAACAGCCACGATAGTGGCCTCGTGCTCGTCGGCGAAATCGTAGTAAGGTTGCGGGTCGCGGGCCGGATCAATGATGGCTACTTGGCGACCGGAGCGAATAACGTAGCTAGCGTGGGCAAGGCCCTTATCATAAAACTGTTGAATTTGTACCGACCCGGTACTACTAGGCAAGGGGCTCATGGTGGTAGGTTGTGGTGGCGAGGCGACGCACCAGATAGTTGGGGTGCGGCTGACTGGTTAAGCCAGCGCTCATTTTCAAATATAACAAGGAGTAGCCCTTCTCAAGGAGAAACGACGAATATCCAACCTAAGTTTAGGTAGTAAACAAATGAGAGTCAAGTATCTACTTTGTTAAATTAAGTGTAACATCCTGCTCGGACGAGCTTTTATAGCCCGGTGTGCACCCTTGCTACTCAACCGTAACTGGCATTTTCAAGGGCTCAAAAAAGCCCCCCAGCCAACTGACTGGGGGGCTTTTTTTGAGCCTCATTGTTGAACCTAGCCGCGGGCTTTCATCCGGTCTTTGCGCTTGTTAATACGCTCGGTGCGCTGCTGGTCGTACTTGGTGTACTGGTCAGCCGAAAGGATGGCTTTGAGCTGGGCATCGTGCCGGTCGCGGGCGGCTTTGGCTTCCTCGCGGTTGGCCGCGTTTTTCGTGCGTACGGCTTGCATTTCTTTAGCCTGCGCCAGATTTAGCTGGCGCACCTTTTCCGTTTGCTCGGCAGTCAGGCTGAGTGATTTGGCCAGCTGCTGGGTGCGGGCTTCGGCGCGCTGCTCCGGGGTTTTGTTGCCTACTTGGTCGCGGTCAATGCGAATCGGGGCAGGTGTAGGAGCAGAGGTTTGGGCGTTAGCTGCGCCGGCAGTCAGGGTGAAAGCGGCGAGCAGGATGAGCATCTTTTTCATAAAAGGAGAGTCTGTGGGTGAAATTCTGCTGCTTGGATATAGGTGCCGGGCTAAGGTTTAATTGGACTGTAGCGAGGACATATTAGGCCTCCCTGTGCTACCTGAACCGGATAATCGCCTATATTCGGGCCACGCAGCCGCATTTCGGGGCCGCTAGTGCCTCTTTTTACTCCATTCTCACCTTCTACCTTTCCTCTTTTTCATTTTCTATGGCAAATATTTTCGCCAAAAAACCCCTGGCTCAGTTGCTGGGAGAAGCGAATACCTCCGGCGAAGGCACGCTGAAGCGTACCCTAGGTGCCCTGAACCTGATGGCGCTGGGCATCGGCGCTATTATCGGAGCTGGTTTGTTTGTGCGCACGGCGGCAGCGGCGGCGCAGGCCTCGGGCCCTGGCGTGACGCTGGCCTTCATCGTGGCCGCTATTGGTTGCGCCTTCGCGGGTTTGTGCTACGCCGAGTTTGCGGCCATGATTCCGATTGCCGGTTCGGCTTACACCTATGCCTACACCACCATGGGCGAGTTTGTAGCCTGGATTATCGGTTGGGCTTTGATTATGGAATACGCCTTGGGCGCGGCCACCGTATCGATTGCCTGGAGTGAATATTTGAACAAGCTTTTGGAGGAGTTTGGGACCAGTATACCCTACAATCTAAGTCACTCGCCCTTTGAAAGCTCTGTGGTAAACGGCGTAACCGAACACGGCCTGATCAACCTGCCGGCGCTGTTGGTTATCGTAGCCTTGTCGCTGCTGCTGATCAAAGGCACCCAGGAATCAGCAGCTTTCAACGCTATCATTGTGGTGGTGAAAGTAGCTATCGTATTGATTTTTATTGCTGTGGGCTGGCAGTTCATTGAGCCCGCCAACCATACGCCTTACCTGATTCCTGAGAATGCTGAGCCAGTGAAAAACGCGGCCGGCACCGTCGTGCGCGAGTACACCGCCTGGAATAAACACGGCTGGGGCGGTATCTTGGGTGGCGCAGCTATCGTGTTCTTTGCCTTCATCGGCTTCGATGCGGTGAGTACGGCAGCGCAGGAAGCAAAGAACCCTAAGCGTGATATGCCTATCGGTATTCTAGGCTCATTGGCCGTGTGTACCATTCTTTATATTCTTTTCGGTCACGTGCTGACAGGCGTAGCCAACTGGCGCGAATTTGCCGACCCAGCACTAGGCGGTGAGGCCTCCGTAACCTATGCTATTGCGCAGCACATGCCCGGCTACGAGTGGCTGGCTACGGCCGTAACTGTCGCCATTCTGGCCGGTTTCTCTTCCGTAATTCTGGTAATGCTTATGGGCCAGAGCCGCGTATTCTTCTCGATGGCCAACGACGGTCTAATGCCGAAAGCCTTCTCCGAACTGCACCCTAAGTTCCGCACCCCTTACAAGTCTAACCTGGCGCTGCTGGTGTTCGTGGGTGGTTTCGCAGCCTTCGTACCGGGCTCTTTGGCCGGTGACCTGACCTCGTTTGGTACGCTGTTGGCCTTCGTGCTAGTGTCGGCGGGCGTCTGGATTATGCGCCGCTCCGATCCAGCCCAGCATCGTCCGTTCCGCGCGCCGCTCTCGTCGCCTATCTTCCCCTTCGTGCCGATTATGGGCATTGTGGTATGCGTAGGCATGATTTTGGCCCTCGACCTGTTCACCCTGAAAGTAGCAATGGGCTGGATGATTCTCGGCTTCATCGTGTACTTCATTTACGGACAGCGCAACAGCAAATTGCAGCAAGGCATTGTAGTAGTGCCGAAAGAGATGGAAGAGCAAGCATTCATCGAGCCTGATAAAGACAACTTGTAAACTGTCTGTATCATATAGAAAAGCCCCCCAGAGAAGTTCTGGGGGGCTTTTTTCATGAAAGCACGCTTCTTCGAGCTACTTTTTCTTGTCAGCGGAGGCTGTTACTTCGCTTTGCAGCTTTACGACCTTATCGCCGTTTTCCTGCACAATCACGAAAGCCGGATTGTCAGCTGTACCATTGCGGGTGATGTCGCTGCCCTTGATTTTTTTGGTGATGGACTCCTTATGGACTTCCTCTATTTTGCCGCTGGCGGTGCCAGTGCCATATTTCCAGGTGACGGTGGTGCCTTTGCGCATGGGATGGGGTGGTTAGTGCTGAGTTGTATAAAGCATGTACTGAGGCAGCTAGCACAATGTTACAGGAAACGCAGGTGGGGTAAAGGAGATGTTTGCGAAGCGCTGCAAGCCTGTGTTGGCGGCCATAATTAATAACTACTTTAGGCGCTAATCCTCCCTAGCGCACCTCGTTTATGCTCCACTATTACCGCACCGCGTTGCTTTTGCTAGCAATAGGCCTTGCTGGCCCGGTTACTGCCCAGACAAAGCCTAAGCAATCAGCCCAGGCACGTACTATACACGAGCGGCTTTTCACCGTCGACACTCACCAAGATACCCCCGACAACAGCCTGCTCAGCCCCGGCTTCGACCTTACCCACGACCACGACCCCGACTCGGCCCAGGTCGATTTGCCCAAAATGCGCCGCGGCGGCCTCGATGCTGCTTTTTGGGTGGTATACATGGGGCAGGGCCCGCGCACCCCAGAAGGTACGGAAGCCACTCGGCAACGGGCGCAGGCCATGTTCGAGGGCATTCAAACTGCCGTAACTTCTCATCCCAAAGATCTTGCGTTAGTTACCACACCCGAAGCCGCCCGCCGGGCCGGCAAAGATGGTAAGCGGGCTATTTTCATTGGTATGGAAAACGGCTATCCCATAGGCCGCGACCTAAGCCAATTGCAAGCGTACTACAAGCAAGGCGTGCGCTACCTTACGCTCTGCCATTCCTCCAACAACGAAATCTGTGACTCCGCCACCGATCCTAAGGGCCCAGAATACCAAGGTTTGAGTTCATTTGGAGAGCAGGTAATAGCCGAAATGAACCGTTTGGGTATGATGGTCGATGTTTCGCACACTTCGGATTCCACTTTTTACGATGTGCTGCGATTGTCGCGGGTGCCGGTTATTGCGTCGCATTCCAGTTGCCGCGCCCTGGCTGATGTGCCCCGTAACCTCTCCGACGACATGCTACGCGCCCTGGCCCGCAATGGTGGCGTGATTCAGATTAACTTTTACAGTCCCTATGTGAAAACGGAGGCTAAATCGCCCGAACGAGTGGCGGCCGAGCAGGCTTTCTTCGCCAAATGGCAGATAAAAACTTCTTTAAATGTGTACGGCCTGCCGGCCGAAGACCAGAAACAGGCTTTGTCTGAACTAAGCCAGCTACAGAAGCAATTTCCGGTACCCCTAGCGACCCTTCAGGATGCCGCGAATCAGATTGACCACGCCGTGAAAGTAGCCGGCATCAACCACGTAGGCATTGGCTCCGACTTCGATGGGGGCAGCACGCTCGCCGGCCTGCGCGACGTAGGCGACTTTCCCGCCCTGACGGAGGAACTGCTGCGCCGGGGCTACTCGCGCCGCGATTTGGCTAAGATCTGGGGTGGTAACCTGTTTCGGGTGATGGACGCGGTGGATAAAGGCAAGCGCGCACCAATAGCTGCGGCTCCATGAAGTGATATTCGAGGGCGAGGTCACACAACTAGCTAATCTGCGACTTCCTTCTAAATAGCTCGGTCCCGGGTTTCAGCGCCAAGCGCTAATTATCTACATTTGAAATACTGCCTGCTTTCTCGCGGGCTGATCTGCTTCTTTGTTTCTTCTCAACCCAAAACCCTTCATGCAAACCTCTATTCCCCGTTTGGGGCTAGTGGGTGGGCTGCTGCTCGTCGGTCTCGGCGCGGTTGCTCAACCCAGTACCTATCCCCGCAATGGCGTGTACGACCAACGGCCCGGCCTGTACGCCTTCACTCACGCCACCATCTTCACCGATTACAAAACCAAGCTCACCGACGCGACCCTGCTTATTCGGGATGGCAAAGTGGAGGCGGTGGGAACCAATGTGAAGATTCCGGCCGGCGCTGTGGTGCAGGACCTAAAAGGCAAATATATCTATCCCGGCTTCGTGGATCTTGCCACCAGCTACGGCGTGCCGGAGGTGCCCGCGCCCGTGCGCGCTAATCGTCGCGTGGGTCCCCAGTTTGAGAGCAAAAAGGTAGGCGCCTACGATTGGAACCAGGCCATTCACCCCGAAACCGACGCCGCCAGTGAGTTCAAAGTAAACGACGAGCAGGCCGACGCTTACCGCAAGCTGGGCTTCGGGGCCGTGCTTACCCAGCAGCCCGACGGCATTGCCCGCGGCACGGCGGCCCTCGTAACGCTGGCCACCACCAACCGCCGCGAAACGGACGTAATTCTCACCGACCGCGCCGCCACTGGCTTTTCCTTCGACAAAGGCACCAGCACCCAGGATTATCCGGGCTCACTGATGGGTAGTATTGCCTTGCTGCGCCAAACTTACCTCGACGCCGAGTGGAATCAGCGCAATCCTGGTAAGGAGCAGAACCTGTCGCTCAGAGCTTTGCAGCAACAGCGCGGCTTGCCCCAGATATTCCAGGTAAGCGACAAGATGAACGCTTTGCGCGCCGATAAGCTCGGCGACGAGTTCAAAACCCAGTACATCATCAAAGGTCGCGGCGATGAGTACCAGCGCGTGGCCGACATCAAGGCCACCGGCGCGCCTTTTATTCTGAGCCTCAACTTCCCCGATGCCTACAACGTGGACGACGTGTACGACGCCTCGCGCATCTCGCTAGAAGAGTTGAAGCACTGGGAAATGGCCCCTGCCAATGCCGGATTGCTTGCCAAGGCCGGCGTTCCGATTGCCTTGTCGGCCAGTGACTTAAAGGATAAGAAGAAATTCCTGCCCAACCTGCGCAAGGCCATTCAATACGGTCTGACTGAGGAGCAGGCCCTGCGCGCCCTCACCGCTACGCCCGCCGAGCTGGTAAAAGCCCAAGACAAAGTAGGCAGCCTGAAGCCCGGCCTGACCGCTAACTTCCTGGTGTGCTCCAACCGCCTGTTTGCCGAGGATAATGTAATGCTCGATAATTGGGTACAGGGAGAGCGGTACCAACTCACGAATTTACCCGCCGACTACCGCGGCGTGTATACCCTACAAGTCGGTAACCGGCCGGCCGTGCAAATGCTGCTGGCTGGCAAGCCCGAGGCGCCCGAGCTAAAGATTGCTGTAGCGCCTAAAGACACCGTGCGGGGGGCAATTTCGGTGCAGGGCGACCTGGCTACCATTGTGTACAACCCTACGCCCAAAGACAAAACCACCGCCGTGCGCCTCAGCGGCTACTACACCCCCGAAACCCGGCAATTTCAGGGCGATGGCCAGCTGCCTGATGCTTCCCGCGTGAAGTGGTCGGCCAAGCGCCAGGAGGTAGCCAGCCAGGCCGCCAAGCGCGACTCGGCCAAAGCTGCCGAAGTGGTACAGCTAGGCGCTATACTCTATCCGTTCACGGCTTACGGCCGCGCGGCCATGCCCCAGCAGGAAACAGTATTGATCAAAAATGCCACCGTCTGGACCAGCGAAGCCGCGGGTAAACTGGAAGGCACCGACGTACTGCTCGTGGGGGGCAAAATTTCAAAAATTGGCAAGAACCTCTCCTCCAAAGATGCCCGCGTAATCGACGGTACCGGCAAGCACCTCACGCCCGGCATCATCGACGAGCACTCCCATATTGCCGTAACCGGCGGCGTAAACGAAGGCACTCAGGCCGTAACCTCCGAAGTGCGCATCGGCGACGTGCTCGACCCGGAAGACGTGGACCTGTACCGCGACCTGGCCGGGGGCGTAACGGCGACCCAACTGCTGCACGGCTCCGCCAACCCCATCGGGGGGCAATCTCAGCTGATTAAGCTCCGTTGGGGTGCCGCGGCCGAAGACTTGAAAGTGGCGGGCGCCGACGGCTTTATCAAGTTTGCGCTGGGCGAAAATGTGAAGCAGTCGAACTGGGGTGAGGCCAATGTGCTGCGCTTCCCGCAGTCGCGTATGGGCGTGGAGCAGGTGTTTGTTGATGCCTTCACGCGGGCTAAGGAGTACGAAAAGGAGTGGGCGGCTTATAATAAGCTTGGCAAAGGCAAGCAGAAAAAAGCCGAAGCCCCGCGCCGCGATCTGGAGCTGGACGCGCTGGTCGAAATCTTGAATAATAAGCGCTTCATCACCTGCCACAGCTACGTGCAGAGCGAAATCAACATGCTCATCAACGTGGCTGACCGCCTGGGCTTCAAGGTGAACACCTTCACCCACATTCTGGAAGGGTACAAAGTGGCCGACAAAATGAAGGCCCACGGAGCCGCCGCCAGCACCTTCGCCGACTGGTGGGGCTACAAAAACGAAGTGCGCGACGCTATTCCCTACAACGCCGCCATCATGCACGACGCCGGACTGAACGTCGCCATCAACTCCGACGACGCTGAAATGAGCCGCCGCCTTAATCAGGAAGCCGCCAAAACAGTGAAGTACGGCGGCTTATCGGAAGAGGAAGCCCTGAAGCTGGTTACCATCAACCCTGCTAAAATGCTCCACGTTGATAATAAGATGGGCAGCATCAAGGAAGGCAAAGATGCCGACGTGGTGCTGTGGAGTGCCCACCCGCTCAGCATCTACGCCCACGCCGAGCGCACCTTCGTCGATGGCCGTCAGATGTTCGACCTGGAGTCGGACAAGGCTATGCGCGCAGATATGGAAAAGGAGCGCCTGCGCATCGTGCAGAAAATGCTCGCTGCCAAGAAAAGTGGTGCTCCCACCCAAAACCCCGTAGCCAAGGCCAACGGCCATTTCCACTGCGACACAATAGGGGAGGAGAAGGAATTAGATAAGTAGCATGTCAAACTACCCTGCTCAGCAGAGAAGGGGAACTGATACTAACAAACTGACTCATAAGATGAAACATATATTTCTCTCCCTAGGCTTGCTGGCTGCTATGTCGGCTTCTGCCCAGGTACCTACACCCGCTCCGCCCCAAAACCGGCCTATTCTGCTCGTGGGGGGCAATTTGCACGTGGGCAACGGTACCGTAGTGCCCGACGCGGCTGTGGCTTTCGATAAAGGCCGCATCACGTATGCCGGGGCGCAAAATGGCTTTAGCCAACGCGAAGGCTACGAGGTAGTGGACGTGAAAGGCAAGGAGATTTACCCCGGCCTGATTCTGCCCAATACTACCCTGGGTTTGACCGAAGTGTCGTCCATCCGGGCGACGGTAGACGAGCAGGAGGTGGGCATGATGAACCCCAATGTACGCTCCATTATCGCCTACAATACCGACTCCGACATCATCCCGACCGTGCGCACCAACGGCGTGCTACTGGCCCAAATTACGCCCCGTGGCGGCATGCTCTCAGGTCAGAGCAGCATTGTGCAACTCGATGCATGGAACTGGCAGGACGCCACCGTGCGCGCCGATGACGCTTTGCACCTGAACTGGCCCCAGATGATACTCAAGCTGAACCCAGCCGAAGACGAAAAGGTGACCGAGAAGCGCACCAAGGACCGCCAGGCCCAACTGCGCGAATTAGAAGCAATGTTCACGGAAGCTGCCGCATATAAAAATTTGCCCTCCAGTCGCCGCGAAAACCTGCGTCTTTCCGCTTTGGGGGGCATTTTCGATGGCTCTAAAACCTTGTTTATCCACGCCGACTACGGTAAGGAAATCATCGAGGGCGTGAGCTTCGCCAAGCGAATGGGCGTGCAGAAAGTAGCCGTAGTAGGCGCCCGCGACGCTTGGATGATGCTCGATTTCCTAAAGCAAAATGACATTGCCGTGGTGCTCTCGCGCACGCACGCCCTGCCCCGCCGCTCTGGCGACGACTACGACTTGCCCTACAAATTACCGAACATGTTGCAGCAGGCCGGCATCCGCTTCTGCCTTGATTATGAAGGCAGTATGGAAACTTCGGGCTCTCGCAACCTCGCCTTTATTGCTGGTACCGCGGCCGGCCACGGCCTAACCCAAGAGCAGGCCATCACATCCGTTACACTCAGCCCCGCCCGCATCCTGGGCATCGACAAAGACTACGGCAGCCTCGAAAACGGCAAAAGCGCTACGCTAGTCGTGAGCAGTGGCGACCTGCTGGACATGCGCACCAACAACATCACCCACGCCTACATCGACGGCCGTGCCTTCAGCCCCGATAACAAGCAATCGTACCTGAACCGGAAGTTCCGGGGTAAGTATGGTATGCCGGTAGGAGTTAAGTAAAGCTTACATTGAAGAGACGGAAAAAGCCCCCCAGATTTTATCTGGGGGGCTTTTTCCGTCTCTATATCCAATAGAACGTCATGCAGAGCGGTAGCGAAGCATCTCGCGTGTTTAGTGAGATTAGTAATCTTTCGTCAGCATGCGAGATGCTTCGCTACCGCTCTGCATGACCGCCTGTTATGGTCTCATCAATGACAAGGAAGCAGATTGCTTATTCTTCGATCTGATAGCCAATTGGCTTAAAAGAGTAATTATTCGACATCTCCGCAGAGCAAGCCGTCATACCTACTAATAAGTCCATTTTGGCTTCTAGCACCACGTAGTCTCCGGCTTTACTCTTGGGGGGCAAAACGCCCACTTTGCCGGTGTCGCCATCCACGGTGACGTGCATGAAAATGTTGAAGCAGATAGGAATAGCATCGGGGCTGATGCCGTGCTCATCGAGGGCAGCGCTCAAGTTGCCGAAGCAGCCCCGGTGCGGCTGCTGGTGCCCGTAAATGATGCGAAACGTATCGGCCGAGCAGGGCGTGAGCAGGAAATCGTGGCGGCCTACCGTGTCCTCCACCATGTCGAACATGATGTTGCTGCGGTTGGAGTAGAAAGGGTGGCCTTTGGTGAGGAAAATGGTCTCGGCATAGTCGATGGTGCGGCCCGAAGACAGGTATTCAGCTTTGTCCTCTAGGTTGTAGCAGATAAAGTCGGCTACCTGCTCGCCTTCGATATCTACCACCCGTAGACGCTGGCCTTTTTTTACAATGAATGCAGTGCCGCTACGCGGCGGTATGATGGTCAGTTGTGGCATGTTGGCTTAAAAAAGGGCATTTCCAGGATTCATCGTACACCCGGCCGCTGTACTGATATACTTCCGACGATTGGCCGTAATCTTCTAGC
Source organism: Hymenobacter sp. HD11105 (assembly GCF_054051685.1). Classification (NCBI taxonomy): domain Bacteria; kingdom Pseudomonadati; phylum Bacteroidota; class Cytophagia; order Cytophagales; family Hymenobacteraceae; genus Hymenobacter; species Hymenobacter sp. HD11105. The sequence continues at coordinate 56,287 of NZ_JBSWBR010000004.1, read as the reverse complement.
ATTGGGTTTATAGAACCTGAATACGCTATATCCCGCGTCCGGATGGTATTGCGCAGCCCATCGAAACGGTTGGCTTCCCGGATCTGCTCGAATTGGGCATGGGCATTAAACACCAAAGTAGGGTACTTAAAACGCCGCGCCAACCGGCTGCTGCCGGGGTGTAAACCAATAATAAAGAAAGCTTCTTCTTTTAAGCTGAAGCTAAAGTCGGGGGAGGAGGGGTCGGCTACTACACGCTTGTCGTAACCATACTGCTTGGCATCCAGGTTAGATAAAGCTTGCAGGCGCTGCCACAAAAATTCTTCAAACTGGGCCTCGTTGGGGTCTTCGGGGCCTTTAAAAATGATGGCTACGCTATGGTAGAGCTTCGTCGACTGCCGATATTCTTCGACAAAATCATAGACGAACTGTAGGATGGCTTGGTCGTCTTTGGGGCAAGCCATATGGTCTACCACCAAGCACTTTAGCTGCTTCCAAGTAAGGGCTGTTTTGGCAGCTACACAGGGGAATTCCTTGTTATTTATAAAATCAAAGTATTCCTCTATTATTATATTTGATTCAACATTATGCATAAACAAAGCTCAGGTTCAACATCACGTGCGAAATAATCAAACTCCGCAGTTCCGCTAACGAACCTCGACATTATAAGGTTGAGCCTTTTTGGTTAAAAAGTTAAACAAAATTATCAAGCTCAACCGTAGTAATATGCTGTTCTTCAGATGGTAAGCCTAGTGTTAATGTAAAATTAACTGGTAATAGGTAAGTAAAAATTGTGGCTGGTTAGGATACAAATACCAGTTCACAGGCCTAGTTTGGAGAAGAAGCAATGGGGATGCTTAGATTATATAGAGGCAGTATAATAGGTACGTTAAATGGTCTTGTGCGCTACTGTTATGTATTAGTACAGTGCAATTGCAAAAGTGGTTTACAAGCGACTTGCAATGATTAGCAAATGCAGCTAGAAGCCTACAGCTAAGCACGTGAGAGGTGAGTAGTAAACATCAATTTTACGCCTAATTAATGTGGAAACATATGCCCTAAACTGCTAGCAGCAGAGGTAGGTCGTGGCCTTTCTTGTTCTCTTGTTTGTCTTGACAGATCAAAGACAAACAACTATATTACTGTATATTTCTGCCTGTAATTATATTCCTGAACTAGTTGCTGACGCCGCAAACTACACGGGGTCAATACTGCGTAACTTGTTCCTCTATCTGACCATTTGCGCAATATGAATGACACGCTACCAGAACCTTACATTGCCGTGTTGGTGGTAGATGACCATCAAATGGTAATTGAAGGAGTTAAAACGTTATTGAAGTCCCATCCGGGTATCAAAGTAGTAGCACAGGCCAGTAACGGCATAGACGCCTTAGAGCGCCTGCGCAGTCACCCAGAAATACGAGTGGTACTTACCGACCTGAACATGCCCCGTATGTCAGGGGTCGATTTTATTCGGGCGGCCCGAGAGTTTAAAGACAGCCTCCGTATCGTGGCCCTGAGCATGTTCTTTGATCACGGCTCCGTAGCCGATGTGCTGAGTGCTGGTGGCTGCGGGTACTTACTGAAGAGCATGAACCCCGAGGAACTGGTACAAGCCGTGGAGCAAGTGGCAGCGGGCCATACTTATTTTAGCCCGGAAGTAGGTACTATGCTGCTGCAAAATCTGGAGCTGGCCACGCTGCGTCAGGCGCCTCCCGCTGCGGATACTCCGGTGGCCCTCACCTCGCGGGAGCAAGAGGTGCTACAGCTCATCAGTCGCGAGTACTCCAATCACCACATCGCTGAGACCCTGTTTATTAGTGAGCGTACGGTGGAAACGCACCGCAAAAACATTCTGACCAAGACGAACTCAAAGTCCATCATTGGGTTGATTCGCTACGCCCTTCGCCACAAGCTAATCCAGTAAAACCTAGCGCTTTCCCCCTAGCTAAGCCTCCGCTTTTTGCGGGGGCTTTTTTGTTTTCCGACAGCGGCTAGCCGATGCAGTGCGCGAGGGTAAAAACAGACCCTAAAAACGGGGCTGATCCGGACTACTGAAAAAAGGGCAAATCCAAGATGTGGGGGGCGTTTCACAATCACTTATAGGAGCTTATGCGGAGAGGCACCTCCGTACTGTCCCTGAGAGGAAATTACGGGATTGTACGCATTTACTTTTGGATAATAAATGATCTACCTTAGCATCATTCAAACAAATGTCATAATCATTATACTTATCTGATTAAGTCAAACGATTCTCTTGTTTTACTTTCTCTTGATTTAAGTTTCAAACTCTCTTCGGTTTCACACTTAACATTCTCATCTATAACATAAATTTACCATGCCATCCAAGATCCTGTCCTTTATCTGCCATGTGCCCGGCATGATGCCCGGCGCGTACCCTTCGGTTCCTACTACACCCAGCCCCCGGGCGACGGACCGCAAAGCTGAAACTAAGAGCGCTGCCGGCGGCCACTTCGCCGCTATCTATGAGAATGACCGCTTTGTACGCTTCAAGTACATCAACAACGGCGCTACCAGCTAACTCCCTTCCGCTCGCACATCCTAGGCTAACCTTCTTAATCAACCGCCGCTTTTGCTTTAGGCAAGGGCGGCGGTTGTTGTTTGAAGGGCTAACCGGTGCAGATTTCCGCTAACTTGCGGCCCAGTCCATTCTTTATTGCGTGCATGCTCCCTTCGCCGCTTCGCTTTCTACTCCTGTTGTTGGCCTTTGCTACGGCTGGCCCTCTTTTCGCCCAATCAACGCCCTTCATACCCGATGAGACTGCCTATTATGGCATCGCGGCCCGCAGCAGTGGCCGGTCATTGGACATCGCCAACTCCTCGGTTGAGAGTGGGGCGGCCATGGTACAGTGGGAGTTTACCCACGCGCCCAGCCAGCAGTGGCGCTTTGTGCGCATTATGCCCGGCAGCGATTACTTCCGCATCGAAAGCCGCCATAGTGGTAAGTGCCTGACGATAGACAAACCCGACGAAAACTCTCCGTTGGTGCAGAGGCCTTTTTCGGGCAGTGTGTACCAGCAGTGGCGCCTGGTACCAGGCGGCCCGGCGGGCAGCTTACAGATTATTAGTAAGGGCAACGACCGCTGCATTTCCGTAGCTTCTGTCGACAAAGCAAACGGCACACCTATTGTGTCGCAGAAGCCAGCCAACCGGGCTACGCAGCAGTGGCGTTTGTTTAAGCTGCGCCTGAACGTAGACCCTAAACTGCCCGGATTTGGCCCCCCGCAGCCCCTAACTGCCCTTAACACTTCCGGCAACGAGCTCCATCCTGTGCTGGCTCCCGATAATGCTACGCTCTTTTTCACGCGTACCAAGTTTGCCGGCAATACCGAAGGGAATGCCGAATCGGGCGATATCTGGATGAGCCGCTCCGCTGATCTAGGCAAAACATGGGGCCCTGCCACTCGCTTTGATGGCCTGAACACGCCTCAGCACAACGGGGTGATGGCCGTGGTAAAGGACGGCTACTACCTGCTGGTGCGCGGCTACTACGAGCGCGACGGCACCTTTCATGATGAAGGCGTGTCGCGGGCCCCACGCAATGTGGGGGGAAAAAATGGCAACCGCACCGAGCAACTAGATATCATCAACTATTACTCGACGGGCACTGCAACGACTTTTTTTCAAACCAACGACGAGAAAGTGCTGCTGCTTTCTCTGGAGCGGGCCGATGGCTACGGTGGCAACGACTTATATATCAGTCAGCCGGCCGGTAAAGGCTCCTGGAGTGAGCCCCGTAACCTCGGCGACGTAGTGAATTCGCCAGGCTTCGAATTTGCCCCCTGGCTGACGCCCGATGGCAAAACGCTCTATTTTTCCTCTTACGGTCACGGCGGCTACGGCAGCGCCGACATATTTGCCAGCACCCGCCTCGACGACTCCTGGACCAAATGGAGCGAGCCCCGCAACCTAGGGCCCACAATCAACGGACCCGGCTTCGATGCCTATTTCAGCCTAACGCCCGATGGCAAGCAGGCGTACTACGCTGCCTCCCGCACCGCCAATGGCCCTGCCGACTTGTTTCGGGCCGACGTAGGCGTATTGCCCCCCGATTCTGTGACGGAGAAAGTGCCGACGCCCACATTTGCCGTGGCACCCCCGCGAGCCTTGCTCTCAGGAAAAGTAATTAATGCCAAAACCCAGCAGCCCGTGGCTGCCGAGGTGAAAGTAGCGAGCCTGGGGGGTAATTTCTCCTACAACGCGTCGGCGCGGGTAGAAGCGGCCACCGGCGGTTACCAATTTACGCTGCCACCCGGCCGCTATCGTCTCTCGGCCGTGAGCGGTGGCTTCCTGACGGCTACTGATACCCTTACCGTTACGGCTCCGCTTTCCCGCAATTTACTGTTGGTGCCTGCCGGCGTGGGCTCGCGCCTGGAGTTGCCTACGCTGATCTTTGCCCAAGGCAAATACAACCTGCTTGGTGCCTCCTACGCCGAGCTGAACCGCCTTGCCACTACCCTCACTGATAACCCGACCGTAAATATTCGCCTGGAAGGCCACACCGATAACCAGGGCAATGCCGACCTGAACCAAAAGCTGTCGGAAGAGCGTGTGACGGAAGTGAAGCGCTACCTCGTCAGCCGCGGCGTGGCCGAAAACCGTATCAGCACCATCGGCTACGGCGGCACCAAGCCCCGCGCCAGCAACGCCCAGGAGGATACGCGCCGCTTGAACCGTCGTGTGGAGTTCACAATTACTAAGGAGTAAGCGCTTGGCCGACTAGGCATTTATCATTTCAAGCAAAGCGAGGAATCTGGGAAGAACTGCTAAACAAGGTCTCTCAGATTCCTCGCTTTGCTTGAAATGACAAGAGTAACTTTTAAAAATGCCCCCCAGAACCGTGGGTGCGTATGCAGGCATAGAAACCAACGCCTAATCCGTAGGCTATGCTATGAAAGCAACCATCCTTCGTCAGTTTGACTTGCCTGAACTGCCCTCGGCCTCCGGGGTAGAAGTAGTAGGCGACACGGCCTATATCATCGGCGACGACTCACCTTTTCTGTATTGCTTCGATGCCCGGGCGCTGGTGCCCAATGGCCGCATCACGCTTTTTGAATCAGTGCATTTCAGCTCCGGCCGCTTACCCAAAAGCCTCAAACCCGATTTGGAATGCCTGACGGCCGTACCCGCTACTGGCGGCGGTACGGCCTTACTAATCTGTGGATCGGGGGCTACCGCGGCGCGGGAAGTGGGCTTTTGGGTGACATTGCCAACCGCGGCGGGCGCGAGCGCTACCGTGTATCCTCTCTCGCTGAGCACCCTGTACGCGGCCTTACGCAAACTTCTGCCAGGTGGGGTTGTGCTGAACTTGGAAGCTGCCGCCGCCACGGCAACTGAGCTACTGCTGTTTCAGCGCACCGTAGGCTCCGCGGTCGGGAATCTGCTGTTTCGGCTGCCACTCACCGCCGCCCTCGACTTTATTCAGCATCGCACGGCTAAGCTACCGCCCATTCAGCTTCAGCATTATCAGTTGCCTACTATCAACCAAAAACCCGCCGGCTTCTCGGGCGCGTCCATCCACGCCGGCAAGCTGTTCGTTACGGCCTCGGTCGAAGACACTACCGATCCCGTGGCCGATGGGGAGGTGCTCGGCAGCTTTGTAGGCATCCTCGACCTTACCCAGCGCTCCGACCGCCCGATACCCGCGCAGTTCGTTCAGCTGGTCTTACCCAATGGTAAACCTTATCTGGGCAAGGTAGAAAGCATCACCGTGCGCCACGAAATGCCCCCCAGCCGCTACGAGCTGCTCCTCGTAACCGACGACGACGCGGGTGGCTCCACCGCCGTACTAGTAGAGCTACAGGCCACAGCGTAAAGACACTACATTTCGCGCCTCGTCTCTATAGTCGAACTAGGCTATAAGGCTCTTACTCAGATAAGGCGGTCATGCAGAGCACAGCGAAGCCTCTCGCGTGCTGATGTCAGAGTAGTAACCCAACTAAACACGCGAGAGGCTTCACTGTGCTCTGCATGACCGCCTTATCGTTTGCTGTCTGCTAGCTTATATCGAGGAAGCCCCAAAACCCCAAGTCGCTTTTATCGGTTGAAAGAGCCGGCCGTACCTCCTGCGGCCCTTTATTATCCATCCTTGTTCCTCTGAATAATGTCAACCAACTCTAAAAACTGGTTTATTACTGGTGTCAGCACTGGCTTCGGTGCGTCGCTGGCCGAACTGCTTTTGCAAAAAGGCGATAAAGTAGCCGCCACTTTCCGTCAGCAACAGCAAGCCGATGAGTTCACTCAAAAAGCTGGCGAAAACGGTCGCGGCTTCGTCTGCGACGTTACCAACGAAGGCCAAGTGAAACAAGCCGTCACCGACGCCATTCAAGCCCTGGGCCACCTAGATGTGGTGGTAAATAATGCCGGCTACGGCTCGATGGGCAGCATCGAAGAAATCACGGCTGAGGAAGTACATCGTCAGTTTGATGTCAACGTATTTGGCCCCCTACACGTGTTGCGGGTCGTATTACCGCATCTGCGCGAGCGTAAAAGTGGCCATGTTATCAATATCACTAGCATCGGCGGCCTGAAAACTTTCCCCGGGGTGGGCGTTTACAACGCTTCCAAATTTGCCCTTGAAGCTATTGGCGAAAGCCTTTCTCAGCAAGTTGGCCCACTAGGAATAAAAGTCACCAACATTGAGCCCAGCGGCTTCCGCACCGATTGGGCCGGCCGTTCCGCCAGCTTCGTCGATACCCAAATCGATGACTACCGAGCCACCGTGGGCGAAAACCTAAAGGGCATCCAAAGCTACAGCGGCCGCCAGCCCGGCGACCCCGACCGCGCCGCCCAAATCATGTATGACCTCGTACGACAAGAGAATCCGCCCCTGCACCTGCCTTTGGGCAAAGCTGCAGTGAAAGGCGCGAAGGATAAGTTTACCGGCCTGATGAAAGAGCTGGAAGGTGTAGCTGAAATTGGTAACTCTGCCGATTTTCCAGAATAGAGAATTAGAATAGCGACTTATCTAAGCAAAACGACCCGGAAGCACGCTGTTTCCGGGTCGTTTTGCTTATAATCAACATTGCCATTAGCAGTAGTTAAGCTCTTGTACCAAGGGCGTATTTCTTCCCGCATAGCACACTTAGGTTTTCGCTTGTAGATAAGTTAAGGCCTGCTCTGCCAACTCATCGGGTGTGGCGTTGATGGGCAGGTGCAGGCCGTAGGCGGGGCTTTCATAGTCTGCTAATTGGGAGTCTAGCAAGCTGATACCCATGTAATGGCCGGAGCGCCCTTGCAGCCGAGATAGGAGAAGCTCCTTGTCGCCCTCAAGGACAACCCAGTCAAGCGAGCTTGCCCCAGCACCTTGTTGTAGCACACTGCGATACTGCTCCTTCAGCGCCGAGCAAGCCAGCACGGCGCCTCCGGCTTGCCCCCAAGTAGCGAGGCCAGCAGCTAGCTTAGCCAGCCAATCCTGCCGATCCTCATCGGTCAGGGGAATGCCTTGGCGCATCTTGCCTACGTTAGCTGCTGAGTGGAAGTCATCGGCGTCGTAGAAAGGTAGATTGAGCCGTTGGGCTAACTCACGACCTACAGTGGTTTTGCCACTACCCGAAACACCTATGACAATAACGAGCATACGCACAAAGAATACGAAGGACGAGAGGGGAAGCTACTCAAAAACGTGTGAACCTAACGTTTGGGCTAGCAGGTTTAGAAGCAGAATCGGCTAGGTTAACCCGCATCTGTCCCCGCGGCCGGCCCTAGCGTTACTTGGCTTAGCTCTGCTTTATACGTGCGCCACTCCGGCATAAACTGGTCCATGAAGCCCCAAAAGCGGGCGTTGTGGTAGCGCTCGTGCAGGTGTACCAACTCATGCACCACTACATATTCCAGGCAGGCTAGGGGGCGTTTAATAAGCTCCAGATTCAGCCAAATGCGTTTTGCTTGGATGTTACAAGTGCCCCAGCGAGTTTTCATTTGCTTCACGCCCCAGGAGGCTGCTTGTTTGCCCACAACGGGCTCCCATTTGGTTAGTAGGGCCGGTAGCTGCGCTTTTAGCTGGGCGCGGTACCAAGTGGTTAGCAATTGCTCGCGCTGGGCGGTTGTACTGTCAGCAGGCAGGTGCAGCTCGAGTTGCCCTAGCTCCTCACGCAGTACAACACGCGCCCGCCCAGCAGTAGACAGTACTTGCAACTCGTATCCTTTGCCCTGATAAAAATGCGTTTCGCCCGTAACGTAACTCAGCGCCACGGGCCGCTCCCGCGCCGCGAATTTTGCCTGATGCTTTTGAATCCAGTTCCGGCGCGCTGCTACAAACTCCTCGATGGTGCTAGCCGGCGTGCGCAACGGAGCCGCCACGCGCACCTTGCCATCGGGGGCGTACACGGTTAGGCGGAGGCTGCGGATGTTTTTGCGGACCAGTTCTACCTCTAGGCCGCTAATCTGTACATGCGTCATTCGCGCAAATGCTTTAAGTCACCGAACACAAAAAAGCCTGAAAAACCGCATCCGTTTCCAGATTCTCGATTTCTCAGGCTTTTTGTTTCTGCTACTCTGTACCCAGAGCCGGAGTCGAACCGGCACACCTTGCGGTATTGGTGTTTGAGACCAACGCGTCTACCGGTTCCGCCATCTGGGCTTCACTACGCTCCCACGACTCAGGAACGGGTGGCAAACTTAGCCAGACTTTCGCGAATACGCAACAAGTATCGCCGTTTCAAATAATAAGTACGCACTTGCTGTAAGGCTTGGGGGCGCACATCGGGGGGCAAACCGGGGTAGCCGGTGAGCACTGGCTCGATGCCCGCATCAAGGGTTTCGGCTATGGCATTTACCTCATTCTCAACGCTTGCCACTACCGCGGGGTCGGGCTCCATCTCCAAATCCATAAGCTGTTCGTTGAGCTCCATTACCTCCATCAAAAAATCTGGCGGAATTTCTTGTTTGCCTTCTTCCAGCAGTCCGTGGCGACCAAGAATATAGGCCATGCGCTGGTCGGGGTCGGAGAGGGTACGGTAGGCGTTGGTATTTTGAGTCGCTAGGTGCAGGATTTCCTGCTGACGTTCGGGGGCTGCGGTGGCGTGAAAATCGGGGTGGTACTCGCGGCTTAGGGCGTAATATTTTTGCTTGAGCGCGGACTCGTCGAGGTGGAAAGCTTCGGGTAAGTCGTAGAATTCGAAGTAATCATTCATGAATCGCAGAGTTGAAGAATTGAGGGGGTTGCACAGACCTGGGTGGCAATAAGCCTAGATGCCATCGTGCTTATACTAACCATACGGCAGAGCAGTGGAGACAGCCAACCCAGTGACCTCTTGTTATTCACTTACTCGGTGCGTGGAAAACGCTTGGGCTGGAGCCGCAAACAGCGCCTTCGTAGCCGGCCATACTTCCCCAAACAAACCTGACTTCCGATACGCATTCAAAGCCTCCTCCGACTCCCAATGACTGTAGGTGCAATAGATATTGGGCGTGCTAGCATCCTGCCACAGCTCCAAATGCTGGCAGCCCGGCATCTGGCGAATACGGTCTTCGGACGAGCGAAAAATTTCCAGAAAAGCCCCGGTGTGCTCTATCATAAACGTCATGCGCACTATTCGGATCAGCATAAGGAAGCGAGGTTGATTAAGGAAAAAGAAAAATGCCCCCCAGCATAGGGAGGCATCCTAAGTAGCTATGACAGGATGTCTTACTCTGCTTAACATAATATAAAAACAGAAATAAGAAGCGCTTTTAGACGCGATAGAGTAGGTTTCTAGGAGTTGAAACGAACAACTCTTTGCTGGCTTACTTCGGCTGGTGCTCCTTCCACCACAAAGCGGATATCCACCTGTGAGTCGAAGTGGAGGCCGAGTAGCTCGGCGGCGTGGCCCTGGTTGATGCCGATGCACAGCACATCTTGGCTGTTGTAGATGCACACCGCTTCGCCGGGGTCGGTGGCCTGAAAGTGGGGGGCAATTTCGCGCACCGTCTCGCGGGCAAAGTGTACCGTGCACGGCCGGCCATGGCCTACCGCCTCAATGGCGGTGCGCGTGATGTTGGTGATGAGGTTGCCGTAGTGATCCACGTGTACCACGTGGCCCGTGATGCGGTGATCCTGGATGCGGAGCTGGCGGTTGAGCAGCTGGTACAGCTCGGTGGTGGCGGGGCCGAGGTCGAGGAGGGAGCGGCCCTGGGCCAGGTGCACAGCGGCGGGCGCCAGAATATCGCGGGTAGGGGAGGGCGTGGCGGCGGGGGGCAGGCGCACTACTTCGGCGGGGCGGCCGTCGGTGAGCAGCGTGAGCAGGCCGTTGTCGGCAGCCACAAAATAATGATCCTCGAACAGCACGGCGTGCCAGCGGCCTTGCGCCCCGCCGTAGTCATTCACGCCCAGCAGGTGTACAGTGCCGGCCGGAAAATCACGAAATACCGCATTTAGAACGTGTAAGGCGTGCGCGATGTTGAAGGGTTCGATGGCGTGCGAAATGTCCAACACGGGCTGCGTGGGGGCCAATTGTAGCAGGCGCGCCTTCACGGCTGCCACATAATGGTCGCGGTAGCCAAAATCAGACAGAAACGTAATTAACCCCATTGCCAGAAATCCTGAGTTCTTCGTACTATTGTTTACCCCGGTTTAGATCGGGGTGGGGGCGGCAAAAGTAGGCATTTGCTCCTACCGACGCCCCACATTCGGTCTTTTTATCCAATTCTTCGCCTTAAAGCACCCATAATTTGGTCGAGAAAATCATCACCCTCGAAAATGTCTCCCTGGTCGAGTTCCTCGGACCCGACAACCAGAACATACGCCAGCTGGCTGCCGCTTTTCCCGGCAGCAAGATCATCAGCCGCGGTAACGAAATCAAAATCCAGGGCCAGACGCCCGTCATTGCCCGCATCAACGAAATTCTTTCCTCACTTATTGAGCATTATCATCAGTACGGCGCCATCACCGACCGCAACGTGAGCGAGTACATTGCCGCCGCCGACGATGAGCAACAGGAGCGCATTATCGCCACCGCCTCGCCGGCCGACGTAATTGTGTTCGGGGCCAAAGGCGGCGTTATCAAGGCCAAAACGCCTAACCAGCAGAAGCTGGTGGATACGGTCATGAAGCATGACCTGACTTTTGCGCTGGGGCCTGCCGGTACCGGCAAAACCTACGTTTCGGTGGCATTGGCGGTGCGGGCTCTAAAGAATAAAGAGGTCAAAAAAATCATCATTTCGCGTCCCGTAGTGGAGGCCGGCGAAAGTCTAGGCTTCCTGCCCGGCGATATGAAGGAAAAAGTTGACCCCTACCTGCGCCCCATCTATGACGCCCTGGAAGACATGATTCCGGCCGAAAAGCTGAAGTTTTACCAGGAAAACAAGATCATCGAAATTGCTCCCCTGGCCTACATGCGCGGCCGGACGCTGAACAACGCCTTCGTGCTGCTGGATGAAGCCCAGAATACCACGCCTTCCCAGCTCAAGATGTTCCTGACCCGTATGGGCCCGACGGCGAAAGTGATGGTAAACGGCGACCGCAGCCAGATCGACTTGCCCACCAAGCAGAAATCAGGCTTGCTGCAAGCGCTTGACATTCTGCGTGATGTGCGTGGAATTGGTTTCGTGGAAATGACAGCCGAGGACGTAGTACGTCACCGCCTGGTAAAGGAAATTGTGTACGCCTACGACCGCTACGACACGCAAACGCAGCGCGACCAGGCCAACCGCCCACCTCGCGACTTGTACCGTCCGCACCCAGATTCGCGGCCTGAATCGGACTTTCCTGCTGCTACTGGCGCTACTGGCTTGCCCGTAAATCAGGAGCAGCAACTCTAGATCACAGATTTCGCTGATTCAGGCAACTAAGTTAGAGAGGTTGACACTCGTTAGTCAACAATCATTTCAAAAAAGCCCCCCAGAAAGCTGGGGGGCTTTTTTGTTCGTTGTACTTTCGTCGGCTATGCGGTCTGGCTTAACGCTGCTCGTATTTGCGGTAGAGACACAATATTTTGGGTCTTGTCGTTGCAGTCGTTGGTATGCTTTACCGCCTGATTTTTTAACGACAAGACCCAAAATATTGTGTCTCTACTGACTGAAACGTAGCAGCAAGCCATACTTATTCGAATCTTAAAAAATCTGTGATCAATGATTACCGCCGAACGAGTTACTGACCTGCGCGACCTCGACGACGCCTTCACCATCCGCGAAACCGTGTTCGTACACGAGCAAGGCGTACCCCTCAACGACGAATACGACGAGCACGACCGCACCGACGCCACCCACTACCTAGCCCGCGCCGCCGACGGCACGCCCTGCGGAGCCGCCCGCTGGCGACCCACCGACAAAGGCGTGAAGCTGGAGCGCTTCGCCGTGCTGGCCGATTACCGCAACCGGCAAGTGGGCGCCGCCTTGCTGCATCGGGTGCTGGAAGATGCGCACGCGGCATACCCGGAGGCTACACTGTATTTGCATGCCCAACTGCGGGCCATTCCTTTCTATGAGCGCCACGGGTTTGAGAAAGTGGGCGAGCAGTTTTCGGAGTGCGATATTGAGCACTTCAAAATGATCTGGCGTGGCACTTTATGAGGAGGTATCTTCTCGCTCACCGTTCAATAAGAGTCCTTCTGCACTAAATGCGGAAGGACTTTTGCATTAAAATGCCCCCTAGCAATTAGCAAGGGAAACGACTTTGTCTATCCAAGTGGCTACGCGAATTATTACCCCATTATCTGACTGTGAATAAGCAAATTCAGTGGGCGCCCCTGGCGTTTGTGCGGCTGGTTTTGGCGTTGGCGGCAGGTATTCTTACGTATTTATATGCTGGTTTATATGCTGGCGAAACACTGCCGGAGACACTCCCGTGGCTGCTGGGGGGCATTTTGGTGTTCCTGGGCTTGCAGTTCTGGGCCGCACGGCGCCCAACTCCTGCGGCTACGGATGCGGCCGGACTGCTCGCGCTAACCGTCGTGTTTCTGGCCGGGCTTACCAGTGCTCAGCTGGCCACCGAGTCGCGGCGTGCTGACCACCTTAGTCAGCTTGCGGGGCCGGTGGAGTTTTACCGGGCGGTGGTGGACGAAGCTCCCGTGGTGCGGCCGGCTACGTACGCTACCACCTTGCGCGTGTCGGCGGTGCGGGTGGCCGGTCAATGGCAAACGGCGGTGGGCGGCATCCGGGTGTCAGTGCCGAGGGTAGAGGGCGTGGCCGCGCCGCACTACGGCGAGGTGTGGCTGGTGCGCGGACAGCCAACTCCGGCCAAAGCGCCGCTCAATCCCGGCGAGTTCGACTACCGGCGCTACCTGGCTTACCACCAGATCTATCACCAACAATTCGTTCACCCCGACCAATACCGGCAAGTGGCTTTTTTGCCCCCCAGCTACGTGCGGGCCATGAGCTTGCGGGCGGCGCAGGTGCTGGATGGCGTATTTCGGCGCTACATTCCTGCCAAGCGGGAATACGCTATGGCGTCGGCTCTGGTGTTGGGCTTGAAGGATGATATCGATCAGGAAACCAAGCAGGCCTACGCCAACACGGGCACCACGCATATTATGGCCGTATCGGGCTTGCAGGTGGGGCTACTGTTTGGGCTGATTACCTGGACTTTGCAGCGGCTGTTTGGCGGCACGCCCGGGTTTCGGTACTGGTCGGCGGGTGTGGGGCTGGCAGTTATCTGGAGTTACACGCTGGTGACGGGCTGCTCGGCCTCGGTGCTGCGGGCGGCGGTGATGTTCAGCTTTATCATCATAGCGCGGGTGTCGGAGCGACAAAGCCGGATGTACAACACGTTGGCGGTGGCCGCTTTCGTGCTGCTCTGCTACGACCCGTACCTGCTAGCCGATGTAGGCTTTCAACTCTCCTTTCTGGCTGTACTCAGCATCGTGTATTTGCAGCCGATGATTAGCCGTTGGTTCGATTTCAAGGAACTTGCCGCCCGCCGCCAGCGGCCCTGGCAGCCGAGTGCGGTACGTAAGCTGTGGCAAGCCGCTGGTTGGTCGGCTGATGCGATATGGCAGGCCACGGCCCTGACACTGGCCGCGCAGGTAGCTACGTTTCCACTGGGACTGTATTACTTCCACCAATTTCCGCTCAGCTTTTTGCTGTCCAATCTGGTGGCGGTGCCGCTATCGTCGGGGGCCTTGTATGTGGGATTGGGGCTACTAGCTCTGACGGGCATCACGCAAGGCATTGGCGCACTGGTGCCAGCTTTGGGGCCCGCACTGAACGTAGCACCTCAGGGTGTGGCGGTTTTGCTAGAAAAGATAATCTGGGCCTTCAACGAGTACATCTTCTGGATTGGCCGGCAGATGCCTCAGGCTCTGATAAGCGGCATTCAGCTTACGGCTCCGCAAACCTGGTTGGTGTTCGGTATCATTCTGACCGTGCTTACATTCCTAGCCGCACGCCGCCTGGCCTGGCTGGGGCTAGCCTGCGTGCTAGGGGGTATTTTTGCCGGCAGCCGGGTGTGGGCCGCTCAGCGCCTCAGCACCGACGAAGAAATAGTTATCTACAGCATTCCGCGTCGCTCGGTCTGCAGCTTTTGGCAGGGCGCGGGGGCTGATATTGTGATGGTCGATTCCCTGCCGCTTTCCGAAACAGAGCGCACCTATCGTATTGTGCCGGGCTCCATTCAGCGGGCGGCCCAGCGCGTAAGCTACCATCAAGGTTGGGACGCCGCACCCGTGCCCGCCAAGCTCCAAACCGGCGACGGACTGGTGCTGGTGGTGTGGCGCGGGCTGCGGCTGGCATTCGTGTCGGGTTACCTGAGCCCGGCTAGTCAGCCGTGGCCCGTAGATGTGGTAGTGCTGCGCCGCAATGCTCGCGTACGGCCGGCGGAACTGGCGGCCGTGTTCGGCAAAAAGCCCCCCATCGTCTTCGATTCATCGTGTCGGAGCTGGTATGTGACCCGTCAAGACTCGGTGCTGCGGGCAGCGGGCTTTCGGACACATGATGTCACGGCGCAAGGAGCATTTCGGCGGCAGGTGCATCGGTAAAGACAATAAAGTCAGCGACAGCCCAGGGCTATATAGTTTCTTTACCGCATCATTTTTGCTAGGTTTGGTCACGGCGCCGGCTCAATGGCGTCTGGGGGCATTTATAATCCTCCCCCAGCGTTGCCCGTATACTGCTAAGCCTAACGACCATGGAAGATACCCCAACCGAGGACCTACAAGCCCTGCGCTACATTCGCTACGAATGCCAAGAGGCTGTAGGCTATATCACGCTCAATCGTGCCGAAAAGCGCAATGCGCTTAGCTCTGATATGGTATCGGAGCTAAAGGTGGCTTTCGAGTACGCTGAAGACGACGAAACCTGCAAGGTTATCGTGCTGCGCGCGGCCGGCGACGTGTTCTGCGCCGGTGCCGACTTGGCTTATATCCAGGAACTGCAAAATTTCAGTTACGCCGATAACCTAGCCGATTCTACGCATCTGATGCAGCTTTTCCATCAGATTTATACGCTCAACAAAGTCGTCATTGCCCAGGTGCAGGGCCACGCTTTGGCCGGTGGCTGCGGTCTGGCCAGTATCTGCGACTTTGCCTTTGCCGTGCCCGAGGCCAAGTTTGGCTATACTGAAGTCAAAATCGGTTTTCTGCCAGCTATAGTGAGCGTGTTTTTGCTGCGTAAGATCGGAGAGGCTCGCACCAAGCATTTGCTGCTCACCGGCGACGTTATTTCTGCCCAGTCGGCACTGGAGTTTGGCTTGGTTAATTTTCTGGTTGCCAAAGAAGAGCTAGCCGAAAAGGTACACGCTTTTGCGCGGCGCCTCTGCGTCGAAAATTCTGCGCAGAGCATGGAAACGACCAAAGAGATGCTGGCTCGTATTCCGGAAATGCCCTTAGAGGACAGCCTGCGCTACGCCGCCCAGATGAACGCCGAGGCCCGTGGCTCCAACGACTGCCGCCGAGGAATTGCCGCATTTCTGAACAAAGAGAAAATTAGCTGGGAAAACGCTGGCGCTTAAGCAAACTACGCCTCTGGCTTGGAATGTAAGTTTCAAGCTCGGCAGCCAAAGCTTAGCTGGCACTTTTAAACATCCTTCCTGCTCTCTGGTTAGCACCTTATGACAGTACTGGCAGCCGCGGCCGTAACGACGGCCACCTTTCTGGGAATGGAATTCGTCGCCTGGTTTATGCACAAATATGTGCTGCACGGGGCACTATGGTTTTTGCATCGCTCTCACCACGTGCGCCATCCGCACCGCTTTGAGCGCAACGACTTCTTTTTTCTATTCTACGGAGCGCTTTCAATGGGCTTTATCATGAGTAGCGCCGAGACGAAAGACTGGCCCTTTTGGGTTGGGGTCGGTATCGCGGCGTATGGCACAGTTTATTTCTTTGTGCACGATGTCCTGATTCATGGACGGTTGCGTTTCTGGCGCAAATCGAGCAGTAAATATCTTCGCGCCCTCAATATGGCCCACAAGATGCATCACAAAACCAGTGCGCGCGACGGCTCCGAAGAGTTCGGGATGCTGTGGGTATCTCCCAAATATTTTGCGTTGGCCCGTAAAAAGAAAATTAATAATTAGTACTTGGTAATTATTAATTAAACATAGTGGGACAATTCTCGATCAGCGACCTGGAAAACCTTTCAGGTATTAAAGCGCCCACTATCCGCATGTGGGAGCAGCGCTACAATGTGCTGCGCCCAGAGCGTACGGCGACCAATATCCGCACCTACTGCGACGCCGATCTACGGCGCCTGCTCAACGTAGCTACGTTGTGTAGCCGCGGGCATCGCATCTCGCAGGTGGCGCGTCTCAGCGAAGAAGAGCTGGCAAAAGCCGTACTGGAAGGTACCGACGATCCGCATGACTATGCGCGCCAAGTGAATGCGCTGCTGGCGGCTATGTTGGAAATGAATGAGCACCAGTTGACCAAGGTGCTCACCACTACTATTCGCCAGCTAGGCTTTGAGACGGCCATCATGTACGTGGCCTATCCATTTTTGCAGCGTATTGGTATTCTGTGGCAAGCAGGCAGCGTTAATCCGGCGCAAGAGCACTTGGTTACCAATCTGTTGCGGCAGAAAATGCTGGTAGCCACAGATAGTCTTACCTTGGTTTCGCCTGCTGTATCCCGACGCTGGGTGCTATTTCTGCCCGAGGGTGAGCTGCATGAGCTGGCGTTGCTGTTTATGAATTATGCTCTGCGGTCTCGGGGCCACCATGTCCTGTATCTGGGGCAGAATATGCCTCTGAACGACTTGAAGCTGGTGTATACCACGTATCAGCCTCACGCTGTTTGCTGCGTAATGACGGCGCTACCTGAGCGCGACCATGTGCAGGCATATGTAAATGAGCTGGCTCAACTATGCCCCGAGAGTGAGCTGTTTCTATACGGGGGCCAAGCCCAGCACCAAGAGGTGCAAATGCCCCCTAGCGCAACCCGCATCCGTCTAATGACGGACTTCCTGGCGTTAGCCGATGAGCGACGTCATCAACCAGTTAGATAAGTTGTTGTCGAACTGCAGGAGGGTTTTTGGGGGGCTTTTTCGTTGAAAATTATGGGGTATAAATTAGAATAAGCTCGGCCGTAATATGCCTTGCGCTGTAACTTTTTGTTGGACAAAGTTTAACGTGAGAAAAGTCGAGTTTGTCCGGCAATGAAGGGTGTTCAACAGCCAAATAAGACTGAACGCCGATTTGCTTCCGTATTCTTCCTCCTGATTATCAGCACATTCGTACATTGAAGCACTCTAAACAAGTGCATGAGGACACAAGAAAATAATTGCTTCAAAGCTATCCGACTTTCAAAACTTCTCGTATATTTGTTTAACTTTTTGCCACGAAAAGCTAAACAGTATGACCTCTCTGGAATTCACCAATCAAGTACAAAAGATTTCCTATTCGCTGAAGCCCGTGGCGATGAACCTGACCCGCGACGCTGACGATGCCAAGGACTTAGTACAAGAAACTTTGCTTAAGGCGTTGCTGAACAAGGACAAGTTCAAGGCTGGTACCAATTTGAAGGCATGGTTGTACACCATCATGCGCAACACCTTCATTAACAATTACAATAAGATTACCAAGCGCAATAGCAATATTGACAGCACAGAGTATTTCCAGTATTTCAACACCGACGAGAACTACATCACCCACAACGGCGCCTCCAGCGACTTCGTGGTAACGGACATCAATGAGGCTATTGCTAGCCTCTCAGCCGATTACCGCACCCCGTTTATGATGTACTACATCGGCTACAAATACATGGAGATTGCCGAGAAGCTGCAAATTCCGATTGGCACTGTGAAGAACCGTATTCACATTGCCCGTAAGGAGCTAAAGCAAGCGCTTAAAGTATACGCCCCCGGTGTGTAAAGTATAGGGAGAGATAATACCGCCGCCCGGGCGTAGAGCGGGCCGTAGGATGCAAAGCCGAAAGGTGGCGCCCCCGCGGCCCGCTTTTTTTATCGCAAATTTTGCAGATTGAGACGGTTTTGCTGCCTCAAGCAGTACAGCGCTAAACCTCTCAGCAACTCAACGGTATGATAAGAGGCGTTAAAGTATCGCTGCTGGCAAGAACGCTATGGGCAGCAAAACCCATTTAATCTGAATAAACAGTCATTTGTGAGTAAACACGTTTTAGTTATTGGCGCGGGCTTCGCGGGTTTATCGGCCGCTACTTCCCTAGCTCAGCGCGGCTACGAGGTTACCGTACTAGAGAAGAACGAGGGCGCTGGTGGCCGGGCGCGCGTGTTTCAGGCCGAAGGCTTCACTTTCGACATGGGCCCGAGTTGGTACTGGATGCCGGACGTATTTGAGCAGTACTTCGCCCGCTTTGGGCACCGCGTAGCCGATTTCTACGATCTGGTGCGCCTCGACCCATCGTACGCCGTAATTTTTGGCGACCAGGACTTTTTGAACATTCCGGCTGGCATGCCTGAACTGCGCGCCATGTTCGAGCAGCTGGAGCCCGGTAGTGCCGCCCGCCTCGACGAGTTTTTGCGCCAAGCCGCCTACAAGTACGAAGTAGGCATCAACAAATTTGTGCACATGCCTGGTCGCTCGCTCATGGAGTTTGCCGACCCACGCCTGCTGGTTGATGCGGTACGCCTGGATGTGCTACAAAGCATGAGCCGGCATGTGCGCCGCTTCTTTAAGCACGAAAAGCTGATCAAACTCATGGAGTTTCCCGTGCTGTTTTTGGGCGCTACGCCTGAAAATACGCCGGCGCTGTACTCGCTCATGAACTACGCCGACCTAGCTTTAGGCACCTGGTACCCCCGCGGCGGCATGCACAAAATAGTAGAGGGTATGGTGAAAGTGGCCCAGCAGCAGGGCGTAAAGCTGGAGTACAACCAGGAGGTGCAGGAAATACGCGTGGAAAACGGCCGCGCTACCGGCGTGCAAACGGCTGCTGGCTTCCGCCCCGCAGACATCGTAGTAGCCGGCGCCGATTATCACCACGCCGAGCAGCAGCTATTAGCCCCCCAGCACCGGCACTACGACGAAAAATATTGGGATTCGCGCACCATGGCGCCTTCATCGCTCCTATTTTATCTGGGCATTAATAAGCGACTCAACAACCTGCGCCATCATAATCTCTTCTTCGATGAGGACTTTGCTCGCCACGCCCAAGAAATTTATGAGCAGCCGCAGTGGCCTAGTAAGCCCTTGTTTTACGCGTCGGTGCCTTCCCAAACGGATCCGACGGTGGCCCCTGAAGGTTGCGAAAATCTGTTTTTGCTGGTACCCGTAGCGCCCGACCTCGCCGATCCGGAAGAAACGCGAGAGCGATACTATCATCTGGTAATGGATCGCCTGGAGCGCCTCACGGGCCAAAGCATCCGCGACGCGGTGGTGTATAAGCGCAGCTACGCCCACAGTGACTTCGTGGCCGACTACCATAGCTATAAGGGAAACGCCTACGGATTAGCTAATACTCTAAAGCAAACGGCCATTTTGAAGCCCACACTGAAAAGTAGAAAGGTTAGTAATCTGTATTTTACAGGACAACTCACGGTGCCCGGTCCTGGTGTGCCGCCCTCGCTTATCTCGGGGCAGGTAGTGGCTAAGGAAGTAGAAAGAGAAAACCAGTTGTCATTCAACAATTAACATTTAGCAGTTAGCTGCTCTCTCCAGGGCCCGCTTGAGTGATAAATGTTAATTGTTAATTGTTAAATGAAAAAATGGACCACGTTGCCCTCTTCGATCAAACCAGCCTAGCATGTAGTAAGCTGATTACCAAGCGCTACAGCACGTCCTTTACCCTGGGCATCCGCACCCTCGACCCGCGGTTTCACCTGCCGGTGTACGCCGTGTATGGTTTCGTGCGCTGGGCCGACGAAATCGTGGACACCTTTCACGACCACGACAAAGCCGCGCTGTTTGCTGATTTCCGGCGCCAGACCTATGAGGCCCTCGACATGCGCTTTAGCCTGAGCCCGGTGCTGCACTCGTTTCAGCTCATGGTGCACCGCTATGGCATCGACCGAGAGTTTATCGAAGCGTTTTTGCGGAGCATGGAGATGGATCTGGAGGACTGCAACTATAATCAGTCGCTCTACGACGAGTATATCTATGGCTCGGCCGAGGTGGTGGGACTAATGTGCCTGCGCATCTTCTGCGAGGGCGATACGGCTCAGTTTGAGCGGTTGCGGGAGCCCGCTCGTCGTCTGGGGGCCGCTTTTCAGAAAATAAACTTCCTGCGCGATATCCGCTCCGACTACGAGGATAGGGGGCGGGTGTACTTTCCCGGCGTAAGCTACGAGCATTTCAACGACGCCGTAAAGCGCGAGATTGAGGCCGACATCCGTGCTGATTTTGAGGCTGGCTACGCGGGCATTGTGCAGCTCCCACGGGCAGCGCGCTTAGGCGTGTATCTGGCTTACGTGTATTATCTGAAGCTTTTTCACAAAATCCGCCAGTTGCCGGCCCAGCAAATCTTGGGAGGGCGCGTGCGCGTGCCCGACAACACGAAACTATTACTCCTGGTCGGTTCGTACTTCCGCTATCGGCTACGAGCTATTTGATTGAAAAAGCCCCCCAGAACCTTCGCCGGGCGCTGGGGGGCTTTTTCACCGCTAACTAAAAATCTCAACTTCCACCCACCTTCATTTTATGAGTTCTACTTACGACCTCCCTACCCTGCGCCGCCACTACGAGCAAGCTGCCGCCGACAAAGCTGCGGGCGAGAAATTCTACAAGCTCACCAGTGGCTACGAAGGCAACGAGGCCCTGCCACTAGCCTACAAAGCCGCCGCCGAAGCAATCCGGGCCCGCGACGCTTCCATGTTTAACAAGCTGACCTATGCGCAGGCCGCCACCCGCCTTTTTGAACAAGCAGTAGGGGCCGATGCTACCAGCGCCGAAGTCCGGTTTTTACGCTTCAGTGTAGAAAGCAATATTCCTGGTTTCTTAGGCTTGAGTACTCACGTAGAAGAGGACCGCCAGTTTCTGCTGGATGCTCTGTTTCAGCATCCAGCCTCAGGGCTCGACGCGGAGGCGTTCAATACGGTGCGCAATTTCCTAATTGGCCGGGGGCATGTAAGCGCTGAGCAAGCCCAATCCTTGGAGCAGATAGCAGTTTAGAGGCCCTAATACTTCATTGCTAGGTTTATCTGCACACGCTTATGGTGCACCATCACTTTGGCTTCGGCAAAAGATGGTGGTCCCATCGTGGTGCGCGGATTATTGGAGAAGGCATAGCCCTCGGTAGGAATACCGATCAGGTTGGTATCTAGGCGTCCGTTGTTGTTTTCGTCGTGGTAGGCGGCTATGGCGTAGTCGCCTTTCGGTAGTTTCTCGAAGACAAACGTACATTCCTTGGCGGTGAGTTTTACCTTTTGAGTGGCCACGGCTGTCTTGCCCGGAAAGCCTTCTTTGCGGTCGTAGAGAGACACAAAACAGATGCCGCGAGCGCTGCGCAGGTTAGTGACAGTGCCCACGATGGTGCCGGCGGCCGGAGTATCGGAGTCGGTAAGGCTGCCTCCGAAAATCGCTGAAGTGAAAACTGCTATGTGAAGCAGCATGATCGAAAAAAAGGAATGAAGCAAGTGCAAGTAGGAGAGAAGTAGAGGTGGCTTGGGGCAAAACCGGGCCGAATCCGGTAGCCAAAGCTAGCGACACACTACGTGCCAACCTTCAAAAGTGCTTAATCTTGTTCCGGTATTTTGCAATAAGGCAATGATTTTGGAAATTGTAGAAGCCAGATTACCAATCTATAACTACTGCAAGCTGAACTATAGGGCTTCCTTATTGTATACCTTATGAACAGTGCCAGTTTTAAGCGATAACCTTCTGGCGGTTTTCCTGGTTACCGAGCTATGCCGCACCATCTGAGCGTCCGTATTGACCCTAACTCTGGCTTTTGCTTCGGCGTCATCTATGCCATTCAAATGGCCGAGGATATTCTTGACGAACAGGGCTACCTGTATTGTCTCGGCGACATTGTGCATAATGACGAGGAAGTAGAGCGCCTAGAGCAGCGCGGGCTGCGCATCATCGATTATGACACGCTAGCTCAGCTGCACGATGAAAAGGTGCTTATTCGGGCCCACGGCGAGCCGCCGAGCACGTATCAGATCGGCCTGAAGAACAATCTGACGTTGATTGACGCTTCCTGCCCTGTGGTGCTGAAGCTGCAAAACCGCATCAAAACCAGTTACGACAAGCAAGAGCGTATATTTATATATGGCAAGCACGGCCACGCTGAAGTGCGCGGCCTGTTGGGCCAGACCAGCGGCAACGCAGTCGTTTTCGAGAACCTGGACGAGTTGCTAGGCCACGAATTGCCCCCCAACATCACTCTCTACAGCCAGACCACCAAAAGTACAGACAGCTTCTACCGCATTAAGGGCGAACTGGAGCAGCGCGGCTACGCCATCAACGCCAACGACACCATCTGTCGGCAGGTCAGCAACCGCGACAAAGACCTGCGTAGGTTTGCCGCTCAATTTGATCAAATCGTGTTTGTATCGGGCACCAAGAGCAGCAACGGTAAGGTGCTGTATCAAGTTTGCAAAGAGACGAATCCGCAAACTCACTTTATTTCGAAGGTGGAAGAACTATGTGCCAGTTGGTTTCAGCCGGGGCAGTCGGTTGGAATTTGTGGAGCTACCAGTACGCCTATGTGGCTGATGGAAGATGTTCGAGACGCCTTGCTAGCCTTATGAACTGTCTGATAAGAAATTATAAATCGTTGATTATCCTTTGACAGACGCCGCATCCGGCCGCTGCCAGCCGTATACCACAATAATCTACTGGCCTTAGTAAAACGAATGCACGCTACCGTTCCCACTCATTCTCAGCCTACTCGGTTGAAGCCAGTGCCAGTTGGCAATAAGGGCGTGTTGGTGGCGGGGGGGATTTTGGTGGCCTGGGGGGCGTTATTGACGTTTTTGCTAGCCTTCTACGTGCCTGACTGGCGTACGCCCTGGCCGTATCTGCTGCTACTGCTGCAGACCCATCTCTACACTGGCCTTTTCATCACGGCTCACGATGCTATGCACGGCGTAGTAAGTGCTGATAAGCGCCTAAATAATGGGTTTGGTACTGTAGCAGCCTTGCTATTTGCTTTCAACTGGTTTCCCAGAATGCTACCCAAGCATCATCAGCACCACCGCCACGTAGGTACGCACGATGACCCCGATTTTCACGATGGTCGTCATCCAGGCTTTCTGCCATGGTTGGCGCGCTTCGCTTGGAACTACGTTACCTGGTGGCAAGTCGTGCTAATGGCTGCTACCTACAATGTTTTGAAGCTATTCTTTCCGCAGGCTAATGTTATTGCCTTCTGGATGATACCCGCCATCTTGGCTACCGTGCAGTTGTTTTTCTTCGGTACCTACTTACCCCACCGCGGCGAGCATGCCGAGCACAATCCTCACAAATCGCGCAGCCAGTTTCGGCACCACCTATGGGCATTTGTGAGCTGCTATTTTTTCGGCTATCACTACGAGCACCACGATCAGCCCTATTTGCCTTGGTGGCGGCTATGGCAAGCCAAAGAAGCCGCAGAGCAGCAATAATTACAAGTAATCACAAACAAAACCGCTCCCTTGAATGCAACTCAAGGGAGCGGTTTTGTTTGTGATTACTTGTAATTATCCTAAAAAATAAAAACTTATTTCTACGCTACATATAATATTTTAGCTCTTTTGGGGCACTGTAAGGTTGACTTTCGAGAAGTATAGTAATAGCTATATTTTTTTCTAACTAAAAAAATCCCAACTTAGCGCGGTATCACGTATTTAAGTTGATAGTTTGGTACTCACAGTTTTAGCCAGTCTTCTACCTAGTGCTCGGGCCTATGCGCTACGAGTGCTGAAACTGTGTGTCAGCGTCGTTCTAAGCTCAACTGCTATGGGAAGGTTCGGTTGGCCTACTGGGCGGCAAGTTCGCTTGGGAATGCTGACTGTGGGGCTACTAATGAGCGTTACCGAAGCGGCGGTAGCAGACAGCACAGCAACATCTCGCCCCACCGCAGCCCAACTGCACGAACAGTTTAGTCATAAGGGCACAGTCACTAACCCCCAGCAAGCACTAAAGCGGGCAAAACAGAAACTGAAAGCAGCTACGGCTTCCCAAAATGCCCCCCGGGTCGCGCTGGCTCAGCTGCAGCTTGGGCAAGTTTACCAAACCCTACGCCTCCCCAATGAAGCTGTGCCCCACATTGCCGAGGCAGTGCATCATTATGAGCGGGCGCATGATGCCCGCCGTGCAGCAGCCGCGCGCTATGCCTTAGGCAGTGCGCGGTTTAGCCAAGGTGACACGGGCAAAGCGCGCGAAACTTATCTGCTTGCGCTACAGTCATTCGCAGTGCTGCATGATCTGGTCGGAGTGGCGCAGGGGCACGAACTGCTTGGTCATTTATACGCTAGTGAATCACGGTGGGCTCAAGCGTTGAAAAACCACGAGCAGGCTTTAATGGCTTGGCAGCAAGTCGGCAACGACTACCAAACGGTGGTTGCTCTGAACAATATTGGTCTCGTGCACCGCCAAGAGCGCCATTTCAGCCGGTCATTATACTACCTACAACGAGCGTATCGGCTGGCGTTGCAGTACCAGGATAGTACCTGTACTGGGCAGACACTCACCAGTATTGGGCAGGTGTACCAGACCATGAACAACCAGGAGGTAGCGGCAAGCATTTACACCCAAGCGCTTGCCCATTTGCCCCCTAGTACGGCCCCCGGCTATCTAGCCGACCTGCTCCACTCCCTGGCCACAGCTCAAGATTCGATTGGTAACCCCGATAGGGCAGTAATGTATTTGCGGCAGGCGCTGCCGTTGGCGCGGCAGGCAGGCTCACTTCAACAGCTCAGCGGCATCTACCACTCGCTGGCCAGTCATTACCAACTGACAAATCAATATCCCTTGAGTTTGCAGGCCTTGCGCCACTACGCTGACCTCCAGGATAGCGTGTTTGCCGAGCGGCGGTCAGCGCAGGTAGCTGAATTGCAGACCCGTTATGAGACCGAAAAGAAGGAGCGTGAAATTCAACTACTAACTAAGGACCGACAGATTCAGGTCAGTCGCTTGCATAGGCAGCGATTGCAGCGCAATATTCTGCTATCCGGCACTGTAGCATTGCTCGTGCTGGCAGCAATACTGTACCGCAGTCGGCGGCGCCATCAGCGCCTGAATGCCTTATTAAAGCAACAGAATATCGCCATTCAGGCGCAGCGAGATGAGCTAGGGCTGCTGAATCGGACCAAAAACACGCTTTTCTCAGTGATTTCGCATGACTTACGCAGTCCGCTAGGGTCTTTGTATTCTATGCTTTCTCTGCTAAATATGGGGGCTTTGCCGCCTGAGCGACTGGCAGTGCACTCGGAGCGTCTAAGTCGTATGCTAGACACAACGTTGCGCTTGCTGGATAACCTGCTAAACTGGTCGGCTGCGCAAATGGCGGGGGAGGCGACGCGGCCTGAGCCGGTATACCTAGATGAGGTAGTAGAAGAAACTTTGTCGCTGCTGTTGAGCGACGCTGAGCGCAAGAAAATTTACTTGCTGAATCAAGTGCAGGAGCCCCTCGTAGCGCATGCCGATCTGAACATGATTCGGCTGATCCTGCGCAACCTCGTGTCCAATGCCATCAAGTTCACGCCCGACTCGGGAACGGTAACTGTAGCGGCTCAGCGCTTAGGCACCATGTGGGAAATTACCGTTACCGATTCGGGGCTGGGCATTGCCACTGCCGACCGGCAAAAGATCTTCGGTCAGGGTGGGCCGCATTCTACTCTGGGCACGGCCCACGAGAAGGGCACTGGCTTGGGCCTGCTGCTCTGCAAGGACTTTGTGGAGCGCAACGGAGGCGAGCTAACTTTCGAAAGCGAAGTGGGGCGCGGTACAGCTTTCCGCTTCACGCTGCCCGCTTCTACTCAGATGCTGGGTATGGACCGGGGCGCTAGTGCTGCCGCCGGATAAGCGAGCGGTTCACTACGCCTTCGGTTAGGCGCTCCCGGTACGTCTGGCCCAAGGGCAGGCTCTGACCGCCTACACGCACTTCCTGGCTGCTTACTGACTCTATATGCATGGTGTTCACCAAATACGAGCGGTGAGTGCGAACAAACATGCCAGTGGGTAACTGTTCTTCCAAATTCTTCAGATTGACTAATGTAAGATGGGTACGCCCATCGGTAGTATAAATTTTGGTGAAATCTTTAAGAGCTTCCACATACACTACCTCGTGGTAGTTTAGGCGCACAAACTGTGAATCGATGCGGATGAAGAAGGAGCCAGGTAGCAAAATTTGCTCATAGATGTCGGCCTCCGTCGCGGTTGAATTGCGCACTAGACTTACCGCCTTGCTCACCGACCGCAGAAATCTATCGAGGGTGATGGGCTTCAGCATAAAATCAATTACATCGAGATTGAAAGCCTCCATGGCATACTGCGGAAACGAAGTCATTAGAATGACGAGGGGAGGATGCCGCAAAGCTCGCACGAGGTCCAAGCCGCTAAGATGGGGCATTGTTACATCAGTAAATAGTACTTGTACCTCATTGTGAGTCAAATAACTATGAGCTTCGAGCGGATCAGTAAAAACTGCTTTCACTTCCAGTACATCCGTCATGGCTATGTACGCCTGCAACAACTCCAGCACCAGCGGGTCGTCATCAAGAAGCAGACAACTAATCTTCATAAAGGAAAAATTACTAGTTGGTAGGGTGTGAATATAATAAGATTTAGATAATCAGAGCTATTCATTTAAAATCATCTTAACAGAGTTCAACTGTCTAGGAACCTTACTGGTATACTCTTTTGGGCCGTTACTCTATAAATACAGGCCCTAGCAAGCATAATGGACTTAGTATATAGAAGGAATGTGTTTGTAAAAATTATATGAAATAATGCTGCCAGCTTTTGAAAGAATCAAGCTATTAGTGATAACTAGCTGAAATAGCATCAGTAAAAATCTACCGACTATAAAAACCAAAGCCCGAATCAAAATGATTCGGGCTTTTTACATGGGTAAAAGAGTTTAATGCTTAGCGCCGTCGGTGTGAACACCATTAGTCTTTTTGCAGCACTCCGGGAGCTTATCATACGCCCGGTCGTCGGCGGGCTGGGCGTCGGCATCATAGCCGGTGCGCTGTACAGCCGTGCGCAGGGCAGCAGGGTTGGTTTTATCGGGGCGGTAAGTCACCGTGAGCATTTGGGTTGGCACGTCAAGGGTTGCGGCCTGCACGCCTTTCTCATATGCCAATGACTTCTCTAGCCGCGCCTTACACATGTCGCACACGGCGGACGTTTTGAGCTGCACCTGTGCCGTAGCATCTGCTTTAGCTTTGGCAGTTGCCTTGGTTTGGGCGTTGGCGAAGGGCGCTATAGCTACCAGTGCGAGAGTGAGGAGCAGGGATTTGAAGCTTTTCATATAAGTAGAATGAGCAATTTGAAAGTGTGGTATTAAGCGTCTGGGGGGCTTTTTAGTTAATAACAAGAGCTAGTCAAAAATTACTCCAGTCGGAAGCGAAAACCCAAGTAGCTAACGCGCCCATAAACTGGACCCCAGACCATAGCGGCGTCAAAGTTGGGCCCAAATGGGTCGTTGGCGCCCATAATAGGGTCGCGCTGACGATAGTTGGTTAAGTTTTCAACGCCTAGATAAACGTCCCAATGCTTGAAGGCGCGGGTAATCTGGGTGTTAAACAAAGCAAAGCGCGGTGACATCTGCAGCGGCTCGCCGGGAAGTTGGCCGCCATGCTGCCCGTCCATGCCAGGACTCATGGCTAGGGGGCTTTTTCCGAGCGCCTGCATCGTAAGATCAGCGCGCCATTTATCGAAAGCCGTAGCGTAGCCCAGGTTGGCAAACACGCGGTGGCGGGGCGTAAGGGGCTTAGGCAGCAGCTGACCGGTGTAATAAGTCTGCACATCCAGATACTTATAGGCAGCTTTGGCCTGCAAGCCTTTCAGAGGCTCAGCCTGCACTTCGGCCTGGAAACTGCGCGAATAAGAGCGCCCACCCGGCAGCAGGTTGCTGATGTTGAGCTGGTTGGGCGAGTAGTACGCATCGGCTACCACCTGATTCTGGAATTCAGTGTGGTAATAATCGGCTACAAAGGTTGCGGGGCGGCCAGCCAGCGTGAAGTACTGGGTAAAACTGCCCCCCACGTTCCAGGCTTGCTCGGGCCGGAGGTTGTTGGAAATCACAAAGTCACGGGAACTGACTAGCATACCTGTGTTTTCGGCAATGGGATTGGCAGTGCGGAAGCCAGTGCCGCCAGCCAAACGCAGAATGGTGTTCTTAGCTACATCGTACTTAACATTGACGCGGGGCGTCAGGAACCAGCCATAGAGGTTGTGGCGGTCGAGGCGCAGGCCGCCGACTAGCGTTAGGTTGCGAGCATTCTGGTAGGTGTACTCGGCGAAGGCCCCGGGCACTTGCTCCCGGCGGGCGCGGTTTTCGCGCTCGAAGCGCTGAGTGGCTGTTTCGGAAGGAACCGAAGTATAATCGGGCTGCAACAGTACCTCGCGGAAATCGTCATACAAGTAGCTCAGGCCCGTGCGGTAGGTATGGGCGGTGTTGCCCAACACACTCTGAAACAGCAAGGTAGCTAAGCCTGTGCGCTGGCGCCCGTCGTAGGTGCGGCGACCGTACTGCGAGTCAAAATCGTGGTCCGTAGCAGTGAGGAGCAGGCCCAGGCTTTGATAAGGGCGGCCAGGCCAGGTGTAAGATGTTTTGGCAAAGCCGGTGTAGCGGTTCGTGCTGAGGGTGGTACCGTAGTAAGGATTCGCTGTTTCCTCTCGAAAATCAACTTGCCCACCCTGCCGGGTTTCGCGCAAGGCGCCTAAGCCCACTTCGCTTACAATGCCATTGCCCGATTGGTATTTCCACTTGTTGAACACGTTATACTGGGTAGCCAGGGGCAAATCCAGAAAACCATCTTTATTTCGGTCGACGCGGCGGCCGAGGTGGTCGGAATGCAGGAGCAGGGCAGTGCTGAGCTTCTTGGTGACGGGCGCCGACAGGTTCAGATTAAGGTCGAATTTGCCTAAGTCATTGACATAGGCATTAAAGAGCAGCCGGTCGGTTTTAGCAGGGTCTTGCAGGCGCACATTCACCTGCCCAGCCATGCTTTCGTAGCCGTTCACCACCGAGCCCATACCTTTAATAATGTCAATGCTCTCAATCCAGGGGCCGGCCAAATAGCTCAGGCGGTAAGGCGTGGCCAGACCGCGCAGGGCGGGCAAGTTGTCCACCGTGAGCAGGGAGTAGGCACCATCCAGACCCAACAGCTGTATCTGTTTGGCGCCCGACACGGCATCGGTAGTCGAGACCTCTACTGCGGCGTTGGTTTCGAAGCTTTCGGCTAGGTTGCAGCAGGCCGATTTGGTCAGGTCGCGACTAGTAATGACCTGGGTATTGGTGGGCGTGAGGCCGGAGTAGGAGAGGGCCCGCTCCTCCACACGCACCTCACCCAACTCGGCCGAGCGGCGCAAGGTCACGCGCACAAACGACTGCTCAGTGGCGCCAACAGCAATAGTGTCAGCACGGTAGCCTAATGATTGAATAATCAGGCGGTGGGTGGAGCCGCGTAGGGGACGCAGAATGCGAAAAAGGCCCCCCGCGTCGGTAGTCGTAGCATCGGTAGGGTCGTCGAGCCAGCGCACCACGGCGCCGGGCAGTGGGGCGGCAGTGGCATCGGTCACCTGCCCACGTACGGGCAGACTGGCCGGAGTTTGAGCGGCGGCTGTTACGCTGAGAGCGAATAAAAAGCCCCCCAGCGCCAACAGACTGCGCCTTGATAAAAAACTCATAATAATAAGAGTAGAAGTATTTCCAAAGACAACAGCAGGAGTAGTAGCCCTGCACGCCCACACTGATACAACTCAGCTAGGCAGATGACTAGGAGATACCTCTAGATTACCAGTGTGCAGCCGAAAGTCAGCAGCACGCGCCCGGCCCGAGGTGGGGGCGAGGCATCGGAAGCGTACCAGCGCACAGCAGCCTGAGCGAGCAGAGGCGCCGCTGGAAACGGTGGCCAAACCGTAGTCGGCAGCCAGGCATTGATGGCTGGAGCGGGTAAGAATTTGCCCCCCAATAAGGCCGGGGCGGGGGCGTTCAGCTTATGGAAATCGGTTGAAAGATCGCAGCAGGCTTCGCGCAGTTGGAGGAGGTCAGCGCAACAAGCGGAGACCGTAGGAACTGGCTCGCAGGCATCGGTGGCCGGCGTGAACGTGAAAGCAGACGTGCTGCGGCCGCTCATGTGGCAGGTGCGGCGTTGCACCGTCAGGCCCACCGAGGCGGTGAGGACGAGCAGGGCCAGCAAGCCACTGAAAAACCGATGTGTAAGTGGACGCTTCACGAGTGCAAAGATACGAAGCCGGGCGGGCCAAATTCGGATCGAAAGGTACTGAATATGGGGCGACACAACTTATGCCCCGTCGCACGGGCTTCAAGTTAAACACTTGAGAATAGCTAATAATTCGGTAGTGATCTATATGATTTAGGCTCCTCGTTTTAAAGTAAGCACACAAGAAAGGTTAGCCTGACATTTTGACAAAAGGCCTACCACCGTCTACCACTTTTCATATCGATCTAATAAAATTTAGTGAAAAAAGCCCCCCAGTATCTTAAAAACGGCTTTTCGCGTAGTGGTAGAAAATGGTAAATCGTGGTTGCCTTTTGGTAGGCAATCTGTACTTTTGCTAACCTCCCTTTTTCATGGCCCAGCGGCCTGATCTACCCTATGAATCTTCTCTCTGGCGAATATGAGTGCAAGCTTGACCCGAAAGGGCGCTTGGTGCTGCCTGCCAAAGTGAAGGGGAATCTGCCGGAAGCCTCCGGTAATCAGCTAGTGCTGGTCCGGGGGTTTGAGCCTTGCTTGGTGCTATACCCGCGCGCCGCCTGGCGTATTATCCATGATAAGGTGATGGCGCTGGACGAGTTCAACGAAGAGTATCGGCAGTTTCAGCGCAACTTCTTCCGCGGCATGACGGAGGTAGACTTCGATAGCATCGGCCGCTTCATGCTGCCGCGAACTATGCTGCGCTACGCCGGCATCGAGAAAGAAGCCATCATTGTGGGCCTGGGCAACCGCTGCGAAATCTGGGACCCGGAGCGCTACGATGAGTTCTTAATTAAAGACCAGCAGAGCTTCTCTAAGCTGGCCCAGAAATTTTTGTCTACCGAAACGCCCCCCGCAGGGCAACAAGCCGCATGAGTGCCGCGCAGCCTACCAACAGCGCGGCTTACCACCGCCCCGTGATGCTGGCCGAGTGCCTGCAAGCTCTGGACTTACAGCCCGGCGGCCGCTACGTGGACGTTACTTTTGGCGGCGGCGGCCACTCCAAGCCTATTCTGGAAAGGCTCACCACCGGTCACCTCTACAGCTTCGACCAAGACGCCGACGCCGAGCAGGAAGCGGCGGCTCTGGCTGGCCCGAATTTCACGTTTATCCGCGCTAATTTTCGTGACTTACAGCAGGAGCTAGCCGCCCACGGTGCTCTGCCCGTCGATGGCCTGTTGGCTGACCTGGGGGTTTCCTCTCACCAGTTTGATACAGCCGAGCGCGGCTTCAGTACCCGCTTCGATGGACCGCTGGATATGCGCATGGACCCGGATGCCGATCGCACCGCCGCCGAGGTAGTGGCCGAGTATTCGGAAGCAGAGCTGCACCGCATCTTCGGCATGTACGGCGAAGTAACCAACGCTCGCACGCTGGCCAATACGCTGGTAGCGGCGCGGCGCGCTCAAGCGGTGCGTACCATCGGCGAGTTGAAAAAAGCAATTGCGCCCTGCACGCCGCGGGGCAAGGAGAATAAGTACCTGGCTCAGGTTTTTCAGGCCCTGCGCATTGAAGTAAACGATGAGCTGGCGGCTTTGCAGGAAATGCTGGTGCAGACGGCCCAGGTGCTGCGGCCCGGTGGCCGCTTGGTGGTCATGTCTTATCATTCATTGGAAGACAGACTGGTGAAGAACTTCATGGCCAAGGGCAAGTTCTTTGGCGACGTGGAAAAGGATTTTTACGGTCATCAGCACACGCCCTTCACCGTGCTCACGCGGCGCCCCGTGGAAGCGTCGGCGGAAGAGGTGGCCGATAATAGCCGCGCCCGGAGCGCCAAATTGCGCGTGGCGGAGCGGAGTCAGGAAAAAGTTAAGAGTTGAGTTGCTATGGCTATCAATACCATCAAACCACCCGTGGCGACGCCCCGCGCCAACGTGCCCCGCGCCGTAGCGGCCCCGCCACCGCCCGCCCCGGAGCCCGTGCAGGCTCCCGAGCCTGAGCCGCTACCAGTAGCAGTAGAGGAAGAAGCCCCCCGCGCCCCGCGCCCCGCCGCAAAGCCGCGCAACTCCTGGAGCGTGTTTACGCTGCTAGAGCGCATTACGCGCATGGATGGCTTGTTTCGGGAAGGGTTGCCGGTGCGCTACCTGCCCCACGTGCTGTTTATCATGTTCCTGACGCTGCTTTACATTGGCAACACGCACTATGGCTACCGCATGAACCGCAATATTCAGAAGCTGAAGCTGGAAACCGAAGACTTGCGCGCCGACTACACCACCCTGAAATCGGACTACATGGAGGCCAGCAAGCAGAGCGAGGTGGCTCGCAAGGTAGCAGCGTATGGCTTGGTCGAAAGCTCCTCACCGCCCTTCCGCATCACGGTACCCGCTGGTCGCCTCGATGAGGCTGAGCTGGTTCGACTACCCATCATCACGGCCGATTCGTTGGCGGCACGGGCGCTTGCCGATTCGGTAGCTGCTGTCCGCGCCGATTCGGTTTTGGCGGACGAATAACCTTGGTAGCGCCGGGCTTTGGCTTGGTGCGTTTTAGAAAGTAAAAAGCCCCCCAGCTTCTTCCCAAAGCTTTATATCAGCAATACTTTGAAAGGAAACGTTAAAAAATCCATCGTTACCCGCGTACGGCTGGCGTTTTTGGGCGTCTGCCTATTCTCGGCCGCCATCGTGTGGAAGGTGTCGCGGATTCAGTTCCACGAGGGCGATCGGTGGCGCGCCTTGGAGCAGGAGCGGCGCGTGGTCTACCAGCCGGTGTTTGCGACTCGCGGCACTATTCTGTCGGACAACGGCAGCATTATGGCCACTTCGCTGCCCTTCTATCGCGTAGCTTGGGACCCGAGCGTGGTTGATAATCAACTGTTTCGCAATAACGTGGACTCGCTGGCTCTGCTGTTGTCGCAGTTTTTCGGCGACCGCTCGGCCCAGGAGTATCGGCGCAAGCTGATGAATGCGAAAAAGTCGAAAGAGGTGGTGCGTTACCTGCGCCTGAACTCGCGGCAGATCAATTATCAAGACAAGAAGAAGCTGGCCCAGTGGCCCATATTCCGGGCTGGTAAGAACAAGGGGGGCGTTATTTTCGAGAAAGTAGACAAGCGCTTCCGGCCCTTTGGCGGCCTGGCCCAGCGTACCGTAGGCTTCTTAAATGAAGACAAAAACGGAGCGGGGCTAGAGTTTACTTATAACACCCAACTTGCAGGCAAAGATGGCGAAGCGCTATTTGAGCGCCTGCCTGGCGGTAACAAGCCCATTTATGATGGCACCGAGATAAAACCTCAGCCGGGCTACGACATCAAGACCACTATCGATATTAACCTCCAAGATGTAGCCGAAAACGCCCTCTACAAGTCGCTAGTAGACAATGACGCCCAGTATGGCTGCGTGATTTTGATGGAAGTGCAGTCGGGCGAAATCAAGGCTGTGGCTAACCTAGGTAAGGCCGCCGACGGCGTGTACCGCGAGGATTACAACTACGCCATTGCCGACCAGGGCCGCACCGAGCCGGGCTCAACCTTCAAGCTGGCCTCCATGATGGCGCTGTTTGAAGATAACCCCGATTTGGAGCTGACCGATATTGTGGACACTGGCAACGGCCGCATGTACATTGGCGGGGCTGTGAAAACCGACTCCCACGCCAATGGCAAGATTACAGTGCAGCAAGTGGTAGAGAAGTCGTCGAACATCGGGGTGGCGAAGCTGGTGAACGACCATTTTTTACAGAAGCCCGACAAATACACTGATTACCTCAAACGCTTCGGCCTCGATAAGCCGCTGGGCTTTCAGATGCACGGTGAGGCACGTCCCTACGTGAAAGACCCCACCGACCGAAGCTGGAGCCGTACCTCGCTCACCACCATGAGCATCGGCTACGAGCTGAAATTGGCCCCCCTACAAACCCTAGCTTTCTACAACGCCATTGCCAACGACGGCGTGAAAGTGCAGCCCATTATTGTAAAGGAAATCCGGCAGGCTGACAAAGTAATCGAACAGTTTGAGTCCAAGGTGTTGAACCCTAAAATATGCTCGGAGGAAACCCTACGCAAAGTGCGGGCAATGCTGGAAGGCGTGGTGCTGGATGGTACCGCCAAGGCCATCAAGTCGCCCGACTTTAGTATGGCTGGCAAAACGGGTACGGCCTGGAAGTTCAAGAACGGACAGTACACCAAAACGTATTCAACTAGCTTCTGTGGCTACTTCCCGGCCGATAAGCCCAAGTATAGCTGCATCGTAGTTGTCGATTCTCCCAAGCGAGGCCGCATTTATGGCTCCGATGTAGCCGCACCGGTGTTCCGTGAGGTAGCCGATAAAGCCATGGCCCGCGACATTGCCAGCCAGCGCCCCTTGCTGGCTCGGGTACCGCTCAACAAGACGCGGATACCTACCGTGAAGGCGGGCTTACAGGATGAGCTGGCGCTGGTGTGCCAAAAGCTGGGGGTGGAGCACCAGCCCCAGGCAGCAGGTGAAGAGTGGGTGCGCGCTGATACTAATACCCGCGCGCTAGCCTGGCAGGCGCAGCCCGTGCGCCGCGGCCAGGTGCCCGACGTGAGTGGTATGACCATGCGCGATGCGCTATTCTTGCTGGAAAACCGCGGACTGCGCGTGCGCATTGTAGGTAGTGGCCGCGTGTATCGCCAGTCGGTAGCGGCGGGTACGCCCCTGCGGCGCGGCACCACAGTCACGTTGGAACTGCAGCCTATTGGCAGCCTGGCCGGATCCAAACCACAGCCACCGCCGGCCCGAACCAAACTGGCCGAGAACAAGCTGCTGACCCCCGCCGACCCTGACCCAGCCAAGCAGCGCGCCAAAATGCTACTGCGTCAGGAGCAAATGAAAAAGAAGCTTCAGGGAGATGAATCAAAGCCATTAGAAGCGAAAAAGCCCGAAGTCAGCAAGGATAAAAAGAAGGTGTTAATAACAAGCCTTCACTAGACCAATAGCACCCAACCATTGACCACTTCATCTCCCATAGCGCAGCCATTAGCTAACCTGCTGTCCGCCGTAACGGTGCAAGCGCAGCACGGCCCAACCAACGTAGTTGTGCAGGGCCTAACCCTGGATTCGCGGCAGGCTGGGCCGGGCATGGTGTTCTTCGCCCTGCGCGGCGCCCAAACTGATGGCCACCAGTTTATTGAAAAAGCAGTAGCTCAGGGTACGGCGGTAGTAGTATGCGAGAATTTGCCCCCCAGCCTTGACCCAGCTACCACCTATGTGCAAGTGCCAGATAGCGCCGAGGCAATGGCCCACATGGCGGCAGCTTTCTACGGCCACCCCTCGCGCCAGCTCCAACTGGTAGGCGTAACGGGCACCAACGGCAAAACCACCTGCGCCACGCTGTTGCATAAGCTGTTTCGGGAGCTCGGCTACCATGTGGGGCTGCTTTCAACAGTGCAAAACCAGATTGATGAGGAAGTAATTCCGGCCACGCATACTACTCCGGACGCCATTCGACTGAATGAGCTTCTGGCCCGGATGCTGCGCGCCGGCTGCACGTACGTGTTTATGGAAGTTAGCTCGCATGCGGTTGTTCAGCACCGCACCACGGCTTTACGCTTTGTGGGGGGCATTTTTACCAACCTCACCCACGACCACCTCGATTATCACGGCACCTTCGACGCGTATTTAAAAGCCAAAAAGGGCTTTTTTGATCAGCTAGGTAAAGATGCCTTTGCCCTCACCAACGCCGACGACAAGCGTGGGCCGGTAATGCTGCAAAATACCGCTGCCAGCCGTGAAACGTACTCCTTGCGTAGTCTGGCTACTTTCCGGGCGAAGCTGTTGGAAAATGCGGTTCACGGCTTACACCTGGAGATTGACGGCCGCGAAGTACAGTTTCGTCTAATCGGGGTGTTCAATGCCTATAATCTGCTGGCCGTGTATGGGGCTGCAGTGTTATTGGGCGAAGACCCCATTGAGGTGTTGACGGTGCTATCTGGTCTGACCTCGGCGCCGGGTCGCTTCGAGCCTATCTTGGCTGAGCGCACCCGCGTGACGGGCATTGTGGACTATGCCCACACGCCGGATGCGCTCGAAAACGTGCTTTCTACCATCGCCCAGATTCGTCAGCCCAGCCAGCAGGTAATCACTGTAGTGGGCTGCGGCGGCAACCGCGACGCGGCCAAGCGCCCCGTAATGGCCAATCTGGCTGCCAAAGGCTCCGACCGCGTAGTGCTGACCTCCGACAACCCGCGCTTCGAGGACCCCAATGCCATCCTGGCCCAGATGCAGGCCGGTGTGCAGGCCCAGGATTTGGGCAAAGTTTTGACAATCCCGGATCGTCGCGAAGCCATCAAGACGGCCGTAGCCTTGGCCCAGCCGGGCGACATTGTATTGGTAGCCGGCAAAGGCCACGAAACCTATCAGGAAGTGCAGGGCGTACGGGGTCCATTCGATGATAAGCAGGTATTGCAGGAGATGTTTGACCTGCTGAATAAATAACCCATGCTCTACAGTAAAAATCGCGAAAACACAACGTTTGACCTCAACCCAAAAAGCTAAACCTTTGCATCTTGGCCTAACTCCACATTCTACTCGCTGACCCCCGCGCCCATGCTTTATTACCTTTTCACGTACCTCAGTAAGCAATACAATCTGCCAGGGGCGGGCGTGTTCCAGTTTATCTCGTTTCGGGCGGCTATGGCCGTTATTACCTCCTTGCTTATCGCGCAGGTTTTTGGCAAAAGCCTGATCAGAATACTACAGAAAAAGCAAGTGGGCGAAAGCATCCGCGACCTAGGCTTGCAGGGCCAGTTGGAGAAAAAAGGCACCCCAACGATGGGTGGCCTAATTATCATTCTGGCCATTCTGGTGCCCGTGCTCTTGTTTGCCAAGCTCGACAACATCTACATCGTGCTGATGCTCTTAAGTACCGTGTGGTTGGGTCTGATTGGGTTTCTGGACGACTATATAAAGGTGTTCCAGAAGAACAAAGAAGGCTTGAGCGGGCGCTTCAAGGTGCTTGGGCAAATTGGCCTGGGCATTACAGTGGGCTGGGTGCTTTTTTTCAGCAATGATGTAACCGTGCGTCAGTACCTACTGCCCAACGGCCAACTGTCGGCCGTGGATGCCAGCACCGTGTACCAGGATGTGAAGCTGATGATTACCACCATTCCCTTCGCCAAAAACAACGAGCTGAACTACGGCAACCTCTTCGCCTACGCCGGACCGTACTTCAATGGCCTCTACAGCTTCCTCTATATTCCTATTGTTATCCTCATCATCACGGCTGTAAGCAACGGTGCCAACATCACCGATGGTCTCGACGGCCTGGCGGCAGGTACGTCGGCCATCATTGGTATTACGCTGGCCATTTTCGCTTTCGTGAGTGGTAACGCGCTGTTGGCTGATTACCTAGATGTTATGTTCATCCCGAACTCTGGGGAATTGGTAATCTTTTGTACGGCCTTTGTGGGAGCGTGCGTGGGCTTTTTGTGGTACAACAGCTATCCGGCCCAGGTCTTTATGGGTGATACCGGCTCGTTGGCCATTGGCGGCATTATCGCGGTGCTGGCGCTTATTATTCGCAAGGAACTGCTGATTCCGGTGCTTTGCGGAGTGTTTCTGATCGAAAACCTCTCAGTAATGGTGCAGGTGGGCTACTTCAAATACACCCGGCGCAAGTACGGCGAAGGCCGCCGCTTACTTCGCATGTCGCCCTTGCACCACCATTACCAGAAGCTCGGCTACCACGAGTCCAAAATCGTGTCGCGGTTTTGGATTGTGGGTATCATGCTGGCCGTGTTTACCCTCGTAACCTTGAAGCTACGCTAAGTAAACGTCGCGCCGTGGTGCGCGACGCTCAATGTATATAAGTATGAAACTAGTCATCCTCGGAGCAGCAGAAAGTGGAGTAGGGGCGGCGCTCTTAGCGCAAGCCAAAGGCCACACCGTGTTCGTGTCCGATGGCGGTGCTATCAAGCCGGCTTATAAGCAGAAGCTGACGCAGGCCGGTATTCGCTTTGAGGAAAATAAGCATACGTTAGAGGAAATCTTGAGCGCCGATGAAGCGGTGAAAAGCCCCGGCATTCCAGAAAAGGCCCCCGTGATCAAGGCCCTGCGCGAGCAAGGCACTCCTATTATCTCCGAAATCGAGCTGGCCGGCCGTTATACCCAGGCCAAGTGCATCTGCATTACAGGCACCAACGGCAAGACGACAACCACGTTGCTCACCTACCATTTGCTCAAGGAAGCAGGCCTGAATGTAGGCTTAGCCGGTAATGTGGGTTATAGTCTAGCCGAGCAAGTTATTGGGGATAAACACGAATACTACGTAGTAGAGCTGAGCAGCTTCCAGCTCGACGACACCCACGATTTTGCCCCCTGGCTGTCCCTTCTGCTCAACATCACCCCCGATCACCTCGACCGCTACGGCTACTCGCTTGACAACTACGCGGCAGCCAAAATGCGTGTTGCCCGCAACGTAAGCCGATACTTTATCTATAATGCCGGTGACCCAGAAACCCGGAAAGCAGTAGCAGCTTCGGCTTCGGCAAAAAATGTCTTGGCCTTTGATCAGCACTTGAACCAGGAAGCTGGTGAAAATCTCGCGGCCTGGTACGGGCAGGATGGTAGCTTGCAGGTGCGCTTGCCTGAGTGGGCAGGGGATAAGGTAGAGAGCATTGAAGTTGCCAATTCTCCGCTTATCGGTCAGCACAACCAGCAGAACATGGCCGCAGCTATTCTTGCTGCCCGCGTGGTCGGCCTGACGCCGGCGCAGATTGAACGCGGCTTGGTCACGTTCAAAAATGCCCCCCACCGCCTCCAATTGGTCGGCGAAGTGAACGGCGTAAAATTCATCAACGACAGCAAAGCGACTAACGTCGAAGCGGCTTGGTTTGCCCTCGACGGCGTGCAACAGCTCATCGTCTGGATTGCCGGCGGCACCGATAAGGGCAACGACTATACTTCCTTGCTGCCCCTAGCCAAGCAAAAAGCCAAAGCCTTGATCTGCCTCGGCGTAGATAATGAGAAGTTGAAAGCCAGCTTTAGTGCAATCGTGCCGCACTTGGAAGAAACGCAAAGCATAGAAACCGCCGTGCGCCGAGCCGCTGAGCTAGCCGCGCCCGGCGACGTGGTGCTGCTATCGCCCGCCTGCGCCAGCTTCGACCTATTTAAGAACTACGAAGACCGTGGGGGGCAATTTGCCGCCGCCGTGGAGAAATTGACTCAAGAAAAATCAGTGCACTCAGCCTAATCTGCGATTTATGGAACCCGTAAAACTCTGGCTTCAACGCAACCTCAAAGGCGACCCCATTCTGTGGGGCATCGTGCTGCTATTCTCCTTTATTAGTATTGCGGTAGTGTACTCGGCAACGGGCACCTTGGCGTACAAGAAGATGGGCGGTAATACCGAGTATTTCCTCGTAAAGCACACGGGCCTGATCTTCGTGGGGCTGGCCTTTATGTGGCTGGCCCACCGCATCGACTACCGATACTACTCGCGCCTGTCTCTGTACGCGCTGCTATTGTCGGTGCCACTGCTGCTGTTCACGTATTTCATGGGCTCGAATATCAATGAGGCCTCGCGCTGGCTTACCATTCCGGTTATCAACCAGACCTTTCAGCCTTCTGACTTAGCTAAGCTGGCCCTGATTTCTCACCTAGCTTCCATGCTCAGCCGTCGGCAGCAGCATGTGCAGGACTTCAAAACTACGCTGCTGCCCGTAATGCTGTGGGTAGGTTTGATCTGCGGCATTATTATCATGAGTAATGCCTCTACCGCGCTGCTACTGTTTGTTACCTGCTTGCTGCTGATGTTCATTGGGCGAGTGCCAATTAAGCAAATGGCCGTGATGGTGCTCATCGGGGCAGTGGTAGGCGGTATTGGTCTTTCCTCGGGTCAGCGTTACAAAACGGTACTTACTCGCATTGAAAGCTTTACTGACAAGAGCAAGCCAGTGCCTTTTCAGCTGGAGCACAGCTACATCGCTATTGCCACGGGCGGACTAAGCGGTAAAGGTCCCGGTAAAAGCACCGAGCGCAACATTCTGCCCCACCCTTACTCCGACTTTATCTACGCCGTTATCATTGAAGAATATGGCCTAATTGGGGGCGTTGTCGTCCTGTTCCTTTACCTAGCCTTCCTCTATCGGGGCCTGAATACCGTAATACACAGCTACGGGGCATTTGGGGGGCTTTTATCAGCGGGACTAACGTTTAGTTTAGTCTTGCAGGCGATGGTAAATATGGGCGTAGCCGTGGGCTTAGGGCCCATCACTGGTTTGCCGTTGCCGCTGCTAAGTATGGGCGGCACCTCCCTGATTTTTACTGGTATTAGCATTGGTATCATTCTCAGCGTGAGCCGCGGTGAGCGGGAAATTCGCCCCATGACTGGAGAGCCCGAGGATACGGCGCGCATTCCAAAGAAAACCGCCTACGCTTAACAGCCCCTTTGCCTCACCCGCCTACCTTATAGTATAGTCACCGCTTACATGCCCCAGTCGAAACCTCAATTTATTTCTTCGCAGCCCGCGCCTTACCGCATTATTATCAGCGGTGGAGGCACGGGGGGGCATATCTTTCCGGCGGTGGCTATTGCCAATGAGTTGCGTCGTCGCCAGCCCGAAGCGGAAATTCTGTTTGTGGGCGCCAACGGCCGTATGGAAATGACCCGCGTACCCGAGGCTGGCTATGACATTGTGGGCCTCGACATCACCGGTCTACAACGTCGCCTGACGCCGCAGAACCTGTTGTTTCCATTGCGAGTGTTCCGTAGCGTGCGGAAAGCGGGCAAAATCATTGAGAAGTTCCGCCCCGAGGCTGTGGTAGGAGTGGGCGGCTACGCATCAGCTCCCATTCTGCTAGCGGCGGCTTCGCGCGGCATTCCCTCGCTTATTCAGGAGCAGAATTCTTATGCCGGCTTAGTGAACAAGCTGCTTAGTCGACGCGTGAATCGTATCTGCGTGGCTTATGATGGCATGGAGAAGTTCTTCCCAAGCAATAAGCTAGTCGTCACGGGCAATCCAGTCCGCACCGAAATTGCGGCTGGTAATCGGGCTGATGCGCTAGCGTTTTTTGGGCTCTCGCCAGAGAAGAAAACTCTGCTTGTAATTGGCGGCAGTTTGGGTGCTCGCACCTTAAATGAAGCTACCGCTGCCGCCCTGCTTCGCCTACAAGCTGCCGGCGTGCAGCTACTCTGGCAAACTGGCAAGCTCTATTACCCAACGGCTAAAGAACAAGCCGCGCCGTTTGCCGCCGATGGCATTCAGGCCCTAGAGTTTGTGCAACGCATGGACCTCGCCTACGCCGCCGCCAATGTAGTTGTGTCGCGGGCTGGGGCATTGTCCGTATCCGAGTTGTGCCTTACCGGCAAGCCATGCGTGTTGGTGCCTTCGCCTAATGTGGCTGAGGATCATCAAACCAAAAATGCCCTTGCCTTGGTACGTCGCCAAGCTGCTTTGCTCGTCACTGATGCAGAGGCGCCCGCGCGCCTTTACGACGAGGCCCTGAGCCTATTGGCCGACGAGCCCCGTCAGCGTCAGCTCAGCGCCAACGTGCTGGAACTGGCCCGCCCCGATGCTACCGCCGCCATCGTCGATGAACTCCTTACGATTATGGACCGCCGATGAAACCCGTAGCTGCATTTCCATACGTCTACTTTCTGGGCATTGGTGGCATTGGTATGTCGGCCTTGGCTCGCTGGTTTCAAGCCAACGGTCACCAAGTGAGCGGCTATGACCGCACACCCACACCGCTCACGGAAGCTTTAGCAGCTGAAGGCATTGCCGTGCACTACGCGGATGCGGTAGAGAATATCCCGAGCGAAGTACGCGAAAATGCCCCCCAAACGCTGGTGGTGCTCACACCTGCTATCCCCGCGGGGCACCACGAGTGGGCTTGGCTACGCGAAAATGGCTACGATATTCGCAAGCGCAGTCAGGTTTTGGGGTTGCTTACCCAAGGGCAGCGCACTATTGCAGTAGCTGGCACCCACGGCAAAACTACGACCTCTTCCATGGTCGCGCACTTGCTTCACCACGCGGGCGTCGACTGTTCAGCCTTTCTGGGGGGCATTTCTGTGAATCTGGGTTCCAACTTATTGTTAAGTAGCGGCACGGGCACCGGTTCCGCGCCCGTAGTAGTGGAAGCCGACGAGTACGACCGCAGCTTCCTCACCTTGCACCCTGATGTGGCCATCGTGACCAGCACCGACGCCGACCATCTGGATATCTATGGCACTCAAGAAGCGCTAATCGAATCGTTTAGGCAGTTTGTGGGGCAAATGAAGCCCGGTGGTACTCTGTTGCTCAACCATACGGCCGACGTCAGTGTAGCCGCTGCCGTGCCGGCTGGCGTGCAGGTTGTTCACTACGGTTTGGAGAAAGGAAAGAAGGCCACCCTATACGCCGCCAACGTTACGGCTCACGGCCACGAGTTCCGCTTTGATG
Organism: Hymenobacter sp. HD11105; assembly: GCF_054051685.1. NCBI lineage: Bacteria > Pseudomonadati > Bacteroidota > Cytophagia > Cytophagales > Hymenobacteraceae > Hymenobacter > Hymenobacter sp. HD11105. The sequence continues at coordinate 13,320 of NZ_JBSWBR010000004.1, read as the reverse complement.
TGCATAGTCCGCTCGGCAACCTGATTGGTTTGCAGCTCACCGTACCGGGATTTCACAACGTTGAAAACATGCTGGGGGGCATTTTTGCGGCTCAGCTTGAAGGCGTAGCCACCGAAAAGCTCGTTGCGGCGGTAGCTGCTTATCGGGGCGTGAAGCGGCGGTTCGAGTTTATTGTGACCACTCAAAGCAAGGTGTATGTGGACGATTATGCCCACCACCCACGCGAAATCGAAGCTTTCCTTCGTTCTCTGCGCGCCTTGTATCCGCAGAAACGCCTGCGCGTCATATTCCAGCCTCACCTTTTCACCCGCACCCGCGACTTCGCGCCGGGCTTCGCTGAAAGCCTGAGCCTAGCCGACGAGGTAGTGCTACTCGACATATATCCAGCCCGCGAGTTGCCTCTTGAAGGGGTTACGTCGGAGTTGATTCTTTCTCAAATAACAGCCTCCAAAAAGTCGCTGCAAACTAAAGCGCAAGCCGTAACGGCCGCCGCTACTGACGATGACTTTGACGTGCTGGCTACCGTTGGGGCCGGCGATATTGATCAGCTGGTGCCTCAGCTACGAAACATTTTAACCAGCCGCTGGCATGAAACTCAAGCCTAACGCCAAAAATTATCTGTTTGCGACGGCCTGTCTGTTGCTTCTAACCGGCCTAGCCGTGTTTGCCGGTGTGCGGCAAGCCAGCCGCCCGGTAGGCCAGGTCATCGTGACCATCAGCAACGAGTTTAACAACTACTTCATCAGCGAGCAGGAAGTAACGGCGCTGCTGACCCGCAATGGCAACCAGCGCCTCGAAGGGGCCCGCCCCGAAGACCTAAACCTGAAAGCCTTAGAGGCACGCCTCAAAGCGCACAGCTTTGTGCGAGAAGCACAAGTGTACCGCGACCTATCAGGGAATTTGCACGCCGAGGTACGCCAAAATCGTCCTATCGCCCGCCTCGTGCACGCCGATACCCGCCGCGATAGCTACCTCGATGCTGAGGGGCATGAGTTGCCCCTCTCACCCTTGTTTACTGCTCGCGTAGTGCCCGTCGCACGCCAGGGTGGCCAAGAACTGCCCGCCACCTTCTTCCGCGACTCTACGGGGCGCCGCTACCTCGAAGTGCTTCGCTACATTGACGAGCACCCATTTTGGCGAGCCCAAGTTGCTGAAGTATTCATTGGCCCTAATGGTAAGCTTGCTTTCACCCAACAAATAGGAGATCAACGAGTAGAATTTGGGTTTCCAGAGAATATTTCAGAAAAATTCGCGAAACTAATGGTATTTTACCGGCAAATTCCGCCAGTTTTAGGATGGAATACCTACCACCGCGTTAACGTTGAATTCAAAGATCAGATCATTTGCGAATAACCGTACCCTTGCTGTAACGCCTAAAAAGGCCTTCGAAAGGTCTAAAACAGCGTTTTTTAAGAACATCACCGCAACTTCCCGCAAACTTCGCCAGTACCTACCCCATGCAAAACGATAAAATTGTAGTCGGCCTCGACATCGGCACCACCAAAATCTGCGTCCTAGTAGGACGCAAAAATGAGTTTGGCAAACTTGAGATCCTCGGCATGGGTAAAGCCGTCTCAGAGGGTGTAGTGCGCGGTATTGTATCCAATATTGATAAAACCGTAGACGCTATCAAGAAGGCCATTCGTCAGGCTGAAGAACAATCTGGCATCAATATCGGCGTGGTGAACGTTGGTATTGCCGGCCAGCATATTAAGAGTTTGCAGCACAACGGGAGCATTACGCGGGCCTCGCAGGACAGCGAGATTACTGTAGACGATGTGAACCGGCTGACCAACGATATGTATCGCCTGGTGACTCCGCCCGGCTCCGAGATCATCCACGTAATGCCCCAAGACTACAAGGTGGATTACGAGGAAGGCATCATGGACCCCGTAGGCATGTCGGGCGTGCGGCTGGAGGGCAATTTTCACATCATTACCGCCCAAAGCACTGCCATCAACAACATCAATAAGTGCGTAACCAAGGCCGGGCTGGAAATCGATAACTTGATTTTGGAGCCGCTGGCTTCGAGCATGTCGGTACTGAGCGATGAAGAGAAAGAAGCTGGGGTAGCCCTGATTGACATCGGTGGCGGTACTACTGATTTGGCTATTTTCAAGGATGGCATTATTCGCCATGCGGCCGTGCTGCCCTTCGGTGGCAACATCGTTACTTCTGACATCAAGCAGGGTTGCTTGGTAATGCAGAACCAGGCCGAGCAGTTAAAGGTGAAATTTGGAAAAGCCATTGCGGAGGAAGCTTCCGATTATGAAATCGTAAGCATTCCCGGCCTGCGTGACCGGGCTCCCAAGGAGATTTCTCTGAAGAACCTGGCTCATATTATCGAGGCCCGTATGGAGGAAATCGTGGAGCTTGTGTACGCTGAAATTCAGCGCACCGGCCACGCCGACAAGCTAGCTGCTGGCATCGTACTGACGGGTGGCGGCTCGCAACTGCAAAACTTGGTGCAGCTCACGGAGTACGTGACTGGCCTTGATACTCGTATTGGCTACCCTAACGAGCACTTGGGCAAGAGCCGCATCGAAGCCGTAAAGTCGCCGATGTACGCTACTACGGTGGGCCTAGTACTGGCAGGCTACCGCTCTATCGACGAGCGGGTGAGTCGTGGCTTTGAGCCCGAGGAGCAGGTTTACCGTCCTGCTCCAGAACCTCAGCACCAGCAGCACCGCGTGGAAGCTCCTATTGTTCCAGCCGCTCAAAAAGTCCCCCAAGCACCTCCCGCGCCTAAAAAGCCATCCGGAGCTGGCAAGTTTTTTCAGGATATTATCAGCCGTACGAAAGGGTTGTTGATTGACGACTTTGACGATAAGCAATACTAAGGTCTAAGAATAGATGCTGAACGATAAAATCGTCTGTCATCCTGAGGAACGAAGGACCTTATTACGCTGAAGTTTTTTGTTTAATTGGCTTAAGGTAAGGTCCTTCGTTCCTCAGGATGACAAGCGTATTTCCCTCATTGAAAACTGAAATAGCATGAATTATAAATTCGATATTCCTTCTACTTCCAAGTCAATCATCAAGGTGATTGGCGTGGGTGGTGGCGGCTCCAACGCCGTAAACCACATGTTCAGCCAGGGTATCAAGGACGTGGAGTTCGTCATTTGCAATACCGATAAGCAGGCGCTACACAGCAGCACCGTGCCCACCAAATTGCAGATTGGCGTTGACCTCACCGAGGGCCTTGGCGCTGGCGCTAACCCCGAGCGCGGCAAGCAGGCGGCCATCGAGAGCCGCGAGCAGATCCGCGAGTTGCTCAGCAATGGAACCCGCATGGTGTTCATTACCGCTGGCATGGGCGGCGGTACTGGTACTGGTGCAGCTCCCGTTATTGCCAAGGTAGCCAAGGAATTGGGGATCCTGACCGTAGGTATCGTAACGGCGCCTTTTTTGTTTGAAGGCAAGAAAAAGCGTCAGCAAGCCGAACACGGTATCAAGGAGCTAAGCGAGAACTGCGACACCGTCCTTGTGATTCTTAACGATAAGCTGCGCGAGATTTTTGGCAACCTGCCGATTCGGGCGGCCTTCGCCAAAGCTGATAACGTGCTGAGTACGGCGGCCAAAAGCATTGCTGAGATCATAACGGTGACTAGCGAGGTGAACGTGGACTTTGAAGACGTGAAAACCGTCATGAAGGACTCGGGTGCGGCCGTAATGGGCAGTAGCATTACTGATGGTGAAAATCGCGCCCAGCGCGCCGCCGAAGAAGCTCTAGCTTCACCGCTGCTCAATAACACTGATATCCACGGCGCCCAGAAAATCCTGCTCAGCATCATGTCTGGCGACCAGGCAGAGCTGGAAATGGATGAGTTGACTGAAATCACGGAGTATATTCAGGACAAAGCTGGTCAGGATGCCGAGGTTATCTTCGGTCACGGCATCGATTCCACGTTGGGCCAGAGCATTCGCGTGACGGTTATTGCTACGGGTTTTGCCCGCGACGCACATACTATTAACACGGGTTTCGTAAACAATAAAGCTGCCGAGCCAGAGCCTGATCCACAGATTAACTTGTTCGACAAGGATCGTCAGGAGGCTCCTGCTCCCGTAATCCCGACGTTCAGCACGCCGGCTTCTCCGGCGCCCGCTCCAGCATCTATCCAGGCACCTGCACCTACACCAGTAGAGCCGCCTAAGGTAACTTTCGACCTTGAAACTTCAGTTTCTAATTACGTGCCGCCAGTGGCTGCTCCGTCTTCACCAGCTCCTGAGTTGGTAGCGGTACAGCAGTCCGCTCCCCAGCCGCAGCCTTCACCAGCACGTCCTCAGCTCGATGTTCGTGCGGAGGAGCGCCGCCGTCGTCTGCAGGATCTCAGCAATGGCCTCACCAACGATGCTATTAAGGATCAGCTTGAGACGCCGGCTTACTTACGTCGCCACGTGAAGCTGGAAAATGTAACGCCTTCTAATGAGCGTGACATCTCCCGGTTTAACTTATCAGATGACAACGAACTGCTCGGCGACAATCGGTTTTTGCACGATAATGTAGACTAGCTTATCGGCCCCAATACCATGTAAAGCAGAAACCGCTGGAGATTTTCCAGCGGTTTCTGCTTTTATATCCTAACCCAACAATACCCAAAAACACTGATTTCAGTACACGTTAGGATACTTTTCACAAAAGGTACTCATGGCGAAGAAAAAGGAAAAGACAGAGTTTGTACTGAAATTCATACTCTTGCGTGGCGTGGTAGATGGAGTAGAGGAGCTAGAGCTACAAACCAATGCTGGGCTACTATTGGCGCGTTTTCACCCGATAGAACAAGCTACAGACGCCATAATATGGGTGGGAGGCACGGGTGGTGGGCTTGATGGTCCAGCGCGAGGCATGTATCCGCGGCTTGCCAGGCAGCTGGCCCAGTATGGGATTGCCTCACTTCGGCTGCATTATCGCAGGCCCGGTTACCTAGAGGAATGCATAATGGATACCATGCTGGCGGTAGCTTACTTGGCTCAGGCGCGCCAATGCTCCCGAATAGCATTAGTAGGGCATTCTTTTGGCGGAGCGGTAGTTATTAGTGCGGGCGCGCTGAGTGAAAATATTGCAGCGGTAGTGGCGATGAGCAGTCAAACGTACGGCACTGATTTAGCCCCCCAGATCAGCCCGCACCCTCTATTGGTGCTACACGGCACCGCCGACGAGGTATTATCGGACCGTTGTGCACATGATATCTATGCTCGGGCTAAGGAGCCAAAGAAGCTTTTACTATATCCGGGCTGCCGACATGGCCTCGACGAGTGTCAGGATCAAGTAGACAAAGACGTGGTGGAGTGGCTACGAGATCAATTTGAAGCGGGAAAACCAGCTGAGCTGTAGAAGTTAACTACTAGGGTCTGAGCTGGCCAAGGGTATCAGCAGGCGGGGCAAGCGAATCGAGGACTGCAGAGTCACGTAGCGTAGGCTCGGCCATCTCTTTATCGGCACTAAGTGTGCGTGTGCCCGAGGAGGAAGTAGTGCTGCAGGCACCCAACGCGAATAGAGCTATAAGCACAAAAGAAGAGAAGAGGTTTTTCATAGCTGGGGGGCTTTTTACGAACAACTAGTTAGGCAGAAACCATGAAATGATTTGCCTTGGTTCGTCGCAGTAGATATCAAACAGAATCGGGCAGCCTCAGGAGCCGCGCTAAAAGCGACTCTTGAGGCTGCCCGATCTGGTGGTTACCTTCTCTGTCTTATTGCTGGCCTTGGTTGTCACCTCCTGCCTTTTGGTCGTCGTTGCGGATGCTCTTCTTAGGGCGACCTGCACGATTATCCATTTTACCAAACTGATAGTTGAAGCTCACCCGCACGCCGCGGTTGTACACGTAGTTGTTACCACGGGAGGTAAAGCGGGCCGCATCCAGCTCGTTGCGGAAGCGAATAGTCCGGTTGAATGGGTTATCTAAGCCCACGCTCAGGCTACCTTTTTTCTTGAACAGCTCCTTCTTAGCTGCAATGCTGTAGTACTGATAAGCGGAAGTGCGGCCTTGCAACTGCACGCGCGGCGAGTTCAGAAAGCCCGAGAACTGCGCGCTGTAGCCTTTATCGAATTGATAGGACGAGGAAATGTTGGCGTTATACATAAAGCCGTCATTTGTCGTGTTCAGGCTAGCGCTTTTGAGCGTTACATAATACGTGTTTACGTTGCCATTCACCGTCCACTTGTCGGTCAGCTTCGTCGAGCCAAACACGCTCATACCGTAAGTAGCATTGCGCGCCACGTTCTGGAAAGTGGTATAAATCACTTGCGCTTCCGTGTCGGTAGTTTCAATTAAGTCACTGAGGGGCACTAGGCGCGACACGCTCTCAATGGCGTTGTTGGTACGACGAGAGTAGAGCGAGAAGTTCAGGTTGCTCTTCTTGATAAAGGTGCTGTAACCCAGCTCATACGAATCGGTTAGCTCAGCGTCGAGGTTAGGATTTCCGGAGGAGAATATGCGCGGGTCGCTGGTATTCAGGTAAGGGTTCAGGAAGTAAATGTTAGGACGCTGCACCCGGCGAGTATAGCTGAGTTTAAACTTCTGATTCTTGTCTTTGCCAAAGTCGCGGGAAGCAACAATGCTTGGAATGAAGTTGGTGTACTGCTGGCTGATTTGGGTGTCGTTGGAGAAAAAGTCACCCCCGATGCGGGTGTGCTCCACGCGGGCGCCTAGTTTGAAGGTATATACTTTCTGCAAGCTGAAGCCGTAGGTACCATAGCCCGAGTATACATCCTGGTCGTAGCGAAATCGGTTGGTGCGGTCGGGGAGGAGCAAGAAGCCGCGACCATCTACGCTATCCGCTTCGATTTGGAAATCAGTATTTACTTGACGCAAGATGGTTTTGGCGCCTAGCTCCAACGTACTAGTGCTATCGAGTGGCTGCACGAGGTCGGCCTGGAAAGTGGCTTCGCGGTTGCGGCTATCGTTGAAGCTTTGCTCGCGGTAATCAGGGCCAAATAACTCGGGCCGAAACTGGTCCAGATCATACTCATTTAGGCCCTTATTTACGCTATACAAGGCCAAGACGCTAAACTCCTGCCGCGGCTTGGCCAGCGTTTTGGTGTAGCCAAAGTTTAAGTCGATGTTACGATTCTGGTTGTCCGTATCGATGTCGCGGGTATAGGCATCGAGGCCAGCATTCGTGACATAATCCGAGCGCAGACTACGGTCGCCCATAAAGCGAAATAAGTTGCCGCGGGCACTGAGGTTGAAATTGTCCTTGGGGGTAAGATCATAGTCGCCACCGATCTGCCCATAAAAACCGCCCCCCAGGTTTCGGTTCGTGCTCAACTGGTTGAGCGTGGCAATGGTAGTGGAACCTTCAAAATCGCGGCGCACCGTTTCGCCTCGCCCCCGGTTGTAAAAGCCAAAAGAACCCAAGTTGGCATTCACGCCTACTTTGCCTTTCCGGGCGTTTAGACTGGAATTTAGGTTGCTGGAGCGCGTACCAGCTGATACGTTCACTGAGCCGTTTACGCCGGCCAGGTCGTTTTTCTTCAGAATAATATTGACAATGCCTCCCGTACCCTCCGCATCGTATTTAGCAGAAGGTGAGGTTATTACCTCCACCGTTTTAATCTGGTCGGCCGGAATCTGGCGCAGCGCGTCGGCTACGGACGAGGCTACAATGGTGCTCGGCTTGTTGTTGATCAGAACGCGCACGTTAGACGAGCCCCGCAGTTCCACGTTGCCATCTAGGTCTACGGCCAGCAGGGGTACTTTTTTGAGCACATCGGCAGCGGTACCACCGTTATTGGTAATGTCCTTGTCGGCATTATAAACAATGCGGTCGACTTTGTTTTCCACTAAATCACGCTCGCCTGTCACTTTCACTTCACCAAGTTGCTGAGTGGTAGCGACAAGGGAAATGCCCCCCAGGTTCACATCAGCATCGGCTGAGGCTAAGCGAACATTGTCAAGCACTTTGGTCTGGTAGCCGACAAAGCTAATGCTGATCTTATAAGCACCCGGAGCCAGCTTGGTGAAAGCAAAGCGTCCTTTCTCATCGCAGATGCCCCCATCCACGGCCTTGTCGGTTGTTTGGTCGAGCAGGGCTACAGTGGCGTACTCTACAGGCTGACCGGTTTTGCTGTCTGTCACGACGCCGCTAATACTGGCGTTGCCGCGCGGCGGCGCGGGTGGCGTATTCAGCGCGGGGCGGGGAGCAGTGGGGGCGGGAGCAGTTGGAGCCGTTTGGGCCAAGACCTGACAGGACAAACCAAGTCCGGCCAGTAACAACGGTAAAGCGTGTTTCATGGGGTAAAAGTAGAGAGCGGCATAGCCGCTCAACAGGTTATTTCGATGAATGGAGGCCAGTTTCGGCCAAAACCCGAAATCATCGGGTGGATAGCAAATTGTCTTTAAGGATAGAGAGGCGCGTAGTGGTAGGGCAGTGCTTTAAGCGGCGGAGTCGTGACGTAGAAAATGCCCCCCAGCCATGTCTATAAAATTGATCTGCCCTACAGACAAGTATAAAGGCATACAGTTGCTTGTAGATATAGTGTCGAGCTAAATTTCCTGTTGAATAATAATGCACCAGTTGCGACCTCAACTCAAAGCAAGGCAGTAACGCGAGAGTTGGAGGGCAAATCTGTGCAAAGTCAGGCGCAACACGGTAGATGCCTGATGACACTATACCTCAGTTGGTAGCTAAGAAAGCACTGATGCTTGAACAAAAGCATAATATAAAAAAGGCTCATACGAATCCGTACGGGCCTTTTTTTGTTCTAGCAAAATAACAATGAGCTGTTATTTGATATCAACTAACAAGCTGGCAAATACCAATCAATGTTAGCACCACCATATACCTGCGTATTGTTGTTGTCCAGCAGGTTGGGGCCACTCTGAGTTTTAAAAAGCTATTAACTGGGCAGCCTGTTCCTGCAATAGCTGCTGATACAGCGGGTTTGTTAGCTTTCCATCTTCGCTCAAAAACTTATCAATAGCAGGCAGCCGCACGCGGGCAGGCAATACCGCCGTGCCCAGGTACATAAGAATATCGGTCAGGTGGCTAAGTGCTAAAATGCCCCCCTGGACCCCAGTTGATATTCCAATCAAGGCCGCTTTCTTCCCACGAATGCCTCCCGGATAAGGTAAGCCATCAATGAAAGCCTTTAGTACACCGGGAAAGGAGCCATTGTATTCGGGAACCACGAACACCAGCTTATTAGCGTTGTTAGTGAGCTCAAAGAGCTCGTTGAAACCATCATGCTGCCCTGTATTAGCATAAAGAGCCGAGGTAATAAAGTCGGAGGGCAGATCAGTAAGATCTAGGAGTTGGCACTCGGCCCCTAGACTTTTAAGCAAGTCAGCGTATAAAACGGCTACCCGACGAGCTCGGGATTTCGGACGATTTGTTCCGATAATAATTGTGATCATGGTGCGTGAGAGCGGAAAGTAGGGGGCAAAAAAGAGGGCGAAACGGAAGCCGTTTCGCCCTCTTTCACTATAACAGCACAACCCTATGCTAGGTTGTCCGAAGTAGCTTTTGCGTTAATAAACTCACGGTTTAACAGCGCAATATTTTCGAGAGAAATACCTACTGGGCATTCCGCTGCGCACTGACCAATGTTGCTGCAGGCACCGAAGCCTTCTTTGTCCATTTGTGCTACCATGTTTTCCACGCGAGTCTTGCGCTCAACTTGACCCTGTGGCAATAAGGCTAATTGAGAAACCTTTGCCGATACGAATAGCATGGCTGAAGAATTTTTGCACGCAGCCACGCAGGCACCACAGGATATGCACGTCGCGGCTTCAAACGCCTTATCTGCGATATTCTTCGGAATCGGAATCTCGTTGCCGTCGGGTACACCGCCAGTGTTCACGCTAATGTAGCCACCAGCCTGAATGATGCGGTCGAAAGCTGACCGATCTACGCTCAGGTCACGATTGACAGGAAAAGCGTTAGCACGCCAAGGCTCAATTGTAATGGTGTCGCCGTCGCTAAACTTGCGCATGTGAAGCTGGCAGGTTGTAGTGCCTTTCTCCGGACCGTGCGCACGGCCATTAATAAACAAGTCGCAGGAACCACAGATGCCTTCGCGGCAGTCATGGTCGAATGCCACCGGATCATCGCCTTTGTGAAGCAAGTCTTCATTGAGCACGTCCAGCATTTCCAGAAAAGACATCTCAGGTGAAATATCCTTTACCTGGTACTCTACTATTTTGCCCTCGCTATTACGGTTGCGCTGCCGCCATACCTTAAGCGTAAGGTTCATCGGTTTTGCATTAGGGTTATTACCGGCCATTTTATATAGAAAACTGAGAGTTGAAAGGAGAGAGGGGAGAGAAAGAAAGAAGATGAAAAGGAATCGATAAAGGCTTCGCTTCTTTCTTCTTGCTCTCCCTTCTGGGCTTACTTATAGCTACGCTGCGTGAGTTTTACGTTTTCGAATTGTAGCTCTTCCTTGTGCAGAGTTTCGGGTTGATTATCGCCCATCCACTCCCAAGCGGCTACATAAGCGAAGTTTTCGTCATCGCGAAGCGCTTCGTTTTCGGGGGTCTGGTATTCCTCACGGAAGTGACCACCGCAGCTTTCCTCGCGGTGCAAAGCATCGTCTACCATGAGTTCACCGAGTTCCAAGAAGTCAGCTACACGACCAGCACTTTCCAGCATCTGGTTTAGCTCTTCATTGGTACCGGTTAGCTTCAGATCCGTCCAGAATTCGCGGCGTAGCTTCTGAATTTCTTGCTTAGCAAACTTCAAACCCTCAGCATTGCGGCTCATACCGCAGTGGTCCCACATGAGTAGGCCCAAAGCTTTATGAAACTGACCCGGAGTGCGAGTACCCTTAATGCTTAATAACTTCTGTGTACGAGCATGTACTTCTGCTTCGGCTTCCTTGAAGGCCGGATGCTGCGTCGTAACAGGCGTGGGGGGCATTTGTGCTAAGTAATCACCAATGGTGTAAGGGATTACGAAGTAGCCATCAGCCAAACCTTGCATAAGAGCCGAAGCACCCAGGCGGTTGGCGCCGTGGTCAGAGAAGTTGCACTCACCGGTAGCATACAAGCCTGGAACCGAAGTCATCAGGTTGTAATCTACCCACAAGCCACCCATTGTGTAATGCACCGCTGGGTAGATGCGCATAGGCAACTCGTAAGGATTCTCAGCGGTAATTTTCTCGTACATGGCAAACAGGTTGCCGTACTTCTGACTCACCTTATCTACGCCATCGCGCTTGATAGCGTCGGCAAAGTCGAGGTATACAGCCAAACCGGTCGAGCCTACCCCGCGCCCTTCGTCGCAGGCTTGCTTAGCATTACGCGAGGCTACGTCGCGGGGCACGAGGTTACCGAAGGAAGGGTACTTACGCTCCAAGAAATAATCGCGGTCATCTTCCGAAATGTCGGCCACCCGGATTTGGCCCTGGCGCAGGCGCTCAGCCATTTCCTTCGTTTTGGGTACCCATACCCGTCCATCGTTACGCAACGACTCCGACATCAAAGTCAGTTTTGACTGATAATCGCCGGAAACCGGGATACAGGTTGGGTGAATCTGCGTGAAGCAAGGGTTAGCGAAGAAAGCACCCTTCTTGTGTGCACGCCATGGAGCAGTAACGTTGCAGTACTTGGCGTTTGTGCTCAGATAGAATACGTTGCCGTAACCACCCGTTGCTAGCACTACCGCATGAGCAGCATGCGTTTCGATTTCACCCGTAATTAGGTTGCGGGTTACGATGCCACGCGCTTTGCCATCCACTACCACTAGCTCCAGCATTTCGGAGCGAGTGTACATCTTCACTTTGCCGTAAGCAATCTGACGACTTAGGGCCGAGTAGGCACCTAACAATAGCTGCTGGCCAGTTTGGCCCCGAGCATAAAATGTACGGCTTACCTGAGCACCACCGAACGAGCGATTAGCTAAAAGCCCCCCGTATTCGCGAGCAAATGGTACACCTTGCGCAACACACTGGTCGATAATGTTGACCGACACCTGAGCTAGGCGATACACGTTTGCCTCACGCGAACGGTAGTCACCTCCCTTGATGGTATCGTAGAATAAGCGAAATATAGAGTCGCCGTCGTTCTGGTAGTTTTTCGCTGCATTAATGCCGCCCTGCGCAGCGATAGAGTGCGCACGACGAGGCGAATCGTGATAGGTAAATGCTTTTACGTTGTAGCCCAACTCAGCTAATGACGCGGCCGCTGATGCGCCGGCCAAGCCCGTGCCCACGATAATTACGTCGTACTTCCGCTTATTAGCAGGGTTCACAAGCTTCACATTGAACTTGTGTTTCTCCCATTTTTCGGCGAGAGGACCTTCAGGAATTTTGGAGTCCAAATACATAGCGTGGGTGGTTAGGAGTTAAGTAAGTACTTCACGAAGAAGTAAATGGGCATCGAGGCAAAGCCAGCACAAACGACAACGGCGAAAATGTACCCAATGACGCGAATGATAGGTGTGTACTTGCGATGATTCAATCCCAAGGTTTGGAAACCGCTGCGGAAGCCGTGAATTAGGTGATAGCAGAGAGCGATTTGAGCTCCTACATATAGAACGACGTACCACCACTGTTGAAAAGAGGTAACGACTAGGGTGTAGAGGTCGTCGTTATTATTGATATCTGGGTCAAGATCCCCGAAGCGAGCACGGTAGAAAAAGTTGTACATGTGCACAATCAGGAAAATCAGGATCAGGGTGCCAAGCAGTGCCATGCTGCGCGAGTACCAGGGGCTGTTTTCCGAGGGTCGGCTGTCAACGTAGCCTACTTTGCGAGCTGCACGGTTGCGTGCGGCTAGTGTGTACGATTCATAGATGTGGAAACCAAAGCCAAGTAGTAGTACCCATTCCAGCGTCCGGATTACCGGATTGGTACCCATGAAGTGGGAGTATATATTGAAAGCAGCCCCACCATCATCTTTGAACAACTGTAGGTTGCCTACTAAGTGAACAACTAAGAAAGTACACAGAAAAAGTCCCGTGATGGCCACAATAAGTTTGCGGCCAATACTGCTGGTAAACGTGTTTGTAATCCAACTCATAGGAGTTATTGGTGGTTTTAGTACGGTCGGTTGTATTTGGTCAAAGGTAAGGGCCGACTAAGTACGAAACAATTGACCTTCGACGTTTAAGAAAGACCTGAATCAATCTGGCAACGCGGCCGTTAGAGCTTCGTAGTGAATATATAACACCACGCGCGCGTTGTTTGTTAGGTTGTCAGCGGATTTTTGCTGACCTTCTCTTTCTGGATAAATTGTCTTTAATCGATCTTTCATATGAAGCTTTCGCTACCCCAGCGCGTTAGTTGGTTATGGGTGGTGCTGGTCCTGACGGTGCTGGCCTCCCTCGGCCTAACACCCACGGCGCAGGCCTCCCACATTCGGGCCGGCGACATTCAG
>NZ_JBSWBR010000003.1:0-610586 GCF_054051685.1 Hymenobacter sp. HD11105 | reverse complement strand
TGCAACAAGAGAAAAGGCGAGCCACTTGGCTCGCCTTTTCTCTTGCGGCCACTTCCATAGTATGAGCATAAGCTGGGGGGCAAATTTTGGGCTTACCATTCAATTTGTGCAGCTTGCGCGACTTTTACGTCGGCTAAAAATTCCCCGCAAAAGCATTCTACCGCTAAAACCCCGAACATTCGCCCACCCCATTTATCCCCGCCATTTATGAAAGCAGTTCTTTTTCCTGGTCAAGGCAGTCAGTTCAGCGGCATGGGCCGCGACCTTTACGAGCAGCAACCCACCGCCCGCCAACTGTTCGACCAAGCCAACGACATCCTCGGCTTTCGCCTCACCGATATCATGTTCTCCGGCTCCGACGAAGACTTGCGTCAAACCAACGTTACGCAGCCGGCCATTTTTTTGCACTCGGTAGCTTTGGCCGCTAGCCTGCCCGAGTTGGTGCCGGCTATGGTAGCTGGTCACTCATTAGGCGAGTTTTCGGCGTTGGTGGCAGCAAAGGTGCTCAGGTTTGAAGATGCGCTCCAGCTGGTTGCGCAACGAGCCCAAGCCATGCAAGCGGCCTGCGAGGAGCAGCCCGGCACGATGGCCGCAATTCTAGGCCTCGACGACGACATTGTGGTGCGCATATGTCAAGAGATAAGTCAGGCTGGTGATATAGTGGTGGCGGCTAACTTCAACTGCCCCGGCCAACTTGTTATTTCTGGTAGCCAACAGGGTATCACAACTGCTTGCGAACAACTAAAAGCCGCCGGCGCTAAGCGTGCATTGCCCTTGAGCGTGGGGGGAGCATTTCATTCTCCGCTGATGCAATCGGCGGAGGCCGCGCTGGCCCGTGCCATTGAGACTACGCCTTTCGCGGCCGGTATCTGCCCCGTATACCAGAACGTAGACGCCGCTCCCCACAGCGACCCCGACGAAATTCGCGAAAACCTCGTGCGCCAGCTTACGGCTCCCGTTCGCTGGACTCAGCTCGTACAGCGCATGGCGTCCGATGGCGCCACCGAGTTTGTAGAGTGCGGACCCGGTAAGGTGTTGCAAGGCTTAGTAAAGAAAATTGCCCCCCAGGCTGCCTCTAGCTCGGCTGTTTAGCGAGCAATGCGCTTGCTAAAGCGTATTAGGCTGCATATAATCTTAGACTGTCATGCAGAGCGGAGCATCTGGCTCTAGTCTGCATGACGGTCTGCTTGATTAATATGGGTCTAAATTGGTGGTTTTCATTCTAGTTATTTGGTGCTGCCACCCATTGATTCACTGCTAAATCATCAGGGCAAGCTACCAGCAGTTCGGCTACCGTTTTGCCAAGGATTGGATGCACTACATGAGCCGCAATTTCGGCTAGCGGCACTAAGGCAAAGCGGCGCTCCGGCAGGCGTGGGTGTGGCACCACGAGCCGAGGCGAATCGAGCGTGAGCGCGTCGTAAAGTAGAATGTCCACATCCAGCGTGCGCGCATCCCAGCGCACGCGCCGCTCGCGGCCGGCTAACTGCTCCACCTGCAAACAGACCTCTAGTAGCGCTTCGGGGGGCAAATTTGTGCTGACCTGCACCGCCTTATTCAGAAAAGCTGGCTGCTCAGCTATGCCCCAAGGAGCCGTTTCGTATAGCGCCGATGTGGCAACGATGGTACCCGCTAGCTCGCCGAGCTGCTGCACGGCAGTGCATAAAGTAGCGGCCCGGTCGCCGAGGTTGCTGCCGAGCAGCAGAAAAGCAGTGTGATAAGTCAAGAAGCGGGCGCTTAAGCTACTAAATGGCCTGAAAGAAGGTGATGGTACGGTCGGCTACTTCCTGGGCCAGTGTGGGCAGCTGTTCGTCTTCCCAAGGGTGCTTGCCACCAAACATATGGCCCGCGCCGGGCAGAATCACCAGCTCTGCATCAGGTTTCCAGCTTTTTAGGTCGTGGGCCATGCTTACGGGCAGGGTTTCATCCTCGTCGCCGTGCAGGATAAGTAGGGGCTGACGCAGCTTTTCGCGCACATTTGTCGGGATGTCTAGGCGGTCTTTATTGGCCTGGAAATCTTCCACCAACTGATAATAAAGCGGCATCCGTTGGCCAGTGCGGGTGTTATCAATGTACTGCACACCTTCCTCTTGCCAGCGCTGCATCACCTCCGGCGACCAGCGCTGGTCGATATCGCTGATAGGGGCCCAAGCGGCCACTGCCCGAATCCGTGGGTCTTCGGCCGCCTTGAGCATAGCCAACCCACCACCCCGGCTGTGGCCAATCAGAAACAAGCGATTCAAATCCATTTCGGCGGGCGGAATAGAGGTGTTGCTGGGCCAAAATAGGCCATCGAGCAAGGTGCCTAAGTCGTCTAGTTCCAGGGTGAAGTTGTTGTTGCCAAAGGCTTCCATGTCTTCCAAGTCGCCGGTGCCGCCGGGCACGATGCCGTTGTGCGAGAGGTCGAGCTTGATAAAGACAAAGCCTTGACGGGCAAAATAGTCGGCTAGCACGTTGAAGTGACCCCAGTCTTTAAAGCCCTTAAAGCCGTGCACAAATACCGCGACGGGCTTAGGGCGACCATCGGCGAGAAAACGGGCATCGGCGGCGAAGGGCCTAGAATGGCGGGCACAGTTTAACAGAAACTCAACGGCGGTGGGGGTGAGGCTGGGGGGCATTTTGAGACCGAGTAAGGTTGAAGGCAAAAGTAAGCTACGAAATTTGCCCTCATACGGTCAAAACAGACCCAAAGCCTACAAAGCGCTAGAACAGAGTGGGGCAAGCCCGGTTAGGAAACCGGCCTGCTGCCGCGTATCATTGCAGCGCCCAATGCCCCGCATGAAAGGAACGCTCGACGTGATACAGGCCCCGATAGCGGCCGAAATGGAGGAATTTGAACGCAAATTCCGGGCTTCGATGCAGACAAAGGTGCTGCTGCTCGACAAAATCATGGGCTACATCATCAAGCGCAAAGGCAAGCAGCTGCGCCCGATGTTCGTGTTCTTTACGGCCAAAATCAGCGGCGGCGACCCGCTGCCCGAAGCGACGTTTCGCGGCGCCGCCCTCATTGAATTGCTTCATACAGCCACCCTCGTGCACGACGACGTGGTGGACGAGAGCAACTACCGGCGTGGATTCTTTTCCATCAATGCGCTCTGGAAAAACAAGATAGCGGTGCTCGTGGGTGACTATCTACTCTCGCGGGGCCTACAACTAGCGCTGGAGCACGATGACTTCGACCTGCTAAAAATCGTGAATAACGCGGTGCGAGAGCTGAGCGAAGGCGAGCTGCTGCAAATTGAGAAAGCACGCCGCCTCGACATCACCGAGGATGTGTACTTCGATATCATTCGCCAGAAAACGGCCTCGCTTATTGCTTCCTGCTGCGCCGTGGGTGCTGCCTCGGCCGGCGCCGACAAGCTGACCATCGAGCGCGCCCGGCTTTTTGGGGAGAAAGTGGGCATGGCCTTCCAAATCAAAGACGACTTATTTGATTTTGGTACTGCCGAAATCGGTAAGCCCGTAGGTATTGATATCAAGGAGAAGAAGATGACGTTGCCGCTGATTTATTCCTTGCAGCAGGTTGATTGGCTGACCAAGCGCCGCGTCATTTTCAACGTGAAAAACAACGATGGTCGCAAAGACCGGGTTCAGTCTGTTATTGAGTTTGTGAAGAAAACCGGTGGCCTCGACTACGCCATTAGCGTGATGGAGCGCTACCGCGACGAAGCCCTAACCATCCTGCGCACTTTCCCCGATTCGCCCTCCCGAGATTCGCTGGAGCAGCTGATCAATTACACGATTGAGCGCGAGAAATAGGCTTGCTTGCTAGCGGGTGGCATTTTCTTACAACAGGTTTTTCATGAATGGGTCGCGGAAGTCGGCAGCGAAGTGGAGCACATTGTCCAGAGCGTCGAACTCAGCTTCTTGGTGCGTGGTAGTGAGCACCACGGTTTGCATGCCCGCGTTGCGAGCAGCTTCCACGCCCTTAGGCACGTCTTCGAACACCAAGCAATCGGTAGGCGTGGCGCCCAACTGTTCGGCGGCTTTTAGGAAGGTTTCGGGGTGAGGTTTGCTCTGCGTTACGTCGTCGGCGCTGACGATGGCGGAGAAGTAGTGGCGGATATTCAGGTTATCCAGCACAAAATCGATATTGAACATAATAGCGGCCGAGCCGATAGCCATTGGAATCTGGCGTTGGTGGGCTTCTTCCAAAAATTCCATGAGGCCGGGCAGCAGCTGCAGATGTGGCCGATATTCTTGTTGGTAGCGCTTCTCTTTTTCTACAGATAAGTTTCCCATCTCAGCCTCCGTAAATTTACCGGGGCCGAACACGCGCACCAGTAGCTCCTGGTTCTTGCCGTACATCTGGGTTTTGACCTCGTCCCAAGTAAAATTGCCCCCCAAGTCGTTATTTAATAAAGATTGCCAAGCGCGGGTGTGATACTCCATGTCATGGATCATCGTGCCGTTCAAATCGAAAATAAAAGCTTTCATAAAGGGATTCTGATAACTAGAAAAAATCTGTGTAGGCACATTCGGCCTTCAAACAGCAAGCCTGACAGCTGCTCTTCTAAGCAGCTATCAGGCTTGTTAAATCATTATACAGTAGTGTATTACGCTTCGGGCTGGGCTACTTGATAACTTACGCTGTCGGGCTTCACCTCCGATACATCGAACTGCACGCCTTCGAAGGTGCTGCGGACAGTGAGGGAGTGAACCATGTCGCAGCCGGGGCACTTGATTTCCTCGGTTTCGAACTGGCCGTCGTCTTCCATGGAGTTGGCCAGCAAGTCGGGGGCGGGCACACCGATCAGGTCAGTGAAAACTTCGGTGTTGCAGTGGTTGCACTCGAACTTCAGGCCTACGGTGCGGCCTTGTAATTCATCGAGAGGAGCGGGGGAGCCTTGTTTTTGCTGAATCCACATAGGGAGAAAGTGTTTGGTTTTGGAGAATACTGGGGAGCGGCAACGGTAAGGCCCACGCGGTGGGCACCGTTGAGAAGGTGTACGCAGGGCACAGCTTTTTGTGTTGCTCTTCGCAAAAAAGCCCCCCAACAATTCTATTCCAGTAGCTCAACTAGGAGGAGCTATAATCCGATTTTGAGCAAGCATAAAAGATAAGTTGGTTGTATGTTGAGGACAGTTTACTCCGCTTTTGTATGCCTGCTACTCTTCCTTCCGCTCCCTTGTCCTTGCCCGTAGTGCCCCGCTGGCTGACGTTGCGCAACTCCGTTATGCTGGCGGCCAACCCGATTCCGGTGCTCAATAACTACCTCGACAGCTACGGCGACACGATCGTGGTGTATCTAGGGGGCATTCGGCGCACGGTGCTCACCCGCGACCCGGGCTTGGTGCAGCATATTCTGCAGAAGAATCACCGCAATTACCCTAAGTCGGAGTTGTCGCACGGCGTGGCGCGCTACCTCGGTCACGGCCTACTTACCAGCGAGGGCAGCTACTGGCTACAGCAGCGCCGCCTGATTCAGCCCGGCTTTCATCGGCAGCGCATTGCTAGCCTCGTAACCCTGATGCAGGTCGAAATAAACGACTGCTTGCAACCACTGGAACACCAGCTAACTCAGCAGGGCGGCTCTGCGGAGGTGAAGGTGCACGAGCTGATGACTACCACAGCATTTCGCATTATCGCCCGCTCGGTATTTAGCACCAGTTTGGCCGAGCCGCAGCTCCTGCGTATGGCCGAGCTGCTGACCGCTATTCAGGCCTTTTATGTGCGCACTATTCGCCAGCCGTATTTGCGGCCGTGGCAACACGCTAGGGGACAATTTCGCCACCACGACCAGCTGGCGGCCGAGCTGCGCGACATCGTGCGTGGCTACATCCGGCAGCGGCAGCAAGCCTGCGGCCTCGCCCCCGATGACCTGTTGCAAATGCTGCTCGATGCCCGCTACGAAGACAATGGAGAGCCCATGACCGAGGAGCAAGTACTTGACGAAGCCTCCATTCTGCTGGTCGCCGGCCACGAAACTTCCGCCAATGCCTTGTCGTGGATGTGGTATTTGCTGGCCCAGCACCCGGAAGTAGTGGCCAAGCTGCGCACCGAAATGACCCAGGTGCTCGGCGACCGGCCCGCCACCTTCGCCGATTTGCCCGGCTTGGGTTATTCCCTGCAAGTCATTCAGGAAACTATGCGCCTGTACCCGCCCGCTTGGATTTTGGACCGCGTAGCGCAGGAAGATGACAGCTACAACGGTCTGCCGCTGCCCAAAGGCACGCTGCTTTCCGGATACCTCTACGGTATTCATCACTCCGTCAAGCTCTGGGATGCGCCTGAAGCCTTCCGCCCCGAGCGCTTTGCCCCGGACCAGCTTCGCCAACAGCCACCTTACGCCTACATACCTTTTGGCGGCGGCCCGCGCTTGTGCATTGGCAATCAGTTTGCCCTCACCGAAATGCAGCTGGTGCTGCTGGAAATGCTGCGCCGCTTCGAGGTAGAATGGGTGGAGCAGCCGCCTATTGACCTGATGCCGCTCATAACGCTGCGTCCGCGCCAGGAAATTAAGGTACGCTTCCGGCGGCGTTAGGCGTAGCAGTCTTCACGGTTAGTTTCAACTCTATATTCACCTGCCAACCATCATAACAAACTCTGCCCACTGGCTATGCTAACCTTACGTGATGCGCCCGCTCCGCTGGTGCCCCCACTCGAAACGCCCGACCTGCTGCTACGCGGCCCACAGCCTAACGACTTGCCAGCGGCAGCGGCCCTGCACCAGCACCCCGATTTCTACCGCTTCTTGGGGGGCAAACCGCACTCGGAGGAAGACGTGTGGCGGCGAATGCTAGGCCAATTGGGGCACTGGGCAATGTTCGGGTACGGGAGTTGGGCCATTGAGGAAAAAACGACTGGTCGCTACATCGGCTCAGTGGGTTTTTTTGATTTTCAGCGCGACTTAACGCCCTCCCTAAAAGGCACCTTAGAAGCCGGCTGGGTCCTGGACCCCAGTCTACATGGTCGGGGCTACGCCTCCCAAGCCGTACAGGCCGCCTTGGCTTGGGTTGAGCCGCGCTTTCCCACCGCCCGCCTCACCTGCATCATCGACCCCGAAAATGTGGCCTCATTATCCTTGGCGCGCAAGTTCGGTTTTCACGAATTCAGCCGCGCTGTTTATCACAATGCGCCTATTGTACTGCTGGAGCGCGCCCGATAACCGGCTCAGGCAGCCGCAAGTAATTTCTCTGTGTATTCCGAACGATGTACTCAAAAAACAACAAAAGCCCGTTTCCTGATCAGGAAACGGGCTTTTGTTGTTGGAACGCGGCCGAGATTACTCTTTCACTAGCTGATCAATCGTCTGGTTGAAATCGGCCACAAATTCCTCGTAATACTTGCCCGTACCGGGGCCCGAAAAGCCGGTGTGAATCTTACGCACGTCGCCTTTTTTGTCGAGGATGATGGTGGTGGGGAAGGCTAGTACTTTATTGATTTGGGGCAGGGCCTTGCCAGCGGCGTCTTTGTCGGCAATGCCGGCCACGGCTAGGTCGTAGCCTACGTTGAGGCGCTCTTTCATCTTGATGAGGCGCTCAGCGGCTTTCTTCTGATCGGGGCTGCGCTCAAAGCCAAGGCCAATTATTTCTACGCCGCGGCTTTTGTTTTTCTCGTACCAAGGAGCCAGGAAGTTGGTCTCGTCCATGCAGTTGGGGCACCACGAGCCGAGCAGCTGTACTACCACGACTTTGCCTTTGTACTTGGGGTCGGAAGGGGAGATGGAGCCACCTTCATAAACGTTGGGAAACTTGAAGTCGAGCTTTTTCTCGCCGGGCTTCAGGAAGGTGAGCGAGTTGGCATCAGGGAGCTTAGCATTGGCGTCCAGTCGGGCCGTCCAGGTTTCGTGGCCGCTTTTGCCACTGTAGAAGTCACCGTTGATAATGGTATTCGTGTCGCTATTGCGCGTGGCGGTAAACAGGTAGCCGTGATTGCCATCGAAGGTGGAAAGCTTCAGCGTATTGCCGTCTACTTGCCCGTCTAGATACCGATAATCACCAGTGGTGGTCAGGAAGGTGCCCGTCACGTCGCTGCCGTTCTGCTTGAATACCCCAACAGCCGGGTAGGTTTTGCCTTCATCATCTTTGAAGGTAACGCTCCAAGTTCCGTCGAATGACTGTGACGATGCAGATACGGCGGGAAATAACTTTCGCCCCCCAAGCGTAGCTACAAATGGTACGCGGTATGGTTCCGGTGCATCGTACTTCACCCAAGCGCCTTTAAGCTTATCCGCCCCGTCGGGCCGCACCACCAGCGCAGCATCAAACACACCCAGCGTAATCGTCGTCGAGTCGCCGGCCATGGTTATTTCGTCGAGCTTCAGGCGCTCCTCACCGTTGCGCAGGTACACCACCGATTTGCCCCCCACGGTTTCTACATCAAACAAAAATGGGATTTCCTGGCCTTGGGTCGAGAGTACACCGCGCCAGGTGCCGGGTTTGAGGGCAGAATCAGCGCTAGATTCGTTTTGCACAGCAGTAGTATTTTCAGACGATGAGTTGGACTGACAAGCCACCAGGCCCGTAGCCAAAGCAGCACTCACCAGGAAAGAGCGAAAAACGGAAGAAGCAGTCATCAAGAGGGGGAGAAGACGGAGGAAATTGAGAGGGAAACTGTGGGGGGCAAATTTTGGTTTTATCAACGTAGGCTCACAAAGATAAAATGTAGGCACCGCAACGCGGGTCTCCTATATTTGCGTACTGCTTCTAAGAAGCCTACCACTTTACCCTTTTTCCCTCCCGACTATGGCGTTTGACTTAGAAATGATTCAGGCCGTGTACGCTGGAATGGGCGAGCGCATCGAAGCCGCCCGTACCGCCGTTGGCCGTCCGCTTACTCTAACCGAGAAAATTCTCTACACTCACCTCTATGAAGGCAATACTTCGCAGGTTTACCAGCGCGGCACTTCCTACGTAGATTTTTTGCCCGACCGCGTGGCCATGCAAGATGCCACTGCTCAGATGGCCTTGCTTCAGTTTATGCAGGCTGGCAAAGACAAAACCGCTGTGCCCAGCACCGTGCACTGCGACCACCTCATTCAGGCCCGCGTAGGCGCCAACTCCGACTTGGCTGATGCCAACGAAGAGAACCGTGAGGTATACGATTTCCTAGCTTCTGTTTCCAATAAATACGGTATCGGCTTCTGGAAGCCCGGCGCCGGTATCATTCACCAAGTTGTGCTCGAAAACTACGCCTTCCCCGGCGGTATGATGATCGGCACCGACTCCCACACGCCGAATGCTGGCGGTCTGGGCATGATAGCCATTGGTGTAGGCGGTGCCGATGCCGTAGACGTGATGGCTGGCATGGCTTGGGAGTTGAAGTTCCCGAAAGTGATTGGCGTAAAGCTAACTGGCAAGCTCAGCGGCTGGACGGCTCCCAAAGACGTAATCCTGAAAGTAGCCGGTATCCTGACCGTAAAAGGTGGTACCGGTGCTATTGTTGAATATTTCGGCGAAGGTGCCGAAAACATGTCGGCAACTGGTAAGGCTACCATTTGCAACATGGGTGCTGAAATTGGCGCCACCACGTCGGTGTTCAACTACGACGAGAAAATGGCCGAGTATCTGCGTGGCACCGAGCGCGCGGAGATTGCCGACCTAGCCGACGGCGTACGTGCTCACCTGCGCGCCGACGACGAAGTATATCAGAACCCCGCCGAGTTCTACGACCAACTCATCGAAATCAACCTTTCCGAGCTGGAGCCCCACGTGAACGGTCCGTTCACGCCGGACGCTGCTTGGCCAATTTCGCAGTTTGCTGCTGCTGTTCGCGAGAATGGCTGGCCCGCTAAGCTGGAAGTAGGCTTGATTGGTTCGTGCACCAACTCTTCCTACGAAGACATTACCCGCGCGGCCTCCATCGCTAGCCAAGCTGTGCAGAAGGGCCTAACGGTAAACGCTGAGTTCACCGTAACGCCCGGCTCGGAGCTGGTGCGCTACACCGTAGAGCGCGATGGTCTGCTCGACACCTTCGCCCAAATGGGTGGTGTGGTATTGGCCAACGCTTGCGGTCCTTGCATCGGGCAGTGGGCCCGTCACTCCGACGATCCCAAGCGCAAGAACTCTATCATCACGAGCTTCAACCGCAACTTCGCCAAGCGCAACGACGGTAACCCGAACACTCACGCCTTTGTGGCCTCGCCCGAAATCGTGACGGCCTTCGCCATTGCCGGCGACTTGACCTTTAACCCCCTCACTGACACTCTTCCAACCAAAAATGGTCAGCAAGTGAAGCTTGATGAGCCTCGCGGCGTAGAAATGCCCCCCCAGGGCTACGCTGTGGAGGATGCCGGCTATCAGGCTCCTGCCGAAAACGGCTTGGGCGTGCAGGTAATCGTGGATCCGGAGTCTGAGCGTTTGGAGTTGTTGGAGCCCTTCAAGCCATGGGAAGGCACCGACCTGAAAGGGTTGCGCCTACTCATCAAAGCTCAAGGCAAGTGCACCACTGACCATATCTCAATGGCCGGTCCGTGGTTGAAATACCGCGGCCACTTAGACAATATCTCCAACAACATGCTCATTGGTGCTATCAATGCATTCAATGGCGAGGCTAACTCAGTGAAGGACCATGTCACCCAAGGCACTCCTTACAACACTGTGCCTCAGGTAGCTCGTACCTACAAGTCTATGGGTATCGGGTCGGTAGTCGTAGGTGATGAGAACTACGGTGAGGGCTCTTCGCGTGAGCACGCTGCTATGGAGCCCCGTCACTTGGGCGTTCGGGCGGTTATCGTGAAGTCGTTTGCTCGTATTCACGAAACCAACTTGAAAAAGCAGGGCATGCTGGCCCTCACCTTCGCCAACAAAGCCGACTACGATCTGATCGAGGAGAACGACACTATCGACATCATCGGTCTGACCAACTTTGCCCCCGGCAGCCAGATCCAAGCCCGTCTGCATCACGCCGACGGCGACACGGACCTGATCAACCTGAACCACACCTATAATCAGGGTCAGATTGAGTGGTTCAAGGCTGGCTCAGCACTCAACCTGATTCGTTTGAAAGAATCTGGTGCAGCTGAGTTGTCGCAGAAGTAAAAGGTAGCTTAATCATCAGTGCAACGGCCGCTTCCTGTAAAGGGAGCGGCCGTTTTGTGTTTATCGATTAGCCGTGAAGTTGATGGTTGCCTAGTCTGTAACTGCTATTGCTTCTACTTCGACCAAAATGCCATCCTGAAACAATGCATCTACGCCCGCTAAGGTGCTGGCAGGGCGATTTTGGGAAGGGAAGAACTGGTCACGCACTTCCCGAATCAGCACAATCTGACTGGGTTTGTAGCCTACCACATAGTAGTTCAGCTTCACGACGTCGGCAGTAGTGGCACCAGCCGCTGCCAAGGCTGTTTTAAGGTTTTGAAATACCTGCACGAGTTGGGCCCGCAAGTCGCTCGCGCCTACTAGCTCACCTTTGGCATTAAAAGCTACTTGCCCGGAAATATATACGGTCCGGCCCCCACGCACCGTCACTACCTGCGTGTAGCCCGACGATTTAGGAAGGCCCTCGGGGTTGATAAATTCTTTCTGTGGCTTAGGCTTAGCTGCTTGGGCTAGGGCCTCAGTTGTAAGTAAGTTTGCTAGGCAGCAAAGGAAAGCGAAGAGTAATTTCCGCATGTTACAATACTTCTAGCTCCTTGCGGGTTCGCTCGTTCTCTACATTGCCGGTGTTGAGCGTGGTTTTCGGCTCAATCATCATGATCCAGGTTTCTCCCTCCGTACGCGGGCGGTGTTCTACACCTTTGGGTACTACTAGTAGCTCGCCGGGTCGTAGCTCAACGGTTTTGTCCCGGAAATCCATGATAAGCGTGCCCTGTACCACAATAAATAGTTCGTCTTCATTTGCATGGCTGTGCCAAATGAACTCGCCCTGCACCTTGGCAATCTTGATATGCTGGTCATTCAGCTCCCCGATAATGCGCGGATTCCAGTGGTCGTTAAACTGTGCGAATTTTTGGGACAAGTTGATTGGTTCCATAAAAAGAAGGGGTTTGATGCTGGATGTAGTGCGGATGAAAGGAGGCAGCTTAAGCAGGGAATTACATACCAATGACCCTTTTTTGTAGGTTCATTGGGCTCGGAAGGGCGCGTCGGGGCGGAAACTCTTACGCAGCTGCTGCCGGCTCCAGGCGTACCTCGCGAGGCTTTTGCACCAAGTAGTAATAGAGCAGCGTGAACAGGCCTAGCAAGAAGGGAATTAGCGCCAGATGCTTACCCGTGACGCTGCCCCACACCCGCACGGCTTCAAAGTTGAAAAACTCGCTGATCATCCAGTACGAGTTGGCCGTAATCCAGAACAGGATAGCTAGGTTATGCGCTAGTTCAGCTTTGATGGTGCGCGTACGCCAAGTAATAATCAAGGCAATGGTGAGCGTTGGAAGTATCATGCTCAGCCCTAGTGGTCGCCAGAATATACACCAACCGATGTCTTTGAGGAGCCAAAAAAGAATGTGCATGTTTTCCATGCGGCGGTAAGGGGCCGGAATGCTGTAAACCTGGTCATTGGGCTGTTCCATAAGTAGCAAATTACACCCAAATATATCGCCTGTAGCGCTTTGTGTGAACAGTGTGAAACAGCGGTGCGCAAAGGCGGAAATAAAAAGGCTGCTTCCGCAGGACGGAAACAGCCAGAAAGCTGAGGTAAGAGGTAAACGCTTGAAAGGTTAGTTCAGCCAAACTTGCGCCACCATTTCGAAGCGGTGGGGGGCAAATGCGCCGTAGGGCCGCTCGGCGTAAAAGCCGAGTACATGAAACTGAGGCTGCCGAGTACGTGCATTAGGAAGCACACGCACCGGATACACCTGTTGAGCAGTGGGCCAGTCGCCGATATAGTCGGCGGGGCGACGGCTGTCATCCACGCAACGGGCGTATTGTTGCACGGGAAGCGGAGTAGGGAGCTTTACTTTCGACATAATCAAAGATACGAATTTCTGTATTAAACTAAAAATATTAGTTTAATTTCTTATTGAAATGAAAGCTGAAATATTCAGCAGTCGAGTGCTTAAATCCAGTAATCAAACTGTAGAGTTGTATTCAAGTCTATACATAAACAGATTGTTTAAGAAAACTTTTGAACAACTAAACAAAACTATTTACTAAAATAATTAGTAAATAGCAGCCTGGGTTGGCACATGCCGCCCCCTAGCTGATGAGTGCTGTCCTGATATATGATTTCCCGCTTGAAAGCCTGAACCTGGAGTTGCCGTTTTATGCCTGCCCGGTGCCTGCTGGCTTTCCTGCGCCCGCCGATGACCACCAAGAAGCGGCCCTCGACTTAACCCGTCATTTGTTTACCAATCCTGCCGCTACGTTCCTGGCCCGCGTCACGGGCGACTCTATGGTGGGAGCCGGAATCTATCCCGGCGACCTTATTGCCGTCGACCGCGCCCTGACGCCCACTGATGGCCACATTGTGGTGGCAGTAGTGGATGGTGAACACACGTTGAAACGACTGCGGTACAAAGGTACACGTATTTGGTTAGAAGCTGAGAATGAGCTTTATCCAGCCATTGAGCTACTAGCCGATGCCCGCCTAGACGTGTGGGGAGTGGTTACACACGTAATTCATTCCTTGGTTACGAGGAGGTCGGCACTGCTGCGGCCGCTGCCCCCGCGTACGTAGGCTAACGCAAGCGTTTGGTATTGCGTAGAAAGCGCTGAACACTTTATCTCGTATTCCTATGCCACATATCCAAAACTCAGACGGTAGCACGCAGTGGATTGCCCCCGGTGGGCTGCCTCTCATTCCGCAAGAGGAACTGCACCGCATTCTCGATGAAGAAAATATCCAGCCAGAGAGCTTGGAGAAGAAGACAGCTTCATTGGCTAAGAAAATTCAGAGCACCTATGAGAAAACATCAGGCGAAAAGCTACAGTCTGGCGACATAGAAGCCTTTCAAGCGTTAGTTCAGCGCGAATCGGCCAACTATCTGGCTCGGCGGCCTCACCCGTAGCTAGCTCATACATGCTACAAACTCACAAAAAAGCCCCCCAGACTATTTCTGGGGGGCTTTTTTGTGATATGGCCAGTTACCAAGTTTTAGCGTCCACCCGTAGTAGAGCCGCTAGTAGAGCCGCCGCCACCCGATGTAGAGCCGGAAGTAGAACCCGACGTGGTGCCGCTAGTAGAGCTGCCACTAGTTGAGCCACCGCTAGTTGTGCTGCCGCTCGTCGAGCCTGAAGTCATGCCACCGCTAGTTGAGCCCGAGGTTGTGCGGGTGCCACTGGTTGACCCACCTGTGGAGCCGGTGGTTGAACCGCTTGTGGAGCCGCTGGTGCTCCGCATTGAGCCACTGGTCGAACCGCTAGTAGAGCTGCCACTGGTGCTGCGGGTGCCGCTAGTTGTGCTACCGCTAGTGCTGCGCATCGTACCGCTTGTCGAGCCAGAACCAGAAGTAGAACTGCCGCTAGTCGAAGTGCCGCTTGTAGAACGGCCGCTAGTCGAAGTGCCGCTTGTAGAACGGCCGGTGGTTGTGCTGCCACTGGTCGAGCTGCCGCTGGTAGATCTGGCTGCTCCTGTGTTTTTGCTACCACTAGCAGCGGTAGTTGAAGTAGTAGAGCCTTGAGCACCACCTGTACGGCCCGCTGTGGAAGTACCGCTCGTGCTGCCGGAAGAAGAACCAGTAGTAGTGCGGCTTGAACCGGAAGCGCTAGTAGTACCCGAAGTAGAGCCACCACCCGAACCCGAGGTGCTGCCGCTAGTGCTACCAGCAGTAGAGCCAGACGTGCTACCCGAGGTAGAGCCTGAAGTGCTACCACCAGAAGTAGTGGAGCCAGATGTACTTTGAGCTTTGGCAGTAGCCATGCTGGCTGCCACGACGGCAACCATTACAACGATCTTCTTCATAAAATTAGGTTTGGTTGTGAGAGGGATGATAAAACGGTAATTCACTATATGACAGCTCTGCTATATGCTGTGCGTCAGTGCTTTACGTCTGCGGTTATCAGAAGTTTTCTTTTTCGGATATTATATACTCCAACTCGTTCTGTATCAAAGCACTGATTTTTAGCTAGCACAACACTACCTCTGCTAAGTCTGAAGTAGTGAAGCTCACCACTACCGAAGCTAGATCAGGGGGGTTTGGTAAGTTGTGGACATATATGCTCAAAGTCAGAGGCTTACCTTTTTCTAGTAACTTCTTAATAGCATGCTAACTTTTAGGCAAATCTTCATCTGATTGGTGGTGATGACTACAACTTATTTATGCACAAAAAACGGCGGGCACCTTATCCTGCATTCAGGTTAAGGTGCCCGCCGTTTTTTGTGCTATTCGAGTAAAATCTTTAATTCAGAATAGGGAATTCATCTCAGCTTACTTAGCGCTGTACCAATACACGCTGTTGTAGAATGCCCCCCAGTCCACTGACTTGCACCACGTACAGCCCAGCAGGACAAGCAGCTAAGTCGAGGTCGGTGACGGCAGCAGTGGGAGAGAGCGTACGCGTTAACAGTACTTGGCCCAGGGCATTGCGAACCACCAACGTCTGGGCTCCGAAAGTAGTAGGAACTTCGACCCGTAGCCGACCGGTAGTTGGGTTTGGGTACACCTGCCAAGCCGCGGCGGCTACTGCGGTGCGAGTAGGCAACACCAATGCCCGATAACGGTCCTGCGCTGAAGCGGCCGCCGTACGTATATCTGCCAGCGAATTGCCCCCCAACAGAGCGAAAGCCACCGTCACGGAGTCGCCGGGGGCAAGGGCCTTCAGGCTGGCACCCGCTACCTGCGATACGTCGGTGCCTGCAGGGGCACCGGCCGTGCGCTGCGTGTTGCCACTGCTAAGCACCGCAAATTTTTCAGCCGTACTAAAGCCATTACTTGTTGTGACCTCGGCCCCATTGCTTAGCAGATTATCAATGGCATAATAGGTGGGATTGCCGCCGCTTAGGTGTTTTATGCCCGCGTACTGCGAGGCCGCATCCAGCGCCCGCACGTAGCCGAA
Source organism: Hymenobacter sp. HD11105 (assembly GCF_054051685.1). Lineage (NCBI taxonomy): Bacteria > Pseudomonadati > Bacteroidota > Cytophagia > Cytophagales > Hymenobacteraceae > Hymenobacter > Hymenobacter sp. HD11105. The sequence continues at coordinate 594,708 of NZ_JBSWBR010000003.1, read as the reverse complement.
ACTGCCTGCCTCATCCCACTCAGCCACATTTTGACTGTTCGCCGGCGGCAAGTCCCAGTCAAGGTATATGCCCGCGTGAAGCGTTTTCAGGGTGTCGGGGGTAATGTTAGTAAGCTGACATTCCAAGAGCACGTAGTCACGGTGCGGAGCCTCGGCCCAAGCCGCTGCTTTTTGCCGCACCCGTACACCGACTGCGGTAGCCGCCGTTTCGCCGCTGGGGGGCAAATTGCGGAAGTTGGCCTCGGCTTCTTGAGTGGCCCGCACGGGCCGGGCCCGTAGCGCAACCTGAGTTAAGGCCTCAAAGTCATTATCGATGCGCCACCGTCCGCCGTTGAGCTGGTCGTTGTGCAGTCGGTCGGCTACGCGCGTAGCCGAGGTACCTACCAGCAAGCCTCCCTCCGCCAGCAAATTGGGTCCTTCCTTATACCTGACGCCCTGGCCCAAGCTGGAGTACGCATCGTCGTAGCCCAGATTGCTCCGGCTATTAAGCGAAACATGCAGATTTCCAGCGTCGAGCACTACGTAATCGGGGTTTAAAAATACTTCCAGCAGCTGCTCATCGGTGTAGCCATCGGCACTGGTAAAGTTGTAGCGCAGTAGCGCTTTGGTATTAGCCGGAACATTGGCCGCTACCGTTAGCAGAAAAGGGGAGGAGGCAGTAGAAGCCCGGCCCAAAGTAGGCATTGACCCCACTGTATACGACCCGCGCTGCACGCTCAGGTAAGGCGAAAGTGACGTGAGCGTAACCGTCAGCCCCGATACTACCAGTAGCTGATTTTGAAGTTCAGCGGTAAGGCTCACTGCTTCGCTAGGGCGAAAGAAAGTGCGTTGGGGGGCAAATTGGCTAGCAACTACCCGCACTTGGCGGCGGTCAGTGAGCGCTACTGCCCGGTGCACATTGAGGCGGCCGGTGCCTAGCTTGCCCCGCAAAGGCGTATTGGCCAGCAGCTGATAAATGTCGTCGGTGGTTTGCCGAAGCTGCGCGGCTACTTGCGCGGCCGTATACTGCGGAAAGCGCACCCGCACCAACGCCGCCGCTCCGGCCACAATAGGCGCAGCAAAAGAAGAGCCGCGCACGGCCGCGTAGGAGTTGTCATTAGGGTGCCAAGTACTCAGAATATCCACGCCCGGCGCCGAAAGCGTCACGTGATTGCTGTACGTAGCATCCTGGGTGTCCGCGGCCGTCAGGGCTGCCACTGATATCACGTTGTCGTAGCTGGCGGGGTAATAGTCTACATCTCGACTCTCATTGCCCGCGGCGGCTACTACTACCGCGTCGCGGTTGATGGCCGCGTAGTTGATCACGTCCTGCTCGTATTGCGACTTGCCGCCCGCTGAGCCCCAGGATACATTGATTATGCGGCAGCCGTGATCGGCTGCATACACAATGGCCTCAAAGCCCCCGCCAAACGGCCGGCCGGGACGATTAGAAAATACTTTAATAGGTAATACTTTGCATCGGTAGCCCACGCCCGCAATGCCCTTTTCATTATCTGGACTGGCCGACGAGCAGCCAGCGACCATCAGGCCGTGGTCAAACGTGGGTCGGATGGCGGGGTCGTTGTCATCATCAGCAAAGTCCCACCCGCGAAAGTTATCTACGTAGCCATCTTTGTCATTGTCAATGCCATCGACGGGATCGGCGTAGTTGTACTTTATCTGGCCCTGCATGTCTTCGTGGGAAAACAGCATGCCTGTATCCAGCACTCCGATTACCATGCTGGTGTCGCCTTGGGTGATGTCCCAGGCTCGGTAGGCTTGAATAGTTTTCAGGTAATACTGACCACCGACGCGGGTGGAGTCGGCTAAGGGGTCGTTGGGCTGGCGCAGCAGTTCGCGCTCATATACGGGCTCTACGTACTCTAGTGTTCCTGTTTGGAGCAGAGCAAAGCGCGCTTTATGCAGTGATGTAGAAGACGGAAACCAGACTTGGTACACACGCCGCAAATCTACCGAGCCCGGTTGGTAGACACTGGGAGCCAAGGAGTGAGGAAATTTCTGCTCCACCTTGGTGGCGGCCAATGTGCGCAGCACACCGTCGAGCTGGGGGGCAATTTTGGGCTGTTGCCCTTCACCCGAAGCCGTTGGCTTTAGCTTAAAAACCAGCGTACCGGGCTGCGAAGCGGCTTGAGGCCCTGTCTGGGCCCGCACGCTCTGCGCCAGCCCCAGACTCATATTTAATACAAAGAGAAAAGCGAGTAGGGGTTGCTGCATACACAGGAAGCAATAGGGGCTGTTCGGGGCGGATTCCGTAAATTTAGGCTCCGTGAAGCAAAACACTTTTCATGCCGTGCTTTCACTTTTCGGAGAAACGCCTCACCCAGCATATTCAACAAGCTACGTTCCTTTTTTGATTCGACAATGACCGAAACCACCCAAAAACATCAGTCTACCCTCGATACGGCCATCAAAGCACTGCACGGTCGTACGTTCTTTGCTCATTTTCCCGAAAACCCTTCGCCCGAGATCTATGGCCCCGATGCCGACCGCCTCGGCCGCGAAGCCTTCGCTGCTCGTCGCAATCAGCACTATACCGAGCTGCTGCAAGGCGAGCCCGAGGCGTGGGTTGGTCAGGAGGAGTCGCCCTACGAGCAGCAGTCTTTGGGCATTAAGTACCCGTATTTTGCCCCCCAGACCCTGGTAGAGCGCGCCGAGAAAGCCTTCAGCGAGTGGCGCAAAGTGAAGCCCGCCCAGCGCGCGGCCTTGCTCACCGAAACCCTCGACGGCATCAAGGAACGCTTTTTTGAAATTGCTTACGCCACCATGCACACCACCGGGCAGGCCTACATGATGTCCTTCCAAGCCAGCGGCCCCCACGCCGCCGACCGTGCCTTGGAAGCCATTGCCGCTGGCTACGAGGAGCAAACCCGCTTCCCCGAGGAAACGACCTGGGAAAAGCCTATGGGAAAGTACAATATCACCCTGCAAAAAACCTGGCGCGCCGTGCCCAAAGGCGTGGCGCTGGTTATCGGCTGCGCGACCTTCCCCACCTGGAACACGGTGCCAGGCATGTTCGCCTCCCTGGTAACCGGTAACCCCGTTGTCATCAAGCCTCACCCTAAAGCGGTATTGCCTATCGCCATCGTGGTAGCCGAAGTACAGAAAGTGCTGGCCGAAAACGGTCTGGACCCAAACATCTGCCAGCTGGCCGTGGATGCCGAAGACCGCCTCATCACCAAGGACCTTTGCGAAAATCCCGCCGTGAAGCTCATTGACTACACCGGCGGCACCCAGTTTGGCGACTACGTGGAAAGCCTGAAAGGCAAGACCGTATTCACTGAAAAAACCGGCGTCAACAGCATCATTCTCGACTCCTGCGACGACCTCGACAAAGTAGCCCAAAATCTGGCTTTCTCGGTAAGTCTGTACTCGGGTCAGATGTGCACAGCCCCACAAAACTTCTTCATTCCTGAAAACGGCGTAACCGTGAATGGCGAGCAAGTGCCCTACGAGGATGTAGTGCAAAAGCTGGCCGGCGCTGTTACGGGCTTGGCTACCAACCCCAAAGCCGGTCCGCACGTGCTAGGTGCTATTCAAAACCCCGCTACTCAGGAGCGGGTGGAGCAGATGGCCCTGAACGGCGGCCGCAGCATTCTGGCCCACGGCACCGTGAACAACCCCACCTTCCAGAACGCCCGCACCTGCTCGCCGAGCATCTACGAAGTGCAGTCGAGCCAGGTGGAGCAGTACAGCCAGGAGCTGTTTGGGCCAATTATGCTGGTTATCAAGACCAAAGACACCCAGGAAAGCATCCGCCTGGCGGCCCAACTGGCGCGGGAGCACGGCGCTATCAGTTGCGGCGCTTACACCACCGACCAGGTAATCAAGGAGCAAATCATGGACGAGATGAGCCTGGCCGGCACGCCGGTGAGCTTCAACCTCACGGGGGGGATTTATGTAAACCAAAACGCCGGCTTCTCCGATTTCCACGTGACGGGCGGCAATCCGGCTGGTAACGCTTCCTTTACGAACCCTGAGTTTGTGATCAAGCGATTTACGTGGGTCGGCTTCCGCGAGCCAGCGCAAGCGGCTGTTTAGTCAAGCTTTAAGTGCTTAAAAGCGCCTGCTCTCCTGAGGTATGGAGAGCAGGCGCTTTTTTGTTCTGGCGGGGCCTCACAAACTCATCACCTCACGAAACCGCACCGACTGCTGGCGCGAAACTTCTACCTCGGGCCCGTCTTTCAGCTTGATTTTGAGCGTGTTGCTAAACCAGGGCTCAATCGTGTCAATCCACTTCAGGTTGATGATCTGCTGTCGATTAACTCGGAAGAAAACCTTAGGATCGAGGCGGGTTTCGAGGTGCTGGAGGGTGCGTGGGATGAGGGGGCGGCAGTCGTTGAAGTAAATTTGGGTGTAGCTGCCGTTGATTTCGAAGAGCTTGATGTCGGAGAGGCGCACAAACCAGCACCGCTCGCCGTCTTTCACAAATACCTGGTCGTGGGCGGTGAGAGGCGTGGCGGCGGGCTCGGTGGGGGCAGGAGTGGGCGGCGTTAGGCTCTGCGTGCGCGCTTTGTCCAGGGCGGCGGCGAGGCGGTTTTCCTGCACCGGCTTGAGCAGATAATCTAGGGCATTTACCTCGAAAGCGCGCAGGGCGTACTCGTCGTAGGCGGTGGTGAAGATGACCTGGGGGGCAATTTCCAATGATTCCAGCAACTCGAAGCCGCTGCCCCCGGGCATGTGAATGTCCAGAAACAGCAGATCGGGGTTGAGAGATTGAATCTGGGTGCGGGCCTCGGCGGCGTTCTTGGCTTCGCCCACTACGGCTACGTCGGGGAAGGCTTGCAGCAGGTGGCGCAGCTCAGTGCGGGCTAGGCGGGAGTCGTCTACGAGGAGGGCGTTCATTAATCGTGGTTGAGCGCTGCTGGGTGGGTTTTCGCTGCTTACTCAAGCCGACAGCGCGGCCTGCGTAGCATTGACGGGCAAGCGTAAATGCGCCACTACTGTATCAGGAGCGTCAGTGGCGTTGCCTAGGTCGAGGTGGGCTGCGGGGCCAAATAAAAGCTCGAGCCGCTCGCGCACGTTGCGCAAACCTACGCCTTGGTGGCCGGGTGTGGGCTGGTAGCGACCCGTGTTGCGCACCGTCACGACCAAGCAATCGTGGGCAGTATCAAGGTGAGCACTAAGCGAAATTTGCCCCCCAGCGGGCCGGGGCGCAATGCCGTGCTTGATGCTGTTTTCTACCAGTAGCTGCAAGGTCATGGGCGGGATGAGTACGTCGAGAGCGGCCGGGTCAACATCTAAATTGTAGTGCAAGCGCTCCTCCAACTGCACGGCTTCCAGCTCCAAGTAATGCGCCACAATTTCCATTTCGCGGGCCAGCGTCACCTGCTCGGTGCTGTTGAGCTGAATGGAGTAGCGCAGCAAGTCCGACAGATGCGTAATCATTTGGCGGGCGCGCAGCGGATCTTCCATCACCAGCGCCCGAATGTTGTTCAGACCATTGAAAATAAAGTGCGGGTTGATCTGGGCTTTGAGCGTGCGCATTTCGGCCTCGCGCACGGCGGCCGTTAACTTCCATTTATCAATGTCGGCTTGCTTATAGTTGTCGAGGTAGTGCAGGCCGAAGTATAAGCCGGTCCAGAGCGAGAACACGAAATTCATGTTCAGGGTGTAGAGCAGCAGATACGTCCAGCGGTATTCCTGCACGGTGAACACGCGCAGCACAAACATCATGATAAGTGCTACCACGCACTGCGTCAGAAACGCCAGCGTCAAATTAAGCGGCAGCAGCCGAATCAGCACTTTCGGCACTGATAGTTTCAGCCAGCCATTGCGGCGAATAAGAAAGCGTACACCGTGGGTCGTAGCAATGTACAGCCCCATCATAAACACCTGCGTAGCAAGTAAACTGGCCGTAACCTTTTGCCCAGTGAGAACAATGATGAGCATTCCCAAAGCCATAAATATCCCCCAGCAAACCACTTGCAAGGTCCAGTAAAGGCGGCGACGGGAGATGGAAATGGCCATGAGAAAATGGTTGGCTACAGAAAAATTATGCTGCTCAGTGAGTGTGACTAAGCTGTAATAATAGCAGACAGGGCGTCATGCAGAGCACAGCGAAGCATCTCGCTCGCGGTAATAAGATTGCTAATCCTGCGTCAGCACGCGAGATGCTTCGCGCTGCCCTGCATGACCGCCTTTAAGGTTAAGCAAACTGCCCTTGTGCTACAGAATTTGTTGGTACAGAGAGACTATTATAGACGGCCGTATTTCTTCTATAAGAGATAGAAATTGTAACGCTCAATAGTACAAGCGAAACGACAATAAAAAGCGGAATCAAATACACATTCTCGGGAGTCGTATTCAAGCCGATTAGCATACTGCCGAACGAGATAATGCCTGCTATAATGGCGTAGGCTTTTACATTATAAAACCACGCGTAGGGAAAGAAATGCGCCCCAGTAATAATCCCGTAGGTCATGATAAAGTATTGGGGTTCTTTGATGTACACGAATATCAAAAACGGGAAATAAAATAGCTGAGCAAAGTTTAGCCATAAACCCAAGGGTTGTAGCGGGTTGCTTTTTATTGTCCAAGTGGTGCTAAATACTTTCGAAAAAGCCCAAGCCAACGGCAGCATTGCCCCGCTGATCATAAAGGTGAATAAACTGTTCTGGCCCGGCGTATTTGGCTGCATCCAAACTACCGTAATAACCGACCAAAGAATGCTGGCGGCCACAATAAAGTCGATACCGTTTTTGGCCTTCACCGATAATTCCAGTCGCAAGGCATTAAAGTCTTTTTCGGGTAGCATGGGGAACTGAATATTGGGTGCGTTTGCGCAGATATAGAAGGTGACTTTCTCCCCCGCAGCTCCCAGTAAGTTGGAGCACACGGGGGAGGAAAAGCGTTATTTTTTAGCTACTGCATGTTGCTTCAAAAATGCATCGGTCTGGGCGAAAAACCACGCGGTGTCGTCCCACATCAGAAAGTGCTTGCCGGCCTCCGACATTTCGATTTGGTGCTGGGGCAGCTTGGTGTATTGCTGGGCGAAAATGGCGCGAGTGCTTTCCTTGGTCGAGCCGTACGCTTTGTACGCGGCCCAGGCACCAAGTACCAGCGTAGGCTGCTGAATGCGAACCAGGTCGGCGCGCAAGTCGGTGGTGTACATATCATACATAGCCTGGGCAACGGTGGGAACATCGGAATCTTGGCCCCAGCGCGTGGCCTGGCTGATGCGAGCCGTGTCCGTCATTAGGCTAGCTACCATTTGGCGCTGCGCGGCGATAGGCATTTTGCCTTTCATCTGCTGGCGCATGCCTTCGGCCATGGGCTTCGCCATTTCGGCGGTCATGGCCGGGTTTTGAATGGCGGAAAGAAAGGGCAGCGAATCGATAATTACTAGTGGACCGATGGCTTCGGGAGCGGTGGTGCTCATCCAAAGACCCAAAAAGCCCCCCAGGCTGTGTCCCACTACCACGGGCCGATTTAGCTTCTGGGTTTTGATGTAGGTGAGCAGCTCGTCGCGCACGGTCTGGAGCAGGTGGTCGGGGGTGCTGGGCTGGGCCGGTTGGCTTCCAAATCCAGCCATTGATATTACGTGGCACTGGTATTGTTTCTGGTAGCGGGCCACCGTTTCGTCCCACACGGCGCCGGGGCAGGTGAGGCCGGGAATCAGCAGCATGGGCTTGCCTTTGCCGGTTACTTTTACCGAGAAGGAAGGATGAGCGGTGGGGTTATCGGTGGCGCTCAGCAGCACGGGCAGGCAAAAGCACAGCAGCAAGAGCAGCACGAGGGAGTAACAATACTGACGAAAGGAGGAAAACTGGGTCACGGCTGAGGGTTTAGAGGTGAATAACTGACTCAAACCTAGTCGTGAATTTGCCCCCCAGAAACAGAATTTTAGCGAACGGTAACTGCGCCGGGCCAATGGCTTTTAAACCGGCTAAACGGATTTCATTTAACAGTTAGCAATGATCAGTTTACAGTTATTAATTAGCATTTAACAATAGCTGTGACGCATAAAAAAGCCCTCTGAAATATTTCAGGGGGGCTTTTTTAGGAGGCGGCTGTGGCTTTCCGTGTAGGCCGACTGGTAATTACTAACTGGTAATTGTTAACTGAAAACTTAGTTGCCCGTGGGGCGCTCAGAGCCGGAGGCTTGGGGAGCGCACTGCTTGGCTTTGACCTTTCCATCATCGCCAAATTCGATGCGGATCGGAGTAGTGTCGGTGGCGCTGCCAAAAAGGTAAGACCATACTTGACCGGGCCCCGAAGTGGTGTCGCGGCCGGTAGGCTCGCCCATAAGGCGGCGCACCTGGTCCTGGCTCATGCCAATCTCGACTTCGGCGCAACTCTTGGCATTCTGGTAACTTTCCTGGGCGGTACAGGCCGGCAGCAGAAAAAGGGCGACGGCCAGGGCAGCCAGCGGGAAGGGGTTTCTCATAAATAGAAGCTTAGATGAGGTTGCGCAGGTCGTCGCGCAGCGTGTCGATGCCGCGGCGGATTTCGTCCCAAGTGCTGGGGGCACGATTCGAGTTGTCAGTATCGCGACCGAGCATTTCAGCTAGCTTGGCGCGCTTGACTTCTAGTGCCGCTACGTGCTCGTGGTAGGTATGATGGGAGCTGGCAGTAGTGGCGTGGGCGCGGTTTTGCAGCGTTTTGATTTTGCTATCCAACTCATCCAAGGCTTGTTGTAATTCGGCTTCGGAGAGGTGGTTAGGCACGCGCATATTTTCGGGTTTGGGAGTATAGGACATAGGAGTACAGCAGAAGCGGCGGCCCACGCGGACCGACCAAAAGAAACAGATAGGTTGAGCTGTTCCTGTGTACTGTTATTGCCAAATAAAAGATGCCCGCCAAGGCCAGTAACGCTAATTACCACCCCAATTTTCGCTTTGCGAAAATATTCCCTCCTTGGTAGCTAGGTGAATTAGCGATCCTCTTATTCCGGTTTTGGCCAAGCGTTAAAAAGCCCCCCAGTGCGGCGGTAGCCCCAGTTCGCGGGCCAAGGGCGCGGCTCCTGACGCCCAGAGGCCCTTCAGCAGTGTGTTGATGTCCTTAGCCAGCTCCAGGTGATAGTCGGGGTGAAGTTTTTCGGCTTGACGCAACGCCTCCTGGGCCCGCCGTGCTAGGTGTTGAAGCAGGGGTTGGGTTGGGCCGTGCAGGCGCGCTACAGCTGCCGGTTGGTGCTCAAATACATTGTTCAACAAGCGCACCGTCAACTCTACCTCCCCGAAGATGTCGCCCGTGATTTTGGCGTGGTAGGCAATGCGCGCTTGTAGTTGGCGCACAATCACCAGCAAGTCGTTGGGCGTTTGATGGTAGCCGCGCACAGGGTCGTCTATCTGGGTGCGCAGAAACGTGCGGCGGTCTTCCAAGGCTTCTAGGCCTTCGAGTAGGCGGAAGGCTAGCTGTTCGGTCAGTACGGCGTCCTGGCTCACGAGGCGGGCGAGTAGCTGATCTTTCTCCTTTTGAGGCAGATTGAGGAGAGCTTTACGCAAGTCGGGTGGGAGAGCGGCCATAGAAGTTCAAAGCTACAAAAGCCACTCATTTAGTGATGAGTTATGCTAGTGGGCCGTTTAAAGAATTAAGGTCGTCATGCAGAGCGCAGCGAAGTATCTCGCGGGCTGATGTGAGATTACTAATCCTACTAAACACGCGAGATGCTTCGCTGCGCTCTGCATGACGGCCTTGTGATATGATCAGGTCTGCATGCGCACCTTCTGCACTTTCAGCCCTGTGCTAAAGGAGGAAACTTGGCTGTATCTTGCAGCATAGCCGCGCTCGGCGGCCTCCCCCTCTTATCTGCTTTCCTATGCGACCGTTTTCTCAATTTCTGCGCTTGGCCGCAGCTGCCGTTTTCAGTGGTCTGTTGCTGGCAGGCCCGGCTCAGGCTCAACAAGCGAAAGTGAAGAAAGGCTCTTATCCTGCCGCCGAAGGCTTCGACCAAGCCGGCTCCGATCCGAAGGCCATCGCCATTGCCGACAAGGTGATGAACGCCATGGGCGGCTACGATGCCTGGCGTAACACCCGCTTTCTGGCCTGGAGCTTCTTTGGGGGGCAATATCAGATTTGGGACAAGTACACCGGCGATTTCCATTGGGAAAGAGACACGCTAGTAGCCAACTACAACCTGAACACCAAGAAAGGCGAAGTGTACAGCCGTGGCCAGGATATTTCGGCCACACCCGCTGGCCAAAAAGTCCTCGACCGGCTCACGCCCATCTGGATTAATAACTCCTATTGGCTCGTAATGCCCTTCAAGCTCAAAGACTCCGGCGTGACGCTCACCTACAAAGGCGAAGGAAAAACTATGGACGGCGCCGCAGCCGACATCCTGCAAATGACCTTCAAGAACGTGGGTGTAACACCCGAAAATCGCTACGAAGTGCTGGTAAACCGCGCCACCAACCTAGTAGAAGAATGGGCTTACTTTCCTAAATATACTGATGAAAAGCCCGCCTTTCGCCGCCGCTGGAACGAGTACGCCAAGCACGGTCAACTCATGCTGGCCGCCGGGCGCTCCGAAGCAACAAAACCTGGTGGTCTTGAAAACATTGCCGCCGCCCAAACCCTGCCCGCCGGTATCATGACCAGCAAAACGCCCGTCGAGAAGCTTAAGTAAGAGCAGAAACGTCGAAGCCGCCGAACGACGGCAGAATGGTCAGGATACTCCGACCGCTCTGCCGCTGTTCGGCGGCTTCGACGTTTGAGTGAACTTTGCTTGCTATTAACGTCCCGTCTGGGTTTTCTTCGCAGGTTTGCCCCCCGGCGCAGCTCCAGCGTAGGCCACGCGGTATATAACCCCGTTGGCGTCGTCGGACACAAGCAGGGAGCCGTCGGCGTGCTGAGCGATACCGCAGACGCGGCCGAATTGCTCCTTATTGTTATTTACCAGCCAGCCCGTCACAAAGTCCTCGAACTTCTCGGGTTGGCCCTGGTCGTTGAAGTGCACGCGCACGATTTTGTAGCCGCTGGGCTCGGCGCGGTTCCAGGAGCCATGCATGGTCACGAAGGCGTCGTTCTGGTATTCTTTGGGAAATTGCCCCCCAGTGTTGAAAATCATGCCCAGCGGGGCCGAGTGAGCCGTGTAGAGCAACTTGGGTTTCTCAGTTTTGGCCGCGTACTGCTCGTGCGTGATGCCACCCGGTGGCTCGTCAGCGGGGTTGGCTTTGCCATCGGCAAACACGAAAGGCCAGCCGTAGTCGGCGCCTTCTTTTATCTCGTTTAGCTCCTCGCGCTGGTCTTCGTCGCCGAGCCAATCGATGCCGTGGTCGAAGCCGTAGAGCACTTTGGTGGTGGGGTGCCAGCCGAAGCCGATGGTATTGCGCAGGCCCTTGGCCACCACGCGCCGGCCAGAGCCGTCGGGCTTGATTTCTAGCAAGGTGGCGTTTTCCTTGTTGGGCTCGTCGCAGGCGTTGCAGGTGCTGCCCACCGACAGATACAGCTTACCATCGGGCCCAAAGTTGAGTGTGCGGTTGGGGTGCTGGCCCGCGTCGGGCAGGTCTTTGTAGAGCGTTTTTAGCTCGCTTAAGGTACCGTCAGACTTCACATCGGCGGCGTACACTTCGCGCACTGCGGCAATGTAGAGCTTGCCGTCTTTCATAGCCAGTCCGTGCAGGTGTTCGCGCTGGGCTACCTGCTTGGTGACGTCGGCCTTGCCGTCTTTGTTAGTGTCGCGCAACAGCGTGACGGTACCTTTGTCGCGGTTGCTCACGTACACGTCGCCATTGGGTGCTACCACCAGCATGCGGGGCTTTTCGAGCTTGTCGGCAAACTTGGTAACGGCGAAGCCCGCGGGCGCTTTCAGCTGCGCCACGCGGGCATCCGTGGCGTCTACTTGGCCGGGCTTGAAAATATTGCCCTTGTAAGAAGCCGTTACGGATTTCTGATAATCGTTCTGAGCAGCAGCAGTCAGGGCCGAGCAAAGCGCCGCGGCGGTAAGCGTATTTTTAAGAATGGTCATAGCTGAATAGATGAGGTTGGTCTATTCAACTGAACCGGAGAAAAATAGGTTATAGAATATATGCCTCACCGAAAGCAGAGTTATTATGATCGCTAAGGAGTAAAATAAAAGTAACTGAAGACCCTCAAGAGAATTAGTGAAGTCTGTAAAATTCTCAATAATTGCCTCACGCCTTCTCAGACGAAGATTCTCATTTCGCATTCTTTCGTTTTGAGCCTCCATTAATGCACCTGTACCGCAACTAATTATAGATATAGGTCTAGTAGTGGTGGCCTTACGTGCAGGCTTTTTTTCATCCAAAACGTACAAAGTTGGCACAGCTGGACGAAGGTCAAAAGCGAAGCGTTGTACGCTAACTGTATTCATGTATGAAAGTGCAGTTATCATATATTGGTAACTAGCTCCTTTACGAAAATAAATTCTTATGCCCTTTAAAGTGTCTAGGTTATTCACGGACGCTTTAATTCGTTTTTGTGCCTGTTGCCAATTGTACCAATCAAAAAACTTATTTCCTGTTATCTCAAAACTTTCCCACTGTCGCATACTCGCCAATTGTTGAGGGGAATGCCAAGGAATTTTGATGTAGTCTGATATAAAAGGGCGAGGTTCTAAAAAGGTTACTGCTAGAACTGCTTTAGTGCGTTCCTTCACAATAGGCGCAATAACCCCACACCCCACCAACAGCAGAAACGCCAGCGCCAGCAGGCCCGGCGGAAGCAGCAGTTTGCGACGGTGGCGGCGCGGGATGTAAAGCATGAGTGGCAGTGAGAAATGCGGTGATGTAAGATAAGAATAAGCCAATATTCTTTAACTGTTTTACAATAGCCCGTCATGCAGAGCGGAGCGAAGCATCTCGCGTGTTTAGCTGGATTAGTAACCTCTTATCAGCACGCGAGATGCTTCGCTCCGCTCTGCATGACGAGCTGTTGAAAGATTCCTTTAAGGTTTAAACTCAACCTGAGGGTTTTTTACCAACCTGCCAAGCGGATTTCCCGTTCGGGCTAGGGTTACGCTACACTTCCCCAATGCTTCTTCGTTACTGCCAGCCACTGCCGCTGCTTTTGCTGCTTCAGCTTCCTTCGCACGCCCAAACGCCTGATACTGCCCGCACCGTGCGCTTACCCGAGGCTACTGTGGTCGGCTACGGCCAGAACCTGCCGCTACGGCGCACGGCGGCCGGCGTGAGCGTGCTCGATGCCACCGTTATCGACCGCTTCAATCAAACCTCGCTTACCCAGGCCGTGAATACGCTGCCAGGGGTGCGGCTGGAAGAGCGAGCCACGGCCAGCTACCGTCTCAGCGTGCGCGGCAGCACGCTCCGCTCGCCGTTTGGGGTGCGCAACGTGAAGCTTTATTACAATGATATTCCCTTCACTGAGGCCAGTGGGGTCAGTCCGCTGAACCTGCTGGATCCGGCTTCTATTGGGCGCATTGAGGTAATAAAGGGGCCAGCGGGCAGTGTTTACGGCGCCGGGACGGGCGGCGCGGTACTGCTGAACACCCGCCGTCCCTTGCCGGGGGAGGCGCGGGCGCAAGTCGGGTTTACGGCCGGCAGCTTCGGGCTGCGACGCTACTCCGTGACCGCCGAATCGGGCTCGGCCACGGCTACTTTGCGCGCCCATTACACCCGCCAAACTCTCGATGGCTACCGCCAAAACAGCGCCCTGCGCCGCGACGTGCTGACTTTAGACGGTGAATTTGCCCCCTCAGAGCGGCGCACCATTTCGGTCAATGCCCTGTACACGGATCTGGATTATCAGATTCCCGGCAGCCTGACCAGGGCACAATTTGAGCAAAACCCACGGCAGGCGCGCCCAACAGTAGGCACCCAGCTCGGCACCGTCGATCAGCTGGCGGGCTATGCCTCGCGGACGGCCCTGCTAGGCGTCACGCATGATTACCGATTCAACAGTCGCTGGTCGAATAAGACCACGCTGTATACCTCGGCCACCACCATCCGGACGCCATTTCTGACGGATTTGGAGCGGAATACGGGCCTAGGATGGGGTGGACGCTCGGTGTTTGGCTACCGCGCGGCCCTGGCTGGGCGCCTGCTGCGTCTGAGCGCCGGGGGCGAGTTTCAAAGCAGTTTCGTGAACTCACGCAACTATCAGAACCGGCGCGGCACCCCCGGCCCGCTGCGCTACGACGACGAAATCAATACTAACTCAGGCTTCGGCTTCGGGCAGGCCGATTGGGAACTGCCCGCCGACTTTCTGCTGACGGTGGGCGCCAGCCTGAACGGGCTGCGCTACCGCATCGCGCGAGTATCGGATGCGGCGGGGCGGCCGGATAGCTTCCAGTTTCGGCGAAACTTCCAGCCGGTAGTGTCGCCGCGGGTGGCCCTACTAAAGGAAATTACCCCCCAGATATCAGCTTACGCCAGCGTAAGCAGCGGATTTTCGCCCCCCAGCGAGGCCGAAATTCGCCCTTCCGACGCTAGCCTCAACCGTGACCTGGAAGCTGAGCGCGGCACCAGCTACGAGTTAGGCACGCGCGGCAATTTGTTCAATAACCGCCTCGGCTTTGATGTGGCTTTGTTTGATTTTAGGTTGAAGGAAACCATCGTCACGCGCACCACGGAGGCGGGCGTCAACGTGTTCTTCAACTCCGGCTCTACCCGCCAGCGGGGAGTAGAAGCGGCCCTGAGCGGCTGGCTGTGGCGACCGACGCCTGCCGCCGTGGGGGCCATTTCTGCTATTTCACCCAATAGCCTGCCCGTCGGCCTGCGCGCTTGGGCCAGCTATGCGTACAATCATTTCCGCTTCCGCGACTACCAGCAGGGCGACCAAAACTACAGCGGCAACCGCCTCACCGGCACCGCCCCGCACACCCTCTCCGCCGGCCTTGACTTCAGCGAACAGCTGGGCTTCTACCTCCAACCTTCCCTTAGTCACCAAGCCCAAATTCCTCTAAACGACGCCAATACAGTCTATGCGGCTGGCTACTGGACGTTTGCTACGCGCGCCGGCTGGCGGCGGGTGCTGGGGGGCAAATTGGAAGCCGATATCTTCGCCGGCCTCGAAAACGCCACCAACCGTCGCTACAGCCTCGGCAACGATTTGAACGCCTTCGGCCAACGCTATTTCCAGCCTGCTCCCGGCCGCAACTGGTATACCGGCGTGCTGCTGGGCTGGCGCTGGTAGTGCCACGAGTGCCTCACTCCCCCGTTACCCGTTTCGCTTTATGCGCGAAGCCTAGAGGAGAGGAGGCGACGGAGCTATAGTTGTACACAGCTCCGTTGCCTCCGCAACCGTTACCATAAACTAGTTTTTAAATAAAAAGCCCCCAGAGATATTCTGGGGGCTTTTTAAGTTTTGCCAATCTGATAAAAGGCTATTGCCCGTACTTGAGGTAGGGGCGAAAGTGCAACGCAGAAAGACTGCCGTCTGGCTCTCCCTTCGTCGCTTGATGCGCGGAATCCTAGGGGAGGGGGCGGCTACACCTTCACCACTTTGCCCTTCTTGGCGGCTTCATAAATAGCCATGATGATGCGCACATCGCGCAAGCCTTCCTTGCCAGGTGTCTTCGGCGTCTTGTTGTCCCGCGCCGATTCGGCCATGTGGTCGAGTTCGGCGGCGAATTGGTTGCCTTCCTTTATTTGGGGCTCCTTTTCTTCGTCCTTGGTACCGATTTGAGTGGTGTGCTCGGTGTAGTCGGAGAGGGGGTCGAGGTTCATCCAGGCTTTATCGCCGAATACGCGGCCCCGCTTCACTTCCAGGTAACTGTAGGAGGTGGTGCAGGTAGCCAAAATGCCACTGGGAAAGCGCAGAGTAAAGTGCATGTTGTCCTCTACTTCCTTAAAGCGCGGGTCGGTGCGGTCCGTGGATTCCATGGCCGTGACTTCGGTGGGCTCTTCACCGGTGAGGTAGCGGGCGGCGTTCAGGGCATAAATGCCGATGTCCATGAGGGAGCCGCCGCCGGCTAGTTTCTTGTTGATGCGCCAGATGTCGGCCTTATCCTCGAAGGGCTTCACGATGCGGCCGTGGTCGGAGGTGATGGCGCGGATTTTTCCTAATTCACCCTTGCGAATGCGCTCAATGGCGTCGAGGCTGTGCGGCTCGTACTGGGCTCGATAGGCAATCATGAGCTGCTTGCCGGCTTTTTTGCAGGCCGCAATCATTTTCTCGCAATCCTCGGGCGTGTTGGCCATGGGCTTCTCACAGAGCACGTGCTTGCCGGCCTGCGCTGCCCGGATGGTGTACTCGGCGTGCATACCTACGGGCAGCACGATATACACCACGTCTACCTCAGGATTGTCCTTGATAGTGTCGAAATTCTGGTAGGAATAGACATTTTTGGCCTCGACGCCGTATTCGGCGGCTAACTTTTGGGCCTTGTCGGGCGAGCCACTTACGAGGGCCGTTATCCGGGCGTGCTTACAATCTTTAAAGGCGGGCATCATTTGCTCCACAGCAAATTTGCCCAAGCCTACGATAGCAAATCCTAGTTTTTTTGTTTCGGTAGAAGACATAGTTGATGAGTCGGGAGTGGAAAGTGGCAGGGCCAGACCGGGGACGGCAACAGCGGCAAAGGCAACACCGAGACTTACCTGTTGTAAAAAATGGCGCCGCGAATCGGATGAGGAACCGTTCATAGAATAAAGTTCAGCAATAGCATGCTAGCTAGCTGAACGGCTAGACCAAGTGAACCGTTACGGCGCCTTGCCTCATACGACCAAAAAACCAGTCGAACTAGCACGCAGAGGTGTGCGCAATTGCAACGTGCCGCTAGGTTAGGGCTGCGCTGGCAGAATTAAGATTGCCGGCGTCAGGGTGCGCCGCACCACCTGCGCCGACACGCTTTGGTAAAACAACCGTTGCAGGATGCTGTGGTGCCGGGCAATCATAACCACTAGCCCTGCGCCCGACTCTTCGGCGGCTGCCAGAATACCCGCTACTGGGTGCAAATGACGCTGGCCCCGCGCCGTAACGCGCTCTAAACCCGTCAGGAGGCCGCTTTTTTCCACCTGCTCGCGGGCAACCGTGCAGGTGTTATCGTCTTCGGGTTCTACCACGTGGGTGATATTGACAGTGGCATTAAATGCCGTAAGCAACCGCTGGCCCACCTCCGCAGCGGCCGGAGTCAGGTTGAATGGTTGATTGTCAGCGGCAATGATTGCGCGTTGCAGATTAGGCACTGGAGGTGCCGTGCTTGGCACCACTAACAGCGGCACGGGCGTGCGGCGCAGCAGATCCAGGGAGGTAGTGTCAACCAACTCATCGGGCTTGTTGTAGTCGGGGCGGCCCAGCACGATGAGTTGGGGCTGGTGGCGTTGTACGGCATCGGCTACGGCCTCGTATACGTCCTTGCTGGCAACCTCTACAGTGCTAGGAACCGATAATTCTGCTGTCCGCCGGCTTAGCTCAACCGCGATTTCGCCCTCGGTGTGCTGGGGAAGGCGTCCGGTCAGTAGTTCGCGGTCGAGCAGCGAAGTGCGACGCACGTGCAGCAGTACGAGCGGGGCTTGCAGTTGAGTAGCTACGGCGCGAGCATAAATAAGGGCATGATCGGCGGCGGCACTGAAATCGGTGAGCAGCAGGAGAGGAGCAGTCATAGCGGGCGGGTAAGGGCGAAGAAAGGCAAAGTACATTGCCTACACTATATACGCCTAGGTCGCTCACAAGATGCTACGCTATTCACTGGAGGCGGCTGGGGGCTTTTCTGGAAGCTGTTAGCTCCTAAAATACTGATTGGTCTCCGGGCGCAGGTGTAGCTGACATGGTGGCGGCAAGAAGGTAGCGCCAGAAACGCTAGCTGCGGGGAGTGAAATAAATAATGCTCACGCCAAGCAGAGCGATCAAGGTTCCCAGCAAGTCGTAGCGGTCCGGACGAAACCCATCGACCCGCCAGGCCCAGAGCAACGCCATACTGATAAATATGCCCCCATAGGCGGCATACACCCGTCCGAATTCGGCTGGTTGCCACGTAGCAACTACACCGTAAAAAGCCAGCAAAAGCCCCCCAGCCGCTCCGTACCACCACGGCCGGGCCTCTTTTAGCCATAGCCACACTAGGTAGCCCCCGCCAATCTCACAGATGCCGGCCAGCACGAAAACACTTAGAGCCCGCAGAATACTCATTGCGCAGCGGTGTTGCTAAGAGCGGAAGTTTCTTGTCCTACTATGGTGCTACGGCGCTCCAGCAGCACCGTGTCGCGCCACACGCCGGCCAGCTTACCAATCCGTTCGCGCCGGCCCAGCACCCGAAATCCTTGAGTTTCGTGCAGATGCAGGCTAGCAATATTCTCGGGGAAAACGCCCGCCTGTAAGGTCCAGATACCGTTCTTCTCCGATTCTGTCACTAAGGCCGATAGCAACTGCCGACCTACGCCCTGGCCTCGGGCGGCATCGGCCACGTACACGCTCACCTCGGCCACGCCTCCATACACGCACCGACCCGACACCGGCGATAGAGCCGCCCACCCCAACACCCGCCCCGCGTCATCGGTGGCCACCAACCGGGAATGAGCCAGGTGGCCGGCATTCCAAGCCTCCCAAGCTGGCGCCTGAGTTTCGAATGTGGCGTTGCCGGTAACAATTCCTTGCATATAAATTTCCTGAACTTCAGGCCAGTGAGCAGCAGTAAGGGGCAACAGTATCATAGTGGCTAATATAGCGCGTAGTTTCAGTTTGCTTTATCTGCAAATAACCTCGCTAGCCAGAAAAAGCCCCCCAGACTTGGTCTGAGGGGCTTTTTCTAATATCATCTGAACCGTTCTAGCTATTCCTCAGCTCCTAGCTGAGCTCCGGGATTCATGCGCTCATCGGTCATGTCAGATGAGTCCGGGTCGGGAGTGGTGCCTTCCAGGGCTTGGCCGTGCGTGGCAGCATCTAGCATGGCAGCTGAGCCGGCGCTTTCGTCGGAGGCAGCATCTACGCGGGGCGCGTCGGCGGGCTGGGGCGATGCGGGGTTAATCTGTTGCTTACCAGCTTGTTCTTCGGGCGTTTTCATAAGCTAAAGCGTTACTAAATGAAAGCAACAGCCGGGCACCGCACTTGGCGATACCCGGCTGCTGCCGTTGAACAACCGTCAATTAGTTGGCGGCTGGCTTGTATTCTTCGTCGGTATCTATGTCCGATTGTTTGGTGCGATTAGCGGGCTCGGCGGTTTCCCAGTTGCGGGTGCCGCTGCCGTAGCGCGGGTCGTCGAGTTTTTCAGCCGCGCGGCGCTCATCAAACTCCTCGTTCATGGTGGCGCGCACGCCGGCCGTGTTCAGGTTCTGAGGAGCGGAGCCACGTTGGTCGGGTGCGGCTGTAGAAGGGGCCGCTGCGCCCCCGGGGTTCGTGCCAGCAGCCACGGGGCCGTTCATCTCCTCATCGGAAAGAGGCGCGTGGCCAAAGTCACCGTAGTTGGGCGTGCTAGAATTCTGGGATGCCACTTTACGGCCGGCCGGCCGGCCTTGGGTCTGCGAATTGGCATCCTCGTGCGCCAGCTCGGCGCCTATTTTCTCGTTTTCTGCCAACGGACGACTGTTGTCGTCGTCGGTATTGGGTTTATCTGATTGTGTTTTCATAGGAATGGTAGAATGAGGATGAGGGTGGGCCAAGGCTAGAGTCAACAAGTAGCCAGTTGGCTAGTACGCAAAATAGGAGGGTAGTGATTAACAAAATGCCATCCATTTGCCTTCAGTCGCGTAGGGGAATCTTCGCGCCTTGCTCTGTTAACTGCGCATCAAGTCAACTGTTTTCGTTTTATCCTCCACTGCTCATGGCCATCTCCGTTATTCATAACCAGGAAGAACAAGCATTTTATGCCACCGTCAACGGCTACGAAGGCGAGCTGACGTACAGCCAGCCCTCTGATAAAGTCATTGACCTAGCGCACACTTTCGTCGACGAAAACCTGCGTGGACAGGGCGTAGGCGAAGAATTAGCGCGTACCGCCCTCGCCTACGCCCGCGACCAACATTTGCAGGTGCTCACCAGTTGCCGCTTTGTAGCTGCCTTCGTAAAGCGCAACCCAGGCGAGTACGACGACATTCTAGCTAAATAATCGGCACTCTTAACCGGCGGTTTATTCGCCGCGGTTATTGTCTTCGAGGCGGCTCGACTGCGCTATTACGGGGTTTATCACGCTGTCGCTGATGCCTGACTTGCCATCTGGCGCGGGCTCATCGAGGAGTTGGCCGTGTGTTTCGCGGTCCAGCATCGACGTCTCGGTGTCGGCAGGCTCGGTGTGTGGCTTACTCTGCGGCTCGGATGGATTGCGCGGCTGTGGCTCCTGCATTTCGGGCAGCGTATACAGGTTTTCACCGGGCCGATGTTCGTCGGAAGTACCGGGGAAGGCCGCGTTGGGGTCAGCCGTTGTAGCTGGCTGGTTTTGGGTGGTACGACGTGGGGGCTTCTCGTCAGGGTTCTGGGGGGCGTTTTTATTTGAATCTTTCATGCGAAGAGGAATTAGAATTAATATCCCACTCGGGATATGGTGCTCTTTCTACGCAAAAGCTTTCTCAGACAACGACGCCCTACCCGAAAAATATTTTGTGGAGCCTGCTTGTTAGCTTTCCTTTCTACGTCCGCGTGAGAAGCTGAACAGCTAAGTAGCGCGTATGTCGACCAAAGTCAACCGTTACAAGTTCACAAATAAAAAGCCCCCAACATGTGCTGGGGGGCTTTTTATTTAGGCCTGACAACTTCTTACTTCGTCGGCATCAATATGGTGTCGATGACGTGGGTGACGCCATTGCTGGAAATCACGTCAGCAGTGGTTACGGTGGCCATGCCGCCTTTCGCGTCTTTTAGCATCACGCTGTTGCCGTTTTTCATCACGGTTAACGTTTCGCCCTGCACTGTAGTCAGGGTCTGACCATTTTGCAAGTCGGCGGCGCGTACGGCGCCCGGCACTACATGGTAGGTGAGGATAGTAGTGAGCTTGCCCTTGTTCTCAGGCATCACCAAGGTGTTTACCGTGCCGGCGGGCAGCTTATCAAAAGCTGAGTTGGAGGGTGCAAACACTGTGAATGGCCCAGCGCTCTTCAGCGTTTCTACCAAGCCGGCTGCCTTCACGGCCCCTACCAGTGTCGTATGCTCCGACGACATAACAGCGTTGTCGACAATGTCTTTGCTGGGCACCATCATCGCGCCGCCTACCATCACGCCCTCAGTGCTGGTCATCGGCAGGTCGGAGGCGCTTACCATCGTTTGAACTCCTTTTCCGGGCTTGCCTTTGGCTTTCATTTTGTCGCCGGCTTCCGTTTTGCCCTTCATCTTCATTTTTCCATCGTCGGCCATCTTGGTCTTGGTCATTGCGTCGCCTTCCTTGGTTTTAATCTTGTCGGCGTCCGATTTGGTTTTGGCCGTTGTTTGTGCTTGGGCGGGGGTAAGCACAGTCAGGGTTAGGGCAAAAGCCAGAGCGGAAAACAGGGTCTTTTTCATCAATCTAAAAGTTGGGGGGATGTATAGAATGACTTCTATACGACTTCCTGGCAGGTATGGATTGTTGGCCCCAGTTATGGATTATATACTAGCCGCCAGACGAGCTTCAGGCTGTTTTTATATTAGCCCAAAGGTCGACTGACGGTTACCGTTTGCCTCGTAGCGTGCCTCCGTCAGCCTACCATTGCAGAGCTTGCTTCCCTAAGCAGAAACTCTATATTTGTCTCAGAAATACAGTCATTTCTGAGTAACGATAACCGTGGGTAGCACGCAGTATTTAGATAAGCAGAACGGCTTCCCCGACGCGCAATTCTGTCAGGATATAAGCACCTTCAAGGGCCTAGTGCTGGCCTCTGCCTTCCACGATCCGCGAGTGCTCACCTACTCCCGCGACACCGATACCCTGCATTATCTGGGCTACCCAGTACGCCAGATTCACTACCGCTTCTTCGATCAGCAACTCTACCGCATCGACTTGCTCGTTACGGGCACCGATACCATTGCCGGTCTACGCCAGGAGTTTATTCAACTTTATGGCCCACCAACCTTAGGTTTGCTGGGTGAGGAATGGCAAGGTCAGCACATTACGGCCTGCATACTGACCTTCCGTACCCAATCCGAAAACGCCTATTTTACCTTGTATAGTCAGGTGTTGATGAGTGCTGCTACCGAATACGTTTATCACCGTGGGCTGGTAATAAGCAAGTAATATTTGTTTAAGTTAGTCGCCATTAATAGCCCTAGCTGCCCATTTCGTTTCGCTTCCTAAATCGTGTTAGTAATACTTGCTATTGCTTCTTATTTTGGTGGAGTAACCAAAAAAGCGTCGCCGTAATTGGACGAAAGTGATAGGCTTACGTTAGAGTTGGCATTTAGTAATAACCAGCAAAGTATTTATCGTGCAGTTGAGTCATACCTTATTCCGTACTCCACCGTGAAGAAAAGCTACCCTTGTAGTTAGGGTAGCCTATAAGTAAGCACTTACTGCTCTGGAGTAGTGAGGCAGACTCACTGTAGCCAACACTGGCTTGATAGTGAGATATTTATATTCTGTTACTAATTAAGTTCGCAGCGGCCCCAAGTTGTTGCCCTCCGGGTTATGCTTTTTAACTCCTTTGAGTTTTTACTCTTTTTTGTGGTCGTCACGACCCTGTATTATTTGTTGCCTCACCGGTATCGGTGGGTACTGTTGCTAGTTGCCAGCAGTGTGTTTTATATGGCCTTCATTCCGGCCTACATTCTGATTCTGTTTTTCACCATCCTCATCGACTATGTTGCGGGTATTCAAATTGAGAAAGCTACCGGCGCCCGGCGCAAACAGTTTCTGATTCTGAGCTTGGTAGCTAATCTGGGCGTGCTAGCGGTTTTCAAGTACTACAACTTCTTTATCGGCAACGTCGATGCCTTACTCGACTCACTGCACATCACGCGCTACAACCTGCCGTACCTGGATATCATCCTGCCCGTAGGCCTGTCGTTTCATACGTTTCAGGCCATGAGCTATACCATTGAGGTCTACCGGGGCAACTATCCGGCGGAGCGTCATTTGGGGCTCTATTCCCTATACGTGATGTTTTACCCCCAGCTGGTAGCCGGGCCCATCGAGCGGCCTCAGAACGTGCTGCCGCAATTTTATGAGGTCAAGCAATTCGACTTTAATGAGGTGGTAATTGGCTTGCAGCGCATGTTGTGGGGACTAGCCAAAAAAGTTGTGGTTGGCGACGCGTTGGCTGAGTACGTCAACTCAGTGTACAACAATTATGAGATGCACTCGGGCTGGTCTCTATTACTGGCTACCTACGCCTTTGCCATCCAGATCTACTGTGATTTCTCCGGCTACTCCGACATCGCGCTGGGCTCGGCCCAGGTGATGGGCTTTCGGCTCATGGAGAATTTTCGGCTGCCTTACTTTGCCAAGAGCGTTACCGAGTTCTGGCGGCGCTGGCATATTTCCTTATCTACCTGGCTGCGCGACTATTTGTACATCTCGCTAGGCGGAAGCCGGTTGGGAAAGCTGCTCACCTATCGCAACCTGATGCTGACCATGCTGCTGGGGGGGCTTTGGCACGGGGCTTCCTGGAATTTTGTGGTGTGGGGCTTTCTCAATGGCTTGTACCTGAGTGTGGAAAAAATGCTCGGCGTGCGCGTCGATCAACCGCTCAGCTGGCCTGTGAAGCTGGTGCGCGTGCTGCTTACATTCCACCTTATCTGTCTTACTTGGGTGTTTTTTCGGGCTGCTACCTTTGAGCAAGCCTTATATATTGTGAGTCACGCCACCGAGGCACTGTACACAACTCCTCCCATTAATATGGAACTGCTAGGCACATTTATGCCCCGGGTGGCCCTACTATTCTTATTGGAATATGCTTTCCTACGCCGACACACCTTCCAGAGCCTGACGCCTGCTTATGGTTGGAGCCGGCCGCTGGCGGTGTCGCTGGGCTTAGTAGTCGTGCTGCTGTGCTTCGGCGTAACCTCCGGGGGGCAATTTATTTATTTCCAGTTCTAACTTATTGACGGAAATATAGTTGTGAGAAAATTTGGCTACTTTTTCGCTCTCTTTATTGGGGGGCTTTTTATAATAGATCGGGGCGGCGCTTGGGTGCTTGACCACATGTACTCCCAGATTCGGACCGGCCAGCGGGGCGGGTTGCTCAATACCTACTTGGAGATGCCACCGCGTTCTATCGTACTCATGGGTGATTCTCGAGTGGTGTATAATATCAACCCAGATAGTTTGCATCCGCAGGCCTTTAGCTTGGCACACGATGGTACTACCCAAATATTCCAAACGGGCTTGCTCGGCGTGTTGCGCGACAAGCAAAAGCTACCGAAAACTATTCTGTTGCACGTAGATATAGATGAGTTTTTACGGCCCAGTCACCCAGAGGACATCCAGTTGCTCAAGTATTACTATTGGCATGTCCCAGAAGTAACCGCTTATACCAATGATTGGGCTTGGCTGTCACCGCTTAAGTTTAGCTTTGCTCTATATAAGCATAATGGTACACTGGCCAGTCTGGTCAAACAGTACATGCGCCGCAAGCAGGCTGGCCCTCCCACTCAAGGCTATTCGCCTGAGGAGCCTACGCCCCAGGATAGCTTACGCACGCTTTATGGATTGGCAAAGCTGAATGATGAGCCCCCATACCTCAACCGCGGCCACTTGCGTTACCTGCGCGACTTTATTGCTATTTGTAAAAAGGAGAAGGTTGAGTTAATCTGCTTTACGGCTACTTACTACCAGCAGCCGCGCCACTTAGCCGCTACCTCGGCCCTAGTCGATTCGCTACTGCGTGCCGAATCTATTCCTTATATCAACTATGCCCAGCAACCGATTGCGGAGCTTTCCGGCAATGTGCGCTATTGGCACGATGCCACCCACCTGAATGTGCGTGGTATACCGTTGCACAGTCAGGACCTAGCGCGTAGGTTGGAAGCTTTGCGTGCTCAGCGTGCGATGGCAACCAAATAACGTAGCTAGTCGTGCCCTGCTTTAGCCTAGTCCTTGTTCCTCAAAAGGCGCTTGGCGGTGAATAGCTGTAATCTGTAATCCGAGTAGATGTGGGCTGCGGTACTGCTCATAGAGGTCGGCAAACAGCTCATTTAACTCTGCCGTCGTGCTCGACAAATGCTCGTCAATCTGGCGGGTGCTAACCACTCGACCGTACCGAAGGTTAGCCAGCGTAAGTTGATAGCATGCCTATACTGCAGCTCATTTCTCATAATAACTAAGAGGAAACCAGTGACAAAATACAGCTACGAAGCCATTAAAATTAGCAAAACATCCAATATAATTAGTAAATATCCTAAGCGTTTACCAGTTTTCCTCTGCCCAAACTAAAAAAGGCGGCCGCCTCAACTATTAGTCGAGACAGCCGCCTTTCATAATATTCATATGCAAATAATTGACCTTTAATAAGTTATCTGATAGTTAACGTAGCCATTCAATTGCTTCCTGTTCAGTTGTGAAGTATCTATAGCGCAGTCCGACCGATAGATTACTACTGATTGAACGGGCCGCTAGCCGACTTACCGGTGCTTCCGCTTCTACTATCGCGCACCGGTCATAGCCAGCCTCCTTAATGGCGCGTGGTATCCATTGTTGAGCAAGCCAATCCTGTAATTGCGCCGGCATCGGTGGGCGCTCCCCGTGTACACTCATTAGCCGAGTGGTGCCATAATAGAGCATTGCCCGTAGCACATGCTCATAAATTGCCTGTAAGTCGGTGATTGAAACAGCGGCCGACTGCCAAGTAATGCGTATGTAACCCATTTTGTGGTGGGTGATAGCCGCGGCTGCATTGTGGAAATATTGGGCGGTGAGAGTCAAAATGGGAAGAAGTAGGAAGGAGCAGAATAACTTTGGTCGTCTAAAAGCTTAGTAACAGCAAAGTTTGGAAAGCGTGTTGCAAGCGTAAAATTTAGAATCAGACTAAACGCGCGGTTGCGGACAAAGCCTCACGCAATCAGCGGGTTTACAATATAGCTAGTATTTACTTTGGCGCCAGCTTACCCTTCACACCTGATTATGTCCTCTAAGATAGAGCCCTGGAAAACAATCAGTTCCGAGGTAGTATTCAGTCACCGCTGGTACACGCTCCGCCGCGACCACGTAGCGCTACCCGGCGGCCAGGTGCTCGACGATTACTTCGTAAGTGTGCGCTCTAATGTGGTGCTCATTTTTGCTGTAACTGAAGATAACCAGGTGCTACTAGTGCGCCAGTATAAGCATGGTCTCGGCCGTATCACCATTGAGCTTCCCGGCGGGGTGATAGACGCAGGAGAAAAGGCCCCCCAGGAAGCTGCCAAGCGCGAATTACTAGAAGAAACCGGCTATGCCTCCGAAGAGATTGAGTTGCTGCTGGAAGTAAGTGATAACCCCACGAAGGACACCAACACGACTCATTTCTTTCTGATGCGCAACGCGCGCCGGGTAGCGGTGCAGAAGTTGGATGCCACCGAAAATATTGAGGTGCTGACGCTGCCACTGCCCCAGTTGGAAAGTATGGTTCTAAACGGCCAAATTCAGGTAACGGGCTCGGTAGCCCTGTGCCTGTTAGCGTTTCGTAAGCTGCAGTAGCCTCGGGTTAAGGTTGTAGTTGCGCTGGGGGGCATTTTCGCGCCCAACTGGCGGGTGCGGTCCACTGTTTATTGTTAAGTTGCGTCTAGCTTACAGCCACTTAGACTTGTGTGCGAAGCTCGACTACACATGCAATTATGTGGACGGATGTAAGGATGTACGTCGAATTTATTTCTATATTCCCTTATGATTCGCCTATTCGTTGTTGATGACCACGCGCTTATCCGCGATGGTATGCGGGCGCTGCTCAGCGGTATCAAAGGGCTTCAAATCGTAGGTGATGCTGCTAATGGGCAAGAGTTGCTCGATCGGCTGCCCACCACGCCCACCGATGTAGTGCTGCTGGATATGAACATGCCCGTGCTTGATGGGTTTGCCACGTTGCCACTGCTGCGGGAGCGTTTTCCGCAAGTAGGAGTGTTGGTGCTTACTATGCTCGCCCACGAGCGCTATGTAGGGCAGGCTTTCGATGCTGGCGCGGCCGGTTACATACTTAAGAGTACCGATCAGTCCGAAATCATTGCCGCTATTCAAGCTGTGGCAGCAGGTAAGCGCTTTTTGTGCAGCGAAATTGGGCTAAGCCTGCTTCAAAAGATTTTGCACCCAGAAGCCGCCGCAACTGAAGCTAAAAACAGCGAGTCCTTATCTTACCGGGAGCTGGAGGTGCTTCGGCTTATTGGTGAAGGGCTCACCAACAACGCTATAGCCGAGAAGCTCTTTGTCAGCCGGCGTACCGTAGAAACTCATCGCCAAAACATTCTGGAGAAGACCCAGATGAAGAATACCGCGGCGCTGGTGAAATATGCCATGGATCATGGCCTGCTGAACTAAAAATGACTTCCGCCGGCTTCCCGCCCTGAGTGAGGCTGTCATTCGGAGAAGGAGGGCGAAGCTAGAAATAAGTCCATGAGGCCACGCCAACAGACTTTAATGCTGGACTGCTGGGGGGCTTTTTTACTATACTTGAGCCGTTCAGCCCATTGCGGCCGGGCGTTGTAACGGGCTTACCATGCATGAATTCACTGATCCTTCGTTGTCTGAAGCTTTTGAAGCATTGCGCAAACAGGCGCTGGAGCGCTTAGGGTATTCCGGCGATGCGCTGCCTGAATCAGCTGAAGAGCCCAGCGCCGAGCAACTCTACCACATGATGCTGGTTTTGCAGCAGGAGAAACTTCACCTAGCTCAGTCAGAACTAAAGACATTACGAGAGGGCATTACCCAGGCCACTGCTCCCACCACCGACAAGTTTCGTCACTTATTTGAGTACAGTGGCGATGCTCTTTTTTTGCTGCTCGATAACCACTTCGTCGATTGCAACGTCGCTGCGCTGACCTTAGTGGGCGCTACACACAAAGACCAATTGCTTAGTCGGCACGCTGCCGAACTAGCGCCCCTTTATCAGCCTGACGGCCACTACAGCCGCGAACAATCGGACGAGTATTATAACCTAGCGGTAGCCCAAGGACAGTACCGCTACGAGTGGGCAGGCCAACGCTGCACAGGCGAAGAGTTTTGGCTGGAAATTTTGCTTACGTCGGTCGAAGTAAACGGTCAAGTGCACGTGCAGGCGGTATGGCGTGATATTACCGCACTCAAGCTTGCTCAGCAGCAGCACGAGAGCGAGCGAAGCCAGCTCCGGGCCTTGGGAGCTGCCGGGGTTGGAACGCTCATATATACCGGCGCCAATAACATGGTTCTGCTCGACGAATGGGCGTTGGCTATTCTGGATTTGCCCCCCGGCAAGCAGGCCATATCTGCCGATGAGGTTCGACAACGGGTGCATCCGGAGGATATAGTAGCTGTTGAACAAGCCCTGATGTGGGGAGCGAAAACCAGCGAACCATTAGTAGTAGAATGCCGGGTAGTATGGACCGACGGAAGCGTGCATCATGTCCGGTTTCGCGGTGAGATGGAAAAGGATACTCGAGGGCGGCCTGTTCAGCTACTGGGCGTGTTGCGCAACATCAGCGGCCAATATGCAGCCCAACAGGAATTGAGCTACAAAACCCTGCTACTTGAGCAAATTATGCAGCATATGCCGGTGATTTTAAGCCGCCTTACCCCAGAAGGTCTTTATCTGGAGATGGTGGGCATGGGATTGCGGCGCTTAAGTCTGCGGGATAATGAGCTTGTGGGGGCCAATTTATTTGAAGCCTTTCCTAACCTGACCGACCCGTCGCGGCGCCCGCTAGGGAAAGAGTCCGTCAGTTTTGTGGGCTCCACCGATCATGAGGGTGAGCGGGTGTACTTCCATAGTTTTGGCTTCTTTAATGAGCAAAAGCAAGAGTCCATCGTTTTTGCTATCGATGTCACCGAGTCTGAACAGATCAAGGAGACGCTGCGCTTAGAGAAGGAATTTACCAAACACTTGCTGAATCACAGCCTCGACGCCTTCATAGCATTAGATCTACACTTACGCGTAACAGCTTGGAACCGAACCGCTACTCTTTACACCACGCTGCCTGAAGAACAGACGTTAGGCCAAAGCTTTTTCGATTTGCTGCCCCATATAGACACACCCGAAATGCGCCACTTGCTGAGCCGGGTATGTCAGGGTATCGCTACCACGCAACACAATGTGCCGTTTAAGAAACGACCTGGGGTATACGATGTCCACTACGTGCCCATGCGCCGCTCTGATGATGGAGAAATAACGGGCATCCTGATCATCATCCGCGACATAACGGAGCGCAACCGCATGTTGGCCGATGCCGCCCGCCTTCAACGTCAGCAGCAGCAAGTAGTATTTCAAGCTATTTTCACGGCCCAGGAAGCGGAGCGTAAGCGTATGGCCGAAGCTCTGCACAATGGGGTAGGACAGTTGCTTTATGTCACGAAGCTCACCTTAGAAAACCAGACTCATGCTGGTAATCCCCCCGATCCGGCTGTGCTAAGCGTGCTCAATGAAGCCATTAAGGCAACTCGCTCTGTTTCGCACCAGCTAACACCTGGCATCCTGGAAGATTTTGGCTTGCAGGTAGCCTTACAGGAGCTCAGCAAGCACATTCCGCCAGAAAAGCTGCGAGTACACCTCCACCTAACGGGACTGCACGAGCTACGTCCCTTGCTACTCGACTTAGCTGTTTATCGCATTGTTCAAGAACTTCTTAGCAACGTCATCAAGCACGCGCAGGCCCGAGAGGTGCACGTGCAAGTAGAGCACGACGATGACCAAATAGTGCTCAGTGTGCAAGATGATGGTGTAGGGTTGCCAGCCTCCTCCGCACCGGCCACCATGCCCGGAATGGGTCTGGCTAGCATCCGCAACCGCGCCGATTTATTAGGCGGGCGCTTTGCCTTGGAGTCGCGCCCTGGCCAAGGAACCGTCGTGCGCGTCGCTCTCCCTATCAATCCAGAAGTGAGTATCTGATCAACCGTTTAACCGTTTGCTCACGCAAATTGCGTCTGGTTGCTCAAAGACCAAAATCTTTAGAAATCCTTTGATTGAGTATAAGTACGTAGAACTGAGGCAACGAATGCGAGAGCAATAGCAGCTTCTATGAGCCCGCTGTCTATACTTTTATACCCGTTTCTAAATCTTTAGTGCTCTTATTGTTCGGGACAAAATTGGCAGCCGTTCTATGTTTATCCCACTCTTGCGTTTCCCATCTCCGCAGGATGGCATTTACTATCAAAAGCGAGATGAGTACAGCAGCTAAGCTTAGAAGCCAGCTCCCATGCGAGATGATCCAAGTAGCCATATAATTATATAGTTAAAGCCCTTCAGTTAAAGCTAATATACGTTCGAATGATGGCTGCAAAAAGTTTATTATCAGCGCTTTGGATAAGTACAAATGTTAGCGCGACCCGTTATGACCAACTTAAACGTTTACGACACATCATTAAAAGTTAATACTGCCACGGGTAATATTTAGATGTTTTCTCCAGCCTACTGGCTTAACAACGAACAATGACTTAATCCTTACCGCAAGGATTTTGAAAAAAAGGACGTCCCAATAGCTATAAATTCTAATTCTTAAAAAACTTTGAAATCAAATAATATATAAAATCTAATATTAAATCGCGAAAATCGGATTTGCAGCATGATTCTTGAAATAAGAACAATTCAGTTTATAGAATTCGTTTTTGTTAAGATTTAACATGATTTCCCTCTGCTCTACCCGTGTAGTTTTACTGTTCTTGTTGCTTAACCTTCTTGGTTGTTCATCTAAGGAAAAAGAAGCTGTAGCTCCTATTAAAGAATTACCAACTCTCACCAAAAGCCTTGTTGGTCGGTGGGATGTCATTGAGGCATCCATATCATATTACGGAGTAGACGGCCAATATCTTAAAACTAGCCTTCTACCAGAGGAGGGAGAGAAGCACTACATCTTCGAAGCCAATGGTAAATTCGAGCGTCATACCAAGAATGGATCATTTGAGACAGGTTCTTACGTTTACACCGATAATAATTTGGTACTAACTTTTAGTCACGGCATTTACCGGTGCACTATTCCTCCCGCCATCAGTAGCTCGGACCTAACATTGATAGAGGATACACGCAACCTGACTACGGTACCAGAGAGGAGAAGAAATAGAGTAATTCTAGCTCAACTAAAAAGGAATATTTGATAGGCTGCTATGATAGCCCCGGCCTTAGTCTTGCCCCGCTACTGGTATGAGTTTGACCTCGGGTCGTATTCCGGTTGGCGCGGTTTTGATCTGGTTGTAAGTGCCGTCGCTGGGTTTATAAATGCGCACGTAATCAATGTCGAAGTCGGCCTGCTCAAACGTTGCTTCGCTCACTTCCAAGGTCAGCAACACCTGCGCGGCTCGACCAAAATAGGTCGTAACGCCCTCCTCTATAAGACGCGGAATAGAGGCATGGTCAGTGCCATGTAAGGTAGCGAGCTCGCGTCCATCCAAAAACCAGCTGATTTGGTCTTCGCTCCAGACAAGCGAATACGTATGAAACGGCTCCTCTAACGGGGGAGGCCCAGGGTATAGCGTCTGGTACTGATGGCTGGCCGTCCACCATTGATGCGCAGGGGCGGAAGGCGAGTTCCAATTGTGGTAGGTTATGGAGAATGGAGTAGCGCCATCATTTCCCTCAAAGACATCGCATTCCATATCATAATTATAGAGCCACAGCGCAGCGGTTGATCCCCCATACGCAGCGGCAAAACCTGCTGGATACGTCGGCGTCTTCGTGTACCTAGGGAGTCGGCACCGAACCTCTATTAGGCCCCGACGGATTGTGAAGGGCTCTCCTCCTGTGTTACCATCCCGGATAGAATCATATTTCAATCGTAGCATCCCCGAGGTATAAGTTCGCAGCACATCATCACACTCGAAAGAATGCGGTGATTTTTGGGCAGTGATGCGCATCATGCTCCGACCTTCTTCCACAACAAGCCTGAGGGCCTGGTTCACTCCTAATGGTCGCGTATCATAGCACTCATGCTTGTTGTTGGCGCGCCGGTTGGGATAATGCGAAAAGCTCCATGAGGCAGTCGTATGGACCGCGTTATCAAACTCGTCAGCGAATACCAAGCGCCACTTGTTGTCGGGCTGGGACGTATCTGGCATCATGAGGAAGCCCTGCGCTTGGCTGGACCCAAAGACAAAGAAGAATAGGGCTCCAAACGCTATGACTACACATTTAAATTTCATACAAGTAGGTACGTGTACACAAGAGGGCCATCGTGTCAGAAGACAGAGTGAGTTTCTTGCTTTCAGGATACTAGCTGGCAGTTAAAAGCCATGTTATTTAGAGATAGGAAGAATGAGCGACACCACTAAATAGGACAGGGGTAGCAAGATTGAATAAATCGCTTTTGTGCCCTGTGTTGTACCCCAAACATAAAAAAGGCCCTTTGCATTGCGCAAAGGACCTTTCTAGTGGTCACGCTAGGAATCGAACCTAGATCAAGAGCTTCGGAAACTCTCATACTATCCGTTGTACGACGTGACCGGATGGTGGGCAAAAGTAGAGAGAAAAATACGCCTAGCCAAACGTAGGGGGCATTTTGCGCGGTTCAGTTCGGGACTATAACCTTAGTGAGCTAAAATCAGTTAACTCTAGCACACAACCCGAACTCTTACCTTATGTCTACTAACGAGAAAAAAACACTGTATACGGCCGATGCTGCGGCCATTGGTGGCCGTAGTGGCCACGTACGCTCCGCTACGGGCATCATTGACTTGGATATGTCGGTGCCCGAAGGCCTAGGGGGCAAAAAAGGTGCAACTAACCCTGAGGAGTTGTTCGCAGCTGGTTACGCCTCGTGCTTCCAGCAAGCCCTCCTAGTAATTGCTCAGCGTGCTGGTGACCGGCTTGACTCGGAAAGTGAAGTGAAATGCTCGGTTACGCTGTTTCAAGAAGGCGAGGGCTATGGACTAAGCGCTGTACTCGACGTAGATTTGAAAAAATTTGATGAGCAGAAAACCATTGATATGGTACGCCAGGCTCACAAAATCTGTCCATACTCGGTGGGAACCCGCGGTAATATGGAAGTGGAGCTGCGCGTGATGGGCAAAGCTATTCCGGTGGACGCAGAAGAAAATGCAGGTGTAGCTCAAAACGGCGGAGTAGAGGGCGGAAACCAAAACTCTACCACTGAAAATACGAGTGTTACTGCTTAAGGTACTGCTTTGAGCACAAAAAAGCCCCCCAGAATATGTCTGGGGGGCTTTTTTATATAATAGTAAGTTAGGACTACGCGTTCTGCGACTCCAGAACTTCTTTCACTTTCTGAGCGGCGTCTTTCAGCAATACAGCCGAGAATACTTTCAGACCTGACTCGTCGATGATGCGGGCACCTTCTTCGGCGTTGGTGCCTTGCAGGCGCACGATGATGGGCACGTGAATGTCGCCGATGTTTTTGTAGGCTTCAACCACACCATTGGCAACCCGGTCGCAGCGCACGATGCCACCGAAGATGTTGATGAGAATGGCCTTCACGTTTGGATCCTTCAGGATGATGCGGAAGCCCGCTTCTACGGTCTGGGCGTTGGCCCCACCCCCTACGTCGAGGAAGTTAGCGGGCTCACCGCCGCTCAGCTTGATGATATCCATAGTAGCCATGGCCAGGCCGGCGCCGTTTACCATGCAGCCCACGTTGCCATCGAGCTTCACGTAGTTCAGGTTCGACTCGGAGGCTTCTACTTCCAAAGGGTCTTCTTCGTTAAGGTCGCGCAGGGCGGCGAAGTCCTTGTGGCGGTAGAGGGCGTTTTCGTCGAGGGTTACCTTGGCGTCAACGGCTAGAATCTTGTTGTCCGAAGTTTTCAACACGGGGTTGATTTCGAACATGGCCGAGTCGGTTTCGTCGTAGGCTTTGTACAGAGCCGTTACAAACTTCACCATCTCCTTTTGCGCCTCACCGGTGAGCCCTAGATTGAAGGCGATTTTGCGCGCTTGGAAGCCCTGCAAACCCACACGGGGGTCAACATGCTCGCGGTGAATCTTCTCGGGATGCTGCTCGGCCACCTCTTCGATGTCCATGCCGCCCTCAGTGGTGTAGATGATAACGTTCTGGCCCGTGGAGCGGTCCAGCAATACGCTCATGTAATATTCTTTGGGCTCCGAGTCGCCAGGGTAGTACACGTCCTGGGCAATAAGCACCTTGTGGACTTTGCGACCTTCGGCACCTGTTTGCTTGGTAACCAGCTGCATGCCAATGATCTGGCCAGCTATGTCTTTCACCTGCTCCAGGTTTTTAGCCAGCTTTACGCCGCCCCCTTTGCCCCGCCCACCGGCGTGAATCTGCGCTTTGATAACGTACCAGCTAGTGCCGGTTTCTTCCGTCAGGCGCTTGGCGGCGGTTACGGCTTCCTCAGGCGTATCGGCCACGATTCCTTCCTGAATGCGTACGCCGTAGCTTTTAAGAATTTCTTTACCCTGATACTCGTGAATGTTCATAGAGGTCAGTTCAATGGGGATGATGGGGTGGTGTTCAGTGCACGAAAGTAGGCAAAAATGCGACGCGCGGTGCTACTTATCCCCAACCTACTTGCCAAACCACTGCGCCATTACCTGCGCAGCTTCCTTATGCTGAGGTGTAAAGTCGGCGTGGCGCCGGGCGGGACCGTCGGGAGCTAAGTTGGGGTACCACTTCCAAACAAAAAGCCCCCCAAACCATTTCTTGGGCCAAAATGTCTCGAACATAGCCGCGTAACAGGCAGCTTGCGTAGCCTCATCGGGCTGGAGAAAGGCGGCCGTGCGGTCAGGCCATACCCAGGGCTCAATGGCCGCATCGGAGGTGCATTTATAGCCTATTTCGGTGAAAACAACGGGCTTGTCGAAGCGTTTTTGTACCCGTTCAATGGCTTTTAGGTGGGGTTGCCAGCCGGCAAGCAGCTCAACTTTCGTAGGCTTGCTGTTTTTGGTAAGAGGAAAATAGGCCTGAATACCAATATAGTCCAGCGCATCCCAGAAACGGATATGCTCATACTCGCCGCTCCAATTGGCGGCGTAGGTGAGCCGGCCGTGGTACACTTGGCGAACTTGACGAATAAGCGCGCGCCATTCAGCTTCGTGGGCCGCAGTGGTGGTTTGCTCTAGCTCGGTGCCAATGCAGAAGCCATCGAGATTCAGTTGCTCAGCGAGCTTGGCGTAGTGTAGAATGAAGGTAGTATAGCTTTGAAACCAAGCTTTCCAGTCGGCGGCGGAAGTCATGCGAATGTCGCCGGGCCAGGTGCCGTCGCCGCGCACCCAGAGGTGGGGTTTAAGCAAGATTTTCTGGCCGCGCTGCCGGGCTAGCATCGTTGTTTGAATAAGGCCCGCGTCGCTTTCACCCCAGTACACGCGGCCGCGGCCAGTGTGCATACCGATGGTGGGGGAGGTGGCGCCGCGCTGCCAACCAAAGGGCGTTTGAGCCAGCCAAGTCACGTTATGCTGCTTTAACGGTACCAACGCGGTATCAGTCACTGAGTCGCCAGCTACCCAACTCACGCCTCGGATCCGATTACTTAGAGTGGCCGAGACAGTAAAGCGGGCGGTAGTAGAAGGCGGGCGAGAAGGAGCAGTACGCGGCCACCACCAGCCGGCCGCCAACACAGTCGCCAAACCCAGAATGGTTAGTAGGGGCACGAAAGTCCACCAGCGACGGAGCAGCATAGCAGTTGGCATAAACAGATTATCAATCAATTATAAGCCGTCGAAAGCGAAAATGGTAGCACCAAGACGGTAATTTACTCCCCAGTGCTCTCCAGCAAGCTACAGATTACAAACCAGTGCCATCTTCTGCGATTCATCCGTAGCTTTGCTTGTTCCCAACTTGCTCACCCAATCCGCTTATCGTTTGCTGCAGGCCATCAATATTCGCAAAAGCTATAACACGCTGGAAGTGCTCAAGGGCATCGACCTGACGATTGAAAAATCGGAAATCGTGTCCATCGTTGGTTCGTCGGGGGCGGGTAAAAGTACCCTGCTGCACATTCTAGGCACGCTGGACAATCCGGATTCGGGCGAAGTGCTGTTTGATGGGCAGTCGGTAAGCTCGCTGGGCCGTTCCGATCTAGCGCGGTTTCGCAACCGGCACATTGGCTTTATCTTTCAATTTCATAACCTGCTGCCGGAATTTACGGCCCTAGAAAACGTGTGCTTGCCGGCCTACCTGGCGGGCCGCTCAGAAAAGGAAGTGCGGGTGCGAGCCCGCGAGTTACTCGGCATGCTGAACCTGGAGCGCCGCGCCGACCACAAGCCCTCCGAAATGTCGGGCGGGGAGCAGCAACGCACCGCCGTAGCGCGGGCGCTGATCAACTCGCCCGAAATCATCTTCGCCGACGAACCCAGCGGCAATCTTGATTCGCAGAATGCGCAGGAACTGCACCAGATCTTTTTCCTGCTGCGCAAAGAGCTAGGTCAAACCTTCGTCATCGTGACGCACAACGACCAACTCGCCGAAATGGCCGACCGCACCATCACCATGAAGGACGGCTACATCACAGAGTAAAGCCTGACGATTTTCTGCTAAAAAAAGCCCCCCAGCAGCGACTCTGGGGGGCTTTTTTGCGTTACGAAATTGGTAGTGTGCAAAGCAAAAAACAGCCTACTTAATTGCTGCGAAACCTCAAATTTTTAGTTTTCTAAAATTTTTAGGAATTGTTACTGTAAGCGACTGATTATCAATGAGAAAATTTACATATAAAAATGTGGTTTTTTGCACCTTTTGCGTACCTATGTAGTTATATACCCAAATAACAAAACGTACTACAGGACACTTATGGAAACCGCCATGAACGAAGTAACCAAACCCGTTAAAGACCAGGCTCGCAAGAGCAAGATTGAGAGCTACGATATTTCGCGCTCCGATGAGACGTTGCACTTGGCTACTGATCTGGCGAAGTTCATCAAAGACAACAAGCTCACGACGACGGTGCAGGGCAAAGAGTTTGTGAACGTGGAAGGCTGGCAGTATGCTGGCTCGCGCTTAGGCATCGTGCCTATCGTTGACCACGTCATTAACGTTAGCACCGAGACGGAGTTAAAATATCAAGCTAAAGTGACCTTGTTCGACTTGCGTTCGGGTCATACGGTAGGCGCTGGCTTTGCTGTATGTTCGAATAAAGAGTCGGGTAAGAAGTTCTACCAAGAGTTTGCCATCATGAGCATGGCACAGACGCGTGCTATTGGCAAGGCGTACCGCAATATCCTTGCTTGGATTATTCGCGCTGCCGGCTACGAGCCCACGCCTGCTGAGGAGATGGAATATGGTGGCAACCAGCCCGAAGTCAAGCCCGCGCTGGCTGTAGCCCCTGCTGCTTCTCCCGCCGCTGTAGCTGCTGAGGCTACGCCTATGAAGGCCGTACCCGCTGAGCCTGCCGAGGCTCCAGCACCAGCCATTGCGTACGCTACGGCTGCGCAGAAGGAGGAAATCATCCGTCTGCTCAACCACCCGGTGATTACGCGCCAGGAGAAGACCAAGATGTTGCTTAACATCAACCGTCTGGACGAGGAGCGTGCCAACCAGGCCGTTGCTAAGTTGCGCAAGGCTATCGAAGACCGTGAGAACGGCGAGTCGGCTGCCGCTTAAGGTTTAACTCACTACATATACAGAAAGCCCGGTTCCGTTTGGAGCCGGGCTTTTTTGTTGATCTGTTAGTTCAGGTAGAACTTACCTTTGCGGTCACATGCCTCTACCTACCGACGACATTCTGCACTTGCTGCACCAACACTGGGGCCACACGGCTTTTCGGCCGTTGCAAGAAGATATTATTCGGTCAGTGCTGGCAGGGCAGGATACGCTGGCCTTGTTGCCCACGGGCGGAGGCAAAAGCGTATGCTTTCAGGTACCAGCGCTGGCGCGGGAGGGCATTTGCGTGGTCGTGTCGCCGCTGATTGCGCTGATGAAAGATCAGGTAGAGCAGTTGCGGGCGCGGGGCATCAAGGCCGAGGCGGTGTACGCGGGCATGAGCCACCAGGAAATCGACCAGACGCTGGATAACTGCGTGTACGGGCCGGTGAAGTTTCTGTACGTGTCGCCGGAGCGGCTGCTGACGGAGATGTTTCGGGTGCGGGTGGCAAAGATGAAGGTGAACCTGCTGGCCGTGGATGAGGCGCACTGCCTCTCGCAGTGGGGCTATGATTTTCGGCCACCTTATTTGCAGATTGCGGAGCTGCGCGAATTGCTGCCCAAAGTGCCGGTTATTGCTCTCACGGCTACGGCTACCAAGCCCGTGAAGGCGGACATTATTGAAAGGCTGCGCTTTGGTCTCAGTCATCAAGTTTTTCAGCAAAGCTTCGCCCGGCCAAACCTGTCGTATTCCGTTCTGCAAACTGAGGATAAGCTACGACGTCTGCAAGAAGTGTTGCGTGGCGTAGGCCCCGACAAAACGGCCATTATCTATGGGCGCACGCGCCGGCAGGTAGAAGACGCAGCGGCGTTTTTGCAGCACCACAAAGTGTCGGCGGCGGCCTACCACGCGGGCTTGCCCAGTGATCAACGCCACCGCACCCAGCAGGACTGGATGCAAAATAAAACCCGCGTAATCGTGGCTACCAACGCCTTCGGTATGGGCATCGACAAGCCCGACGTGCGCCTAGTCGTGCACCTCGACGCACCCGATACGCTGGAAGCTTACTACCAGGAAGCCGGGCGTGCCGGGCGCGACGAGAAATATGCCTTTGCCGTCCTCCTGGCTGGCCCCAACGAAGCCGCCGATCAGCGCCGCCGCGCCGAGCTGGCTCACCCGCCTCTCGATACCGTGCGCCGTGTATATCAGGCCCTAGCTAATTTTTCGCGTACTGCTGTTGGCGGCGGTGAGCTAGTAGCCTTCGATTTTGATATTCAGCAGTTTGCCGAAACCTACCGCATCAAAGCCCTAGACGCGCATAATGCGCTGAAAGCGCTGGCGCGTCAAGGACTAGTGCAGATAAACGAAGCTGTAAACAACCCGGCCCGCGTGCACATTCCCATCGACCACAATGACTTGTACCGCTTTCAGGTAGCCAACGCAGCCCACGATAAGTTAATTAAATCATTACTTCGATTAAATGGGGGCGAAATCTTCGCCGGCTTTCAGAAGATATCCGAAAACAGCTTGGCCCAGCACTTGCGTCTGAGCGTGGTGGAGGTGCGTAAAATGCTGCTGTTTCTGCACCGTTCGGGTATTATTCAGTATCAGCCTCAGCATAATGCCCCCCAGGCGCTGTTCACCACCCCGCGCCACGATGTTGATAAGCTGCCTCTGAACCAGCCAGCTTTGCGCGCCGCTCGTGAATTAGCTCAGCATCAGACAGAAGCCGTCATTCAATATAGCTTAGGTGGCAAGTGTCGGCAGCAGTTATTGCTAGAATATTTCGGGGAGATGGATGCTCCAGCATGCCGCGTCTGCGACTTTTGCCTGGCCAAAAGGAAGGGTCAGCAGCCAACCGCCCAAAGCCCAGCGCTACGGACTCAACTGGTAGAATTGCTTCAAAAAGCTCCCCAGACACCGCGCGAGCTTCTCACTCAATTTGCCCCCCAGCAAGCCGAAACAGTCACTCAGTTGCTGCGGGAACTAGTGGATACCCAGGTGCTGCGCTACGAGCCTAATGGTCAGCTACGGGCTTAGCTGAAAAGGATATTGTAAAAGCCACAGCCAATTAGCTGTGCTGGCTTAAGTCTACCATCACCTACGAGTTGGTGGTGGTGGTCATAGTCACTTCAATGTTGCCACGGGTGGCGCGGGAGTAGGGGCAAAGCTGATGAGCTTTGGCAACCAATTCTTCAGCAGCGGCTTGGTCCATTCCCGGAATGTTTACGCGCAGATCTACCGAGATGTCGTAATTGTCGCCATCCTTGCCCAAGGTGACGTCGGCGGCTACGGAACTGCCGTTAATGGGCTGGTTTTCCTGGCTGGCTACCAACAAAAGAGCGTTATCAAAACAGGCCGCATAGCCCGCCGCAAACAGCTGCTCGGGGTTGGTAGCGCCTAGTTGGCCAACGCCGCCCATTTCCTTGGGTATACTCAGGGTTAAGTCAAGCGCATTGTCGGAAGAAATAGTGCGTCCGTCGCGCCCGCCCGTGGACTTAGCTGAGGCGGTATACAGTTTCTGAATGCTCATCGTAACCTTAGAAAAGAGTAAGCGCCGCCTCCGGATAGCTGATTGCTTAGCAAGCGGTTAAGCCTAAGTACGCAGAAGAAACGGAAGCGTAACCAAATTATATAAATCAATTGAGGCATTGCTATACTCACCCGAAAATTAATTTTCTGCCTTCGAAGCAATTCACTTGGCTGCGCCCAAAACCTGCATTCGTGGCGAAGCCGCTCGTCAACGCTAGCATATAATTCGATGGCCTTTTCTGCACAAAAAAGCCCCCCAGGGCGCTTGATTGGCGCTGGGGGGCTTTTTGATGATATAAATAGCTCGGCTTAAGCGGTTGTGCTTTCAATGGTTTATAGCTGGTATGCGGTAATGCCGCCGATTAAATTGCGCACGTTGCGAAAGCCATTTTGAGCCAGAAATGCCTTGGCTGAATTAGCTCGGCTGCCGCCCTTGCAATGCACAATTACTTCTCCTTCCTTGAAGTCTTCCAGCTCATCGATGCGTTGAGGTAGGGCGCCCAGGGGTATGTGCTGGCTTCCCTCGATGCGTGATTCCTCGTATTCCCAGTTTTCGCGTACGTCCAGGATTACCAACTTTTCACCGGAGGCCTGCCGCTGCTTCAGCTCATCGGAAGTAATATCACTCATAATTTCTAGGGTCTTTTTCGAGGTAGGAGGGTGGATTTGAAGGCGTAGTTTAGGAATAAAAATTAACTACCTCACATAAAGAGGTGTCTTAGTTTCGTCCAGGCTTATTGATTTAATGCCAAACGCTTCGTCACAACTTGCCCATTTGCTAAGGTAAGCTGCACTAAATATACACCAGCAGGCAAGTTCTGCAAGTCTAGCTCAGCTTGGCCGCTTTGTGCTGCTGCCTGCGTCCAAACTACTCGGCCCACGGCATCAAGCACGGTGGCGCGAGCATAACGGCCCTCCACGCGCACCAGACCGGCGCTTGGGTTAGGATAGAGGCTGATAGTGGAAGCTAGGTTAGGCGTTGCGTTGGATGTGACAATACTGCCCGTCATAATAGGGCGCATCATGGGCGCACCCGGAACTGGAGTCACGGTAAAACGCCATGCATTAGCGGTATTTAACAAAAGGTAATTCTCGGGTGGCACGCTGTTCAGGTCTATCCCAAAAGGGATGAAAAAGCCCAATGAGGCCTGACCATAACCCACGTAAAAAGTGCCGTTCACGCTCACTGGTTGGGCAAAAGCTACGTCTACATACTCTTGCCCGGCTGGCAGCGTAGCCGGAATAGTAAAGTTTTGGGATGCTTTGGGTGTAGTAGTAGGAAAATTAGTAGTAGGGTCATGGTCCCACACATTCACCGTGATTACCCGACTTGCATTCATCGGTGCGGCGTACAGCCGCACGCTACGCACCCGGTCGGGTCGGTTCAGATCAATGCGATACGCAAAGTAGCTCGCTGGGCCAGTCGATAGCGCGGGTAGATTCACGGTGGCTTCGGCCGTGCCGTCGTCATAGGCATAATAATCAGCCAGCTCTGTCGTGCGCGATATGGTGTCGTTGGAAAGCGTTCGGGGATTGGTCTCGTTGGTTTGAATGGCAATTCGGTGCGTGACGCGCTTGGCTTCGGGCGTAATAGGCAGCGGCGTAATGCGCACGTTGCCGGCAATAACATCCTGCTGCTGGCTCGCGGCCAGTGATTTGTTGCCGGTCAGAAAGGTGGCACGAGGGCCAGCCGGCAGCACTTGCAAAGTACCATTCCAAGCAATGGGCGTTGGCGCGGGGCCCACATCAAAGTTGTTGATGGTTGTAAACGTGTTCGGATTTAGCTCATCGTTGGCGTTTGCATTAAACTGCTCCACGGGCATAGACGCAAAGCGCCGCAGCAAACTGGTGAGTGGGGCGCTGGTGGCAATGTCGCGGTACGTGTTATCAGTGGCCGAGCGGCCTTGGTCGAGCAGAATATAGTCGAGGCTCCAGGCATCACGCGTAGTCGACAGGTCGCCCGTAGCCCGAAACCGAAACTGGAAACTTGGGTGCAGGTAGCGAGGCTGGGTAACAGCAACAAGCTGTTGGGCAAAGTTGGTCCTCACGCCGGTGCTGGGTTGAACCCAGACCTGCTGCCACAAACCCGTATTATCTAGGAACTCCAGTTCAAAGCGTACTGGTTGCCCAACATTGCTCTTGGGCGGGCCTACTATACTGCCCGCTTGCCAGAAAAAGCTCAGATACACACCACTATTAGCCGTAAAGGCACTTAAGTCAATGGGCTGGGAGGTAAGCGTATCTGTGGTGCCGTAGGCGGTAGAAGCGGTATAAGGTCGGCCATTGGCCCGCAGCCCATCAAAGGTGACTACGCCGCGCGAAGGCGGAGCGACCGGAAAACGGTTGTTTACCAAAGTGCCGCCACCTTTTACCCAATACTGCTCGTTGGGCAAACCTTCGCCCTGGGCCGCAAAATCATCGAATAAGGGCAGTACTATCTGCGTACCGCGCTGTCCCAAGGCCGGCTTCGGCGGAGTGGAAAGCGCTCGGCTCGGGTCAGTGCTAAGTGGGGTTACTGTTTGCGCCTGTCCGGCTAAGGACAAAAGCAGGCTAAGAGCCAGCAGAAAAAGTAAAGGTTTCGGGTAGATCATAGACAGCAATTTACGCAAGGCAAACGGCTGCGGATGAGAGAAAATTTTACCGTGCCTCCTCAACTAACTTTACTTATTGTACGGCCTTTAATGGCTCGTTGCCGGCTACCCACAAATCAACTAGCTGACCCATCCGAATGGTAGCCCCGGGCGCGGCTATTGGCCGCTGTCGCACAACGGTGCCTTCTACCTGCCCTTCCTGGGCTGGTTGGTAGAATATTTCACCTACCTGCAAGCCTTGTCCTAC
Organism: Hymenobacter sp. HD11105; assembly: GCF_054051685.1. Classification (NCBI taxonomy): domain Bacteria; kingdom Pseudomonadati; phylum Bacteroidota; class Cytophagia; order Cytophagales; family Hymenobacteraceae; genus Hymenobacter; species Hymenobacter sp. HD11105. The sequence continues at coordinate 552,014 of NZ_JBSWBR010000003.1, read as the reverse complement.
TAGTAGGGTAGAGGCTTCATCGGCGGGCATATTGATGATATTGGGTACCGGAAACTCTTGGTTTCCCTGTCCATCACCTACCACTAAATCTACGCGGGTGCCTTTGGCAATGGGGGAGCCGGGCTCAATTTCTTTGCCGTTTACCAACTGCTTCAACACCGAGTTCTGAGCCAAGTCGGGTACCTTTTTGATGTCGCCCACTACCAGGTCGTAGCTGGCCAGAATCATCTGCGCGTTTTTCACCGAGCCTTCCGTGAGCTTAGGCATTTTGATCACCGGCGGGTTTTTCATGCTCACCGAGATATAAATCTTGCGGTCTTCCTTTACCTGCTCGCCGGGGGCGGGGTCCTGGGTTAGCACCGTGTACGCCGGAATGTTGGGGCTGTAGCTGGAGTCATCAATGAAGTAGCGCAGATTGCGCTCATCCAAGTAATCTTCCAAGTCGCTCTGCCGCATCCCGGTGATCTTGGGCACCACAATAGTTTCGCCGTGATTGGTGGTCATGGGCAGGTATACAAAGAAAAAGCCGAACAGCAGCAATGCCGCCATTAAGCCAATGACCACCAAGTGCTTCAGTACGTCGAATGGGGTGTCAGATTTAAGAAAAGCCATTATAAAAGGAGAAACTAGAAGTCAGGAGGAGCGAAAGTACTGGGAAGAGCGGAAAGAACGATAACTCCCCTCCTCAGCTGAGGAGGAGAGTTATCGTTCTACTAGCTTTTGGTTTCTACTTGTAGTTTGCGCTGGCGCTCTTTGCCAAATTCCAGAATTCGATCAATGAAATCGTAGGGAGTATAGCCGTTGAGAGCCGTTTGGTGGAAGATGCAGGTGGCGGGGGTCATACCAGGTAACGAGTTTACCTCGATAATCAGTACCTCCACCGCGCCCGTTTCGCGCACCCGCACGAAGGCGTCGATGCGGGCGTAGCCTTGAATGTTGAGCACCTCAGCCACGCGGCGCAGCTCTTTTTTTACTTCATCCGAAATGCGCTGACGCTCCTCCGGGTTGGGGGCGTAGCGAGCGGGCGTAATGTTCTGGCCTTCGCCGGCCAAGAACTTTTCCTCTAGGCTCAGCACTTCGCCGGTGGCCAAGGCCTCAGACGCTTCAAACACTTCGATGTTCAAGGTGCCGTCGGGGCGCCAGTGGGTGAGCAAGCCGCCGGTTACTTCGAGGAAGTGCTGGGCGCCATCGCGGCTGATGAGGGTTTCAACCAGGAAGGCATCCTTCTGCGGAAACTCCTCTTTAAAGCCGAGGTTAAGGGTGCGAGCAGCTTCGGACAGCAGGTCTTCCTGGTCGCGGAAAATGAGTTGGCTGAAGGCTTCCAACTCCTGGCGGTTCTTAATTTTCTTCACGGCCGAAGAGCAGCCGTCGTCGGCGGGCTTGGCTATGAAGGGGTAGTGAAACTGCGTTTCCAGCGAGCGATAGAAGCTTTCGGCGTCGGCTTGCCACTCTAGGCGGTTGGCCATGCGGTGCTCGGCTACGCGCAAGCCTGCATCGCGAAGGCGGCGGTTAGTTTCAAATTTGTTGATCGTGATGCTGCTCGACTCGACTCCGGAGCCGTTGTAGGGCAGGCCAAATTGCTCCAGCTCTTTTTGCAAAGCGCCATCTTCGCCGGGACGACCGTGCAAGGCAATGAACACCTCATCTACCATCTCGGCCAACTCCTCAAAGGAAATGCGGCGCGGCTGCGCTGTAGGCTGGCCAGCGTAGGTTCCCGTAATGGCCTCGGCCTCGCGGCGGATGCGCACCAGTACTGGGTGCAGCTCGTGGCCGGCTTCGGCGTACTCAATTTTCTCGCGGATGTCGTCAGCGTTATCCTTGAGCATCACATTGATAGGTAGCACATACAGCTTGTGCTCCTGAGCTGAACCCGTTAGGAAGACGGGAATGGGCTCGTACTTGATAGAGGAACTTAGCTTCTCGTAAATATTACGACCGCTCTCCACCGAGATATGGCGCTCAGAAGAGTAGCCGCCCATAATCACGGCTACTTTGGTACGATGCTGTTCCTGCTGCTGACGCGAAGCCACGGCGGCATCGAGGCGGGCCAAAATGCCCCCCAGGCGCACTGGCTGCATACCCGCGCGGCGGCGCGCGGCAAGCGAAGTCCGAATCAGGTAGGTCAGGAACTGAGACGGATTCAGCCCGATTTCAGCTGCCTGATGGAAGAAGAACGAAGCCGGCAACATACCCGACGTCGTGTTTGGGTCATTCAAGAAAAGGCTGCCGTCGGTGGCTTGAATGAAGCCGTCCAGACGAGCGTAGACCTGAAAGCCGAAGGTGCGGAACATCTCCTGACAAGCTTCCCGAATCTCCTGAATCTTGTCTTCGGGCAGGTCGATGGGCGTGATTTTGCGGCTCAGGCCGGGCAGGTACTTGGAGCGGTAATCGAACATCTCCTCGCCCTTTACAATCTCGGTGGGGGGCAAAGCCAGTGGCTCACCGTTGGGATCTTCCACCACAATGCACGAAAACTCGCGCCCCGCCACGAAGCTCTCTACCAGCACCTGCGACTCCCCATCCACATTGGTCAGCAATACTTGCTCAACCGTCTCAAACTGCTCGTTGAGTGTATTCAGGAGCTTCTCAGGGTGATAAATAAGTTGCGGCTCCTGAGGTGCAATAGTATCAGTTGCTGATTGTTCACCTTTCACTTGAAGCACCACCGGCAGACCAATTCCTTCGCGGATATCGGTGAGCTGCTGTAGCCACAGGAGTTTCTGCTCGTCGCTCTTGCCCTGCCACTCGCTGCGGGTCAAGGTTTTGCGAAACAAGCTGCGCTCAACAGCTGCCACAAACTGGAGGGCATTTTTTTCGCGCAGAATCGAGACGCCAATGCTGGAGCCTTGGCGTGGGGCTTTAAATACTAGTGGCAAGCCCAGCTCACGCACCAAGTAATCAAGCGTAGCTTCTGGGTCGGCGGCGTCCCACTCTTCCGTGCCGATGACGCGGAAAGCAGGCGTAGGCCGGTTCAGCGCGTGCAGAAGCTTTTTCTGGGCGATTTTATCGATGCCGAAAGCCGAAGGCAAGATGCCGGAGCCAGAGTACGGAATGCCGTACCACTCCAGCAAGCCTTGGATGGCGCCATCCTCGCCACCAGGGCCGTGCAGGGCCAGAAAAGCAAAATCCATCAGCTCGCGCAACTCCTGGGGTTGCACGCGTCGGCCCACTTCCGCGATGATGCGGTCTTGTTCCTCCTGGCTTAGTTCGCCGAGGCTTTCCAAGTACACCTGCAAACGGTGCTCGGAGGGTGGCAGAGCTGATACGGGGGGGTAAAAGTCCCGAATGGTGCCTTTATAAATGTAGTGCCAGTCGAGCAAAATGAAGTTGCCCCGGCTGTCCACGAAGATGGGGACGGCTTGAAACAAGCCTTTGTCCAGGTTATCGTACACAGTGCGGCCGCCCGCAAAGGATATTTCCCGCTCACGCGACGGGCCGCCGAAGAAGATGCCTATTTTCATACGTAGCGCAAAGGTACGGGGAAAGTAGAACGGATGCGAAACACGACGGCGTCAAAGCTTCTACTACATTCGTCCCGTATAAGGCCTATCCAAACCCTACTCACTGCTTATGCAAACTCTTGATCAGTACAACTTCGCCGGCAAACGAGCCCTGGTGCGCGTCGATTTCAACGTGCCCCTCGACGATGAACTGCACATTACCGACGACACCCGCATCCGCGCCGCGACGCCTACTATCCGCAAAATACTGGCCGATGGTGGCAGCGTGATTCTGCTTTCCCACTTAGGGCGGCCAAAAGGCGGCCCCGAAAAGAAGTTTTCGTTGCGCAGCCTCGTGCTTCGTTTGCAGGAAGAGTATGGCCGCGAGGTGCTATTCGCCGACGACGTGCTCAGCCCCGACGCCGCTAACAGGGCCGCAAACCTGCAACCCGGTCAGATTTTGCTTTGCGATAATGTGCGTTTCTATAAAGAAGAAGAAGCTGGCGACACTGCGTTTGCAGAGAAACTGGCGAAACTGGGTGATGTGTATGTGAACGACGCCTTTGGCGCTGCCCACCGCCGCCACGCCTCCACGGCTGTTGCTGCTCAGTATTTTGCCCCCCAAGACCGCGTTGCGGGCTACTTGATGCAAAGCGAGCTAGACAACGCCCATCGTGTGCTTACTAAAGCCGAGCGACCTTTCACGGCCATTATGGGTGGGGCTAAAATTTCGGATAAAATTCAGCTTATCGAACAACTGCTCGATAAAGTAGACAACCTGCTCATCGGGGGCGGCATGGCGTACACCTTCTCAAAAGCAGAAGGCGGCGACATCGGCGGCTCTTTGCTGGAAGCCGACAAGCTGGACCTGGCCTTGCACTTGATTCAAAAAGCCAAAGAAAAAGGCGTAAACCTAGTGCTGCCCACTGACTCGCTCATTGCCGACCGCTTTGCCAACGATGCCAACGTAGAAACGGCTCCCAACCATCACATCCCGAACGGCTGGATGGGTTTGGACATCGGTCCCGAGTCGCGCGAGAACTTCGCCAACATCATTCGTCAGTCGCGCACCATCCTTTGGAACGGCCCGATGGGTGTATTTGAGATGTCAAACTTCTCGGCCGGCACCGAGTTTGTAGCCGCAGCTATTGCCGAAGCCACCGCCAACGGCGCCTTCAGCCTCATCGGCGGCGGCGACTCGGCTGCGGCCGTCAACCAGATGGGTTACGCCGACCGTGTGAGCTACATCAGCACCGGCGGCGGCGCGCTGCTGGAGTATATGGAAGGCAAAGAACTGCCTGGCGTAGCCGCGCTGGAAGGCCGCTAGGTTGCGAACAAGACTAGCGCGAAGCTTCGGCTTCTCGTGTCGTTGCAATCAACTGAACGTAACGCCAAGCTAAGTGTCATTGTGAACAAAAAGCCCCCCAGAAGTAATTCTGGGGGGCTTTTTTACTTATTCCTAATTAGCGTAAGGTGCTTCCAATTCCTGTCCCATGCTGAGCAGCGGCGAATCCTCGACGCGGCCGGTAAGGCGGGTGGAGAGGGCGCGGGCTTCTTTGTCGGTGAGGACCTCCAGCTTGTGTAGCCAACGCAGGCGCTGCAACTGGGGCTCGATCAGGCCTAGCGGGTTGATAGTGCCATAGTGCTCGCGGAGGTAATTTTTGGTGCGCTGCTCCAGGTTTTCGGTGAAGCGATAGAGTGCCTTCCGCTGATTAGGACGATCGGCCAGCACTACGCGAGCGTGAGTAGTGTTCAGGATAAAGTGCTGCCACCAGTTGTGGCGGCCGTACCAATACAGAGCTATCAACGCCAGACCTACGCCCAGCAAAATGAATCCATACAATGTCGTGGGCTGCTTGAGGGCGTATTGGGTGCCTATTATCCAGGCATACAGCAGCCCTAGCAATTGCCACCGCGGCGGCATATTGCGGCGGCGCTCCACCTGCACGGGCAAAATTTCTTCGTAAGGCATCTCAACCTCCAGCGTAGTTTGACCCTGTCGGTTTTTTCGGCAGATATATAGCCCGTGGGGGCGAAGGGCCAACTGCGTGGTTTGAGTTAGTTGGCGTTGTTCTATAAGCATAGGAAAAGAAAACAAGCAGCGGTACTCACGCGGGCTTACCCGAAGGGTGAGGGCGTGAAGCAGAGCACAAAAATAGCCAGCATGACCCAGCCCAGCACCTTGCGGCCGGGGCTTAAGGGGCTTTCGTCGGGGGCGGGTGGGTGATAAATGCCCATCACGCGGCCCAGCAAGAAACCAAATACCAACCAGCCCGGATTGCCTTCAATGCCCGGCACCGCCAAGCTTAGTGCTAGCTGCGCCGCCACTACACCCAGCACCAGCATTAGCGCCCGGCGCGGCGTAGGCACGGCCCGCCGAAATACAGTAAATAAATAATACAGATAAATCGGCCCACCATAGAGCAAGGAGTCATCGGAGCTATCAACGGTAAACAGCCCCAGCCCCGCATAAAAGATAAACCCAATAAAGAGCACTGCCGAAACTTGATTGAAGCGCTGAAAGCCCAGCAAGCCGTACAGAATATGCCCCCCATCAAGCTGCCCAATAGGCAACAGGTTGAGCGCCGTAAAGAATAGCGCTAACGAGCCAGCCAGCAGCATAGGGTAGTGCATGAGCTCATTGGGGTGGGGGAGCAATGCCGGATCAGCTAGCCACGATTCTAAGAGTCGATAGATCAGTGACTTACCCAAGACAAGACCATCGCCACCAGCATTTTGGTAGACATACTGCGCATAATCGGCGCCATACGCCCGATATTCTGGGTGAACCTGGAAGATATACTCCAGCGGAGGTAAGTGCGTAAAGCCATACATCAGCACCGGTATGGCCACTAGAAAGCCCGCTAGCGGCCCGGCCAGTCCAATATCGAAGAACTCCTTTCGAGAGAAAATTCGGTCCTTGATGCGAATAACCGCTCCAAACGTGCCAATGGTGTTAAAGAAGCCAGTGAAAAATGGAATGTAATAGGGCAGCGTAGCTCGCACCTTGTAGTAGCGTGCGGTAAAATAATGCCCAAACTCATGCACCGTGAGCACACCCAGAAACGGCAGCGAAAACCACAGCCCGTTCCGAATCTCCGCACGCGTAAGCCAGATGCTCAGCGAGTCGGCATTCGTTAAATCGAAAAAGGTACGCCCCGTCATCCATTCCGCGCCAGCCAGAGTAGTGGTTATCAGCGTGATGACGAACAGCAGCAAGTGTAGCGTGTATACGCGCCAGCGCGGCGTGGGAGGCCTGTAGGCGTTAAACTCGCCACGGTGGCGGCGGAAGTAGCCGCGGTAGCGCGGCCGATGTACGTTATTATCGGGCTGGGGCGCCGGAGCGTCAGGCAGAGGGAGTGAAGGCACGGATAGCGGCAGGCAAAGCTTCGGTGAGCGTGAGCGGCGGGGCCAGGAAGAGCGTATGCAAGCCCAGGCGCTGAGCCGTTTCAATATGTTGAAAACTGTCTTCGATGAAAAGAGTTTCTTCGGCTCGCCAGTTCATTTCGCGCAGTACATGCTCAAAAATTTCCGGGCCGGGCTTGCGCAATCCTACTTCCTGAGAGTAAAACACACGGTCTAGCACATCAGCAATGCCGTGTTCAAAGCCATAAGCGACTTTAAGGCGCCGATTTACTTCCTCAATATGAATCACGTTGGTGTTGCTAAGAAGGGCCATCTGATGGCCTTGCTCGTGCAGTTCGGCCAACAGGGCGAGCCGATCAGCGGGCACATCCAGCAGAATAGAATTCCAGGCCTCGTCCAACTCCTCATCGGAGGCCGTAAGGTTGTAGCTGGTGCGCAATCCTTCCCGAAACTCGGCCGGCGTGATGCGCCCGGTTTCCAACAGATCAAACAGCTCAGACTGGGTTTTTTGGTTGTACTCAATGGTATTGCCTTCGGCTGCAAGGCGGCGCATGGCTTCGATGGGGCGTTGGTAATCAATATTGATCAAGACACCGCCAAAGTCGAAAAGTAGGTTTGGTAAACGGCGCGTAGTAGGGCTGGGGGGCATTTTTGAAGAATAGCGTTGCAAATTGACGGACAAAAGTCGTAGTTTGCACCGCCGAAACCAACCTGTATGGTTGTTTACGCACCGGGCCCATAGCTCAATCGGTTAGAGCAACTGACTCATAATCAGTAGGTCCTTGGTTCGATTCCAAGTGGGCCCACCATATATCCCTGTAACTGCCTAGAAATAAGGTATTTACAGGGATATTTATTTTCACTGGGACAGCTCACGGGACAAAGTTCTGTCTTTGCTCTTTTAAGGGCCCAGGACGCTGCGCATCAGCCCTTCTACCATAGGCCCTACTCTATCTGCCCGCTGTTCCAGTCGCAAAAGCTTCGCATACCATTTGGTCGGCTTGCCCTGGTAGTGCGTTTTGCGGCCTTTCCGATATTCCCTTAACCAGGCGCGGTCAGCTTCGAAGTACACGCCCAAGCCCCGAAACTGTTTGGGCTCCAGTTGTGATTCATAATACAGGCGGGAAGTGAAGGCCAGACGGTGGGCGAACCGGCCCACGCCAGCGGGCATATACAGAATCGTAGCCCGTCGGCCGGTTGAGGGACAGATAAAGTAGTACCGGTGGCCCGCGCCTAGATTGGAGGGCACGGCTTCCAACTGAATCCGGTAATCATAGGCATCGGTATCGTTGACCGTGTAGCGCAGGCGCACGTAGGTTTCCGCCGGGAGAATAACCGCCTCCAATGCTATGCGCCCGGAGGGGCGGCCGTTGTGCGTCCAGTTAAGGGTAGTGGAGTGGAAGCCTGGCCGGAGCAGCCCGATTTTACGCAGGTAGGAAAGCTCCAGGCGGCGGATAGCTTCGGTGGTGTCGGGAAATTTGGGGGTGCGGGGCATGGCTGTATAAGAGTGAACCGGACAGAGGTAGCCGAAATCCTCAAGGAACAGGTGGTAGCTTTGCCCTACCTATTCAGGAGGCGAGTGACTTCACGGCCATTGTTTACCCGATTGGCTTCCTGCTCTTCGGCCGTGCTCCCGCCAATGCGGAGCGTCACTTTGATCGGCCCTTTTTCCTGCTCCGCTGCGAGGGTGGTGCGCTGCATTTTGGGCGTAATGAACTCCGCTAGCTTCACGTAGGCATCAATAAAGTCTTTGCCCTCCAAGGCTGCTAGCTTGGTCCGGAGTGTATCCGCATCGGTGCCGGCTAGCGCGTCGGCGATGACTTCGCGGGCGTGGGCCGTAGCCTTGTTGGGGCTGCCTTTCCGGCGGCCACTAGGATTGCCGCTGTTTCCTTTCTCGTAGGGCATCGGAGTATTCTTTACATCGAATGTAAGTAGGGGCGGCAGGCAGTTTTAGGCCTTACCCCCTTTCCCTTTAATTTTGCACGCAAGAAAATTTTATGAAGACTTACGGTTACTACTTCAAGTAACTATCGGGAAGTTACTACCCCTCCCCTTGGGTTGGGGGCTTTATAATGAAAAAAGCCCCGGCTTAGGAGCCGGGGCTTTTTCTTAGAATAAATAAGGCTTAGAAGCCTAAGCCCACGGTAAAGCCAGAGGGTATTCCACCCAAGTTGACCGTACTAATTATAGGTACCTCGCCTAGTAAGGTGGCTGCGCCCGTTGCTAGGTTAATCGTGTAGAGTTTGGTAGGCCCTGTAGTTGCCCCATTTCGTGGAAGTTCGTATAACAGGGCATACCCCGTATTGCTGGTGCCACTAATATCGAAATGGTAAGTACCCCCTGCCCCATCTACTCCTAAGCTGCCAATAGAGGTGATGGTACCAGCATTGGGTGGGTCTTGCCGCCACAACTGAAGATTAGAAGTGGTAAACAATGACGCACCCCCAATATCGAATAAGGTAGTGCTCGTGGCGCCGGCGAAATTATTTGAATAGGCCGCCGCCGTAATGAACGGGGTGCCTGGATTCAGCAGCGCATCTTGGGTGACCACGCCATTGTCGGGATTCACCCGCCAGTTCTCCGTGTTCCCCTTAATGAGACGAAGCTGGTCGGTGACGGGGTTGAAATCAAAGCCCCCCGAACTCCCATCCCCTAACACAGATAGCGTGACAGCGCGGGTGGCTTCACCCGTAGCTGGATTGATGGTATAAAGGCGCTCGAAGGTGCGCTGAGAAAACCCACGGTCATCCGATTGGCTTTTACCTACCAACGCATAGAGCTGGTTGGTGGAAGGCCGAAAATCCAGCCCTAACACTCGATCAGTAGCGTCTAAGCCCTGGATAGGTTTACTGACCACGTTTGCCGGAATATCGGGATTGAAGATCAGCAAGTTCCCCCCTGCAAAGGTGACGGCATAGGCCACCGGCTGAGTAGGAATAGCAATACCGGAGTAATTCAAGCCCGCGTCGTACTGGGCCAGGGAACGCGCCGCACCAGTCGTCAAATCCACAGCAAACAGAGTAGGCTTGCCGCTCACCGTGTACAGGCCCAGGGCCGTACCAGTCTTGGCATCAATGTCAAAGCCGCCATCGCCGCTGATGTCTAAATTTAGATTGCCAACGGATACGAGTGTGCCCGCGTTGGGTGGATCTTGGCGGTAGAGCCGATCCGTGGCTGGGTCCAAGTCGTAGAGCACCGTGGTACTCACGCCATTGGTATTGTTGCTATACGCCGCGCCCGTAATAGTGGCCCCAGCGGCGCCATTGAGCACCCCATCGGTGGCGGCCACGGCGCCGGTCTCCGGATTCAGGCGCAAGTTCTGTCCGGTCGAGGTCACCACACGGATACGGTCGACCGTGGGGTTGAAGTCAAAGCCCACCAAAGTGCCCGCGACGGCCGGGGTGAAGGCACCCGCGCCGATCGCGCGAGCGACGCCCGTGTTCTGATTGATCACGTAGAGCCGACTAGCACTGCTCACCCCGTAGAGTTGCCCCGTGGCGGGCCGGAAGTCGATGGCTAAGAGCGTCTCCCCACTAGCGAGGCCCGTGATAGTCACGGAGCTGGTGCGAGTAGCGGCATTGCTGGTATTATAGGCATCGAGCCTAGTGCCACCTGAGAGGGCATAGAAGGCAATATCCTGACCCAAAGGCGGAAAGGTGGGGATGGTGGGCGGGGTGGGGTTGGGTTTGGGGAAGTACTTCTCGAAGATGTCTTCGCAGCTCGTGAGCGACGACATAAGCAAGACAGCCACGCCCCATTTGGCGAGGGAAGAGGGTTTTAGCATAGAACGAAGAAAATAGAAGGATGAAAAGAATGAATAGTACAGATCGGATTTGACCACTACGGCCCACCTAGGACTTTAGATACACGCTGTCTCAAATATTATCCAACTTATTCTGCCCTCGCTGGTACTGCCTTTGCTATCCCCTTTTCCCTGCTAGTTGGACGCATGAAAATTTACTGAAGGCATCCGGTTATTTCTTCGAGTCTGTGCTGTCGGCTATCCGCTATCCGCTATCCGCTGACGGCATTTTTATGTTTTGATCACTCGTTATCCCGACGAATCGTATTTCATTGTTGCCAAACCATGCACGAACTGCGCTGCCCTTGGGCTACCCACAAAGACGCTCTGTTGCGTGATTTTCATGATCACGAATGGGGCGAGCCTGTGCCTGAATCGGGCATCCTGTTCGAATACCTCGTACTGCACACGTTTCAAATAGGCTTTGACTTCCCGGTGGTATTGCGTCGGCGCGAAGCCTTCCGGGAGGTACTGGCCGGCTTCGACCCCGACCGGCTAGCCCGCTTCAGCGACGATATCATTGAGGAGCTATTGCAAGACCCACGCATTCTGCGCAACCGCAGGAAGCTGGAAGCTACCCGGCAGAACGCTCAGGCTTGGGTGCGCTTGCGGCAGGAGTTGGGCGGGGAGCAGGAGTTGCTACCCTTTTTTTACGAATATGTTGGTGGAAAGACTTTGGACAATCGGCGGAGCGAAACAAACCCGATACCGTTGACTACACCCATGAGCGAGGCCATGAGTAAAGACCTGAAGCAGCGCGGCTTCATTATGACGGGTCCCGCGACGTGCTACAATATCATGCAAACGGCCGGCTTAGTGAATGATCATTGGGTAGACTGCCCCTCACGTCTTGCCTAGCTCACGCATATACTCCTGAATAACGGGAAGCAAGAGCGGGGCGGCAGCGTCTAGATATTCCCGGTCGGCCGGGGTCCAGGGGCGCGGCTGATCGAACACGCAAGGCTGTAAAATGCCCCACAGCTGCCCTTGCTCAGTGATGTGGGCGTGTACCAGGGCTCGGTGCCCGAAGGTACGGCGCTCAAACTCCTGGTTAAGCACCTCTGGCCCGGCCTTGGTCACATCTTCCACATACACGGAAGGCTGCGCGGCAAGGGCAGCCCGAAATAGCGGATCTTGCTTCGGGAGGTCGTCGGTGTCGTTTTGCCAAGCGTGGCGCGGGTCGGGCACGGTAGCGGCGCGGCGCCAGACGAAGGCAATGCGGCCACGGCCCTGGGTCGGGTCGCGCACATAGAGGAAACAGCGGTCGACGCGCAAGTGGGGGCCAATTATATCCAGCGCACCTTGCAAGCGTTCGGCGGGCGGATTTTTGGTAGCTAGTAGAGCCTGAAGTTCGTGCAGCGGCGAAGCAGTCATAGGTGGTGGGTAAACGTGCAGGAGGTGACGAGCAGCACGTAACAAGACGGCTAAGTCATAAGTTTTTGCTTCGATGACCGGCACCCCAGACAGCCTACGAATTCGAATGAAGTAGGATAATGAACCGAACGCTAGTGCTCAGCGGCGGGGAGCACCAGCACAGGTACGGGGCAGCGACCGAGCACCTGAGCCGTGACGCTGCGGTGGAACAACTCACCCAAGTAAGTGCGGGAGCGAGCCACGACCAGCAGCAAATCGGCCTGGGTGTCGACCAGGGCCTCGAGCAGGCCAGCGGCCGGGCTCTGGTGCAGGTAGCCGCGCAGTTGCACCGTGGGTAGGCCCGTGGCTAGGCCGCTGGCTTCCACGGCCCGCAAGGCCTGAGCGCAGCCCGCGTCATCCTCTACGGTCGAGACGTGGGCTACGGTAAGCTCGGCGCCCAGACCGCGCAGTAGCTCGTTGACGGCAGCAGCCGTCGGCAGGGTGAAGGCTTCCTGGTCGGCCGCGAATAGCACGCGCCGGGGCGGGCTGGCGGCGCGGGTGCCACGGGGCACGACCAGCACGGGCTGCTGGGCGGCGCGCAGCAGCTCCAGAGCCGTGGCGCAGAGGCGCTCGATGGAGGGTGTGTCAGCATCGGAGAGGCCCACTACAAACAGAGCGGCCGGGTAGCGCTGGCCTAGGCCTTGGGCCACAGTGGGCAGCAGATCGGTGGCTAGCTCCACCGTGGCCGGCGTGTGCAGTTGCTTGGCCATCTGATGCAATTGGTTGCTCGTTTGCGCAGCTAATTGCTGCTCTTGCTCTTTCCAAGCCTCCCCAGCAAACGCATACAAGCCATTAACCGAAGACCGATTGATGTGCAATAGCACTAATCGTCCACCCAAGGTACTGGCCAAGTTATCGGCGTAATGGACAGCGCGTTGCGCGGCTGGGTAAAACGTAGTGAGTACGATAAACGAAAACCCCATAGGATGTAGATAGCAAGTAGGTAAGAAGCAGCGTGCCCGGCGACCTTTACTGGCGATGATGCTGCCACGTAGCGAGCAGAAGGTAAAGCAAAATTAAAGCAGCTGCAATGCTACTTACCATTTGACGCCAGGCACTACTGCCTTACTTCTCGCTTGAACTATTGCTAAGTGTTAGTGAAATAGATGGCTATAAATGTGTAGCGTAATCAAACTACAACTGATTGGAATAAGACGGCTCTCCGCAAGCTTGGCGCTTAGTCTTCGGCGGGGAGCAATAGTACCGGAATGGAAATCTCGCGGAGAAGCTGGGCCGTAACGCTACGGTGAAACAGGCTGCCTAATAGGCTATGACGCCGGGCTACTACCACTAAAACATCGGCCTGCTGCTGCGCTGCCTGCTGTAAAATGCCCCCCACAATGCTGGGATGATACACCTCATGCAGACTATCTTCTGGTAAGGGCGGCACTAGGTCGTTGGCCGTAATGGTACGCAGAACGGCCGGGCTATCGGGGCGCACGTGCTCATCATCAGTTACGTGCACTACATCAAGCGTGCCCTGCGTGGCGTACAGCAGTTGGCGCAAAACGTTCTGATGCTGGTACAAGAAAAAGGGTTGGCCATCGACAGCGAGCAGGAAGCGTCGGGGCGGAAACGCATCCCAGCCGGCAGCTGGCACCACTAATAGCGGATAAGGAGCATGGCGTATCAGGTCGAGCACCGTGCTTGTCACTACCTCCTGCGGGATGGAATCGGCGCCGGGCCTGCCTAGCACCAGCATGAGAGGATGGTGGCGCCGAACGGTATCTTTTACAGCATCGGGCAAAAACTCGTCGGAGATGGCAACTTCGGCGGGTACGGGCTGCTCGGCTGCCAAGTGCTCAAGCGTGTGCGTGATCTTTAGCTCGCTCCGTCGGCTATGCTCGTGCTTGTATTCTTCAGGGTCCAGCAGCCGATCTTGGCGCACGTGTAAAAGCACCAGATGAGCCCGTAAGGGAACTGCCAGACCAGCCGCATAGGAAAGTGCCCGGTTGGAAACGGCAAAGAAATCGGTCAGAACAACAAGGGAAGTATCCATGATAATGAGTACAAAAGTTGAGCAGATCGGAAGAGTTTTTTGCTGCGGTTGCGTACCGACCCAGTTGCTGCCCGTGGCCAAGCTTATAGCCAAAATGCCCCCCAAGTGGCTGTAGCCTAGCCGCAGCCATAAACAGGAAAGCGGGCTTGCGCCGAGAGCAACTGCCAGCTAAGGATTGGAAGCCTTATAGCGCCTTTCCTCGGCGCTTGGCGTTTGGCGAATACGTGCTAAGCAACGCTAGTGCGGCCAACAGGAGCATGGGAAATAATAGAGCAGCGGGTATCATGATGTGGGTGGAGAAAAGTGACCAACAGTGGTCTGTGGAAGAAAGAACTACCTCTTAAAATTCGTTGACTGTGGCAGCAAGTGCCTTGACAGGCGTCATTGAGTTGCATGATTCTGGTTATGCTGTCTGCTGGCTTTGGCTTATAAGACGGCCGGAGCTGGAGCACTAGCGGGCGGTGGTGGCCGACGATTCGGTGTTGCTGTCCTGAACGGCGTTCTTAGCTTCTTCCACAAGCTCAGCTAACATGGCGGCGTTGAGCACGCGGCCCCGCAGCACCACGGCGCGCACCCGGCGCAGGTTGTTGATGTTGTCGAGGGGGTTGGCGTCGAGCAGCACCAGGTCGCCGTGAAAGTCGGGGGCAATCTGGCCTAAATCATAGCGGTGCCCGGTGGCGATGGCGGGCAGGATAGTAGCCGACTGCAAGGCCTGCGCCGGCGTGAGACCCGCGGCCACCAAGTAGCTCAGCTCATCCAGCAAGCTAGTGCCATGAATAGAGTAGGGCATATTCCAGCTGGCCCCCGAACCTGCTATGATCGGTACGCCGAGGCGTTGGAACTCCGCTATCATCCGGCGGCGCAGCGACTCCACTTCCGGTACCGCTACCTTTTTATTGGCCGGCTGGGTTTGTTTGGCCCGCGGCGCTAGCTGCGCCCAGCGCTGGCGCACCGTGGCCGGCACAAAGCGCAAGCCCGAACTATCATCGTCGGTGCGATAGCGCAGCAACTCGGGGTTGGCCCCCAGGGTGGGTATCACAAAAGTGCGGGCTTGGGCCAGGGCCTGACCCAGGGCCGTGCAGCGGTCAGCGCTAAACGACGTAACAATGGCGCCTTGCTGCAGTTGGATGCGGGCCTGCAGCGACGTAGCCGATTGGGAAGAAGCAAGGTGCTGTATTCGGGCGGCAGCCAGCTCATTTTCGCGGCTGGAGCAGCCCAATAGCAGCTTCTCCGTGCCTACTATTCCGCGCTGCCGCGGCACGGCCTCCAGGGCTAATACGCTCTCCGGAATACAGCCAATGATAGGCACCTTCCAGGTGTGAGCTACACTAGTTATGCCTGCATAAGCCTCCTGAGAAAGCGTAGGGCCTGTTTGCAGTGCGCGCCACCCTTCGTGGAGCACGTTCTTGGCTTGCTCTTCGCCTTCCGTTTGGGTAGTAGCTAGCCGAAAATTGCCCCCCAGACCAGGTACGCCGTCGATGGCTGGGCCCGCTAGCTCAATTCGGGGGCCTATCCGGGTGCCGGCTTCCACCGCCCGGGCCGTGGCTTGCAGCACGTCCCGGGGGCGCGCCGTGCTTTCATCTCGGATGCTGGTAATGCCATTTGCCAGGTACAAGGGCAGCGCAACGCGCTCCTCAGCCTCGGTAGTAAGGGCCTGCACACGCGCATCCCAAAGACCAGGAACCAAGTATTTGCCCCGGCCGTCGAGGTGCTGCACCGCCCGGCCTGCTGGCGCACGTTTGCCAATAGACTCAATGCACCCATCGCGCACGACCACCATGCGGTCGTACTGGATGTATTCACCCGCCACGTCGACCACATTCACGTGGCTAATGACTAATAATCCGGCTGGGGGAATCTGCGAAGCAGAGCGGCGCGACTTTGCTGCTGTTTGACCTGCTGCCTGTTGCGCGCTCAGGGCTATGAGCAGGAGAAGGATGTAGGATTTCATGGGAAGGTCAAAAGGTGAATGGTAGCTGCTACACTCAGAAGTAGTTGATATTAGCGGATAAAAAGCCCCCCAGGCGTACCCCAGAACTGAGAGCAGGGCAGGCGCAAGGGTTTTCGGAAGCGTTTGCAAGATTAGCCTCGCCGGCCAGCCTTAGCTATGATTAAAATCATGGCAAAAGCTAAACTTGCGCATATGGCTGCTCGGTGTTAAGTGCTTGTTTGCAACCTCATTCACCGGCTACTTTTTATTCTGCTTATGCCCGCTTCCCTACTTATCCTCACCGACTTTTTCCAGGCTTCCAATCGAGCCCTTGACTACGCTACTAACCTAGCCCAGCCGCTCGAAGCCCGCTTGGTGTTGCTGCACGTGCGCCGCGATTCTATTCTGGACCCTGAAATGTTTACGGGGGAGCTATCGAACCTGAGCAAGGAGGCGATGAGCCTGGCGATGAACAGCGTAGTGCGGCAGCTGGCCGTGCCGGTGGTAGCCGAAGTAGGGCACGGGCGGGTAGCCTACGCGGTGGCCGACGCCGTCAGCCGGCACCATCCGGCCCTCATTGTGCTGGGCCGGCCCGACTATTCTGAGATTCCCGAGGAGCTGGTGCATACCACTTCCCTCGATATTCTGCGCGCGGCTCCCTATCCTATGCTCGTTGTGCCGCATTCAGTGACCGTAACCGGACCTCCTCGGCGTGTGCTGCTGGCCGTCGATGGTGGGGATTTTACCCTGGGCGAGCACGCTGGCGCCATACGTCAGGTGTTTAATCTGCTCAAGGCAGAGCTTACGGTGGTGTACGTAGCGCCCCCGGCGCACCCGAACACGCGCCCTGACTTTCTGGAGTCGGTGCTACGGACGGGCCTGACGGTGGATTTGCCGTCGGTTCAAACTCGCACGGTGAGCCATTCCAACCCGGCCGAAGGAATTTTGCAGGTAGCGCAGCCCGCCGACTACGATATGGTGGTGGTCATTGCCCGGGAACGTAGCTTCTTTGGCAGCCTGTTCCACCGCAGCGTCACGACTCAGGTGCTGCTAAACAGCGAGATTCCGGTACTGGTGTTGCCTGCCCAATAATTGCCCCCCAGGCCTGCTTAGGCGCTGATCAGCAGCCAAGCCATGCCTAGTAGTCCCGCTAACAGCGCCGCTAGCAAGGTAGGCAGCAGATTATTGGCCAGGATGGTCTTGTAGTTCTTGATGCCCGCCACCGAGGCGGCGGCAATAATATTGAACAGGCAAATGGCATTACCCAAACTGGCCCCCACTAGCTGCAAAGCTAGTACTACGGTTGTGCTCAGGCCCAAGGAAGCGGCAGTCTGCTGCTGGGAGGCGCCGAATACCAGGTTGGAAATAGTAGTGCTGCCCGTAATAAACGCACCCATCACACCGATGAAGGGCGCGAGTACTGGATAGGCGGAGCCGAGTCGGCTGAGCAGGTCGGCTATGTACTTAATCATAGAAGGCTGCTGCACGCCGGAGTAAATCATGAGCTGGGCAATGGCCACCGACGGAAACAGCACCACAAATACGCTCACCATTTTGCTCAGAGGCTCGCGCAGGTGTAGTGAAGGGCTGCGACGAAAGTAAGCCACGCCCAGACCCACCGCCACAAATGGCAGAAACGGCGACTGCAACGGCTTGAGGCTACCCCGAATACCGGAGCCAAACATATCCGCGAAAGCCAGCTCCCAGCCTAGCAACTCCCGCAATGGGGCCAGCAGTTTGGGCAGCAACAACAACAAGGCTAGCACCGCATACGGCAGCCAGGGCCACAGATTGATAGTAGTACCGCGCTGCCGCAGATACAGCACTGCTAGGCCCAGCATAATTAAGGCGCCAAATACGGTAGCCAGCTCGGGCCCCAGCCAAGCCAGCACGCAAAACGGCACCATGATAAACGCATACAGCACCAGCACCTGACGCCGGTTTTGAAGCGGGCCATGCTGCCGCCCTACCAGCCGAAACACCAGCCCCAGCACGAGCAGCCCTACCACACTGACAAGTCCGGCCGCCATAATACCGATGGTCTGCACCTCCGCGGCCGACAAGCCCAAGGGTAGCTGTAGTCCAATCAGAATAGGAGTCCCCACGGCCCCGAACAGGGCAAACAAGCCATCAAAGAGCAAGACGACCGACACCGACAGCACGGCCTCGAACCCCAGGGCAATCAGAATAAGTGGCACAATAGCGCCGGGAGTGCCAAAGCCCGCCACGCCCTCGAAAAAAGCCGTCAGGCCGATAGCCAGCAGGAAAAACCGTAGCTCCTTCGAGGGGTGAAGCTGATCCAGGGAGTTGGTAAGTTGCCCAATGAGGCCGGTGTGCTGCATGATGGTGTAGAGAAACACCGCCCCCAGTACAATCAGCAGGATATTGATTGTCGTCAGCAACGACATGGCTAGCGCGCCCAGGTAATGATTCAAGCCCGCGCCCCAGTAAAAAAACAGGAACGTCGTAACTACCCAGCCTACTAGCACCGCCGCCTTCACGCCCTTCGTCAGCGAGACGAGAATAAGGAGCAGAATAGGCAGCAGCGCGAGCAGGTAGATCATTGAGGTCAAAAAGGAGAGCGAAGAAACCCGGGAAATTGTAGGTACAGCGCTGCCCCAACTCTTCTGCTATCTGGGGGGCATTTAGCGGCCGTATTAATCGATTGATGGCAACGTCCGAGGCTGCTGATCGCTCCGCACGAGGCTGCGAAACCGCAGTGTCTTCTCCACGCTCACGACAAGCCACAGAATGAGGCCCGCGCCCAGTATGCGCAGCATCTGGGGGGCATTTAGCGGAGCCGAGCTAAACAGTGTGTTCATAAACGGCGCGTAGATAAAGGCGGCTTGCAGGACCAGCATGGCAGCAATACCATAGTACACCCAGAGGTTGGAGAAGTAACCAATTTCCCGCGTGGGCCTTATCAGGGAGCGACAGCTCAGCAGGTAAAACGCTTCCATCACGACCAGCACCGTGGTAGCTACGGTCTGGGCTTCGGCTAGTGAGGCGCCTTGATAACGCCGCTCATATAGGAACAAGCCAAATGTGGCAATCAACATCAGCACACCCACCAGCAGCGTGCGCATAATCAGGTCGCGGGTGAGGATGGGCTCGCCGGCTGGGCGGGGCGGACGGGTCATGATGCCGGGCTCCTTCAGCTCGAAGGCCAGTGTAAGGCCGAGCAGCACGGCCGTGGTCATGTTTATCCAGAGAATATGAATGGGCTGTACGGGCAGCTGAGTGCCGAAGGCAATAGCCATCAAAATCGTGAGGCCCTCACCCAAATTGGTAGGCAGCGTCCAGACAATAAACTTGGTCAGGTTGTCAAACACTCCGCGGCCTTCCTCCACAGCTCCCTCGATGGAGGAGAAGTTATCGTCGGTGAGGACCATATCGGCGGCATCTTTGGCTACGTCGGTGCCGGTGATGCCCATGGCAATGCCAATGTTGGCCTGCTTGAGAGCCGGCCCGTCGTTTACGCCGTCGCCGGTCATGGCCACCACCCGGTCGCGGGCCTGTAGGGCTTTCACCAGCCGCAGCTTTTGATCGGGAGATACGCGGGCAAATACTGAGGTATTTTCGGCTACATCTTCCAAGTGCTTATCGTCGATCTGCTGAAGCTCTTTGCCCGTAATGGCTACTAACTTACCGTTGTGCTTGCGGCCTTTTAACCCAATCTCGCCAGCAATAGCGGAGGCCGTAGCAGCGTGGTCACCGGTAATCATTTTCACGTCAATGCCTGCTAGCTGGCAGAGCCGCACAGCCTCTATGGCTTCCTTGCGCGGCGGGTCGATCATGGCTTGCAAGCCCAAAAACACTAGGTCGCGGCTGGTGTAGTCGTGACTGATGGCATCTAGGCTAGTAGGGGCTTCAGCCGTAGCGAAAGCGAGCACGCGCAGCCCTTCGCTGGCCATAAGCTCCACCTGTTGCATAATCACAGCCTGGTCCAGCGGCTCCAACTCGCCGTCGGCCTGCATGACGGTGGCGCAACGATCCAGCACGGCTTCCACCGACCCTTTTAAATAAATAACCGGCTTAGCGCCGCCGTGAAGCGTAGCCATGTACTGGTACTGCGACTCGAACGGAATAGTATCCAGGCGCGGGTGGGTTTGCTCTAGTTGGGTTCGCTCGAAGCCCGCTTTACCGGCCGTCACGACCAGCGCGCCTTCGGTCGGGTCGCCCTCCACGGCCCATTTACCTTCTTTTTCCCTTACTGTGCTGTCGTTGCAAAGCAGACCGGCGTGCAGGCAAAGCTGCAAGGCTTGGTTGGAAGTCAGATCGGCTACCTGGTCGTTGCACAGAATGTCGCCCTCAGGCCGGTATCCCAAGCCCTTCACCTGATAAATTTGCCCCCCAGCCGCTACTTGCTGCACGGTCATCTGGTTTTCGGTGAGCGTGCCGGTTTTATCAGAACAGATAACGTTGGTACTGCCCAGCGTCTCGACGGCTACCAGCTTGCGAATAATAGCCCGGCGGGCCGCCATTTTCGACACGCCCAGGGCTAGCATAATGGTCACGGCCACCGGTAAGCCTTCCGGAATGGCCCCCACGGCCAGCGCCACGGCTATCATAAAGGTGTCGGCGAGATTCTCCCCGCGCCAGATGCCTATCAGAAATACCACGACGCAAAGCCCCAGAATCACCCAGAGCAGTAAATTGCTGAACTCTTTGATTTTCAAGGTAAGCGGCGTTTCCAAATCCTCGGCGCCGGCAATGGACTGCTGAATTTTGCCTACTTCGGTATGGTCGCCGGTGGCCACTACCACTCCCGTGGCTTGCCCATACGTGACGCTGGTAGAAGCGAAGCCCAGACAAAGCTGGTCGCCTAGAACGTTGTCGGCGGAGACGGCCTCCGCGTTCTTTTCCACAGCTACCGACTCGCCGGTCAGCGCCGACTCATCTACCTGCAAGTCACGAACTCTCACCAGGCGCACATCGGCCGGAAACTTGTCGCCCGATTGTACCAGCACCACATCGCCGGGTACCAGTTGCTGCGCATCTATCTCCTGCCGCTGGCCGCCCCGAATAACCTGGGCGTGGGCGGTCATGCTTTGGGCCAGGGCATCGATGGCGGCCATCGCTTTCGACTCCTGCACGTAGCCAATAATGGCATTGATAAATACGACGGCAAAAATGACAATGGCGTCGGTATACTCTTTCAGAAAAATAGTGACGACCGTGGCCGCCAGCAGAATATAAATAAGCGGCTGGTGAAATTGCAGCAGGAAACGGACCAGTGCACTCTGCTGCTTTTTGGGCGTCATCTGGTTGAGGCCTACCTGCTGCTGGCGCCGTGCTACTTCTTCCTTGCTCAAGCCCTCTTTGGCCGACACCTGCAACCGCTCCAGCACCTCCTCCGCTTCCAGGCTGTGCCACTGCGGAGCCCGATCTGGAGTTAGCTGTAATGGTTTTTCGCTTACTTCTCTTGCTTTTACTACACTCATAGCCAACCTGTTTTTACTACACCGCAAAGGAGAGCCACGCACGCGGCTGAGGCCATGACCTACGTCATGAACTCAGGTAATTATCTGCAATACTGTACGGTACTAGCCTGGCGCCTGGGCCGCCCGAAACAGCTTGCTGCGTCCGTAGTCATAACTACAGTACGTCCGGGGGGCTTTTTTGAACGATACTATCGGGACCGACTGCTGTCTGTTCGCTAGTGCTGCGGCCTTGAGTTAGGCCAGCAACCTGTTCGATTTAGGCCGACAATCCCTTACTTGGCTACCCGCTGTTGAGGGGCCTACTTAAACCCTCACGTTTTTGCTAGCGGCGTTGGAACATCCCTCACGCGGCGTCCGTACACACCACACAAGCTTAACCATGCTATTATTTCCAGAACATGGTATTTGCTTCGGCGGCCCTGCTCTGACACGGCCAGGTCAACGTTTCGCCTAGTTAAGCCTGTCATGAGTAAGAGTGCCCAATTTGTAGATAGCGAGCAACGATTCAGGTCCTTGTTCGAGAATAACCTGGACATTATCCTCTTTCAGGATGAGGCGGGGCTCATCCTGGATGCAAATCGCCCCTTCCTTACGCTCCTTCATCAAGACTTAGCCAACGTCTTAGGACGGCCCCTTACCGATTTTTTGCCCCCCGAGCTGGCTCCTCTCTTCAATGAAAAGCTCCGCATCGCCTTTCAGGGCACTCCGGTTCAGTTCGACGTAGCGGTTCAGTTCAAAGGCGCCGAGCCGAGAGTGTTGAATGTAGCCAAAGTGCCGTTAATCGTAGACGGCGCCATAACGGGCCTGCACATGGTAGCGCGTGATATCACGGACCTCACTGCCTCGCACCAGCTTATTGACCAGCAGGCCAAAAAGCTCAACACTATTTTTGAGAGCATCACGGATGCTCTCTTTCTGCTTGATCGGGAGTGGAACCTCACCTTTATAAACCGCGAAGTAGAGCGGCTCCTGCAAGTAGACCGCCAGCATATACTTGGAAAAAATCTCTGGGAAGTATTCCCGAATGAAGTGAACGGGGAGTTCTACCAGCAGTATCACCGGGCCATGGCCAGCGGCAAAGCGGTGCATTTTGAGGCGTATTATGCCAAGCGTGAGCTATGGTTTGAAGTGAAAGCGTTTCCGTCGCCGGAGGGCTTGTCAGTGTATTTCTCTGATGTCACGTCCCGGCACGAAGCGCAGGCCAGCCAGGAGCGACTTTCCGCCGACCTGTATCGCCACAACCAGGACTTGCAGCAATTCACTTATCTGGTTTCGCACAACCTGCGTGCCCCACTGGCTAACGCTATAGGCTTGGCCCAACTGCTGACGGTAGTGGGGCAGGAGCAAACCACATTGCTGGACCACTTGCAAACCAGCTTGCACCAGCTCGACTCCGTGCTGCAGGATATGAACACCATCCTGACGGTGCGCGATAAACAGGAAGGCACTGAGCAGGCCGAGCAAGTCGTGTTGGCTACCGTTCTGAGCCAAGTAGTGCAAGATTTACAGGAGCCGCTGGAGCAAGCTGGGGGGCAAATTGTGCACAATCTGATGGGCGACTTATATGCCCACGGCAACCGCG
This sequence comes from Hymenobacter sp. HD11105, assembly GCF_054051685.1. NCBI lineage: Bacteria > Pseudomonadati > Bacteroidota > Cytophagia > Cytophagales > Hymenobacteraceae > Hymenobacter > Hymenobacter sp. HD11105. The sequence goes on along the minus strand of NZ_JBSWBR010000003.1, from coordinate 529,038 downwards.
CCTATATCTACAGTATTTTCTCCAACCTGCTTTCCAACGCTATCAAATACCGCTCGCAGCATCGCCCCTTAGCTGTTACTATTTCCGGTACGCCGCACGAGGAGCGCGGCACATTACTCACCTTCTCCGACAACGGTTCGGGCTTCGATCAGGAAAAAGCCGGCACCGACATATTTAAGCTGTACAAGCGGTTTCACGCCGCGCCATCAGGGCGGGGTATGGGGCTGTACTTAGTCAAAGCGCACGTACAGTCTATGGGAGGCTACGTCGAAGTGCGCAGCCAAGTGGACGTGGGTACTGAATTCTCCTTATATCTGCCTTGAACGAACAATGCATACGATACTAATTGACGATGATTTTATCAGCGTTTTCCTGACGGAGAAGTTTTTGCGGCGAGAAGAGTTTTCTGAGCAAATCACTTCCTTTCAGTCTCCCGAGCAAGCGCTGGAACATGTGCGGCAGGTCATACCGGACAATGTGCCGGATATTATTCTGCTGGATCTGAATATGCCCTTGATGAGCGGGTGGGATTTTCTGGAAGCACTCAGGCCTCATGAGGCGCAGTTGGCGGGCCGCTGCCTGATTTATATTCTTACCTCGTCTCTTGCCCCCATGGATAAAATAAGGGCGAAAGACTACGGCTTGGTAGCAGGCGTCATTAATAAGCCCTTGGATCGGGCGAAGGTGCAGGCTATTCGGGCGCAGGTAGCCGAAAGCAGATCTTGATGAGGATATTGGGTGAGAGGTAGTTGGCTAATGGGTTGCGTGGCAAGTGTTCTTGCCGATGGAATGGAATCTGGGGCTGGGTGCTAGAAAGAGAAAGTAAAACCATCCGGCCAGCATGGCGCTTAGGTAGGATAAGCACACCCTGCTAATGACTATGCAATTCATAGTCATTGCCACCCACCTTTTAGTTTGCCATGTCCTCGCCTGAACCCACTACCCGCACCATCACCTACCGCCCCGACCTAAAGATTCTAATTGTTCGATGGCATCAGGATGCTGACCCGGAGGTGCTCCAGGCTGATTATCACGCTATGCTGGCCGCCGCGCAAGAACACAGTTGCAGCCGCTGGCTGATCGATGTTCGCCGCCGCGAGGGAAACAATCCCGAGATTAGCGCCTGGGCAAGTACAGTGTTTTACCCATTGGCCGCCAGTCGATTAGCCCCCCAGCGCTTGTTTCTCGCAGTTCTTACTTCCGCTTACATTTACAATCGTTTCCGCGAAGATGCTGAGCAGCGGCAATACGTAGACTATATGCTCGCTTCCGAGCGACCTTTCACAACCAATGTATTCGACGAAGAAGGCCCCGCCACTCGATGGCTAGAAGGCTGCTGAGGTCAGCTGGTGCCATTCGTAGAGGGAGTTGTTGAGGCTTGGGGGGCATTTTTTACTTAAACTCAACGGCGGAAGTTGGTTACTTTCCGTAGCTACTAACTCTCTACCACGAAAACTACCTGCGATGAGCACCACGCCAACAACGCATTCCTTTGGTATGATAGGCCTCGGCACTATGGGCCGCAACCTGCTACTAAACTTAGCCGATCATAACTTTAACGTAGCTGGCTACGATAAAGACGAGAGCAAAATAACGCTGTTGGCGGAGGAGGGTGCTGGTAAGCCGGTGCAGGGCTTCACCGAACTGGCGGCCTTTGTGCAAAGCCTGCAAACGCCCCGGGCCATCATGTTGCTCGTGCCCGCCGGTCGCATTGTAGATAGCGTAATTGAAGAGCTACTACCCTCGTTGACGCCCGGCGACATGATTATTGACGGCGGCAACTCCCACTTCACCGATACCACGCGTCGGGCTGCTGCCTTGGCGTCGTCGGGCTTCCACTTCTTCGGTATGGGTATATCGGGCGGGGAAGAAGGTGCCCGCTTTGGCCCCAGCATGATGCCCGGCGGCGACAAACAGGCATATCGGGCCATGCAACCTATGTTTGAGGCCATTGCCGCCCGCGTCGATGGCGAGCCGTGCGTCACGTATATCGGGCCTGGGGCGGCAGGTCACTTCGTTAAGATGGTGCACAACGGCATCGAGTACGGCCTAATGCAGCTGATTGCCGAAACCTACGAGGTGCTGAAGCGGGGGCTAAACCTGGATAATGCGGCTATCGGGCAGGTGTTTGCACGCTGGAACGCCGGCCGTTTACAATCCTTTCTACTCGATATTACCAAAGACATCTTTATCTTCCGCGCCCCCCACACCAACCACGAGCTGCTCGACGACATCAAGGATGAAGCGCGCTCAAAGGGTACCGGCATGTGGACCTCACAGGTAGCCATGGAACTGGAAATGCCCATCCCGACCATCGACTCGGCCGTGACGCTGCGCAACCTATCCAAGTATAAGAACCTGCGCGAGCAGCTGGCCACTCTATACGCCCCCACCCCAACGCCGCTTTCGGTTGATACCGAAGCTTTTCTTGCCGATCTGGAGCAGGCATTCTACTTCAGCATGGTTGTTACCTATGCGCAGGGGATGCACTTGCTGGCCAAAGCGTCCAAAGATTATGGGTACGAGCTGGAGCTGGCCAACATTGCTAAGATCTGGCGTGGGGGCTGCATTATTCGCTCTGGCTTTCTAGTCGATATTTACAATGCCTATCAGCAAGCTCCTGACCTAGCGCATTTGCTGTTGGATCAGCGCGTAAGTGAACTGGTCAATCAGGCGGTGCCCGGCGCGCGCACGGTAGTGTCGGCGGCGGTAGCGGCGGGCTTGGCTATGCCGGCCTTCGCCGCTTCACTAAGCTACTTTGAATCGTTGCGCAGTGCGCGGATGCCTTCCAACCTCATTCAGGCCCAGCGCGACTATTTCGGGGCTCACACGTACGAGTTGATCGGGCATGAAGGCGTGTTTCATACCCAATGGACGCCCATTCATGAGGATGCGGCCAATAAAATAACCACTCAAGAAGACCCCGAGCGGAAGAGTGAAGAGGAAGTAATTCCTAACAAGTAATAGGCTGCCGCCATTTAGCAACCCTTCGCCACAACCTAGCGCATGAGCTCCAATAAGAAAATTCAACCGACTATCTTCGTCATCTTTGGCGGTACCGGCGACTTGAATGCCCGCAAACTGACCCCCGCGCTTTATCATCTGTTTTTGGATAACTGGTTGCCCGAGCATTTTGCCATCATCGGCAGCGGGCGTTCCAAACTCTCAGATGAAGAGTTTCGGACGAAGCTACTGGAGGGCGTAAATCAGTTTTCGCGCAGCGGCAAAGCCGACAAAGACAAGTGGAGTGCTTTTGCTGAGCACATTGTGTATGAGGGTGCCGATGTGCAGGACCCGGCTAGCTACGAGGTGTTTAGTGAGCGTGTGGAAGCCTACGAGAAAGCCTGGGGGGCAAAAGCGACTATTATTCACTACTTAGCCGTGGCGCCCGCCTTCTTTCCAGTTATTGCGGCCAATCTGGCTCAAAACCACCTCGCCGACGACACCGACCGCACGCGCATTGTTATTGAGAAACCCTTCGGCCATGACCTGGAGTCGTCGCGGGAGCTGAATCAGCTACTGGGGCAAATCTTCAACGAATGCCAGATTTACCGCATCGACCATTATCTGGGCAAAGAGACGGTGCAGAACATCATGGCTTTCCGCTTCGCTAATGCCCTGTTTGAGCCCCTCTGGAATCGTGACCACATCGAGCACGTGCAGATTTCGGTGAGCGAGCAGCTAGGGGTAGGGGAGCGCAGCGGCTATTACGATGGCGCGGGCGCCATGCGCGACATGATTCAGAACCACTTGCTCCAGCTGCTGTGCCTAGTAGCCATGGAGCCGCCCGTCAATTTTACGGCCGACGAAGTGCGTAACCGCAAGGTGGATGTACTGCGCGCCATGCGCCGGTTTGCTCCCGAAGATGTGCGCGAGTCGGCGGTCCGCGGCCAGTATGCGGCGGGCTGGATAGAGGGAAAAAAAGTACCCGGCTACCGCGAGGAGCCCGGTTCTAATCCGACCTCCAATACCGAGACCTTCGCGGCCGTCAAGTTCTTCGTGGATAACTGGCGTTGGCAGGGGGTGCCCTTTTACGTGCGCACCGGCAAGCGCATGCACCGCTCGGCCTCCAGCATTACTATTCAGTTCAAAGACGTTCCGCACTTCATCTTTCCGCCCGAAACGGCCGAGAGTTGGCAGCAAAACCGCCTGATTATTAGTATTCAGCCCGAGATGAGCATTCGCCTACAAGTGCAGGCCAAACGTCCCGGGCTGGATATAATGCTCAATACCGTGGACATGGTGTTTGATTATAAAGGCACTTACACCAGCCAGGCCCCGGAAGCGTACGAGACCCTGCTGCTGGACACGATGCTCGGTGACCAAACCCTATTTATGCGCGGCGACCAGGTAGAAGCTGCCTGGGACCTGCTCATGCCTATCCTCAACTCGTGGCAGGGCCGCACCAGCCAGAGCTTCCCCAACTATTCCGCCGATTCGTGGGGGCCAGAACTGGCTGAAGCCCTAATTGCCCGCGACGGTTTCCACTGGTTTACGCTCCCTTTAAACGGAAAAAAATAGCTTATGCAGTTGCACATTCACGCCACCCCTGACGAAAACCTGGATAGCCTAGCTCGCTATTTTGTTTCCTTAGCCCAGCAGGCAATCATGACGCGTGACCGGTTCGCTGTGGTGCTTTCGGGGGGCAATTCGCCGAAAAAACTATACGAGCTGCTGGCTTCACCGGCCTACCGTCAGCAGCTAGCGTGGGATAAGGTCTTTTTCTTCTTCGGCGATGAGCGCTACGTGCCGCACACCGACCCCGATAGTAATTACCTGATGGCCAAAACGGCTTTCCTAGATTCACTTCAGATCAATCCAGCCCAGGTATTTGCCTTCGATACCGCCCTAGCTCCAGCCGAAGCTGCGCAGCAGTACACCCAAACTATCGAGCGGTTCTTCGCCCCCGAACCCCCTCACTTCGATCTGGTGCTCATGGGTTTGGGTGACGATGCGCACACGGCTTCTTTATTTCCGGGCACTCCGGTGCTTAAGGAAAAGGCGGCTATCGCGAAAGAGGTGTTTGTGGAAGATAAGCAGGTATATCGCCTAACTATGACAGCGCCGCTCCTAAACCAAGGTGAAGCATTTGCTTTTTTGGTACAGGGCAAGAACAAAGCGATGGCAGTCCAGCAAGTGTTGAATGAAGATTATAATCCGCAGCTATTACCTGCTCAGCTTATTGCACCAATCACTGGTGAGTTGCATTGGTTTCTGGATGCGGAGGCTGCTTCACTCTTGCCCGGTACTACTTAATTATAAGTAGGAGATGCCTGTACGAGTACGCTTAGGGTAGCTCCGCAAACTCAGTGGCGGGAGCAGGCTGAGCATTAGCCCTCACCACAACTACCTGCTCACCCTGAGCCAAGACCGCGGCCCGAGCCAAGCCCAGAAACAAGCCATGCTCGACAATACCTGGAATGGCTTGTAACTGGCTGGCCAGCCGCTCGGGATCAGCCAGAGCATTGAAGTGACAATCAACTAACAGATTCCCCTGATCTGAGTGCGCGGGCTGGGGGGCATTTTGCTTGTCTTCTCGAAGAACTGGAGCGCCACCGAGGGCTGCCACGGCATCTAACACCCAAGGCAGCGCAAAGGGTACAACTTCTAGCGGCAGTGGAAAATGCCCTAGCTGAGGCACCATCTTCGATGAATCAGCAATAACCAATAGATAGTCGGAGGCAGTGGCGAGCACCTTTTCGCGAAGTAAAGCTCCTCCGCCTCCTTTGATAAGCCGCAACTGGGAATCCAACTCATCGGCTCCATCCACTGTCAGGTCGAAGCGCAAACCGCGTTGGGGCGCCAACAACGGTATTCCAACCTGCCGGGCTAACGTCTCGCTAGCCACTGACGTGGCCGTGGCCTGTATCCGGCGTTGCCCACTCCGCACCGCCTCACCTAATAAGGTGATAAAATGAGCGGCAGTGCTGCCACTCCCCAGTCCGACGACCATACCATCGCGCACCCAGCGCAAAGCCGCTGTTGCCGCCAACACCTTTTCTTGGTCCAGCTTACTTTCGATAGGAACAGGTGCCATTTACGAGTAGTTTATAGAACTGACCTCAACGGAGCCGAGCGTTGCTTTTCACTAATAGTGTAGCAAACTCGGCTACTGCTGAGGATAAGGCAGAAACTTATTTTACGGAAACAGTCGTGACGCGGCCAGTTTGCTTATCGACATCGAAAGCAGCGGCGTTGGGCATGCGGCCAGCCCAGTCGGTGCGTGGCACTTGTATCTGCCAGTGCGTGTCTACCTCCACTACTCGCATAGAATCAAGTTGGTACAGCGCGGTCTGAGGCAGCCCCTGCACATGGCGTGCAACCATTGTCTGAGCAGCAGTGGCTGTGGGCGCACCATCAGTAGTAACGACAGCAGGTACTGTGGTCGAAGCCGGTTGGTCAGCAGTTGAGCTGGTTTGCTGGCAACTACTTACCAAGCAGACGACTCCAAGTAATGCGGCAACAGATAAGTTGATCATAGCGACAATGAAATTAGGAAGAGGGGATAGGTAACTAGTTGGGGACTTTTTACGAGAGACAGACTTTGTTAAACCCTAGACTCGAAACCGATGGCATAGCCTCACTCGTGGGTAATCATATAAATATATTTATAATAATATACAAGTAATAGTCCCATGTTCTGGTGTAATTTGAGAATAACTTACTCTTAATTTCTAGATCATTTAGTTGACTCGAATGATTGATTGTATTGCTCGATTTTTGACTAAAAAGCGATTTTGCTGACTTTCCATTTTCTTACAGTCAATTGCTTCTCAAATATTTACAAATATTAATCGCCTTCTTACTATATTAGCTAAAGGGATTCAGCTGGCTCATAAATCTCTGTTTTAAGCAGGTATTTTGCCTGATTTTCCCTTCGTGGTATAAACTTTGTCAGAATTAACATGAAACCTTCTAGATCAATTGGAGTAAAAAGCCATAAAATCATTAAATAATATAGAAATAGGCTATATAGAGAGGATTCCGCAAAGACATATCATGGAATATTATTGTTGTGTTAATTATTTATTATCTTTTTTTAGTAAAAAGTCATATAAATTATTGATTTAAGTACAGAATGAATTTACTTTGCATCCGTACAAGACCAACAAACCTCCTTCTGCCTACCGCCTACTTGTACTAACTTATGGAACGCTACAAACACTACACAGATGCCTCCCGCATCATCCTGCCAGTGGTGGACGTCCTCATCATCTTTGGCGCATTCCGTCTTACTGGCTTCTTCTTGTTCGATAACTGGGTATTTAATAGCTATTACCCCTTCTTCTTTGCCATTTTTGGTTTGCTCTGGTGGATTCTGTCGGGCCAGTATGCCAACTTATACAGAATAGACCGCCTTATTACGTACCGGGAGAAACTCCTCTACCTCGTTCGGACCTTCCTGATACACGCAGGTTTGATCATGGCTGGGGCTATGCTCTTCGACACAAACTGGTTGACAGTTCGTTACCTAGTGCTTGTTTATAGCTTATCAGTAGTAGGGGTAGTTGGGGGGCGTTTTCTATTAGCCTTCTTGTATCGGACCTATTGCACTCGTATAGCCCGAGCTCATACGCACTTCGTGATTGTAGGTGCTGGCAATAGTGGTCAAGAACTGTATCGGTTCTTAGCTTCTCATGACCCAGTTGGCAATAAGTTCCTAGGTTTCTTCACGGACGAGCCAGTAGCTGACAACTTAAAGTCGTTAGTAAAAGGCTCCATAGCCGACCTGAAGAAATACTGCTCCCAAACCCAGGTAGATGAGATCTACTTCGCCATGCCGCTTGATAAGCGTGAACTCATCGAAGACTTGTCACGCTTTGCTGATGACCACTTCCTGTCGTTCCGTATCGTACCTGACTTCAGCGGTACAGTTCGCCAAGATGTGAATGTGTACTTCTATGATCACATGCCGATTCTTACTATTCGGCATGAGCCTTTGGGAATGCGCACAAACCAAGTGATGAAGCGCTTATTCGATATTGCTTTTTCCTTCACCATCATTGTTACCATATTCCCAGTGGTAATGGGTTTGCTAGCTCTCATTATCAAGCTAGATTCACCAGGTCCGGTATTCTTTAAACAGTTGCGGCCAGGTAAACGCAATCAGCTTTTCCCCTGCTATAAGCTGCGCACGATGCAGGCCAACCACGGGCAAACGGAACTTCAGGCTACTAAAAACGATATGCGGATCACCCGCGTAGGCAAGTACCTGCGCAAGTACAACCTTGATGAGTTGCCACAGTTCTTCAATGTACTGATGGGGCATATGTCAGTAGTTGGTCCCCGTCCTAACATGCTGTCGCAGTTGGAAGAGTACTCAAAGCATATCCGCACTTATCAGATGCGCCATGCTGTAACTCCTGGTATCACGGGCTACGCTCAGGTAAACGGCTACCGTGGCGAAACTCGCGAAGCTGGTACTATGGAGAAGCGTGTAGAGTACGACCTGAAATATGTGCAGAACTGGTCATTTGGCTTGGATATGAAAATTATTGGCCAGACCGTCTGGAACATGGTTCGTGGTGAGAAAAACGCTTACTAGTTATAGTAGCAAATATAACTTTTATACATAACCCATTTAGTTCTACCTGCAATAACCGTTAAGCCATCAGTTGCAGTCCTAAATTTGGCTAATCTGCAAGATGATGCGATACTAACTTCTTAAGTGATTTTGCTAGGTCAGCTTCTGTGTGGTGGGCAGAATTTTACTGCTGTTACTTATACATATTGAAAGTTGCCGATACTGTACAAGTAAGCGAGTATTTCACAAGTTCATTGTTCAAAGTCCCTGATAAAACAGGATAAATACGAATAAAACCGTTAGGATCTTTTCAAACAGAAGATCCTAATGGTGTTTTCCATATTAGTAGCTATTCAAGTTGCGTAGCTCATAGGTGATAGTCGACTTATACTGCGTGTCCCCTACTACAACAGCTATATAACAGCTGTAGCTAAGCAGGGTAGATGTATCTAGGTCATGACTCTATCTAATGTCAGATAAAAAATAGAGTGAATAATTAAATTATGTCATCTACAAGTTATAAACTTATACAAGGATGTGCACTTATGAAGGCTCTGGGTTCTGAGATGGATTAATATTTGCTGAATTCTGCCTTTGTCTCTTCTAATACATTCCTTATGCAGGCAGTTATACTCGCAGGTGGCTACGGCACTCGTCTCAGTGAAGAAAGTGGTGTTAGACCAAAGCCAATGGTAGAAGTCGGTGGTAAACCCATTCTATGGCATATAATGAAGATTTATGCTCATCATGGCATTACTGACTTTATAATATGTTGTGGTTATAAAGGCCATCTTATTAAGCAATATTTTGCTGATTACTTCCTGCATAATGCAGATGTGACTTTCCGGATGGATCGCAACGAGATGCAAGTGCATCGAAGCCGGGCTGAACCTTGGACTGTAACCCTAGTAGATACAGGTGAGGAAACTATGACCGGCGGGCGCTTGCGCCGTGTGCGCCAATATTTACATGATGATACCTTTTGCCTTACCTACGGCGACGGAGTAAGCGACGTAAATATTAACGAAAGTATTGCTTACCATCATCAACAAGGAACATTAGCAACACTAACAGCTGTCCGTCCCCCGGGTCGCTTTGGGGTATTCAACTTAGTTGATGATAGTAGCTTAATATCAAGCTTTACTGAGAAACCAGAAGGGGGCGAATCTCCTTGGATCAACGGAGGATTTTTCGTGTTGGAGCCACAGGTACTCGATTATATTGAGTCTGATGCAACCATCTGGGAAAAAGGCCCCCTAGAGCAATTAGCTGCCGATGGGCAACTAGCAGCATATCGGCACACAGGCTTCTGGCAGCCCATGGACACGCTACGTGACCGCAATGTATTGGAAGAGATGTGGGCAACTGGCAAAGCCAAATGGAGAATATGGGGTAACCCAAACGATTCTCTTCCCTCTACTTCTATTCACAAGGATACTCCACGAGCAACCCAGTCATCCATCTTAAGCTAAGCAGCTCCGAAAGTGCAGATCAGATGCCAACATGAACTGCACTCAGTAAGCTTTAAAACGAAAATCCACTAGTAAATGAACCCGCAGCGCATCCTTATTACTGGCAACATGGGCTACGTAGGCCCTGGCGTTGTGCGCCACTTGCGTCAAACGTACCCCCAGGCTGAGTTAATTGGATACGATATAGGTTTTTTTGCTCATTGCTTAACTGGCCCTAGTCGTCTGCCCGAATCCCGTCTCAACCAACAGTATTTTGGAGATGTACGCGACATATCTGCTCATTTACTAAATGGAGTTGATGCAGTTGTGCACCTTGCAGCCATTTCCAATGATCCAATGGGCTCAGCCTATGAGGATGTGACATTAGCTATCAACTATCAAGCTGGAATCAAGTTGGCGCAACAAGCCAAAGCAGCGGGTGTACGAGCTTTTGTGTTTGCGAGCAGCTGTAGCATGTATGGAGCTGGTGGAGAGGAAGCTAAAACAGAAAACTCTACGCTCAATCCACTCACTGCCTACGCGCGTTCTAAAGTGTTAAGCGAGCAGGAACTAGCTCAGCTAGCCAGCACAGACTTTCGAGTTACCTGCCTGCGGTTTGCTACAGCTTGTGGCTGGAGCGACCGTTTACGACTTGATCTGGTAGTCAACGACTTTGTAGCGGGAGCTGTGGCTGCCGGTGAAATCAACATCCTTAGCGATGGTACGCCATGGCGTCCGCTTATTCATGTGCAGGATATGGCTCGCACCATTGAATGGGCTATTAGCCGGGAAACTGAAAATGGGGGCAACTTTTTAGCAATAAATGCAGGCTCCGATCATTGGAATTATCAAGTACATGAGTTAGCCGAGGCCGTGGCAGCAGCCATTCCAGGTACTGTGGTTACGCTAAACCCTGCCGCTCCACCCGATAAGCGCTCATATCGTGTTGACTTTAACTTGTTCCGCCAATTAGCCCCTCACCATCAACCCCAACGTACGCTACCCGACACTATTGCTGAACTGCGCGATGGGCTGATGAACATAGGTTTCCGAGACGCTAATTTTCGCTCGTCGCAACTTATACGTCTACAGGTACTAGCCTCTCTGCGAGAGAGTGGGCAGCTTGGTAGCAATTTGGAGTGGCAATCTACGGCTATAGTGCAAGCCATAGCAGAGGAAGCAACTATCTGAATTTCGTGTTGTTCAGAAGTTTAAGCTGTTTGGTTTCTTTGCTTCTAATTCAAACAAGTTATGATCTTCACCCAAACGAAGCTAGCAGGCGCCTTCATCATTGATTTAGAGCGCTTGTCGGATGAGCGAGGATTTTTTGCCCGCTCTTGGTGCGAAGACGAGTTTGCGGCGTATGGAATTCGGATGGCTACTGTGCAAGCGAATGTGTCGTCTAATCCGAAGTGCGGCACTTTGCGCGGCATGCATTATCAAATTGCTCCCTACAGCGAAAGCAAGTTAGTGCGTTGCACGAGGGGAGCTATTTATGATGTAATAGTAGACCTGCGCGAAGAGTCACCAACATATGGGCAGTGGATAGGTGTAGAGCTGACCGCTGATAACTTTCGGATGTTATTTGTGCCAGAGCGCTTCGCCCACGGTTTTATTACCCTGCAGGATGCTACTGATGTTGCTTATCAAATGTCAGCTAAGTATATGCCCGGCGCCGATGGTGCCTTGCGTTGGAATGATCCATCTATTGGCATCGAGTGGCCTATTGAACCTGTGCTGATTTCGCAAAAAGACCGCAGCCATCCGGATTTTCAGCTAACTACTTCTATCATCGTGCCCCGCAAATCTTAGGCGCTGATTAGTAATAACCTTTTTGCTTTGTATATCTCTTCTACTCCATAATATGGACATATCTACTTCTCCTGCCACCGTTGCTACTAATCCATCATCTTCATCTGTCGACCTTGCTCAAGATGTAGAATTTGGTTTGCCGCCTGCTAGTCCCTGTCGGTTCTGCTCTACGCCTCTTACTACAACTTTTGTGAATTTAGGTACTTCGCCTCTGTGCCAAGACCATGTGCGCCCGCAGAATTTCAACAAAGCTGAGCCCTTCTATCCGCTACACGCCCGCGTTTGCAAAGAATGTTTCTTGGTACAGTTAGATGAGTTCGTCAGTCCTACAGAGGTATTCAACGACTACGCCTATTTTTCCTCGTATTCGGCCTCGTGGTTGCGCCACGCTCATCGCTATACTGACATGGTTAGTGAGCGTTTTAGTTTAACAGCAAATAGCTTAGTAGTAGAACTAGCTAGCAACGATGGCTATCTGCTACAGTATTTCGTCGAAAAAGGTATTCCGGTACTCGGAGTAGAGCCCGCTGCCAACGTAGCTGAATATGCCCAAGCAAAAGGTATAAATACAATAGTTAAATTTTTTGGTCATGATACCGCCCAGCATATTGCTAGCACGGTAGGCCAAGCTGATTTACTATTGGGCAACAATGTATTGGCTCATGTGCCGGACATTAATGATTTTGTGAGTGGTATGAAAGTCCTGCTCAAGCCAGAAGGCGTAATTACCATGGAGTTTCCGCATCTATTACGTCTGATAGAAGGCAACCAGTTCGACACTATTTATCACGAGCACTTTTCGTATTTATCGTTCTATACCGTAGAGCGCATTTTTGCGCACCATGGACTCACTCTGTTCGACGTTGAAGAACTGCCAACTCACGGCGGTTCAATTCGTATTTTCGCTCGCCATACCAGCCACGAGGCTCAACCCGTAATCGAGCGCGTAACGAAACTACGAGACCAGGAGGTGCAAGCCGGTATACTCGATTTATCGTTTTATGCTGCTTTCGAGGAGCAGACTAAAGAGACCAAGCGGAAGCTCCTTAGCTTTCTAATTGAAGCTCGTCGAGCCAATAAAAAAGTAGTAGGATATGGTGCTCCTGGTAAAGGGAACACACTGCTCAACTATTGTGGCATTCGCACTGATTTCGTAGAATATACGGTTGATTTGAGTCCTCATAAGCAAGGTAATTTCCTGCCTGGTACCCGTATTCCTATTTGTCACCCTGACCGTATCCGGCAAACTCAACCTGATTATGTACTGATTTTACCCTGGAACCTTCGGGAGGAAATCATGGAGCAAATGGCGGATGTCCGTAGCTGGGGGGGTAAATTTGTAGTTCCTATTCCAGAAGTAAAGGTATACGACTAGCATAGCTTCATCTTGCTGTTGTAAAGTGTTCACTGATTTGTACAGAATGAGTATAGTGACAGCAAGATGAAATATGTGTTGTTGCGCCGATAGCTCACGCGTAAAAAACGCTTTGCTTGCTCTCCATATTTAAGCTCTACAACAGACAGTTTGTAGTATCCGCTTATTCTGTTCTGGTATGACTTCGCCAACGTCAAAAAAAGCCCCCCATGCTCTGTTTGAAAATGAAACTACTGAGCAGCCAATAGCTACGATGCCTGAGCTCATGACTCGGCTATTTCCTATTTGTCGTAGTATTACGGGCGATGGAGTGAGGGCTACATTGGCGATTCTACGTGAGTATTTGCCTGACTTAGTTATTCATGAAGTGCCTAGTGGTACGCAAGCACTCGATTGGACTGTGCCAGCCGAGTGGAACATTCGGACTGCTTGGGTGAAAAATGAGCAAGGTGAACGAGTAATTGATTTCGCTAATCATAATCTCCACATACTGAATTATAGCACTCCTATACATAGTTGGTTTACGCGGTCTGAACTCGACGAGCATCTATTCTCGATACCTGACCAGCCAGATCTGATTCCGTATCGAACTTCTTATTACCAACCGAACTGGGGCTTTTGTTTAGCACACAATGATCGTGTGGCACTGCCTGATGGCCGTTACGAAGTGTACGTTGATACTACCTTAGACTCGGCCGGAAATCTTACCTACGGCGAGCTTTTGCTACCAGGTAGTACTGATGAAGAGGTATTAATATCTAGTCACTGCTGCCATCCATCGTTGGCTAACGATAACCTTTCTGGTATAGTGGTGGCTACGTTTTTGGCTCAACACTTGGCTAGGCAAACGCGTCGGTACTCATATCGTTTTGTGTTTGTCCCGGGTACTATTGGTTCTATCACCTGGTTGAGTAATAATAGGGAGACTGTAAGCCATATTCGCCATGGCTTGGTGGCTACGCTACTTGGTGGACCGGGAGCTTTTACGTACAAAAAATCACGCCGCGATACAGCTGATATAGATCGAGCTGTAGCAGTGGCTTTACGCGATACTGGGCTACCCCACGCGGTACGACCTTTCTCGCCCTATGGCTACGACGAGCGTCAGTATTGTTCGCCCGGATTTAACCTGCCTGTTGGCTGCCTTTCTCGTACACCATTCGGTGAGTTTCCCGAATATCATACATCTGCTGATAACCTCGACTTTGTGCGCCCTGAGCAGCTCGAGGAATCTATGTTGCTATTTAAGCAGGTGTGTTTTATGCTCGAAACTAATGTGCGATACCGTAACCTTAGCCCCTACGGTGAGCCACAGTTAGGCCGCCGTGGATTATACAAAGGTGTTGGCGGTGGTACGGAGGGTGCTGATTGGCAAATGGCACTGCTATGGATGCTCAACCTCTCCGACGGAGAACATTCCCTCCTCGATATAGCCGAGCAGGCCAACTTACCTTACGCATTACTTGAGCGAGCCACTAAAGCTCTCGTTACCAGTGGTCTGCTGGTACAGCTAGCCTAGCTATAGTATAGCGCGTAATAAAAAATGCGAGCTTACTTTCATGACCCTCGTTTATTGCAAAGTCTTAGTCGTATGAACTCTTCCATCAATATCGCCTCAGTGGATAACTCATCTTTGAATCATTATTCAGATGAGCCGAGCTTTGCTCGTTCCATGGCCTTGCAACAGCGGTTTCACGACCTTATCCCTGGAGGCAGCCATACCTACGCGAAAGGCGATGATCAATTTCCGGAGCATATGGCTCCTTACATTGTCCGGGGGGCAAATTGCCGGGTATGGGATGTGGATGGAAACGAATTCATCGAGTATGGTATGGGCTTACGCTCCGTTACACTGGGTCATGCGTTTGCGCCAATCGTAGCGGCTGCCCAAGCAGAAATGACTCGCGGGGTCAATTTTGGTCGTCCAGCAGTATTAGAGCTAGAAACAGCCGAAGAGTTTCTTGATTTAACGCAGGCCGGCGACATGGTTAAGTTTACTAAGAATGGCTCTGATGCTACTAGTGCTGCCGTCAAGCTGGCTCGTGCTTACACTGGCCGCGACTTAATTGCGGTGTGTGCTGACCATCCTTTTTTCTCTGTTGATGATTGGTTTATTGGCACGACACCCGTTAATGCTGGAGTTCCGCAAGTAGTACGCGAACAGTCCCAGCGTTTTCGCTACAATGATATTGATAGTCTGATCACTGTATTTACTGCGTTTCCTGGGCAAATTGCTGCAATAGTAATGGAAGTGGAGCGCGATGTGCCACCACTTCCTGGTTTTTTACTGGCAGTGCGTGCTCTCTGTGATAAAGAAGGGACTGTACTTATTTTTGATGAAATCGTTGCGGGGTTTCGCTCCCATGTAGGTGGGGGACAGGCTGTACATGGCGTTCGCCCCGATTTGAGTGCTTTTGGTAAAGCTCTCGGCAACGGATTCTCTATAGCTGCCTTGGCTGGTCGCCGTGAACTCATGGAGCTAGGTGGCTTACGGCAGTTAGACCACGACCGAGTATTTTTGCTTTCCACGACTTATGGCGCAGAATCGCACTCCTTAGCTGCCGCTCGGGCCGTCATGCAAGTGTACCGCCAAGAGCCGGTTATAGCGCATCTGAATGAGCAAGGTGAGCGACTACGGCAAGGCCTGCAGGCAGCGGTTAGAGACCATAAATTGGAGGACAACGTTCCGATTTTTGGACAAAGCTGCTGTCTGTTTTTCGGGTCGCGCGATGCGGACGGACAACCATCGCAGGCCTTCAGAACCTTGTTTTTGCAAGAAACCCTACGGCGGGGCCTACTGCTCCCATCCTTTGTAATCAGCTATTCCCATACACCTGCCGTAGTAGATACAACTATCGAGCGAGTTCATGCTGCCCTCGCTATTTATCGCCGAGCTATAGACGAAGGCATTGATAAATATTTGATTGGTAGACCAGTACAATCAGTTTATCGCACACGTAACTAAACACAACAGAACAAGCGAGATAGATTGTAAAAAATATCTATACAATTTTTAATGTCGCTCCTCTGGGTATAAATGAAAAACATAACATTTTATTTAGCTGACCAAAATCCTCATCGTGACCGCAGTCTTGGTATTACAACTATTACCAAAACGCTAATGGGTGGTCTGGTAGAAATGCCAAACTACTCTCTTTCACAAGTCGTCTCTAAATCATCTTTTCAGTTTGAGCATCAGGCTGTAAACAAGTATTTGCTCCCTTGGCGTACAGATGAGGGAAAGATTTCACGCATTCTAACCGATAATTTGCACCCACTTTTTGTGCGGACAGCAAAGCCAGATATTTGGCTGTATCCTAAGGGCTATATCTCTTACGTTAGCAGACCCAATGAGCTGGTAGTTAGTGTTATGCATGATGCTCTGCTGCAACATTATGCAGATAAGTACCCCGCTACTCGCTCTAAACTTGATTTGGCGTATTGGTTAGGCCTGATGAAAGCCAGTATTCGTAGGAGTGATCATATTCTCACTGTATCACAAAATGCGAAGCAGCAGATTTTGAATTTTGCTGATAGATATAATATTCCAGTTCCACAAATTCATGTTACTTACGAAGCTTCGGATTTCGAAAATCTGTCTCTAGGTAGCGCAATTAGTAAGGAGGATTATGTACTTCATTTAGCTTCCGACCAACCTCATAAGTGCACACTGCAGTTTTTACAGCTCTGGCAACAATTACAAGCAGTAAAAAAGGAATTAACACCCTTGCATCTAGTGGGTAATTTTACGCCTGCTGTTACACGATTAGCAAACTCTATGAAGGGCGTAGTTCTAAAATCACGTTTAAATCAAGACGAGTTTATTAATACCATTTCCAAGGCTCGTGCTCTAATTTTTCCGTCAGAAATGGAAGGGTTTGGTCTCCCCGCTATCGAAGCCTACTTTCTAAACACTCCAGTTTGCTATGTAGCAAATACAGCTGTAGCTGAAGTGCTAGGCAAAGATGTCAAAGCCGGTCAATATGAAGTAAATGACTTTGATTCATTCGCTCAAGCGGTAGAAGAGGTATTAAACTTAAGTCCCATCATAATAGCCGAGTCGAGAAGCCGGTTATTAGAACGATACTCCAAAAAGAAATACTTACAAACTGTTGATCATGTACTGATGAGTATTTAAGTCACTAAATCTGCTTTAAATAGTGCCTTAACAAAAGTGCCTCCTGGCTTCAGCCAGGAGGCACTTTTGTTAAAGGGAAAGAGTCTAACGAAATTGGTTATGTAGTGGAGAAAACTTGGCTGCTGGCCTGAGGTTCAGACTCCCATTCTGCCAAAGCATATACGGCCGCTATACCTTTATCCAATGGAGTTGAAGCACGCCACCCCATGCTAGATAGCTTGCTGATGTCAAGTATTTTGCGTGGTGTTCCGTCAGGCATAAGGGCATTAAAGCGTAGTTTTCCACGGTAGCCAGTGATGCGCTGGATTAAGCGTGCTAAATCGGCAATAGATATATCCTCACCTGTGCCGACATTAATAGGTTCTAGACCATCGTAATGAAGCATAAGGTGAAGACAAGCATCAGCAAAATCATCTACATGTAAAAACTCACGACGAGGTGTGCCAGTACCCCATATTTCAACAGTAGGCGACTCATTCATGCGCGCCTCATGAAACTTACGTAGTAATGCTGGCAACACGTGCGAGTTTTGCACATGGTAGTTATCATGGGGGCCATATAGGTTAGTGGGAATTGCGGTGATAAAAGAACAGCCATGTTGGCGTCGATAAGCCTGACACTGCTTAACGCCTGCTATTTTTGCTATAGCATAAGGTTCATTTGTTTGTTCCAGAGAACCTGTTAGCAGATATTCTTCTCTTAATGGTTGGGATGCTAAACGAGGGTAAATACAGGAAGATCCTAAAAAAAGCAATTTGTGCACGCGATTCTCATAGCTCTGCTGTAACACATTCGCTTGGATCATTAAATTGTCATATAGGAAATCAGATGGATAATTGCTGTTAGCATAAATGCCACCCACGCGAGCAGCAGCCAAAAAAACGTATTTTGGTTGCTCAGCTGCAAAAAAGTTCGCAACCGCTGATTGGTTGCGTAGATCTAATTCTTGGGAAGTGCGGGTTACTAAGTTTTGATAGCCAGCCGCACGCAGACGGCGTTCAATAGCTGAGCCAACCATTCCGTGGTGACCGGCAATATATATTTTAGCTGATAACTCCATCGGAAAAACGTAAGGCGAAAGAAAAGTGAAGAAGTTTTTGAAGTGTCAAGGTAGAAGACGGAAAAGATTATAAGAGAACTAAATGGTCATCCAAAAGTGATTTGATGTCGTGCTGAACAAGTTGTAAGTCGTGCTGCACCATTTCCTGAATTAAAGCGCAAAGATCGTGACGAGGTTTCCACCCTAATTGGCGTCTGACTTTGCTGACTTCCGCAAGTGGTGGTTCTATTATCTGATTTCGGTAACGAGTAGTATCAATAGCTGTAACTGTTTGACCCGGCATTAAAATAAAATCTGTGTCATGACAGGCAACTACATAACCAACCTCACGGGCGTCCTCGCCTTGGAAGACAATCTCTATTCCTAACTCCGCAAAGACCAGCCGCACAAATTCACGAACCGTGGTAATGACACCAGTGGCAATGACAAAATTTTCGGGCTTGCTTTGCTGCAATATACGCCACATACAATCTGCATAGTCCTGTCCATATCCCCAATCAAGCCGGCTATTAAATGAGTTCAAATACAACATTCCTTGTAAGCCTAAAGCAATTCGGACAACTCCTCGTATAATCTTGTTGATTAATGGAGGCTCACCATAGTAGCACAGATTACGGCCAAACAACATCCCATTACAAGCATACATACCATGAGAGGTACGATAGAAGTCCATAATGTGATAACTGCTTGGCTTAGCTGAGAAGCGAGATATCACTGCCTTATCAAATTGATTCCCTAATACGGGGGGGGCTGATTGATAAACGCGAATACTATGAGTTAATCCAGAAACATAGATTGCTTCCAATAAGCGTAGAGTACAAAGGGCGTTGATTTCGTTGGCGTACTGAAGTGTCTTAGAAGAATCGTTTATATATGATGAATTCCCTAAATGATAGAGTTCATCTGGTCGAACATTCTCTATAAGAGAAGAGAGTTCTTCTACGTTTACTAAGTCAGCACTATGTAAATGGAAACAAGAGTGATTTACAAAGTAGAGGCAATATGCAGTACCTGCACGGTTAATTTCTAACTGGAGATTATGGCTTTTGATGCCATGAACTTCGTAGCCTTTTGCTAGCAGTAGTTCAACTAGATGAAACGCATCAAGTCCGATAATGCCAGTTACTAGGGCCTTTTTCATTCTCCAGATAAGAGGCTATACTGCTAGTTATATCGTTGATCAATAAATGTACTACCAATATTTAAAAGTGCAATAAATTAATGTTAAAATCAAAGAAAATACTAAACATATAAGTGTCATAATTTGATAACATGCTAGTATTAATAGGTTCACATATTATAGTCTGTAATAGCTAACTAAGTAGGAATTTAATTTATAAGCTCTAATTACTACCCTACCTGGCAACACTGCACCATGCAACCTAGTACAAAGTGAGCGTCGAAGACCCAACATAATGAGCTAAGGCATCAAACCGCAGATTAACCACTGTAAACCCCTACTTCTCGCCAACTCACAAAGACCAAGCTCTATGGCAACTTATACCTAATATTTGTAGCCGAATTGCAAGTGCTATTTAATTATGTAGCGTGACAACTGATTCCGATGTATAGCAATTATCCAGTCTACTGCCTAATGGCGCCTTAGTTTTCTTAAAGTCAGGCTTTGCTATTCGATTTATACTTTGATACTTTCTACTGACCCGCGCTGTAGCAAGGTTCATTATGCTAGGTGGAAGCACACGTTGAAATCAGCCTTTTCTACTATCCTATCGGGATTGGCCAGGTTGGCATATATGCAAAATGCCCAACCATATAGGTTGAGCATTTTGCATATAGAACTAACTAATACTTTATTTATTCAACTTCAACATCTTACCAGTCAAAGAGCCAGACAGGAACATCAAATAGTACCTTCCAGAGGGTAAGTTTAAGCTACTCATATCAATGCTGCTTTGGGCGATGCCAGCGTTGAAATGAATGTTACGCCGCTGAATTAATCGACCAACTTGATTAAACAAGGCCACATTCATGGTTTCTGCTGCCTTGAGTTGAGTTGTAATTGTAACTACATCTTCAAATGGGTTAGGAAATGTCTGAGCCGAGACAGTGTTGGTGGCAATAGGCTGGCTAGGAGCATTTACCGTGCTTGGAGCGTTGGCAGGAGCATTCCAAATCTCTATGCCAGAAATGTTAGCTTCACCACCTGTGCTGGCCAAACGAATAGTTCCATCTGTAACGGTTGCAGTTAATGGGCCTACCTTATCCCAGTTACCAGCTGACCCACTCGTGTAGTTGTTGAGAACTGTTTTATTGTTGAGCGACAAGCTAAACCGTTCTGATTTATTATCCTCCCATACATACACATATACATTATATGCTCCATTCGGTAGGTTTGTGAACTGCACCTTTACATTACGTCCACTGACCGATGAACGAATCATCTGTGCCCGTGCATCATCAGTAGTGGAGCGCAGTTTTACATTTTGGTTAGAAAACAGATTACCAGTAATAGTCACATTAGGAGCTGAGTTTCCTGCTTCCCACTGATTACCATCCAAGCGCACGGCGCTGCCATTGATGTTGATGGCCCGGTAAAAGAGGGCATTGGCTGGCGGTGCTGGGGCTGGCGCCGGGGCAGGGGTAGGAGCGGGGGCTGGTGCTGCCAGCACTTGGAGGCTGACCACGGAAGAGGTAGCGCTCAAGCCGGCATTGTCCGTTGCCCGGGCCGTGAAGTCCACCGAGCCAGGGCTAGCAGCGGTCCATGTGAATTGATAAGGAGCCGTGGCCGTTTCACCTACCTTCGTGCTACCTTGAAAGAACTCTACTAGCTTGACGCTGCCATCCGCATCGCTGGCTGTGGCACTCAGCACTTGGCTTTGGCCCACCGTCAGCGTCTGGGGGGCACCTGGAGTGCTCAGCACAATGCTGGGGGGCAAATTAGGCGCCGGGGCAGGTGCAATAGACTTCCATAATTCTACTCCTGATACGTTAGCATTATCTGCTGCGCCAATAGCTCCAATTTTCAATTGTCCATTAGTAACGGCAGCGGTATAAGGACCTAATCTTTTCCAAGTGCCTGCTGATCCACTAACAAGCCCAGCTTGTAATACTTGGCCTTGCACAGTTACATCAAAAACCATTGAAAAATTATCTTCCCATACATAGAGGTAAACTAAGTAATTACCTGGTGCGACCGCGGAGAATTCAATGCCGGCGTTACGGCTTCCTATAGCTGAGCGAATCACTTGGGTGCGTATATCATCAGCAGCGGGATTTAGCGTTGCAGTCTGATTGAAGAAAGGCTCACCAGTAATAGTCACATTAGGAGCTGAGTTTCCTGCTTCCCACTGATTACCATCCAAGCGCACGGCGCTGCCATTGATGTTGATGGCCCGGTAAAAGAGGGCATTGGCTGGCGGTGCTGGGGCTGGCGCCGGGGCAGGGGTAGGAGCGGGGGCTGGTGCTGCCAGCACTTGGAGGCTGACCACGGAAGAGGTAGCGCTCAAGCCGGCATTGTCCGTTGCCCGGGCCGTGAAGTCCACCGAGCCAGGGCTAGCAGCGGTCCATGTGAATTGATAAGGAGCCGTGGCCGTTTCACCTACCTTCGTGCTACCTTGAAAGAACTCTACTAGCTTGACGCTGCCATCCGCATCGCTGGCTGTGGCACTCAGCACTTGGCTTTGGCCCACCGTCAGCGTCTGGGGGGCACCTGGAGTGCTCAGCACAATGCTGGGGGGCAAATTAGGCGCCGGGGCAGGTGCAGCAATCTCTATCAGACCAGGTTTAATGTTATTTTTTTTGGTTTTTTCCAACCAGTAAGTCCACTCTGCTTCTTCAGTCTGTACTGTGATAGGATTAGGTAACGAAACGTTATTGTTATTGAAGTGTATGTTTCGGAACCACATATCATTACGATCCTGCCAGTTACCCTTTTTTACATATCCTATCTGATTGTCGTGAACGGAGATGTTGAAAAAGACATCGTCAGAAGCATCAGTGGGTGTAACTTTGCTGCTATTCCAAGTATACATACCTACGTTGGCAGAGACAAAATACTGACCATCAACGTGGCCACTTGAAACAACACGGTTGTTATAGATTTCGATGTCATGACCATTTGCTAATGCTATGCCATAGTTCATCATGTTAACCACTTGATTATTATAGCATTTAGCAAATCCAGGTGAATTGGCTAAAGACGTAGGGTATCCGTCACCAAGCAAAATACCACCACCTGAATAGCCCTCTGCTGTGGCTGGAGTTGGGTAGCCACCTTTGATAAAGTTATCATGTATTAAAATTGGGCTATCAGCGGTTCCATTTGAATGAAATAAGTTGATGTTATCTTCAACAGCGCTCTTATTAGGAGTATTAATAACTTCATTCCAAGCAATCTCGATACCGCGTAGCCCTTGTAGAGCGTTGAATTGTACAAACTGCACAAACTCTTTTCCTCCATTACGGTAACGCCCATCAATCTCTCGAGCTTGATTGTATAACACTTTTACCGTTTGATTGATACTTCTGTCGCCTGTATAACTAGCCAAATAGATACCTGAAGTTTGCTCCATATAGTTATGCTCTATACGGGCATTCTTAAAGTTATTAGCGTCAAAGAATCTTCCCTGACGGACATTGTCCGCTGTAGGAGTCAGACCATAGCCACGCGTGTTACGAACTGTGACATCATTGCCTTGATAGTGTGCCCATATAAGGATACCTGCACTCCTGATATTCGAGTTTTCAATAACTACAGGTTCAGAAGTTTGAATTGAAATTGCAGGCTTGCTTGAATCCAAGCTTTGCCAGTTACCACTGTATGTGCCGCCTTTGGTAATAACAAGTGGGCCATTGTAGGTGATGCTAGATGATTGAGCATGCGACGGCATGACTCTTAAAGCTACTAATAAGAACACCGCAAGAGCTGAGCTCGACCAATGGCTTGTAATTTTTAAGTACAATTTCTTCATCTGATTTTTATTTAACTTTTTCCAGTATTCCCTTATGAGTAGATGTCGGTAAAATTCTATTTGCTGAGCTGCATTTATCATTTATTAAGCAGATAAGTTCCAGCTAGATTTATGCCAAAGTTATAAACATCTTGTAGAATGTCTGTGTAAGATGGATATGTATATAAATTATACTATATAAAGGCGTTCTTTGGATTGAAGAATATTTATATAATGTGTTGACATTTGTTATAACATTTTTATAAATATAAATTAAAAAACGGCTTTTAGAGCATACATGATGAGTAATAATATAACATTTTACATAGATGCTTAAGGCAAAAAGAACTTTTCGTGTTAGATTTATAATAAATATTATTTTAGCTTAGTTAAAGTTAAAATAATATCAATATAATTATATTATAAAAATCATATAAACGAGCAAGGTTCTGTTAGCTCATGATAATGGTGTAAAATTATGGTGTGTACAAATGATAATTTGTATTATTATAATAACACCATGGTTTGCTATAAATGAGTTTGATGATAATTCAAGAGTCTATCAACTAAATCCGCTTATCACACTCATGCCCTTAAGATCTATCTCAATAAACTATTATGGATGATAGATTATGACATATTAAGTTGCTTCAGTTTGTAGAGGACTGATCTCTTTTTAACAATTAGAGGGAGACCTATATAATCTGGAAAAGACTTTCCCTATTAGGACCGACAGGACAGCTGACGACAGCTTGATTATAACCAGTAATGGTTCAACGGCTAAGCTAATAAAGCTGAATTCGTGAGTCGTGAATTATCGAGACGTGAAATAGAACAGTTTGCTGTGATTAAGGCCTCTAGTTAATTATGCCAAATGTGGATAGTGTTATATCTGGGAGCAAACTGTACTCAATAACACAGAAGGCGAAAGCTAGGAATTGACACATGAACATACAGTACGAGGAAAATATCTATCATACATATCCACAGGTATACTTGTATCGCCTTGCGATGGGTAATTGGTCTTTGTTATAAGTTAACTGGACGCTAATAGAGCATGAGTATAGCTAGATACAACCAATGTTAGGATACGAAAATGAGCTTCCTCCTAAATCTAAATAAGAGGCATGCTTCCTGCAATCGTGTAGCGGCCACTTTAATACTCTCAACTCTGCGCTTAGCGACGAGTGAAAAAGAGACCATGTTCACAGCCAACCATAATTCTGTAAGGCCAAAGCAAAGTCACGGCTCTAAACATCTGGACGCCATTTAAGCCGGTCCAGTGACTGTCGAATTTTCTGCTCTGTCTGCGTCTAAGTGTTCCGATGAAGCATATCAAGAAATAACTTCCTAACTATCACTATTGATCAGGATGCAGAGCTAGTATATCAACTACGTATACCAACAGCCGACCATAGGTTAAAGCAAAAGCCTAATAAACGAACTGTAAGTAGGCAATATTCTGCTCTGGACAAATGATTATATCAATGGGTTGAAGGTAGCTTTTCAACCACTCACCTCTTGCTCCCTACCCTACTTAAAATATCTAAGCACACCATATGATTACCTTGAGTTGAGCAGTTGCGCTCAATCACAGTTTTACTAAAAGTCTAAGCATAACCTAAACATGTAATTTGTTGTTATACAGTTAGTTGAACTTTTATATCGCAATATATTAAAGCCAGTAACCTACTAATCGGCGCATATATCCACTAGCTAAATAAAAAGGAAGAGCAGCTGGGGGGCAATTACGACGAGCAAACTGAGTAAAATCTCGGAGGTTAGCGCCCCCCCTTATGCTAAATAAATGATTATAGTAATTGCGTATACTCCTGAGTTTGCGATTGTGCTGATCACCGCTTTCATCAGGGTACGTTCCCAATTTCGCATCAAAGTTCATGTAAACCTCAAAGCCAGCTAAGCGTGCTTGATGCGTAAAATCATAGTCAGCGTAGTAGTGCGGCAAAATGTCGGCTGCAAACAAACCAATACGATCAAAGACAACGCGAGGAATTAAAAGACCACGTCCAGGCAGATTCTGAGTTGGCCATTGGCCCTGACGCTGATCAGGAGATAAATCATCAATCAACCGACGGAAGCTACCAGTATGCCAATTTAACCATCCACCGCTATAGATGGGTTCTTGAGTGATAGCATCTAATTCGAAAGCCCCATATAAAGCTGGAGGTCGACTAGCCGCTGCTTCCTTCATCCTCATTATAAAATCAGGATAGACTATTACATCGTTATTCATCGTCATTAGCCAATCGGCTCCTTTATCAAGTGCATAACGTAAACCAAAATTTACACCTGCTGTCCAAAATAAAGATCCAGTACCAGCTAAGACTTTTACTTCTGGATAGTATGTTGCCAGCGTGTTTGCCGTATCGTCAGTAGATCCGTCATCCACTATTACTATCTGAAAATCTTTGTCAGTTTGTTTGCGCAAGGAGTCGAGGCAAGCTCGAGTGAAAGAAAGCCGATTGAAAACAGGAATGACAATGTATAGCATAGTAGAAGTGCACAAGGGGCCGCGAGCATATTGGGCCTGAAAAGCTATATAACTGACTGAGGTACCAAAACGTGTTTATTGATTGGGACCCCGTAAAGACGCAGTAATTTGGAAAGAGACGAATTCATCGAATAATGTTGCCGAACAAATTCGCGACCTGCTTCACCATAACGTTGACGTAGAGAAGGCTGCTCAATCATCTCCTGCAAGGCATCAGTAAAGGCCGCAGTATTAGGTGGAACACAACGACCAGTCTGGCCGTCAATTACTAAATCACGTTGCCCATATACATCAAACACCACTGCGGGTAAACCACAACTTAACGCTTCTAGTAGCGAAATGCTTAGCCCTTCAAATAAGGAAGGCATTGCATAAATATCAGCGGCCAATAACGCTTGACGCACATTATGCATTTGGCCCACAAACTTTACTACAGTATTTAATCCTAGCTGTTGAGCTTGTTGCTGTTCTTGTGCATGAGTAACGCCCTCACCTACATGAAGATAAACAAGGTTATGAATGCCCCTCAACTGTAAGATTGGTAAAGACTCTAAAATGACTTTATGATTCTTGATAGTGGAACAGCCCCCTACGGAAATAATAACAATAGCATCATCAGGAATAGCAAAGTGTCGACGAGCGGCAATCCGTTCTTCTATATTGCGCGCGGGTACAAAATGCTGTTCGTCAAGCCAGTTAGGTACTAAAATAGTAGGATTATAATAAGTACGAGCTTCTACTTGAGCAACTGAAGGACCGATAGCGGTAAAAGTTGTTCCAAACAATCGCCTTGCGAGCCATCGATAAATGCTGCGGCGCCAACGTACCTGCCCATAAAAAACAAAGTTGTTATGCACCGTAGATACAAGTCGAGGAACACCTGCCAAGCGTGCTACGAGTAGATACCAGAAAAAATTTTGCTCTGTATGATTATGAACTACGGTAAACTGGTTTTGTCGCAGGAAGTGATATAAACGCCATAAATGTACAATCGACCAAGTGGTATAAGGTCGATGGTGTATTGTAAATCCTGCCTGTTGCAAAGCAGAAGCGTAGTCACCAACTGTGTTGCCGTCGGCAAGCATATGTTGTTCAAAACCGTTTGCTTGTATTGTGGGCATTGCCAACCTAAGCATCACTTCGGCCCCACTAAAGCGTAGAGAATGAAGGATGTGAAGTATTTTAGGCATAGGTAGAGACACTATGTAACAGACTAAAAGCTCGGGCAATAAGGAGTTCGCAATAAGGACTGCTATGCCATTGTTAGCCGCTGAATGGCTTTAACAACATTCCTCCGATAGCTGTAGAGATGATCTCTGTAAAGCAACGTTTGATTAGATGCTGAAATCATTTCAAGGTGGTTACCGAACGTAATCGGGCCATTATTTTATCACGAAGAGTAATTTTTAATAGTTGATAATCAGAAATAGGGTCGCGGAGTACAAATTTGGGGTGTTCTAAAGGTTGGGGTAGTGACGCGGAAGGAAGGTTAGCCCAAGGGTGAGAGGGATTGAACGTATGTGTTGCCTCCCCTCCGAATCCAATATTGCTGATTAGATTAACTATCGGCATTATACTAAGTCCTGACTGTATAATGATTGCAAAAGACCATTGATAATCCCAAGTATCAAGCTGCTTATTATGTGTAGCCCAAAGTGGACGTAATAACATACGCGCTTCAATACCATTGAAAAAGTGCCTCCAAAAATATTTTTTGCGCTCTAACTCAGGTAATAAAGGAGTATCTACATGATAATGCTTCCAGGCTCGGCGCCAACTTGCCCACCCCCAGATAGCAGCATGATGAGTGAAATAGTAGGAATAGTCAGAATCGTGTACCCAGCCACGCATTATATTGTTGCCATTTATATGCATCACTCGTGTATCATCACGGTAATGGTAGAGCAACTCCTCACAATAGGGGAAAAAAGAAGGATTAGGCAAACAATCGTCTTCCAGAATGATACCAGCTTCCTCATGCTCGAAAAACCAATCAATTGCTGTACTCACTGCTTGGCGGCAACCTAAGTTATGCTCCCGGAAAAGTGTATGCACTTTGCATGGCCAGTCAACTCCCGCTTCTACTAACTTTCGGACGGCATCACAAGCCTCTTTTTCGGCGGGCTTATTGGGACGAGCACCATCAGCGGCAATATAAAGACGAGGAGGCTGAGCAGTCCGGATAGCTGCTAGTACTTTCTCAGTGACATCAGGACGGTTGAACACTAAAAACAAAACTGCTACACGGGGAGCTTTACTTGTTGCTACAGTAGAAAAAGAAGAGTCAATCGACATAGAATTAGGCAGAGTAAGGTATCGCCGCAGATGGAGATTCCTTTTCTATTGAATGAGGATGGGCTTGTGTAGAAGCCACATTGAGCTCGGCCAACTGTCTTATACGAACAAGGCCTAAACCTACTATTCCATAAAAGCATGATGGTAAAGCATACGAATAGCCATATAACAGACTAGTAGCAATGAATACTGACCATGCCATCGCTTCAGGATCAATAGCTGGGCTGCGCACCATCTGATACAATATGTGCAGTTGAGGTAGAGAGAGCAATAGTAAGCCAACGACTCCTAAATAGAATAAAGAGTCTATGTAGTAGCTGTGTAGAAAGTGGCCATTACCATCTGGAAAGACAACTAGCCAAGGCTGATCGGGGTCGTAAAACTGTATGGGCAACTCGAACCCCTGGAATCGCATACCAACTACTGGGTTATCTTCAATAAAGGGCCAATAAGATCTAGCTTGCTCAGCTCTCCATCCTCCTGTGCCCTGTTTATCATGGTTTTCAATGTCAGATATATCATCAGCTATTTTGAGTAGAATCTTAGGGTTAGTTGCTGCTAAAGTGGACAACGCTAAGAATATTATGATAGCCGGAATGCCAAACAGGGGAAGTAGGGTTTTGAAGTCTAAGCGCTGTCGAGCCGTACGCAATAGCAACAAGCCGTTAAGCGATAAGGATGCTATTGAAACTACCCAAACAGTCCTATGTTGAAAGAACAATATTAGTCCTGCAACTAAGAAGAATAGCATCAAATGCAAGGACTTACGAGTATGAAGATATGAATTGAAATGAAAGAGCAGAGGCAAAACTAATAAGTAGACAGATGAGGCATGTAAACCACGGTCGTGATCGACGAAAGCCCCCATACTTAAGGAATCTGAATTGACAATAGCTAGGTTAAGAATAAGGCCTACCCAAATTACTCCAACTAAGTCTGTTAAGGTAATGCGCTTCGTTAGCTCATAAATTCCATACAAAGCTGTCAAGGCGAACAAAACCATAACTTTCTGGAACACATGCGGATAGATTGCCGGTACGTTGTATTGCAGATAAGATTCAGCCATTAACAGGCTCATGCCTATCAATGCCAGCCAAAAAACATAGCGAGATATTCCCTTTAGGTATTTGTATAAGAGTATGCTTATGGGTATACAAAGTGCTATCAAAAAGGCTGGGTACGGGCCTGAAGAGAGGCCTTCTGTATTCGTTTTTCCTCCAGCTAATAAGTCGGAGAATAATGGATCCAATATCAGGATAGCCAACAAAGGGACTATGTACAAAAGACGATAGTGGATTTTCATGGTAGTAAACCTATTTAATAAGACACAGCTGTTACTGTCTTAGAAGAAATTTGATTGAGTACTCGATGATACTGTGCCTCGTAAGCCGCAGTGACAGTAGATATCGAAAATCGTCTCTGTACCATATCAATGCCATGAGCGCTTAATTCTTCATACTTCTTGGGCTGTGTAAGTAGTTCACATACAGCATCTGCGATTGCATTAGAAGAATTTATATCCGTCAGAACACCATAGCGGCCATGCTCAAGAACCCATGGAACTGCACCAGATTTGTGTCCCGCCACCACTGGTACGCCAGCTTGCATTGCTTCTACCAACGTCATGCCGAATGACTCTTCACGAGAAGGGTGGAGCATTAGGTCGAACTCAGGCAAAATAGTCATCATTTCAGTATGTGTGGCCTTACCAGCAAAGTGCACGCCTTCAGTCACTCCATGTGCCTCAGCCCAGCGGTAAGCTATGCCATCAGGCGCATAATCAGCACCATATAACCAATATTCTACGTCGGAACCTAAACGCTTACGCACCTCACAAAACGCTAGTAGAGCAGTATCAACGTTTTTACGAGAAGACCACTCGGCAAGCATAGAGATTATTCGTCGCCGAGGGCCTGTTGGAAAGGAATGAACACCACCTGGGGCTGGTCTAAGGGCATTAGGTACTACTACTGGCTGCCGAGTATTATTTTTTAGGCTATTCGCCAAATATGGTGATACGGCAGTGAAGTTTTTACCCCATCGTAGAACTCTGAGTTTTAATAATAATCGAGCTACTCTATATGCATCGGGCATATAGCGTAGGATTAGCCATGGGTCATCGTGAAGAGTAATTAGATGAGGATAGCCGCTAATTAGAGCGCCTAGTGCGAATTCATAGCCCCAATGAGCATGGACGATCTCTGGTTTATCCTGCTGAATAAAACGAGCTAATTCCTTACCTTCTTGTTGAAATAAATCTAAGCAACGGTGACGAGCGCGAGGCCGAAAGTGGCCCAGATATATTGTCAGATGGGGACCGCGCAGTATGACTGGAGTTGTAACCTGAGGATCTAATGAGTAGATAGATACATGGTGACCAGCCTCGAGTAACCCTTGAACTAATGGTGTAATGGCGCTGCCTCCCATACCACTAGGGATGACAGTGTCAGCAACATCTAAATAAGGACGTAACGCATCGACATCAATAGGTGTAGAAAGCCCAAGTTTCATAGCGGTGTGCGTCAACAAAAAAATTAACTAGTGGAAGCGGAACGGTGAAGCAACCGCTTAGCGATTACCAATAGCCGTGGGAGTTTAGTGGCCAAAGTAAGAAGACGACGTGGTCGCCAGACTACATGTGGGACACCTAGATAGCTACCTAGATAATCTGCAAGTGCCTCAGGGGGCAATTTCCAGAATTGGGAATCATGTTTAACTACTTGGCGACTAAGTACAGGTAGTCCTTGTGTTTTCTCGTTAGGAAGATGCCATAAAGGGAGCAAGGCATCGGACTGGCGAACATTCGTCTTATTATAGTTAGTCCAAAGACGGCGAATATAAGGACTAGCGTCAGACCAAGGACGAGGCAGCCGATTACATACGAAACTAGTCATGTACTCATCCCCATCAAAAATGTTTCGGTTATTACGAAATCTAGGAGGAGACGTAGGGTAATCCCTTATTATTTGCTTCCAAGTTGTATCAAGTTCATTCACTACTTCTGCTAAGCGCTCACGGCTTCCACCAATGATTTCACCTCCGAAATGAATTGGTGCCACTACTGGATAAGTTGGATCAAGTTCTCGATACAAGTCGCCCATATCGCGGCGGCTTAGCCCATGAATCTTTGTTTCTGGTAATGATTCAGGCTCCGCATCTAAGAGCAAAAGCGTATCACTTTGAATTAAGTCAGTTAGTGCTAGTGAGGGACGAGTCCAAACGCAATCTGAATCAAGCAATAAGCTGTAGCTGCCAGACTCAGGCATCGATAAACATCTTAGAACGTCAAGCTTGTAAAAAGCATTACGAAATTCGGTGATAAAGTGCTCAGGCGGCCGAAATGATTCAAAAGCTAATAGCCTGATTTCTATACCTAAATTGTTCAAAAATTGCCGGAAATCAGTGCCACCCCAAATAGCTGGCTCTTGGTCATTCGTATACAGAAAGTGACGGGCTGTTGGATTAAAGCGTATTGAGGTAGCGAAAAATACAGCAGTACATTGCCAGTATACCTGACGTCGCTTGCTAGCACTTATATCGCGTAGCTGTGGATACAACGAGTTTGGTGTGCTATTGTCATCTACACAAAGACTAGTTA
This sequence comes from Hymenobacter sp. HD11105, assembly GCF_054051685.1. Classification (NCBI taxonomy): domain Bacteria; kingdom Pseudomonadati; phylum Bacteroidota; class Cytophagia; order Cytophagales; family Hymenobacteraceae; genus Hymenobacter; species Hymenobacter sp. HD11105. The sequence continues at coordinate 497,363 of NZ_JBSWBR010000003.1, read as the reverse complement.
CGATATTGATCATATTCTAGACTTGATAACAGAAACTAGTTTCTTAAAAGATATCTCTTTTGGCGGCTCTTCATCGTCCTCTGTACCTGGCATATAAAATCCTCGTAGAGAGTAATCTATTTGAATACCTTCAGCAGTAAATAAGTCCACCACCGCATCTTTATGCCATTTTCCTCGATAAATACCAGTAACTGGGTTAAATGGAATGATTGCGCAGGTTGGATAGGAATAAATATCGCGGTTGATGGTATAAAATAACTCATTAGTGCCTTTTACCCGGCGATTAACGTAAAATTCTGTTTGCCACGGATTTTCGTGCCGCCTAAAGTAACGAGCCATGCGTCTAATGTTCCACATAGATGCCATAGCACTAAACAAATAGTTGTCGGTGTGATCCACCTCCCACAAATCAGGAAATACGCTTGGATGAAATGGCCCTTGATTACCGCTTTCTACTAGCCCTATATAGCTCATTTGATGCTCCAGCATCGTGTCTACTAACCTTTGAACAGTTTGTTCAGGTACGTAATGATCCAAAAACATGTCTTCATGTAAATAGACAACAATGTCTGTGTCAATCTGCTTGAAGGCTTCTAACAATCGCGATCCATGTGGTGTGTTAGTATTCCCTGTGAAACGAGCGACCCGTGTACATGTGATATCTAGGCCAGGAAAAGAGAAGTCTTTGGTCTCTGTACTTAAAAATATTCTTCCCTTATAGTTAGGCCAATACTTTTTAAATAATGTAAAAAAGGGAATCCAGCAGTCAGAGTAACTATCAGTACTACTAACTAAAATGGAGTAATTGAGTTTCATCAAATGGGTTTAATAAAAATGATGTAAACAGCCACCAGACTGTCTTGATTTGATCAAAGAATGGTGGCCATGCTTGTTGGTTTAGGGGCAACAAGGGTAGCTAAATTGGCTAGAATATCAGGCACCGAAATAGTCCCAGAAGCGCTCCTTCCCTGAGCATGTCCGCTTGTTACATAGTTGTATTGGAAACCCAACTGAATTGATAGCCGTGCATAGCAGTCGTTGAAGTATCCATTTGGAAAAACCTCTAATACCTGCGTTCCCTTAGGAGCCCACACTATATTGCTTAATCCCGCACCATGCAAAGCCACAATATTTCGAGCCTGACTGAATAAATCTACTTGCTCGGCAAAGCTTAATCTTTCACAGTAAATTATTTCGAAGCCTTTTTGACGGAGAGCATTTTCTAATTCCACTTCATTAGCAATAGCTCGTCTAGGCGAAAAACGTCGTGAGATATAAATATCGCGTTGACCCGTTGGTAATTTCGTATAATAGGGTAAATAATTTTTACGCAGCACCTCTATTGCTATAGGTGGTATAAAGCCTGCATCTACTTCCGTTTGCAACAATAGTAAGTTTGGAACTCGAACAGCACCATCGCTTACAAGTACCTGCCGATCAAAATCTTCCCCTAAACGTAATTGCAGAGCTTGACGCACAAAGTTTGGGTACTGTGCTGGAACTAGAATTCTTATTTTAGGCGATAATTCTAATGCAGCTAATAAGTTAGGTAGAGTCTCGAAAATCCAATGGAAAAATGGAGCAGGCGCTGCTGCTATTATTAGCTCGTTTTCAGGTAGAGGAGTAGGGCGGCGAGTATGTAGTAGATGAAGATGCGGCATTAGATTGCCCCAACCCATGAGCCGACGAATGTCACCAATGCTTTCAGATAAAACGTAATCGGCGTTTGGAAGCCAAGTGAGTCCGTTATCTGGAGCAACGCACACATCATGCAGCCAGTAGGCTAATCTTGCTTCAAACGCTTTATGGCGTCGAAAGTATGGCGGATAATGTTCGGGAAAAGAATAATGTTGAGTAGTAGGGGCTGACAAAATACGCATTGTATGCACATGGGGTCTAACTGCATCCCACCCCCACACCTCTTCTAGAGACCTCAAAGCTGTAACAGGTAGGTTACCTACCATCGATCCCAATAATTTAAGTTGGAGAGCTCTGGCGAGTCGTACTCTGACTTTAGCTATTCCTAGTCTTAACCGATTCAGAAACCGCACGCGCTGTAGAAAGGTGACTTTACTCAGCACATGCTCATTCAAGTGCAAAAGAATTGGTCGATTAATGTTTAGCCCTAACAGACTTATTAAAAGGAAGGCACCTAACAGTATATGCACTACTAATTGCATTAGCGCTGGTACCTGTGAATTATCAAAAGCAGTAGTCAAACCATAGGATGCACCTCCAATAATAATGGAGGTAAGAAGAGCTGGTAAATAGCTCATCAACACATCAGTATAGCTATACTTTAGCAATCGTCTTACAGCTATGGTATAAGCACTATGACGTAGCATTTCACCCACTAACATAGCACTAGCCAAACCAATCAAGCCAAATCTGCTAGCGTAAATCATCAGAATGGCTTGAATAACTACATAGCTACCTTGTAATGCTAATTTAAAATCAAGATCAGCTAAGGATTCGCATAAAATACCCCCAAAAGTAGAAAGCATATTAAATCCTACCACAAATGCAACTATTTGTAGAATAGGGATAGCTTCTAACCATTGCTCACCAAGCATTACTCGTACCATTGATTCTGCTGTAGCAGCTATCGCGATACAAGTTGGAAGAACAACATAACTAGTGAGAGATATTGTTGTGAGGTAAGCTTTGCTTAATTGAGTACGATCATTCTGTAGAGTACTAAATGCTGGTAGCAATACCCTTGAGATACTAGTAGTCATGTTGTGGATAGGTAGATACACAAGCATGAATGCGCGATTATAAATGCCTACAACGTGCGCACCTAATAGTCGGCCTATAAATAATTGATCTAAGTTAGCCCCTAGAAATTCAAGAAAACTAATTATTGATACTCTGCCTCCAAAGGCAAACAGTGGCTTGAAAATATGCCAATTAAGTAAAGGCTTAATACTGTGGCGTACATTCCAATAAGATAGTATACACAGTAATACTCCTTGTGTGAGTGTCGCACCTAATAAGCTCCACACACCATACTTCATGAAGGCCATGCCCAATCCTACACCCCCATAAGAGATTACATAGGAGGTAACCTCTATTTTGCTTAATGTCTTAAATGCCATTTGGCGCTTAAGTAAACTGATAGAGGTGGCAGATAAACCCGTTACCATTAAGCCAAAAGCCATAACCCGTAGTACGGGCACAACATTAGAATTGTGAAAGTAGAGTGGAACTAATGGTGCAATGAACCACAAAAGGATCATGCAACTAACACCAAGTAGAACTGAAACTGAAAAGGCAACTCTTATCTCTTCTTTGCTTAGTGTGCTACGTTGAACTAGAGCTTGCTCTAAACCCATTTGTGCGAAATAGCCACCAAAACTTAGTACAACCCCCGCCATAGCTACTAACCCAAAGTCAGCTGGAGTTAACAGGCGCGACATAATTGCACTATAGCCCACCTGCATCGCTGCCGTCGTAAAGGTGGCTGCTGTAGTCCACTTAATACTATGGAGAATACGCGAAGATAAATTCTGACTCATTTATACAGAGTAAGCTGGGAGCAAGGCCTACAGAATAGGTTATGCAAATTGACATTTTAAGCAGTGTAGTAGGCCGATTCACGCTTATAGCGATACTCATAACTAGAGGAAAAATTAACGCCATTCAACAAGACAAAAACTTGTTGGTTATCCATCTGACGTTGTACAAGATCCTGTATCTGAGATAACATCGCACGTTGCGTGTAACTGTGGCGAACCACAAAAATAGTTACATCAATGTATCGATTTAGTACATAGTATTCAGATACTAGCCCTAATGGTGGGGTATCAAAAACTATGTAATCGTATTCCTGACGCAACTGTGACATCAAAGTCGCTAAGCGCTGCGATTCAAGTAACTCTAAAGCATTTTCTGGAATAAGTCCGGCAGTCAGTACTGTTAAGTTAGATATATCAGGGCGCTGAACTGCCTCGTCTAAGCTACATTCCCCGTTAAGGTATGATGAAAGCCCAGTATGGCGGGAGTCAAAACCGAAATACCCAGCCATAGTAGGCTTACGCATATCCGTCTCAATCAAAATCGTGCGTTTTCCTGATAAGGCTAATTCAACTGCTAAGTTTGTGCAACAGAATGTTTTGCCTTCTCCCGAAGTAGATGAAGTGAAGCCGATTACTCGACGGTCGGGACCTGCGGCTACATACTGTAAATTTACACGGACTGTTCTAATAGATTCTGTAACAGCTGAACGTGGCATCTCCATCCGAGCCAGCCTGATTTTGCGACCAGCATCGGCAACTAAGCCCAAAAAAGGAGCATTTGTAGCACGCTTCAGGTCATCAGCACTTTGTACTGTCTGAACTGTACGGTCGCGTAATAGAATAAAGCCAGCAGGGATTATTAAGCCAGCTAATATAGATAATACGTACATCTGCTTACCCTTCGGACTAATTGGCTGTCCACCTGCTTGTTGTGCCCTGTCTACGATCTTTTTGTCGCTCACATTGGTAGCCAGCATAAGGGCCGCCTCTGTTCTTTTCTGCATCAGAAAATTATAATTCTGATCATTCAAAGTACTCTGAGTGCGCAAACGAGCCATCTGTCGTTCATTCTCAGGCATCTGGTTAATAGCTCGCTTAATAGAGGCAAGACGGCTGTTTATATCAGCTAATGTTGCATCGGAGGAGCGAATAAGTCCGTTCAGACTACGTTGAAGCGATTGGCGTCGACTTTGAATTCGACTATCTAGTGCCAATAAAACGGGATTGTCATTATTTGCGCTAACTGCTAAGCCAGCTCTTTGGCTTGTCAATTGAGCTAGGTCACTTAATTGATTATCCAGAACCTGATCGTTTACTCCTGCGCTAGCCCAGGTGCTTACTGCTTCCTCACTTGAATTAGTTCGAAGTGCATTCAATACACTCTCGTAAGTTCGACGGGTAGTTAGAAGCTGTGCTCTTTGATTCTCTAACTCACTAATTTTACCAATTCCTGAACTAGATTGAGTTTCAACATCGACCATTCCACGAGATGCGCGAAACGAGGCTAATGCCGCCTCAGAACGACGGAGTGAATCAGCTACTTTAGTAATTTGAGATTCAATAAACTCAAATGTTTTACTGCCTTTTCTATTCTTATCCGTTAAATCGTTTAGTACATATGTCTCCATGAGGGCATTCAAGAAGCGTGTCTCCTTAGCACCAACAGAACCTTTACTTGATAGTCTAAGTACCCGTGCGAAACGTTCAGTAGGCTCTACCGTCAGCTTACCTTGGTATTCACCTATCAAGGCTTGAATGTTATTCAGTACGAAGTAACGACGTGCCACTTCTGGCATTGTCCCTGTTGAATCAGTAGGGTTAATAGTTAGCGTTAAATTGGGAGTACGAAGTAATTGGCCAGGACGAACAATCTCATTAAGTGTAAAGTCATTAACGGTTCTTAATACAGCTCCTGTGCGCATGTCTGTCACATCCGCTTTTTTTGACTCTCCCTTTATATGATATAATCCATCCGGACGAAGCTCAATAAATAATGGTACACCAGTAATTTGCGGTGCAGTCGTATCCACTTTCACAAGATAACCAGCATCTTGATAACGCTCTTGCACTTTTAAATCTCCAATATTATTAAGCCAATTATCAGGTACATCAAAGTATGATACCTCAAAGTCAAGCTTACGAAGGGTTTGTTCGATAATTGAAGCAGAGGATAGAACACTGACTTCATCTTCAACGCTAGTCTCGTTCCTATTGTCGGTCGGATTAAATGCTTCCTGGGTTTCGCGTGCACCAGGTGTCGCCCTATCTGCTAACTTAATAGTTGAGAGGAAGCTGTAAACAGGAGCAGAAGTCTGAACTACCAGCCATGCAGCTGTTAAAAATATGATTGGTGTGATGACAAATAAATACCAATGACGCCTGCATTTGAAGAGCAAGGTGCTCAAGTGCAGCTCATCCGAAGATTCTTGCTTGTTCATTTCGGTAACAAAAAAAGGAGAAGCTTATTATTATATACAAGATACATACTAGTCGGGTATCCTGTTAAACATGCGTGAAATCAGCACTCAGCATTATCTGTCACCACTATCTGGTGGCAGTGTAAATGAGATTAGCGATCAAGGCCACAGTAGTTAGACCTGCAAATACGAGGCTTAGATTGCTGATGTTTGCGCGCTGAGTAAGTGCTGCTTCAGGTTCTACGTAAAGCGCATCGTTTGGCTTGAGCATATAGTAAGGTGATTTCAAAAGGTTAGGGCTAGTCAGATCCATTAGGATGACTTCCGAGCCAGTAGGCGTTTGACGGATCAATTTTACATTGCGCCGATTCCCAAGCGGGGTCAAGTCGCCTGCTAAGCCTAAACCTTCTAAAATGGTAGCCTGCGGATTCTGCACGTAGAAAAAGCCTGGATTTCTAACCTCGCCAAGGACAGTAACCTTAAAGCTTACGAGCTTTACTGATGCAGTAGCTCCTCTGACATAATTATTAACGGCTGTTTGAACAACCTGCTGAGCCTCGGATACAGTAAGACCTCTTACGGCAAGGCGACCCGCAGTTGGCAGTATGATATTACCCCCTGCATCTATAACGTAGCCACTAACATATTGAGAGCCAGGGTTGCCGTCATTGAAAGAATTTTGGTTAGCATTCAAGTTAAAAACCTGGGTGAGTTCTGGCTGGGCACTCTGTACTGCAATATTTAGGACATCATTAGTTGCTAGTTTATATTCTGAACGCTCATTATTTACAGCTTTAGCTTGCGTCTTCGAGTATTCAGAATCCTGTAGGTAGCTAATGTCCTTGGTAGAAACGCATGAGACTAAGCTGGCCAACATGATAAGGGTGCACGCGTAATAAAGACGGAACATATACTCGGTGTGTAGGGGGTAGAGAATGAAAGACTTTTCAGAGTAAGCAAAGAGCAAGCAAAATTACTTAAGATGTAGTGACTTACTGTACTATATAGTAAAAGTATTGCACTTCGGGTTTTAAATCAAGAAATAATTAAATATTAATTATATAATCTTGTACTTAACAATTCGCAGACCATACGCATTATTAAGATGAAGGTTTTCGCATCATGTTAGCGAAGTCAAAACCATTTAGTCGGATGATCGACTATTCACCCTAGTTAACTGAAGTATAGATCGATCATCTTGGTTGGCGCTTCGTATACTTGTGTATGAAAATTTTGTTGGTAGAAGATGAGCCTAAGGTTGCAGCCTTTCTGCAAAAGGGCCTAACGGAACAGCAGCACACAGTGGAAGTTGCTGCTGATGGCGTAACTGGACTACGGCGTGCGCTAGCCGAACCCTATGATTTACTTATCCTAGACAATCTGCTTCCAGGCCTTAATGGGTTAGAAGTGTGTCAGCAGGTAAGGACCCAGAACACGGGAGTACCAATTCTGATGCTGACGGCTCTGGGCGAAACCGACGATAAGATTCGGGGCCTCGATGCCGGGGCTGATGATTACTTGGTTAAGCCCTTTGCGTTTCAGGAGTTATTAGCTCGTATAAGAGCGCTAGTCCGGCGGCGTCACGAAAGTCCGGCGGCTGATGTAGTGCTACGGTTAGCCGACCTGACCTTGGACCCCGGACGCAAGCAGGTGCAGCGAGCTAATCAGTCCATTCAACTGACAGCCCGGGAGTTCGCATTGCTCGAATACCTGCTGCGTAACCAAGATCGGGTCGTGTCGCGGGTAGATATTTTGGAGCAGGTGTGGGAAACATCCTTCGATACTGGATCCAACGTCATTGATGTATACATTAACTTCTTACGGAAGAAGATTGACCGAGATTTCTCTCCTAAACTCATTCATACGCTTGTAGGAATGGGATACGTAATGCGAGAGGAGTAGATTATCGCTTGTTGAGAAACTGGGTGGCATTTTTTTGTTTAAATACCTATTAGCTGTGTCGGCCGGGAAGTTGGGTTGAGCTTGGAGATTCCGTTAGCTCGCCCCGCATGACCTTAGCGCTATTGTATACCCGAACTCTACAACGAAAGCTGGGAAGTAATAAAAAAGCCCCCCGACCATGCAGGTGCTCCCACACGAGCAAGGGCCATTTCTTTTAATCGCATGACCATCCGAACGCGCTTAGCGCTACAGTTTGCGGCCATTCTGGCAATTACTCTGCTGCTGTTTTCGCTGGTTATTTATTACTTCACTTACCAGTCGCGACAGGAGTTCTTTACCAATAACCTGTTAGCCCGCACGCGGGTAGTGGCTCATGTGTACCTCGACGGCACCAATCGGACCGATGAAGCCAGTCGGGCTTCGTACCGGCGCTATCTACGCCAATTCTACCGCACGCTACCTGAGGAGGAAGCACGCGTATACAATGCTGCTAATGAGGTGGTGTTTCAGGAAGGAGACGGGCGCCGCGAACCGGTGCCAGTAGAAATGCTAGCCGAAGTGCGCGAAAACCGGCAGGTTATCATTAAAGATAAAGACTTACGACAGACCATTGGTGTTTTGTACCATGATGCCCAGCGCGGCGATTTTGTCGTAGTAGCCTCCTCCCTGGATGCAGATAGCCGGCGGCAGCTACGCAACCTGCGGCGTCGGTTGCTGGGGGGCTTTTTAGTCTCTTTGAGTGTGGTAGGGATCGGTGGGTGGTTTTTTGCTCGGCAGGCGTTGCGGCCTATGCAGCGTATTGTGCAGGAGGTAGATTCTATTACTGCCTCCGACTTGCATCGGCGCTTGTCGAAAGCAGATGGGCAGGATGAGGTTTCTCACCTAGCTCAACGCTTCAATAGCCTGCTGGATAGACTCGAAACAGCATTTGCTGGGCAAAGAAACTTTGTGCGCGACGCCTCACATGAGTTGCGCACTCCGCTGGCCGCCCTAATTGGTGAGTTAGAAGTGGCATTGCTTCAGGAGCGCACTCCCGAAGAATATCGCCGGACGCTGAGTAGCACACTTGATGCGGCTCGTTTGCTCAACAACCTCACCAATGGCCTGCTTCAGATTGCCCGTGCCTCTGATGATCCTTCGCAGGTAACGCTAAGCACAATCCGGTTGGATGAACTCCTGCTGCAAGCCCACGAAGAAATGCAGCGGCGGCACCCTACCTGCCGTATCGATCTGGCCTTCAGTGAGCCAGAAAATCATAAGGGCGCATCTGCTTTCGAAGTGCGAGGCAATGAGGCGCTACTTCTAGCTGCTATGCTCAACATACTGGAGAATGCGTGCAAGTTTTCCCGAGGGTGTGATGAGCCAGTGGTGGCTACGCTGGATGCCACAGGCAAACAAGTGAAATTAGATGTGCTCGACAATGGGGTAGGAATGAACGAGGCCGACCGTCAGCAAGTGTTCGTACCGTTTTTTCGGGCCGAAACTGTGCGCAACGTGCCAGGACACGGTATTGGCTTGCCCCTTACAGCCAAGATTATGGAGCTGCATGGGGGCTCAGTCGAAGTAGAAAGCCAGCTACATGTTGGGACGCGGGTTCGCTTGACTTGGCCAAATGTCGCCGCGTAGTCCACTCTATATAATTGTGCTAATACAACCAACTCGAGATACATCCTATTTTAACCTTATTTTAATATAGTTTTAATCGGGTCTTAACGACTGGAGGGTAGGTTTGTATCGTATGAAAGTGTTGTATCAGTAATTGGTGCTGATAGCTACTGTTGTACTTTACGACGCATCTCTCCCCCATGCCAAAAGTTGCTCCAGCTACGCCTTCTACCGACAAGGCGCCTCCCACTAATTATTTGAGTACGCTTTCCAAAGACGCGCCCGCTGGTTTGGTGGTGTTTTTGGTGGCTTTGCCCTTGTGTCTGGGTATTTCGCTCGCCTCAGGCGCGCCGCTGCTTTCAGGTGTTATCACCGGCATAGTGGGGGGCGTTTTGGTCTCCATGCTAAGCGGTTCACAGCTAAGTGTAAGCGGTCCGGCTGCTGGTCTTACCGCCATCATCTTGGCAGCTCTCAGCACGCTAGGCTCTTTTGAGGCTGTGCTTACAGCCACTGTGCTGGCAGGTATTATCCAGTTGATACTAGGCTTTGCTAAAGCCGGTATTATTGGCTTGTACTTTCCTTCGTCAGTCATTCGCGGCATGTTGGCTGCCATTGGTCTGATCCTGATTCTAAAGCAAATACCTCACTTTTTGGGCGCTGATAGCGACTATTTTGAGGATATGAACTTTTTGCAGTTCAATGGAGAAAATACCTTTAGCGCTATCGGTGCAGCTTGGCGTTCTATTCAACCAGGTTCGGCAATAATTGGAGTTATTTCCTTACTCATCCTCCTAGCCTGGGATTCTAAGTTTGTTCGCCGATTGTCTTTTGTAAAACTGGTACCTGGTGCTTTGATAGTAGTAGTGCTATCAATTGTAATGAATAAACTGTTTGGACTAACAGCACCTAGCTTGCAAATACAGTTTGAGCACTTAGTAAAGCTCCCTAATATCTCGTCGTTCAGTGACTTGGTTGCCGAGCTAAACTTCCCGGATTGGAGCTTCCTTAGCAAAGGCTCTACTTATATAGTAGCCTTCACGATTGGCATTGTTGCTTCGCTCGAAACGCTGCTTAGCGTAGAAGCGGTCGATAAGCTTGACCCACACAAGCGTCACACCCCTCAAAATCGGGAGCTTCTGGCTCAAGGTGTTGGTAACATAGTAAGCGGGCTTATAGGTGGCTTGCCGCTTACGGCCGTTATTGTGCGTAGCTCAGCCAACATTCACGCTGGGGGGCAAACCAAGATGTCAGCTTTTATCCATGGCCTGCTTTTGTTAGCGAGTCTTCTGTTTTTGGCTGATTTCCTGAATCAGATTCCGCTTTCTGCTTTGGCAGCCATCTTGTTGATGGTTGGTTTCAAACTCACCAAGCCAGCGCTGTATAGCAGTCAGTGGCGTTTGGGCTGGCCCCAGTTCTTGCCTTTCGTAGTTACAGTAGTCGCTATTCTATTTACTGATTTGCTCAAAGGTGTTTGCGTTGGTTTGGCAGTAGGCGTATTCTATATCCTGAAAGCCAACCTCGAGTCGGCTTATTATTATCATGACGAGCCAAGTCAGGACCCTAACACAGTTCACATTAAGCTGTCTGAGCATGTTACCTTCTTGAATAAGGCTAGCATCGTTACGACCCTCGACCGTATTCCCAATGGAAAGCATGTTATTCTGGACGGGTCCGATTCAGAATACATTGATTACGATGTGCTGGAAGCCATTCAAAATTACCGTATTACGGCTTCCGAGCGCGACATTAATCTAGAAGTGCGCAACATCACCGAAGTACCGATACTCGGCCATTAATTAGTGGCTTCAATCGCTCGCAGTATCTGACCAGAATTAGGTACTGCAAGTATTTCTCACTTACGTTTCAACTTACCTTCTGATGAAAGAGATTCTCGAAAATAATCGCCGTTGGGTAGAGCAAATGCGGAGTCAAGACCCGCAATTTTTTGAAAAGCTTTCTAAAGGACAGAAGCCACGCTACTTGTTCATTGGCTGTTCCGATTCACGCGTGCCTGCTAGTGCCATCACCGGCACTGGTCCCGGCGAAATGTTCGTGCATCGCAATATTGCCAACATGGTGGTGCATACCGATATGAACCTGCTGTCGGTGCTCCAATATGCGGTGGAAGTATTGCAAGTAAAAGACATCATCGTATGCGGCCACTATGGCTGCGGCGGCGTAGCAGCGGCAGCAGCCGGCAAACAATACGGCCTCATCGACAACTGGCTAACTAACATCCGCGACGTAATCCGACTTCATGAGACGGAGTTCTCGGGCATCAAGGACGAAGAGCAGCAACTACGGCGCTTAGTAGAGCTGAACGTGATGGAGCAGGTGCGTAACCTAGCCAAGACTAACATCATCCAAAACGCGATGAAGGGCGACAACCCTCCGCAATTGCACGGTTTGGTATACGATATTAGCGAAGGTCTACTGAAGGACCTGAATGTGAATGAGAGCACGATGTCTGACCTAAAGCACATCTACGGTACTGAGGCCATGGAGCACGCCGAGGAAGTACTGGAAGAACAAACTGGTGTTGACGCTGATGCCGAGTTTGATGATACAAGAGATATTTCTACGGCGAAAGGCAAATAAGACAAGCTAACGGACAGGTCCTCGAATGAGGATAAGTCAAAAACTGCATCAGGTAACTTAAGGGCATCTCAGCGCTTGCGCTGTCGCTACTGTAGGTTATCACTGGCATTTGCCAACCACTGACCGGCGTAAACTGAGGGGGATACGTCGCCAGCTGGTGAACCTCCGTGACCAACTGGTCGCGGAGGTTTTTTATTGCTTAAAAAAATGCCCCAAGCTGTTAACTAGCTCAAGTAAAATAAGGTGATGAATGCTTGCTGTTGCTTGTATAGCCTGCTTACTCCAGACGATGTAGCCGACCTGCGCGGGTTGGCGCCCGTGACAATTATTGGTGCCGAAATAGATCCCTTACAGACTGAAGGCCAACAATTGCGCGACAAACTGTTGAGCGCGGGCGTGGCCGTGAGCTACCAACTCACCCTGGCACCACGCATAAGTTTTTCGGTACCTACGCCGTAGTGCCTAAAGCAGAACAAGCCCAGAACTTTGCGGCCGCGCAGCTGCGAGCCGCTTTTTAGATGATTTTTGCTGCAGCTTTAGATAAGGGACTGGTCGGAGACTCGTCCCTTTTTCTGTGAAATAGACTACCGCGTAGCATGGGCAACCAAACAAAATATTCCCCCAGCGTAACGTCCAGCTACAAGTGTGTCGTATGGAAAGAGATATCAACCGAAACCTAACGCTATGACACCCAAACTAAAAAAGCTTTCTGAACAAGTAATTGTCATTACCGGTGCATCCTCGGGCATCGGCCTTGTTACGGCTCGTATGGCCGCTAAAAAAGGTGCTCGCCTTGTGCTGGCTGCCCGCAGCGAAGAAGCCCTACGCCAACTAGTGTCCGAAATAGAAAAAGATGGTGGCCAAGCTATTCACGTGGTGGCCGATGTAAGCAACCAAGATGATGTGCGCCACATTGCCGAGACAGCAATAAACCGCTTTGGCGGCTTCGACACGTGGATAAATAACTCCGGTGTATCTATTTATGGCAAAATTGAGGAGGTGCCTATCGAGGACATGCGTAAGCTGTTCGAAACCAACTTCTGGGGATTGATTTACGGCTCGCTGGAAGCTACGAAGCACCTGAAGCAGAAGGGCGGGGCCATTATCAACATTGGTAGCATTCTGTCCGAAACGACGGCCATTCTGCAAACCATCTATAGCGCTAGCAAGCACGCCGTAAAAGGCTTCACTGATGGCTTGCGCATGGAATTGGAAATGGACGAGGCGCCCATTGTCGTTACGCTCATCAAGCCGGCTGCCATTGATACGCCCTATCCGCTGCACGCCAAGAACTATATGGAGCGCGAGGCCCAGCACGCGCCGCCTGCCTACGCTCCCGAAACCGTTGCCCGCGCCATTCTGCACTGCTGCGAAGTACCGGAGCGCGAAATAACCGTGGGCGGTGGTGGCCGCGCCATTATGGCTATGAACAACTGGGTGCCAAGCCTGCTCGACAAGTTTATGGAAAACGTATTCGCCAAGCAGGAAAAAGCCGACTACCCTCCTCAGCGCGACTACAACGGCCTCGATGGCGCAATCGGCTCGTTAGAGGAGCGCGGTAACTACCCCGGCTACACCCGCGAAACCAGCTTCTACACGGCCGCCACTACAAACCCGCTCGCGGCCGCGGCTCTAATCGGTTCCGCTGCCGCCATCACAATGGCCTTAGTAAGCTCCGCTAAAAGTAGCAACTCCGCCAAACGGCCCAAGCACGGTACCACTACCTATCCAGACGGTACGCGCGAGGCTCACTAAGTGTAAAAAGAGTCTTGTATTTGAGTGACGGACGGCATCAGATTCCTGTTAGCTCCAACTGCCAAAAAAACCCCCCAGCATTTCCTTGCGGAGAACTGGGGGGCTTTTCTGGTGCGCGTGTTCAAGAATAGCTTTGGGTTGTGGAAAGGGATGGTTAGTTGAGATTTCTTATTCGCCTTGGCCTAGTGAGAAGCCTCGCTGTCCGTCGAATAAATACAGGTTCTCCGTTTTGATGATAGTGAGGCCCGCTGTGGTCAGGCGGTTCATGAGCGCGAGCACCCTTGGGTAGTCGATAACCTGATAAGGCGACTCGGGGCCAGTCATGGCGGCATCCACGAAACGACAGCGCCAGTGGTCGGTGCAGAAGGTTTCTGCGTGGCCTTCCGGGTACACTTTCACGCCGCGGTTGGTGATTATTTTCAGCTTTAGATCAGGCCCCGCCAGCTCGGTTAACTGTTGGCCTAGCTCGTGGGGAACGGCACCGTCGGCTAGCAGGAAAATGTCGCAGCCTACCAGTTCTTGCTGCGGACGGGGGCGAGGGGAAGAAGCGACGGGCACCATGGCCTCCGCTTGACCCGAGCCAGTTTCCGGCTGGGTAGCACCGCGAAGCTGGGTGGGCTGCATACCCAGACGAGCAATAACAGCGTCGGCGAAGGCCATGGTGCCTACTTTTTCCTGACTAATTCCGTCCCGATAAATATCGGCCGTATGCAAGCCGTCTTCGAGCGTGCACAGCCAAGCGTTTTCCACCAGTTGGGCTACCTCATGCTGACCCAAATGGCGTAGCATCATAAGGGCAGCTTGCAGCAGCCCCGAAGGATTGGCAATATCTTGACCGGCAATGTCGGGGGCCGAGCCATGAATGGCTTCAAACAACGCCCCGCTCTCACCAATATTAGCCGAGCCGGCCAAGCCCACAGAGCCAGCAATCTGAGCCACCACATCCGAAATAATATCGCCGTAGAGGTTCATCGTCACCACCACGTCGTAGCGCTCAGGCGTATCAGCTAAGCGAGCCGTACCGATGTCGATGATCTGGTGCTCCTGTTCAATATCGGGGTACTCTCGCCCTATCTCCGTGAACACCCGATGGAACAACCCATCAGTTAGTTTCATGATGTTGTCTTTGGTCATGCACGTCACCTTGCGCCGACCTTGCCGCCGGGCGTACTCAAAGGCGTAGCGCACAATCTTTTCGCAGCCCGACCGCGACACCAGCTTGAGGCATTGCACCACCTCGGGCGTTTGCTGGTGCTCGATGCCGGCGTACAAGTCCTCCTCGTTTTCCCGAATAATAACCACGTCCAGGTTGGGAAATCGCGTAGCTACGGCCGGGTACAATGAGCGGTTGGGCCGCACGTTGGCGTACAGTCCCAGGGTCTTGCGCAGCGTCACGTTCAGGCTTTTGTAGCCTCCGCCCAATGGCGTGGTAATGGGCGCTTTCAGCAATACGCCCGTCCGCCGTAACGAGTCCCAAGCTTCGGGGGCAATGCCTGAGCTGTGGCCAGCCTGGTATTGCTGCTCACCTACCTCAATAAACTCGGGTGCAAGCTGCGCGCCGGCGGCATTCAAAATGCGCAGCGTTTGCGCCATTATCTCGGGGCCAATGCCGTCGCCGTTGGCAACGGTGATGGGCGTAGGCTCGGGCTTAGCGGGACTGACTTGAATTGGGGAGAGCAGGGCTTCCATGCAAGTAGAGAAGTAGAGTTAAGAGTTAAACCAACCAATGGAGGGCAAAATTAAGTATTGCTTTGATATTTAAAAGTATTACTATTAAAATTTGACAAGGTTACTGTTCACTGAGTTTACTATTTCATTGTCGGCCTGATGTAACGTGCATAAGGGATGGCTTCATAAAAATTAGTCCCCAAGCGACTGCAACACTGCTAGCAATCCTTAATACAAAGCCAAAATGCCCCTCATAAGCTGTGTGAATGCTTATGGGGGGCATTTTACGGTTATACTTCTTCTGCTTTTTCAGCTCAGCGCACGTGCAACTACTCAGTCGCCGCCGCAGCCGCCGCAGCCCGAGCAGCCACCGTCACCTCCGCAGCCACTGTCGCCGCCACCTGAATCACCATTGTCTCCGCAATGGCTATCAAAGGAATCACCGTGCGTATTCCAACAGGTGCTGCTGTCGCTGCCACCGCCAAAGTCGCCGTAAGTACTGTAAGTTGGTTCTGGCATTCGTTGTAATTCCCGCTCCAACTGCCGGCCCACTTCTGAAGTAAAGGACGGTAGTAGAAACAGGGTCCCACCGAGCTGTTGCGTAAACAAATGGGCAGCGGTTGGGTCTTGAGTAGCTCTAGCAACAAATTCTTGGTCAAGCCTGATGAGTTCAACCTTGGTCATGGCCCTAAACTGCTCACCAGCAGAAGTTAGGCGACGGAATCCTAATAAACGTCTAAACCATTGCTGAGATAGTAATTGCTCAGTGCGCGGATTAGCTTCAATGAGGCTATAATAGGCGCTGGCCGTGCGCACTTTCTCGAAGAGCGTACGCACATACTGTCTGAGAGGAATGCGCAGCTGCTTTTCGGCTTGGAAGAGTTCAACCAGCACCTTTTCGTGCGCCAGCACTTGGTGAGTTGCTAATGCTGGCCCAGCTACCACAAATTGGTGCCACGAGATAGGGTCGGAGGGGTGAGGCTGCACTTGCACACGCTCAATACTCAGCACTTGCTGGCGAAGCAAATCCAAAAAGGTGACGCGGAAAAGATGACGTCTGTTCGGAGTGTGCCGCTCGTGCAGCAGTACCATCAGCTCGGCAGGAGAGTGTTGGGGAAGACTGGTCATCTAGGGCGTCGAAAATGAAACTTAGGCAGCAGCCAAAAAGCATTGAGGTTTACTCGGCGAAAATTTACTTCCCCAAACCGAGCCTCACTGGCAGGCCATAGATCAGCGGGCGGCTCGGCGTCGAACACCTCCCAGTACAGTTGCTTCGTGCGAGCATACCAGTCCGTGAATTTGCCCCGTTCGGCGTCTCCACCACGCGTGGGGCCATGATGGATGGGGCGGCCAAGGACTTGCTCGCAGAACTCGAGCCAGTAGGAGCGAGTGTAGACTAAATGCAGGTGCCATACTTGGTCAACCTGGTCGGAGGGAGTGAGCGGCTGCTCGCTGAGGCAGAGCAGAAACATGAATTTCTTGTATTCCAGTACCGCCCGCAGCGCGTAGTCCAGGGGCCAACCATTCTCGCGGGCCAACCGATCTGTAAAGGAAAAAGTCGCGGCCGGATCATCTAGCTCAAAACGCCATATGCGGTTCCACAGGTCGGGTTGCCGGGCTGGCATCATGAGGAGAGCAGCAGTTTTATAACCTATAATAACATAACTGCTTGGGGTCTGGCTAGACAATGTTCTTGCCAAGCAGGCCAAGAAATACAGACCATTATCAAAGTAGCAAGAGGTGATAGTTTAACTGAGTTTCTTGCGATAAATATTCTCCAAAAAAGCCCCCCAGATGCTACCGAGTAGCATCTGGGGGGCTTTTTTGCTTTGAACTAAGCAGCGCTTTATTCCGCGTCCTTCAACGACTGCATATCGATGACGTAGCGGTAGCGCACCTCCTTATCGAGCAGGTCGTCGAAGGCTTTGTTGATGTCCTGCATCTTGATCATTTGCACGTCGGGCAGGATGTTGTGCTCGGCGCAGAAGTCTAATACTTCTTGGGTTTCGGCAATGCCCCCAATGATGGAGCCGGCCACCGAGCGACGCTGCATGGCCACATCCATGTTGTTAAGAGGCTTCTTGTACTCGCCCAGCAGCCCCACAGCCACCACCGTGCCGTTGTGGTTGAGCAGGCTTACATAATCATTGATGTCGTACTCATCGGGAATGGTATTGAGAATGAAGCTAAACGAGGCCTCATGTGCTTCCATGGCGGCTGAGTCGGTAGAGATGAGCACCTCGTGGGCGCCCATGGCTTTGGCTAGTTTCACGCCCATGTGGCCTAGGCCGCCCAAGCCCACAATGCCCACCTGGTCGCCGGCTTTCACATTCCAGTGCCGCAAGGGCGAATACGTGGTGACGCCCGCGCACAAAATAGGCGCAGCGGCGCTGATGTCGAGGCCATCGGGAATGCGCAGCACGAAGGACTCCTTCACCGTCATGTTGGTAGAATAGCCGCCAAACGTGTTAAAATCCTGGTTTTCGGGCTTCATGTAGCCGTTATAGGTGGCCGTCCAACTCACCGGGCCCTGGCAGTAGTTTTCCTCGCCGTGCTTGCAAGGCTGGCACTGTCCGCAGGAGTCGATCATGCATCCCACGCCTACGATGTCGCCGGCTTTGAACTTGGTAACGCCGGTTCCGACTTCCGTCACACGGCCTACCACTTCGTGGCCCGGTACGCAGGGATAGATCGTGTTTTTCCAGTCGTTTTTTACTTGGTGTAAGTCGGAGTGACACACACCGCAGTAGAGAATGTCGATGTGCACTTCATCGGCTTTCGGTGGGAAGCGCTCTATTTCCATCGGCGCCAAGCCGTTAAAAATCGAATTGGTTGCCCCGTAGGCTTTGGTTTTAATAGCTTCCATTAAAATCGAATAAAGGTTGGTTTTGGAGGTGGAAAAGAGCGGCGCAATTCCCCATAGCTGAAGCGTACAGGTTACTGATGAGTAACGGCCGCCTAGGCGTAGGGGTTGGTCAGTATAAACCTCAAAAAGAGCTGCCTCTGCCGCCACACGCACAACGACCTTTTACCGCGTTATCTTTGTTGATTCTTCGTTGAGCTTGCTCAGCGTACTTTATATTGTCAGCAAGAAATACCGATTTGAAAGTCTGCATTGCCGAAAAACCCAGCGTAGCCCGCGAAATTGCCAACGTGCTCGGCGCCAACCGGCGCATGGATGGCTATTATGAGGGCAACGGCTACCAGGTCACCTGGACGTTCGGCCACTTCTGCCAGCTGCGCGAGCCCGAGGACTATCGCCCCGAGTGGAAGCGGTGGAGCATCCACGATTTGCCCATGATGCCCGACTCCTTCGGCATCAAGCTCATGCGCCGCGACGATGGCGTAGTGCGCCAGTTCAACGTGATTAAAAACCTGCTGGCCAACGCCGAGGAAGTTATCAACTGCGGCGACGCAGGGCAGGAGGGAGAAGTGATTCAGCGCTGGGTGCTGACGGAAGCCAAATACCGCAAGCCCTTCAAGCGCCTCTGGATTTCTTCGCTGACGGAAGAAGCTATTCGCCAGGGCTTTGCCAATCTGCGCGAAGGCTCCGAGTTTGACCGCTTGTACCAGGCCGGCAAGAGCCGCGCCGTGGGCGACTGGCTGCTGGGCCTGAACGCCACGCGCCTTTTCACGCTTAAATACGCCGCCGGGCAGAAGCAAGTACTCAGCATTGGTCGGGTGCAAACGCCTACGCTGGCTTTGCTCGTCGACCGCTACCACGAGATTCAGAACTTCAAGCCGGAGCCGTACTGGGTGTTGCGCACCGAGTACCGAGGCACCATGTTCAGCCACGTAGCGCCGCCCAAAAAAGGAAAAGGCGACGACGACGAGCCCGACGAAAAAGCTCGCCTCAAAGCGCGCGGTTACTTTGTGAGCCAGGAAGAAGCCGATGCGGCCCTGGCAGCGGTGCGGGGGGCAATTTTCACCGTCACCAACGTAGAAATCAAGAAGGCCCTCGAAACGCCGCCTTCCCTCTTCGACCTGACTTCTTTGCAGGTCCAATGCAACAATCAGTTGGGCCTCTCGGCCGAGGACACGCTCAAAACCGTGCAGAGCCTCTATGAGAAGAAAGTCGTCAGCTACCCACGTGTCGATACCACGTTTCTGCCCGACGACCAGTACCCCAAAATTGCCGGCATCATGCGCGGCTTGGGGGGCTACAAGGGTCTGACTGCGCCGCTATTAGAAGGTAAAATTCGCAAGTCGACGAAGGTTTTTAATAACAACAAAGTCACCGACCACCACGCCATCATCCCGACGGGCGCGAGTGCCGGCGGCCTGGGCGGCTCCGAAAGCAGCGTGTACGACATCATTGTGCGCCGCTTCTTGGCTGCGTTTTATCCCGATTGCGAAGTCAGCAACACGACCGTGACGGGCGAGGCCGCCGCGCATCCTTTCCGCGTGCGGGGCCGCCAGATTCTGAATCCCGGCTGGCGCATCGTGTACGGCGACCCGGAAAAGCAGCAAGCCCCTTCAGCGCCCAAAGCCGCTGGCGAGGGCGACGACGATGTGGTGAGCACCGTGCTGCCGTCCTTCACCCAAGGCGAAAATGGCCCCCACAAGCCCCGCCTCGACCAAAAAGTAACCCAGCCTCCGCGTGAATACTCCGAAGCCATGCTGCTGCGTGGCATGGAAACCGCCGGCCGCAACGTGGACGACGACGAGTTGCGCCAGGCCATGAAGGAAAACGGCATCGGCCGCCCCAGCACCCGCGCCGCCATCATCGAGACGCTGTTTAAGCGCGGCTACATCCGCCGCGACAAAAAGAAAATCCTACCCACACCCACCGGCGTCGAGCTGATTGGTCTTATCCGCAACCCCACCCTGAAATCGGCGGAGCTGACGGGCCAGTGGGAGCAGAAGCTGCGGCAAATCGAAGCGGGCAACCTCGACTCCGAGCAGTTTTTGGGCGAGCTCAAGACTCTGGTGCGCGAAATGGTGCTGGAAGTAAAATCCGACGGCTCGGGCCGCGGTATCAGCGTCAGTGCGCCGGCCGTGGGGGCGGCTGGGGGGCAAAAAGCGGTTGGGGCAGCAGGAAAAATGCTCCCTACAGCCGCCAAGCCTGCCACGCCGGCCGTGCCAGGCAGCTTAGGGGCATGTCCGGCTTGCAGACAGGGCCACGTATTGCGGGGTAAAACGGCTTTTGGGTGCTCGCGCTGGCGTGAAGGCTGCGCCCTACGTTTGCCCGGTCAGTTTGAAGGCAAAAACCTGACGGATAAGCAAGTGTCAGCGTTGGTAGGCAAAGGCCGCACGCCCGTTATCAAAGGCTTTATCGACGACGTAGGCCAAAAATTCGATGCGGCCGTACGCCTCACACCCCAGTACACGCTGGAGCTGGTGCGCGCCGCCGAAAGTAAGCCCGCCACCGCCGAAGCACCTCAGCAGATTCCGTGTCCGGTGTGCCGCCTAGGCACTATGTTGCGCGGCAAGGCGGCGTACGGCTGCTCCCGCTTCCGCGAAGACTGTCAGTTTCGGGTGCCGCTGGAGCTGTGCGGCCGCACGCTTACGGAAGCGCAAATCGCTCAGCTCTTGCGCCGCGGCAAAACGAGCGTGATTCGCGGCTTCACTTCCCAGCGCACTGGGCAGAAATTTGAAGCGGCCTTGCAACTGGCAGATGGGAAGGTGGAGTTTGTGTTTGAGAAGAAATAGTTAGCTCGACCCTAGCAACCCGCGGCTTACAATTCAGTACCTGACACTATGCCTATCGGTAAATTACTTGTACTTCTTGGCCTGGGCCTAGCGTTGCTGGGGGGCATTTTGTGGCTCGGTGGCGGCAGCTGGTTCAACTGGTTCGGCCGCCTGCCCGGCGACGTGCGCGTAGAGCGCCCCGGCTTTCGGCTCTACATGCCGTTCGTGTCGATGCTGCTGCTGAGCTTGTTGTTTAGCCTGATTATGTGGGTGGTGCGACGTGTGAGTTGAGCTTTTTTACAAAAAGGCGGTCATGCAGAGCAGCGCGAAGCATCTCGCGTGCTGACGTAGGATTAGTAATCTAATGGCGCGAGCGAGATGCTTCGCTACCGCTCTGCATGACGTTCTCTTAGGTTTCTATTACCGACTTGCATAACCGCCCTTCGATAAACAATCAGCTGCGCGCTGGGGCTGGCACTGCCGCTACACCAGGCGCGGTGCCGTAGTGCACGATATTCTCGACCATGCCTTTGAAAATAATAAAGTGAAAGGGCACCAGCGAATACCAGTATAGCCGCCCCGCGAGGCCGCGGGGTCGGAAGGCGGCAAGCTGCTCTAGGCGATGGCCGCCCGTAGCCTCATCGGGCACGATGCGAAACTGTAGCCAAGCCTCACCAGGTAGTTTCATTTCGGCGTAAAGCAATAATCGGCGGCCGGGGCGGTCGGCCACAAGCACGCGCCAGAAGTCAAGCTGGTCGCCGGCCCGCAGGTCGGAGGGGGAGCGGCGGCCCCGGCGCAGGCCCACGCCGCCCACAAACTTATCGACCAGGCCCCGCACGCGCCACAGCCAATCTACCTTATACCAGCCCCGCTCCCCGCCGATGCTCCACACGTTGCGCAGCACTTCGTCGGGGTCGCGGGTAAAGGGCATTTCTTGACGGTCGAAGAGCATGCCGTTCTGCGGAATCTGCACGAAGTCCATGTAGTTGCGCTCCATCACGCCGCTGCTCAGGGCATCGGTCCAGCTGCTGATTACCTCGTTTTGCTCAATGCGCGTAAACGCCAGCTTCAGGGCCGCTGCGTAGCCCATGCACTCGTGCTTGATGACTTGGGAAATGCTGCGTTTGGTAGAAACGATGGTGTCGTTGCGCAAGCTCTCGACCAAGCTTTGCGCTAGCGAAAAAGTGGTGCTGGTGACCAGAAAAAGCCACAGCGACGACAAGCGTGGCGTGAGCACCGGCACAGTCATAATATAGCGTCGGTAGCCGCGTACTTCGGCCAGGCCCAGTAGCATTTGCCTGTATGTCAGCACATCCGGCCCGCCAATATCAAAGTTCTGGCCCAGGCAATCGGGGTTGTCGAGCACGGCAGTCAGGTAAAACATCACGTCGCGTACGCCGATGGGCTGACAGCGGGAATTGAGCCAGCGCGGCGTAATCATCACGGGCAGCTTCTCCACCAAGTCCCGAATAATCTCAAAGGAAGCCGAGCCGGAGCCGATGATAATACTGGCCCGCAGCACCGTAAGCGCAGCCTTTTCAGCCTTCTGCAACACCTTTTCCACCGCACGCCGCGAGCGCAGATGCGCCGACAGTCCTCGGTCATTAGCAATACCGCTGAGGTAGATGACCTGCCGAGTCGAGGTACGATTGATGTACTCCGTGAAATGCTCCGCCGATTGGCGCTCGGCTTGCACAAAGTCATGGTCGTCGCCGCTCATGGAGTGCACCAAGTAGTAAGCCACGTCGATATCAAGCGGTAGCCCCTGCAGGGAAGAGGGCTGTAGTAAGTCGCCTTTGGCTACAGTGACCTGGGTGCGCAGGCGCTCGGGTGCGGTGAAGCGGCGCGGGTCGCGCACTAGGCATACCACGTCGTGGCCCGCCTCCAGCAGTAGCGGCAACAAGCGCTGGCCAATATAGCCATTAGCGCCGGTAAGCAGAATCTTCATGGGCGGGGTCGTAAGTGGTACGAAATAAGAACCGCTGAAGCAGTACTTAGTTGTAGAGCCAAGCTTGCCCTACCTTTGGGTTACCGTTGCGGCCACTTTCCCAAATCACATACGTATGCCCCTTCCGCTTACCTCTCGTACCTGGCTTTGGCTCTGGCTGCTAGTTCTCGGGGGGGCTTTTTTTGTAAGCTTGGGCGCCTGGGGCCCATTAGAAAGTAGTGAGGCCCGCTACGCCGAAATTGGGCGCGAAATGCTCGTGAATGGCGACTGGCTACACCCGCGCCTGCTCGGCATTCAGCACTTTCACAAACCCCCGCTTACCTACTGGCTCACGGCGGCGGGGCTGGCTATTTTTGGGCCCCACGCGGCGGGCGTACGCATTTTGCCGGTGCTGGCCGTATTGCTGCAAGTGCTGCTCATGTACAAGCTGGGCGAGCTATTATTCAAGGGCGACCGAGCCCGCGCTCTGGCCGCGGCCGTGGTCTATGGCACTTTGCCAGTCGTGCTCATCTCGGCCCTCAACGTAACCACCGATGCCTACTTGGCCACCTTGGAGCTGGCCGCGGCCTACGGTATTCTGCGCTATTATGCTGGGGGGCAAATTCGTTGGCTCTATCTGTTCTGGGTGGGCCTAGGATTGGCATTTCTAACCAAAGGGCCGGTCGGCTTTATCCTGCCGCTGATGGCCGTTATCAGTCATTATTTCAAACAAGATGCCGAGCAGAAACAAGTTCGCCGACCATTCACGGTGCACCACGCGCTGGGGTTCGGGTTGTTTGTGCTGGTCGGGCTCAGCTGGTATTTGTACCTGATAGCCGAGAATCCAGCCTTTATCCGGTATTTCTTGTTCGAGCACACCGTAGAGCGCTTTGCCAACGCCGACACCTTCAATCGGGCCAAGCCGTGGTGGTTTTATGTGGTGCTGGCTCCGGCCACTAGCTTGCCTTGGTCGGTGGCACTCGTGGCGCTAGCCGTGCGCACCCGTTGGGCGAGCGTGCCCCAGATGTGGCGTAATGTGCTCATCTTCTGGGTGCTGCTGCCTTTGTTTTTCTTCTCGCTGTCCAGCTCCAAGCTATTGCTATATGTACTGCCCATCTTTCCCGGCATGGCCCTGCTCACAGTGTATTACCTAGGGCGGTGCACCGAGGCGGCGCTATTTCGCTGGTACGTAGGAATAGTGGCCTTTTTTGGCTTTTTGCTCGGCGCAATGTGCCTAGCGCCTGCCTTCGCAGGGGTAATGGATTTGCCTTTTGCCCTACGCCCTATGACGGCGGCTATTCCAGCGGCGGGGGTAGTAGTGCTAGTCATTACACTCACGCTCTGGGAGCAGGTACGCGTTGCGCCGCGCCTACTAGCGGCGGCGGTCATGTTCACCATTACGCTGTTGCTGGCCGCTAAGCCCATTCTGCATCAGAATGAACTGGCCGCTAACGGCACGCGCCCCTTGGCCGACATGCTGCGCGAGCAAAAGCTAGCTCAGCGACCCATCCTGGTATATAATGAGTTGCTGCCGTCATTAGCCTTCGAGCTGGGTAAAATTCCTGTTTCCCTCAACGACGGCAACCACAACCTCAACCGCGAAACGCAGTTTGAGTCCGACCAGCGGTGGCAGCAGAATCTAATCTACCTCAGCGACTCCACCCAACGACCTACCCTCGACCGAATGCTCCAGCAGCGCCCTGTACTCATTGTAAAAGGCGAATTGAATCCAGAAAGACAGTGGCTGCTACCGTATTTTAAGCAGCACCAAACCCTAGGGAAGTGGACCGTGTGGTATTAGAAAACCTGCTGATCTGCTTTGTTTTCGATACAATCGACAGACTTAGTTAGGGTCATTAATTACTTCCTGCTTGATATAGCTTTACTCAAAAAAGCCCCCCAGAATAGTTCTGGGGGGCTTTTTTATAGGTTGTAATTTACTTTCATTTAGACATACACTGCTTCGGCTTTCTCCCGCAGGTTGTAAGCCGAGCTCATCACTTCTCCGTACGCTCCCGCTGAGCGCAGCACCACTAAGTCGCCGCGCTTCGTTTCGGGCAAAGGAACTGCGCGGCCAAACGTATCCGACGATTCACAGATCGGGCCGACTACGTCATAAGGCTGAATTTCGCCTTGGCTGCTCAGGTTCTGAATGTGATGGTGGCTACCGTACAAAGCAGGCCGAATCAGCTCAGTCAAGCCCGCGTCGAGGATGGCAAACTGGGTTTGCTGGCTGCGCTTCACGTACAACACCCGACTTACCAACGTGCCGCTTTGAGCTACAATGGCGCGGCCCAGCTCCACGTGTATCTGCTGGCCCGGCCGCCGAATAAGGTGCTGCTCGAACGTGCGGAAGTAGGCCTCAAAGTCGGGAATAGGGTTCGTGTCGGGGTCAGCGTAGTCGATGCCGAGGCCGCCGCCCACGTTGAGGTGCGGCAAGTGGTGGCCTTGCTCTTCCAGCCAGGTTTGCAGCTCGTTCAGCTTCTGGCTAAGCTCCGCGAATACCGCCAAGTCCGTGATTTGCGAACCTATATGAGCGTGCAGACCGACTAGCTCTAAGTGAGGAAGCGTCGCCAACTGCTCTACCACCGTCGGCAGATCACTCAGACCAATCCCAAACTTGTTGGCCTCTAGCCCCGTCGTGATGTAGTGGTGGGTGTGCGCGTCCACGTTTGGGTTTACGCGCAAGGCTACTCGGGCCCGCCGATTTTGCCTCCCAGCCAGCTCGTTCAGAACCACTAGCTCCTCCGCCGACTCCGCATTGAAGCACCAGATATCCGCCGCCAGCGCCCGGTTGATTTCCGCGTCCGTTTTGCCCACGCCCGCAAACACAATGTCTTGGGGGGCAAATCCGGTGTCTAGGGCACGTTGCACTTCGTTGGCACTTACACAATCGGCCCCGAGACCGTGCTTTTGCACGAGACGCAGAACGGGCTCATTTGCATTGGCTTTCAGAGCATAGTGCACATGAAAACCCCGCGGCCGCGCCGCCGCCTGCACCGCTTCGAGCGTACGCGTAAGCAAGGCTAGGTCGTAGTGATAATAAGGAGTAGGACGGGAGAGAAGCTCGTCAGAAAGAGAAAAAGACATTATGAAATCAACAAACAGAAGTTCACAGGAAGTGCACTAGCTCACACCAGCACAAGTCATTATTAGTCAGGATGACAGAGGATGTATTACCGCTGAAACAGCCCTGCGTTCAACGCTTTCAGCGTCCGAGTTTTGTCGGCGGTATGCACCAGCAAGCTGATGTTATTAGGTGAACCACCATAGGAAATCATGCGCAGCGGAATATCTCCCAAGGCATTAAACACCAGCCGCGCCGAGCCGTGGTTTTCCTGAATCAGATTACCAACCAAACAGATGATGGTCTGGTTCTCATCAATCTCGACATTGCCGAAATCGCGCAGGTCAGCTAAGATTTCCGTTAAATGCGTGGGGTCATCGATGGTCAGCGACACCGCTACTTCCGAGGTCGTAATCATGTCGATGGGCGTGCGGTAGCGCTCAAATACCTCGAACACGCTGCGCAGGAAACCGTGGGCCAGCAGCATTCGGCTCGACTTAATTTTGATGGCGACGAGTCCATCTTTGGCCGCCACGGCTTTGATTGCCTCAGAGCCGGTTTTGCTGGAAATAAGCGTGCCCGGCGCCTCAGGCTGCATCGTATTGAGCAGACGCACGGGAATATTATACTGCCGCGCCGGCAGCACGGAGCTGGGGTGCAGAATTTTTGCACCGAAATAAGCCAGCTCGGCCGCCTCATCAAACGACAATTCGCGGATAGGGTAGGTGCCCTCCACCACGCGCGGGTCGTTGTTGTGCAGGCCATCAATGTCGGTCCAGATCTGAATTTCGTCGGCGCCGGCCGCCGCCCCTATGAGGGAGGCAGAGTAGTCGGAGCCGCCGCGCTTGAGGTTGTCGATATCGCCCCTGGCGTTGCGGCAGATGTAGCCCTGGGTTATGAACAGCTTCTGACCGGCGTGGGGGGCTAATTGCTGAGCTAAGTGCTCCCGAATGTAGGCGTCGTTGGGCTCGTCGCTGGCATCGAGGCGCATAAACTCCAGGGCCGGCAACAATACCGCTTCCTGCCCGCGCACGGCCGTCAGGTAGCGGTGAAACAACAGTGTACTCAGCAGCTCTCCTTGAGCCAATATCACCCGCTCGCCGGAAGTCGACAGCGGCTGACGCATCAGGTTGAAGATGGTTTTGAAGCAAGTGTCCACGTGGCTGATGGCCTCGTCGGCTACGGCGGGCTCGGGCAGCAGTTCGCGGGCAACCATTAGGTAATGCTGGCGCAGAATCTCGGTCTGAGACGTAGCGGCCTGAATTTCTCCCTCAAACAGCAGCTTAGCAATGGAAACCAGGGAGTTGGTAGTGCCCGACATGGCCGACAACACTACAATGCGCGGCTCTGAACTTTGAATGAGGTCGGCCACAGAACGCATCCGCGCCGCCGACCCGACGGACGTACCGCCAAACTTGAGAATTCTCATGAAAAATATTGAGCGTAGGAGCCCCCAAGGTACGGCCCAAGTATCAAGATGTGAAATGATGCCTTCGCCGGGGGCCATTTTAAAAGCCTGAGGGCTATAGACACGGCTGAGAGCATTACGATGCAGAAGGCCATTCTCATACAGTATGGGCACGGTAGAAAAGCAACACTTTGCGTCTCTTCGTTGCTAACGTTGCATAGGTGCGGATACATCGTTGGCCGTTCAACCACGACACTCCAACTGTTGCCTCTCTAGCTCGTTGCAGCTGGCCCCGAGTGCTTTAAATAAGTCATTCATCCTGCGCAACCCTTTTAATTCAACCGTTACTATATTTAACCTATTCCCCATCCTAAAAGCTCTCACCATGAAACCACGGCTTCTCCTTATTATTCCTTTCCTCAGTGTGGCCTGTGGGCTGGCGGCCAGCACGCATACCCAGGCCCAGCAGGCGCTCCGTATTCCGGTGGCCAGCCCCGCTGTGCGTATTCATCATGATTTCTCTGTTTCCTTCGTAGAACTGAGCTACTCGCGTCCCTCCAAAAAAGGTCGTGAGATTTTTGGCAAGCTGGAGCCCTACGGCCAAGTCTGGCGCACAGGCGCTAATACCAACACTAAGATTCGCTTCGGGGAAGAAGTGAAATTTGGCGGCCAAACCGTGCCAGCGGGCACCTACGCCTTATTCAGCATCCCTGGCCCCAAAGAGTGGACCTTCATTTTGAATCGAGATACCGCGCAGTGGGGTGCCTACACTTACAAACCCGAAATGGACGTGGTGCGCGTAAAAGCCGTGCCTACTGCCCTGCGCGACCCCGCCGAAACCATGAGTTTGACGCTGGAAAACCTGAAGCCATCCGCCGCCGACCTCACCTTGCGCTGGGACAAAACCCAGGTAAGCGTGCCCCTCACTGCCGACTCCGATGCACAAGTAGAAGCTCAAATCGCGCAGGCTATGCAGGGGGAGAAAAAGCCCTACATCACGGCGGCGCAGTATTATTACAACAACAATAAAGACCTCAACCAAGCCCTCACTTGGCTCGACGCCTCCATCAAACAGCAGCCTAGCTACTACGCCTACTATTGGAAGGCTCGGGTGCTGCAAAAAGCCAAGCGCCCCGACGAAGCCACCGCCGCTGCCAAGCAATCCTTAGAGCTAGTAAAAGCAGAAAAAACTCCCTCAATCAAAGAGGAATATGTTCGTCTAAACCAACAGCTCCTAGCTGATATTGGCGCCAAGAAATAAGGCAATCTGACTATTAACTCTACGAATTCCTGATAACTAAAAAGCCCCCCAGAAATCTTCTGGGGGGCTTTTTCACACTGCTAAGCTTAACGAACGGCAATTTCCAGCTACACCACAGGCGTTTGAGGCGCAGTGGAAGCCGATGGCGCGGGCGGTGCTTCCTGGCGCAAGGATTCGTTATCCCAGCCTTCATCTACTTCCCGCAGATTCTCGTTGGCGGCGTCGAAGTGGAGCAGCTGTTCCAGTTCCTGAATGCGTTGGCGGGCGGTGCTAAAGTATGTTTTCCGGTCTTTGTGCACGGCCGCCAGCTCGCGCATGGCCAGCTCGTCGTGGCGCAGGAAAGTGCGGGCGGCCCGTTGGGCGTGGTAAGCTCGCACCCCCAGCAGGCGCAGGGCATCGACGCCTAGGCGTAGGGAACTGTCCACCGTTTCGCGGTACACGTCGGTCAGGCCGGCTTCAATGAATTCGTAGGCGTCGGGCCGGTCGTGGGCCCGAACCAGGATGCGCAAATGGGGAAAGTGGCGCCGCACCAGCTCCACCAGCTCCAGCGCCCGCTCCGACGAATCGAGGGCAATGATGATGACTTTGGCTTGACTTGCGCCGGCCGCGTGCAGCAAATCGTAGCGCGACGCATCGCCGTAGTACACGCGTAAACCTAGCTGGCGCAAGGTTTCTACCCGGTCGGCGTCAAAATCCAGCACGGTGGTACCGATGTCGTTGGCGCGTAAAAAACGCCCCACAATGTTGCCGTACCGCCCAAAGCCCGCAATAATGACGGGGTTCTTCTCCTCAATAGCATCCGCCTCTCGCTCCGGCGCGGCTGATGGTCCCAGCCGCGGCTGAATCACTCGCTCATTGAGCAAGAAAACCAGCGGTGTAAGCGCCATGCTGATAGCCACCACGGCCGTAGCGATGCTGGTAATGCGTTGATCCAGAATCCCATTCTGATTAGTGAAAGAGAGCAACACAAAAGCAAACTCCCCAATCTGGCTTAGCCCTAGCGCCAAAGTCACGTTCTGCGCCCGGTTGCCAGTGAAGCGTTGCCCCAATACCAACAGCACCGCCGTCTTGACCAGCATAACCGCCACCACAGCCCCCGCTATCAGCAGCGGATTCTCCCGAATCAAGCCGAAGTCAATAGCCGCGCCCACCGACATGAAAAACAAGCCCAGCAACAGGCCTTTGAACGGGTCGATGTCACTCTCAATTTCGTGCTTGTACTCGCTGGTAGCCAGCACCACGCCCGCCACAAAGGCCCCCAGCGCCGGACTCAAACCCACGAGCTCCATCAGCAAAGCCACGCCGCCCACCAGCAGCAACGCCGTAGCAATAAATACTTCGCGCAAGCCGCTCCGGGCCACCAACCGGAATATCGGCCGCATACCGTACTTACCCAGCACCACCACGCCAACTACCGCCAGCACCAAAGCCAAAGCACGCAGCCAACCTGGCGCCGAGGCCAACAAACTATGATTGGCTGCAGCTGCATCGCCAGCAGCGGCGGGCTGCATAGCCAGCAGAGGCAAAATGGCCAGAATCGGGATGACGGCAATATCCTGGAACAGCAGCACGGAGAATGTGCCTTGCCCGGCCGGCGTGCCCAACTGGTTTTGCTCTTTGTAAGTCTGCAACACAATGGCTGTCGATGACATAGCCAGAATAAGGCCCAGCGCCAACGCAGGTTTCCACGCTATGCCCACCACCATAGCTAGTCCCGCCAAAGCTAGCGTCGTCACCACCACTTGCAGGCCGCCGAGCCCAAGAATAGGCGTGCGGAGCTTCCACAGCAAAGCCGGCTCCAGCTCCAGACCCACCAGAAACAGCATAATCACGACACCAAACTCCGCAAAGTGCATCACATCCTGGCCTTCCTCGCCGACCAGCCCGAGCACAGCCGGCCCAATGACCATCCCAGCTAGCAAATATCCCAGCACCGAGCCTAACCCGAAGCGCTTAGCTATCGGCACAAACAGCACCGCAGCCGCCAGATACACCAACGCTTGCAGCAATACAGACTGACTCATAAAGCAGTGACTTAGTTGGCCAAATCCGTAAGAAATGGCGCCTGTACGGTGGCGTATTCGGTAGTCTGGCCCGTAGCCAGCAACGTCAGTAACTCGCGGTACCGGACGCCCGCAGCATCAATTTCCTCATCGTTAATGCGCAGGGAGCCATGCACCACGAAGGGCGGCAGGTATTGCATCTTGCAAAGCCGGGCCGTCTGCTCAAAGGGTGCCAATAGCTGCTGAATTGTATAGCGGTTGGCGCCCGTTTCCTGGTAAGCTTCCTGTCGGCCACCGGTGGTAATGGCGTTCAGCATCTGCTTGCTAGCCAAAGCATTGCCGGTGCGCCCGTAGGCCCAACCGTGTTCCAGCACCAGGTCTTCCCACTGCTTAATTAATGCCGGCGAGCTGTACCAATAAAACGGGTGGTGCAACACGACAACCTCATGAGCCAACAGCAATTCCTGCTCCCGATGCACATCAATGTCGAAGTCAGGATACTGCTCGTACAAATCGTTGACCGTCACAAAGTCAAGCGAATCTACCGCCGCAATGAGCCGCCGGTTCACCCTAGATTTCTCCAAGGCCGGATGCGCAAACTGTATCAGAATACGAGCCATGATCTAGAGATAAGAAGTAGCATAAGTATCGAAGCAAGTTATAAGATTCACGCCAAGAGAGCACAATAGCACCAAAGGCTGTCAGTTTCAATAAGCACTTGATAACTGAGGTTTCTGTAGCTGCACCGCATCAAAAAAGCCCCCAGATGATACTTGGGGAGCTTTTTTGATGAGTTATTGCTTCTTCAGCTTCCGAAGCTCCTCCCGCGTCGCGGGTTTCAGGCTGATGGCCGTGCCGCCTCCGGGAGCCAGTTGCAGCGGCAATTGGGTGCGGTTGTCCACCAGCACTTGCCGGATTTGATAAGCCATAGGATTCTTCTCCCAGTCAGCATCCTTGGCGTCGGCGTAGATGGTGGCGGTGTAGCGGGCGCTGGGGGGCAAAAAGTCTAGCTTCAGGGTCTGGCGGCGGGCCTGCTCGTCGGTGATGGCGCCCAGGTACCATTCGTCTTTGCCCTTGGCTTTGCGGGCCGTAATGATGTAATCGCCGGGCTCAGCGGCCAGAATGCGGGTATCGTCCCAATCTACGGGCACGTCCTTGATGAACTGGAACGCGTCGAGGTGCTGCTCGTAGGCTTCGGGCAGGTCGGCGGCCATTTGCACAGGGCTGTACATCGTTACGTAGAGGGCCAGCTGCTTGGCTAGCGTGGTGTGCACCTGGCGGCCTTTGTTGGCGGTGGGGTTCCAAGGTTCTAGCTTGATCTGGAAGATGCCCGGCGTGTAGTCCATGGGGCCGCCCATGAGGCGGGTGAAGGGCAAAATGGTTTCGTGCTCAGGCGGATTGCCTGTACTCCAAGCGTTGAACTCGTTGCCACGCGCAGCTTCCGACGCTAGCCAGTTGGGGTAAGTACGGTGCAAGCCCGTTAGCCGCACCGATTCGTGCATATCCACCATAATCTGCTGCTGGGCCATGTTGGCGGCCGTGCGATTGTAGTGGTTCACCATCCACTGCCCGTCGTGGTGCTCGCCGCGCGGAATGATGCGACCCACGTAGCCGGTTTTTACGGCGTCGTAGCCGTGCTCTTTCATGAAGCGCAAGGCGGTCTCCTGGCGACGCTCGTAGTTGGTCACGGAACTGCTGGTTTCGTGGTGCATCATTAGCTTCACGCCCTTGCTGGCAGCGTAGCGCTGTAACTCCTGCACGTCGAAGTCGGGGTAGGGGGTCACGAAGTCGAACACTTCCTCTTTCCAGTTGTTGGCCCAGTCTTCCCAGCCCACATTCCAGCCTTCTACCAGCACGCTTTGCAGGCCGTGCTTGGCGGCAAAGTCGATGTAGCGCTTTACGTTGGCTGTGTTGGCGCCGTGGCGGCCGTTGGGTTTTAGCTTGCTCCAGTCGGTTGTCGCCAGCTTGATGTTGCTGGTATCGGCGTAGTTCCAGCTGGCTTTGTTCACGTGCATTTCCCACCACACGCCCACAAATTTCTGGGGCTTTATCCAGCCCGTATCCGTGATTTTGCTGGGTTCGTTCAGGTTCAGAATAAGCTTTGAGGCCAGCACCTCGGGCGCTTTGTCGCTAACTACAATCGTGCGCCACGGCGTGTGCTCGGGCGCTTGCAGATAAGCCTTCGCGCCGGTGGCCGAGGGCACCAGATGGCTGGTAAGGCCGAACGCCTTGGTGTCTACGTCCAGCATCATGGCCGGGTAATTCACCAGCGCCGCCTCATGAATGTTCACGTATAGCCCGTCCTGGGTCTTCAGCATCAGCGGCGTCTGTACCCGCGTGGGGGCCGATTTTAGCTGAATGGGTTCGATGGGCGTGGTATTTACCTCGCTCAGGCGGGTGGTGCTGTAGGTGTACTCGTTCGAGTCGTAGTCGCCCGGAATCCAGAAGGTTTTGTGGTCGCCGGTGAGGTTGAATTCCGTGTTCTCCTCCTGCACAGTAAAATAGGTGAAGCCTGGCTGAGCCGGAAACTCGTAGCGAAACCCCAGCCCATCATCGTACAAACGGAAGCGCACCACCAGCTGCCGATTCTTCGCCGCGGCCTGCTGCAAGGTCACTGCCAACTCCTTGTAGCGGTTGCGAATCTGCTTCACCTCGCCCCACACCGGCGCCCACGTCTCATCCGTCGCCGACGAGTCGATTTTGGCAATGGTAAAGCCCTTGTCGAAGCCCGGCTGGTTTTGGAGCAGAATTGCTAAGCGGCTGGGCTTTATAACGGGCTTCGTGCCGAACCGGAGTTGGTAAATTGGCTTACCTGTAGGGCTGAGCTGGAAGTTCAGCGTGAGCTTTTTGGCTGGAGAGTGAATCGTTTGGGCCAGAGCCGGGATGCTCAGACATGCAGTTAGCAGCAGAAGGGCGGTTTTTTTCATGAGCTACATTATCGCATCCGGTTAATTTGAATTGCGAACTTGACTGGTATGGTTGCTACAGAATAAGTGAAATTAGTTGCGCAATATCAGATACTGATAGGGCTGCAAGTTAAGCTGAGTGGTCATGGACAAAGGCTGTCCACTCAAGGCACTGAGCCAAGGCGAGTTGACGAGGCTTGCGGGTACTTGATAAGTCGTCGCAGTATTGCGAAGATTGACCAGCACCAAGACTCTCTGATTATCGACAGTTTTCGTGAACGCGCATACATCGTCGCTGCTGTAGGAGGTAAGCGCCCCATTGCGCACGGCGTCGCTGCTGTTGCGGAAGCGGAGGATGCTCTTGTACTCCTTAGTCACGGCCGAATTGAGCGACCAGTCAATCGTGCGGCGCGCTCCCATAAACGGCAGCCGGGCCGGAAATCCTACCTCCTGACCATTATAGATCATGGGCGTACCGCGCATATAAGCGGCCACTACAAAGGCTGCCATCGATCCTTGCTGACCATTAAATAGCTCCTGCGGCGTGCCTTCCGAGCTGTTAATATCGTGGTTGGAGGTGTAGCGCAACATACGGGCGCCGGCCGGAGCGTTGGCATAATTCGCCTCGTTAAGATTGTCGAGGAGCTTGACGCTGGCACGTTTCGCGAAAATATCCTTCATGGTGTTCAGAAAATCGAACCCATAGCGGAGCGGAAAACCAGCCTGGAAGTAGTAGGTCTTGTCCGATCCTTCGGCAATCAGGAGCAGCTTGTGGGTGCTGATGGAATTCAGATTGCTGACGGCTTCGGTGAGAAACTCATAGGTTGGGCCGTCGGCGTAATCGATGCGGTATCCATCAATGTTGGCCTGAAAAACCCAGTACCGCATGGCCTGAATCATGGCCGCCCGCATGGAGGCATTGGCGAAGTTTAGTTGGGCCACATCGGTCCAGCCCAGGGGCGGGTTTTTGATATTGCCCGCGGCATCTTGCTGGTACCAATCCTTGTGGGCCGTTATCCAGGCGTGGTCCCAAGCGGTGTGGTTGGCCACCCAATCGAGCACGACGGCCATGCGGCGGGCGTGGGCCCCGTCCACGAGGGTCCGCAAATCGGCCAGCGTACCAAGCTCCGGATTCACCGCCGTGTAGTCTTGCACGGCATAGGGCGAATCAAACGCCTTTACCTTCCCGATAGGATACACCGGCATCAGATACACCACATTGATGCCGAGGGCTTTGATGGAATCCAGCCGAGCCAACACGCCCTTGAAATTGCCTTGCGTACTAAACGCCCGCATATTCACCTGATACACCGTGGCATCCGCAGCATCGGGCACTTCGGTGAAGGGCGTGCCGTACTGAGCCGGGTCGGCCGTGGCTGAGGGAATGACCGGGGTGGAAGGGCTGATTGTTGTTCCTTTACTGCACGAAATGAGTAGTATGGACCAGAATAGAATGACTATTTTTCTAAGACCTTTTTGGTTGTAAGTCATGGGATTAACAGTGGCAGCGGAGCGTAAATTGAAAAATGCCCCCAGTCACTCACCCTTAACCGAGCGACCACAAAGGCGTACTCACAACTAACATTTAGGTCTGCGGGCTTAAAGCAGAAAATCTAATGTCAGCGTCGGAAGAACAAGCAACCTACGACCAACAATGGTCATTTCGCTTGTTGCGTACTCGGCCCGGAAACCATTACCTAGAAATAGGTTCACCCCGCTTCGGAAGTGGTTACTAAAACGGAGATTGGTGCCAAAGGCGGCGCCCACGTTTACGTCGTGAATGGTACCACTGGTACCGTACAAACCCCAGTGATACCACGAATAAATGCCCCCCACGCCCACAACGGGCTCAATAAGTTGATTGTTTGTGGGTATGTAGTAAGTAAGCAGGCCAATGCCGGCCCCACCGTGTTCTCCCGCCCTGCGCTTGTCGTCGAAGGTCAGCGCACCTATTGCCTTCATTGCAAACTGGTTGGAAAATCTAAATTCCGACTGCAAGCCAATAGCCTGGTAAGTGCCTAATACACCAACAGCAACCTTATAGTCGTGATTGGGGGTGTTCGTACCCAGCGTTTGGGACGGCGCTTGGAGAGGTAACCATATGATTGCTAGGAGTAAATATTTTTTCACAAGCAGCTGGAACAGTTAGTAAGGAAGTAATGGTAAGCAATAAGCGAAATCAAATGCTATGGACGGCAGTTGCCTAAAAATCGAAGGTCTCGCAGTGCGTAACGTTTGCCTCGAACTCTAGCAAGTAGCGCGCATCATCGGGGTAATAGCGGGCTTTTTCGTAGTCGTCGCCGGCAAATTGTTTGATGCTGTCGTAGCTGTCCCAGCGGGTTACGGTCCAGAAATGGCAGACATCGCCCTCCATGCTGCGCAGCACTTGCACGCCTAAGTTGCCGGGCGTTTTCTTGTAGTCGGCAAGGCCGGACGCTTCCAGATACTGCAGGTACTCATTGGCATGATGGGCGTGGGTAGTACCGTGCCAAATGCGGGTAATTACAGTGCTTATGCTATTCATAATTCAAGTGATTGTAAATAAGCAGTTCGCCTACTTGACAAAGTGTGCTACCTGTTCACAAGTTAAATTTGGAGCA
The DNA here is from genome assembly GCF_054051685.1 of Hymenobacter sp. HD11105. Classification (NCBI taxonomy): domain Bacteria; kingdom Pseudomonadati; phylum Bacteroidota; class Cytophagia; order Cytophagales; family Hymenobacteraceae; genus Hymenobacter; species Hymenobacter sp. HD11105. The sequence goes on along the minus strand of NZ_JBSWBR010000003.1, from coordinate 461,097 downwards.
ATTTTCCTTGCTCCGGAAACACTAATTTCAGGCTCAATTTATTTGCTTCGGTAAGCTGCTTTTTGATGGCAGCTTCATTGCCAGCCGTGGGCTTGATATGGGTAATAACGACCGGCAACCCGCGCAAAGCCTCCGAGCCCGTGAGCTGACTTAGCGCGGCCATTTCCTGCATGAGCAAAGCCGGGGTAAGGTGCCCAAACAACTGCGCTGGGGGCTGGGCATTGGCGTAGGAAGCCTCGATGAAAATGGCCTTCAGCTGACCGGCTTTCACCAGGGGCTGAATGGCTTGCCATAAGTTGCGCAGCTGGGGAGCTTTTTCGATGGCATCGGCGCCGGTGTCGCCGAGGTAAAGCAAGTAATTTTCCTGACTACGAATCAGAAAGGCGGCGCTTTGGTAGGGCTTACCATGACTCAGCACAAACGTCTGAACGCTGAGGGTAGTGTTTTCTATAGCTTTAACCTCGTTGGGTACTAGGGGTCGGAGCTGGTATTTACCCAGAGCCGGTGGGTTGCCATTATTGCCGAAGTTGGGCCAGGTTCGCCAGTTGAAATAGTCGTTTTGAATGGTTTTCAGACAATCAGCTAAACCGTAGATGCTTTTGGGCGAGTCGTCGGTTGCATTCAGGAGTAAGCCCGCCACGTGGTCGAGGTGAGCGTGGGAGATGAGGTAAGCCTTGATATGGTTACGGATTACTTCGCCTGCCGGCCCCGCGAATACCTTGCGTGCTACTGCTTTTTCCACGCCGCTATACACGGTGCCCGCATCCAGACACACATAGGAAGTAGAGCCCGCAGGTGCCACCAGATATGCGGAAAGGTTGCCCTCATCCAGACCACCCTTCACGCCTAGCGGCACAACGCTAAAGGCGGGAGAGGAAGCGTCACGTTGCGCGAAGACACAAGGCCCCGGTAGGAGCATGAAGAGCAGTAGGCATCGTTGAAATAACTGTGTCGTCTCCATAGTACAAGGTAACTATAGATCCAGCTGCTTAGGCTATTACCGCGAAATTCAAACCTGATTCGAGCGCCTAAGCCATTCTTCTAGCGTCAGCTCAAAACGAGTTTCCCCACTAGCTGTTCGACCAGTTTCGCGCCAGCCCGATTGCCGGTAAAATCCTTCGGCCCGCGTCCCCGGACTTGTGCTTAGCCAAACGGGATGCTGCGTTTGGTTGAAATACCAGTTCAGCATTAGCGTCTGTAGCTGCCGCCCGATGCCTTGCCGCTCGTAGTTGGGGTGCACGAAAAGTGCCCAGATGCTATGGTCTTGCAGGTCGGCAATAGCGAACCCTACAATCTGGCCTTCTACCTCACACACCCAGCCTTTGCCGCGCCGCGTGAGGTAATCGATGTTGTCTTGTTCCGTTACTCGATCAGGGTTGGAAAGCTGATTTTCCTTGACCGCCATGCGCACGGCCATGTACTGCGGAATATCAGCAACTTGAGCTTCACGGTAGAGCATAGCTGTAAGATACTGAGCTGAGTGGATTGATAGGTAGCTAGATGTTCTTCGAAGCCAATCTCGTTTCAAACTGCCAAATTCAAGTTACCTATAAAAGCAGCAAGCATAGAAAAGCCCCCCAACACGAGTATGGGGGGCTTTTTATTTACTATGGAGTAGCCGATGGCTTGATGTATTAAGCAATCAAGAGAACTAGTTACCGCACGACCTTCGGTGTAACGGGCAGGCTCTCGTGGCCCTCAGCATCAACGGAAGCCACGGCGAAAATGAAGTTGTCCTTGCTGTGGGGCAAATCGGCGGTGGTGCCGGTTACGAAGAACTTCTGCTGCCACACGGGGCTGCTCGTTTCGCGCATGAGCACGTAGTAGCCAGCCGGTTTTTCGCCGGCGGCGGGCGCGTCCCATTTGAGCTGGGTGCGGTTGGTAAGGTTGGCGGTGAGCACGCCTACGTTTTGGGGGGCAGCGGGCGCCCAGGCCAGACTAGCCATCGTAGCCAGGTTTACGCCGGTGTTTTTGCGCAGGTATTCGTAGTCCACGAACTCGGGCTTGTCGCCGTACTCAATGCCGTTTTCGGTGCGCAGGTCCTGGTGCTGATGGTTGAAGTTCTCGTTTACTTCCGTGAAGCGCACGGCCGTAAAGCCTTGCTGATTGAAGGGCGTGTGGTCGCCGCCGCGCAGAAAACGGTCGGGGCGGTACTCTATGAGCACGCCGAAGTCATTCACATACTGCTCGCAGGTGGTTTTGATATAGCGGGCCAGCTGACGGCTGGGCGAGTCGTTTTCGCTGCTCAACTGGCGGCGTACTTTGGCCTGCTCTTCAGTTTCGTTGGCCGGCACACCCTCGCTGAAAATGCGCACGTGCTTAGGGTCTTTAATTTCAGGATCGAAGCCAGTGGAGTTGCCCACGATGTCGTTGTTGAGCATCCCAACGATGTTCCAGCCTTCGGCTTTGGCGCGCTTGGCCATGTGCGTCGAGCCGTAGAGGCCCTGCTCTTCGCCTTGTACAGCTACAAAAATGAGGGTACACGGAAACTGCTTTGGAGCCATTATGCGCGCCATTTCCATCACCAAAGCCACGCCCGAGGCGTCGTCGTTGGCGCCGGGCGCATCGGCAGTAGCGTTCATTACGTCGGTCACGCGTGAGTCGAGGTGGCCGCTGACGATGATGATGCGCTTGTCGTTGGGGTCGGTGCCTTGCAGCGTGGCCATCACGTTGGCCATCACTACGGGCTTATCGATGCGCCGGCCGTCGGGCTTCACCGTGAACGTGTCCTGCTCCACTTTCATGCGGCCACCGCTGGCTTTGGCGTATTTTTTAAACTCCGCCTCTACCCAGTTGCGCGCCGCCCCGATACCGCGCTTTTTGCTCTTGGTGTCGCTCAGCGTGTGGCGAGTACCGAAGGAAACCATCTTGCGGATATCCTCCTCCAGCGTTTTGGCCGAAATGGCTTCTACCATCTGCTTTATTGCGGGGTCCGGGGTAGATGGGGGGGCATTCTGGGCGCGCAGACTGGTGAAGCTAGCGACCGCGGCGAGCAGGAGAGCAGAGCGAAGGAACGTCTTGGGGGGCATTTTGGAGAGATTTGGTGAGCGAAGGCGCGATAAAAACGATGTTTTGGTGATGTAAAATACGGGGTAAGGCGGAATTAATCGGTGGAATCAAAAGCGCCAGTCATACGGTGTGCAGCAAAGCACCTCGCATGCTAATGATGCCTCCACTGTCATCTTGCCTTCATCAGGATGACAGTGGAGGCGGAAGAGATGCTTTGACAAACGGAGACCATATTCAGCATGACCGCCTATTCAGCTAGTTTACAAACTCAACGACCACACGCGAGATGCTTCGCTGTGCTCTGCATGACAACTGACTTGGGATTCTAAACTCAGTAATTACCCTTACACCAACGAGACCAGCGCGCTAGCTGCATTACCGCCAAAGCCGGCTGCATTCACCATTACCCGCCGAACCGGGCGGTTCGGGTTGGGGGCTGAGCAGAGGTAAGTAGCAAATGACGGTGTCGGCCAAGTTTGGTAAGTGAGAAGCTGCAATGCAAACTCCAGACTCAGCGCGGCCGATGCACCGAGCGTATGGCCCACCAGCCATTTATTGGAAACGAGTTGGGGAGCATTTTCTATTCCAAAAACCGCCTCTACTGCCCGGCGCTCGGTCGCGTCGCCGGCGGGGGTGCCGGGGCTGTGCAACACCAGCGCATCCACAGCTTCTGGGGGGCAATTTGCTTGCCTCAGGGCTTGATGCATAGCTGTCTGGAAGTGCTGCCCGTTGGATGAAAGGCCCGTTTTGCTCGGAATTGACTCGAAGCCAAAGCCTACACTTTCGAGCTGGAAATAAGGCACTGAAATGCCCATTGCGCGCTCGGCTGTGAGAGCCGCCCGACTGGCGCGTTCCAAGGCAAAAACGGCTGCTCCTTCACCCAGCACAAACGTGGAAGGCGCGCCGCCGCCAGGGCGGCAAGGCCAGGCGTGGGGGGCAAAAGTGGAATAGATGCCTAAGGCGTGCATCTGCGCCAACGTGAAATCAGTGAGGGGAGCCTCCGCGCCGCCGGCCAGAAACCGATCGGCAAGGCCGGCGCGCAGCCACGCTACCGCGTTGCCCAATGCCTGAAAAGCGCTGCTACAAGTGCTGGAATGGCTGAGCGCCGCCCCGCCAATAGCGCCCGCATCGTAAGCAACCCAGCTGGCAACATTGCCCAGCGTCGTAAGGGGCGAGGCAGCCGCAGCTACGACGCCATCGGCCAGAAAATCGGCGTGAAACTGCTCCAGCCGGCCCGTAGCGCCCCGCGAGGAGCCAATACTGACTCCCAAGCTGGCCTGTTGAGCTGCTGCCCAGCCCGCCTGCGCCGTGGCCTGGCGGGCGGCGAGCAACGCTAATAGCACCGTGCGGTCGAGCTGGCGGAAAGGGGCGTGTGCGTGGCGCAAACCACTTATCGCTTCTTCCGCTTCGGCGGGCACACTGCCAACAGGTAGGGTACGCGAGCCAGTTTGTCGGCTTGCGAAGGCGGATTGTGGCAATTGATCCACAAAATTGCCCCCCAGCCCCAGCGTGGATACGCTTCCCCGGCCACGAATCAGAATCAGGTTGTCGTCTGACATTAGTTGAAGTAAGCTCAATCGGGCCGCAAGCTACGCCCGGTAGATTGAATCAGCCTTAGTGGGCAGGTCTTCTAGGCTGCCCGTCATGCAGAGGCGGAGCCGAAGCATCTCGCGTGCTGATGTCTGATTACTAATCCTAGTAAACACGCGAGATGCTTCGCTCTGCTCTGCATGACGCACGGATAGATCAAATCAATAACTACTCCGGTCGAATGCTAAGCTAAAGCAGTCCGCGCTTCTACTAACTCACGCATAGCGCGCACCGCGTCGTAGAGCAGGCTTAGCTCGGCATCGGTGGTGCAGTAGGGTGGCATGATGTAAATAATGTTGCCCAAGGGTCGCAGAATCACGCGGCGCTGTAGGGCTAGCTGGTACAGCTCGTCGCGGAGGCTGCTGAAGTAAGACGTAGTGGCTTGCTCCTCAAATTCTACGACTACTACAGTGCCCAGGACCCGCACCGCGCGCACGCCAGATTGGCCTGTCATCTCCGCCGCAAATGCTTGGTGCGCCGCCGAGATGCGCGCTAAATCCGCAGTGCAAGCCGGCTCGCGCAGCAGTTCCAAGCTAGCCAGCCCCGCCGCGCACGCCACCGGATTGGCCGTGTAAGAGTGACCGTGAAAGAAAGTCTTCATCTTATCGTCACTCAAAAACGCCTCGTACACCGGCCCCGTGCTACTCGTGACGCCTAGCGCCATGGTACCTCCGGTGAGCCCCTTGGATAAGCACACCATGTCGGGTCTTTCCATAAGGTAGTCGCAGGCGAAGAATCGGCCGGTGCGCCCGAAGCCGGTCATTACCTCGTCGGCGATTGCCAGAATACCGTGCCGATGGCAGCACTGAATCAGCTGGTCAAGCACCTCGGGCGTGTACGTAATCATACCTGCCGTACCCAGCAGCAGTGGCTCAAAAATGAAAGCAGCCACATCGCCTTGGGCCGCTACGGCTTCCAGCTGAGCCAGCACTTCGGCCTCGCGGCCCGGCACTGGCACGTCGATAAAAGCTACATCGAAGAGCAAAGGTGCAAAGGGAGCCGTAAATGCCCCCCGGCTGCTCACGGCCATGGCCCCGAAAGTATCGCCGTGGTAGCTGTCGCGGAAGGCCACGATGGTACGCCGCGGCTGACCGTGATTGTGGTGATATTGGAGGGCCATCTTCAAGGCCACCTCCACGGCTGTCGAGCCGTTGTCGGAGTAGAAGATGCGGCGCTGATTGGGGGGCAAAATCTCCAATAAGCCTTCGGCCAACTCCACGGCGGGGGGATGGGTGAAGCCAGCAAACAGCACATGCTCCAGCGTCTGGAGCTGCTGGGCTACGCGGGCCGCAATGCGCGGGTGGGCATGGCCGTGCAGGTTTACCCACCACGAGGAAATTCCATCGAGGTAAGCAGTACCATCTTCTGCGAACAGCCACGCGCCCTCCCCCCGCACAATAGGAATGGGCAGGGGCGCGGTTTGCATTTGGGTATAAGGGTGCCAGAGTACGGCGTGGTCGCGGGCGGCTAAGGTAGACATGGCGCAAAGGTAAGGGAGGGCGCCACTCGTGGAAGAGCTACTTTTCCGCAAACCAAGCGCGGAACTCTGTCGCGTAGCGGCTCACCATGGCCGCATCTATCTCTGGCTCCGGGTTCAATCGTGGCAACACCGGAACGCCGGAGTGCTGCAAAATAAACTCCTCCGTGGCCGGGGTTGATTCCCCATTAAACACCAATCCCCGAATAGGCAACCCACGCGTCTGCAGAGCTTCCAACGTAAGCAATGTGTGATTGATGCTACCCAAATAATTGCGGGACACTACCACTGTAGCCAGCTGCAATTGTGCCAACAAATCGACTAACAAAAAGCCCGGCGCCAACGGCACAAAAAGCCCCCCAGCGCCTTCCACGATCAGATTATTGGAAGTGCGAGGCAATACAAACAGCTCGGGCTGAATGCGGATATTTTCGGCCGCTGCCGCTGCGTGGGGCGAGGCAGGCATCTGTAGGCGGTACGCTTCGGGATGAAACTGGGAAACCGGATTGCTTACCAAGGCCCGCACCGTGGCGGTGTCGGTGGTGGGAGTGAGGCCAGCCTGCACAGGCTTCCAGTAGTCGGCTTGCAGGGCTTCGGTGAGAATGGCGGCTACCAGGGTTTTACCTACGTCGGTGCCAATGCCGGTGACGAAAAGTTGTTCCAAAAGTAGGTTGTTTGAGAAAATTGCTAGCTGACACCATGCACAAGTTAATTATGCGCTTGTGACAGGTTGCACAAAGATGTACAAGCTTACGGAAAATAGTAGCGGAAAATGAAATGTTGCCCGCTTAGCCGTACAGAAAGTCTGTAATATTATTTACAAACAATAATGTTTTGAAACAATAATTATTGATAATAATTAATATAATATTAAATCAATCATGTTTGTGAATTAATTAATTTGCTTTATGCTTATTTGATGAGGTTGCGTGAATAAGACCTGACACAATATATAAGAATACCGGCCGAACTACGAGATATAATACAGCTCCTATTAGCAATATTATTGATCCTGCTATAATTGGAAGCACACCACCAAACTTATAGCACATACCTATAACGAACCCAAGTAAACATTCTGCCCGGTAAATTGGGAGGAACAGTGCAAGTACAAAAGCCCCAATAATCATATAGCCAGGTATATTTGGATTTCCTAAAGTAAAAAATATGGAAAGCACTATGCCAAATAGTAGGGCGGCGGTAAAGGCATAAATAATATTTAATGAAAATGCTGAAGGATGAGAATTGTTGTTTATTCTAGTCTCTATTCGATATAATAAAAACCATGTAAGTAAGGGGATTGAAATGCCTCCCCACCAATTAGAAATCTCGGGCATGTCTGCACGGGCCAATATGTGATGGCTGGGTACGCCTCCATGATAATGCCCCCAAATTAATAGTGACCATATAGCAAGCGTAATTAGCCCTGTAAAATACAGCCTAGCCTTAAAAAGCATTTTCTTATCCATGAAGTGTTATGCTAAGTATGCTTCCTGTTTTATCTGTTTACGGCTAATTTATTGACTTACAGTCAATAAAATCTACCTTGTTAAACACTTCTGCATTATGGCAAAAGACCGTAGCTTCTGGACCGCGGCAGCAATATAAATAGTTGCGGGATGCAATTAAGAACAAGCTAAATTCTTCAACTGCCAAAGTATACTTCACGTCGGATGAACGGCCTTAGCGTTTGGGAGAGTGCTGAGATAAATCCTTAACCAATTCGCCCCAGTGTCGCCGCTAGTTCCTCAATTTCCGCCTCAGTATTATAGCTGTGCACAATAAGCCGCAGCCGCTCAGTACCCGCAGGAACAGTAGGAGCTACGATGGGGCGCACGTCAAAGCCAGCTTGCTGAGCGGCAGACGCTACGGCGCGTACGTGGGCCGGTCCGGGAGAAGCAGTGAAGAATACGGGGTGAATGACGTGACTTGTCTCTGGCACATGCAAGCCAGGCACCGCGTTGAGCGTTGTTTTCAGCAAGTCAGAAAGGGCAAAAAGCCGCTGCCGCTCCTGCTGCATATACGGTAGCATCTGGTATGCTGCGGTCAACGTGGCTATAGCCAGCGGCGGTAGCGCAGTGGTGTAAATAAACGGCCGACTGAAATTCAGCAGATACTCGCGCAGCACCTGCGGCCCGGCAATAACTGCCCCCTGACTGCCCAGGGCTTTGCCAAAGGTGAGAATGCGGGCAAATACCTGCTCTTTCAACCCTAATTCCACTACCAAACCTTCCCCCCGCGGACCGTAAATGCCGTTGGTGTGCGCCTCATCAACAATCAAGTACAAGCCGCGCTGCTGACAAAATGCCGCCAGTTCGCGCAGCGGTGCCTGGTCGCCATCCATGGAGTATAGCGCCTCCACGGCCACAAAAACGGCCCCCGTCGCCCGACTCAGCCGCCGCTCTAGGTCCGCCAAATCATTGTGGCGGAAGCTGTAGGCCGTGGCGAAGCTGCCCCGGATGCCGTCCTTGACGGAGGCGTGGCTGGCTTCGTCGTAAAATATGGTGTCGCCGCGGCGGGGCACGGCGGCAAAAAAGCCCAGGTTGGCGGCGTAGCCAGAGTTGAACAGTAGCGCTGCCTCCGCACGGTGGAAATCGGCTAGGTGCGCTTCCAGTGCTTCGGCGGCGGCAGAGTTGCCGGTGAGCAAGCGGGAGCCGGTGCTGCCGGCGGCTGGGGGGCTTTTTTCGGCTAAAGCCTGCTGCAAAGCACCGCTGCGAGCCAAGCCAAGGTAATCGTTCGAGCTAAAGTCTATCCGACCCGGTTCCGCTAGCGTCAGGTGGCGACGAGTGCCAGCCGCCTCGCGCTGGGCTAGCTGCTGGGTTAGGCGATGTAGTAGGGGGGAAGAAGACATGTTGCTAGCTAGCGTGACGCAAGGAGGCCACAATCCTAAAAGCCAGAAAGCTAGGACAGCTAGCTCCCCTCCTCAGCTGAGGAGGGGCTGGGGGTGGTTGATGACGGCAGAACGATGTTAGAACTAAAAACTAGATCTAGATATCGTGCAACGATTGCCAACCACCCCCAGCCCCTCCTCAGCTGAGGAGGGGAGCTAGCTGTCCTAGCTTTCTAGTTTTTATCTTGGTTTCTATGCCTCAACCGAAGCCTTCGCCAACACCGTAGCGCCCTGCGGCATGTCCTTGAACGACTTGCGTGGCTTCAGGCCCAGCGTGGCAAACATTTGCTTGTCGGCATCGAAATCGGGGTTGGGCGTGGTCAATAGCTTCTCGCCGGAGAAGATAGAGTTAGCACCAGCTAAAAAGCACAGCGCCTGCTCGCTCACCGGCATTTCCTGACGACCAGCCGAGAGGCGCACCATAGTGCGGGGCATCAGGATGCGGGCGGTGGCAATCATACGCAGCATTTCCCACACACTTACGCGGGGCTGTTCGGCCAGGGGAGTGCCAGCCACGGGCACCAGCGCATTCACCGGCACTGACTCGGGGTGGGCGGGCAGGGTGGCCAGGGTGTGCAACATGGCAATGCGGTCTTCATCGGTTTCGCCGAGGCCAATAATGCCCCCCGAGCACACCGAAATACCCGCCTGACGCACGTTTTCGAGCGTATTCAGGCGGTCGTCGTAGGTGCGGGTGGTGATGATTTCGGAGTAGTGCTCGGCGCTGGTGTCCAGGTTATGGTTGTAAGCGTAGAGGCCGGCTTGCTTGAGGCGCTCGGCCTGGTACTCGTTGATCATGCCCAGGGTGCAGCACACTTCCAGGCCCATATCGTTTACTTGGGTTACCATGCCTAGTACGCGGTCGAAGTCGCGGTTGTCGCGCACTTCGCGCCAGGCGGCGCCCATGCAAAAGCGTGTACTGCCTGAGTCTTTAGCACGGCGGGCCGCATCTAGCACCACTTCATCCTTTAGCAGCGCGTGCACTTCCACACCGGTATGGTAGCGGGCTGCTTGGGGGCAATAGGAGCAGTCTTCGGGGCAGCCCCCGGTTTTTACTGAGAGCAGGGTGCATACCTGTACTTCGCCAGTGGCCTGGTGGGCCTGATGTACGGCGGCGGCCTGGGTCACGAGTTCCAGCACGGGCTGGTGGTACAGGGCTTTTACTTCGTCGAGGGTCCAGTCGGTGCGGAGCATCAAGAGGGTGGGTTGAGGGTTGCGGAAAGCAAAAAAGCGGTTTATCAAGGCCACGAAGGCACCTGGGCGCACCGCAAGATAAGGAGGAAAGTGAGTTGCGGTAAGGATTTGCCGGTTGAAGTAGCGTGAGCGAAGGCCTCGCAATCAAATATGCCTCCCAGCCTCAGCCAGATACCGTATTTTGCTCTTTGTGCTGGGCCTGCATCTTCACCTATGCTACACGCCAAACTGGCGCAGGTGGTGATCAAGATGCTTCCACGTAACCTGCCCAAATTCTTCCCGCGACAAGTGCCCAAATACCGGATGCTCTACGCCGGCCGGCCCATATTGAGCTGGGTTGAGCAGAGCAAGCAGCTGCTGGCGGTCGGCCTCAAAGGTGGTAGTAGGCGTCATGCCCGCCTGCGAGTCCAGCTCTTTTAGAGTCTGCATGTTGGGCTTAAACTCCTTTAGGCGCGTGACGAAAAACCACTTAACCAACGGCTTTAGAAAGCCGGGTATCCGCATAGAGGTAACCGCCTTTTCCCCCCGACTTACCCGCAGCTGGTCGGCGCAGTGCACCACCATTTGCCCGGCCGTCATCTTTCCCCATTGCCGCTGGTTGAGGGGCGTTAACGCCTGCAGGCGGGCAACTAGAGCAGCGTGGGCGCTAGGGTCGAGGAAGGTGGCAGACATGGGCTTAGTAATGCTATAATATCTATGAAATATAGTATTTGCGCCATTAATGCACAAGCTCTGCACAGCTTACTAAGCGCTAAAGCGCGCTACCATCGCCTTCTAAGAAGCTGCCCGAATCACGCGGCACGGATTACCCACGGCCACGGAATTAGGCGCAATATTCCGCGTCACGACGCTGCCGGCCCCGATGGTGGTGCCCGCGCCAATCGTCACGCCGGGCAGCACAATGACACCCGCGCCCAGCCATACACTATCGCCGATAGTGATAGGATGAGCAAACTCCCACCCAGCCACGCGCGGACCAGCTTCCACCGGATGCCCCGCCGTGCTCAGCACTACATTCGGCGCCACAAACACATTGTCGCCGATATGCACCGGCGCGCAGTCGAGAATGGTGAGGTTGTAGTTGGCGTAGAAATTTTGCCCCAAGTGAATGTTAAAGCCGTAGTCGCAGCGTAAGGGAGCCTCGATATAAGCGTCCGTTTCGTAGCCCAGCAGCTCGGCCAGCACGGCGCGGTCCAGTTCCAAGGGCTGCTGATTGTAGCGGTGACATAAGGCTTTAGCGCGCTGGCGGGCGGCTACTAGTTCTGGGTCGTTGGCTTGGTATAGCTCGCCAGCCAGCATTTTCTCACGTTCAGTAAGCATATCCTGATTCTCAATTGTAGAGACGCAATATCTTGCGTCTAATCGTTGCGGTCGTTGAGCGATCAGAACCATACGATTCAGTCATTGCAACCTCAGCAACGATTAAACGCAAGATATTGCGTCCCTACAACGCTATCGTGACTAGACACTTGTTACCGGCTGCTGCCCCGGCGGCCAGCGTTGCCTTTGGGCGCGCGGTTCAAGGTCTTCGCGGCGGGCTTGCGTTTGGAGCCGGCGGTAGTAGGGCGTCCGGGCTTTTTGGGGGGCTTTTCTGCACCAAAAGCGCCGGCTGCGCCTGCTGGCTTAGGCTTGCCTGTGGTGGCTTTGCGCACTGGCTTGGCAGTGCCTGGGGCGGTGCGCGTGGATGGCTTTGCACCGGCCCCAGCGGGTTTGCGGCTAGGCTTTTCTTCCCCTTCCTCCATGAAACGAGCCGGGCGGCTGCTCCAGGTGGTAGTGGGTGGCCCTACGCGGCGCTTCGGCAGAGAAGCTTCCTTGGTGCCGGAAGAGGTTTCGGTCATCTTCATAATACCCTCCAACTCCTTCTCCGTCAGCTCGCGCCAGTCGCCTACGCCGAGGCCTTTGAGCGTGATATTCATCACCCGAATGCGCTCGAGTTGCACTACTTCGTAGCCGAAATGCTCGCACATCTTCCTGATCTGGCGGTTCATGCCCTGAATGAGCGTGATGCGGAAGATGTAATTAGTTTCCTTCTTGACCTCACATTTCTGGGTCATGATGCCCATGATGGGTACCCCGCCGCGCATGCCTTCGATGAAGCTGTCGGTAATGGGCTTATCCACCATCACGATGTATTCCTTCTCGTGCTTGTTGCCGGCCCGCAGAATCTTGTTGACGATGTCGCCATTGCTGGTCAGCAGAATCAGGCCCTGGGAATCCTTATCGAGGCGACCGATGGGGAAAATCCGCTCGCTGTGCTTGATGTAGCGGATGATGTTGTCCTTGACGCTGGTTTCGGTGGTGCTGGTGATGCCGGGGGGCTTATTGAAGGCAATATAAATCGCGTCTTCGGGGGCGCGGGGCTCAATCAGGTTGCCGTTCACCACCACGCGGTCTTTCTCGGTCACCTGGTCGCCGATGTTAGCCCGCTTGCCGTTCACAAACACACTGCCCTGCTCGATAAATTTGTCGGCTTCGCGCCGGGAGCAGACGCCGCTTTCGCTGATGTATTTGTTGAGGCGGGTAGACATGGCAAGCAAAGTAAAGGGATGGAAAAGACGCCAGCGCAGAAACGGCCAGCCAGTGCCGCGAACACCGGGCAGGCCACAAAGATACGCTAGAAGCCGGGGAGGCGCTACGTCCAAATTTGCCCCCCAGCAACAAGCAAGTCCGCTTCGCCTGGGTTCGTTGGTTAAAAACGCCCCGTCTCGATGGCAGCAATGGCTACTTGCAGACCATTTTCCTGGCGTATTTTTTCGGCCAATTGTTGGCTGGCTGTGTGCAGGCTCGCATTGTGCAGAAGCTCATGAGCACCGGCCAAAAATTGCTCTTTCGATAGCTTTGCCAGCGGCACCGGTCGCACCCCAATCCCTTTGTGGTGAGCTTGTTGGCCCCAGAAATACTGGTCGCCTACGGGATGAAGCACCGGGCAAATAAACATGGGCTTGCCGGCGCGCAGACACTCAGCGGTGGTACCAATGCCACCGTGATGAATGACGGCCCGCACCCACGCAAACAGCTTATCGTACGGCGCCGCGTCGATGACTTTTATATTGGGATGGCTTTCCAGTCTCTCCACTTCTTTAAGTCCCCAGCCTTTGACAACTACGATTCGGGTACTCGTAGCCAACTCTTGCAAAGCCGCGGGTAAATCAAAACGGCTTTGAAACGGCATACTGCCAAACGTAAGCAGCAGTGGGGGCGGGCCAGCTTGCAGAAACTCCAGAAGCTCGGAGCTTAGCTCCTCTGTTGAGTTATCAAACCAAAACCCCGTAAACAGACTGCCCGCCGGATAATCGCTAGGCTGGGGCAGAAAAGCGGGGCTGATGCCGTACAGAAAAGGCGTGTCGAGGCTAGCGTAGGCTTTGGGGAGCCCGTGCGCCACCCGAAACCGCCCAATCGGCTTCGAGAGCATCTTCAGGCTCCATTGCGTCAGCCGGTAGCTCCAGGTGTTGAGCAACTTGGGAATAGAAAGCCCGCTGAAGGCTGGATTCGGGAATGCGGCCGTCGGCTGTACGGCGGGCACCGGCATGGCCCGTATCATACGCTCCGGAAACTGATCCGCGAACATATCGGCCAACGTTTTGACATGGTATATTACCTTGTCGTTTTGCTTAGCCAGCGCATAAAATTGCCGCAAAGAGTGCTCTACCAGCGGGTACACCCACGTAGCGAGGTTGCGGCGAACAGCCAGCGGGTTGGCCTTCATGATCTTTTTACCTTCCTCCGAATCCAGCAGCGCTTGATAGTCAGCCTCCACGGGCTCGAAGCTGAGACCATAAGAAGCAATGAGGGTCGCGAAATTCTGGGCCGTGCAAAGTGTTACCGCGTGGCCACGCTGCTGGAGAGCTTTTCCGAGTACCGCAAAAGGCTGCACATCGCCGCGGGTTCCGAGGGTCAGTAAGGCTATTTTCATAGTCAGTTTCAGCAAGCACTTCCTTCAAAATGAGTGCGGCCCGCTGTAGCTTAAGCTACGAACGGGCCGCTGGCTACGCATACTTGAAATGAAAGGTGCGGTAAGAGTACGGGGTAGTTACTGGCTCGCTGCACGCAGTTGAGCGACTGCGAGAAAAGCAAAAAAGCCCCCAGGCTTGATGCTAGTTGAGCTATAGGGGCGCGCCGCTGTTGCGGCTGTCGCGGGTGTTCTTTTGTACGGCGATGGCCGCGAATAAGCTTAGCAGAAAGGACATGGCATAGAAGCCTTTTTCGCTCAGGGTGAGGCTGGCATTCCACAGTCCGATGATGAGCAGCGATATGGTAAGCAGGGTAGAAAACCAGCTAAGACCATAGTAGAGATTGGTAACGGGAATGCCCTCCAGCTGGTCGCGCACCGACTTCTGTAGAGAGATAACGGAAAACAGCCCGTACATCAGCACGGTAAAGTAGTACCCTTTCTCATTCAGCATCATATCGGCGTTCCACAGGCCGACGTTGAATGCCACGATGCCCGCCAGCAGCGCAATCCAGGAGGCGGCAATGAAAGCGTTTGAGGGCTTTTGCATGGTTAAATAAGCTTATAGAGCTGATAGCAGAACAATAAAACCAGCCGCTGCAATTCGCTGCAAAATGCGGTTACTCAAACATAGCTATTGTTTTGTATTTCCCCGAAAATATGGCTGACTATCTAATTAAAAAACAGTGAGTTTTGACGGCTGCTGATACCTACAGTCCACTTTCTTCTCGCCCTTCCTTATGCCTTATTATAACCTTTGCAAGCGCCATCCTACTCATAAGTTAACCGCTGCAGAAACTTAGTCAGCTATCATGGAGACAGAAGATGCCTAATGGCTCAAAAAGTAGCCTCTCATGGCACATGATGGCGAGCGGCCACGGAGTAACGTCCAGGACCACCGAGCGCCAACGAAACGCTGCCCATCAGCATGGCAAGCGGGGCAATATTCTGAGAGAAAGGCAGGCCCCAGTGCACCATTACCAAGGCAACCAAAAAGTTGACAATCATCAGGAGCGCCGCTGCCCGGGTAAGCCACCCCAGACCAATAAGCAACCCACAAATGAATTGGGCATACACCGACAGCCGAGCAGCCACCGGTGGCAGGGGAAATTGGTGTTGCGCCAGAAACTTCTCGAACTCCACCATTCGCTCGGCGCTAACCATATTATCAATCACGCCATACACCAGCACTCCGCCCAGAAAAAGCCGTAGCACCAGTACCGCAGCGTCGGGATAGTAAGGGAGTTGCATGGGCAGGGAAGCTAGGGAACAAGCTGTGGAACAGACAAGTTGCTAACGGCTGGGGTTGCTTTGAGCGCGTTTTGTCGAAGCCGTTGCGGTAGCTAGCTTTCTAGAGCAGGTACAGGACTTATAACGCCACTTTTTTCTCGCCTTTGTCCACGCCCTTCATGAATTTAATCAGGCCAGTCATATAGGTTTGCTGGTCGTCGTACAAGCTCATGTGGCTGCCTTCGGGACAGATTAGGGCGGTGCCGTTCTGCACTTGGGTGGCAATGCGGCGCATGTGCTCGGGGTCCATGGTGTCGAATTTGCCCCCTATGGAGAGCACTGGCACGGCGAGCTTGGGTAGGTCTGGGGTGCGGTCCCAGTTGGCTAGCTTGCCGGCGATGCCAAACTCGCTGGGGCCCTGCATGGTCACGTAGAGCGATTGGTTGGTTTTGCCAAGGAAGCGATTTACAGGCTCCGGCCATTGGTCGAGCGGCAGGCGCAGCACATGCTCGGCGTAGAAGTTAGGCATGAGCAGCTCCATGTAGCGCGGATTCTGAAAGTCTTTGCGAGCTTCTATCTGCCGAATTTCGGCTAGCACTTCGGGCTTCATCTGCTTGGCTAACACCTCCTGGGCGTAGCGGCCATACTCGGGACAACTCATCATCATATTGGAGATGATGAGGCCTTTCATATTATCTTGGTATTTGAAGGCATATTCGGCCGCCAAAATGCCCCCCCAGGAATGACCCAGCAGGTAGAAATTGTCCTTGTCCAGATTTAGAGCTTGGCGCACTTGCTCTACTTCCTCCACGTAGCGCGGCAGGCTCCACATGGCGGTGTCGTTGGGGTTGTCGGAGTTGCCGCAGCCGAGCTGGTCGTAGTAGATAAACTCGATACCTTCGGCGGGCAGAAAGCTTTCCATGCACTCGAAGTACTCGTGGGTAGCGCCGGGGCCGCCGTTGAGCAGAAGCAGCTTCATTTTGGGGTTATTACCGACGCGCTTGGTCCAGACGTTGAAGGTGCCCTTGGGCGTGGTAATCGGTACCATCTTTACACCGCCATCCTGCACGCCCGTTTCCTGACTCTGGAAGTAGCTGGTAGCGGTGGCTGAAGCTGCTTCTGTTTCCTTAGCTGGCGTGGAGCAGGCCGCGCTCAAGAAACCGGTTAGAAGCAGGCAGGCGCCAACAAATTTTTGTAAAGTAACCATTGGAGTAGAGACAAAAATCATAGGAAATACGGAAGCAAGGCGGACTATTCTTATTGCTTTTCGCAGTAGTTATTATGCGCCTATCTTGGCTTCAAGATACTCCAAATCATTGCTCAATAATGCGTTTAGACAAGCAACAGCGTCTTTATGACGTTGACCATGTATTTCAGTAAGGTAGTTTGCGTCTAACGTCTCGAATAAACCGAATAGCCGTTTAATTCTTTTTGGGCGATTATAAAAAATGTAGAATCCGTAATCATTAGGTTCTCCTGCCACTGAAATTGAGATACCATTTTTATTTAATTTGTTTTCTATCTCTAGCGATGGAGAATAATGAATATTTTCAGCGGGCGTTTCTGCCATTTCTCTCAAGAATTCGGCCCAAGGTATTTGCTCGAAAAAGGTCGTTATCTCAGTAACAGTGGTCACGTTCAGCTCCATTATTTCAGGGTTTGAAGGCTCGCAAAAAGAAGCTCTAAAATTCATAGCTTACTGAATGAAGTTGAGCGAGAGAGAAGGTGAAAAAAAGCGGGCCGCTCCAACTGGAGCGGCCCGCAAGGCTAAGGTTTTTTGGATAAAGCTTGAGTCTGCGTAATAACTATACCTAAAACTGTAGCTACCCCAGCGTGTGATAGACGGCCTGCACATCATCGTCCTCTTCGAACTTCTCAATCAGGTTCATGACCTCTTCCAGCTCGTCGCCTTCTAGCGTGACGGTGGTGTTCGGTATGCGCTGCAACTGGGCGCCGACCACGTTGAGGTGGCGTTCTTCTAGGGCTTTCTGCATCTGTCCGAAGTCAGTGAAGGCAGTTTCCACTACGATCAGCTCTTTCACGTTGCCGTGCTCGTCTTCCTCCTGATCTTCATAGATGTCTTCGGCACCGAAGTCGATGAGCTCCAGCTCCAACTCGTCGCGATCGAGGCCTTCGGCGGCTAGCTTGAATACGCCTTTGCGGGTGAAGGTAAAATCGGAGGAGCCGGCGGTGCCGAGAGCGCCGTTGCCGCGGTTGAAATACATGCGCACGTTGGCTACGGTACGCACAGGGTTGTCGGTGGCGGTTTCTACTACGATGGCCACGCCGTGGGGCGCGTAGCCTTCATACACCACCTCTTGATAATCTTTCTCTTCCTTGCTGCTGGCGCGCTTGATAGCGGCTTCCACGCGGTCTTTGGGCATGTTTACGCCCTTGGCGTTTTGCATGGCCGCGCGCAGGCGGGAGTTGGTGTCGGGGTTGGGGCCGCTTTCCTTTACGGCCATCACGATTTCGCGGCCGATGCGGGTGAAATCTTTGGACATGCGGTCCCAGCGCTTCATTTTGCGGCCTTTGCGAAATTCAAATGCTCTTCCCATAGTAATAAGTGAGGCTTGGTAAGTAGGCGCGAGAGGGTGGGGCGCCGAAAGGGATGCAAGTTAGGGGAAAGCCCGGCTGGGGGCAAGTAACAAGCCGTCGGAAGCGCGCTAACTACCGCAGCTGTTAAGCACGCCCCGCAAGAACTAGTCAAGCGGATCGAGGAAGCTGCTATAAAAGCCCCCCAACCAAGTCATTGGTCCTTACGGAGAGATTTTAAGCATACCGACCACCCATTTAGCGGCTATAATCGTCACTTATCGGCAGCTAACTCCACTGGGCGAAAGTGGCTGGTAAGCAGATTTTGAAGGACTTAGGTTTGGGATGACGCCTCCGCTTTTTCACAAACTCACCAGCCTTTTGCTCGCATGTTGTTGCCAAAATATTTGCCCCCCAGACTTATCTGTCGCTTCCCGCAGATGCTGTGGTTGGTTTTGTTGGGTTTGCTGGCTTGCCAGCGGGGTGCGGTACCTACTCAGCCTCCAGCGGCTGTGCTCACTGGATATACACTTCAAGGAGAGCTAACCAATGCGCCGGTGGGCAGTAAAGTTTACCTGCACGATGCTCAAAACGCTCGGCTGGATTCAGCTGATGTGGAGGCGACGGGGAAGTTTCAGCTGGGGGGCAAAATTCCGACGCCGGCCGTGTATTCGCTCGTGGTAAAGGCCGCTACAGACCCACTGCCGGTGTTTCTGGACAATCAAATCAAGCTTCAGTTAAAGGCTGACGCGACTGACCTGCTCGGTACAGCTCAGGTAAGCGGCTCGGCTGAGGCGCTGGTGCTCCAGCAGTTGGTGGAAGCGCAGGCCCGTCGCGGTGCCCGCACCAAAGAGTTGATTCGACAGCAAGACTGGACGCCTGCGCTCTGGGAAGCAGCCAACGGCGCACTGACTGTTACCGCGATGCGGCTGGCGCGTCAATATTCGACGTCAGCCGTAGCGCCTTACGCCGTGCTTACTTTGGCCGGCAGCCCCCAGCAAGCGGCCTTTGTGGATTCAATGACCACTTTATTCGCCCAAAGCCAACCGGACTCGCCTTACACGCTAGCGCTGCTGGCTCGCCGTCAAGCACTAGAAGCCACGGCTGTAGGCCAAACGGCGCCTGAGTTAGTGTTGCCCAATCCAGATGGCCAAACTGTGGCGCTATCATCGTTGCGGGGGCGCTACGTGCTGCTTGATTTCTGGGCCTCGTGGTGCAAGCCTTGCCAAGCCGAAAACCCACGCTTAGTGCTGCTGTATCAGCAATATAAAGGCAAAGGATTTGAGGTGTATGGCGTTTCGCTGGACGAGTCGAAGGAGAGGTGGTTAAAGGCCGTAGCGGCCGATAAGCTGCCGTGGGTTCAGGTGTCTGATCTGCAAGGTTTCAAAGGCGCGGCGGTAGCCGCGTATGCTGCCCAAGCTATTCCGCTTACGTTGCTCCTCGACCCACAGGGCCGCATCCTGGCCAAGTCGCTGACGGGGGAGGAGCTACAGGAAAAGCTCGCGACACTGTTGCCCTAATCAGGCTAAACCCTGCGCTGGATTAGTGCAACTAAAAATCGTAAGTTGAGCCTACCTATTTCATTTATTGCTCATGGGTAACCAGCCTTCTCCTGCTTTACCGCTAGCTCGCTTCTCCAGTAGCGGCTGGTTAGCCATGCTGGCTTTTTACGTGGTATTCGCAGTATTTTATGCACTTACCGTTGCTTATGCATCACAAGCGGGCAAGGTCGGGTTTCTGGAATATCTGGAACGTATCCTTTTGCTGGATTACCCGCTGAAGGCTTTTTGGACATTGCCGGTGTGGTGGCTATTCTTTCGCACCTCGCTTGATAGGGCTGAGTGGCCCACCAAGCTGCTGGCTCACATGGTACTTGGGCCGCTGTGGGTTATAGGCTGGTTTGTTAGCTACTATCAAGTGCTACACTTGTTGGGCGAGAATGGTATAGGTGGCTATGGTCGGGTGTGGGATATATACATTCCAGCCTTATTCTACTGCGTGCAATTTGGAGTGCTGCACGTGGTGCGCTTCACCCAGCAACTTCGCCAGCAAAGCCAGCGTGAGCAGCAGCTCCAGACCCAGGCGCACCAAAGCGAACTGTCGGCCCTGAAAGCGCAGATCAATCCGCACTTTTTGTTCAATACGCTCAACTCAATCAGCGCCTCCGTGCCGCCGGAGCTGGAAGCCACTCGCGAGCTGATTGCCCGACTGGCGCACACGTTTCGGTTTGCGCTGGAGGCGTCGCGGCAGGAGCAGCTGCCGCTAGGCGACGAGATAAGCTTTTTGCGGGCGTATCTGGAGCTGGAACAGTCGCGATTTGGGGCGCGGCTGGATGTGGTGTTTGAGGTAGAGGAAAGCCTTCATGCTCAGCTACTACCTCCCATGCTTATTCAGCCGTTGGTGGAAAACGCCGTGCGCCACGGCTTGGGGCCAAGCGTAGCGGGTGGCACAGTGCTCGTGCAGGTGAGTCGCGTAAGTGAAGGTTTGCGTGTGGAAGTGGCCGATACAGGAGTAGGGGCAAAGCTGCTGCCTGAGCAGCTATTGCACAGTGCCGGTGTGGGCCTACGCAACACGCACGCCCGTCTGCTAGCCTTAGGGTCGGGAGGATTAAAAATAACCAAAAATGCCCCCCAGGGCCTACGCGTAAGCTTTGTGCTGCCGCTACCCGCTGCTCATCAAAAACCCAAGCTGCAACAGGAAGCTGCCCCAACTAGCACCACAGCAATTCCTAGTACGCTTCAGGGGGCAATTTGAAATAACGCCAAGCCTTAATTGGTAGGTGTGCAGCTCGCCAACGACTACAACGATTTGCCCGGCGGAAGCTTGGCGCTACAGATTTTTTATGACCACTCTGCTCATCGACGACGAAGCACCGGCCCGCACCATCGTCCGCCAGTACCTCGCCGACTTTCCCCAAATAAGTATAGTCGGGGAGTGCGCCGATGGGCTGAGCGCCGTGGAAGCCATTCGGCAGCACCAGCCCGACTTGCTGTTTCTGGATATTCAAATGCCGGGCCTTACGGGCTTTGAAGTGCTGGCGCAGTTGCAGCGAATCCCGCGCGTTATTTTCTCCACGGCCTACGACCAATATGCGCTCAGCGCCTTCGAAGCCGGAGCCGTGGATTACCTTCTAAAACCCTACGACCGCGCCCGGTTCCGGCAGGCGGTGGAGAGGGTGCTGGCGCACGCTTCCGCGCCCGACGCGGCCTTGCAACGCCTGTTGCAGCGCTTGGAAGAAGCCAAAATGCCCCCCAGCGCTACTGTAGCACCAACGTATCCGGCCCGGCTATTTGTGCCCCAGGGTAATCGCCTCGTAGCAGTGCCCGTGCAGGATATTCGCTGGGTGGAGGCCGCCGGCGACTACGCTACCTTGCACACCCGCGCCGGGCAGCAGTACTTGAGCAACCTTGGCATAAGTCAGCTAGCGCAACGACTTGACCCGGAGAAGTTTGTGCGCATTCATCGGTCGGTGCTGGTGGCCCTTGATGCCGTGCGGGAGCTGGAGCGCGACGGCTCGGGGGGCTTTTATGCTACGCTGGAAGGTGGGCGCACGGTGCGCGTGAGCCGCGGCCATGCTGATGCGCTTCGGCCGTTACTAGGTTAGAAGTACGAAGTTTTTCGTTGCGATATGCAGCCTTCCGCCGGCGAGGTTGGTCAATGGCATAACTTCCTACCCAACCTTGTCATCAGCCATGAAAAATCTCCTCACTGTGCTGCTTGTCACTGCCTCGGCCCTGACAGCTGCCGCCCAAACGGCGCCCACTTTTACCTCTTCCTGCGAGCAAAGCAAAAACAGCAGCTACCGCACCGACAAGCCTCAGCGCGCCTGCGAAACCCGCGACCTGACCTTGCCCGCGCTGGGGGGCAAAACGCTCAACATTGATGGCAACCGGAACGGCGGCATCACAGTGCGCGGCTGGTCGGGCTCCGATGTGCGGGTGCGGGCCATTGTGCAGGCTTGGGACAACTCAGAGGCCGACGCCCAAAAACAGCTGCCCACCATTCGCATCAACACCGACAACAATACCCTGCGCGCCGACGCGCCCGGTGAAACTTGGGCGGTAAGCTACGAGGTGTATGTGCCCCAGCAAACCAGCCTAGCACTCAGCACCAAGAATGGCGGCATCAGCCTGGAAAATGTACGCGGTGCTATCAATTTCACCACCACCAACGGCGGCGTAACGCTGGCCGGCTTAGGCGGCGACGTAAAGGGCCGCACCACCAACGGCGGACTCTCCATCAAGCTCACCGGCGACAAATGGGAGGGCACCGGCCTCGATGTGGCCACCACCAACGGCGGTATCACCTGGGATGTGCCCCAAAACTACTCGGCCCGCCTGACGACCAGCACCAATGTGGGCGGCGTGAAAGCGAATCTGCCTATCACCAAAAATGGCATGCTGGGCCGCGAGATAGCCACTACGCTCGGCCAAGGCGGCGCCCCCGTAAAAGCTGTGACAACAAACGGCGGTATCAGTGTGCGGCAGAAATAGTCGGCTGCATAAACACAAAAGAGGCGGGGCTGCTAAGCCCCGCCTCTTTTGTGTTTTAGAAGTACTTCTCTTTATATGGATAATCTGGGAAAGGCCGTTCCCGGGCCGCTATGGGCGCTGGGCGGTAGCCTTTCAATTTGCCCTTCTGCTTGCCCTTTGACTTACGACTGGTCAGGATTACAGCTGCTAAGGTTGCCAAAGCTATTCCGCCGCCCAACATTGCCGCGCGCGCTGGCAAGGTGTCAGGCAACGCAGGAGGTATAAACTCAACGCCATTTTCATCGGTGCGCGCGGGGCTGTCAACGTAGCGACCCTTATGCGGCACAGGAAAATGTAAGGCCAATTGCCGCAGTTCTTCAGCCAAGTGCGCTCCCTGTAATGCCGGGCCGTGGCCGCAGCCAATAGCTTGGGGCTCTAGGTTGGAAAGCTTCACTACCGAAGCATGTGTGGCTTCCCAATCAAAGTTGAACGGCGTGCCCGCCCGACTGATTTTAGGGGTTCCCAGCAGCACCGACAACACCGAATCGTGCTCGGTAGTAGCAAAAGCGTCGGCTCCGAGCAGGGTTTTATCCTCAGTGCGGAAAAACGCTACCTGACCCGGTGCGTGACCCGGCACGTGGATACATTGCCAACCGGGCATAAAGGGTACCTCATCTCCCTCGGGCAGAGCCTGTACGTTTGTCAGGTTGAAAGTTTGGGGCGGAAAGAAACGGCTGGCAAATGCCAGTGACCCACCACCTTCCACGGTCGGGTCAGCGGGCGGATACACGGCTTTGCCCGTCAGAAAGGGCATTTCCAATCGGTGGGCGTAGATGGGTACTTTCCAGTGGTCGGCTAGCTCCTGGGCCGAGCCTGCGTGGTCCATGTGGCCGTGGGTGAGGAGGATGGCCTGCGGATGGGTACCAGGATAAAACAGCTCATTGGCGGCCGCAATAATGTTTTTGGTCGAGCCAGGTAAGCCAGTGTCTACTAGTACCCACTCGCCGGGGGCACCAGCTTCCACAAAATATACATTGACAAAGCGCTGAATGAGAAGCTGGTTGATACCAGCAGCTACTTGTTTCATCGTATCCGGGTTTAGCGTGAACTATCTATCCCAAAGCGTACGCAGATACCGGCTGCAAGGTCGGATATGAGCTGGATTTTGCTTCAGCTGCCCGTCCTACGCTTGTGGCGCTGCATCGATAAGCTGGGGGGCTTTTTTAAGAAACAACGGACCTATTTAACCTATGCGAGCTGCTCGCTATTGAAGCAGCCAAAAACGTCCTCCGGATTCAAAAACTACGTAAGCACTTCGGTTGAGTAACGTGTACGACCACCCACCTAAGCGTAGTATGAATAATTCAGCGAAGTCGCGGCGTTTCCCCCCATCCGCTGGCCGAGCGGCCCGGCGCCCAGCCAAGAGCGTTCTGTTCCTGTTGCTGGCGGCCGTGTGCCTGCTTGTGGCTGCCTCTTTCTATTGGCTATCGAAAAAGAATAGCGCGAATAGGCGGGAGGAAACGGCATTGTCGACCCAAGACGCTCCACCGCCCATCAATGAAAGCCCCGCTGTTGCAACGAGCAATACCCGCCCCTCCGATGACGACGAGGCCGCCACGCCTGTGCAAGCCAGCGAAACCACCCAAGCCCTGAAGGGCGCTTACCGGGTCTTGCCCGCCCGCGCTTATTTCTACTCGGCACCGCGCCAAAACAGCTCCACTGCCAAGTACGTGTTGCGGGATGATATTATTTACGCGGAAGGGGAGAGCGGCGACTTTATCCAAACCCGGTTTTACAACGCCAGCGGCGACCCCGTAACGGGTTGGCTCCGAAAAACGGATGTGCAGTCCGCCAAGGCTAATACCGCCTCCACTACGCCTGCCCGCCCGACACCCACGCCCAGCCGCCCAGCGCCCGCTCCACGCGTAACCACCACCCCCACAGAAACGAAGGCCGACCCGCCTGCTTCTCCCCAAAATACGCCCCCCAGCACAACCCAAACAGCGGCCACCACTGGTGTCGTGCGCGTCGATACTACGTACTTTTTCGATTCGCCAGACCTTACCCAACGCCGTCGGGCTTTCTGCATTCGGGGCGATAAAGTCAAGATCGGCGAGTCCTCCGAAAACGCAGTATTCGTCACTTTCGTGAATTGGGAGAAGGTGACGACGAAGGGGTGGATCAGAAAGGAAGATTTAACAATCCGTTAGAAGTAGTGCGTTCGAGATTGTTAACCCTTAGCCGTTCATGCCAAGCGTCGCGTCGCGTTTGTTATTCAACTCACATGTTGTCGTAGAGATGGGCTCAACCCACTAGACTGTCATGCAGAGCGGAGCGAAGCATCTCGCGTGTTTAGTAAGAGTAGTAATCCTACGTCAGCACGCGAGATGCTTCGCTCCGCTCTGCATGACGGGCTGGGGGGCGTTTTTATATAACCGTCTAATTGATTGCCCTATAAATCAGTTGCCTCGTCGCTATGTCCTCAACCCCCACACCTCAATTTCCAGCCGACGCTTTTCGCCGGGTTGATGAAACGCCTGATACGCAGTTTTATCAGCAGCCGCGCTTTGTGACCCACATTGATGAAGGCGCCATTGCGGCCGTCACACAATTGTACCGCGAGTACTTTCCGGCCAATAGCAACTTGCTGGATTTGATGAGCAGCTGGGTGAGTCATTTGCCCCCCGAAGTGCCCTATAAGAGCGTAATTGGCTTGGGCATGAATGATCAGGAGCTGCGTGCCAATCCGCGCCTGGCCAGCTATGTAATGCAAGACCTTAACCAAGAGCCGCAGCTTCCCTTCGAGGATAACGCTTTCGACGGGGCCGCCATTTGCGTATCCATCGATTACCTGACCCAGCCCATTGAAGTGCTGCGCGACCTGGCCCGCGTGCTCCGGCCCGAGGCGCCGCTGGTTATTACCTTTTCCAACCGTTGCTTCCCCACCAAAGCCGTAGCTGCCTGGCACGCCCTCGACGACCGTGGCCACCTAGAACTGGTGCGTCAATACCTGCTGGCAGCTGGCAATTGGCACCACATCGAGCTGCTCGACCGGAGTCCGCAGCCGCGCCGCAGCGACCCGATGTTCGCCGTAATAGGCCGGGTAAATAAAAGCTAGGCTGAGCTAAGCGAACTGCGTTGCTGGAATGCGTTTATTTACGCAAAAATGCCCCCCAGCACTCCACATGCAGTCTGCTTCTACTGTTTTCCTCATCCGGCCCGCTCGCTTTTCCTTCAACGCCGAGACGGCGGTTTCCAACCACTTTCAGCAAGCCATAGCCGAGCTAAGCGAAGACGCAGTTCAAGCAAAAGCTTTCGCTGAGTTTGAGGCAGCGGTAGCTACCCTGCGCGGGCACGGCGTGCATGTGCTGGTGTTCGACGATACGTCCGCGCCGCCCAAACCCGACGCCGTATTTCCCAACAACTGGCTCACCCTACATCCCGATGGTCGGGCGGTGCTGTACCCGATGTGCGCGCCCAACCGCCGCCTCGAGCGTCGGCCCGATATTTTGGAGAAACTAGGCCAGCAGTATGCTATTCGGGAAGTCATTGACTTATCTAATTACGAGGCTGAAGGCCGCTTTTTGGAAGGCACCGGTAGCCTCATTTTCGACCATGAGCACCGCGTGGTATACGCCTGTATCTCGCCCCGCACCGATGCAGAATTGGTGCGCCAAGTTGCCGAACTCTTAGGCTACCTGCCCGTCACATTTCACGCCACCGACGGCCGCGGGCACGCCATTTACCACACCAACGTGATGATGTGCGTGGGGGGTAAATTTGCCACGGTATGTCTAGAAAGCATAACTGACACTACCGAGCAGGCAGCCGTAATCGATTCGCTTACGTCCACAGGACACGAACTGGTGGCTATTTCCCGGGCGCAGGTAGAGCGCTTTGCTGGCAATATGCTCACGCTCCAGCCAGCCGCCGGGGGCCGCGAATTATTGGTGATGTCGCAAAGTGCTTACGATAGCCTCACCACTGAGCAGCGCCATACGCTGAGCCGCTACTGCGAGCTGGTGCCATTAGCTATTCCCACCATCGAAACTATTGGCGGCGGCAGTGCCCGGTGCATGCTGGCCGAGGTATTTTTGCCCAACGCTTAACGCGTGAGAAAACCAAATTTTACTCTGTATTAAACCAGCGTATGTACCTAAAATTCGTTGCTGTTTTGAGCGCGCATCTGCTAGTAGTTAGCTGCGCCGACAATCAGCAGAAAGTAGCCCAGATAGCCTCTAAGTCGCAAAATGCACTGGTGGCGGAGCAGAACGGCATTAAAACGCAGACGCTGAATTTGTTTGACAAAGCTCGTAACCGTGCGGTGCCGGTGGCTTTGTATCTGCCGGCCTCGGGGGGCAATTTAGCCAAAGGGCAAGGGCCCAAACTAAAGCTGGCCATCATCAACCACGGCTATGGCGGCACCAACACTGGCTACACGTTCATTGCTCACAATCTGGTGGCCCAAGGCTACTGCGTGGCCAGTATTCAACACGAAATACGCGGCGATGCCCCCATGGCTATGACCAATAATATTATGCAGGACCGCAAGCCGCATTGGGAGCGAGGCGTGCAAAATATGTTGTTTGTGCTCGAAGAACTCAAAAACACCAACCTCAACGTAGATTACAACAGCTTGCTGATAGTAGGCCACTCCAACGGCGGCGACATGGCCATGCTATTTGCCCAACAGCACCCCGATTTGGTGCAGAAAATAATCTCTCTGGACAATCGGCGGATGCCCCTTCCTCGTAGCAAGAAGGTGCAGGTACTTACCCTCCGCTCCAGCGACCAGGTGGCCGACGATGGGGTGTTGCCTACCCCAGCCGAGCAGCAGCAATTTGGTACTCAAATCGTGCAGATGACCAACCTGACCCATAACGATATCTGGGATGGGGCCAGCGATGAGAAAAAGCAGGAAGTGAACGCAGTTATTAATAAATTTCTGACAATGAAGTAGTAAGCTACTTTTTACCAACTTTCAGCTATGCAGCAGGCCTACACGTTACCGTCCGCGCCCATTGCTACCCGTGCCGCTTTAGCGCGCGTGCAGGCCATCGATGTGGTGCGGGGCCTCGTGATGGTGCTCATGGCTCTTGATCATGTGCGGGACTTCTGGAGTCCCACCGCGTTTCGCCCCGAAGATTTGGTTCAGACTTCCGTGGGGCTGTTTTTCACGCGCTGGGTCACGCATTTCTGCGCGCCTACGTTCGTGTTTCTGTCGGGCACCAGCATTTATCTGTATCAGCAAAAACAGACCAGCAAGGCGCAGGTGAGCTGGTTTTTACTCACGCGAGGCCTGTGGCTGGTAGTGGCGGAACTAGTTATCATCAGCTTTTTGCTCCAATGGGGCTACCCCATGCTCCTGCTCCAGGTTATTTGGTCGATGGGTTGGGCTATGGTGCTACTGGCCGGCCTGATCTGGCTACCGCGCTGGGTGCTGGCGGCCCTGGCGTTTGGCATGCTGGCCAGTCACAATCTGTTGCCCACCATTCAGCCCGTTACGGCCGATACGCTCCTGCGGGCGCTCTTGCACAACGGGCCCTTTCTGTTTACTTCCGAATCATTGCCGCCGCTGTTGGTTGCTTACTCCATCGGCCCCTGGGCAGCAGTAATGGCCGCTGGCTACCTGATTGGGCCTTGGTTTAAGCGCCCTCTCCCGGAGCGCAAGCGGTTGCTCAGCCTAGCAGGTGTAGGATTGCTCGTGTTATTTGTAGCGCTGCGGGCCACCAATTGGTACGGCGACCCTATTCCCTGGACCCCCCAGGCGCGAGGCGTCAGCTACACGGTGTTGTCTTTTCTCAACGTCACCAAGTATCCGCCTTCGCTGCTGTTTTTGTGCCTCACGCTGGGCGTTGCCCTGCTTTTGCTCGCCATGGTCGAAACCGCCACCGGCCGTCTTAGCCAGTGGCTACGTACTTACGGGCAGGTGCCGTTTTTCTATTACCTGCTCCACCTGCTCTTTATCAGCGGCGGCGCGGTACTCTGGACAACTTTCGTTCTTGGAAACGGCATGAACCTGTCTTTTACCGCCCCGGCTCAGTGGCCTACCACGTATCATCCCAATTTGTGGCGGGCCTACACGGTGTGGATAGTAGTGGTGCTACTACTATATCTGCCGTGTCGGTGGTATCAGCGCTTTAAGCAGCAGCACTCGTACTGGTGGCTGTCGTATGTGTAGCAGTTGGCATATTGGTCGCCGGATTGGCTAAACGCCACTCATCTTCCAGCATAGCCATTTCTACCAGCGACCAGTAGCCATCTTTGTAGCGCACCACGTCGCGCATAATGCCTTCGACCTTCATGCCCGCTTTCTTGTAGCAGCCAATGGCCGCCTCGTTGAAATCGTATACGCCGAGGCTAATACGGTGCAGGCCGAGCTCCTCAAAACCAACGCGCAAAATGGCCTTAATCATGCCTTGGCAGTATCCCCGGCCCCGGGCAGCCGTGTTGCCTACCAATACTCGCGTGATGCGGGCCGCCTTGTTGGTTTCGCTGAAGCTGCCGAGGGAAATATGCCCTACAGTTTGACCCGTCTCGGTGTCGATGGCCTTATAAATGAAAGCGTCCGGGTCGCTTAAATCATTCGCGCCGTCTATGTACCAAGCAAGACTGTCTTCGGTGAGGGGAAAGGAAAACAGGGAGCCACTCCATTCTTTTAAAAGCTGCTCGCTGTCAATCCACGCTATGAGTTGTTTAAAATCTGCAGGAGTGAAATATTCCAGTTTGATCATTGATAAAATGCCGAATAGGGTGGGGCAGGGATACACAGGCGAGGGCCGCAAATTGCCTGGTGCAGCAAGAGCGCCCAAAAATGGGAATGCAAGGTACAGTTCTGCTTACTTAGCTACATGGCTAGGCCGAAAAAAGGCTGGCGGCAAAGTGGCCAGCAGAGTTTGAGCTAAGCTACCTGTAGTACTAAATTTAAGGTGGGTTTGTTCAACTTTTATCATAAAAAAAGCCCCCCAGACGAGCTCTGGAGGGCTTTTTACTGTCGGCTTACTTAGTGGCTTCCCAGCGGAGCATCCACGTTCAACGCCAGCACGGCGCTGGTATGATTGCGGACCTGCTCAACCAGCGTCGGGTTATCGGCCAGCGACTGGCCGAAGCTGGGAATCATCTCGCGGAAGCGCGCCTGCCACGCGGGCGAAGCGGCCTGCTGAGGAAAGCATTTTTGGATAAGTCCGACCATGATGCTGACGGCTGTGGATGCACCCGGCGAGGCGCCCAGCAGGGCAGCAATAGACCCATCGGCGGCACTCACTACCTCAGTACCAAACTCCAGAATGCCGCCCTGCTTTTCGTCTTTCTTGATCACCTGCACGCGTTGGCCGGCTATTTCCAGCTTCCAATCTTCAGCGCGGGCCGTAGGCAAATACTCGCGCAGCGCCGCCAACCTATCTTGAGGCGACTGCCGTACCTGGTTGATGAGGTAACGGGTGAGCGGCAGGTTTTTGGCCCCCGCAATGAGCATGGGCTTTAGGTTGTTGGGCTTGATGGAGCCCGGCAAATCGAGGAAGGAGCCAAACTTCAAGAATTTGGTGCTGAAGCCGGCATACGGCCCAAAAAGCAGTTCGCGCTGCCCATTTATCACGCGGGTATCTAGGTGGGGCACCGACATGGGCGGCGAGCCTACGCTGGCCTTGCCGTACACCTTGGCTTGGTGGCGCTCAATTACAGCTGGGTTTACGCACTTCAGCCACTGTCCGCTCACGGGGAAGCCGCCAAAGCCTTTGCTTTCTGGAATGCCCGAAGCCAGCAGCAACGGCAAAGAGCCCCCGCCCGCCCCGATGAATACAAACCGGGCGCGCAGCTTTCGCTGCTCGCCAGTAGCGCGGTTGTGGGCTCGAATGCGCCACGTGCCATCATCTTTGCGACGAATCTTATCTACTTCGTGGCCAAAGTGGAAAGTGACGCCCGGCTTCTCCTGCATCAGGTGAAACATACCGCGGGTGAGGGAGCCGAAGTTTACGTCGGTGCCCAGATCCATGCGGGTAGCAGCCACTTTTTGGGCCGGGTCGCGGCCTTCCATTACCAGGGGCATCCACTCGCGCAGCTGGTCGGCGTCCTCAGAGTACTCCATGCCCTGAAACAGTGGCGACTGTATCAGCGCCGCGTGGCGCTTGCGTAGGAAGTCCACGTTTTCATCGCCCCACACAAAGCTCATGTGCGGTATGTGGTTGATAAATCGCTGAATACCATCTACTTGGTATTGCTCGGCTAGAAAAGCCCAGAACTGCTTCGATACCTCGAAGGACTCGGCAATGCCGATAGCTTTGCTGATGTCAATAGAGCCATCGGGCCGTTGGGGCGTGTAGTTGAGTTCACAAAAGGCCGAGTGGCCGGTGCCAGCGTTATTCCAGGCGTCCGAGCTTTCGGCGGCGGCCACATCGAGGCGCTCAATGACGGTAATAGATAAGTTGGGGTCCAGCTCCTTGAGCATAATGCCCAGGGTAGCACTCATAATGCCGGCCCCAATCAGTACGACGTCAGTAGTGATATCGGAGGAAGAGGTGTCTGTGTTCATCGAGGTAGAGTAATAATCCTCACTGCGTACGAGCGAGGGAGAGAAAAGTGGGGGTATTTTCTGGAAAGCAGCCCTACGGTTGACCTTGCCTGTCCGCCACTTTGGGTCTGGGGGGCTTTTAAACCGTTTCGCCGGAAGAAATTCCGGCCGCCGCAAACGCCTTCTCGGGTGAGTCGACGAGGGAGCGAGTCTTGGGCAACGATTCGGGATAGTTCTGCTGAATAAAGGCAATCATCTTTTCTCGTACATCGCACCGCAGATCGAAGGCGCGGCCGGCATCGGCGGCACTCACGAGCATGCGCAGCTCCAGGGTGCGCTCCTTGGAGTCTGTGACCTGAAGCGTACACACGCGCTTATCCCAGAGCGGATGATTCTCCACAATCCGCTTCAACTCCTCGCGCACCGCACCAACCGGAATCGTATAGTCGGTATGCATAAACACGGTGCCGATGAGTTGAGAGGTATTGCGGGTCCAGTTTTGAAAAGGCTTTTCAATGAAGTAGTTAAGCGGCAGTACCAGCCGCCGCTCGTCCCAGATCCGAAGGACCACATACGTGAACGTGATTTCCTCCACCTTGCCCCACTCACCCTCTACTACCAGCACATCATCGAGGCGAATGGGCTGGGTGAAGGCTAACTGAAAGCCAGCCAAGAGGTTGCTAATGGAGCGCTGGGCGGCAAAACCCACAATCACGCTGGCAATACCCGCCGAAGTCAGCAGACCCGTCCCAATTTTGCGCACCGTCGCGAAGCTCATCAGCACCAGCGCGGCCGCTACAAATACAATCAGCGACACAACCAGCTTGCGCACAAACTGGAGCTGGGTAAAGAGCTTGCGCACTCGTAGGTTGTTTTCCTCGGTGAGCTGATAATGCTGCAGAATCAGGTCCTCAACCACGTTTACCGTCTTCACTAGCCCCCAGGCGAAAGTGGTTATCAGGCTGGTTTCCACAATGCGGCGCATCACCTCAAACGGCCGGGCCGTGAGGGGCACCAGCGGCAGCATAAAAGAGAGGGCCAGCACCGGAAAAAAGAAAGCGCTGGGCTGGCTTAGGTGCTTCACCACCGACTGCACAAGCAGGGGGGAGTCGGGGCGCTTAGCATACGTACGCAGTGCGCCAAATATGAGCACCTTCAAGATAAAACCGGCCAGCAAGCCGCCCGCTATCAAGCCCAGCGCGGCCAGAATTTCCTGCCATTCAAAAGAAGTTTTCCAAGTCATGTCGTTCTCAAAGAGAAAGTAACTGGGAGCATGGGCTCGCGTTATCGAAAGTCAAACGTCTGGATTGCTTCCCACGGTCCGCCCCGGTACGCCCAGAGCTGCAAGCCCGTGCCTGTGGCCTCAAAAGGCACAAAATCGGCCTTCAACTGCTCATACAGCGCACGGGCTGCCTGCGGATCTACTTTGTTTTGCACCGTTACGTGGGGGCGCAGCTTCTGCTGATCTTGAGGCGTAAGGGCCGGCTGCCACGTCGTTTGCAACTCCCGGTGCAAGGCTTGCAGAGCCTCGTTTTCGAGCACATAAGCCGAGCCTCGCCCCATAAATCGCACGCCCGTGACCTGCAAAGTAAGCGGCGCCTGCTCCTGACAGCGAGCCGCAAGTTGCTCAACCAGATCGGCGCGGCGGGCACCAGGCAGGTGGTGAAACAGCGTAACGTGGGCAGCCAGAAAATTACGCTCGGGCGGAAAATACTGTTGCCGCAGGCCGTTGAAAAACGCAAACGACTCTGCATCCAAGGCCAGAGTCAGAATCAGGGGAGCATCGGCGTCGGTCATGCGGGCGTGGGCTGGAGGGCATTTGTGGGAGAAAGTAGTTGCGCGCTTTGCACAATTTTGCCCCCCAGAGAAATTAGGTCGGCTTTGGCGCTCTCAAATCCTTCTAAGCTGATAGGGCGGGAGGCATCCTCAATAAGAAAGGTCTCGAAGCCTTCTTGGAGTGCATCTTTAGCGGTGTAGTACACGCAGTAGTCGCCGGCCAAGCCCGCTACATATACCGCCGTAACGCCTCGCCCGCGCAGGTAAGCGGCCAGACCAGTAGCTTTGCGGTGGCCATTGTCATAGAGGCCACTGTAGCTGTCTATTTCGGAGTCGGTGCCTTTGCGAAAGATTGCTTCCACTTGATTAGTATCAAGGTCGGCGTGCAGCTCAGCGCCGGGCGTGCCTTGCACGCAGTGCGCGGGCCAGAGGACTTGGGGCAAGCCGTGCAAGTCAATTTCCTCGAAAGGCTGTCGGCCTTCATGGTTGGTAGCAAAGCTTTTATGTGCAGTCGGGTGCCAGTCTTGAGTGGCTACTACTAGGTTGAAATGGGGCTGCAACTGATTGAGCAGCAGAATAACTTGGTTGCCTTCGGGCACGGCCAGGGCGCCACCGGGCACAAAATCGTTTTGAACGTCAATAAGCAATAAGGCTTTCATGCACTGTTGATTATTTAGGAAGCTAGACTGCTAATCCTAGGATTAGGTCGAGCAAGTAAGATGACCTACAAGGATTTGTCTGTTGGTGAGGTTGGAATTTCCTTTGTTTACGATAAAATTGATCAAACAACAGCCAAGTCATGGAAATGCCCTCAAACTACACCGAGCTGAACCGGCAGCTCTGGAACGCCAAAACGGATTTTCATGTCCGGTCCGAGTTTTATGATGTAGAAGGGTTTCTGGGGGGCAAATCGTCGCTCAATGACTTGGAATTAGGCTTGCTGGGCGATGTAGCGGGCAAATCGATACTGCACCTGCAATGTCATTTTGGGCAGGATTCGCTGTCGCTGAGCCGGTTGGGGGCTCGCGTTACCGGCGTCGACTTGTCTGACCAGGCCATTGCCAAAGCCCGCGAGCTGGCCGCTCAGCTAGGCCTCTCCGCCGAGTTCATCTGCAGCGACGTGTACGACTTGCCCAACCATCTGCACCAACAGTTCGATGTGGTATTTACCAGCTACGGCGTGCTGGGCTGGCTGCCCGATATGGGGCGCTGGGCAGGCGTAGTAAGTCATTTTCTGAAGCCGGGGGGCCAATTGGTGCTCGTCGAGTTTCACCCGGCCGTGTGGATGTTTGATAATGATTTTACTCATGTGCAGTACTCCTATTTCAACCGCCAAACCATCACGGAAGTGGAAACCGGCACTTACGCCGACCGCAGCGCCCCGCTTGAGCAAACCGCCGTATCCTGGAACCATGATTTGGGGGAGGTGCTAGGTAGCTTGTTACAGGAGGGTCTCGAAATTAAGCACTTCGCTGAGTATGACTACTCACCTTATAATTGCTTCAGCAATATGGAGCAGATAGCGGAGCGCAAGTTTCAGCTTAAGAATATGGCTGGCAAACTGCCGCTGATGTATTCTGTAGTAGCTAATAAAAGCTAAGAACTGTGTGTAGTTAGCCTGCCATGTCACTAGCCCGTCATGCAGAGCGGAGCGAAGCATCTCGCGTGCTGAGGTTGGGTTACTAATCTAACTGCGTAAGCGAGATGCTTCGCTCCGCTCTGCATGACCGCCTCTTGGAGTGGTGAGTTATTGCCACAACAACGGCGCACGAACTGCTTTGCTACAGCTCAACTAGATGATCTGCGTAACTTTATTTCGATGATTACATAAATGGTTGATTATCAATGATAAAATGAATGGTTATACTGCTGATATTCAAAGCAAAAAGGACCTAAAATGCCCCCCAAAGCGTTAATCAGGAGCAAGCCAAAAATAGCTCTGATGCTCGAAAACGCCCCCCAGCTTACCTTATTCGATTCCTTACCTATTCTTTCTGAAACGCCTAGTCCGCAGCCTGCTTTGCTTACGCGCCCGGCGCGGGTGTGGCTGCCTAAGCGGGTACTGTTTACCCCCGATGCACTCGAGGAAGAGTTCGGTCAGCAGATGTATGAGCGCATTAGCGCTGCGGGTCTGCCCATCGAAGTGCTGAAGAGCAACCGCCTCACAGGCCTGCGCGGCGCCGACGAACGCGAAACCTACCGCAACGCCAAGAACACGTTGGCCGTGGTGAAGGCGCCGCCGAGTGCCTTCCGCCTCCAGCCCATTCCGCCCTCCGCCGACTGGCAAATGAACCTGGCTGAGGGCTGCCCCGCCCACTGTCAGTATTGTTACCTGGCTGGTAGCCTGCAAGGTCCGCCCGTGGTGCGCGCTTACGCCAATCTGCCCCAGATGCTTCAGAACACGGCCCAGTACGAGCAGGCCGGCAAGCTTACTACCTTTGAAGTGAGCTGCTACACCGACGTGCTCGGCATCGAGCACCTCACCGGTAGCCTCGCCGAGTGTATTCGCTACTTTGGTACTCGCGAGGGTGCCCAGCTCCGCTTCGTAACCAAGTACGATCAGGTAGAGCCGTTGCTTGATCTGCCGCATAATGGACAGGTGCGTGCCCGCCTCAGCTTGAACGCCGAGCCCGTTACGCGCCGCTTGGAAGGCGGCACTGCTTCGTTGGAAGCCCGCCTAAAGGCTATGCGCCAGCTGGCATTGCCGCGCGAGCAGGGTGGGGGCGGCTACCGCGTGGGGGCCGTTATTGCGCCCATCATGCCCATTCCCGACTGGCGCGACCATTACCGCCACCTCTTCGACCGCCTAGCCACCACCCTCGATTTCGAGTGCGACCTGACGGCTGAGTTCATTAGTCACCGCTTTACGCCAGGCTCCAAGGACGTGCTACAGCAGTGGTACCCCAATATGTCGTTGGACCTGGATGAGGGTACCCGCGCTCAGAAGCGCAATAAGTTCGGTGGTGTAAAGTACGTGTACCAGCCAGAGGACATGCGCACGCTTAAGCAGTTTTTCTACGAAGAATGGCAGAAGCGCTTTCCACAGGCACCTGTGCTCTATTGGACCTAAGCTTCAGACACCGATCAACAAAAAAGCCGCCTGGTAAAGGCGGCTTTTTTTGCTTAAGGCTGAACTACAAGCTTCTGCATTTCGGATCGGCCGTTGGTCGAGATTTTTACGTGATAGACGCCTGCGGCCCAGTTTTGCGTGTTTATGCGCACCGTGCGCTGCCCTTCCAAGTGCTGCGTCCAGACCTGCTGGCCTAGGCTGTTGTGCACTTGCAGCGTGCTACCAGGCGCGGCTAATTGTGGTAACTCAACGGCAAAGTGGTCTTGGGCCGGATTGGGATAAACGCTGATAGCTTGCTGTGCGGGCTGAAAATCGACTGACCTGACGGGCGAAAAGGCGATGCTTGCATCAAAGTCCACTATGGCAAGCCGGTAGTAATTTAGGCCTGTCCGCGGCGCTTCATCTACAAAGGAATACGTGCGGCCCTGGGGGGCATTTGTTGCTTTCACGGAGCCAATGGCGGTCCAAGTCTGGCCGTTGTCGATACTGCGCTCCACGCGGAAATTATCGGTGCCTTCTTCCGTGGCCGTTGCCCAGCGCAACACTACGCTAGCTCGTTCGGCGCGGGCCTCAAAACTGGTCAACGTGACAGGCAGCGGCGGCCTTGGAACAAAGCTGGTAGCATCGCCTCGAAATAGGCCAAGACCCGTATTCAGTGTCACTCCTAAGTAGTTACCAGTAAGAGCATCAATCTGATACATCTGGCCAGCATTAGGACCTCCATCGGTGTTTATGGCGTAGAGCGTGTTGTTTTCGCCGGCAAACATGGCCCCCAGCTCGGCGCGCACTGGCAACGGCACGCTAGGTGTGGTCACGCGCACCACTGGAGCATTGCGCACATCACTTATGGTCAGATACTGGCCTTCCACTCCCAAATAGCTTTTCAATGTTGGCGACCCATTCTCCCGGATATATACCCAGTCGCGCGGGCCCCCGACAAGGGTCGGATTGAGGATGTTGTTATTGATGGCCGTCAGGTAGCTGTTGATGATAGCCAAGGCTGCCGGGTCGCTCGTGTCGGCCCGACGCCAGATGGGACTTGTGAGGTTGGGCGAGTTTAGCAGGATTTCACCCACGTAGAAGCGTGGATTGCTTACGCGGGTGCGCAAAACGGGCGGAAAAACAGTAATGTCGAGCTCTATTCGTAAATCGACTACTAAACCCGGCAGGAAATAATTTGAGTTCTCGCCCCCGGTGCCTATAAAATTGAAGGCAGTGGATAGACTGCCAAAAGGTGCCGGCGGCGGCGTAATATCACCTAGCGGAACCGTGAGGCCACTTTCCAGATCAATTCGGTATAAGCTGGGAGCATCGAGCGGAGAAGCCAGAATTGCATTCATGGCAAACAGAGTGCTCGGGGAGGCAGAGTTGTGGCCAAGCCCATCGAAGATGGTGGCGCTGCCGTCGGTGGCCGCTACGGGCCCAATAGGCTGGAGACTTCCGTCGGGTAGTATGCGTTGGAGCTGGCTTGGGTTGCGTTCGGCGGCCAGTCCCCTAGAGCTAATCAGGTAACTATTAGTGGGTATCTGAGCAAATAAGGGCTGCAGCAGCGCCAACAAGCTCAGCGTGAGTAGCATGATTTTCATGGCTGAAAAAAAGTAATTTTCTGGGTAGCATAAGTTGGGATAAGGCAGTAAGAGAAAGCGACGTGGTGCCGCTACGAGGGCTAAATGCCGGGTGGTCCGGGCTGTTCAGCTTAAGATCGAAAGCAGTTATGAATAGAACTCGACTCACTTATAATGTACGAAACTTTTTCTAAGCTGTTCCTTACTTCTACTTTTGATTCGCTGACAAATACTTTCCCTTAGCCAGATTTGCCCCCACGCCCCTTATGCTGCTGCCCCTCTATCAAATCGACGCTTTCACCGACCATATTTTCGCTGGCAACCCCGCCGCCGTGTGTCCGCTTGCCGAGTGGCTGCCCGCCGAGACCATGCAGGCCATTGCCGCCGAGAACAACCTGGCCGAAACCGCCTTTTTTGCCCCCCACGCTGGTCATGAGGGGCACTACGAAATCCGCTGGTTTACGCCCGCCGTGGAAGTAGAGCT
Organism: Hymenobacter sp. HD11105; assembly: GCF_054051685.1. Taxonomy (NCBI): domain Bacteria; kingdom Pseudomonadati; phylum Bacteroidota; class Cytophagia; order Cytophagales; family Hymenobacteraceae; genus Hymenobacter; species Hymenobacter sp. HD11105. Next base: position 423,350 of record NZ_JBSWBR010000003.1, on the reverse strand, counting down.
GTGTGGGCACGCCACGCTGGCCTCGGCTCACGTGTTGCTACGTCACTTGAATTTTAAGGGCACAGAAATTACGTTTCACTCGAAAAGCGGCCCCCTGCGCGTCAGTTATCAGGATAATGGCCGCCTCATGCTGGACTTTCCCAGCCGCCCGCCTCAACCGCTAGCTACGGCGCCTGATGGCTTGATCGACGGCCTCGGAGCCACGCCCCTAAAGCTGCTGGCCGGCCCCGATTTGGTGGCTTTATTTAACTCCGAAGCGGAAATACGCGCTATTCACCCCAATCAGGCTCACCTAGCTGAAGTACCCTATAGGGCCGTCATCGTAACCGCACCCGGCAGCGGCGACATCGATTTTGTATCGCGTTTTTTTGGCCCCCGCGTGGGGGTTCCCGAAGACCCGGTGACCGGCTCGGCTCACACTACGCTCATTCCATACTGGGCCGAAAAGCTAGGCAAAACTGAGCTGCGCGCCCGCCAAGTGTCGCCCCGCGGCGGCGACTTATGGTGCGAACTGCGCGGCGACCGGGTGCTCATCAGCGGCTACGCCGTGACGTATCTGAAGGGCGAGATAGAGTTCGAGATGTAGCCCTTACAGTGTATAAACCCCGTTTCTGTCATGCTTGATCTAGCGTCCCCTAGATCAAGCACAACTGCCTTTTTTGTTGAATTAAGCCAGTAATTACTTCACCTGCTCGCGGGTGTAACCGCTTTTCTCCACTACCTGCTCTACAAACAGCGCCTTGCCCGGCACCGTCAGCAACGCTTGATACACGGCTTCGCTTGCGCCCGTATAGCGAACTATGCGGCCGTTGCGGTACTCTATTTCCAGCGCGAGCGTGGCGGGATCGTAGCCTATGGCCTTGAGGGAAGTGGAGCGAACGGGCTGGCGCTTCATAGAACTAGCTAACTGATTTACTTGGTTTTAGCGGCCGGTTTCTTGCGGGCGGCCGGCGTGGCCAGCTTGTCGGGGTTGTCAGCCAGGAACTTACCCCAACTTTTTCCTCCTGCCTTCAGGTTATTGCCTTTCTGGTAATGATGGCAGAGCGCCACGGCTAGCGCATCGGTGGCGTCCAGAAACTTGGAGGCTTCGGCAATGGGCGGCAGGGTAAGGGTTTGGCGCAGCATGTGGGCCACCTGCTCCTTAGTGGCTGTGCCTGTACCCGTTACGGATTGCTTTACCTTAGTAGGCGCATACTCTACGTACGGAATCTGGCGGGAAAGGCAGGCGGCAATGGCCATACCCTGGGCCCGACCCAGCTTGAGCATACTCTGCACGTTTACGCCGTAGAAAGGCGCTTCGATGGCCAACTCATCAGGCAAAAACTCATCAATTAGCTCCAACATGCGCTCGAAGATTCTTTTGAGCTTTAAAGCATGATTCGAGCCCATTTTCTGCATGTCAATCACGTCGTAGCGCAGCACCTTTACGCGCTGGCCCTGCACCTCAATCAGGGCATAGCCCATGATATTGGTGCCGGGGTCGACGCCCATGATAATCTTGGGGAGTAAATCGGTGGGGGATACGGGCAGAATCATAGGGAGCTAGGAGGGAGGCGGGAGTGGGGTACCAGCGTGTCGTTGGTTTTCCATCGGTAACTTGCTGCCTTCAACTGAATGCGTGCTATCCGCTTTGCCCAACCGCCTCTTACAAAACTACGCCCAAAAGCTGGAACGCGCTACCCTCCGCCGATTGCTGGTGGTGATGGGCAAGCTGCTCATCACCGCCCTCACCCTCGGACTGCTCTATCATTCGGTGTTCACCACCCCCGATACGGCCGCGGCTTGGCGAGGCCTAATAGCCTCGGCGCTGACGGGTGCGGGACGCGGACCAGTGCTGCTGGCGTTGGCGTTGGTACCCGTCAACTGGGGCCTGGAAGCCTGGAAATGGTGGCGCCTGGCTCGGCATCTGGAGCCCGTGTCATTCCAGCGCAGCTTCCGGGCCGTGCTGGTGGGCCTCACCTTGGGCTTCGTGACGCCCAACCGCGTGGGCGACTACGCCGGCCGCATTATCGAGCTGAAAAGCCGCCGCTTGGATGCGCTGGGGGCCGTTTTTCTGGGACGCTATTGTCAATTGGTGGTTACCATCATGGCTGGCACGCTGGGGCTGCTGTACTTCTTGCTGATCTTTTATGTGAGTGATTATCCGGCCACCGAGTTGGGCTTGGTGGTAGCTACGGTGCTGCTCAACGCGGCTGTATTGCTGCCGCTGTACCGCTCGCGCCTACTGCTGGCGGCGCTTGGATTGGTGCGGCCCTTGCGGCGGCTGCGGCCTTACTTGGCCGTAATGCCCACGTACCGAGCTCGGGCCCTTCACGCGGTGCTGGCTATTTCGGGGTTGCGCTACGTGGTGTTTTGTGTGCAGTTCGGCTTGCTGCTCGTAGCCTACGGGGCCCGGCCGAGCGCGGGGCCGGCGTTGGCAGCCATCAGCGGTACTTTCCTGCTCAAGTCATTGGTGCCTTCACTCAATGCCCTGGCCGATGTGGGCGTACGCGAACTATCGGCTACGCACTTGTTCGGCCTGCTCGGGCAGCCGGCTCTGCCCGTGCTAAGCGCTAGTCTGAGCTTGTGGGTGCTGAATATTGCGCTGCCCAGTGCGGCGGGCCTGCTGTTTGTGCTGCGGTTGAAAGTGTTTCGCAAGAAAAAAGCTCCCCAGCAACCAATCACCTCGGTATGAGCAGCTACTGGGGGGCTTTTTTACTGGTTTTGCCGGCTCTGTACGCGGCCCTCATGGTGCGGCTGCGGCGCAGCTGGCAGCAGCTGCCAATGCCGGAATCTCTCCCGCTAACGCTGAATAGGCGCGGGCTAAGCTTTTCCATTTTAATCGCCGCTCGCAACGAGGCCCTGACGCTGCCTCAGCTCCTGCACGATCTAAGCCAGCAGGACCTGCCGGCTGCTCAGTTTGAGGTGCTCATCGTCGATGATGATTCCACCGACGACACGGCTGCCATAGTATGGGCAGCGGCCCAACGCAATGCATTTGCGCTGCGCCTCATTAAGCTACAAGACCAACCTGGTGCCCCTACTGGCAAAAAAGCCGCCTTGCAAGCCGCCCTGGCCGCCGCCCGCGCCCCGTGGGTAGTATGCACCGATGCCGACTGCCGCGTGGGTCCGGCCTGGCTGAGCAGCTATACCGCCTTGATTCAGGCCGACAACACGGCAAAATTTATTAGTGGCCCGGTGCTGCTAACGGGACAAAATTCTCTGCTCGACAATCTAATGGGGTTGGAATTTGCCGGCCTAGTAGGAGTGGGCGCGGCTAGCATCGGACGGGGCAAGCCTACCATGTGCAATGGGGCCAACCTGGCGTACCGCCGCACGGCGTTTGCCGCTGTGCAAGGCTTTGCCGGCAACGAGCATGTAGCCAGCGGCGACGACGAATTTCTACTTCACAAGCTGCATGCTGCTTTTCCCGGCAGCATTCGGTTTCTAAAAGCCCCAGCGGCAATTGTGCGTACGGCTGGCCCGCCTACGCTTCGGGCGTTGCTGGGTCAGCGGGTGCGGTGGGCCAGCAAGTGGCGACATTACCAGCAAAAAGCCCCCCAGCGATTAGCTGTATTGGTACTGGGTGCCAACGTGAGTTTGTTTGGGGGACTATTGCTGTTACCTGCTTATCCAACGCTTTTACCCTGGACGCTGGCGGCTTGGTCTTTGAAGCTCATAGCCGATGCCTGGTTTCTAACTCCCGTGCTTGCCTTTTTCGGTAAGCGGCGGTGGCTCAATCACATCCTTTTACTTCAATTAGCCTACGCGCCTTATGCCCTGCTGACAGGTGTATTAGGCTTGCGCGGCGAGTATGTGTGGAAGGGGAGAAATATGAAATAAAGTAGGCGAAACAGTTGAGTTTACGGCATTTGTCAGCGACCTTATCAGCTGTTAACAACGGTCCAAATAAGGCCACTAATGTCATGAGAAAAGCGCTATTAGCCGGGGTGTTCCCAGTGGCAATTGCCCTGCTGGTTAGTACCCTGAGTATTTTATTTCTCTCCGCAACCGGACTGCTACACGAGCCCAGAGCCGCTGCCTCAAATGCCCCCAACGGCACTGGAGTGGCGGCTCTCGATTCTTTAGGACAAACGCTGGTTGCTCAAGAAACCGCAACTGATTCTTTATCAGAAGCCGATTTAACTGCCGTAGCCGCCGGTAATAAGTTATTTAAGGCCAATTGTGCCCAGTGCCACGCCTTTAACGAGGTAATAGTAGGCCCTGCCCTAAAAGACGTTCATAAGCGCCGCTCCATCTCTTGGCTAATTCCCTGGATTCGCAACTCCAGCAAAATGGTGGCTAGCGGCGATGAGTACGCTGTGAAAATCTACAATCAGTACCAGAAGCAGCAGATGCCTAGCTTTCAGCTATCGGATGAGGAGATAAAGCAATTGGTTAAATACATGGAAGTAGAAAGTGATAGAGGCATGAGTGGGGTAGTAGCTGTTAAGTAAGTAGCGAGGGCGGGATTAGCACACATCTGTGCGTTAATCCCGCCTGCCAACAGTACCTTTGCTTTCCATTCTTTCGCTCCATTGCCTGCTGCCGTGACCGACCCTGAATTCGACATTCTTGACGAGCTGTACTTCGTTACTTCCTTCCGCGACTTGCTGCAAAAAACCGGTTTGACTACTCCAGTCCTCGAAAAAGGCTTGCGCAGCCTGCTGGAACAGGAGTACGTGAAATCATTCTATCCTGATCCAGACACCGAGCAAGCCTACGAGGTTACTTCCTTCGGCGCTATTTGCCGCGACAGTTTCTATCTGGCTACCAAGGCCGGCCTGCTGGCGCACAATACTCGCTAATGGCAACGGCTGCCCCAGTTTTAGCGCCCGACACGGCGGCTACTCCACCAGCCCGGCCGCCTAGCTACTACGTGCGTCGGCGCTTATGGCGCAACGGCCCGGCTATGTTTGGCCTGGGCTTTATCATCGTGTGCACGCTGATTGCGCTGGCCGGCTATTGGGTGCTGCCCGACAATTCGCCCAATGCCAACAACGGCTTGGTGCAGCTCCAAAAAGAGCCCCCCGGCTTTGCGGCCACCATCTTGCGCCGGCCGTTGTCGGAGGCAGCGCTGTCCACGGAGTCGGATAATATCTTTCGTACTTGGTTGCAGGGCCGCGCGCCGCGCTTTCAGGAAGTGCCCATCGGCGGGTATGAGGTGGTTGGCGATTCAGTCTTGATTCAGCCTTACCGCAACCATTCGGCCCTCGCTGATTTGCCCACCCGCTACTCCCTGGCTGAGCTGGGGGGCAAAAATGCCCCCCAGAGTGACCTGCGCCGCCTCGTGGAAGAAGAGCGCATCATTCGGCGCACGTACTGGCTGGGCACCGACAAGTCAGGACGCGACATGCTGAGTCGGCTGCTCCTGGGCACGCGTATCTCGCTGGGTATCGGGCTGGTGGCCGTGCTGATTTCGCTGACGCTGGGTATGCTCATCGGGGCGGTGGCAGGCTACGTGGGGGGCTGGGTCGATAGCGTGCTGATGGGCGTGATGACGGTAGTGTGGAGCATTCCGGGCATCATGCTGGTCATTGCCATTTCCCTGGCCCTTGATAGCAAAGGCGTGTGGACTTCCTTCGTGGCCGTGGGCCTGACCATGTGGGTGGATGTAGCCCGCGTAGTGCGAGGGCAAATGCTAAGTCTGCGCGAGAAAACCTTCGTGGAAGCCGGCCGCGTGCTGGGCCTTCCCCAAGGCCGCCTTATTGCGCGCCATCTGCTGCCGAACATGACAGGCCCACTCATCGTAATTGCGACCAGCAACTTTGCGGCGGCTATTTTGCTGGAAGCTGGCCTTAGCTTTCTGGGCCTGGGAGTGCAGCCGCCGGCGCCCTCCTGGGGCCTGATGGTAAACGAAGGATTTCAACTCTTAGGCACCCAAGCAGGCTTGTGGCTCACGTTGCTTCCGGGGCTTGCTATCAGCTTATTAGTGCTCAGCTTCAACCTCCTTGGCAATGGCTTGCGCGACGCCTACGATCCCAAAACACCCTTGAGCTAGCCGGTATTCGCTTGGAATAAACCGGAAAGCAGTCATTAATTTCGAGTAACTTGAACGCAACTGCTCGTAGGGTTTACCAACGGTTGCACTTACCCACAACATCATACCATGCCTACCCCGCAGGCCATGTCGCCGGAAAAAAAGCTCTTCTTACGGGAGCGGGAACTGAATGCGCTCTTGGAAATTACCCAAGCCATCAATCATGATCCGACCGAAGACGCGCTGTATAAGATATTTCAGTTTACGCTGCTCGGCCAGCTCAATATTCGCCGGCTAGTACTGTATGTAAAGGAGGAAGGTGATTGGGCCTGTATGGTGTCCTTTGGCTCCGACCTGCCTGATTTTCGGCGTATTCCGCTGCCTGAGGCCATTAGTAATACCTGTACCAACTCGCCCTGTCCGGTACCTGCCTTGGAGCTGAGCCCAGAATGGCAACGCTTGGAGACAGTGATTCCGGTGGTGAATAATGGCGAAGTGCTTGCCTACGTCCTCATCGGCAATGTGCAGGCCGACTATGTGAGTGATGAAGCCACTAAGTTTCTGGAAACGCTGAGCAACATCCTCGTAGGAGCCATTCAGAACCGCCGCTTAGTTCGCCAACGCATTGAGTCGGCGGCCATGCGTAAGGAAATTGAGATTGCTCAGGAAGTGCAAACCATGCTCTTCCCGCGCCAGCTGCCCAACGACGCTGGCGTGTCGGTGTACGCCAGCTACGTGCCCCACACGGCCATCGGGGGCGACTACTACGACGTGGTCAGCATCGATGCGAATCGGTTTTTGTTCTGCGTCGCTGATGTGTCGGGCAAGGGCGTGCCGGCTTCGCTGCTCATGTCGAACTTCCAAGCCGGGCTGCGCACGCTGTTGCGCCAGCAAGCGGACTTGTCTACGGTGGTGTCGGAGCTTAACAACCTGATTTATCGGAATGCCGTCTCGGAGAAGTTTATTACTGCCTTCTTTGGGATTTATGACCGCAGCACCCGCCAGCTCCAGTACGTGAGTGCCGGCCACAATGCCGCTATTTTGCTGCCCGATGCAGGCCCTCATCAGCTCCTATCAGAAGGCACTACCATGCTGGGCATCTTCGATGACCTACCTTTTCTGCATGTACAAACCATAACAGTGCCGCCGCGCTCCTTGCTACTCACCTATACTGATGGTCTTACGGAAGTCTTTAATGCGACCGGGGAAGAATATGGAGAGGAAGGTGTGCTAGCGTTGCTGCGGCGGGCCCGCTATCTGCCGCTCAGAGCGCTACACGAGGAAATACTGCGCGAGATAGAAGCTTTCAACGAGGATGGCAACTCCTTCGCCGACGACGTAACCATCCTGAGTTGCCGGTTCAAGTAAGGTTGTAACGGAAACATACCTAAGCATTCGCTTGAAGCTCAAAAAAGAGAAGGCGTCACTTTGATTAAGAGCATAAAAGCCCCCCGGAACTACTCTGGGGGGCTTTTTTAGTAAGGAATTATTTTCTCTTAAGTCCTACAATGCTAGCATCTGCAAAGCGGAAGGTCAGGACCCTTACCCTTCAATAAGAGGCTAGCTTTCCTCGCTTTGCGCTGCGGGGAGTACCACTGCATTCTCTTCCCGAATCCAGCCTTCTGCCCGCATCAAGAGCGCCAAGCCAATGTAAAAGAATGACCCCACTTTGTCGACTTCCACCAACTCATTGAGTATCAAATGGGTGATGATGATAAAGAGCGACAGACCCGCTGCCAGCACTACGCGTCGGTGCTCGGCCGAGCGGGTACGGTGATAAAGCCGCTCCACCATAACCAAGGCCGTAGCTACCAGAATGGCAAAAATCAGGAAGCCGGGAATACCCTGCTCGGCCAGCATAAGCAGGAAGTAATTGTGAGTAGTTGATTGTTCGGGGTTGCGGCTTACGTAGGTGCGGAAGCTGCTGACGGTGTAGCGCTTGTACTCCGGATAAAACGTATTGGGGCCGCTGCCCGTGATGGGCCGGTCGGCAATCATGCGAGCGGCTGCCACCCAGCGGTACACGCGCTCCATACCCGAAAGGTCTTCCAGGTTATACGTTGCCTCCAAGTGCTTACCAAAGTCTTCACCGTAGAAAACGGTTTTCTCGAAATTGGGAGCGTAGAGCATGTAATTGTTCTGGCTCACAAAATAAAAAACTGTCGCCGTTGTCGCCAGGGCTGCTCCGGCCAGCGCCAGCCGCGTCAGCCGCATCCTGATGATAAAGTAGAAGCCCACGGCCAGAGGCAACGACGCAATGGAGGCGCGGGTGTACGAAAGCATCACCCCCAACAGTAGCACTGCAAAAGCCCCTCGCCACAGCCAGCGCCACACAAAACCCAAAGCGGGCCTACGAGCCGCGTACAGTGCATAAGGAAGCAGCATGGAGATGGAAGCCGCGTAGGCAACATGGTTCTTATAGAAGGGCAGTAGGGCGGGGTTGATGCCGTCGAAGCTGAAGCCGTACCCCGCGTGTCGCGCAAAAGTGTAGAGGCTAGTGAGCGTGGACCCGGCTACGTAGCAGGCTGCCACTTTCCACACATCCGCTGGTTTTCGCACCAAAGCCAGGGTCACGAACACGAAGGGCACGATATACCAGGTCTTAGCAAGCAAGTACTTGATTGACTTAGTGGTATCGACGGAGAATAGGGTGATGACTGCCGCCCAAATCAGGCCCTGGCCAATGATAATAACCAGCGGATGCACCCAGAAGCGACCTTCCACGATACTATTGCCCAGCAACATGCTGACCCCAAAACAAGCCAACAGCACCAGCATCAGCGGTTCGGTGGGCACGTCCATGCTCAGACCACCGGGCAGCGCAATTTCTATGGAAAAAGCCAGCGTGAACAGCAGCAAGTAATATACCCAGCGCCAATCGACTGCCAACACGGCCGCGCCTACAGTCACCAGCGGCAGCGCCATCCAAAGTGGCGCCTTAAGTAACAGCGCCGCCGCCCCAGATAGCAGGATAACTCCTACAAACCCCAGAAACAGCCGCCGGTCGGCCTTGGGAATAGCCGAATTGGTGGTAGGAGTAGAAAAAGAGGAATTGCCCTCCATAGATTAACTCAAAACGAAAAGCAGCAACAGCAAAATGTCTCCTATGAAGCCCACACTACCCAAATAGTGTGGGGCATTACTCGACCTGGGCTCTGCCTAAAGTCAGATTGCCGCGATAAAGCTCCAGCAGCGTGATAAAAATTACTGACAACACGAAGGTGATAACCACCGACGAAACCACGATGAGGGAGCGCACCGGCTTGGCCTTACGAATGGCCGGATAAGCTTTCTGCACTACGTAGATAGACGAGATCTTGCCGCTGATGGCCAGACGAGCATTTTCGTAAGTAGCCCGCGCCAAAATCAGACGTTTTTGCACGTCCTCAAACCGGGCGTAAAGCGTAGTGACTAAATCGGCACCGGCTACATAGCTTTCTAGGTTGATGACATTGCCCCCCGCAGTTTCGGTAAGGCCGCGCACGGCACGGCGCAAGCCTGCCACGCGAACTGCCGAGCCGCCGCCAGCAGCAAGCTCACCTTCGGCCCGGCGCAACTCGGTTTCGGTCTCAGCCAGTTCTTTCGCCAGGTAGCGCGACTCATAGCCCGCCTCCGTCTCCGTGGTCAAGCTGCCAAAAATACCATAGCGTTTACGGGCCTGCTGTAAGCTGTCGCGCACTTGGTTGTATTGCTGATCCAGAAAGGCAGTTTGATCCTGATAGAGCGTAATGATGCGTTCCCGGTTTTCGAGGGTCAGCTGCTGGTTAGTAGAGTCGATAACCTGTACCAGGGCATTGGCAATATTGGCTGCCTGCACCTTGTCTTGATCCTGAAACGTGAGCTCGATGGCGTCGCGGTCGTTGTGCACGATGGTCAGGTTGTTGTTGTATTCGTCGAGCACGGCCTGATCGGCTTTCTCGGTGCCGGGCTCACCCACACCGTAGCGATTATATAAGTCGAACCGTTTAATAATCAGAGCGGCTACGGGCTGCGACTGACCAATGGTAATAATACGGTCTAGGTCTTCGACCCGGCCCCCAAGCTGCAAGCGCCCGCCTTCCTGCACAATGCGGTCGGGGTCAGTAGTTTCGGGGTTGGTAGGGTAAAAAACCGCGGTGGAGCGGTAGATATTAGGTAGCAGCGCCGCCACGATAGCACTTACTATCAAAGCCAGAACTACAGTTGTCAGAACCAGGTTGCGCCACCGGTGAATGATGGGCCATAAGCCTAAAAGCGAATACGGACGAGAAGACATATTGAAGGTTAGAGGAGCGAGCAAACCACTGCTACGGGTGGGGGCAGGGGTCAAAACGGGGGCAAAGCTACTCCAATCGGCTCACAGTTAGCCCCTGGCCACTCACAATTGTCGACTTAACTGTCCGGCTGCTTGCTTTATTGCCCGGTGGCTGGGGCCACTTGCGCGGCAGGCCTTGGGGTAGCAGCCTACCTTTGCGTAGTTTTGCCCCCCACTCAGCTTTACCTCTATCAAAAAGTTCTTCGGAAACATCAGCTTGGCCGTGCTGCTCAACTTCCTGGTGAAGCCAGGTTGGGTGTTTGTCGAAAACCTGGTGCAGAACCAACTGGGTCACGTGGCCTTTGGCACCTTCACGGCACTTTCCTCGCTCACCATTATCCTGGCTACCTTCTCTGATGTGGGGCTCACGCACTACACGGTTAAGCGAGTGGCCGCTGAGCCAGAGTATTTAGCTACCTATTTTCCGACCATTCTGCCCCTGCGCGCTTTGCTCAACTTTCTGGCGTTGGGCGCTTTGCTGGTAACAGGCTGGGTAGTAGGCTACGAAGCTCCGCAACTTGCCTTGCTTACTATTATTGGCTCGGCATTTCTGTTCACCCAGTACGGGCAATTTCTGCGGGGCACGCTGCAAGCTCATCAGCGCTTCAACGCTGATGCTGTGCTCTCGGTGCTAGAAAAGGTGCTGCTGTTGCTCCTGGTGCTGGCTTTGCTGCCCGGTGGTGGCCTGACATTGTCGCTCTACGTCTGGATGCGGTTTGGGGCGGCTGCTTTTGCGGCGGTGCTGCTCTACGGGCTGATGGTGCGCTTGTTCGGGCGCGTCCGCTACCGCTGGAGCTGGAGCCACGCCCGTATGGTGTTGCGCGAAACCTTGCCTTTTGCCTTAATTACTCTGCTTTACGGTGCCAATGAGCGAGTAGATATGGTGATGCTGGAGCGCCTGGCCTCGCCGGCCGAAGCCAGCTACTATGCCGGCGCTTACCGCTGGGTAGATGCCGTGATGATGTACGTGTGGACCATTATGCCTCTGTTTTTTGCTCGTTTCGCTGCCGCCCTACATAGTCGCGCCGAGCAGCGCGAATTGCTGTGGTTTGGGCAGCGCATCGTGACGTTGCCATTGTTATTGGCTTGCGCCTTCGTGTTGTTCAGGGGCGAAGTACTGTTCTGGCAATTCACCCACAGCACCCCGGCTGAATTGAGCCGCATGACGCTCTGCCTCAAGATATTATTCCTGAATGTGCTGGTGCATGGCTTTTTTGCCATCTACAGTTCTCTGCTCAACAGTACGCACTACGTACGCACCGTGAGCTGGCTGGTAGCGCTTAGTCTGGGGCTAAACGTGGTGTTGAATCTGTTATTCTTGCCTCAGTATGGGGCCGTAGCCGCCGCTATTAATACGTTGGTCTGCGCCGTGCTTGTGTCGGGAGGGTATGTGTGGCTGGTACAGTACCGGGCGGGGGTAACAGTGCCCTGGGCGTTGCTGGGACGCCTGCTGCTGGCTTTTCTGCTTTTGTGCGCCGGCTGGTACGGTTTGCAACAAGCCGTAGTGTTGTCGTGGCTGGTGGAGAGTGTGTTGGCTGCGCTTGGCTTTGGCGTGCTTAGTGTGGCGCTGGGTTTGGTGCCGCTGGCTGAGCTAAAATCGTTTTTGAGACCCGGAAATAAGGCCAAAACGCCCCCCAGCGCCCCCTGAGCCACCTGCTGACTTATTTATTACATTCTGTTTGTTTTGTTCTTATGAATACGGATTTGCTGCATCAACTTGAGCGCGTCGAGCGGCTGGCGCAAGCTCCTAAGCTGATGCGTCTGCTGCGGGCACCGGCCCGCTACCTTTACGCCGTCGGGTTTCGGCTGCTGCGGTACCAAGCCACCAAAAAGGGCATTATTAAGCAGGCTGACACCTTTTTTGGAACTCCTATGACAGTGGTGCTGCCTGCTGGCACCGACATCTACCTGACCGGCGGCAAGTCGCACGACTCCGAAATCCGGCTGGCGCGCTTCCTGATTCAGCGCCTGCGCCCCGGCAGTGTATTCGCCGACGTAGGCGCCCACTTTGGCTATTTCTCTTTGCTGGCGGCTCGTTTAGTGGGCCCCACCGGACAAGTAGTAGCCTTTGAAGCTTCGGCCACGACCCACTCCGTGCTGGCCCAAAACGTAGCCAACACAGCCGTAGTGCAAGCCAACCACTGCGCCGTATCCGACCAGCAAGAAACTATTTCCTTCTACGAGTTTCCGATTCTCTACAATGAGTTTAACTCTCTAGATGTAACGCAGTTTGAGGGCGAGGAATGGTTTGCGGAGTTCAAGCCTACCAAAATCAGCGTACCCGCCGTTACCCTCGACGACTTCTTCGCCCGTGCCGGCCGCTTGCCCGAGGTTCTCAAAATCGACGTGGAAGGCGCCGAACTGAAAGTGATCCGCGGCGCAGCGCAGCTACTTACGCGTGCCTCTGTGGCCGTTGTGCTCGAATATCTGGAGCCGAAGCGCCACAACGTAGGGCATCAGCAGGCCGCCACCTTGCTGCGCGAGCTAGGCTATCAGTCGCACCGCATTGGCCGTGAGGGGCAGCTCGTTCCTTGCCCCGACCTGGATGCTTACTTGCAAGCCGAGCAGATTGACTCTGATAATTTCGTGTTCGTGAAGTCGTAAGCTCCCCAGTTTCTGATCTGTAACCGCCCAAAATGCCCCCCAGCTCCTTGCACATCGCCATCAACACTCGCTTTCTACTGCCGGGCGATACGCTGGAAGGAATTGGCCGCTTCACCTACGAAACGCTAAGCCGGATGGTGCGCCAGCACCCGGAGCACACGTTTCACTTTCTCTTCGACCGGGCCTACGATGCGCGCTACGTGTTTGCGCCTAACGTGGTGCCGCATGTGCTGGCGCCGCCTGCCCGTCATCCGCTGCTGTTTGTGGCTTGGTTTGAAGGAGCTGTAGCCGTCTGGCTGCGCCGCCACCAGCCGGCCGTGTTCCTGAGCACTGATGGCTTCACCACGCTCGCGACCAGCGTGCCCCGCGTGACGGTAGTTCACGACCTAGCCTTCGAGCATTTTCCGCAAGATGTAAGCTGGCTGGTGCGGCGGTATTACCATTTTTTTATGCCGCGCTTTGTGCGGGCCTCAGCGCGCGTGGTGGCCGTATCCGAGGCTACCAAGCAGGATTTGATGCAGACCTATGGCCTCGCCGCTGACCAGATCAGGGTCGTGCATAATGCTCCAGGGGGCAATTTTGCTCCCCAACCGACCGCTGATCAGGCTGCAATCCGCGAACGGTTCAGCGATGGACACCCTTACGTTTTATTTGTAGGAGCGCTCCAACCGCGCAAAAATCTGGTGAACCTACTGCGGGCCTTCGATGCATTCAAAACGCGCACCGGCTCTGCCACTCGGCTGCTTATTGTGGGGCGTCAGGCCTGGAAAGCGGGGCCTATCTTCGAAGTATACCAGCAGATGCGTCAACGCGAAGCCGTCCAACTCACCGGCCGTGTCAGCGACGCTGAACTAGTGCAACTATACGCCGCCGCTCAAGCCTGTGCTTATGTGCCTTATTTTGAGGGTTTTGGTATTCCAATTGTAGAAGCTCAGGCCAGTGGCTGTCCGGTTATTACCTCCAATGCCAGCTCCATGCCCGAAGTAGCCGGCCCCAACGGAGCCCTGCTCATCAACCCTTTCGACGTAGCCGACATCACCGATGCCCTAGTGCAACTGGATACTGACCCCGCATTGCGGCAGCGACTTATAGCACGAGGCCTGGAAAATGTACAGCGTTTTTCCTGGGACCGTAGCGCCGAGCTTCTCTGGGATTGCTTACTTGAGGCAGTTCATGAACGGTCGCTACACCACTAACTACCGTTAAAAAAGTACATGCTCACCCGCCCGCCCGCGCTTTTGCACGCTTTATTTCCTGGTTGCGAATGGCAGCACCCAACGGCGGAGCGCACTCTTTATCTAACCTTCGACGACGGCCCAATTCCCGAAGAAACGCCTTGGGTGCTCGATCAACTAACTCACTATCAGGCTCAGGCTACGTTTTTCTGCGTGGGCAACAATATTCAGCGCTACCCACATATTGCCCAGCGCGCCTTCGCCGAAGGCCACCGTCTCGCCAACCATACTCAGCACCATTTGAGTGCGTGGGCGCATCCCCGCGCTACCTATCTGCAAGATGTAGCCCATTGCCAACAGGTTTTAACTCAGCAAAAGCTGTTGAATCCGGATGTAGTGCCCTTGTTACGTCCCCCTTACGGCCGTCTGACCTGGCCGCTGCTGCGCCGCCTGCGCCCCCAGTATCGCCTGATTATGTGGTCGGTGCTGACCCAGGATTACAACCGCACGCTATCTGCCGAGCGCTGCCTGCGCCAATCTATAGCCGCCACTCGGCCCGGTGATATTGTTGTGTTTCATGATAGCCAAAAAGCCAGTCGCAACCTGCGCTATGTGCTGCCACGCTATCTGGCGCACTTTGCGGAGCAGGGGTTTACCTTCGCTGCTCTTTAACGAAACATGATGCTGGCGCTGCTCACGGGGTATTTTGCGATTTGGTTTGGGGCAATGCTGGTTTCTACGCTGCTGTTTGCGCTGCGGCGCGGAGCGGAGCCCGCCGCCTTGCCGGAGCCATTGCCACGAGTAAGCATTCTGATTGCCGCCCGCAACGAAGAAGCTGCCCTTGAGCGTTGCCTGAAGGCAATCCGCGCCCTCGACTATCCGGCTGAGCTGATTGAAGTTCTGCTCGGCGACGATGCCTCCACCGACCGTACCCGCGCAGTAGCGGAAACTGCTATGCAAGGCTATGGGGGGCATTTTCGCTGCATTTCCATCACCGATACTTTAGGCACGGCCCGCGGTAAAGCCAATGTGCTGGCTCACCTTACCCGCGCTACCACCACCGATTTCTTCTTTATCACCGACGCCGACATTGCCGTGCCCCGCACTTGGATTGCGGGCTTGCTGGCTTACGCTCGTCCCTGCATCGGCACAGTCACGGGCCTCACCATTGTGCGCGGTCCCCGCCTCTTCGACCGGCTTCAGGGCCTCGACTGGCTTTTGTCGCTGAGTCTGGTGCAGGTTGTATCAGACTTGGGAAAGCCCGTGACGGCCATGGGTAATAATATGCTCGTGACCCGCGCAGCCTACGAGGCCACAGGCGGCTACGAGGCGCTGCCTTTTTCCGTAACCGAGGACTACGAACTGTTCAAGGCCGTAATGAAGCGCGGCTTTGGCTTCTATAATGTGTTCCGCCCCGAAATTCTAGCTTTTTCCTTGCCCATGGCTACCGCAGGCGGCCTGCTACACCAACGCCGGCGCTGGTTACGGGGCGTGGAGTCGTTACCGTGGGGGCTGAAGCTGGGCTTGCTCATCTACGGCAATTTTTACCTGGGCTTACTGGGATTGGCCTTTGTGGTGGGACCTAGCGCGGCGCTGCTTATGCTGGGGGGCAAAATGTTGGCTCAAGGCATACTGGCAACCATCGTTTTTCGACGCGTCGGCTTGCGGGCACCCATAGAACTACTGCCGTTATTCGAGGTGTACACCGTATGGCTCACGGTTAGCTTGATTCTGTTCCGCTTGCTTGGGCTTCGCTTCGACTGGAAAGGCCGTAAGTACTCGTAGGCGGGCAGGCATCTGTTGAGCAATCTGCCCCGTACCTTTGCTTTCCTTACCACCCGCTTTCCACCCATGCACCTTACCGATTCGCACGCTCATATTTATTCCGAGCAGTTCAAAGCCGACCGCGACGCCACTCTGCACCGCGCCTTTGAGGCCGGCGTAACCACCATCGTGATGCCTAACATCGACCACACCAGCGTCGATGTAATGCTCGAAACCGAAGCTCAATTCCCGCAGCAGTGCTTCGCCATGATGGGCCTGCACCCATGCTCGGTAGGCAAGCATTTCGAGAAGGAGTTATATCAGGTAGAGGATTGGCTGGGCAAGCGCCCGTTTGCAGCGGTAGGGGAGTGCGGCTTGGATCTGCATTGGGACAAAACGTTTTTTGCCCAGCAGCAGGAAGCTCTGCGCGTGCAGATTAGCCTGGCTAAAAAATACAAGCTACCATTGGTGCTCCACACGCGCGAGGCGTTCAAGGAAACAGCTGATTTAATTGAAGAAGCGCAGGATGGTAGTCTGGGGGGCGTTTTTCACTGCTTTTCGGGCACTCCGGAGGAGGCTGAGCGTGCTATTAAGCTGGGCTTTAAGCTGGGCATTGGCGGGGTAGCTACGTTTAAAAATGGTGGCTCCGACAAGGTATTGCCCACAGTAGCGTTAGAGCATTTGTTGCTCGAAACTGATTGCCCCTACCTAGCGCCCGTACCGCACCGCGGCAAGCGCAACGAGCCCGGATATCTGCCCCTAATTGCCCGGCGCGTAGCCGAGTTGCTGCAAAAAGACGTGGAAGAAGTGGCCGCCGCTACCACGCGCAATGCGCAGGCATTATTCAACTTATAGCCCCCACCGTCTTGTTTCCGATTGTTGATATTCAAACCGCCGCTCACGATGGGCAGTCTGGCGCATCTATTCTGGTGCTGTACACGGGCGGTACGGTGGGCATGGCCTATAATAAGCGCGGCGAACTGGCGCCCATGCGCTTTCGTCAGGTCAGCAAGCTCATGCCCGAACTGCGTCACCTGCGCATGCGCGTATCGGTGCTGAGCCTGCCGCATCCTATCGACTCTTCCAATGTTACTGTGGCCGACTGGGCGCTCATGGCCACCATCATCCGCGATTACTACGACCAGTACGACGGCTTCGTAGTGCTGCACGGGACTGATACCATGGCGTATTCAGCCTCGGCACTCAGCTATCTGCTCGAAAACCTGGCCAAGCCCGTAGTGTTCACAGGTGCTCAAGTGCCCGTAGGCCGCATTCGGACCGATGCCCGCCGCAACTTCATCACCGCCCTTGATATAGCCGCCGCCCGCCACCCCGACGGGTCGGCTCGCGTGCCCGAAGTCAGCTTGTTTTTTAACACGCTGCTGTTGCGCGGTACGCGCGCTAAAAAGGTAGAGAGTCAGCACTTTGCTGCATTCAAAAGCGAAAATTTGCCCCCCCTGGTTAAAGCTGGTATCAAGCTCGACTTCAACGACGCCCTCATCCGCCCGCTGCCCACTGAGCCCTTGCGCGTACACACCCACATGGACGAAAGCGTTGCCATTCTAAAGCTCTTCCCCGGCATCACGGAACAGGTAGTAAGTGCTGTATTGGGCGTGAAAGGTCTGCGCGGATGCATCCTCGAAACTTATGGCTCAGGCAATGCGCCCACGCAGCCCTGGTTTCTGCGCTGCCTCGAAACAGCCTATGACCGCGGCATTCATGTTCTCAACGTCAGTCAATGCGAGGAAGGGCGCGTAGAGCAGGGCCGCTACGAAACCAGCGCTTCCTTGCTAGCCCGCGGCGTACTTGGCGGCGACGACATCACCACCGAAGCCGCTATCACTAAGCTCATGTTTGTGCTAGGCCAGAAAAAAAGCCCCCCAGAAACCATTCATCTGCTCACCAGCAACCTACGCGGCGAAATAACGCCGTAAGCTTAAGTCAGTGCTTGGGCTTACTTAACCTAGTAGCTTGCGTTTGCGGAAAAAGGGGCGTTACTTTGCCACCGCTTTCCCATCCAGAGAGGTGTCCGAGTGGTCGAAGGAGCACGCCTGGAAAGTGTGTATGGCTCAAAAGGTCATCGTGGGTTCGAATCCCATCCTCTCTGCAGAGAAGCCCATTTCTATTTTAGAAATGGGCTTTTTTCTTTATTAGGCACAGGATTAAGTTGCCTCATTAGCACAAACGTGCGTCGTCCAGCTAACTCTAACCAAGCGTGAGAGGGCTTTCTTTAGCTACTCTAACATCTTTGTTACTCTAACTCAGCCCACGCGACTTTATCATTAAGAGTAACAATTGGTTAAATAAGCCTCACTTGGTCATTGAGTTTTCTTTACTTGAACTCGAACAGATTTGTCTAGTCAAGCCACCGCTAATTATGTATTACGAGAGGAAAAAGCTTATTCTTAAGTTTTCATATTTATATTATTCTAAGTGAAGGTGTTGCCTGCTATATATCAATCGATTGAGGTATAAATAGTACCTTGTGAAGATATATTTGTAATTAATTGCTTAGAAGTCAAATTAATCTTGCTTAGTTTAGGCTCAACAACAATCCATTAGATATGGAGTCAACGTTGTTGTACTTATGGATAAAGCTTTACTGCGCTCCCTGCAAATTCCTCTGCTGGTGCTGGACTTGTTCCTGCTCAATGCGCTTTTCTTAGTTACCCAGCACAAGATCCCCGACTTGGTGCAGGACCAGCTGTTGTCCAATCGCAGCATGTATTGGCTGCTGCTCAACTTAACTTGGGTGCTTTCCTCCTGGATCGGTCAGCTGTACGCCTATCAGAAGCTGTTCGTCTTTGCGCGGTTTCTGCAGCACACCTTCCAACTCTATTTCATCTGGGCTTTCAGTGTGCTGGTTATTACCTTCCTGCTGCGGGAGTCGCTGCCGCTGGCGCGGGAGTTTATGTACTCCACCATTCTCAGCTTCGCAGCGGCCCTGTTTGGGGCCCGCATGTTTTACTTTTTACTGCGGGTGTGGGTACGCAAGAAAGGCACCATGAAGCGGCGGGTCTTAATCTTGGGCTATAATAAGGTGGCCGAAAAGCTGGCCTCTTACCTGGAGAGCGAAGAGCTGAATATTCGCATCGAGTGCTTTATCGATGATGCCCGCCAGGCCGCCACCCACGCCCGGCATGCCGTGATACCCGGCTTGAGCGAAACTTTGAGCATTGCCCGCGAGCTGCGCGTAACGGAGATTTATTCCACCATTATGCCCGAGAATAATGCGCTGGTGTATCAGATGATGCAGCAGGCCGACCAAGACTTGATTCGTTTCCGGTTTGTGCCCGACTTTGCTTACTTCATCAACCGCCCTGTGCAGGTTGATTATCTCTACGAGCTACCCATACTCTCCGTGCGCAAGGAGCCCTTGCAGGAGGTGATCAATCAGTTCAATAAGCGGGTGTTTGATGTGGTGGTGAGCCTAGGCGTAGCCGTCTTTATTCTGAGTTGGCTGGTGCCGTTGCTGGGCTTGCTTATCCGGCTCGAATCCCCCGGGCCTATCTTTTTTCGGCAGTTGCGCAGCGGCCTTAACAACCAGCCCTTCTATTGCCTGAAGTTTCGCAGCATGGCCGTCAACCAAGACGCCAACTCCAAGCAAGCCACCCGCAACGATGCACGCGTCACCAAGATTGGTCGCTTTCTGCGCAAGACCAGTCTGGATGAGTTTCCGCAGTTTCTGAATGTGCTCCTGGGTCAGATGAGCATTATCGGTCCGCGGCCCCATATGCTCAAGCATACCCTCGAATTTGCCTCCTTGGAAAACCAATACATGATTCGGCAGTTTCTGAAGCCAGGCATTACGGGCTGGGCCCAGGTAAACGGCTACCGGGGCGAGATATCCCAGCTCAAGCACATTCAAAAGCGGGTGGAATACGACTTGTGGTACCTGGAAAACTGGAACTTGAGTCTGGATCTGCGCATCATGTTCCTGACCGTCTACAACGTCTTCAAAGGCGAAGAAAACGCCTATTAATAGTTTTATAATCAACATTTTATCGCCTATAATGGTCGCCCCCGGCTTGCCCTCCAATGAAGCGGAACGCCTGCACTCGCTGGCCGAGCACGACGTGGTAGACACCCTGCCTGAGGCGGTCTACACCGACATCACCCGCTTAGCCGCCGAGTTATGCGGGACGCCTCGGGCGGCTCTGAACCTGATTGCTGAGGAGAGGCAGTGGTCGAAGGCGGCAGTGGGCTTTGCCGGGGAAAGCATGCCGCGCGATTATTCGTTTTGTGCGCACACCATTTTGAACCCCCATGAGGCGCTGCTGGTGCCTGACGCGCGCTTTGATGAGCGGTTTCACGACAACCCCAATACGCTGAGCGAGCCGCCGCTCGTGTTTTACGCCGGCGTGCCAGTGCAGGATGCCGAGGGTCGGGCCTTGGGGGCGCTGTGCGTGCTCGACAGCCGGCCTCGCGACTTGTCGGAGGCGAAGCTCAATTCGCTTAAGGCACTAGCTAAGCTGGTCAGCACACATTTGCAACTGCGCCGAACTAAACTAGAACTGGAGAAAAGCCAGCAGCAACTGGTTGCCGCCCAGCCTCTGCTGCAAACCATGAAGCAGGCCATCGAGGCGTTGAGCACCAAGGAAAACGTAGCTGAAACCCCGCACTTAACTGTGCTACACCAAAGTGTGGATTCAATGCACTCGGCTTTGAAGTTACCAGTTGCGGCGCATGGTCTGGGGTAGCCAATTCTGGATAAAAATCGGTAATCAAAACCGGTAAGCCGGCTAAGCTTTGCCCTTGGTTATCGAACTATCATGCATAAGGCATCAGCTTCGCTAAGGAAGGCCGCTTTATAGTACGACGGCAATGGTACTGGGAAGTCGGCTTCAGGAACTTCCCTAGCTGCCTTTTCTACAAAGTGCTTGGGAAATACGTGTCTATAAACGCATTGCGAAACTTGCCTTGCGGGTCGAATTTGGCCATTAGTGCTTGAAAGGCTGGTAGCTTTTCGTACTGGTCATGTAGGTGAGCGGCTGAAAGGGTAAACAACTTCCCCCAGTGTGGCCGTACCCCGAAAGGAGCTAACACACGCTCCAGTAGCGGCAGCACTTGACTGACTGCGGCCCCGTCGGGCTTCCAAGTGAAATGCAGGGCCAACGAATCTTGCTGGTAGCATGGACTTAGCCACAGCGCATCGGCGGCGACAGTGCGCATCTCCGAAACCAGCAGGCAGGAGTGTAAGTGCTTGTGCAGCTGAGCGACGGCTCGTATGGCTTCCTCGGCGTGGCGCAGGGGCACAAAGTACTCCGATTGTAGTTCCTCACCCTGACTTGGGGTGAAGCCCAGCCGGAAGTGGGGAAGCCGCTCGTGCCAAGCCCCCGGTACACCCATCTGCTCCGTGCAGTTTACGGGAGAAAGTCCCGCCAGTGGATGCAGGTTCTGAGTGGCCCGCCGCGCGCCAAAAAACTCCGATGGTGCCGGCTGAAATCGCTCGCCAGGCTCTAAGCGCCGCTTCAGCCAGACTTGCGTAATGCGCTGGTCTTGCCAATCGGTGAACAGACTCACACTGTAAGCGCTGGCCTGAATAGCTGCAAAGTGCTTGTACACTTGCTCCAGAGGCAAGTTTTCATACACATCTTGACACAGCTCGAAGGCGGGCTCCACGGCAAGCGTAAGCTTGGTGACCACGCCTAGCGCGCCTATGTGCACTACTGCCCCCAAGAACTCGTCGCCATCGTTCTGCTGCGATAATATCCGGACTTCCCCCGAGGCCAGCACAAATTCCATCGCCCGAACCGCCGTGGCTAGGTTGCCATGCTGTATGCCCGAGCCGTGCGTAGCTGTAGCGCAGGCCCCTACCACGGAGATATGGGGTAGGGAGGCAAGGTTGTGGAGGGCAAATCCGTGCTTGTGCAGGTACGGCGCCAACTGTCCGTAGGTAATGGAGGCGGGCACCGTGACCGTGCCGGCTGCCGCATCCAAGAGAATATCTTGCTCTAAGGGCTCCAAAGCGAGTAGCTGCTGGGTGCTATCAGCAATGCCGTTGAAGCAATGACGGGAGCCAAGCACCTTGATGTGCTCATTGGTTTGAACCAGTTCCTGAACCTCTTGTAAAGAGCCAGCCTTCGCCAAACGGGTAGTGCTGTAGCGATAATTACCGGCCCAGTTTACGAGTGGCGGCGCTACGGGCGCGGGGAAGGACAAAGGCAGTGCGGGTTGGAATTCCATGAGAGGCAGCCGAAGAGGAAGGAGCCCAAAATTACGACATTATGGGTAGGGCTAAAGCGTCTATTAAGTGCAAGTACCGAAGTCATACTGCCAAGCAGGTCACCACAGGGAAGTTTAAAGGTCCGCGCCCACTAATCTTGATTTAGGTCTTGTGTGCCTTGGGTGACAGTTTTTATCGTGGGCGCTTGCTTATTACTTATTGGTTATATGCTGATAGTTTCTGTAAACGAGAAAATAAGTTGGTCTTGGTGCTGGGTGCTTATGCTACTATTACTATTTGCCCCCCAGGCTAGCGTGGCCCAATCTTTTACTGGCATCAAGGAACCGGCGCTAGACTTCTCCTATGCTGGCTATGGCGCCAGCGAAGTGGAGCTGCCCCAAGTGCCGCAGGTGCTATTTGTGCGGCCCTCGGGCGCCGACGACACCCAGTTGCTGCAAGCCGCCCTCGACCACGTGGCCGCCTTACCGCTGCAACCCAACGGGTTTCGGGGTGCCGTGCAGCTGGCTGGGGGGCAATTTCGGGTGGCTGGTCAGCTACGGGTTACGGCTAGTGGCCTGGTTCTGCGGGGCGCAACTGACCCAAAATCACCTACCGTATTGCTTGCCACCGGTATCAGTCGCCGCACGCTAATTAGCATTCAGCCCACGGTCGCCACCCAATATGGCCCGCCCCAGGCGGTGAGTAGCCAGCACGTACCAGTAGGTAGCACTCAACTGCAGCTTGCTGCGGTGAGGGACTTAAAAGTGGGTGACCGGGTGCTGGTGCGCCGATCCTCCACGCAGCCGTGGATTCAGTCGCTGGGCATGGATACGATCAGGGGGACGTTTGCTGAATTGCGGTTGCGCTGGCCTGTGGGGTCGAGGGATTTGGTGTGGTCGCGGCGCGTGTCGGCCGTGAATTCTGCTACCCAGCAAGTTACTCTTGATGCACCTCTGACCACCGCCCTGGAGGCGCGCTATGGAGGAGGCACGGTAAGCAAAGTTTTGGAAGAGCACATTTTGCAGCGAGTCGGCCTAGAAAACCTAGTGCTCTCCAGCGAATTTGCCCCCCACAACCCAAAAGATGAAGACCACGCTTGGATGGCCCTGGCTCTCGACAATGTGGAGGACGGCTGGGTAAGCCACGTCACTATGCGTCACTTCGTATGCTCGGCCGTGTACGTAGGGCCTCAGGCGCGACGCATTACGGTGGCCGATTGCCGCAGCGAAGCGCCAATTTCGGAGCCGGGTGGGTATCGGCGCAACACGTTCTGGATTGAAGGCCAGCAGGTGCTGGTGCGCAATTGCCAGTCGGAGAGCGGCATGAACGACTTTGCGGCCGGCTTCTGCGCTGGCGGGCCTAACGTGTTTCTGCACTGTACTGCCACCAATGCTCTGGGGCCCAGCGGCTCGTTTGAGAGCTGGACCTCGGGTGTACTCTACGACGATGTAACCATCCGCGGCGCAGCACTCCGCCTGACCTATGATATGAGGCGCGCCCAAGCTGGCGGCTGGACCGCGGCCAACTCCGTTCTGTGGAATTGCAAGGCTACCGAGCTCGTGGCGCGGGGGCCGGTAGGGGCAGAAAACCTGGTACAGACGGCGTCCTACTCGCTCTTTGAGGAGCAACTCAAGCGTCGACTGGCAGGCCGCACCTCTCGTCCGGCTAAGTCGCCTGAGTCACCGGCTGCGCCAACGAGCACGCAAGAGTTTACCGCTCAAACTATTTCAGCTCAGCCAGCGGCGACGGTGATTAGTAAGCCCTTAACCTTCGCTGGGGGGCATTTTGTGACGGGCGGACGCGGGGTGTGGGGCGGCTCGGTGAATGATGCGTGGTGGCTGGGCCAAACATCACCGGCCAACGCTCTGGATGCGGGCCGTAGCATCACCCGCTTTGTACCGGGTAAAACGGGGCCGGGATTGACAGAGGACTTGCCGGCTTTAGCTCAGCACCTCGTGCAAAACGGCATTCCCTTCTACCAAAGCGGTCCTTGCCTGTGGTACGACCGTCGCCGCGACGAGCACTCCATCACCCGGCGCACCGACGGCAATGTGTGGGCTGCCTTTTACGAAATGCCTTGGGTCCGCAGCGGGCAGGGCCAGGCCTGGGACGGACTAAGCCGCTACGATCTGACCCGCTACAATCCGTGGTACTTCGAGCGGACCAAGGAGTTTGCCCAGCTCTGCGATGAGAACGGCATTGTGCTCTACCACAACTTGTACAACACCCACAATCTGCTCGAAATCGGAGCGCATTGGATTGATTACCCGTGGCGTCCGGCCAACTGCATCAACGAAACTGGGTTGCCCGAGCCGCCACCCCTAGAGCCTCGCGACCGGCTGCACGTGGCGAACCAGTTTTATGACGCCACCAATCCCCAGCTGCGCGTCTTGCATCGGGCGTACATATTTCATGTGCTGAATGAGCTGGCCGGCTACCAAAATATCGTCTTCGGACTTGGGTTTCAGTTCTCGGGGCCATTGGTTTTTCAGCAGTTTTTCCAGCGCACCGTAGCCGAGTGGGAATCCCAAAATAAGCGCCCCGTGCGCCTGGTGCTGGCTACCAGCAAAGACATCACAGATGCAATTCTGGCCGATCCGGCGCTGGCCCGGCAAGTGGCCGTTATCGATATGCGCTACTGGCAATACCGGCCCGATAGCACGCTGTGGGCGCCGGCTGGGGGGCAAAATCTGGCCTTTCGGGAGATGGTGGGTCGCGACTTTCGCCTCTCCGGCGATGCGGCTCCGCCCACCACGCCCCAGCAAGCGTATCGGCAGGTGCGCGAGTACCGGGAGCGGTTTCCGGACAAAGCCGTGGTGGCCTGGCACAACGGTGTAGGGCAGTTGCCCGCTTTTATGGCCGGGGCCGCTCAGGTACTCACTCAAAACCCCACGGCCGGCCACGGTCAGGGCCGCGTAACGGACCGGACCGCCTTCGACGCATTTGTGCAGACCCACCTAGCCACGGTGCTACCCACTTTGCAGCCCGCCGCCACCCTTGCCACCGACAGCACCTGGGCTCTGGCCACGCCCTCGCGCGAGGTGGTAATGCTCTATTCCCAAACCGGGCCAACCATCTCCTTAACCCAAAAGCTGCGCAAGGCACCCACAACCGGCCTGTGGTTTGACCCGGCTACCGGCCAGACGTCTGCGGCGGAGCTACCAAAACGCTGGCGCAAAGGCGCTGTTCTGCCCAAGCCAACGCCGGCCGCTTGGGTGCTTTTGCTCAGACGCTAATAATTATTTAGACCTAAGCAGCATCTGGGAGCATTTACTACCTGCAAAATCTAAAAGAGCAAATAAACAATAAGAACCCAAGAGCGGCGTATTTTCAGAGAACCAGAGGTTTGAATACTAACCCCGGGCAGGGCGCGTTGTAGCGAGGCCAGCTGCCTGGGCCGCTTCGCTAGTTTCGGTTAGATGTGAGTAGTATTGCTCTTATTCTTCTCTTAAGCATAAACTTCTGCCGGTCAATGAAAACGATGCTCTTGGTACTCGCCTTATTGTCTGGCCGGTGGGCTAGCGCCCAAACTACGTGCCCGCCGCCCCAGCTTAAAGCCTTCCACAACGAGCAGCAAATAAAAACAGCCGGTAGCGCTTTTAGCCCTGATATTACCTTAACTCTTGTCAGTGACCCAGCATGTGCGACGGCAGCTAGCTACCAGGTTAAAGAAGCGGAGATGACTCTGATACGCGGTAGCCGCCCCGTTTTGCCCGCTAGAGCCTACCAAGGTGCTGCTATTGATTTGACCGATTTTGGCAAGCATGCTCAGCCCGGCGACCGCCTCAATATTAGGGTGCTAAAGGTGGTAAGAACGTCAGTTGGCGGACAGCCCAGGATTATTCGGCCCACCGAGGCGAATCCTATTGCCCTGAACTGGGTGCTGACGAGATAGGAACCGCGTTCACCTAAAAGAAGAACTTGTGAGCACTGTTGGGGCTGTAGGAAACTCAACATTAGTGTAAGCCAAAATGGTGAATCATTGCTTACTTGCTTACGTAAGCCAAAGTGCTGCCCTACTTGGTCGCCAACAAAGTCCGAGTCAACGGGTTGCTGCTTACGCAAGCCCTTCTGTCCGTCCCTACATGCAACTTCTTTACTCTTCTGATTTTTTAACGCTCCACCTGCACGAGGGAGCTTCCCGCGCCATTGAGGCGAAGTGGCAAGGCTTCGTCAGTAGTGCCGTGCTGCGCCAAGCTACGCTGGATGCCGTGGCGCTGGCCCGGCAGCACCGCATTACCGGCTGGATTGCCGACGACCGGCTTCTGGGCCCAGTTCGCCCCGTTGACCTGGAGTGGATTGCCCAACATGCATTGCCTCAGCTGATTGGGGCGGGCCTAAAGCGGTTTGCCCGTATTGAGGCCATAGATCCGCTTAATAAGCTTCTGATTGGTCAGGCGCAGGATACGGCCGAAAGTCAGATGCCCTTTGAGATACAGACGTTTACAGATTTGCCAGCGGCGCGGACCTGGGCCTGCGGACTACCGGTAGCTAGTAGTGCTACGCGTAAGGCTCCGCGTGTTTAGTCTTCCGTCGCCACAAGTGGCCTTTATTGGTTTCGAATTTTTGTTGCTGATGAAGTAGCTACTGTTGTAGGTATCTAGCTGAACAGCAGAGGCTAGTATTGAAACTAGCCCACTAATTTTCCTCTGGATTGCGAAACTGAGACTGCACAATGGCGTACCAACTAGTGGTTCGCATCGGTGAGAAGTGCCCGATACGGCCACACGTTAGGTCGCTTGACGGCCGTTCTTTCTCACTATAACTACCTGCAGTTATGTCTAAGCAATCAGGAAAACGCAGCCAGCACGACCCTAAGGCTGGGCCCAATGCCAACCCCAAAATCAGCAACCAATCATCGGAGGAGGCCCAGAATGCTGGCTCTACCGACCATGACCGCTCGGTGCGCAGCGGCCTCTCAGGACAGGCCAGCAAACCCCACGCCGCCAACTCCGAAAACTTTGAGCAACGCATTGCCGGCGATAGCATGGAAAGTGGCACCGGCATGACCGCACCCAGTGACAAAGGCAGCACCCGCAACAACAACGACTAACTGCCGCGGTACTCCACCAGTCAGTACTAAGTAAGCAGCCCTGAGCTGTGGCTACCTGAAAAAGCCCCCCACCAGCTACCAGTTGGTGGGGGGCTTTTTTTGTGCCATTTAGTTAGAAAGTATACCTGCTTGCGGAGGCATAGCTTAACTGGCATGTAACCAGCACGCAGCTGACCCGCCGCAAAAAGCCCCCCAGCCGACTTGTGGGTTTTTAGTGTGCACCGCTTACCTTGCTCTTGGGCGCATACTCTTGGTGCCCAGCCCGATTTATGAAAAAACGCTGCGCAGTAAGTTTAGTAGTGCTCTTGGCTCTGGTAGGTTGGGCTGGGCCCGATGCTGGCCTGCAAAAAGTACGGCAGTACCGCCAGACCCACGAAGTGCCGCTGCTGACAGAGTACATGCAGTTTCTGGCCATCCCAAACGTGGCGGCCGACAGCGCCAATCTGCGCCAAACGGCCCGCTTTATCGTGGGCATGATGCAGAAAAGGGGCATCAAAGCGCAGCTTTTGCCCGCTACTACGCCGGGAGTGCCGCCCGCCGTGTACGGGGAGGTGCGCACGCCGGGGGCCAAGCGAACTATTGTGTTTTACGCGCACTATGATGGGCAGCCCGTCAATGCCGCGCAGTGGGCTACGGGGCTGAGTCCGTTTGAGCCCCGGCTGGCCAGTGCCGCCCTAACTGCTGGGGGGCAATTTCTGCCGATGATCCGGGCCGGAGAAACGGTTAAGCCCGACTGGCGCGTGTACGCCCGCAGCAGCTCCGACGATAAAGCCGGGGTAATGGCCATTCTGGCGGGCTACGAAGCGTTGGTGCAAAGCAAGCAGCGGCCCGACGTCAACATCAAGTTCTTCTTTGAAGGCGAAGAAGAAAAAGGTTCGCCTCATTTGAGCGAAATCGTGGAGGGCCACCGCGCCTTGCTCGCTTCTGACCTCTGGATTATCTGCGATGGGCCAGTGCATCAGTCGGGGCAGAAGCAGGTGGTATTTGGCGCCCGTGGCGACGTGAACGTGGAATTGACGGTGTACGGGCCCAAGCGGCCCCTGCACAGCGGGCACTACGGCAACTGGGCGCCCAACCCAGCTATGACCCTGGCCCAACTGCTGGCGTCTATGAAGGATAGCACCGGCCGCGTGACCATTGCCGGCTTTTACGACGATGTGACTCCGCTTACTGCTTTTGAGCGACAAGCGCTAAGCCGGGTGCCCAACCTCGACGCAGCCATCAAGCAGGAGCTAGGCTTCACGCGCCCCGATGGTGGGGGACAAAATTTGAATGAGCTGATCAATCAGCCTTCCCTAAACATCAACGGCATGCGCAGCGCCAATGTGGGCGCTCAGGCCGCCAACGTAATTCCGACCACCGCCGAGGCCACGCTGGATCTGCGCCTGGTGCTGGGCAACGATTGGGAGCGACAAGTCGCGAAAGTGAAGCGTCACATCGAGCAGCAGGGCTTCTTTGTAACCACCCAGGAGCCCACCGAAGCTGAGCGGGCCCGCTACCCAAAGCTGGTGCGCGTGACGCCGCGCACTGGCTACAATGCCGAGCGCACACCCATGGATTTGCCCCTGGCCCGCGAAGTAGTGGCGGCCGTGCAGCGCACCAGCACCCAGCCCGTAGTGCAGGTGCCCACCTCCGGCGGAAGCCTGCCCTTGCACGTATTTCGCAAAATAAACGCCACCACCCTCACCGTACCGGTAGCCAACTACGACAACAACCAGCACGCTGAAAACGAGAACATCCGACTAGGTAATCTCTGGAACGGCATCGAAACGATAGCCGCGATTATGCAGCTGAAGTAGGAGAGAACCGAACTCATTTCCGCGTAAAAAAGCCCCCTACCTATGCTGCCCGTAAGGCTTCACTGCCCATAGTGGGAGGCTCTTTGTGAAGTGCAAAGAGTTGCTTTAACCTGATTTCTCAGCTACTCATACATGGTTTCAGCTTTCGGCCTGAATTGTGTTTAGGCGCGCCGGCAGTGGCGATGCTAGCAAAAGCTGCCCTTTCCTGTATGATTATCCGTAGTATTCCTGATTTCTGTTTACAGTACGATCAAAGCTTGAGCGTGCTCCGCCTCGAGTGGGTGACTTGGTACGGCATGCAGGGAATGAGGGCCAGCGCCCAGGAGTTGATGGCCTTAATGAGGGGCTTGTTTGTGCGTCATCTGCTGATCGATATGAATACCATCCCCGACCTGTCGGCTGCCGATCAGGGCTGGCTTGGCGAGCATTGGATGCCGGAGCTGGTGACGCTCAGCCTGGAGCGGTTGGTGCTGATAATCGATAGTAGCCGGGTGCATAATCAGCTGGCCATCGACGTCCTGCACGACTTAGTGCAGCCGGGCATCCGCTTCGACGCTCAATACTTCTCTGACCACGCATCGGGCGTGCACTGGCTCACCGATGGCTCAGATCGGTTGCCGGCTCTGGAAGCCGAATGGGCGGCCCGGTAGGAGAGAAGTGGGGGTAGGCGGCGAAACTGTGCAGGGAATTTTTTTACTTCCCGGTGCACACGTCAATTCCCGCCTTCTGCCCACCCAACATGCGAAAACTATTATTCCTGCTGCTCTGGCTGCCCCTGCTCAGCTACGCCCAAACGGCCATAAAGTATCCGGCGCCCGTTGACGCGGACTTTAGCCTAAAAAACTACGCTTTTGAGAGCGGAGAGAAGCTGCCGGAGCTAAAACTGCACTACACCACCATCGGCCAGCCGCGCAAAGACGCCAGGGGACGAGTTGTGAATGCGGTGGTCATCATGCATGGCACAACGGGCACCGGGAAGCAGTTTCTGAGCGAGCAGTTTGCTGGCAACCTCTTTGGGCCGGGCCAGGTGCTGGACGCAGCCAAGTACTACGTTATTCTGCCCGACGCCATCGGGCACGGCCAGTCCAGCAAGCCCAGCAACGGCCTGCGGATGCGCTTCCCCAAGTACTCCTACAACGATATGGTGACGGCCAATTATCGCCTGCTCACCGAGCACCTAGGCGTGGCCCACGCCCGGCTGGTGATGGGCACCTCCATGGGCGGCATGGAAACTTGGGTATGGGGCTACCGCTACCCCGACTTTATGGACGCGCTAATGCCCTTGGCCAGCCTACCCGTGGAAATAGCGGGCCGCAACCGCATGCTACGCAAAATGGCCATCGACCTGATTCAGATGGACCCGGCCTGGCAGGGCGGCGCCTACACCACTCAGCCCCGCACGGGCCTGACTGGTGCTATTTCCTCCCTGATTTTTATGACCAGCAGCCCGTACCAGATGCAGAAAGCGGCCCCCACGCGCGAGCTAGCGGAAGCAGCGCTGGATAAACGTAGAACCCAACTGCTGACCTCCCTCGACGCGAACGACTTCATCTACCAGTTCGACGCTTCCCGCGACTACGACCCAGCCCCGCACCTGACCAAAATAAAAGCCCCCCTGTTCGCCATCAACTCCGCCGACGACCAAGTGAACCCACCAGAGCTAGCTATTCTGGAGCAGGAAATAAAGAAGGTACCCAAGGGCCGCTACATCCTCCTGCCCATCTCCGACCTAACCGTCGGCCACGGCACTCATTCGCATCCTGCTTTATGGGGGCATTATCTGAAAGAGCTACTGACGTTGTCGGAGAAGCAGTAGCTACCAATAAAGTAATAGGTGAGAAGAGCTGGCTTTAGATTTTTAACAAGCTAGAGAGCTAAGGTTAGTTCCCCTCCTCAGCTGAGGAGGGGCTAGGGGTGGTTGGTAATCGTTGTTTACCTGAGTTGGTACAATACGCTAGCATTGATGACAAACCCCAAACAGGTCCACAATCTGAATTACCAAAAGTCCATCCGGCGGGCGTTGCGTAATAACCTCACCCAAGCCGAAGCTGTTTTGTGGCGTGCCCTTCAACGCAGTCAATTAGCCGGCCGCAAGTTTCGTCGTCAGCACGGAGTTGGACCGTACGTAGTAGACTTCTATTGCCCATCGGAAAAACTGGTCATTGAGTTGGATGGTGCTGGTCACTTTACTGCGAGCGGCGAGGCTAACGACGTAGTGCGGACTGAGTATCTGGCTGGTTTGGATTTTCGAGTAGTACGGTTTGAAAATCGAGTAGTGATGGAACAGCTTGATGGGGTATTAGCGGCTATCGAGGCCGCCTTTTTACCAGAAAAAGCCCCCTAACGATTGTCAACCACCCCCAACCCCTCCTCAGCTGAGGAGGGGAGCTAGTTTTTAGCTCTAGCTCTTGTCCCCCACCGGCCCAAACGCCATTATATTTACCTACCACCTCACCCTTTCCCTATGAAACACCTTTTCCTGTCGGCGGCGCTGGCGGCGGCTTTGTTGGGCACCCTGACCAGCCATACGCCCGCTACTAGCCACACTACCGCCTCCGTGGCTGCCGATTCGCCGGCGCTGGCCGCTATGTTTGAGAAGTATTGGGATGAGCGCGCCAAGCTCTTCCCGCTGGAAGCCACCGGGCAGGGCGACAACCGCTACAACGACCAGCTGCCCAACGACAACACCGTGGCCTACCGCACCGAGCGGCAGCAATTCTTTCAGCAGTACCTCGACGCGCTCAAGAAGTTCGACCGCGCCAAGCTCTCCGACAACGATAGGGTGAGCTACGACATCTTCCTCTACGAGATGCAGATGCGCTTGGAAGGCCTCAAGCAGAAAACCTGGATGATGCCTTTCTCCCAGTTTAACGGCCTCCCGATTTCAATGGCGCAGCTGGGGGCGGGCTCGGGCAATCAGCCCTTCAAAACCACCCAGGACTACGACAACTGGCTGGGCCGCGTGCGCGCTTACCCCGTGTGGGCCGATTCGGCCATCGGCAACTTTCGCCGCGGCATGCGCGCCGGGATAGTGATGCCCCGTCCGATAGTAGAAAAAATGCTGCCCCAGCTCCAGGCCATGGTCACGCCGGACCCGAGTAAGAGCATCTTCTACGGACCCGTAGCAAAGTTTCCGGCCACTGTGCCCGCCGCCGACCAGCAGCGCCTTACGGTTGCCTATCAGCAGGCCATCAAGGAGCAGGTGGTGCCTACGTACCAGAAGCTGCACGACTTTCTGAAGAACGAGTATCTGCCCAAAGCCCGCACGACTACCGGCCTTGCGGACGTGCCCGGTGGGGCCGATATGTACCGCTACGCCGTAAAGTTCTGGACGACCACCGACCGCACGCCCGACCAGATTTACCAAACGGGCCTGAGTGAGGTGAAGCGCATTCGGGCAGAGATGGAGAAGATCAAGACGGAAGCGGGCTTCAAGGGCGACCTGAATGCCTTCTTCACCTACCTGAATACCGACCCTAAGTTTATGCCCTTCAAAACGGCGGAAGAGGTGCTCAACGTGTACCGCGGCATTCAGGCTAAGATTGACCCCAACCTGAAAAAGATGTTTGGCAAGGTGCCCAAAACCGGCTTCGAGGTGCGTCAGACCGAAGCCTTCCGCGCCGCCACGGCCAGCGCCCAGTACAACCGCGGCCTGCCCGACGGCTCCCGCCCCGGCATTTTCTACGTGCCCATCATCGATGCCACCAAGTACAACGTGACCCGCGGTATGGAGTCGCTGTTTTTGCACGAGGCTATTCCGGGTCACCACTACCAGATTGCCTTGCAGCAGGAAAACGAGAACCTGCCCAAATTCCGTCGCTTCGGCTTCTACAGCGCCTTCAGCGAAGGCTGGGCCCTGTACACCGAAAGCCTGGGTAAGGAGCTGGGCCTCTACACTGATCCTTACCAGCGCATGGGCGCCCTGAATGGGGAAATGCACCGCGCCATCCGCCTAGTAGTCGACGCAGGTATGCACAGCAAGAACATGACCCGCGAGCAGGCCATTCAGTACATGCGCGACAACCGCTCCATCGACGAGCAGGCGGCCACGGCCGAAATTGAGCGCTACATGGCTTGGCCGGGGCAGGCGCTGGCCTACAAAACTGGGCAGATGAAAATCATCGAGCTGCGTCAGAAGTACGAAAAGCAGCTGGGGGGCAAATTCAACCTCCGCGCCTTCCACGACGAGCTGCTGGAAAACGCCGCCATGCCCCTAGCCATTGCCGAAAAGACGATGGACGCCTGGGCCGCTACGCAGAAGTAACCACGGAGTCTAGAGCAGGAAGTGAGAATAAAAAAGCCCCCAACGTGCGTTGGGGGGCTTTTTACTTACTAAGACACATCGTAATAAAACCTGCCTAAGAGCTTATAGTCACGTAAATTACTTTTGCATTACAGCGACTTGTATCTAAACTGCTCTAACAGAATACGTCATTTCTCTGCATTGCTGCATGTAATCCTATAGGCTATTTCTGCACGACGATGCGTATTGTCTCGGTAGTCTTGCCCTGAATGAGGCGGCAGAGATAGACTCCGCTAGGTAGATCGGTGGTGGACAGCTGGACCGCCTCTACACTCTCAGAAGCGTTGAAACCAACATTGTGGGTTTGTACCAGCGAGCCTCTGGCATCATAGATCAGTAGCTGAGCCGGAGCCGCTGAGGTACGTTGGAACTGCAGCGTGGTTTGGTCGCGGGCCGGGTTAGGAAAGGCTTTCACCGGTAGCCGTGGAGAAGCGTAGCTTTGCCCTACCAAGCTGCTGACGTTTGAGGAAGCCGTGGCCAAACAGGGACCCGTCTGACGGAGGTATTTAATGGTAGCCATATCTGAGTCTGTACCAGGGCCCGGCGAGAAGCCTGTCACATAAGTATTGCCATAAATATCCACTGTCACGGCCAGGGCTACTTCTAAACCACGACTGGCTGGCCCATTATAGCGCGCTTGCCACTCTAGCTGCCCCGACTGCTGGTCATATTGTAGGGTGAGGTAATCAAAGTTAATACTCCGGCTGTCCACAGTGGAGCCTGTCACGTAGACGTTGCCATAAAAGTCCACCACTATATCATTAGGGGAGGTCCTTTCGGGTGAAGGGTAGCGTGTAAGCCAACGTTCCTGTCCCGTTCGCCCATCATATTTTAAAGTAACAATTTCATCGGTCGTCCCATTTGACGAATACCCGGTGACGTAAGCGTTTCCCACTAGATCAACGGCAATTCCACTGGCTCCATCGGAGTCGTTGGCGGCCCCATCATAGCGCGCTAACCAGAGTTGCTGGCCAGTGCGGCCATCGTACTTGAGCGTAGCCATATCTTGGCTCGTGTAAGGAGAGAAGCCAGTTACGTAGGCGTTTCCAGCTAAGTCCAGCGCTATATCGATGCCCGAATCATAGCCATTGGCAGGTCCGTCGTAGCGCGCCACCCATCGAGGCTGACCCGTTCGTCCATCGTATTTTATGGTGGCAAAGTCAGCTTCAGTATTACTAAAGGAAGCTCCCGTGACGTAGGCGTTACCTGCTAGGTCGACGGCCAAGGCCCCTGTGAGATCTTGCGCATTAGCGGGACCATTGTACACTGCTGCCCACACTTGGCGCCCTCTGCGCGGTTCATATTTAAGGGTAAGATAATCTGAGTTGCCGCTCAGGTTAGTGGTGGTACCGGTTACGTAAACATTGCCCACGATGTCTACGGCTATATCAGT
Organism: Hymenobacter sp. HD11105; assembly: GCF_054051685.1. Classification (NCBI taxonomy): domain Bacteria; kingdom Pseudomonadati; phylum Bacteroidota; class Cytophagia; order Cytophagales; family Hymenobacteraceae; genus Hymenobacter; species Hymenobacter sp. HD11105. Next base: position 388,840 of record NZ_JBSWBR010000003.1, on the reverse strand, counting down.
AGCAGTTTCTTCACCGTTGCCGGCTCCATCGTAGCGGGCTATCCACCTCTGCTGGCCCGTATACTGATCGTAGCGAATAGTAACTAAATCTTCATCATTCCCATCGGACGATACTCCCGCTACATACACATTACCCACCAGGTCCACGGCGATGGCGCGAGCTACATCATTGTTATTGGCGGGCCCATCATAGCGGGCTACCCACAGGAACTGGCCAGTGCGGCCATCAAGCTTGATGGTAAGAAAGTCATTGTAAATGCCCCCCATGTTCAAATCACTACTGCTGACAGTGTAGCCCGTTATGTACACATTCCCCGCAAGGTCTACGGCGATATCCCTGCCCTCATCCGTCTTATGGCTTGGACCGTCATAGCGCGCTACCCAGGCTTCCACACTTCCGGCATCACACGGTAGTTGTCGGCTGGCAGAAGCAGCTCCGGCTTGGGCCTGGGCAGCATAGCTGCTTAATGCCGATTGGTCAGGAAGCTGGGAGGGTGAGGCTGGTGCGCTGGGGGGTAATATTCGCTCCTGGGACGAGCTGAGTGGGAGAGGAGCAGGAGCCAGACGGTTTGGTTGAGCGTGGCTAGCAGACGCGCACATCAGGCTTCCTACTAGCAATAGGCAGTGAGTAAAAGAGTAGCACATAGCAAAAGTGCGGAAAGAATACTGCAGCCATTATGCTGCTTATAAACACGAATGAGTGCACAGAAGAAGCCATGAATGGCTTACCAGGAGAGTCCTCGGGATTTTCCGAAGAAGGCCGGCGCGGCTAGCCGCGCCGGAAGGGAGCACAGGATTCGGTTAGCTGGTAATAAGTATAATTTAACACTTTATAATTATAAATACAATGCTGCGCGCTTGGCATATAAAAGCCTGCCTAGTAGCATGCTCTGACCATGCTCTGTAATGAGCACAGCTAGTTTCATTTATACCAAGAAATGAAATAGCGCCCGATTGAGCACACTTTGGCCCGGTTTTGTGAATAGGTAGGTTGGGCTTGCTTTTTTCGTAACAGCCGCCCTCAACTGCCCTTTTCACCTTGGCCTACTCGCGTAGGTCGCACACCCTTCCCATTATGTATACATTGCTCTTACAAGGCGGCGGCACCATCGGTGGTGACGGTATGCGCCTACCTGCTTAGGTTAACAGGTCCGAAAAAGCAAAAGGGCAGGCGCATATGCGCCTGCCCTTTTGCTTTTAGCGGTTGACTGTATTGATGGGAATTACCCAACTGCTTTTCTTTTGCTTGACTGAGTTCTCAGTCCGCTCGAAAAGGCCTGTCACACCTGAAGCCCGAGCGTGGCGTATATCTACACTGCTACCTCGGGCTGTAGCTGATCCACTAAGTGCTGCAACGCCTGGTTTTGGGGGAGCGCCTGGGCTAACATCATCAGGCCGGCAAGCTGCTGCTGGTCGAGGGCAGTGGACTGGCCAGCGGTGTAGCAACGGCTGTTCTGCGCAAAGCGGGCGCGGGCATCTGGGCGGCTGCGGTGACCTTCGAGGCGAAACTGGGACGGTACCAGCAGGCCAAACAGCAGCTCGCGAGCCAGATCGGGGTAGCGGTCGAGGGTGGGAGCTACGCCCAGGTCCTGCGAGAACAAGTCCATCGACTCGTGCGACGTAATTTCATCGCGCAGCTGCTTAAACTGCTCAGCTTCGGCCAGGCCCAGCTGCATTTGAGTTTGGGTAGGCAAAGCGTGCTGGCCGCTCCAGCAAGCCGCAACCCAACGCGCCTGTAACTCCACGGTGGGAAAATAAGAGCCGATTTGGCCAAAAAGACCCAGGAATGCCATATTGGGCAAATCGGGGTGGAAGGTGAAGTGGTGCAGATCGAGGCACTTTTGGTCGGCGAGCACCGTCTGACGGATGTCCTCGCTTAGAAAGGGCAGGTGCAGGGCGTAGCCCGTGGCCAGCAGAACAGTATCCACTGTCACCTCCTCGCCCGAGGTAAGGATAGCCCCGGTGGGCGTGAATGTGCGCACCCCCGTCACGGCCCTGATGCGGCCGCTGGCCAGCTGGTCGAGGTAATTCTGGCACATCGAGACGCCAGCTTCCAGGAGATTATCACTGGGGGGCAATCCACCAAAATCGGCCGGGTTACCGAAGCTCTCTACAATAAACTGCTTCAGGCCCGCCGCCGCTTGCGGTGGCGGCAATACCTTGTTCAGGTACGTAGCAAAACGATTGAACACATGCTGCTCAGCGGGCTGGCCCTTCAGCAGCTTACGAACGATGTAGCGCGGCTTGCGGCACGAGGACAGCACGGGAGGGCCGTCGTTCAGGGCCAGGTCGCTGGCAATTTCCAACCCGCTGATGCTGTTGCCCACCACGAGTACGCGCTGCCCGGCAAAGGCCTGCCGACCCCGGTAAGCAAACGAGTGCAACATTTGCCCCCCGAACTGATCGAGGCCGGGCGTATTTGGAAAGTTGGGATAGTTGTAGCGGCCCGAGGCAAGAATAACGTGCGAAAACAGCTCCTTCACCGGTTCGCCGCCCTGAGTACGGGTCGTCACCCAGTATTGTCCTTCCGGCCCCCGGCTGATGTGCTCTACGCGGGTATTAAGCCGCAGGTAAGGCCCCAAGCCAAAGTGATGAGCATAAGCCGTAAGATACGCCAGCACCTCCTGATTAGTGGGAAACATCTGGGTACCGGCCGGATGGTCAAAGTCCGAAAACGACATCAGCACATGGGGGGAGTTGGCGTGCATATCGGGCCAGATGCCGCTGTGCGCAGCGCCTTGGTTCCACTGCCCCCCAATGTGGCTGCTTTGCTCAATGAGAACCGGCGTAAGTCCGTCTTCCAACATGGATTTAGCGGCGGCAATGCCAGCGGGCCCGCCCCCAACAATGGCAACTTTCGAGGTGTTCATAAGAGAATTATGAATGTGGTGAGGAAAAGCAGTTTAGCAGTCCGTAGGGAAGGCGCTGGGGGGCTTTTTTACCGCTGACTGAGAGGGTGCTAGTAGAGAACTAAAGCATAGTAGCTAGAGCAGTGCCGGGCAATGCAGCAGCTTAGACCACCCAGAAAACATGGGTAATACACGGGGTATCAATAGCGGCAGTCTTATCTGAAAGAACCGCTTAGCCTTTAAATCTTGAGTAGTGAAATGTAAAAGTTGTATAGATGTATTTCAAGAAATAATAGAACTATATTTTTCTGAAACACTGATTCCTTTTACACACGAAGGAGGAAACCATAGCTACATGTAGCTATGGTTTCCTCCTTCGTTAGAGCATTAATGCCAGTAAGTAGGCGCTTGTCATCGCCCTGTTTGCATCCTAGCAGCTCATAAAGAATTTATCAGCTAATTATACCTGCAACTGGGGCAAATAGGAAGCGCCGACGGGCACAGCGTGGCCGCGTACGGTAACTTGGTGGCGCTCGAGCTTGTCGATTTTGTCTTTGGCTACTACGAAGGAGCGATGCACGCGCACAAACCGGTCGGGGGGCAACAGGTCGGTGAGCTCGGTCATGGTCATGCGAGAAAGCAAGCGTTTGCCCCCCAGCACAAACGTGACGTAGTTGCCGGCCGCTTCCATGTACAGAATCTCCGCGTAGGGGACGCGCACCTGCTCGGTGCCCGTTTTTACAAACACGTAGTCTTTGGGCTGGGCAGTTTGGTCGCGGAGGCGGAGCAGCTCGTGGGCCTTGTTGCAGGCCTTCATAAACCTGGCTAGCGAAAAGGGCTTAAGCAGGTAATCGACGGCATCCAACTCAAAGCCCGTCACGGCATGCTCGGAGTAGGCCGTGGTAAAAATGACCAGGGGCTTTTTCTGCAAGCTGGTCACAAACTCCAGCCCCGAGATGTCGGGCATCTTGATATCCAGAAACAGCAGGTCGACGGGCTGCTTTTGCAGGTACTCCATGGCCTCGCAGGCATCCGTGAAGCAGGCATTGAGCTCCAGAAACGGCACTTTGCCCCCCAGGGAGCGCACCACCTCCAGCGCCATCGGTTCGTCGTCGATTGCAATTGCCTTCATAGTTAGCTGGTTGGGTGCACCCGATGTACGCTTGCTGTTTTAGTGTATGTGCTAGAGTCTGTGGAAAGTAACGAAAAAGGCGGTCATGCAGAGCAGAGCGAAGCATCTCGCTCGCGGTCGTGGGATTAGTAATCCTGTGTCAGCACGCGAGATGCTTCGCTGTGCTCTGCATGACGTTCTGGGTTAGCACAACATGAGCACGCGAGATGCTACGCTCGGCATGAACGCCTTTTCATAACCACTTATTTACCTACTGCTGGGTGTGCCGCCTAATTGTAGCGTAAGGTGCACAAAAAACTCCTGCGGGGTTTCTCTGATTACTAGCTCGTGCTTGCCGGGGTAGAGGAGGGCTAGGCGCTGACGCACGTTTTCCAGGCCTACGCCCGAGTGGTCTTTTTCCAGATCCAGTTCCTGTTTAGGCTGGGTACTATTGTATACATCAAAGTAAAGCTTGTCGGCCTCGTAATACAAGGTCACCCGAATCCAGGATTTGCGCTTTAGGCTGATGCCGTGCTTGAAGGCATTCTCCACGAAAGGAATCAGCAGCATAGGCGCAATCCAGCGCTCGGCCGCTACATCCTCAATGCTAGTTTCAATGGTGATATTGGGTGAGGTGCTGGTGCGTAGCGACTGTAGCTCGATGTAGTTGCGCATGTACTCCACCTCGCGGGTGAGCAGGATGTGGCGCTGATGGTTTTCGTGCAGCATGAAGCGCATCATGTCGCCCAGCATCTGAATTCCCTGGGCCGTGCGCTCACTGTTTTCCTGCAGAGCCGTACCGTAGAGCGTGTTCAGGCTATTGAACAGAAAATGCGGATTGATCTGGGAGCGCAGAAAATCCAGGTTGGCCGTGGACTGGCCTAGCTCGGTTTGCAGCACGCCAATTTGCTCCTTGCTCTTTACGCGCCGCTTGTAGAGATTCCAGGTCAGTGGGGCTGTCAGAAAGAGTTGAAAGCCCGTATTGAAAAAGGAAAAACCAACGGCTACCTCTTCTTCATCGCAAAAATTTATTACTAAGAGCACCACCGGCCCAAACGCTATAGCCAAGCACCCCAGCACCCACAGAATGTACGCCCGCACCGGCCGCTTCCTGTTTACCAATTTGGGGATGAGGTAGTAATAGGCGAAGAAATAGAAGGCCGCCGTAAGTGGTATAAGGGTCCCACAATAAAGCACCATTTCTTCTGCTCCTACCGCCATGAGCAGCAATACACTTACCAGCCAGACACCCAACGCCAGCGCTACCTCGCGCGCAATGGGCCGCTGCGCCGGGGTGATGGTCAGGGGCCGGGGAATAAGGCGAAGGGCCGTGTACTTCACCAACGAATACGCTCCCAGAAAAACCAGCAGCTGAAAAGCCCTCCCGAATCCTTGTTGAAACAGCGCATTGTAGGTGTCCTGCTCCGTGGGGTACTCATAGAATAGGTAAGAAGCGGCATAGGTGTCGGTGGTCCCAAAAATCAACCCCACCACCACATAAGCCCCCACTATCAGCAGAATATTTCGGGCTACTGCTTCCCGCCTCAGCAGCTGCGGCACCACCACAAAATTGATCAGCAGAAATGTGAGGTAGACAGTAGCAAATACGATGACCCGCGGGTAAAAGAAATTCGTGTAGTAACCAAACGGTATCAACACCTCGTGGAACAGATCACGGGCCGTGTCAGCATCACTGGTATCAAGCAGCAGAATGGAGAAGATAAGCAGGATAGTAGCCGCGCCAAACTCAAGCTTGGCTAGGGTATTCGGCTTATCAATGTACTCGGTAAGATTCTCCATGGGAGCGGGGGCGGATTGAGGCTGCGCCTCCTGCAAAGTAGGTGTCATATGCGCTTTATCGTTAGGCCGGCTTCGCGTCAGGCTGGGCAGGAGCGAAGCATCTGGCGTAAAGTCGTTGTTTAGTTGTTGAAAAAGCGGTCAGGCCGAGCATTCCGCGCATGACCGCCTGTGATGTAAGTTTCAAGACATTCTGGAAGTAGCGCCGCCAAAAGGGAAGTAATTTATTCTGTTTTTCGGCGCTGGGGGGCTTTTTTTCTGAGCAGCGGTTTGGGTAGCGTAAGCGACCAAGCTGCCGGATTGAAAGGCTGCTCTCGGTAAAAAGATAACCCCATTTATTCTTGCCGTTTAGCCTCGGTCACTTCCCATCGGCCTTCTCGAATGATCAGCCCCTCAGCGCGGTCAGCCGCCGGCTTAAAGATTAGCTGGTTATCATCGTTGCCCGACGGGATAAACACGTGGCTGCCTTGGCTGCGGAGCCGAAAAGGCCGGCCTCCAACTACCTGCGCGTGCAGCTTGCCGTTCTGCTCGTACACCTTCAGCTCCCGCGTCTTGGCGCCCGACTTATAGGTATAAATTCCGGAGTAGCGGGCAATGTGCTCAGGCGTCAGAGGCAGGTCTTGCACCTTGATATGGAGGGCGGTGCGGGCCAGCACTTTTACCACTTCGATGGGCTTTGCACTCACGGAGTTGGCCATAACCACTACCGTCAGGCCTTCTTTGGGGTAATGCGCCAAGGACGACACGAAGCCATTGGCCCCACCGCCGTGATATATCTGTTGGTGCGGGCCAAGCTCCCCGAGCTGCAACCCGTAGCCGTAGCCGATGGTGTCGCCGTTGGCCAGCACGGTGGGCGCGGTCATCTGTTGCAGCGAGGCCAGCGAAACTACCCGCCCGCTGTGGAGCAGATGGGTCCAGAGCAGCAGGTCGCCGGTAGTAGCGCAGAGGCCGCCCGCCGCCGGCCCTACCCGCATGCTCAAGTAGCGGGCATTCACGACCTCCTTGCCATCGTGCTCATAGCCGGCTGCTCGCTGCGGAATCACGCGGCTGGCCTCGCAGTACATGATGTTGACCAGGCCCAGGGGCTGCAAAAATTCGCGCTCTAAGTAATCCTGGTAGGGTATGTTGGTCACTCGCCCAATAATCTCGCCCAGCAGGTAATAGCCGAAGTTATTGTACTCGTACTTCTCGCCGGGCTCAAACTCGAAGGGCTGCTTGGCAAACATCTCAACCATTTCGGGGTAAGTGAGGTCGAGGCGGAAGCGCTGGCGGTTTTCCTCGTGCATCACCCGAAAAGCCTTGATGCCGGATGTGTGATTCAGCAAATGACGAATAGTGACGTGGTGTCCCTGGGTGGGGTAGTCGGGCAGGTATTTGGTGATGGGGTCGGAAAGCGACAGTTTGCCTTCTTCCACCAACCGCATCACAATAGCGGCCGTGAACTGCTTGGTGATGGAGCCCACTTTATACATAGTCCGGGAGTTGACATCTGCACCCGCCTCCACATTGGCTTTACCATAGAACCGCGCCAACACCAGCTGGCCGTTCTGCGCCACCCCCACGCTCATACCCGGCGTGAGGCCCGTCAATATATGAGCCTGCGCGGCTGAGTCGGCCACCGTCATCAGGCGTGGTATGTCGAGCGGCTGGGCGGAGGGCTGCGCTTTCGTGGCCCCCGAAACAGGCTTGGCTGACGGCGTGACACCGCGCACGCAGCTCGTGGTTACAGGCAGGCCGAGCACCAACAGAATGCCGCAGGCCAGCGGGCGGGTGTGGCGGAGAAGGTTGGGGAAAAAGGGCAGCCGGGTTGTGCTAGAAGTTGTCATGATAGGTAGGGTTGATGCTGGAAAACCTGGCCTCTGTCAGGGCCTTATCATGAGCAAGAATAATTGGCCTCTGTGGCCCCCGAAACTAAATGTGACGAACAGGAAAATGCTGTGACGAACTGCACCACTTGTCCATAGCCATTCCCTAAATGAGGGACGAATTTGCCCCCCAGCGGCCCCGCTACACTCAACAATAGCCTGCGCCGAGTGGTAAGGCGGCTTTGGGTAGAGTGCCGGAATAGGTAAAAGAAATGACAGAAAAAGACAACCTTCTAAGCCAGCTTTGCGAATGCAGTAATCCCAATCAGGGGCAAGCGCGACCGCACAAATCGCCAGCTACGAACCTGATTGTCATTTTTTTCAACCTGCGTGTACTACTATGGGCAAAGGCAAAAAGAAAGGCTCGAAAAAGATCAAGAAACTAGAAAAAGACGTGCTGGACGTGGCTGCCGAATCGGTTCGGAAGTTTCGGCGGGTAACCAAGGAAATCGGCAAGCTCAGCACGACTCAGAAGGTATTTGGCGGGGTAGGACTACTCGCGGCCGCCATTACATACTTGACCAACAAACAAGCAATTGATCAGCATCTGGCTACCAGTGAAGGGCCTTTGGCTGGCTTGCTGGGCATGGGCAACAACTCGGATAAGTCGACCAAAGATGATAATGAAGAAGTAGCCGACAAAACAGACTCTACGCCCCTTAGATCCTCAAAAAGCAAAGTAGCCAGCAAAGCCCCGCGCCTAGGATCTAAAACGGCAAGCTAGGATAAGCTGCATGGGCTACACTTCGAATACTCGACTGATTTACAGACGGTAATGAGTCGCAAGTAACTAGCCTTGCCGCCGTACAGCTGGCCTCTTTAAGCCCATGCAGCCTGATTATAGCTTCTCCGACACCCATAGCATATCTACTTCTCCCAAAAAATGAAAAGCCATGAAAAAGAAACAGAAAAAGGATAAGAAAGCTGGTAAAGCAAAGCAGAAAAGCCTGCTCGGCTCATTTACTACTAGTAAGTCGGGCAAAAAAGGTGGTAAGAAGGGTGGCTTCAGTGCCCTGACGAATGGCCAAAAGGTAGCCAGCGGGGCTGCTCTGGTGGCAGCGCTTGGCTTGGGCTACTGGGGAGCCCAGCGCCGCCGCACCGCCAAAACAACCGCCAGTCCTGCCGCCGCAGGCGCTGAGCAACAGTTAGCTTCTATGCAGGACGAAGCGGCCTAGTATCTTCTAAAAGCTGATAACGCCTCTGGCTGAGACAGAAATTGTCTTGGCCAGGGGCATTTTTGTTTTTGGGAGTGCCTCAGCTTTGTTACTGCTGTTGAGCTTCGCAATTGCTACCTTGCGCGGGAATAGTGGACTACGCGGCTGTCTATTTAGTTAACGGCTTTTGAACCTTGCTACCGTACAAGTTGCTTAGTGCTGTTTTAGGCTTAACCGATGTGCTGCCTTATTAGCCGCCGACAGTGATAAGTGAGAAATTATTTCGTTATAAGTAGCTATAAGAGTATCTGTTACCATAAGTAAATCTGATTACTTCTTCAGTTGCTAATTATCCGCTAGGCCGTCCCGCTTTAGTATCTATAATGTCCAGCTCACCCACCTCATTGCCTTCTTCGTCTGATCTGCTTCGCACGGTACTCGATGTGTCGTTGGCGGCGGTAGTACTCCTGCGTCCGGTGTATGGACCCGACAATGGCGCCATCGTGGACTTTGTGGTGGAGTACCAGAATGCGGCTGCCAAGCAAAAGCAGGTGCTAACCGGAGCGCTGGGGGGCAAATTGGAGGACAACGCTCATCTGACGGCGGCACTGCCCAGCGGTGTATTCGCCTTCTACCAGCGGGTGTTCACGACAGGTGAGGCAGAACGCTATGTGCTCCCTGGCTCAGCTGTCGGCCCCAACAGCTCCGTGCTTCTGGCTGCCCAACGCAGTGGTGAAATGCTAGTAGTAAGTGCCGAAACCACGCCTGCCGAGGATGGCTTAACAACCGAAATTGCCCCCCAGCCCCCCACTGACGACGCGCAGCACCTGCTGCGTCTGAATCGGGAGCTGCAAGCCCAAATGGCTGACCAAGCCCAGGAAACGCAGCTGGCCCGGGCGGCTACGGAACGCCAACGTCTCCAACTCGAGAGCCTGTTTATGCGGGCCCCGGCCGCCATCTGTATTCTGGGCGGCCCCGATTTGGTGTATGAGCTAGTGAATCCGGGCTACCAGCAAATGTTTTACGGCCGCGAACTGTTGGGGCTGCCCCTGTTGCAAGCCCTGCCCGAGCTAGCCGATCAGCCCATCATGGATATTATCCGGGGCGTGTACGCAACGGGTCTGCCTTACGAGGGCAAGGAGGTGCTTGTGCCCCTGGCCCGTACCGCCGACGGCCCGGTAGAGGACATCTACTTCGATCTTACCTATCAAGCGCGCTTCGACGAAGAAGGCCGAGTAAATGGCTTCGTCAACTACGCTTACGATGTAACGGAGCAAGTGCTGGCCCGCCGCCAGCGCAACGCCCAAGAGCAACAGCTACAGCAGATATTTGCCCAAGCGCCGGTGGCCATCTGCGTGTTTCGGGGACCCAACTATGTGCTCGATGTGGTGAATTTGTCGATGAGCGAGCTGTGGGGGCGTCCCTTGGCTGAATTGCTTAATCGACCTTATTTTGAGGCTATGCCCGAGCTGGAAGGGCAGGGGCTGCGTGAAGTGCTCGACCAAGTGCGCTTGTCGGGTGTGCCTTACCTAGCGCAGGAGCGCGAGGTGTCCATGACGCATCACCGCCCCGGCGAAAAGCATTTCTATGACTTCGTGTGCCAGCCGCTGCTCGACACCAATAAGCAGATTACGGCCATCACCTGCGTAGCCACTGAGGTAACCGCGCAGGTAATGGCCCGCCGCGTGGTGGAGGAGCGCGAGCAGTCGTTTCGCCTGATGGCCGACAACGCGCCGGCTATGCTTTGGGTAACCAATCCTGACGGCTATTGCACGTATCTCAATCAGCCCTGGTACGCTTACACGGGGCAAACTGAAGCAGAAGGCCTGGGCTTGGGCTGGACCAGCGCCGTCCACCCCGACGATTCCCACCGGGCCGGCACCACCTTTATCGACGCGAATACTCGCCGCATCACCTTCCACTCCCTCTTCCGCCTGCGCCGCCGCGATGGAAATTATCGCTGGGTAAGCGATAATGGCCTACCGCGCTACAACGCCAACGGCGACTATGAGGGGATGGTAGGCACCGTTATCGATGTTCATGAGCAGAAGCTTGCCGAGCTGGCCTTGCAGCGTCTGACCAAGAAGCTGCGTACCTCCCGCGACCAGGCCCAAGCCCTCAACGTGGAGCTGCAAACCTCCAACACCCAGCTCACGCGCACCAACATCGACCTCGATAACTTCATCTACACGGCCTCGCACGACTTAAAATCGCCCATTACCAATATCGAAGGCCTCTTGCTCGCTCTAGAGCAGCAGTTGCCCGCTGCCAGCCGCGACCAGGAGGTGACATCTATGCTGGAAATGATGCATGAATCGGTGGTGCGCTTCAAGCGCACAATCAACCACTTGAGCGACGTAGTGAAGCTGCAGAAGGAGCACGAACAATCGCCCGCCGATGTGCTCCTGGCGCCCGTAATCGAAGATATTCGGCTTGATTTGATGCCCTTGTCCCTGCAAATTGGGGCGCACTTGGAAGTGGAAGTTGATCCGGCGCTAAGCGTGCCTTTTTCGCCCAAAAATCTACGCAGCGTTATCTACAATTTGGTTAGCAATGCCCTGAAGTATACCCACCTCGGCCGCAAGCCTCTTGTCCGCATTTGGAGCCACGAGGAAACAGAGCATGTAGTGCTGTCGGTGCAGGATAACGGCCTGGGTCTTGATGCCGGCCAACAAGCCGAGTTGTTCACCATGTTTCGGCGCCTGCACACCCACGTAGAAGGCACCGGCATTGGACTGTACATGGTAAAGCGTAGCGTAGAAAATGCCGGTGGCAAAGTGCAGGTAACCAGTGAGCTGGGCGCAGGCTCCACGTTCTCCGTTTACTTCCGGCGTTAGCCCTAGGGGGCTTTTTGAGCCAACAGACGCTGCTATGATAGAGACGCGAATACTCGTCTGTGAACGCTGCTTACTCGTCTTCTCGCTAAACGCCTATCATCCTGACGCAGGAAGGACCTTCTCACATTTGCACGAATTGTTCTGCAGTGAGAAGGTCCTTCCTGCGTCAGGATGATAGGCTAAGGAAACGAAACAACCTTGGTAATCGAAGGTCCGCGAAGTGGACGAGGATACACTAACTATTGCACCCTTACAGCGGGAGCAGGCAGCTTGTTAGTCACGATAGTTTAAAGCTGGTTTCCGGTCGCCGAGCAAGGGCTTGTACACATAGCCGCCCACATCCTGCTTGAACTCGGCGGTGGCTTTTTGAAGTAGATCTGGATTAGTAAACAGGTCGATACCCGTCAGGGCCATGGTTTTGGCGGCTACCAGCATGCCTTTAGCGCCAATTTCCTGGCCGCTGCATGATACAGCCTGCCAGCTGTGGGCCGGCGTACCCGGCACCCAGGTAGCGGCGGTGAGGCCTACGGTGGGCACCACGTAGCTGACGTCGCCCACATCGGAGCTGCCACCCCCGTCGCCAGGCGCAAAGGGCTGCACCTTGGCTGCTTCATCCAGCGGCGGTGCCGGAAAGCCCAACGAGGTCTGAAGCTGCTTGCCCACGGCTGCTTCCTGCGCGGTATACGTCACGCCGCCCACTTGCTCCAGATTAACTTGCAGAGCTCGGGCCAGGGTCTCATTAAGTAGCAACTCGTGGGTGCCACCGATGATTTCATAGTCCATGGTGGTACCGGTGCCCAGGGCCGCACCCTCGGCGGCTTTCACCACGCGAGCAAAGGCGCCCTTCACCTCATCGCGGTTGGGGTGACGCACATAGTAGTACACTTCGGCAAACTCGGGCACCACGTTTGGGGCCTTGCCACCGTTAGTGATGATGTAGTGAATGCGCGTTTCTTGGGGTACATGTTCGCGCATCATGTTCACCATGTTGTTCATGGCCTCCACGCCGTCGAGGGCGCTGCGCCCGCGCTGGGGCGAGGCCGCAGCGTGGGAAGCAATGCCGCGGAAGCGGAATTTGGCCGAGGTGTTGGCAATATAGCTGCTCATCATGGCCGAGTTTTGGTTGTTGGGGTGCCAGTGCAGTACGGCATCAACGCCCTCAAACAAGCCCGCCCGCACCAAGTACACCTTGCCACTGCCGCCTTCCTCGGCGGGCGTGCCGTACACCTTCACAGTGCCCTTGAACTTGCCTTCCTTGATCAGCTTCTTAAGCTCAACGCCCGTCGCCACGCTGGCCGTGCCAAACAGGTTATGCCCGCACCCATGGCCCGCATCGAGGCCGGGTATAGGCTTCTTTTCCGCACTAGCTTGCTGCGAGAGTCCCGGCAGGGCATCATACTCGGCCAGGATTCCAATAACGGGCTTGCCGCTGCCGTAGGTAGCCACAAAAGCCGTCGGGATGTCGGCCACGCCGGCTTGCACCGTGAAACCATTATCGCGCAGGGTCTTCTGCAGTAAAGCCGAGCTTTTGGTTTCCTTGTAGCCCACCTCCGCAAACCCCCAAATTTGCTGGGCTACTTTCTTATAATCACCATAACTGCCTTCCAGATCCTTAATTGCCTGGGCTTTAAAAGCAGTTACATCGGGCACGGGTGGCAAGGCAGGGTAGGAGGAGGCCAACAAACCGGCGCTCAACAAACTCAGGGCAACGTATCTTTTCAAGTGCATATAGTAGGTGAAACAGCTAGTCCGACGGCCTGAGTAGTCAGGCCTGGTGTGCCCGAAATTAACACTGTTTCCCTGGGAGTTAATAAGGTAAGAGGTTATTGCAGTCTTAAAGAAGTTGAGGGCAGGCTGTAGAGATACAATATTTTGTGTCTCGTCGTCCGCGCCGTTTGGGTAAGTTGTTCGTATCATCTGTTTAACGACGAGACACAAAATGTTGTGTCTGTACAGCCTGCTGACTCCCTCGATTAACTTCTTGCCAAAAAAGCCCCCCAAACACGTGAAGCGGCGTCTGGGGGGCTTTTTTAAAAGAATCCACAGGCGATTTACTTGCCGAATTGCCGCAGGTTATAAGTGAAGCTGAGTATGAAATAGCGGGTGAGCACGCGGCTGCGCACGTCTTCTATGTAGATATCCGTCACGTTGCGCACCACGCTCCGGTTTTGCTTGAGCAAGTCGTAGGCTTGTAGTTTCAGCTCACCCTGCTTGTTTTTGAAGAATTGCCGGGTGATGCCCAGGTTCCACAGCGCCACGCCTTGGTTGAAGCCCGCCGAACGGCCCGCATAGCGCGTCAGCCACAAGTCGCTAGTAATGACCCAGCGGCCGGGCAACTGGTAGAACACGTCGGCTTCCAGAGTTTGGGTCCAGTAGGAGGTGTTTTGCTGAGGCAACAAGGAGTAGCGCGCATCCAGGTAGGTTACGTTGCCAGCCAGCCTAAGCTCCAGCTTATCGTTGAAAGCCGTGTTCACGCTTAGGCCTTGGCCCAAGCTCCAATTGCGGGCCTGATTTGGCTGGTCGTTCACCAGGCTTTGGCCCTGCGTGAAGTTGCCGTTGGTAGTCAGGTTTACATTTAGTTTGTGCCAGCCCAGGCGCTGTCCCAAGGACAGAAACCCGTTGAGGCTGCGGTAACCACCGGCGTTGACGGGGCGCGTGGTTTGGACGCCATTAGCGCTGAAGCTGCTGGCCGACACAATGCGGTCTTGTACCTGATTAGCGCTTAGCAGGCCAAATACACTGCGGTTGTTCACCGCGTTGAACTGGTTAAAAGATGCGGTGAGAGTGTGATAATACTCGGGGCGCAAGTTGGGGTTGCCGAGGCGCACGTAAAGGGGATTGGTGTTGTCGGCTACGGGCTGAAGCTGGGTGGCGGTGGGGGCTTGCAGGCGGGTGCGGTAGTTGAGGCGTAGGCTGCGGTTGCGGCTGGTGTTGAGCGTAAACATGGCGTTGGGCAGCACGGTCTGATAGTCGCGCGTCAGGGCGGCGTTTTCGCTTTGGTTGTCCACTTTTAGGCTTGATTGCTGCCCGTCGAGGCCCAGGGAATAGCCGTAGCGCAGGCGGCGCGTCTGCCAGGTAAAGCCGGCGCGGTGGGTCATGAAGCTGCTGCTAAACTGATTGCTCAGGTCGGCGTTGTCTAGGTCGTAACGATTGGTGGTAGGGTCGAAGTCGGCTACGTCGCGGCGGGCGCGGCTGCGGGTGTCGGCCGCATTGTAGTGCAACTCCAGTTTCTGCTGCAAATTGAGAGGCTCGACATAGGTTAGGTTGAGTGCCTGGATCCTAGTAGGATAATCCTGGCCGATGCGCTGATTGAGCAGGTTGGGGCGAGCAGTCCCATCGGGAGCAAAAAAGGTGTTAGTGGCTTGGTTGAAGGCTTCACCATCCTGGTTGTTGAGCACGGCGCTCAGGTTGGCAGAGAGGCTGCGGCCTGTCTTGGCAAAGCGGCGCATGAGCAGCAGGTTGCCATTTCCCCAGAGCGTGTTGGCGCTGGCGTGGTAGCGGCTTAGGTTTTGGTTGAGCTGACGCTCTCCCAAGCTGGTCAGCTGACGGTTATTGCGTGCCTGATCGGTATTCTGCCACCATAAGGCAGGGGTAAAGCGTAGCGAAGTAAGCGAGTCGAGGCGGTAGTCCAGGCGAAGATTCAGGCGCTGGCTCAGGGTACGGGAGCGGGCTGTAGCATCTTGGTCAGTAACCAGGGCCGGGCCCGTTTCGCCAGTGCCAGCGTCGATACCCGATACGTTTTCGCGGCGGCTTACCTGGTCAGTGGTTACGATGGTGCGGCTGGCGAGGTAGCTGGTCGCCACTTCGGTGCGCTTGCCCCAAGCGTCGCGGTAATTTAGCCCCCCAGCCAACGATTCGGTGATGCTGGTGGGTGGGTTGTTGCTGGCCGCCTGCGCGTTGCCGCCCCCGCGGCCGCCTTGGTTTACCACGATGCGCCCGCCCCCGTCCGGACCTCCCCCGCCCCCAAAACCACCGGGCAAACTGTTGCCGCCGCCCGCGCCGGGGCCGCTGCTTACGTCGCCGGTAGTGGGGCTGCCATTGTCGCTAAAGCCCAAATGGTTCACGTTGTTAGCCTGCCCCAAGGCCGAAATCTGACGGCCATTGTTGAAGCGATTCAAGCCGGCTTGAGCCCGGTAGCGCCCATCGGTGCCCGCGCCTACCGACTCGGTGCCGAAGTAGCCTTTGCGCTTGTCACGCTTGGTTACCAGGTTGATGGTTTGCTGCTGCTGACCATCATCGATGCCGGAGAACGCCGACTGGTCGCTGCGCTGGTTGTAGAGCTGCACCTGGTCGATAATGTCGGCCGGCAGATTGCGGGTGGCCATCTTCGGATCATCGCCAAAAAACGGCTTGCCATCCACGAGCACGCGCTGCACGTTCTGGCCCTGCGCCCGAATGGTGCCGTCGCGGTCGACCTGCACGCCGGGTAGCTTTTTCAGCAAGGATTCCACCATGGCATTGGGCTGCGTTTTGAAGGCGCGGGCACTGAAGGCTAGCGTGTCGCCCTGCACGCTCACTGGTGCCCGTTCCTGCTCCACTACCACCTCACCCAGTGTGTGCGATCGGGCTCGCAGTCGGATGGTGCCCAAATTGCCCCCCAGACCGCCATCTGCGATATTTACCGGCACAAATTGGTTGGTGTAGCCCACAAACGAAAGCAGCAAAAAGTACCGCCCAGGCGCCACGTTGCGGAGCAGAAAGCGCCCGTCGCCATCAGTAATGGTGAAGCTCAGGTAAGACGAATCGGCCGCCAGCAGCGATACCGAAGCCTCGCGCAGAGGCTTCCCTGTCAGCGAATCAACTACCAGACCCTGAATAAGCCCTTTCCCAGTTGCTGGGCTGGCTGCGGTTGGCTGTTGGGCCTGGGCCGCGCGAAGGCTGAGCAGGCAGCAAAGCACAAGTAGATAATAGCGCATAAAGGGAGAAGTGAAACCAAGCTGGCTGGAAGACTACGAGACTGTTGGGGGGCAATTATTGAGCGCACTGCCTCCGGACGGCTGCCTTGGCTCGGGCCGCTGATTCAGCCGTCAGGGGGTGGCTTTAGTTGCCCAGGTTGCGGTCCATCAGGCGCTGGCGGAAGTCGGCGCGGGCTTTCTCGCGCAGGTCTTTGAGCTGTTCCTCGCTTACTACTTGGGCATCGGTGCTGGGGCGTACCGTTGCTTCAGCCACGGGCTTGCGGTCTATTTTTGAAGCTTTGTATTGCTCGCTCGGGCCCTCAATGGCCAGCACCACGCCTTTCTCGGGCAGCAGCGCCCGGATGGGGGAGTAAGTGAACGGCAGATCGGTGGTGTACCACACCGTATAGGTTTCGCCTTTGAAGGGCGCCGTGGCTTTGCGGCAGATGTAGCCCGCAATTTTCTTGGTCTGATTGACTTCCTGCCAGCCCGTGGGCTTGCTGAAAGGGGCGTCCATTCGGTAGGTGTTGGTGGTAGCGCCGTCCTTGAGGGCCAGCACGGTAGCAAAGGCCTTACTGCTCTGATCCACGTACACCGCTTCCTCGAAGGGCCGCCCGAGGCTAGTAGTTTGAGGCACCGTGCCGGGGCCGCCCGACACAATGCGCATGGCTTCATTTTGGCGTTCCTCCTTGGCGTAGTTGCCGGCAAAGCTGAGCGTCATGCCGAAGTTGCGCGTGTCGGGGATGTCAGTAGGGAAATCCGGGCTGCCGGGTTTTATCTGCTGGCCATCAATGACGATGCGCACCTGCGACATATCCACCTTTTGCGCCGCCTCATAGTGAATCTGACCCGACGTAGGGGCTTGGGCTGCGGCCGTGGGGATCAGGCCGGCGCTAGCGAGGAGTAAGAATAGGATGCGTTTCATGGGATGAGGGTAAGGGTTGATTGATGTCCCAAAGCACCGCATCCTGACTGTAAAGCACTGTTATCTTGTGTTAAAGAGTGTTAACGGGGCGCCAATGAGCCTGAGAAGCTTGTATTTTCGTTGAGCTACTTACTCCCCGCCCTATGAAACGCCGTATTCGCTCCATTTTCTGGCTGATGGCGCTGTGTATTCTGGGCATTAATGGGTTCCAGGCGTATTGGCTGTACAATACTTACCAGCTCACGGCAGCTCAGTTTCAGCGCACGGCCCGCGAGGCGCTGCTGGCGGTGGTGCAGCAGTACCAGCTGGCCGCCGCCCGGCAGGCAATTCGTGGGGGTGGGGCCAACGATGTCATTATCTTCCAGAATTACTCGGGGGAGGGCACTAGCCTCGACCGCATCGTGGTGCGGGGCCAAGGCCGCACCCCGGACAGCCTGCGGGAACGCCCCCGCCAGCTCCGCATTTCTGTGCAACGCCAGCTGCAACAAAGGGAGTTGCCTCGCCGGGAGTCCGCCGATACGCTGGCTCGCCGGCTATCCCGCGTGCTGTTGGATGATTGGCAGAATGGCAACCGAGTAAATATGGACCTGCTGCAAAAGGCTTACAGCCAAGAGCTCAAGCTGCGCGGTATGCCCACCGAATTCGCGCTGGACACGCTACGGATCCCTGTGGTTGAGCGCCCAGTCTTAGGCCGAAGCTTGGTACCGGCGCCCGTGGTAGCTACGCATGCGAAAACGGGTTTTCAGACGCCGCCGGTGCCCCTGAATCCCCTGCACTACCTGTATGTGCAGGCTGCTTTTCCGACGCCCACTTTTTACGTTTTAAAGCAAATGGGCAGTTTGCTTGGCGGCTCGGTGCTGCTGCTGGGCCTCACCACAGGCTGCTTTGCGCTCATGCTAAGCACTATTCTGCGCCAGAAAAAGCTATCCGAAGTCAAAAACGACTTTATCAATAACATGACACATGAGCTGAAAACGCCGCTGGCTACGGTGTCAGCGGCGGTGGAGGCCATGCAGAACTTCGGTGCCCTGAACGACCCACAGAAAGCTCAGACTTACCTCAGCATCTCGCAAAAGGAATTGCAGCGGCTCTCCGATCTGGTGGAAAAAGTGCTCAACATTGCCGTGGACGAGCGCCAAACGCTGACCATCAACCCCGAGCTGGTGCGGCCCGCCGAGCTGGTGCAAGAGCTGGTAGCCCGCCACGAGCTGCAAGCCATTAAGCCCGTGCACTTTGAGGTCGATATGGAGCCCTCAGATTCTCTGCCTCTCGATCGAATTCACATAGCCGGCGTCATCAATAATCTAATTGATAATGCCATCAAGTACTCCCGCGAGCAGGTGACCATCGCCATTCGCGGGCGCCGTGACGAAAGTGGTTGGCGTCTCACCGTGCAAGACGACGGCATCGGCATTCCCAAAAGCTACCAAGACGCCGTGTTCGACCGTTTTTTCCGCGTGCCTACCGGTAATCTGCACCCCGTTAAAGGCTTCGGGCTGGGCCTGTACTACGTGCGGCAAGTGGTGGAGCGGCATGGGGGGCATATTGCCGTGCGCAGCGAGCCCAACCGGGGCAGCGAGTTTTCGCTGTGGCTACCCGCTTAAAAAAAGCCTCCAGACTTTCACTACATCACTCAGCACTTCACTATCAATGCCTTCTATTCTCCTTATCGAAGATGAGCCCGCGCTGGGCATGATTGTGAAAGACAGTCTGGAGGTGCGCGGCTTCACGGTGCGCTACGCGGCCGACGGGCAGGAGGGCTTGGAGCTATTTCGCCAGCAGTGCCCCGATATTGTGGTGGCCGATGTAATGATGCCCCGCCTCGATGGCTTCTCGCTGGCCGAAATCATCCGTCGCGATAACGCCGCGGTGCCTATTATCTTCCTTACGGCTCGCTCCCAGCCGGCCGATGTGGTGCGCGGCTTTGAGCTGGGGGGCAATGATTATCTAAAAAAGCCCTTCAGCATGGATGAGTTGATTGTGCGCATCAAGGCCCGCCTCAGCGCTGCTCCGCCCGCAGCGCCGCCGTCCGGCGTGCTTACTATTGGCCAGTATCAGTTCGATCATCCCAAGCAGCGCCTGCTATTCGGGGCCCGCGAAGAAGTGCTTACCCACCGCGAGGCGGAACTGCTCAAGTGCCTCTACGACCAGCGCAACCAGGTGCTCGAACGCACCACCGTGCTCCAGGAACTCTGGGGCGACGACAGCTTCTTCAATGGCCGCAGCCTCGACGTGTTTATCACCCGCTTGCGTCGCTACCTCAAGGATGATCCGAAGGTGCAGATTGTCAACGTGCGCGGCATTGGCTACAAGCTTATCTGGTAAGCAGGCCGCGCCGCCTAGCTTGCCACGGCTATATCCTCGGTCAGCTCCGCGTCGGGGGGGCTTTTTTTGTAGCCGGTACGCTGCGGAAGCTCGACCGTAAACTCCGTGAACATGCCTACCTGGCTATCAACCGTAAGGTATCCACCGTGCCCCTTGGTGATGATATCGTAGCTGAGCGAGAGGCCCAGGCCGGTGCCCTCGCCGGCGGGCTTAGTGGTGAAAAACGGCTGAAATACTTTGTTCCGGATTGTTGGCGGGATGCCCAGGCCATTGTCGCGCACGCGTACCTGCACCCAACCATTGCGCCGGTGAGTGTGTACCTGCACCTCGGGATTGTACTCGCCCTGCTCTACTTTTTGCCGCTGCTGCACGGCGTAAAAAGCATTGTTGAACAAGTTGATCAGTACCCGGCCTACTGCCTGCGGTATGGCCCGCACCTGCCCGAGTGTAGGAGCCAAATGAGTGATAAGGTTTACCCGAAACTGCGGGTCCTTGGCTCGGAAGCTGTGGTAAGCCAACTGCAGATGCTCATTAATAAGCGCGTTTAAGTTGATCGGCTCCCGCTCGCCCCCAATGGTGCGGGCGTGGGCCAGCATGTCGCGCACAATGTTGGTAGCCCGTCGTCCGTGCTGATGAATTTTTTCCAGGTTCTGCCGCAACTCCGTCACCATACTGCGCAGGGTAGGCACGTCGGGGGCGGGCTGCTCGGCTTCGGCTTGTAGCTCGGCGGCTAGCTCGGCCGATACCTCAGCGAAGTTGTTGACGAAGTTCAAGGGGTTCTGAATTTCGTGGGCAATGCCGGCTGTCAACTCGCCTAGGCTGGCCATTTTTTCTTGCTGCACCAGTTGGGTTTGAGTGGCTCTCAACTGGGCCAGCGTCTCGCGCAGCTTGTTGCGCTGGGTGGCAATCTGTGCGTTCTGAATGTTTAGCCGCCTATTCACCTTTTGCTTATGCCGAATGGTGCGCCACAGGATAAGTACAACCGGCAGGATGGCCGCTAATATCACGGTCAGCCATTGGGAGCGGTATTGCTGTACGGCCTGCGCTTTTTGGCTAGCTTGCTCTTGCTGGCGTAGGCGCTCACTTACGTCAAGCGCTTGTAGCTGAGCCATTTTGGTTTGGCTAAATAAACTGTCGCGGGTAGCGCTGGCTAAGCTTAGGTACTGAAACGCGGCGGCACTATCCTGGCGGGCGGCGTAGGCAGCGGCCAAAAACTGGCTGGCTTCCAGCACACCCTTAGGATAATAGCCCTCTTGCCCGGCAATCAAGGCTTTTTGCCCAAAATAGATAGCCGAATCGGCTGCTGGCTCGTGCTGCCGCTGAAACAGCCTAGCTTGCCCCAGGTAAGCCCGACACAAGGCAAAGGTGATGTGCTGGCCCGTTGCTCGCTGAATGCTGCGGCGATAGTAGTGCTTGGCCACCTGAGGGTTACCAAGTGCGGCGTAAATGTTACCCAGCGTAGCCGCGCTGCCCACTTCACTGGCCAAATCGTGCTGGTTTAGACCGAGCGAGTAGCCCGCCATCGAGTAGTACCGCGCCGAGTCTAGGCGGTTAAGTTGGGCGTATACGTTGCCAATATTGCCCATCACGCGAGTCAGCAGCTTGATATTCTGACTTCGCTGGGCTACGCGCTTAGCCTTAAGCAAATACGCGAGTGCCAGCCGGCTATTCCCTTGTTCCCAATACAGGTATCCTAACGATTTGAACGCTCGACCGATTAATTCTGGGTCGCGCAGCTCTTCCGCCATCCGAAGTCCATGGAGCGCTACTTGCAGAGCAGCGGGGTAATTTCCCGCGTCGCGAAACCCAAACCCGAGCCGGATATACGCCCACGCCTCGCCCCGCCGATACTGTAGCTTGTGAGCAAGTCGCAGGGCCTGTTTGCCGTAGTGAATAGCCGCCAGCGGGTTGCTTTGCGTGCTTTCATCAGTCAACTCGATCAGCAGTAGCACCCGGGTCGAGTCGGGTGGGGTAGCAGCCAAGAGCCGTTGCAAGCTGTCGAGCCGGCCATCCAGCTGAAAGGCGCTAGTTGGAAAACTCACGCTCAGCCCGATTAGCAGCAGTATACAAAAATTTTTCATGGCAACAAGCCAGAATACTGGCCGCAGAATACGCACAAACGCGAACTGACAGGGCAATTCTTCAGCCGTGGCGGCTGTGAGTACCAGCTGGCTCAACTGCTGAACGTGGAGTTCTGAGAGGCGCAGGTAGAGTAGTAATAGGCTGGCCGTGGGCAGCCACTTTTCAGCACTGCTGAAGGCGCTGACACACCATATGGAGGGGCAATTTGGTCGCGAAAAGGTCGCTGGTTGAGCTGGTTTGATAGATCTTTTTGACTCACGCCCACCTGTTTTTTACTTATATAAACAGGGGCGCCAATGGCAAGAAGAGTAACAAGCTCAGCCTCGAAGAATGATTCCAAGAGTGCTGGCCGATACCATACACAAATACCCAGGAGCTCCTATTGCTCCTGCTCCGAGCGGCTTTTTCTTGCTGTCTTAGCAAGGTTGACCGACCAGCTAATATACTATAAAATATTCATATGTTTATAGTATTTGCAATCTTTTGTTGCTCAACTGTAAGATCTTTTTAACTAACAAAATCGGGCTTTACGCACAAAATTCGTCCTGTAGAGCTACCCGTAGTTCAGGCAGTTCCGCCAGTAATAATATACGCCTGGGGCATTTTACTCGACAGGTAGCCTGATGGCAAACTCGGTAAACTGCCCGGCCTGACTTTCTAGGGTAAGCGTGCCGCCGTGGCCTTTGGTGATGATGTCGTAGCTAAGCGAGAGGCCCAGACCAGTGCCCTCGCCAGCGGGCTTGGTCGTGAAAAACGGCTGAAACACCTTAGTGCGAATAGCCTCTGGAATGCCGACGCCATTGTCGCGTATGCGCACCTCTATCTGCCCATTCTGACGAAACGTGTGCACCTGCACTTCGGGCGTGTAATTAGTTGGCTCGGCCTTTTGGCGCTGCTGGACGGCATAAAAGGCATTCGTAAATAAGTTTACCAGCACCCGGCTGATAGCCTGCGGTATGGCCCGCACCTGTCCGAGTGTGGGGTCGAGGTGAGTAGTGAGTGTGGCTTTGAAATGCGGATCCTTTGCTCGCAAGTTGTAGTAGGTGAGCCGTAAGTGCTCATCGGCCAAGGCATTCAAATCTATGGCAAGCCGCTCGCCGCTGCTGGCGCGGGCGTGGGCCAGCATGTCGCGCACAATGTTGGCCGCCCGCCGTCCGTGCTGCTCAATGCGCTCCTGATTTTGTTGTAGCTCCGAGGCCGCGCTGCGCAAAATAGCCAGATCAGGCGCGGGCTGCTCGGCTTCGGCTTGTAGCTCGGCAGCTAGCTCGGCCGATACCTCAGCGAAGTTGTTGACGAAGTTCAAGGGGTTCTGAATCTCATGGGCAATGCCGGCCGTCAACTCACCTAAGCTGGCCATCTTCTCGCGCTGGACTAGCTGAGCCTGCGTAGCCTCCAGCGTATCGAGAGCGTCGGCTAATTGCTCGGCTTGTTTTTCCAACTCCGTACGCTGGGCATTCGACTTGTTTTTTTCGGCTTCAATCGTCTTGCGCTGCAGAAAATCAATGCGCGTATTTACCTCAATCGAATAGCACGTCAGCCCGGAGACAAAATGCGCGGACAGCAAGAATACGCTGTTGTTGATGATCAGCAGTTGATCAACGGGTGTGCTTTGGTCGAGCAAAACCAAGGCAAAATAGATGAGGATAATAATGGAGTTGGAGGCAAGGGCATACCAAAACTTAAGCCGCACCCACGAGCCCGTAAACATCATAATAATGATGAGACCGACATAGTAGTGAGTATGAGCTAGCTCCGTAGGCTCTGTTCGCTCAATGATGAGGGACAACGTGGTGCCGGCCACAATGCACCCAATACTTATAATCAGCTGTAGGTAAGGCCGGAGCGGACGTATATAAGCTGTGCCAACGACCAGCAAAAGGGTAGGAGTCCCAATGCAGAAGCGGTAAAACCACGCCATCTGCGTGGAAATCGGAACGGAGTACATATCCAGAATGCCGAAGGAGGTATACAGCAGGCAGCCGAAGGCCAAGGATATTCTAATCGTCTTTAAGTAGGTAGCGTAGTAATGACGAACAAATTCTTTCTCAATTTCTTGCGGAAACTTCAGGCGCCACGCGACGGACATTAGCTGTAAGTAATCCATGTTCTAATGCAGAGAGGCGAGG
This sequence comes from Hymenobacter sp. HD11105, assembly GCF_054051685.1. NCBI lineage: Bacteria > Pseudomonadati > Bacteroidota > Cytophagia > Cytophagales > Hymenobacteraceae > Hymenobacter > Hymenobacter sp. HD11105. Next base: position 364,874 of record NZ_JBSWBR010000003.1, on the reverse strand, counting down.
GCGTTTAAAGTGGAACCGATTTCTTTTTGTGCCCTACCTTCCTCGGGCAGCGGACTAACTTACCACAGCGGATTCTAAGTGGCAAATTCATCGATTAAGATGCTGTTTGGAGCGCTTCGCTTGCTTTCTACATAGGCTGATACTGGGCAAAATGAAAAGCAAGATTCCTAGGCTTACCCTAGCCGTGCGCAGAGTCTTGCCACCTTGGTGTGACATACACCCCTGTGGGCTACGAATATAAAAAAGCCCCCCAGCTTTTTCTGGGGGGCTTTTTTGCATCAATTAGCGAGGTCTAGTTGGCTTTGATCAGGCGGTAATGCTTGACTTTGGAACCCATACCTACGCTTAGGGTATATATGCCAGCGGGGAGTTGCTTGCCCAGGCTTATGGGCTTACCAGTAGGTGCATCATCTAGCGTCAGCACTTCTTTACCCAACATGTCATAAAGTTTCACGGGGTGTTTACCAGTTCCTTTTGCCTGGATTTGCAGCGTGAATTGATCGGTGAAGGGGTTGGGATAATACTGAACTTGATCGGTTGCGGAGCCTTCGTCGGCTAGTAGTGTAGCAACGCTAGGCTGCGCCGCGGCGGTGCTGCCATTGGCTACCCGGAAAGTAATAGTAGTAGCCGAGCCAGCACTGCCGTTGCCATTTGTTGCAAAGGGCGTAGCTGATAGGGTATAATTGCCGATCTGCGGCCGCCATGTATTATTGGTGATCAACGTAAAAGGGGCCGACCTATCACTGTTTGAGCGCTGCTCCGCGCCGGAGAGAGCAAAGTCTACGCGGCTCACGGTTGAAGGGCCGGGGTTGGCTCTGATGTTGAAATTAGAGCCCGTGGTCAGGTCGATAACGCCGCCCGCCGCGAGGGGTGATTCCTGCCCTGTGGTAACGTTTACGAGGGTAAAACTAGAGATTTGAGGCCCAGTCGGAGTTGGCGCCGGCGCCGAGTTAACGGTCACGTTTACTTCGTCGAAAGCACTCGCCCCAGCGTTGTCAGTTACAGTCAAGCGGAATGTATAGCTGCCCGCCACCATACCGCTGACGGACAGGTTTTGGGTGGCAGTGCCGCTGAGCGTAGCGGCCGGTCCGCTGGTCTTGGTCCAACTGTAACTGCTGATGGTTCCATCCGGGTCAGTGCCAGAGCCGTTCAGAGTCAGAGAGTTGGTCGGCAGGGTAATAGTTCTGTCAGCCCCAGCGTTAGCCGTGGGGGGCTGATTGGGAGTAGGAGTAGTGGACGAGCTCAGTATCTCGATGGCCGAGATTTTGGGGTTGTCGCGCCCACCAGCATTGAGCGAAGTCAAATTCACAGTCAACGTCCCGTCGCTGACGCTAACAGGAAAGGTTTCGATAATAGCTGCGTTGCCGCCTACCTTCTGGAAGATATCGTATGCAGTCAACACCGGAGTATTCTCCAGGGCCACATCGAACACGCGCTGGCCAGGGCCGGTAAACCAAACCTCAGCAAAGTGCAGCACCACCGTATACTGGCCGTTGGTGACGGGAAAGGCATAGGTGAGCGTGCCCGCGCCCCAGCGCTCGGACTGATAAATAGCAGGGTTGCTCGTGCCGCTAATTGGACTCGTAGAGGTGTACACGCCCCCGCCGCTAGATGAAACGTATTGATCGGCGGCAAAGGCCCCTACCGCTGGCCCACCCGCGTTGATGCGGTAGACTGCTGAGCCACCTGGTACGGTTCCGGGGTTCACTGTCACGGCGACATCATCGGAGGCAGTGGCTCCCGCGTTGTCGGTTACCGTGAAGCGAAACACGTAACTGCCGGCAATAAGCCCGCTCGCGGTTACATTGGGCGTTGTTGCTCCACTAAAGGTGGCCGTATTTGGTCCACTTACTTGCGTCCACCGATAGCCGCTAATGCTATTTTCTGGATCAGTGCCCGAGCCTACTAGCGCCACCGAATTGGTGGGCAGCGTAATGCTCTTGTCCGTGCCGGCGTTGGCTGTGGGGGGCTGATTGGTACTAGACGAGCCTAACACCTCGATGGCAGAGATTTTAGGGTTTTCGATATTGCCTGGGTTGAGGGAAGTGAGATTTACGTTCAACACCCCGTCGCTAACCGTGACGGGGAAGGTCTCGGTAGTAGCCGTATTAGCCCCTACTTTTTTGAATATATCATACATGGTCAGCACGCGTTGATTCTCCAGGGCCACGTCGAATACCCGCTGACCGGCGGCGGAAAAAGCAATTTCAGCGAAGTGCAGGACCACAGTGTACTGGCCATTGGTAACGGGGAAGGAATAGGCAATCTCCTTATTCCCCCAGCGTTCTGACTGGTAAATGGCGGGGTTGCTGGTGCCACTGATGGGGTTTGGCGAGGTATACACTCCTCCGCCGCTTGACGAAACGTACTGGTCGGCCGCAAAGACCCCTACCGCTGGCCCGCCCGCGTTGATGCGGTAGACTGCTGTATTTGTAGGAGGGGGCGGCGTAGAAGCGCAATCAGGATAAAGCGACACTTCTTTGGTTGTAGCCAAGCCCAAAGCATCCGTCACCTTTAGGGAAATGCGATAGAAGTAGGTTTCGGGCCCGCAGCCCAGTGGGGTAATCGTTGTCGAGGTTTCTGGATTGGTATCAACTGGTTCAGGGTGATTATGGTCGTCGTGGTGCAAAGTCGTTTGCCATTCATAACGCAGTTGGCCACCGCTGTGCTGCGGGTCTGTGACGGTCGACCTTAGAGGATAAGTTGTTTCCTTATCCATTGGGTATTTAGTGCCCTCGGCTGGGCTTGTGATAGTAACTACGGGAGGTGTATTATTAGCTGATATAACCAGGGAAGTCTGGCCGCTGAGCGAGTTATCCCGAACAGTGAGTGTGACAGTATAGTTTGTCGGATTGCCCGTTGCGTAGGTATGGGTGGGGTTAGCTAATGTGCTTGTTCCTCCATCGCCGAAATTCCACAGATATGTTACCGTACGGCCATCCGGATCATATGACGTATCTCCCGTAAATTGTACAGTAAGTGGACCAAGCCCGTAGGTCTTGTCCGCGGAGGCTTGGGCAATAGGGGCGCGATCCGGGGCGCGATAAAGTATCTTCCTGATGTCTGATGGATAGAAGCTAACATAGTAAAGCGAGCCATCAGTGGGGTGGGCTGCCATCGAAACGACAACCGCATTGTCATTTATAAAATCTTTGACTGCAAGAGGCTTGTTGGTACCATCTACGCTAAGCGTGCGAATGAACCCAGCCACATAGTCACCAAAAAAGCAGGTGTTTCGGTATTCTGCCGGATAGTTGTTCGAGGTGTAAAAGGCTCCTGCCACTGCTGCGTTACCCCCAAAGATTGAACCTGGAACCGGCGAAGCTGGATCATTCAAGTTGGTAGTTGTAGCGGTTTCGCCACTGAACGTGCCCGTTCGGGATGGGCCTCCATCATCGTGCCGCCAATCAATGGCCGGACGGCTGTGCATGAAGGTTCTAACACTAGAAGGAAGCGCTTGACCAGTACAGGGGTTAGGGTAGCTAGTAGTCCCGCTTGCTGTTTGTTGTCGAATTAGCTCTTGGAAGGATAAGTACTGCTGAGTACAGCCATTAGTGCCATATGCGGGATTAGGCGCATATCGATTGTAGGTAATATTGTTCCAGTAATTATCTTGTGTCGTTAAGCCCTCAAAGAGAGGCCAGCCAAAGTTCATTCCTGCATTAGTAGCTATATCAAGTTCCTCCCACAAAAAGAAACCTACATCACCGATATACAACACACCTGGTTTTCCATCGCTCGGATTGGTGCTGCCCGAGCCGGGCCTGAGGGTCATCCGAAACGGGTTGCGCAGGCCTAGTGCCCAGACCTTCGACTGGACGGAAGCCGAGTTGCCATTGTAATAAGGGTTGCTGGACAGTCCATTGCCAGTTTCCGGGTCGAGGCGAAGTACTTTGCCATTATAGCTTTCTAGCTGCTGAGCTCGGAGAGCGCCAACATTTTGCTCCGGGGGAATAATGCCGTCGGCTAACGCTTGGGTAAAATACGTATTGCTCGAGCTGCCGACATCAATACCATCATAACTAGCCCCGTCGCCAGTGGAAACCAATAGGGTTCCATCTGTACCAAATACTAGAGTGCCTGGTCCATGGCTTTGATGCAGCACCGGTACACCAGTTTGCCTTGTGGCCCCCAGCAACACTTTGCGGCTGGCAGGACTTACCGCATAGCCAGTCGTGGTTTTAGTGGCGGTATAGCGGGTTAGCCGGTTAATGGTTGCGCTGAGGTAATCGTCGGTCGTCGGACTGTAGTTGCTCGTACCGAAGTGCATCAGGTGATGCCGGTCGACGGTATAAAACAGGTAGAAATAGCCATTGGTATCAAACTGGGGATGTAGGGCAAAGCCGAGCAAGCCGAAGTCGCGCCAGCCGCCTACTTCCTCCCTGATATCAAGCAGCAGGCTGCGCTGCCCGTTTTCTACCACCCACACGCGGCCGGGCCTTTCCCACACGAACATCTGGGTGCCCGACCTATTGAATGTGATGCCCACGGCCTCATCCCAGCCTGCTGCCACGCTCACGGTGGAAAAGTTAGTGGGGGGCGTTTGGGCAAAAAGCTGCCAACAAGGCAAGCCAAGTAAAAGAAGTACGAGTAATAGTTTAGTTTTCATAAAATAGGTGTGTCTAATCGATAATCGAGCTGTTGACTGGCAACAGATAAGTGCGTTAAGCCGCTGCCTGCGGCCCCAAGAGCATAAGCGCTAGTAGCTCCTGCGCAGTCGCGCAAAGGGACTGGCATGGGCTGCTTCTGATGGACTGTTGTGCTGGAGAGTAGCAATCAGGGCGGTAAACGCGCACCGGATAGCGCCGATAGTAGGTCGTGAATCATGCTAATGCAGAGAGTGGGAGGTAGACTTAGCTAAGCAAAGCGGGCGCTGACAAGCGCGTCGTCTGGAAGCGGCTAGTCAGCAGAGCCGGGGGGCTTTTTCAGATGCGAATGCAGCGCGAAACGGCTGGCATTTCCTAGAGGGTCACAGAGAAGTTCGCTGGCGCTGGCCCGTCGGAGTAGCAAGTGGCGACGAGCCATGACTGAGAGCTGGGGGGCAAAATTCAGGTACTGTCGAGCAAGACGCTTCATCTTAATTTACAACAATAACCGCATAGTGGACAGGGAAAAATGTGTTGTCAGAACCAGTAGCAGGTGTAGGTGGCAAGCGTAGCTTTCGCCTGCTTGCCACCTATCCTGAGCGTGTCGCCGGGGCTTATTTTCCGACCGTAATCCGTACCATTTGCATGTGTGAGTCGGTTATCAATCGGGCGATATAAATGCCCTCTGGCAGCAGATGAACGTCTACCTCAAACTCATAGCGGCGGCCGGCTTGTGCGGTGCCATCGCCCAGCTTCCGGAGTAAGCTGCCCCGCATGTCATACAGATTCAGCGAGTAGCTTTCTTCCTTGGCCAGGCTGAAGCTCACGTGCGCCCTGTCCCTGTCCTGAACGGGATTGGGATACACCTGTAGCTCCTGCGTAGAGCCAGCCTCTGCCGCTGCCCCGGGCGCCACCGTACTCGTCAGGCTGACGGCACTCTTGGTTACCCGGAACATGTCTTTGCTGGTAACCGTACCAACCCCATTATAGACGGTTAGCCTGCTGTTGTTCCTCGTGCCCACGGGCACTCTTACTTTCAACGAAGTGCCCGTATTGGTATTGGGAACCACTGGAGCGCTGGCACCATCAAAGGTTACCTGCATCACACCCAGCAAGTTGGTGCCTATCACGGTTATTTCCGTGCCGATGGGCCCTGACGTGGGTGAGAACGAGGTAATAGTGGGGGCAAGCCTAATGGTCGAGACCGTAAAGATCTGTTCACTCACGATTGGGCCATTTGAGGTTAGCACCGTTATGCGGCCCGTGGTCGATCCAGCCGGAACATTCGTGGAAATAGTCGTGGTCTTCTGCTCAATATTATAATTATACGAGGACACCGTGGCTGGAACGCCGTTAGAGAACTCCACCCCAGTAGGCGCCTGGCCTAGGCCTAGGTTGAGTACTGTGATCGTGACTGCCGCGCCCACCGGCCCGGCAATAGGCGAGATGGACGTAATCGTGGGGGGCAAAGATTCGGCAGTTACTGTCAGGACAATGCTGGCACTCGTGGTGGCCTTACCATCGCTGGCTCTCACTGCGAAAGAATACGTGCCTAAGGCCTGCGTTGCACTAGGAGTCCAGGTGAACACACCCGTATTGGCGTCGATTAACGCTCCGCTCGGCGCAAATTCCAGCGAGAAGCTAATAGGGTCATTATCAGGGTCGGTGGCTACTGCGGTGAAGGTGTAGGGGTTAATCGCCGGAATAGAAGCCGATGCTGGCACTCCAGTAAGCACAGGTGCTCGATTGCCCCCGCTGACGTTTACCGTTACAGTGCTTAGGGTGCTCAGCGCTGGAAAACCATTGTCGGTAACTCTTATCGTCAATACAAACGGCGAGTTGTCCCCCGTGAGTGCTGACGATTTGGCAACCCGCAGATTGACCCCCGTCAAGCTAAATGCCCCATCCTTGTTGCCATCAATGATACTGTAGCTCAGCGATTGGCCAGCATCAGGATCGGAGGCAATCAGGACACCTACACGGGTGTTATTAGAAGAACCTGCCAGCACTGAGAAGGTCTGCTCAGCCATAGCCGGCGCTTCATTTACGTCCGTAATGGCGATAATGAAGTTTTTGTCAAAGAAGATAGCCGAATTGCTCGCATCAGTTGCTCGAACCAGAATCGAGTAAGCCTTCTTAGCCTCAAAATCAAACATATCGTTTGTCAGCAGCTGATTGCCCGTAATTTGGAAGGCAGCGTTATCAGCGCCCCCCAGGCCAGCTAGCAGAGAGTAAGTGTATGTTTGAGTGCCGGCTGAGGTGGTAGTGAAGCTGCCAACCACAGTTGCCATAGACTGATTTTCAGCTACACTAGTCTGACTTAGAGTGATATTCGTCGGAGCGGTACTCGTTACGGTGACAGAAACCGTTTCGGAGGCATCAGCTACTCCATCGGAAACCTTTACGACGAGGGCATAAGCCTGGGTACTAATCTGGGCTAAGGTTGGGGTCCAGCTGAATTCCCCGGTGGTGGCATCTATGGTAGCACCAGTAGGAACCGAGCCCACCAAACTGTAGGTCAGGATCTGGCCCGCATCGGGGTCAGTGCCCAGCGCCGTAAAGGTGAGCGTAGAGAGAGCATTCACCGTTTTTGGGCCAATCGTTGCCAAGACCGGAGCCCTATTCGCTGCACCCACCATGAGCGTGTAGTTGGCAGTTGCCGTACACTCTCCTTTGGTAGCTGTAACTGTGATGGACGCAGCAGTGACGGCGGCCGTAGGCGTACCGCTAATGCTGCCGGTAGCCTCGTTTATAGTCAGCCCAGTGGGCAGGCCAGTCGCCGAGAAGCTATACCCAGTGGGCGTGGTGCTAATCGTCTGGCTATAGGCTGAACCTACAGTGGCTGCTGTCAGCGTTGTACCCGTAGCTGGCGCGAAGGCCAGCGTGGGGCAGGTTGGAGCTGGGCTGTTAACCGTGACGGTAATGGTTTCCTCATCGGTAGCTGTGCCATCGGACACCACTACGCGGAATGTATGAGTACCAACCTGCGAAGTTGTAGGGGACCAGCTAAAGGCACCCGCAGGGCTAATGGTAGCGCCCGCTGGTACCGAGCCCGCAGGCGTAGAGCCATTGGCCGCCGTGCCTGCCAAGCTGAAAGTCAGGGTTTGACTTTCGGGGTCAGTAGCTGTAGCCGAGAAGCTTAGCAATGTCAGAGCAGTCACCGACTTAGGTCCAATGGAGGCCAGCACAGGTGCTTCATTCACATTGGTAACTGAGATGGCGAATACCTTCTCAAACGAATTGGCATCGTTACCATTCTCAGTTGCTCGCACCCGAATCGAATAGGACGTCTTCGTTTCGAAATCGAATACAGCATTCGTATTTAGGCTGCTGCCTGCAATAACGAACGCAGCATTATCTGTGGCTCCCTCGCCTGTTACTAGTGAGTAGGAGAAAGTTGCGGTTCCAGGAGCCGTTGCGCTAAGGCTTCCGACTACTGTGCCGCTTGGCTGATTCTCTGCCACACTCGTTTGGCTCAGGCTGATATCAGTAGGAGCGTTACTTAGTACAGTAACCGTAATTTCCTCACTATCAGAAGCTGATCCATCGGATACAACTACAGTGAACGTATGCGTACCAACCTGAGCCAGGGTGGGAGTCCAAGTAAAGACACCCGTCTGGGGGGCAATTGCAGCACCAGCGGGCACCGTGCCCGTCAGACTATACGTCAGTGTACTACCAGCATCATCGCTGGCACTGGCCGTAAAGGTGAGTAGTGTAGTCGCCGTGACTGACTTCGACCCGATGGACGCTAAAACAGGAGCTGCATTAGCGGCATTGACGGTAAGGGTGTAGCTGGCCGTGGCCGAGCAAGCGCCCTGGGTAGCCGTGACCGTCACAGCAACATTAGCCGCTGCTGCGGTGGGGGTGCCGCTAATAACACCGGTCGAGGCATCAATGCTTAAGCCAGCAGGCAAGCCTGTAGCTGAGAAGCTATACCCAGTGGGCGTGGTGCTAATCGTCTGGCTATAGACTGAGCCAACAGTGGCTGCTGTCAGCGTTGTGCCCGTAGCTGGCGCGAAGACCAGCGTAGCACACTCAGGGGTGGCACAAGCAATGCCGATAGCTTGCAGCGTGGGCGTAAGCCTGGGGGTGGTTGTGCTTAGATCAGCTCGGTACTGGATGTAGCGAGACGTACCGCCCACTGTTGCGCCGCTGCTGGCAACTGGGGTAAACTCTGTCCAGTTGCCATCGGGCGTGGCCGTATTACCCTGGCGCTGGAACAGTTGCAGTGAAGTGCCAGCGGGCAGGTCTGCTACCCAAGTAGCCTCTCTCCAGGTTTTGGCCGCTCCTCCATCGTAAATGCGTGAAGCAAAGCTGCCCGATGAGGGGTAGGACATAACCCGCACTTCATCTAGTTCCAGTGCAGGTGAACTTGCATTGTAGGCACTTGCCTGGAAGAGGAGGTTTTCAGAGACCGTAAAGTTGATAACTGCCTGCTGAACCCCATCTACATAGAAAGTGAAGTTAGTTGCATTCCAATCAATCCGGTACCGGTGGGGCTCATTTAATAGATTACCAGGCAGCTGGACACTAGCATTATCGCTAGTGCGAGCAAATACCCCTGTCGTTGAATTACCAGTGCCAATTACCGCCCATGGGGAGTTGAAGTCAAAATCCTTAGTGAATCCGATGTTCTGGAAGGAAGATGCCCTGAACGTAGCGACAAACTCAACAGAGCTTCCAGGGCCATAAGTGGCAGTAGTACCAATATGTGCTTGGCTGAGAGCTACTACGCCATTAGCGACCCTAGCCGACCCACTAGGGTCCCAAGTGGCTGTCTGCCATTCGCTGGTAGGAGGTGTGGCCGTGAAGTCTTGAAAGGCAGCAGGCTTGAGCTGCATCCCACCTGTGGGAAGGGCATATGTGCTTGCATCCAACGTACCCGCACTGAACTGACCCACCGTCTGGTCTTGGAAACACCCGGCTACCGATATGTTATTTATGGTAAGGGTGTAGCTGGCCGTAGCTGTGCAGGTGCCATTAGTGACCGTAACGGTTACTGCAGCATTAACCGCTGTCGTCGTAGGTGAGCCACTAATGACACCAGTAGTGGTGCTTATGGATAGCCCTGCAGGCAAGCCCGTAGCCGAGAAAGTATAACCGTTAGGAGAAGTACTGATCGTTTGATTATAAGCTGAACCTACAGTGCCCGCAGCTAAAGCTCCTGAAGCGGGTGTGAAGGCCACCGTAGGACAAGTAGGTGTTGCGCAGTCAATAGCCATACTTTGCAGTGTAGGCGTAGCTGTGCCTGCAGTGCTGCTCAGGTCGGCCCGGTACTGGATGTAGCGAGACGTGCCCCCCACCGTAGCGCCGCTGGCCGAGATAGGCGCGAAGGCCGTCCAAGTGTTATCGGGGGTAGCTGTATTGCCTTGGCGCTGGAACAGCTGGATCGACGTGCCCGTAGGCGTATCAGCCTGCCAAGTGGCTTCCTTCCAAGTCTTGGCTGTGCCGCCATCGTAGATGCGGGAAGCAAAGCTGCCCGATGAAGCATACGGCGTGACTCGTACTTGATCCATGCTTACGACGGCTCCACCGGCGTTGAAGTCACTGACTCCTACACGCATAGGAGTAGCTAGTGCTACGGAAGCGGTATGCACCAATGTGCCATCAACATAGAAGTCAATGCTCGCAGCTTTCCAATCGATGCGGTAAGTGTGAGCGGAGCCAATTAGGTCACCTGGCAGATTTATATCGGGTTGCTGAGCGCCATTATTATTAACGCGGGCTTTCAAGCCTGTTCCCGCATTGTTGCCGGTGCTGAACATGGCCCAGATGGGCGTGTTGTTGTACATGCCTCCATCATCGTTACCTGCTCCAAAGCCTACGTGCTGGAAGCCTTCGGCACCAAAAGTAGCGACGAACTCCAGGGAAGAGCCAGGGCTTAGGGTTGCGGTTTCGGGCTCCGTGTTAAAGCGGGCGCCATCGACTACCGCTTGGCCTCCGGCGAAGGTCGTAGTGCCACCAGTCCAGGAGAAGCTCTGCCACTCGGTAGTAGGAGGTGTGGTGGTGAAATCTTGCAGGACCGCAGGCTTGAGCTGCACGCCACCCGTGGTAGGCACATAGGTGCTCGTGCCCGTTGTGCCCGCACTGAACTCACTAACATTTTGGTCCACAAAACACCCGGCTATTGGTGCAGATGGTGCTGCTGGTGTAGTGAAACTTAGCGGCGCAGCTGAAGAAGTAGGCTCAGTAGTGCTGTTAGACTGTGCATCTACTGATACAACCCGATAATAATAAGTAGTCGAGGGCGCGAGCCCGCTAAGCGCAACGCTATGCGATGTAACCGCACCTGGATTTGTTGCATTCAGGCTTAGGGCTGCAGCATCGGTGCCATAAATTACTTTAGAATCTGATGCTTTATCAGTAGTCCATGTAATGGTAGCCGCTCCTGCGCTTGGTTGCGTTACGGATACCGCTGAAATTACTGGTGGTATATTCTCTGTAGGTGGCGTATCGGCAGAGTAACTAGCTATATAATTCCCATTGTTAGCGGGAAAGAAAGCATAGTCAATGCCTTTAATCTTCTCGGTGCGGAAAGTAACCGGCGAGCCATTTACCGTGAGGCTGGTCAAGCTCCCCACCGCGTCGGTCATTGGCAGCATGCCTTGCAGGTTGACAACGTTATTGTACAGCGTTACCGTGAAGTTGAGCTTGTTGTCCGTCCACGTCATCGCCCCGAAAGAGGAGTTGTTGCGCCCGTCCAGCCAGGTCAGCATCTGCTTGGCCGAAACCACCGGTACCTGCCGTTGCTGGGCTGCCGCAACAATGGCATTGGAGCCATCAATGCTCGTTTGCAGGAAGTCGGTGTGCATGTTGGCCGTAAACACCCCGTAGTACCCATTGGAGCCGAGGGCATTATCCAGCAGCGTATTGATGTGGTTGGAGTAGGTGATGTTCGACTCATCGGTGAGCTGGGTGGCTGCTTGGTACACATCGATGAGCGAGCCGTCTAGATCGGCGAAGCGCATGAGCATGCCTGAGCCCGTGAACATACCCGGCCGGTCCTGCACCCAGGCTCCAGGCCAGTAGTAGTAGTTCGCATCGAGGCGAATGCCATGCTCTAGCCCGATTTTAGGCTTGCTGGCCCAGTCGCTGTAAGAAATACAGTGTGTACGGTGCGTGATAGTAGGCGCGATGCTGGTGTATTTGGCCGCCATCTGCGCGAGCTGGTCGTTAAAGAACCCGCGCAGCGTAGTTGGCGTCCATACTTGACACTCAGTGTTCAGGTGTAAGCCAATTTCAAAGCCCTGGGCCTCGTAGGCCGCGGCTTGGGCGTTGGTGAGGGGTGTATTGGGGTAAATGTAGGAGGTGCCCCGAATAGCCGTCCAGTTTGCTACGGCCTCAGCCGTATTGGCCGAGCTTTGCGAGATGTACTGGTTGAAGCGGCTGATGGTGCCGCCAGTACCGTGGTCGTCGCCGGTCATGATAACGGCCGCTTTCAGCCCTCGAGGCAGATACCAGAAGCGGGGGAGGGGCTTTTTGCTGCCCTGAATCATGATGTTGGCCAGCAGGCGCTGCTGTTCGTCGGCCTGCGGAATGGCTACCTTGCTCAGGTCTACCCAATCCGGGAAAAACATATCATCCGAGCGAATAGGGCCGCTTTGACCGTCGCGCTTCTGCCCAGCCCAGGCGGGGTTGCCCTGACGGGTATATACGATTGAGCGGGCCAAATCATAGGTAAACGCCACGGCTTTGCCGCCATTGGTGCCCACGATGCGCTGCGTAACGGCTGGATTGGAAGTAGCAGTACCTGCTGCCGAGTACAGCGTGGCCAAGCTGGTTGTGCCATTGTTCAGCGTGTACAGGTCGGCGGCGCTATGAAACTGTATCGTTTGGTTGACGATGCCGACGCCGGGGCCACTGGTTGTGTTTACGAGTAGATATTTATCCAGAAGCGTGCTGTTGACGGGCGTAATGCCTAACAAGGGCGCCAACTGGGCATCCGGCCGCAAGGCAATAAGAGTACCACCGGCCGTTACCCAGTTTGTCAGCAGCGTCACGTCGGAGGCCTGTAGTGTTATGTGGCCGAGCACAATTACGTCGTAGCTGCTTAGCTGGCTGCCGTTGGCGCGTACTTCCGTTATGTCTTTGGCCGCGAACTCATTGAAACCCTCAGCCCGCAGAATTTCCACTGGGAACCGGCTAAATGGATTGCTTGTCGAGCTAATAACCAGAATTGGTCCGCCGGGGCCTTCATTGGGCGAGGGCAACGCCACGGGGGGCGTAGCAGGCGCATTCTGGGTAGTGAAAGTGGAAGTGTAGGTAGCCGCCAGCGCATTGTCGGCCGCATCCTTGATGCGTGGGTCCGAGTTGCCGCCCCGTACAGATATCGTGTAGGTGGTGGCATAACTCAATGAAGCTGTTGGGTCAAGCGTTGCCGTGCGGGTGTTGGCGTCGTAGGTCACGCTGGCCGCTACGGATGAGCTGCCATTGAGCAGCTGCACCGTAGTGCTCGTTACCGTGGCGGGATTAAGGGCCTCATCAAACGCAATGCTAATATTGCCCCCCACCGCTACGCCAGCTGCATTGCCGGCGGGCGTGGTCGAGACGACCGTGGGCGGACTTGTATCCGGGCCTACCTCGTTAGCGAATACGACATCGACGAAGTAGTTGCTCGATTGGAAGTTCTGAGTGGGAAAGCCAGGACTAGGGGTGTAGGCGTAAACACCGTTGGTGCCGTCTTCGCCGTTGGCCAGGCCGCGTAGGGGCCCGTTTATTACGGTTTGAGCAAAGCCACTATTGTCGGCTGAATAATGGCCGGCACTGCTGTGATACGAGATAATGTAGGTAGTGCCCGCCGTAATAGCCACGGGATTGCCAAAAGCAACCTGCTGCCAGCCGCTAGCGGATTCATTGATAAAAGTGGCGCTGGCCAGCAAGGTGCCCGTGCTACTGTACAGTTGCCCAGTGTGGGTGCCGATATTGCCGGTCTGCTTATAAAACCGAGTGCCCGTGATGAAGCCATTAGTCGTGGCCCGGAACTTCATGCCTAGCTGAATAGCTTGGTTGCCATCGTTTTCTAAGGTGCCCGTGGGGGTAGTAGTGGGCTGGAAGACAGTGCAGGGGCAGGTCGGGGGGGCAATTTCTGAAATGGTAACGCTCACCGTGACGGGTGCGCCCATGTTGCCGGAGTCGTCGAAGGCGCGGCTCCGGATAGTGGCCGGACCCTGGGTAGTGGGTGTCCAGGCATAGGTCCAGTTGGTGGTGCCGGTAGCCCGCTGCCAGCTAGTGCCGCCATCGGTGGAGACTTCCACACCAGCTACAACGTTTGCATCCGAAGCAGTACCTGAAATCGTAATAGGCTGACCGCCGGGAAGCGTGGCGCCAGCAGTAGGGGAGGTTATAGCTACGGTGGGAGCTTGTGTATCAGTGGAGGCTGTGGCTGCTACCAAGGTGCCTTCTAGGGTAGCGGGCTGCACGCCCATATCCGCAAACAGGTTAACGGTAGCCTGCTTCATGTCGCGGCTGGCGGGGGCACTGCCCCGGTCGTGGTTGCTGTCGAGGCCCCACGACCATTGCACGGTGCCCGCGCCGAATACCAGTGCGCCACTGTTATGCCGATACAGAGAAAGGTGGTGAATTTTGCCCCCCAGCTCGGTGCGAGAGAGGATAATGCGGCCGGCGGGGTAGGTGCTGCGGAACGCTTCCTGCTCGGGGTTCCACTCGTAGCCGATGGTGCCATCGGTGAAGGTGGCCGTGGCGTTGCTGCCCAAGGTAGCAACGCTGGTATTGCGCCAGAAGCGCAGGTCTTTGTAAGCAGCGGGTACTTGCAGAGGCCCGCTTGATTCGGTCCAGCTGATTTGGCCGGTTAATTCGTTTTCGGGTAGGCAAGCTCCGCCGTTGGGGAAGTTGCAGCCACCGCGCCACAAGCCCGTCCATTCTGGAGAGGGGTCGCACTTGCCCGTACAAACGTTCTCGCCCTGGGCGCCCTCTTTGTAGCACACCAGCGTGCGGTGCGACTGTGCGCCGCTGCTTTCCCAGCGCACCTTCCAGTACACTTCATTACCGCTAAAAAAAGCCAAGTGCTTGCCGGCGTTGCGGGCTGCCGTTACGTTATCCCGCATGGCTTTCGACCAGTACTCATCATGCCCCACCGACATAAACACCTTGTGGTTGGAAATCAGATTGCCGAGCCGGTCAGTGTCGACGTTGGTAGTGTAGGTTACATTGTAGCCGTTGGCTTCGAGCCAGCGGATCATGGGGTACTCGGCGTTGAAAAGCCAGTCTTCATCGGGGCCGCCACCGCCGCCACCGCTGCGCGTGAGGAAAGGACGGTTGTAGCTTACTTTTGAGGCCTTGCCGCCGGCACCCGTGTACAGGCTTTTGCCGTTGCCATTATCACCGTACACATTGTAGGCCTGCCAGGTAGCATCTGCGGTCTGAAAAAGCAGGTCAGAGGAGCTGGCATCGTCCCGCACGATGAACACGATGTGGCTGGCGCCCCCGGTATCAGTGCGCGTTAGCTTGGCGATGTACACCCCCGAAACAGCGTCAGCCGGAATAGGCCAGTGTGCCGATTCGGCCCAGTTGCCGCAATCCACCAGGCCGGTTTCGGTTTCGGTGTTGCAGTTAACCTGGGTTTGGGGCAAGGTGGCGGTAACTGTGCCCGTGCCTTGCAGCCGCGCCCCGTTGCCCTGATAGTATCCTAAGCGGTAAATGTCTATTCGATAGGCGCTTGCATTAGTCTTTATTTTGAAACGAGCCGTCTGGCCCTTATTGTAGCTGATGTCCGTCGCAAAACCCTGAATGGACAAGTCGCCTGCTTGCGAAATCTGCCATTGAGAAGCTGGATTACCGGCTTTGCTGTTCTCAACAACTATTGGGTTTTGTGCCCAAGCAGGTGAGCACAAAGTCAGTAGCAGGAAGACGATGGGTGCCTTAGCAAACATCGTCAAATAGCGGCTGCAGCGCTGTAGCGCTTGCTTCTGGAGGGGGAAATGCGAGGTTAATAGCCGAAAAATGGAAAACCGAAAGGCATGATAGAATGCCGAGTCCTTTAAAACATGCGTAGAGTTTTTCATGGGTAAAAGGAATAGATGGTTGCAATAGGGTACAGGCTACCCCTCGGGTAGGGCACAAGAGGTCACCCTGCCCAGTTTTCAGGGCATTAAGGATGGTGTTGAATGGAAGAAGCTGAGGAGCGAATCGTGACGAGGAACTGCGCCAGATTCGAATGTTAGCACAGGTAAAGACAGAAGCTTACCTAGCTGAAAAGAAACTATTTTGTAGATCTACACATACTGACCAGCTTAGTTACGAATTGAAATATATGCACAAAAATCATAACTAATCTAATGTTCAGCTTGGTATTTGTTGAATTATTTTTATAATTATTTGAATAAGCTTTCACTGTATCAGCTCTATTCATATAAAAATCGTATTACGTTGTAACCTACCAATAAACTACTGCGTTAGCGTCGAGCTTATTACAGAAATACTAAAACAGTCGAGCTTAAACTTGCTTAAATATGCTAAGCAAAATTTTATCGTTAACTATTAAAAAAGCCTGTATAAGCGTATTTTATTATATTTATTTAATAGAATATATAACAACATTTCCTAAGTGATAATTAAATAGGCTACCTCAACGGTAGCCTTGCTGGGGGTATTATACAATTAGATTTGTCAGCCTCGTTGTGATTCGTTTCATAGAATAATATAAATACATAAGCTTTGCTGCAGTCCGTTACCATAAAAAGCTAGGAAGTATAGCTGCTGTTGGGGTGTAAAAGCAAAACCCCAACTGAATCAAGACCGATTCAATTGGGGTTTAGAAAACTCGCTCTGCCTTATCCAGAAGGGGAAGCGTAAGTACCTTTAGTCAGCTTTAGGCAGTTAGCAAGTGAGGTTGTAGCTGGGCTAAATGCATAGAAGAATCACGGAGGCGTAGCTCAGGCTTCAGGACAATGGGCGGGGGGGCATATTGGGGGCCACGCTTACAGAGCTGCAAAAACAAGCGCACGGCCGTTTCGCCCATCTGCTCGGCCCGCTGATCGACGGCCGTGAGGCGGGGAGTGGTCATAGTGGTGAAAGGCTCGTTGCTGAAGCAAGCCAGCGCAATCTCCTGGGGTACCCGAACGCCGCGCTCATGCAGCACCTCTAGGGCGCCAGCCGTGGGAATGGCGTAGGCGGCAAACACCGCATCAGGCGGCTGGGCCAGGCTAAGCAAATGCTGCATGCCCTCGCGGCCCGACTCCTGGCTGAGAGCTGGGAGCGAGAACACCAAGTTATCGTCGTCGAGGGGCAGGCCGTGGGCGCGAAGGGCCTCAGCGTAGCCCAAGTATCGATTGCGGCTGGTATTAAGGTGCTGAGGACCAGCTAAGTGAGCAATGCGGGTGCAGCCCTGCTCAATAAGATGGGTAACAGCCTGATAAGCACCTGCAAAATCGTCGAGCACTACGCCCGTGCTGCCGGGAAGCTCAGGCATCCGGTCGAAGAAGACGAGCGGAGTGCCTTGCTGTCGAACCTGCTCGAAGTGGTCCATCTCGCTGTGAGTAGTGGCCGAAACCGACACCAAAATACCTTCAACCTGCGCTGAAAGGAGCGTTTCTACGTTGCGGCGCTCCCGGCGCACATCCTCGTTCGACTCGCACAGCAGCAGGTTGTAGCCGGCCTTGCTAGCTACCATCTCAATGCCGTGCATAACTGCCGGAAAAAAGTAGCCTTTTATGTGCGGTACGATTACGCCCAAGGTGCCGCTACGCCCTTTGCGCAGGGCGGACGCCAACTGATTGGGGCGGTAGTTGAGTTCTTGTGCCAATTGCCGCACTCGGGCTTTGGTGGCCTCACCGATGTCTTTTTTGTCGGCTAGGGCCCGCGACACGGTAGCAACTGAGAGGTTCAGGGCCTTGGCTATATCTATGATGGAGACGCGCTTGGGGGAAGTTGACATGGGTTGCTTTACTACGATGTAGAAGGAAGGCAATTAGGTAGTCAGTAGCACGGGCAAGCAAAATATATGGCTATCTTACCAGTGTATATACACGAATACGAGGAACGATAAAAGGTAACCCAACACCGTCTCATATTCATTGCTTGTACAAATGTGCTATGTTTTTGGAAGGGTAGGCTAAGTAAATGATATATTTTTAGCAGCTTCTACCTAATATTGTATAGGCTGTTTGTTACAAGTTACATTTGTTTTAGTAAATTGCCATCGAATCCAACAGTGGTACTCAGCAATAACAATTTGATAATACGGTGAGCTAATAACTCGCTATTGGTAGTAGCTTTTCGCGGTAGTATAGGGGCTTTGCCTACTTATGCCAGCCGTGCTAAGCTGCCCCAAGCCGGAGTAGGGGTGGGACTTGATTCTCCGGCATTGGGATATGAAAAGGGCGTTCCGGGTGGGGCGCCTTTTTTTATGCCCGTATTTTTCTGCTGGTCAATCCTTTAGTTGATTGTTTTCTTAGTCCGAAGGCGCTGAAGGAATACAGTTTAGGCGAGAATTTGTTGTCTGCATCGTCTGAAAAACTAAAGATCAACGAGCAAATTGCCCAACAGGTAAGACCATTATATGTAAAATGACCTGAGTATGGACTGCCTTCAGTAACGATAGTGCTTGTCCTAACCGCGCCGCCGAATCAGCTTCGCGGGCCTGCTGTTCGTAAAACCTCCCATATAGCAATTAATCAATTCATTTCATGAAGCTCGAACACAACACGATTCTCCTCACCGGCGGGGGCTCTGGTATTGGGCTGGCCCTGGCTCAGCGTTTCCGCGATGCGGGCAGCGAAGTCATTATTTGCGGACGGCGAGCCGATAAGCTGCGGGAGGCGCAGGAGAAAGTGCCCGGCTTGCACATCTACGAGTGCGACCTTGCCCAGGCCACCGACCGCGCCGAGCTGGTCCGCAAGGTGCTGGCCGATTTCCCTAAACTGAACGTGCTCATCAACAACGCTGGCATTCAGAACCGTTTTCAGCTCGCCGATTTGCCCCCCAGCCTCGATGCCTGGGAAAAGCAGCACCAGGAAATAGCCATCAACTTCGACGCGCCTATTCACTTGGCCGCTTTGCTGATTCCGCACCTGCGCCAGCAAACCAATCCGGTCATTATCAATGTGTCGTCGGGGCTGGCGTTTGCGCCGATGGCTATAGCACCCATTTACTGCGCCACGAAGGCAGCTCTGCATTCCTTCACGCTGGCCTTGCGCCAGCAGATGCGCGCGGAGGGAATTGACGTGCTCGAAATCGTGCCGCCGGCCGTGAATACTGACTTGGGTGGACCGGGCTTGCATAACTGGGCTGTGCCGGTAGATGAGTTTGCCGACAGCATCATGGCCCGCTTAGCTGGCGGAGAGCAAGAGGTCGGCTACGGCACCTCGGAAAGCATCCGGCAAGCCTCGCGGGCTGAGCTGGACGCCCGATTCCAGCAGATGAATAGTCATTAAGCTAGCACACCATAAAAAAGCCCCCCAGTCATTCGCTGGGGGGGCTTTTTTGCATAAATAAGGAAGCTGAAATCAGTTAAGCCTGTGAAGATGCCACTTGTAAATCGGTGCTGACGGGTACTTCAGCTAGCTCCGCCAGCAGCTTGCGCACATCGGCTACGCCGCCTACACAATAGCGGGCCGCTGAGTGCACGCCGCCACCTACTTTTATGGAGTACGCGCTAGAAGGCAGACCTCGAAAAATGTCTTCATCGGTGCGGTCATCGCCGATGGCCAAGATGAACTCTGGCGCGCTAGGTTCAAGCCAGCGTAGGGCAGCAGTGCCTTTATTGACGCCGATGCTCTTAATCTCCAGTGCCTTATTGCCTTCCAGTACCTGCAAATCGGTATTGGAAGTCATGAACGAGAGATGGCTGAGCAGGTCGCGTGCCCGGACTTCTCCTAGTGCCTTATCGGCGCGGCGATAGTGCCAAACCAGAGAGTATTCCTTCTCTTCAATGAACGAGCCTGCGGTACGACTAACGTATTGCTGCAGCAGCGCCAAAAACTCGCTTTTCCAGTCGGAGCGCATTTCCTGAAACAGTCGCCACTCTTCGCCGGCCCGTCGCAGCCAGACGCCGTGCTCGGCAACAAAATCTAGGGCTAAGTGACCCAGCCACTCTTCCAACGTGGTGCGGTCACGGCCGCTGATCACGACAACTTGGTTCTGCGGATTGGAGGCCAGCTTGCCCAGCACTTCCAGTAGCTCCTCGTCGGGCTTGGCCTGCTGGGGGTTGTTGTGGAAGCCTACCAGCGTGCCGCCGTAGTCTAGGAGCAGAAGTCGGCGCGGTGCGGCTTGATATTCCTCGCGCATTTGAGCGGTGGCTTCTTCGCCCAATGACTCGGTGCCCAAAGTCAGCTGCTTGATTTTGCTGTAGGCTAACCGGTTCATAAACAGCTCCGTCCAGGCAAATACATCGTACTGCTGCACGATGGCCTGAAGGTGACTCATCCGGCTGATTTGCTCTTCGGGGGGCATTTGTAGGGCCTGGTGCATGGCGTCTACCATTTGGCCCGTGGCGGTCGGATTGATCAGCAGAGCATCGGACAACTCTTGGGCAGCGCCGGCTCGCTCGCTTAATATCAGTACACCCTTCAAGTCGGCTTTACATGCAATGTACTCCTTGGCTACCAGGTTCATACCGTCGCGGACGGGCGTTACCAGCGCTACGTCGGCCATGCGGTACAGGGCCGTTAGCTCCTCGAATGGCAAGGAGCGGTAAAAGTATAGAATCGGCGTCCAGCTGATGGTGCCGTACTGGGAATTGATGCGGCCCACTAGCTCATCGACTTCCACTTTTAAGGCTTGATATTGGGCCACTTGGTCGCGGGAAGGGACCACCAACATTAACAGGCTGACTTGCTCGCGCCACTCCGGATGGCGCTGCAACAGCTCCTCGAAAGCCTGCAGCCGCTGTGGAATGCCTTTGGTGTAGTCGAGCCGGTCAATAGACAGAATCATGCGCACGTCGCGGAGAGCAGCTCGGTAGGTTTGCATGTGGGCGCTGGCCGCTTCGGAGGCTGCCGTTTCGGCGTAGCGCTGGTAGTCGATGCCCATCGGGAAGGCGTCGACCAGCACAATGCGGCTGGGCGTCTCGATCTGGCCGTTTTGGTTGGGTAGCCCGAGGATATTGGAAACAGCGCTCAAAAAATGGCGCATGTAGTTGAATGTGTGAAAGCCCAGCAAATCGGCCCCCAGCATGCCTTGCAGCAATTCTGCCCCCCAGGGCAGCACCCGAATCAGCTCGTAGGAAGGAAACGGAATGTGCAGGAAGAAGCCAATGGTGGCCGTAGGCCGCGCCCGGCGCAGCATCTGCGGCAAGAGCAGCAACTGGTAGTCGTGCACCCAGATGGTGTCGTCGGGGCCGACTAGCTCCAGCAGCGCGTCGCAGAACTTTTGATTTACCGCTACATATGCCTCCCAATGGGCCTCCTCGTAGGTGGCGTACTGGCTGAAGTAGTGAAAGGTAGGCCAGAGGGTAGAGTTGCTGAAGCCTTCGTAAAAGTCCCGGATTTCGGCCTCCGTCAGAAACACGGGCGCCATGCTGTCGTCGCGCAGCTGCTCGGTGATGTGCCGCTGCTCGGCCTGGGATTCAACAAATAAACCCGGCCAGCCCACCCATAGGTTGTCGTCGGCCCGGTAGATGGAGCCTAAGCCCGTAGCCAGGCCGCCTTCGCTGGGCTGAAAAGTGAGGCCTGCGGTGGTGCGCTGCACTTTGGTTGGCAGGCGGTTGGAGACAATAATCGTTCTGGCCATTGCTTAAAACGCATAAAAAAGCCCCCACTAGGAGAACAGTACCGGTTTGAAAACTGGATTGTATAACGTGTCTTCACTGCCCGCGGCCGGACAGCAACTACGGATTTTCGGGCGCTTTTGCGAGTTAGCTTGTCCGTATTAGTACGGGATTGGCAGTTGGCTTCAGCAAGGTTATCGTGCTTCATTACGGTGTCAGCGCCTAATAGGCCATAAATTCCTTTTACGTAGTTGGCTTTTTGCATCAAGCTCAACTATAACCCCCGTTGGCCTAAAGCGGTAAAAAGGCGCTATTCAATAGATCTAATCAATATAGGCCGGTCCGCACGGCGCCTGTTATCGGCCGGTATTCACAAATCAACTTCATAAATAAATAGGTTGCTCAACTCAGAAGTGAGCTAGTACACTAGTGTTAGTTTGTTTTGCCGGTGGGCAGCGCGAAGGAGAGAGGAAGTAATGAAGAAAGAGGAGATTTTCTTAGGTGACTGGCAACGGATTTTGCTAGGCAACGCCCCGGTGGAGTTTTTGGTGGAAGTGGTGCTGCGCACGGTGATAATATACTTGGCGCTCCTGCTTACGATGCGCATTATGGGCAAGCGCATGAACGCCCAGCTCACGATTACCGAACTCTCGGTGATGATTATGCTGGGGGGCATTGTGTCGGTGCCCATGCAGATTCCGGAGCGCGGACTGCTGCACGGCATCCTGATTCTGGGGTGTATTCTGGTCTTGTTTAGGAGCATCAACTGGCTAGCTTACCGGTACCGGCGCGTGGAGCTGCTGGCCCAAGGCGAGCTACAGATAATAGTAGCGGATGGCGTGCTCGACCGGGAGCAGATGATAACGGCTCATCTTTCCCGCGAACAGCTTTTTGCCAGCCTGCGGGCCCAGAAGATTCAGCACCTGGGCGAGCTGAAGCGCGTGTACTTGGAAGCGAATGGCGAGTTCAGCGTGTATCAGCAAAAGCCCCCCAGACCAGGGTTATCTATTCTGCCCGAGAAGGATAGCGTGATTCACGGGGCCGAGCATCAGGAGCAAGACCTGCAAGCCTGCCTGCAATGCGGCTACACCACGCCAGAGCCAGATACCCAAAAGCAGTCGGCAGCGTGCCCTAAGTGCGGTTGCCCCGATTGGACCTATGCTATTACCTCAGAACCTGCTGCCGTATGAAGCCCGAAGAAATTCAACTGACCGACTGGCTGCGCATTTTCGTGGGTGAGGTGCCCGCCAGCTTTTATATCGAAGCCGTTATCCGCATTGTGTTTATCTACCTGTTGCTGCTGGTTTCCATGCGGCTGATGGGTAACCGGATGGGCTCTATGCTGACGCGTAATGAAATGATTGCCCTCGTGTCGCTGGCCGCGGCCAATGGCGTGGCACTGATGGCGCCCGATCGGGGCCTGCTGCCGGTGGTAGTTATTGCCGCCGTCATTATTGGCTACCAACACTTGATTGGCCGCTGGGCAATGCGCAATAAAAAGTTTGAGAGCACGGTGCTGGATGATGTGGCTGTTCTCGTGGAAGATGGCCGCATTCAGCTGGACAGATTGGAGCAAAGCGTGCTGCCCCAGGAGCGGCTATTTTCGCGGCTACGAACCGAAGGCATTGATAATCTGGGGGCGGTGCAGCGCGTGTATCAGGAGGCCAATGGCGCCTTTTCCATCCTCACGTTCGACGAGCCTCAGGCCGGCTTGTCCATTCTGCCCGTGCAGGATGCGGCGTTCAGAGCAGAACAGCAGAAGGCCGAGGGCTGCTTTGCCTGCGCCCGCTGTGGCAATGTAGTTGAAAGCCCCCGCAAGCCCGAAACGAGCTGTGAGCGATGCGCCGTCCAGCAGTGGGAGCAGGCAGTAATTGGCTTGGACTAAGCTGGATGGGGGCAAATCTGACTACCGGCTAGCTTTCAGATTTGCCCCCCACCCAGCTTAGCAGCGCTTATTTTACCAAGCCGCTTTGCATGGCATACTTGATAAGCGCGGCCGTATTCTTAGCATTGGTTTTCTCGATGATATTCTGACGGTGGGTCTCGATGGTGCGCTTGCTGGAGAAGACCTTGTCGGCTATTTCCTGGTTGGTGAGGCCGGTGGCAATCAACTGCAATATTTCCCGCTCCCGAACCGACAGGTTGCATACCGCTTCCTGCTCCGTGTCAGGCGTATGGTTCCCAATGGCTAATACCTTGCGCAGCATGCTCAGCCCTAGCTCACTACTCAAATATTGCTTGCCTATAGCTACGGCATGAACGGCTGCTATTAATTCCCTTCTGTCGCAGTTTTTAAGAACGTAGCCGTCGGCTCCGGCATCTAGCACCTGCCCGATGGCGTGCTCTTGCTCAAGCATAGACAGCATAAGGATGCGCACCCCAGGAAAGTGCGTGCGCAGTTGGCTGGTAGTGGCCAAGCCGTCGAGCACGGGCATATGCATATCCAGGAGCACCACGTCGGTGGGAGTGGTGGGAAGCTGGTCGAGCAGCTCTTGCCCATTAGCAGCCTCGCCCACGATTATTAAGTCAGAATTGCCCCCCAGAATAGCCCGTAGCCCATCGCGCATAACTTTGTGGTCATCAACTAAAAATATGCGAATCATGGTTTCAGGTGTTAGAACAGGCGGAAATAAGAAGAAGGTACAGAAGGAAGCTAAGTTCCAAAGGGCTCAAAAACTTAGAACAATACAGGTAGGGGCTGGAGTCGGGGCAAGTGTCACGTAAATCCGCCTCAAAACCGAAGCTGGTCAGGACGATAAGTATGAATTAATGGATAGTATTGAATCTGCAAAATAGCAATCAGCAAATGAAGCTGGCAAGCAATTCCGCGGTCAAAATCAAGACGCTGGCGACGCGCTGATGGGTATCTCGATCGTAAAGGTGCTGCCTTTTCCCTCTGTGCTAGCCACGCTAATGGTACCCTGATGCCGCTCCACAATAAACTTACACAGGGATAAGCCCAAGCCCGTGCTGAACTCGCCGCGCAAACCAGGCCGGCCGGCAGGAGTAAATCGTTGGAATAGTTTAGGTTGTAATGCCTCAGGAATGCCAATGCCTTCGTCAGTTACCTCAATGCGTACACAATCGGAGCAGGGCGTTAGGCTTACCACAATGTGGCCTTCTTCGGGTGTAAACTTGAGCGCGTTACTAACTAAGTTAGAAATTACCTGACTGAGCTTATTGGCATCTACCTCGGCATAAACCGGCTCTTCGGGCAGGTTGCAGGTCAGCATCCGACGGTCCTGTTTCGGGGCCCGCTGGAAGGGCTCCAAGCATTGCCGTACCTTTTCCCGCAAGTCTACTCGCTCACGCTTAAGCGGGACTTCCGTCGATTCGAAGAATTCCTGGTCTACCAAGCTGCGAATCAGGGCTACGCCCTCCTCGCTAGTACGGGTCATCAGGGCCAGCATCTCCGGCACCTTAGGGTTGGTTTGGGGGCCCATCTCTTCATGCACAAACTCCGTTAGCTGCTGCAACAGCACAAAGGAACCGGCCAGATCGTGGGAGAGAATCTCCAACGTTGTATTCTTTTTGCTGCTAAACTTCTCTGTGTACTCCTTATTACGCCTGTTTACACTAATGTCGTGCAGGGTGCCACCCAGCCACACGTGGCCTTGCTCATCTTGACGCCAGTGCGGGGTAAGGCAGAGCCACTGGTCGGGCTGGCCGCTGCGAACTAGCTGAAGATCTATTTCTTCATTCAGGGCGCCTTTTTGCCATAGCCGCCACAGGCTGTCTAGTACAGGAAGATGATCGGGGTGGAGGAGGGCCAGCAAGGCAGGCAACTCATCATCGATATTGGTACAATTCCCCTGGAGCACCTGCTCGTACGCCTCATTCACGAAAACGACCCGCTGGGCCGTCAGGTCGTAGATAAAATGGATATGCGGGCTGGCTTTCGCCTGGTCCAGAAAGAACTCGGCGGCAGTTGGCATCGCAGGAAGCTTTATTATTAGAGTAACTACTGCGATATACCCTTTATCGTCGTGTTAAGTTCGGAAGCTCCTCTGCTAGCCAGGAAGTTAAAGGCTAATAAACCAGCTTGTTTCACGAAGAACCTCTACTCAGGATGCCCAGGTCTAACCTTTTAAACAACGCATTTATATTTTATTGCGCCAATGCATCACTGGCCCAACCCATTGAGAAGGACTAAGAAGCTAGTGAAAGGCGGTAGCGACGCAAGAGTTGGCATCTTGTCGTTGAACGATCATATTCGCGCTTATCAAAACAACATCAGCAACAGCGAGACTCCAACTCTTACGTCGCTACCTCAATTATGATAATAGGCAGGCAGATTAGCCACGCAACTGCTAGGTATTAACCCGGATCGAGGCGTTGAGTTGAGAGGAAATGAGTGTGTTGAGGAAAAAATACGATTGAGAAATTACGGATTTATCCCCCACGCAAACCCGTAGTAAACCGGGAGCAAACGGGGGCAGAAAGCGGTTTGTTTGAGGGTCAGTAGGGTGTATTCCTTTGAAGGTCTGCCGCCCAGAAGCACTTCTCTTTGATACCTGCTTTTTCCGTCAACAGTCAAGAAATCAACACGTCTACAGAATTACTTTTATGCCTACTTCCTATCAGCCTACCTTCATGGGTAAGGCCCAGGTCACTTCGGTATTTCCTATCAACCTCGATACGGAGGATGCGAAGCAACTGGCTCGCTACCTGGCCCGGCAGCCTAAGAAAACCCGTCCTCAATTTGTAGTCGATTGCAGCAAGCTAAAGTGCCTGCGTACGCTCGGTGTCAGCCATGTAATATCACAGCTGCTCGTACTGCATCAAAGCGGCGCTAGCATCTGGCTGCGCAATACGGATCCGGTACTGAAGCGTTGCCTACATGTGCTACGCCTCGACTCGCTGTTTCACATAACTGAGCAGAGCAAAACTGCAGTTTCATAACTGGCAATCTCAGTGAACACTTTATTCATGTGTAGCACGGTGTAGGCGCTCCTGCCACTGTAAGAAGAGGCGCTTCTCTCTGGTGAAGAGGAAAGATATAGCAGAGAAATGCATAGGAATTTCCGGCTATTATATCTACATTATTGTATGTTTAATGCTTAGTCTGTCCGCCTGTATTTTATAGGTTGAGGGAATGGCAATAAGGCATAGAGGGCAGCACTTATGCAATCAGGTTTAACCATTTACGTAGGCGGACACAGTGCAGGCACGAGCTTGAGCTTGCACGGTAACTGCACGGGAGCCACCGAAGCGGCTCATCTTAAGCAGATAATAGCCCAGGTGATTACGCTAGGCAGCAGCGCCCTCTGGATTGACTGCCAACATGTGGCGTCCATTTCTACGCAGGGGCAGCAAGCTATTCTGCATGTGGAGCAACAGGCGGCCCTCACGCATCTGCCAGTGTATTGGTGCGGCTTCTCCGAGCAGCTTATTCAGGAGCTTTCCGCCTCGGGCCTATACGGTATTCTGCGCAGTATGCCCGCCAGCGCCTACCAAGGCCCCGACAACGTGCGCGAAGGCAAGACCATGCCCTTTACTGCCTAGCAGCTTTCTGGGCCTGAGTGTTCACTGGCCGGTTTTGGTAAGGTTGACGTATGCTAGAAAGCCACGTCGTTGCGTACGTATGCCTTAGTCTTCTCTAATGAGCCTTCGAATTCCTTATCCCCAGCTACAGCAAGAGCTGAAGCGGGTACTGCTCTCGCTTCCTTTTACCGAAGATAAAGCGGAGCACTGCGCCACCATTTTTGCCCAAAACAGCCGCGACGGGGTATATACCCACGGTCTCAACCGGTTCCCAACCTTTGTGCAGGCCGTGCAAAAAGGCCTCGTGCACCCAGCAGCCGAGCCCGAATGTCTGGAGCAGACCGGGGCGCTGGAGCGTTGGGACGGAAAGCTAGCACCAGGTATGTATAGCGCCTGGGTGTGTATGGAGCGGGCAATTGCCTTGGCGCGGGAGCA
The DNA here is from genome assembly GCF_054051685.1 of Hymenobacter sp. HD11105. NCBI lineage: Bacteria > Pseudomonadati > Bacteroidota > Cytophagia > Cytophagales > Hymenobacteraceae > Hymenobacter > Hymenobacter sp. HD11105. Next base: position 337,703 of record NZ_JBSWBR010000003.1, on the reverse strand, counting down.
TGGCATCGGCTGCGTGGCGCTGCGCAATACCAACCACTGGATGCGCGGTGGCACCTACGGCTGGCAGGCAGCCGATGCCGGCTGCGTGGGTATTTGCTTCACCAACACCATTGCCAACGTCACGCCCTGGGGCGGCTCGGGGGCCCGACTCGGTAACAACCCGCTGGTCATTGCCGTGCCGCGCGGCGAAAAGCCCCCCATCGTGCTGGACATGGCCATATCGCAGTATTCTTACGGCAAGCTCAGCACGTACGCGGCCCGGCAAGAGCCCTTACCAGTACCCGGCGGCTACGATAAGCAGGGCCAACTCACAACGAATGCTGCCGACATTATAGCCTCAGAGCGGGGCTTACCCATTGGCTTCTGGAAAGGCTCCGGCCTATCCTTGGTGCTCGACGTGCTGCTAACGGCGCTCAGCGGCGGCCGCTCCACGGCGGTCATCACCGAGAGTGGGGCCGAGTCGGGCGTATCGCAGTGCTTTATTGCCCTACAGCAGCCTGACATGCACGCTTCCCTGATCGAAGAAATTCTGCGCTTCACCAAAAGCGGCGAGCCGTCGGCGCCCGGCGAGCAGGTATTCTACCCCGGCGAGCAGTCATTCGCCACCCGCCAGGATAATCTGGCGCATGGCATTCCGGTGGAAGAAGACATCTGGCAGCAGGTGCAGCAAATGTGAAGTTATTTGGCTGTTTAAAAGGCGGTCATGCAGAGCAGAGCGAAGCATCTCGCTCGCTTCGTTAAGTTACCATTGCAACGAAGCGAGCGAGATGCTTCGCTACCGCTCTGCATGACCGCCTTTCATTATGAAGCAGCGCTCGCTGTTAAGCTGGCTGCTGTAGCTGCTCGTGCGGCTCATTCCAGGCTCGGAAAGTCATAGCTGGATTGCTTTGCTGAATGGTGTTGATGGTCCACTGGCTTTCGGCTAGAAACACGGGCTCGCCGTCGCGGTCGTAGGCAATGCTGTTGCCGCGGCGGGTGATAAACTGCCGAAGCGTTTCGGGCGTGTCTGCCTCTAGCCAGTACGCCTTATATACGGACAAAGGGCGGAAGGTACAGCGCGCCCCGTACTCGTGCTCCAAGCGGAAGGTTAGCACATCGAACTGTAGCTCGCCCACCGTACCGATGATCTTGCGATTGCCCTGCTTTTGGATAAACAACTGGGCCACGCCTTCTTCCGTCAGCTCCCGGATGCCTTTTTCCAGCTGCTTGGTTTTCATAGGGTCCTCATTGACCAGTTCGCGCAGGATTTCGGGCGCGAAGCGCGGAATGCCCTGGAAAAACAGGTCTTCGCCCTCCGATAGCGAGTCGCCGATGGCAAACTGCCCGCTGTCGTAAAGGCCGACGATGTCGCCGGGCCAAGCTTCTTCCACCAGGCTTTTATCGTTGGCCATAAAGGTGGTGGGGTTGGCAAAGCGTAGCTTGCGGCCCAGCCGGGTGTGGGTGTAAAAGGTGTTGCGCTCGAAGCGACCCGACACGATGCGCACGAAGGCAATCCGGTCGCGGTGGCGGGGGTCTAGGTTGGCGTGAATCTTAAATACAAAGCCCGTGAAGGCAGCCTCTGTAGCGGGCACGAAGCGCGATGTAGCTGGCTGACCGCTGGGGGCCGGCGCCAGTTCCACAAATGTGTCGAGCAGCTCTTGCACGCCGAAGTTGTTGCTGGCGCTGCCAAAAAACACGGGCGCCAGCTCGCCTTGCCGGTAGGCTGCTTTGTCGAGCGGATCGTAAATGCCCTCCACCAGCTCTACATCCTCACGCAGCTGCCGCACGTCGCCGGGGGGCAAATGCTTTTCTAGCTCCGGTGCGTGTAGGTCGCGGATGGCTACTACGTTCTCGGCCCGCGTGGTTTTAGTGGTACGAAACAGGTTCAGCTCCTGGCTATACAAATTGTACACACCCTGAAACGTACGCCCCTGATTGATAGGCCAGGTAAGGGGCCGCACGCGAATTTGCAGGCTTTCCTCTAGCTCATCAAGCAAGTCAAAGGCGGGCTTGCCTTCGCGGTCGAGCTTGTTGACAAAGATCATCACCGGCGTCTTGCGCAGGCGGCATACTTGCATCAGGCGCCGAGTTTGCTCTTCCACGCCCTTCACGCTGTCGACCACCAGAATTACGCTGTCCACAGCCGACAAGGTGCGGTAGGTATCCTCGGCAAAGTCCTTGTGACCGGGCGTATCCAGAATCGTGACCTTGTAGCCCTGGTACTCGAAGCCCATGACGGAAGTAGCCACGGAAATGCCCCGCTGCCGTTCGATTTCCATAAAATCGGAGGTGGCAGACTTCTGGGCTTTATTGGATTTGACCGCGCCAGCCGTTTGGATGGCGCCACCAAAGAGGAGGAATTTTTCGGTTAGTGTGGTCTTGCCCGCGTCAGGGTGGGAGATGATAGCAAAGGTGCGGCGTCGGGCAATTTCAGCGGTAGCGGACATAAATGGGAATAAGCGGAAAGCAAAAATTGGTACTGGTACCAATAGAACCCGCCAAGTTAACCATTAGTGCAGCTTTCTTCCCCAACTAACCGCGACGTTTTCACCAAACAGCTGTTGTCGCCAGCTAAAACGCGTGCGGAGACACTAGACTTAGCGTCTCCGCACGCGTGCTATTCGAGCTTTGTTTATGCCATTATTTAAACCCATTCCTTAGCTGGCTTAAAGATTTTCCGCCCCGGTAGTGCGCTGCTGGTCATCCTGATTTGATTCATCGGTTGGGTTGCGACTATTCAAACCGATATTCCGGGTTTGGCTTTCATCGGGGCGGTCGTAGTCGCCACCACCGTAGCCGCCTGTAAAGGGGTTGGAATCGGGAATTGCGCGGTCGGAAGGATCTTCGCGGCCACCGCTGCTACCTACGCCTCCGCGGATGCCGCTTTCGTCGTAGCCGCGGTCCTGGTCGCCATTGAAGCCTGCTCGGCCCATGCCCTGACCATGGCCCACGTCACCATAGCTAGCATCGAAGCCACTGGCCCCATGGCGGCGCTGGTTGTCGAAGTCGGAGCCCTGGGGGGCATTTATTCCGTCGCCCACTTGCCCCGGAGTGCGGGTGGGCGCCTGGTCGCTGGTGTCAACGGCATTTAGGGGAGTGCGGGGCATCTCGCGTGGGTCGCCCCCGGTGTTGAAACCAGAGCCCTGATCTGAGCCGAGTTGGGCCGGGTCGTTAGGTAGGTTTTGCTCGTTGTCTGATTGGTCGTGAACAGCCATATATTCGGTGCGGGTTGCGTTTTCTAAACAGTGAAATAGTAACTTTCTGATACTTTGATCTCTAAGAAAAGTTATAGTCGAGCTTGGCCGGTAAGATGGCAAGATGCCTGCTGCGACCGAGCATCAGAACAACGCGAGCTGGCGACTAAAAGCCAAAGTAGTGAGTAAAGTCAGGGGCAGTGTACATTCAATTGGTAATCTCTAGCAATGCCTTTTCATCATGCCAACGGCTAATCTGGAATATCTGAACGCCCCAGCACCGGCTTGGCTTAGTGTGCTGTTTGTGGCCTGCACCTTCTTTACCGGATGGCTGTTGGCGCAGGCTGTTCGCCGAGCCGGTAGTTCTTTAATGTATTACTGGCTGGTTGTTGGCGTGTGGCTTACCATACAGGCGGGGTTGGCGTTGGGTGGCTTTTATCAAACTAATCTGGACGTGCTGCCACCCCGTTTGGCGCAAGGCGCGCTTTTGCCGGCGGTAGCCGTCATAGTAGCCATAGTTTTTACGCCGCAAGGTCGCCGCTACATGGCCCGCCTGCCACTAGCTGATCTCACTGCCATTAGCATAGTGCGGGTAGGCGTTGAAATTGGTTTATATGGCTTGGCAACTGCCCATCTGGTGCCCGAGCTGATGACCTTTTCCGGCCTCAACTTCGATGTTTTCTCAGGTCTAACGGCTCCGGTGGTGGCAAGTTTGTGGCGCACGCAGCGGCTGGGTAGGGGAGGGTTAATTGTCTGGAACGTAGCTGCCCTAGTATTGCTTGCCATTATCGTAACGGTGGCTTTGCTCTCGGCTCCTACTCCGGTCCAGCGGCTCGCTTTTGAGCAGCCCAATGTGGGGGTGCTGCGCTTTCCGTTTGTGTGGCTACCAGCGTTTATTGTGCCGGTCGTGCTGTTCAGCCACATAGCCAGTTTATATCAACTCTTGCGACAGCCTAAGCCAGAGGACGTCAAAGTAATGCATAGTTAATAACTCACAAAAAAGCCCCTCAGCAATCTGCTGGGGGGCTTTTTGTGACTGATTAGCTGAGAAGAACGCCTAGGTCAGCGCCTCGTCCATGGTACGCATCTGAATCTCGATGATGCGGGAGTTGGATGACTGCGTGCAAGCCAGCAGCACGGCGCCGGCTACGTCCTCGGGCTCCAGCATTCCCGATTGGGCTACCTTGTCCTCGGTGCGGCCTTTGCCCAGGGCAAACTCCGTTTTGACGCCGCCGGGGCAAATGGCGCCTACCTTGATGCCGTCGGGGCGCAGCTCTTTGTCCAGGGCCTGGGCAAAGCCTACCTGGGCAAACTTAGTGGCGCAATACACCGCTTCGCCGGCAAAGCCATACACGCCCGCCATCGACGAGAGCATCAGAATGGTGCCCGATTTCTGGGCTTGCATCACGGGCACGGCGTGGCGCGTGAAAAGGAACGTGGTGCGCACGTTCGTGTCCATGAGCTCGTCGTACTCCTCGGCGCTCGTGTCTACCAAGTTCTTGTAGTTGCCGGCGCCGGCATTATTTATCAGGATATCGAGGCGACCAAAGGCGTCGGTGGCGGCTTGTACGGTGCGGCGGGCGGTTTCCTCCTCGCGGGCGTCGCCGGCCACGAACTCCACTTTCACGCCCAGTTGGCGCAGCTCCTCAGCCAAGGTTTCCAGGCGCTCCTCGCGGCGCGCCGTCAGCACTAGGTTGGCTCCTTCTTCTGCCAAGGCCCGAGCGCAGGCTTCGCCGATGCCGGCACTTGCACCCGTAATGAGGGCTACTTTTCCATTGAGTTTTCCTGCCATGATTTTGCTTTTTCTAGGTATTGTAAGGTTGGGTTGAGATAAGAAGCGACTACGCGGAGTCGAAGCTAGATAAACGTAGAGAAGCCAGCAAAGGGCTGACGTAGTAAGCCGCTACTACTGATTATTAATGCTATCACAATCGATTACATAGATTATTTTCTGCGTTAGGGCGCAGATTTGGCTTAAAACCGCTGGTCATAGTTGACAAGCCGCCTACTTTAGTTGCTGGTCAAGCCAGTTGGAAGGTGCTCAAACTAGACACTTTTGAGCATGCGCATTCACCATCTACTACGCGTCGTCAGGGGCCCAGATTACCTCACCGCTGACCATCGTTTCACCCCATCTCACCCAAAGGATGAAGAAATCCCTAATCGTTTATTCCTTGCTAGTCCTGACGGCATGCGGCAAAAGCAGCCAGCAAACTGCCACAGCGCCCACCGCTGCTACTGCCCAGGAAATGCCCCCCAGCACCCCCGAAAACTTCCCTTTTCGTAACCCGGATCTGCCCATCGATCAACGGGTAGACGACTTGGTGGGCCGTCTGACATTGGAGGAAAAGGTGAGCCAGATGCTGAACGCCTCGCCCGCCATCGACCGGCTAGGTATTCCGGCTTACAACTGGTGGAACGAAGCCCTGCACGGCGTGGCCCGCACCAGCATGAAGACGACGGTGTTTCCGCAGGCCATCGGAATGGCGGCTACGTTTAACACCGACGCCATGCTCAGAATGGCCACCATTACTTCCGACGAAGCCCGCGCCGTGCACCACGAGTACGCCCGCCGCGGTGAGCGGGGCATCTACCAAGGCCTCACGTTCTGGACGCCCAACATCAACATCTTCCGCGACCCGCGTTGGGGCCGGGGTCAGGAAACCTACGGCGAAGATCCTTACCTGACCGGGCAGCTGGGCTCAGCGCTGGTAAAAGGATTTCAGGGTGATGACCCGAAGTACTTAAAAGTGACGGCCTGCGCCAAGCACTTTGCCGTGCACAGCGGTCCTGAGCAGTTGCGCCACGTGTTCGACGCCAAAATCAGCGACTATGACTTGTGGGACACGTATCTGCCAGCCTTCCGCGACTTAATTGTAGATGCAAAAGTGGCTAGCGTGATGTGCGCCTACAACGCTTACGCCGGCCAGCCCTGCTGCGGCAGCGACAAGCTGATGAATGAGATTCTCTACGATAAGTGGAAGTTCCAGGGCTACGTCACCTCCGACTGCGACGGCATCAACGACTTCTGGCAAAACCACAAAACCGACCCTGATGCCGCCACTGCCGCCGCCAACGCCGTGCTCCACGGCACCGACCTCGAATGCGCCACGGGCAAGCTGTTTACCTATAACTCCCTGCTGGAATCGGTGCAGCGCAAGCTCATAACCGAGCAGCAGCTGGACGTATCGGTGAAGCGGCTGTATAAGATCCGCTTTCAGCTAGGCATGTTTGACCCGGTGGAGCGCGTGCAATACGCCCAGATTCCGATGAGCGTGGTAGAAAGTGCCCCCCACCAAGCCCACGCCCTACAAATGGCCCACGAATCTTTGGTGCTGCTGAAAAACGAGAAGAACACACTGCCGCTCCGCAAAGACATCAAAAAGCTAGTGGTGCTCGGCCCCAATGCCGACAACGATGCCGTGCAGCTCGGCAACTACAACGGCTTCCCCACTGATAATGTAACCCCGCTCGAAGGCATTCGGGCCAAGGTGGGCAAGAATACAGAAGTAACTTTTGTTCAAGGCGTTGACTACGCCAGTAATATTGTCTACGAAACCTTCGACATCAACAAAAACCTAGCTTTCAACGGCCAGCCCGGCTTCAAAGCGGAGTATTTCAAAGGCACCGAACTGCAAGGTCAGCCCGTAGCAACCGCCCAGGAAGCCGGCCTCGACCGTTACCTGGCCAATGTGAAGATTGAAGTGGTGCCCGGTCTGCCCGCCGAAAACTTCTCTGCCCGCTACACCACCACCTTCACCCCGTCAACGTCGGAGGAACTGGCCTTCCAAATCACTGGAGACGACGGCTACCGCTTATTCATTGACAATAAGCTGGTGCTTGACAACTGGAAAAGCCGCGGCGTCTCGACCACCCAGCACACCCAGAAAGTAGTGGCGGGCCAAAAGATGGAAATCAAGTTAGAATACTTCCAGGCCGACCGTCGTACTATTCTCAAGTTTACCGGCGCCCACATCGTGCCTATGAACGTCAAGAATATTCTGGCTAAAGTGCGCGACGCCGACGCGATTATCTTCGTGGGGGGCATTTCTCCGCGCCTTGAAGGCGAGGAAATGAAGGTAGATGTGGAGGGCTTCAGCGGCGGTGACCGTACCAGCATTGCCTTACCCAAAGTGCAGACCGAATTGCTGAAGGTGCTCAAATCTTCGGGCAAGCCAGTGGTATTCGCCATGATGACAGGCAGCGCATTAGGAGTACCGTGGGAAGCGGCCAACATCCCCGCCATCATCAACTCTTGGTACGGCGGCCAAGCCACCGGCACTGCCCTGGCCGACGTGCTGTTCGGCGACTACAACCCCGCCGGCCGTCTCCCTGTAACCTTTTATCGCTCAGAAAAGCAGCTGCCTGCCTTCGATAACTACAGCATGGAAGGCCGCACCTACCGCTATTTCAAGGACACGCCACTCTACCCATTCGGCCACGGTCTGAGCTACACTACCTTCAAATACAGCGGCCTAAAAACGCCCCCCAGCGCCCCAACGGGCCAGCCAGTAACGCTAAGTGTAGAAGTGCAGAACACTGGCAAGCGCGACGGCGACGAAGTAGTGCAGCTGTACGTGAAGCACCCCAACGCCAAGAGCCGCGTAGCCCTGCATTCCTTGGAAGGTTTTCAGCGCATCAATCTCAAAGCCGGCGAGAAAAAAACGGTGCAGTTTACACTCACGCCCCGGCAGTTATCCTTGTTAAATGAAAAAGCCGAGCGCATGGAGCAAGCTGGCCAAGTGCAGGTTTTCGTAGGCGGCGGCCAGCCGCTAAAGGCGGCACTGGCTGCGAAGCAAGTCTTGCAAGCCAACGTAGCCCTGACGGGTGCCAATGTGATGATTGATTAAATAGGTTAATTAAGCTAGGAAGGCCGCGCCGTCAATTGCTGATGGCGTGGCCTTCCTGGTTGGTAGACGTGTAGAGACGCAACATTTTGCGTCTCGTCATTGAACGGTGATTGGCGCGCTCACTAAACACCATCAGCAACGACGAGACGCAAAATGTTGCGTCTCTACCGCGTTCCGACAGTTGCAACTACTCGCCGGGATGATAGGTCTTCTTGGCGTTCTTGCGGACGTCTTCGGGATAAAACAATACATCCTTGAATTGCATGTCGCTGTACAGGGAGGCCTGATCGGTGAAGTGGGGCGAGTTAGGGTTGTTATTTTGCCCCCCAGCCAGCACCGAGCGTGCTTTGATGCGCGGCCCAAACTCTACCACAGCCACAAAGCTGTTCCCGCCATTACCGTAGCGCTTCTTGGTGTTGGGCTGAGCCTTTGCGCCAAAAGCGGCCAGCGAGCCCCAGGCTGAGGAAGTGAAGGCTACCGGAAAGCTCGGCTTGCTGTCATCATACACTTCCTGAATCTGGCCGGTGAGGCGCTGGAAGCGGTTTACTTCGCCCCAAGGTGTTTTCCAGGTGCCGAAGTCGCGGGTTAGCTCGTCGAGGGTTTCGGCCAGGGTGGTTACTTTCTCCTGGGGCGTCGTTTTATCGATGACTAAAGCGGTGAACGTCAGGTTGTCGAGGCGCTGATCGGGGAGGGCGCGGGTGCGGGCCAGCTTCTGAATGCGCTCTGCCCAGTAGATTGCCAGCGTTTGTCCGACGGAAGTTTTACCGTATTTCTTGTCCCAGGTACGCAGTACCTCAATGGCTTCTGATACCTCCTTCGAGGCAGTGCTGGCCTTGCCGGCTGGGGTTTGATAAGCTGCTACAAGGGCCGGAATCAATTCCTCAAAGCCAGCCAGGTACGGGTCTTTGGCGGCAGCAATGAGGGTGTCGAGCGTGTACAGTTGACGGCGACTCAGCACGCGCACCGCGTTGATGCCGCGGTAGTTTTCCGAGTCAGGAGCCATGTAGGTGGGGTATTTATCCCTGGCCGGACTGCTGGGACCCGACACGGTGAAAGGTGTGGAGTTACAGTTCTGAATCCAGCCGCTGGCGGGATTGAGCACCTGCACCAGTTCGTTTACTTTGTGCAGGCCCTTCCACTCGGTTTGGGGGTTGCTGCCATCTAGGGGGCGGCTCCAGTCGAATTTTGGGTCTCGGATGGGCATGAAGTTGCCATGCCAGTAGGCAATGTTGCCCTTGCTGTCGGCAAACACGGTGTTGTTGGTGGCATTGCCGTTAAGCTTCATCACCTCGTTGAAGCTGGCATAGTCGCTGGCTTTGGTGCGCAGGTACGACTGCTCTAGCGCCTCCAGGGGCGTATCCATCATGCGCACCGTCACCCATTGGTTGTCACTTTGCTGACCTACTACTGGGCCGTGGTGAGTGCGGTAAGTAGTGAATTCCTTGCGCAGCACCTGGTTTCCCTGCCGGTAGGCCAGCGACACTTTCTTTGCTTGCACCGGGCGCCGCTTCTTGCCCACTTTGTAGTAGAATTTGCCGTTTTTCTCCTCAATGGTTTCCAGATACTCATCCATGGAGTCGGCCTGGCTGGAGGTATGCATCCAGCCGCATTTCTCATTAAAGCCCTGATACACAAAAAACTGCCCCCAGGTGACGGCCCCGTAGGCATTGAGCCCGGCTTCGCTCACCATCTGCACTTCGGGCCGAAAGTAGAAGGAGGTGTGCGGATTGATCAGCAGCAGAGCGTGGCCGCTGGCGCTTTTGGCCGGGGCAATAGCAAACCCGTTGGAACCAACCGGTTCGCGGTCGTGCTTCTCAAAGTCGGGGTGCTGCCAGGAAGTGGATTTGCGTTGACTGTAAAATGCCTTCAACCGCTCCAAAGGCACCACGCTGATGTTGCCGCCAATGCTACCTTCGCTAAACATGAGGGGCATCCAGGGCTGATAGCGGGTAAGGACCTTGGGCTTTACGGTGGGGTGGGTGTAGAGATAATAATTGGTGCCGTCGGCGAAGGCGTTCAGCAGTTCCTTCATCCATGGGGGGCTTTTTTGGTAGATGCTGATAGCCTGGGTGCTGTCCATAAACAGGTTGGCCCGCAAGTCACTGTACAAGGCCGCCTCGCCTTCCGCTTCCGCTAAGCGCCCGATGTTGGTGAGGTAATTTTCTTCGACGCGGGCAAAGTCATCCTCGCACTGAGCGTACAGTAAGCCAAACACGGCATCGGCGTCGGTTTTGCCATACACGTGCGGGATTCCCCAGTTATCACGGATGATATTTACCTGCTTGGCTTGCTGCTGCCAGCGTGCTATTTCCTCGGGCTTGAAGGCCTGGGCTTGGGTCCCGAAGCAGGAAACAAAAAGGAACAGAGTGAAAAGGGGACGCTTCATTTTGGGGAGGTAGCGGGTGGAGTGGTCGGAGAGTGCATGGCTGCGGCAAGAGTATGCTAAGGTATAGCGGTAATTGAACTTGCGAAATGCTTCCGGGGACTCATTCTCAGCTCGGCTCCCTGAAGAGAGGGAATGAAGTGAGGTCTGGGGGGCTTTTTTGCGCGTATTAGGTCATGTTACCACCACTGTATACCTTACGGGTCCTCTGCTTTTCCTTACTCCATTGCCCTCCCTGCATGTTGCTTTCGCCTATATCAGTTGATTCAATCCGCGCCGCTTTTCCGGCTTTGCGCGCCCACGCTACTCACCAACCCTACATCTTCTTCGACGGACCGGGCGGCACCCAGATGGCTCAGCAGGCCATCGATGCTATGATGGGCTACATCACCGGTGGCATGGCTAACCTGCACGGTACGTTTGGCACCAGCCGAGCCACGGATGAGCTGCTGGAAGAAGGTCGGCGCGGCGTGGCCGATTTTCTGAATTGCCAGCCCACGGAAGTGGCTTTCGGGCAAAATATGACCTCCCTGGCCTTTGCTATTGCCCGCAGCCTGGGCACGTTTATTCAGCCTGGCGATGAAATCATTGTCACCGAAATTGATCATCGGGCCAACGTAGACCCGTGGGTAACGCTGGCAAAGGACCGGGGCGCGGTAGTCAAGTTCATTCCCGTAAATCCCGAAACCTACACGCTTGAACTCAACCAACTGGACACGCTGATTACGCCCCGCACCAAACTCGTGGCCGTGAACATGTCATCGAACGTGACAGGTACCGTGACGCCAGTGGAAGAAGTGATTCGGCGGGCTAAAGCAGTAAACGCCTTAGTCGCGCTGGATGCCGTGCACGCGGCGCCCCACCTGCCTATCGACTTTCAGGCGTTAGGGGCCGATATTCTATTTTGCTCAGCCTACAAGTTCTTTGGCCCCCACTTGGGTGTAGCAGTGGTGGCGGCAGGGTTATTTGACAAGCTGCCCGTGTACAAATTAGCCCCCGCGCCCGCCCACATCCCCGATAAGCTGGAAACCGGCACTCAAAACCACGAAGCCATTGCCGGGCTGCTGGGGGCGCTGGAGTTTATCCAAACCTTGGGTGTGGGCGCTACGCGCCAAGAACGACTCCGCACGGCTATGGAGGCTATTGATGAGCGCGAGCAGCAGCAGGCAATACGGCTGGAAAAATTCCTGTTGAATTTGCCCCCTGTGCGCCTGTATCGCGCCCCGGCAGGCACGCGCAAGACACCGACCTTAGCCTTTACACTGGAGAGCATCAACTCCCGGGAGGCTGCCGCTTGGTTTGCCGACAACTACAATATGTGTGTCGCCGATGGGCACTTCTACGCCTCTACTATGGCCGACAAACTGCAAGTAAATCAGTCTGGCGGCTGGATTAGAATTGGCCTGGCACCCTACAATACGGATGAGGAAATCGAGCTTTTCAAGACTGCTTTGCTGGCCTTTATCGATACTCACTACAGGTCATAGCAAAAACAAAAAGCAGATGGCTGAATCCTAAGGTAGCAAATGCAAGGCGGTCATACAGAACACGCGAGAAGCTTCTCGCGTGTTCTGTATGACCGCCTTGCATTTGTAAATTTAAAGAGGGCTTACGCAGTGATTTAGCGTTTAGCTTTTGCGGGCTTCCGCGTAGCGGCTACTTACTGCAGACCAGTTCACGGCGTTCCAAAAAGCCTTGACGTAGTCAGGACGCTTGTTTTGGTACTTAAGGTAATAGGCGTGCTCCCATACATCGAGGCCCATGATGGGCGTACCGCGCTGAATGCCGGGAATGTCCATTAGCGGGTTGTCTTGGTTAGGAGTAGACGAGATGAACAGCTTACCTGCCTTATCCACGCTAAGCCAGGCCCAGCCCGAGCCAAACCGCCCCGTAGCCGCCTTGGTAAACTCGTCCTGAAACTTCTCATACGAACCAAAGGTGCTCGTAATGTCAGTGGCCAGTGCGCCGGTGGGCTGTCCGCCACCTTTTGCGGCTAGTATTTGCCAAAACATCGAATGATTGTAGTGTCCGCCCGCATTGTTGCGCACCGCGTCGGGCTGCTTGCTGGCAGAGGCCAGGAGGTCGGCCAGCGACTGCTTTTCCTGGGGTTTGCCCACTACCGCTTCATTTAGCTTCGATACATAGGTTTTGTGGTGGGCATCGTGATGAATCTCCATGGTACGCGCGTCGATGTGGGGTTCTAGCGCATTGAAGGCATAAGGGAGTGCCGGCAAAGTGAATGGGCCATCGGCAATAGGCGTGGCACGGGCTTCAGTTAAAAACTTTTCGTCGCGGGCGCGGGCTAGCAGAGCTGGGCTTACTAGGCCGCTGATGGCTAGTAGGAGGCCCTTCTGCAAGAAAGCACGTTTGTCCATAGTTGTAGTAGAGAGATGAGGGGTTACGGTTGACCTTGAGTTGTTACAAACGTCAATTTCTCTGAAAATGATAAGCTAAGGAGTAAATAGGGGAAAGAAAATTCTGGCTATTTACATATGAATAATAACAGAATAACTTGTATATATTAGTGTAGTGCTCAGCGCCACGGGTAAGCTGTTGCGCTTTTTAATCATTGACAACTACGTTTTCTATCAAACTACTTATGACACCAGAGTTACCGCCCCCTATTCAGTTAATGCAGGTGATGTTTGGGTTTGCGCCCTCTCGCGCTATTGGCGTGGCCGCCGAGCTGGGCATTGCCGATTTGTTGCAGGATGGCCCCAAAAGCGCTGGCGAACTTTCCCGTCGCACCAATACGCATGAGCGTTCCTTATACCGGGTGTTGCGCGCGTGTGCCAGCGTAGGTGTGTTCTCAGAAGATGAGGACAAGCGCTTCCGCCTCACGCCCCCAGCTGAGTCGCTGCTGAGCGATGTGCCCGGCAGCCTGCGGTCCTTCGTGACCCTGATGACCAACGACTTTCAGTACCAAACTTGGGCCGAATTGCTTTACAGCGTGCAAACGGGCGAGCCGGCTTTCGATAAAGTCTTCGGCACGTCGTCTTTCGATTATTTCTGGAAAAATGAAAAGGCGGGCAAAGTGTTCAACGATGCCATGTCGAGCAACAGTGCGTTTAGTAGCGCTGCCGTGCTTGAAGTTTATGATTTTTCGCCCTTCTCAACCTTGGTAGATGTGGGCGGCGGACATGGTCTGCTGCTGGCTTCTATCCTGAAAAAGTATCCCCAAATGCGCGGTATTCTCTACGACATGCCAGCTATTGTAGAAGCCGCCGAAGACCTCATAAAAACGCAAGGCGTAGCCGACCAGTGTGAGCGGGTGGGGGGCAGTTTTTTCGATTCAGTGCCAACGGGTGGCGATGCTTATATCATGAAGCACATCATTCATGATTGGGATGATGAGCAGAGCCTTACCATTCTGAAAAACTGCCACGCTGCCATGAAGCCCGGGGGTAAAGTGCTGGTGGTGGAAATGGTATTGCCCGAAGGAAACGAGCCGTCCTTCGGCAAGTTCCTAGACCTGCAAATGCTGTTGTATCTGCGCGGCTGCGAACGAACCGAACCCGAGTATCGGGCGTTATTTGATAAAGCCGGCCTAAAGCTTACCCGCATCCTGCCAACCAAGTCGCCGTTCAGTATCATAGAAGCCGTGCGAAAGTAAGAGAGGTGGTGTAGCAAACTCCTATAGTCAGAAGTTTGCTACACCACCTCTCATCGTGTGCTTGCTGCTCTATAGCTTTTTGGTGGTTGCCGCTCTCCCGTTTAAAATGTTCCTAATAGGCGCGCAGTGCTTCAAAAATCAAGGCGCAAGCCAACAGCCGGGTAGGTAGGAGGCATGCTGCCAGCTATCCATGACCCTGGACGCGCCTCCAGTTGTAGCGAGAGCATAGACTCGGCTTTGCGAGCATTACGTTTACTCGCCACAAATAAAGGTATGCTACTTAGCATGGCTACACCGCTTGCTGCCCCTACAAAGCCCCAAGTTTTAGCCTTTCGGTCTTCTTCTCTTACCTGATTGATATTAAAGGTTGATAATCCTCCTAGTCCCCTCAAGCCAGCAGTAGCTACCATAACAATTGAGGTAAGCCCTACAATCCCACCTCCAATGAGCAGGCACTTAGCACCACTTTTCTGTCTCTGACTCTTCAACCGATATGATTCGGAGACGCTAGCCTTGGTAGTGGCCTTTACTTGCTGAGCCTGAACAGGTACGGCCAACAGTAGTATAAACAGGCTGAGGAGTAGCGTACGCATATCAGAATAAGTTTATAGTGATAGTGGTAATAGAAGCGCTTGCTATTTCACTGCAATTATTTTTGGGCTAATTGAAAAAGCGGCTCAAATTGAAAAGTTGGCTCATGCATTGACTCGTTTGTCTATTGAATTTCATTGAGGAACCTATACTTCGGCTCCCGTCATTTTAGGAGCTACAGCACGTGCGACGCCTGGGGTAGTCGTAGTTATTGGCAGGCAAATAGTAAACTCGCTGTACTGCCCTTCCTGCGTTTCCACGCTTAGCGTGCCGCGGTGGCCTTTGGTAATGATGTCGTAGCTCAGGGAGAGGCCCAGACCCGTGCCTTCACCAGTGGGCTTAGTAGTGAAAAACGGCTCGAAAATCTTTTCCTGCACTGCAGCCGGAATGCCATTGCCATTGTCGCGGACCCGAATGCGGACATCTTTCTCCGTTTGCTGGGTCCGGATGGTTACTTCTGGCTGGAAAGCTTCGCCCAGTTGCCGGCGCTTTTCCGCGACGGCGTAAAATGCATTGCTGAGCAGGTTTATCAGCACCCGGCTCACGTCTTGGGGCACTATCTTCAAACTGGGCAGCTGGGGGGCAAAATCGGTGGTGAGCGTAACCTTGAAATCCTTATTGGTGGCCTGCCAGCTGTAGTGCGCCAAGCGCACGCACTCTTCGGCCAAGTCATTCAGATCGGTGGGCTGCGGCTCTCCGCTGCTGGCCCTAGAGTGCTCCAGCATGCTTTTCACAATGCGGTCAGCGCGGTGGCCGTGTTGGTTAATGCTGCGCTGATTGTGCGCCAGATCCTGCAGCAGCTCCTCAATGGTTGCGCGGCCCCTTTCCGACAGCTTTTCTTTCGCCAGTTCTTCCTGCAGCTCGGTGGTCAGCTCCACGCCCAGGTCGGAGAAGTTGGTAATGAAGTTCAGGGGGTTTTGAATTTCGTGGGCCACGCCTGCTGTTAGCTGTCCTAAGGAGGCCAGCTTCTCGTGCTGTACCAGTTGGGCCTGAGTGGCGCGCAGCTCGGTGAGGGCCTGGTCGAGGTCGTCGCGGTGGGCGGCTATTTCCAGGTTTTTCTCGTTGAGGTGGCGGTTAGCGCGCTGCTTCAGAAATACGTTGCGCAGTAGTAGTGCGGCCACGAGCAGTACCCCCAGCAGGCCGATCAGCAGGCCGTAGAGCTGCTGGCGCTGGCGCTCAACCCACTGAGTTTGAAGCTGCCGGTCTTTGTTGAGCAAGTCGATCTGGGCCTTTTTGCGGTCCATCTCATAGTTATAGCGTAGGGAGCTGGTACGGCGCTGAATATCCTCCCCGGAAAGCGAATCGTTGTACGCCATGTGCAGATTACGGTAGCGGTACGCCTGATCAAAGCTTTGGCGCTGGGCGTAGGCTTCGGCCAGCAGGTCGCTGGCATCGCGAATGATCATATTGCTACCCGACTTCCTGCTGAGCTCTAGGGCATGATGAGCCAGGGCGAGCACGCTATCGGTTTGATTAGCGAGCAGGTAGGCCCGGGCCAGCATCAGCTCTACCGCAGGCAAGTTGTACGTGTCCTGGGTAGCGCGCACCAACTGGCGAGCCCGCAAGCCGTGGGCCAGCGCTTCGGCCTGGTTGCCCTGCTGCCCATACACTTCCGCCAGGTTTATCTCGTCCGAAATCTCCCCACTTACATTGCCCAGCTTCTTGCTCATGCGCAAGGAGCTCTGGTGATAAGCAATGGCTTGCGGCCAGTTTTTGAGCGTTTGGTACGTAGTTCCTAAGGCGTTCAACGCCATCAACACTGTCTGGTCGTCATTGAGGCGCCGCGCATTTCCCAGCGCGGCGCGCAGAATAGACAGCGCCTCGGTATAGTCGCCCAGCTGGCTGTATATATTGCCCATATTGATTTGCAGCCGCGTGCGCGTTAGCAAATCACCGCTTTTCTCAGTCAGGGGCAAACCCTTCAAGGCCGACGAAAGGGCGCCAGCATAATTGCCCTGCAATAAGTCAATCCAACTCATTTGAAGCCAGAGCCGGCCCAGACCTTCCTGGTCGTTGCGCTTTGTAAACACATGCCGCGCCTGCCGCGCGTAGCGTCGAGCTAGGTCATAGTTGGTTTGGCGCCGGTGGATAACGCATAGGGCGAGTAGCGCTTCGGCCTCGCCGTCGCTGTAGCCAAGCTTACGGGAAAGGGCAAGCGCCTGCTCGTTGAGCTGTGTAGCCTGCGGAATGTCGCCAATCCGGACGGCAAATGCCAGCGCCAGCAAACGCTGCACCCGAACGGTATCGGCGCGGGGCTGGGCGCGAAGCAGCTGGCGCAGACTATCGGCGTTGGCCGGTGTCTGAGCGGGCGCTAGTTGGGCCCATAGGGTAAGGCTCAGCAGTAGTAAAGCCACTAATTGCTTCATGCTGGCGGGCACTAAAAGTGATAGGTTGCCGCAGGCGTCAGCAGGCGGTAGTAGTGAGGCCGTGGAGCTACCTCTCGTCGGTTTGTTCGGTTATGCTTGGCTGCTCTTCTACAAGGGTCGCTTGGGGTGGGTTGTGAATTACGCCTCCTTCCAACTCAGCGGTTATCGTTATAGGAGTGTCTTGTGTGCTGGAAACATCTGATGAATTGGGATTTCCATCCTGGCTTGGGTCGTCAGATCCAGCCGTATCCTTTTTTTTGATTTTGTATGTTGCCATCGTTAGGGTGTAATTAGCAGGCGCACTATTCTTCGTAGCTAATACCTGAATCTTATATGGCGTTTTACCTTTTAAAATACTGGATATCAATCCTACATATTCTTCATTAGCTACTGAACTATATACTATCTCTTTGGCTAATAACTGGGTATCAGCAACCTGTATAACTCGCAATTTAGTTTTACCTGAAAGGCTAAACTCAGCTACCCCTGGGCTTATTATCACAGGCTTTTGATCTAAATTTTCGCTGAATGCGGCAATATAGTCCTCCCACTGCTGTGCTGGCACAGGGTAAGTGACGGTTTTATCGTCATCAATCATAAGTAGTGTGTGTCAAGTAGTTGGAATGTGGTAATGTATACCGATGAGTAGAATAATGCAAATAAATGATTAATACTTTATATAAAATTGAAAATATACAATTGCTTACTGATAACATCTCCCAAAAAGTAACGCCCCCTTATTACTTAGATAAGGGGGCGTTTTTCTATGTCAGCCATATTGACTACTGAACTCGCTGACTAAGATTGGCCTGGTTAGTAATGGGCTTAGTATATTATTAGTGGTCGTCGTAGGGGCTGCTGTTTAGCAGTCATAAGAGAGAGCTGATACACGCCCGGGGGCAAATTTGGCAGCAAAAGACTCGTAGAACGGCCTTTAAACTGACTTTGCTGCACTATCTGGCCCAAAGAATTGCGCACTTCCATCCGGGTAGAAGACGACAGCGAAACTGCGTCGGGGAGGCGCAATTCAATTGCTTCGCCAGACCTAGCCGGATTGGGCCAAAGCTGCAGAAAAGTCGCTTCAGCAGGGACAGTTGCTGCCAGAATTAAGGCCTGAAATGAGAGGACAGAGTTGCCCGTGCCCGCATTGGTTCGTACGCTGATGGGCCCCGAAGTGATGCCTGGCGGCACTATAGCTTCTAACTGCGTAGCCGACTTTAGAGTAAAGGCAGTGGCCGGTATTCCATTGAATAATACGGCTATAACATCCACGAAGCCAGTGCCAGTCAGGCTGACAGCCTGGCCGGCCGCTCCCGAGCTGGGGGCATGAGTGGCGATGGTGGGAAGGGGGTAGCTATCGTAGACTTTCGTCAGAAATAGATTTGAAAAGACGGAGTTGCCTGTAAGGGTAGTTGTACCAAAGGTGGGTTCGCCCCGATAGGAGCCCATCAGCCAGATTCCTCCATCAGACGCTGCAGCCAATGTATAAGCCGCTTCATCATGAGCACCGGTGCTGCTCATGGCCCATTGCCAGGAGCCGGTTGTGCTGAGCTTGGCAATAAAAACATCATAGTTGTCAGCTGAGCTGGTATTAACTAGCTTGGTGGTACCAAACTGCGTTGCGCTGCTATTGAACGATCCCGTAATCACGGGCTGCCCGCTTTTGTTTAGTACAAGATCAGCGCTGAAGCCATTGGCGCCACCCTTCGTTGCCCAACGCCATGTGCCGTTATTGTTGAGGGAAGCTACAAATACAGAAGAAAAGTCACCTGGGTCGAGTGTAAGTGTAAGCGAGCCAAATGTGGCTGAGCTATTCCGGAAGCCGCCTGTAAGATAGATAAGGCCTGCTTGGTCAACGGCTATCCCTCCGACTGACAAGTTTTCCCTATTACCGACACTGACTGCCCACTCCCAAGTGCCATCAGGCGCTACTTTTGCCACATACGCGCCGGGAGTACCAGGAGTGCCAGGAGTGGCATTGGTGAGAGTGGTAGGGCCGAATCGTAGACTGGTGCCATCAAAAGATCCAGAGATGTAGGCATTACCGACGGCATCCACGGTCCCACTGTTAATGAAGTCGTGCCCGTTGCCCCCCGCGCTGACAGCTCCAAGCCAGCTGCCGGCAGCAGTAAGACGAGCCACAAAAATTTCCCCTGTGTCGTGCTGGGCCGTAGCAATCGGTTGGACGTTAGTAAGTTGTGTGGGTCCGAAGGTTGCAGTAGTTCCAAGGAAGGCACCAAATACCGTGATGATGCCGCCCGCATCTACGGCTATATCAACACTATAATCGTCGCCGGGGCCAATGTTGCTGACTGCCCATAGCCAGTTGCCGTCAACATCCAGCTTAGCCACAAACACATCGTAGTCGTTGGCTGGGGAATGCGCGAGGGTGTGAGCGCCGAACTTAGCGGTAGCAAGAAAATAGCCTGTGATGTACACGTTGCCATTTGCATCGAGGGCAATAGCGGAACCGTAGTCGCTTCCCTCGCTGCCGGCCTGAACGGCCCACAAGTAGTTGCCGGCCGCGTCGAACTTGGCTACAAACACGTCGTAGTATCTGTCGGTGCGGCTGGTAAGCTGCTGGGTTCCAAAAGTGAGCGTGCCGATAAATTCGCCCGTAACGTACACATTGCCCTGAGCATCGGTAACCGTGTTGCCGGGACCAGTCTCGCCGCGCCCCTGGGTATTACCTACTGAAAAAGTAGGGCCGAAATAGGGAGGTTGAGTTTGTGCTGACGCTGAGAAGTAGCTTAGAAAGAAGATAAGAAAACATGAGAAACGGCTGGTGTAGCCTTTGCAGAGTATGGGTAGATGCATTGAAACGAGTAAGAGTAAAAGTGAAATAGCAAATGAGTTATATCCTTTAGGAAGGCGGTCGTGCGGCGCGTGCTGCAACTTCCGCGGAGCCGAATCATCTTGGGGACTGGGATAGAGTTTAGTGCCAGTATAGCTGCTCTATGGCCTGAGCATAATAATATCGTGCCACGCCCAATGCTTTGGCGTGGCCTCTGTATGAGTGCATATAGATAAAAAAGCCCCCAGACGGCGCGGACGCCCTCAATCACCCCAGCCGCGCCTTCGGCGCGGCGTCCCCACTCTGCTTAATGCGCAGAATCATCTGAGGAGGGGAGTTGTCGTTCAGGCGGCGTAGGTGCCTTCTTCGGTGCTGCGGAGTAGTGATAAGGCGGTGAGAGTATCCGACAGGGATTGCACTTTTTCGGGTTTGGTGCGGCGGAAGCGGGGGCTACTTGGGTGGCGGTTAGCGGCTGTGGGGACTGCTGCACGGCGTCGCGGACGGCTTGCATTTGTTGGGCTAGCTCGGTGGGCCAGGGCTGGGGGCCAGTGGCGTCGGTGGGGGCGGTGGCGGCAGCGGCGGCGCTAGGGGGCAAATGTAGGGGGTGGTACCGCGTTGCTTCAAAAAAAAAGCTGCGAGGGTTATTTCAACCAGATCTCAACAGTGTTGCTCAACGCCCGTTGTTGGGTTGTACAGCACCTCCCAATCCAGACCGAAACAGCCCAGAGAGCGCATAACACCTTTGTCTTTCCTCGTACATATAGGGCTATGTTTGGAGTGAATGACATCCCGAAGTTCTTTCTGGCCTTCTTTCTGGTGCTGCCGGTTATTTCCTTTCTGCACGAGGCGGGGCATGTGTTCTTTGCCTGGCTTCTGGGGGGCAAAAACATCAAGGTTACGGTGGGCTCCGGAACAGTATTGTTCCGGGTGGGTATGCTGGAAGTGCGCCAATACTACTTCTGGTATGGTCAGTGCACCTTCGACAACCTGCGCTACAACCACCGCCTAGCCCATGTCCTTATTTTTGCTGGCGGCTCGCTTTTCAATGCTGTGGCCGCGGTAGTGGTGGTCTATCTTATTGAGAGCGGCCGGCTGGAGGCGAGCATGCTTACCTATCAATTTACCTATTTCTCCCTGTACTACATCTTCTTCGCCCTGCTGCCCATGCCCTATCCTGACGGCAACTACAGCGACGGCAAGGTGATCCTCAATTTAATCCGCAATAAGGAGCAAGCCGCGGAGAAGATCTACCGCGTGCAGTGGAATGAGGCAGAAACGCGATGGTATGTACTGGACCAGAACCAGGAGCTTGTCGAGTCCTTTGCCGATGAGGCGCAGGCGCTGGCAGAAGCCCACGCGGTGGCGCAGCGCAACCGCCCCAGCCGCCTGCTGCGCAGCCAAAACGGTCAGGAGGTAGAAGCCGGAAACTACCCGCGCGTGCCGCTATGACCATGCTTTTACGTCGGCGCCGCCGCTCGATAAGCCAGAAAATCTATCTCTCCGGTATTCCGTACCAAAGAAGCTAACAAGCCCCAGTCTATGATAGCCGCCATAGTTAGTTTCCTGGTAATGCTGAACCCGTTTGCCCTTTTCCTGTATCTGAAGCCAGTGATGCAAGATCTTTCGGAGACGGACTTTCGGTCGGTGTTCCTGAAGGCCAGCACCATCTCGTTCGGCATTTACCTGGTTTTCCTGCTGTTCGGCGACGTGGTTTTCCAGAAAGTATTCAACATCAATTTCGAGTCCTTCCGGATATTCGGCGGCATTGTGCTGTTTTCCTTTTCCTACATCTTTATTGTGCAGGGCAAGAAGGCCTTCATCCAGATTAAAGGTGACCTGCACGACCTGGCTTCCGAAATTGCCCTGCCTTTTATGGTCGGGGCCGGTACCATCTCGCTTACTATCCTGATGTCGGAGCAGTTACAGCTATGGCAAGGGGTAATGGCGCTCGTCCTGATCATGCTCATCAACTACCTGATCATTATGGGGCTGAAGCAGGTGCGCCGCGCCATGCGCTCCAGAAAATTTCAGATTGCCTTCGACAAGATCATGGAGCTGCTGCTGCGCATCAACGGCTTTTTCCTGGGCGCCATCGGCGTCGATATGGTCACCACGGGCGTTAGCAACCTGGTGCGGGCCGCCGGGCAAGCCCAGATGTAGCGCCTACTTTATCGCTTCCTCAGAGTAAACCAGCCACAGCGGAATGGGCAAATCCAGGTTGTAAATCTCTTTCGGCACGCTCCCAAAGCTTAAGGAAGGCAAAGGATTGTTTCCTTTCAGGCCCAGCACCAGCAAATCGTGTTTGCCCTTACCCAGGTGCAGACGAATGCGCTCCGCCACGCTTTTGTTGGCGGCTCGCACCAGCGTGTAAGGCACACCGGCCGTTTCCTGGTGTTTTCGCTGCAAGGCGGCAAAGCGCTCTTTCACAATCTCTTCCGCCTTCCTTACTGCTTTATCCTCCGAGATAAGCGGAAAGTACTGGGGTGGCAGCCGGTATACGTGCAGGATTTCCAATTGCAGCCCTAGCTGCTCGGCCAAGTTCTGACTGAGCCGGAGGGCATGCACTGAGGTATCAGAAAAGTCTATCGGCAGCAGCACCTTTTGAATGCTGGCGACGGCCGTTTCCGGGAAAACCAATACGCTGCACGGCAGAATCTGGAGTAGCTTGGTGCCGAGCGTACCGGTGCTTTTGTTGCTCATCTTTTTGCCGATCAGGGTCAGCTTTATTTGGTAGCGCTTTACCAGGTCGGCCAGTATCACCTCCGTGTTCAGCTCCTCGCTCACGAGCACCTCGTAGGGAGCGGCGTTGCCAAAATGCTCGGTCACGATGTCGTTGATGTTGCCTTCCACTTCGCTGGCCAGGTCCACGTCGCCGAACCATTCCCGGAAGTCAGCGCTCAGCTCGGCCCCCTTAATATTGTGCACAAAGTACACCTTGCCTACCGGTAGGCGCTCACAGATGGAGCGGGTGAAGGCCACCAGTTTTTCATCTATATCACTCAGGTCCAGGCAGACCATCATAGCGTCAATGGCAATCATAGGTTGGCGGCGTTTGGCGGTAAGGAGGTATCTATTTGTGTTTGTTGCGCTTTCGCACCCTGTTTTTGGGCCCGTTTGGCTAGCATCTCAGCCACCAGTTGCTCGTAGGCTTTTCGTTGCTGAGCGCTGCCTAGCTTCGTTTCCTCTTCCAGCTCTTCGCTTAGCCCTTTGTAAAGGCTGTAGCACATAAGCAGCAGGATGATGGCAAAGGGGAGCCCCGTGATGATAACCGCCGTTTGCAGGGCTTGCAAGCCGCCCCCCAGCAGCAGCACCGCCGCAATGCCCCCGCCCGATAGAGCCCAGAACACGCGGGTAATCACCGAAGGGTCGGGCCGGCCCCCGGACGTGAGGCTGACTACGACCAGCGATCCGGAGTCGGAAGAGGTGACGAAGAACCCGGTGATGAGCAAAATGCCGATAACCGACAGAACGGTTGGGAAAGGCAGCTGCTCGAAAAACACAAAGAGGGCCGTCGATACGTCGGCGGCTACGGCCTCGGCCACCGCCGTGTTGCCGGCCAGCACTTGGCGCAGGGCGGTGCTACCGAATACTGTCATCCACAGAAACGAGAGCAGGGAAGGCACAATCAGCACCCCGAGCACGAACTCCTTGATGGTGCGCCCTTTGGACACGCGCGCAATGAAGATGCCCACAAACGGCGCCCACGAAATCCACCAGGCCCAGTAGAACACCGTCCAGGTGCCTTGCCAGTTGCCGTTGCTGTAGGCCTCATTCCAGAAGGAGAGCTGCATAAAGCTGCCGATGTAGTACCCGGTGTTCTGCACATAGGAGCCCAGGATAAATACGGTAGGCCCCAGAATCAAAACGGCCAGCAGCACAAGCAACGCAATCCGGACGTTCCACTCACTGAGGATGCGCACGCCTTTGTCGACCCCCGTCACCACCGACACCGTGGCAATGCCGGTGATAACGGCGATGAGGATAATCTGGGTAGTGACGTCGTTGACGATAACCGGAAAAACGTGGTGCAGCCCGGCCGCCACCTGCTTCACTCCCAGGCCCAGCGAGGTGGCCAAGCCAAAGAGGGTAGCAATAACCGCCAGAATGTCAATAACATCACCGATGATGCCGTGAATCCGCTCGCCCAGAAAAGGGTAGAAAGCGGAGCGGACGGTCAGGGGCAGCTGGCGGTTGTAGGTGAAGAAGGCTAAGGCCAGCGCCACCAGCGCGTAGATGGCCCAGGCATGGAAGCCCCAGTGCAGAAAAGTGAAATTCATGGCTTGCCGGGCCGCCGCCGGCGTGCCCGGCTCCCCGAGCGGGGGCGTCTGGAAGTGGTTGATGGGCTCGGCCACGCTCCAGAACAGCAGGCCGATGCCCATACCGGCGCTAAAGAGCATGGCAAACCAAGACCCGGTGCTGAACTCCGGCCGGGCGTCCTTGCCGCCCAGCCGGATATTGCCGAACCGGCCGAAAGCCAGAAACAGGCAATAGGCCACGAAAATATTCACGCTCAGAATGAACAGCCAGCCCATATTGGACGTGACCGAAGCCTGTATGTCAGCAAAGAACACTTCGGCGCTTTTCCGGAAGATCAGGACAAGCGTGATACTGAGCACGAGTATCACAATGGATGGCCAGAACACCGGTCCGTTTACATCTAGCCCGAAAGATTTCTTGGCATCACTCCTTACTTTGCTCATACAGCGTGTTTTTATCGGCTAGAAATAGTACCCCATATTGATGTTGAAGCGCCGGTGCCAGTTGGTATCTCCGGGAGTACCAGTGGTAAAGGCATTTGTCCACTCAGGGCCCAGCCAGGGATGGTTATAGCCGAAAGCGGCGTCGGTATAGATGTACATCGGCCCGGCCGTAAACAACGCGCCCAGCACGTTCAGGTGCGCGTCCTCAAACCACTGATACGTTTGTTGTCGTAGCCGTAGTTGTCGTAAGTGATGCCCTGTAGCAGGCGCGTGTCGAGGGGGAGGTGGTAGGCTAAGCTGGCAGTGTATAGTTTGCCGCGGGTAGCTACGTTATAATTTGCCCCGTAGGCACCCATTTCAACATACTTTGCTTCGGCGCGCGCGGGGTACTCCGGGTGGAAGCGGTAGAGCATAGCCTGTAGCTTTTAGGTTCCAGGGGTGATGGGCAGACTTATACTCATAATGCACCGCACTGGCGTACCGGGTGCCGTTACGGTTGGTATCCAAGTTATAGAGCAGGCCGCCATGCAGGGAGGCGCCCAGCTCATGGGCCAGGCTGTCATACAGGCGCCGGACCAGCTTGAAATTAAGCTGGTTGTTTTCCTTGTTGCGCCCGGTCACGTCGTAGGAGTAGTGGTTGGGGCTTGCTTCGGCCGAGCTGAACACGAGACCTCCGCGCTTTTGTAGCACGCGGCCTGCCACGTTCTGTTAGCTCTAAGACGCCTGGGTAAATTCAACCCATCGTAAACATATAAAAAAGCCCCCCAGGAATAAGTTAGACCTTCCTAGGGGGCTTTTTAAGTTAGCTCAGACTGTACTTAGAACCATCATGCTTCGCTGCGGCATGGGGGTCTGGTTTGATTCATTGTCTTATTTGACCTGCCTGATAGCAGCCACAATGGACTTAGCGAAAATTGGGGCTACCAGCAACTGGCCGGCGTCGTTTAGGTGAACCCGGTCAGCATAGTAGGCTTTGTTTAGCTCGTTACCGGGCTGGCCAACGCGGGTGTCTTGGGCTATGTCGGCCAGCTCGTGGAAGAAGGTGTTGCCGCGGGCTTTGGCGGCGCGCAGGTTGGTGTTCACGGTTTGGCGGTCGCGCTCCTGGTTGGCGGGCGTGAACTCTTCGGAGCGGGGTAAGATGCTGCCCATCACGATTTTCCATTCCGGGTGTACGGCGCGCGCTTGGCGGCAAACTTCCAGCAATGATTCTTCCGCTTGCTTGGCCGTGGCACCGTAGTAAATGTGGTTGGTGCCTTCCCAAACTACCAGAACATTCACGTCCTTGCTCGGGTCGAAGGCGGCATTGATTTGCCGCATCTGGTCCAGTACCTGGGGCGTGACGTAGTTGGCTACCGAGAGGTTTTGCATAGTGCCCGCGCCTAGTCCGGCCGCTTTGCCTTGGGTTTCCAGCTCGGTTTGAATTTTGCGGTCCATTACGAAGCCGTTGTAGCTAGAGAATAGGCTGTTGCCGGTGAGCGTCACTTTATAGGTTAGCGGCATGGTAGGGGCAGGTGCCGGTTCGGGGGCGGATTCCTTAGAGCCGCAACTCAGTAGGCTAAGCGAAAAGGTGAGTAAAAGGCTATTGGTGACAGTTTTTGAAAACATGAGGGAGGAGGGAGGGATAATTAAAATGCAAACCTGGCGAAATAGTACACGCCAGTGCCGCCGGACGCGTGAACGTACACTGCAGGGAAAAGGATATTATTGGCAATGATTTAGCCGGTAATGGTGCACATGAAAAAGCCCCCCAGAAGTGAGCTTTTCACTTCTGGGGGGCTTTTTCACTAGTCGAATAGGCGGATATGCTCCTTTACGTTCGGCGTACGTGGATGCTTACCTGCTCGCCGTCTTCACTAGTGGTGGGCATAACATCGATGCGGTCGCCTTCGTCAAAGTACGTAGCCAAGCCGCGCACAATACCTACCGCCAAACCGCTCATGCGTCGCGGCGACACATAGTCGATGAGCAGCTCGTTTTCACTTAGGCGCTTTACGTTAAGCACTGGGGGGCTATTTTCGGGGTGCTCGCGCCTTACCTGCTTGTGCATCGTGAGCTCCGTATGCTCAATCATGTCGAGCGTTTTCCAGTCGGGCTGCACATACTTCTGATACATAAACATCAGGTCGGGCACTAGGTACTCGCCAAACTTTTCGTGCAACTCACCGGCAGGAATGCCAGTCATCTCGGCGGCCTGGCCTACCAAGGCATAAATGTGCTCGTCGGGATATACTGTTTTGTGGTCGAATTCAACGTTTTCGAGGCCGGAAAGCTCCATAAGCTTGAGCCAAGTGCTGTGGTCGTACTGGGTTTGAACGTATCGCTTAAGCAACATGATAACGGTGCCGTGCATAATCGGGGCTTAGGAATTTTATTATGAGGAAATAAGCGGATGGCATTTGCCTTAGAGCCACGTAGAATTAGTATTCTATACTAATTGGCTCCCAACTGGTGCGCAAATGTGTCCGATTGATGGCTCAGCTTACCTAGCTGCCATCTTGCTAATGTACGATCCCCAGCGTAAGGATTATATACTTGGCGCGGTCGTTCAAATAAGCAAAGCACTAGGGACGCACCTTTGCCTCTAAGCATTAAGGCCAAGGTTGGGGTAGCTAGCAATTGGTTTTGAGCTATTTACATAAAGGGCAGCAACGACCGCGACGACCAGATGCGAGCATGCTCTCTACACCAACTTATTGGCATTAGCTAATGCTACGCTTTAAGTATCCGAAGCTTCAGCCTTGAAAGCTGCGGCAGTGGGCATTTTAGAGCGAATGAATTTCACTGTACCGCAGAGTACAGGAGGGTTGCGGCAAGTACAGACTGTTACTTGTACACATGCTTCACGCCATTCGTGTACATAACGCCGGCCTTTACTTGCTCCGATTGCTGCTTCTCGTAGCACTCGGCCTGCCGGCTGGCTTCAGCCACGCCCAGCAGTTGCGCCGGCCCGTACCCGACAAGCTCGTGGTGCTCACCTTCGACGACGCAGCCGTAACCCACGTCACCTACGTAGCGCCTCTGCTCAAGAAATACGGCTTCGGCGCGACCTTCTATGTCTGCGAGTTCCGCCCCGATTTCGCCGACAAAACCAAGTACATGAGCTGGACCCAAATCGGGGAGTTGCACCGTCAGGGTTTCGAAATTGGCAGCCACACGCTCACGCATAAACACGTGAACAAGATGAGTGCGCCGGAGCTGGTGGCCGAGCTGGATTCCATCGAAAGTCGCTGCCACAACAATGGCATCGCCAAGCCGACCACGTTTGCTTACCCCGCTTACGACACGCACCCTATCGCCTTTACCGTGCTGCCCCAGCAGGGCTACCAGTTTGCCCGCGTGGGCGGCGACAAGCCCTACGACCCCGCCACCGATAATCCCTTGCTCATCCCCAGCTTCACTACTACCGGCACCGATAAGCAACGCGTACTCACGGCCATTCAGCAGGCCGTGGGGGGCAAAATTGTGGTGCTCACCGTGCACGGCGTCCCCGATTATGCTCACGACTGGGTAACCACACCGCCCGCGCTTTTCGAGGAATACTTGCGCTATCTGCACGACAATAACTATAAAGTCATTGCCCTGCGTGACCTCAAAAAGTATGTGCGCGTGCCGCCCGCCACGGCGGCGAGCAAGCCAAAGCCCTGAACTCCGAACTCTCTTAAGTCTCTCCCTCTCCCAACTATGAAATCAATCAGACTTTCACTCCTGCTCAGCGGCGGTCTGCTGCTCTTCGGGGCAAGCGCTGGAGCCCAAACCAAGCAGGAAACCGGTGGTAAGCCCATGCCCGCCGATTGGGTTGATCAGGACACAGGCCACAAAGTGATGCGCCTAACGCCCACCGACGGCGGCAACGCCAGCTTTTATTTCCACAACAACCCGTTCCTGCAAGGGAAAGCCGGCGAAGGGGACAAAATGGTGTATTACCACACCAGTGAGCGCGGCAAGCAGCTGCGCCTAGTAAACCTAAAAACTAAGCAGATAGAGCCGCTGACCCGCTACTTCAAATCGGTGAAGGGCGAAATAGTGGGCCGGAAGCGCCGCGAGGTGTTCTACCAGGTGCAGGACACGGTGTACGCTACCCACGCCGACACGAAAAAGACCCGTCGCGTCTTCGTGTTTCCGGCCGATTTCAAAGCCGACATCACCTCGCTGAATGCCGACGAAACCCAGCTCGGCGGCGCCTGGGGCACCGATGCCGAGAAGGAGATTTACCGCCAGTATCCGGCCAAAAGCGACTTTTTCAACCGCATTTACGAGGCCAAGCTGCCGCGCACCCTCTTCGTGGTGGACGCGGGCGGGAGCGGCAAGCTCACCAAGCTGTTCACTGACAACGCGTGGTTGAACCACGTGCAGTTTTCGCCCACCGACCCCGATTTGCTGATGTTCTGCCACGAAGGGCCTTGGCACAAAGTGGACCGAATCTGGCACATCAACACCAAAACCAAGGCCGTGAAGCTGGTGCACAAGCGCACCGTGGAGGGCGAAATTGCGGGCCACGAATTCTTCAGCCGCGACGGCAAAACCATCTGGTTTGACGTGCAGAAGCCGCGAGGCGTGACCTTTTACCTGGGCGGCACCGACGTGAAAACCGGTAACGAAAAGCTCTACCAAATGGACCGCAATGAGTGGTCGATTCACTTCAACATCTCGCCCGACCAAAAGCTATTTGCCGGCGACGGCGGCGACGCGGGCCAGGTAGCCAAAGCGCCCGACGGCATGTGGATTTATCTGTTCCGTCCTGAGGGCGACAAATTCAAATCGGAGCGGCTGGTGAATATGAAGCACCACGGCTATAAGCTGGAGCCGAACGTCCATTTCTCACCCGATGGCAAGTGGATAATTTTCCGGGCCAACTTCGAGGGTCAGGAGCAGGTGTACGCGGTAGAAATTGCCAAAGCGGCGTCGTAGCAAAACGCGCCCGAACAACTACAGAAACCACTAACATTTATAACACCACATACCATGACGACGACGCAGCGCTGGGGGGCTTTTTATTGTAAACTACTGATAGCGGCTTGCCTGCTTACCTTCCTCGGTACCTCGGCTCAGGCCCAGGATATGCCGAAAAAAAAGGACGTACTCAAAACCATGCGCAAGACCAACGCCTACTTCATGAAGAAGTGGCCGGACACGGGTAAGGAAATCGTGACGAACAAAGCACGTCCCAGCCACATCTGGACGCGCGCCGTGTACTATGAAGGCCTGATGGCGCTCTATGGCATTGATAAGCAGAAGCAGTATTACGACTATGCCGTGGACTGGGGCGAAAAGCATAAGTGGGGCATCCGCAACGGCATCACCGACCGCGACGCCGACAACCAGTGCGCCGGCCAAACCTACATCGACCTCTACAACATCGACCCCAAGCCTGAGCGCATCCGCGACATCAAAGCCGCCATCGACAACATGGTGCAAAGCGACAAGGTGGACGACTGGCACTGGATTGATGCCTTGCAAATGGCTATGCCCGTTTTTGCCCGCCTCGGCGTGATCTACAAGGATGACAAGTACTACGAGAAGATGTATCAGATCTACAACTACTCGAAAATGACTCACGGCACCAACGGCCTCTATAACCCGCAGGACCAGCTTTGGTGGCGCGACAAGGATTTTGTACCCCCGTACAAAGAGCCTAACGGAGAGGATTGCTACTGGAGCCGCGGCAATGGCTGGGTAGTAGCCGCCATGGTGCGCGTGCTCGACATCATGCCCCAAAATGCCCCCCACCGCGCCGAATACGAGCAAATGTACATGAGCATGATGAAGGCCCTGCCGCCCCTGCAGCGCCCCGACGGCTACTGGAACGTCAGCCTCCACGACCCCACGCACTTTGGCGGCAAAGAGCTAACCGGCACGTCCCTCTTCATTTACGGCATGGCCTGGGGTATCAACAACGGCCTGCTCGACGCCAAGCAATACCAGCCCGTCATCGCCAAAGCCTGGAACGCTATGGCCAAGGAGTGCGTGCACCCCAATGGCTTCCTAGGTTACGTGCAAGGCACCGGCAAAGAGCCCAAAGATGGCCAGCCCGTGAGCTACACCAACAAGCCCGACTTTGAGGACTACGGCCTTGGCTGCTTCCTGCTGGCTGGCAGCGAGATCTACAAAATGAATGACAGCAAATCAAAGTCAGTAAGCGCCGGAAACTAAAGAACGACCAGCTCCCCTCCTCAGCTGAGGAGGGGACGTTTTGGCGAAGCCAAAGCTGGGGTGGTTGACCTCGCTGCTTGGCTGTTTGGTTGAACGACAATCAAGAACGTCATGCAGAGCGGTAGCGAAGCATCTCGCTCGCGGTTATTGCCAAGCTAACTCCCTTAAGCGGTCGTCATCCTGAGGAACGAAGGACCTTATTACGCCGAAACGAGTCGTTGTTGCGCTAGTAGTTCTAATCCCATAAGGTCCTTCGTTCCTCAGGATGACAACCGTAGTGAGAATAATGCTTCAACGGGCAAACACCAGACAAAGCATAATAGCTAGCACCACAACGTCAGCACGCGAGATGCTTCGCTACCGCTCTGCATGACCGCCTTTGTAGACAACTAAACAACGACTGTCAACCACCCCCAACCCCTCCTCAGCTGAGGAGGGGAGCTAGCTCTAACTTAGCTTCTCTGGCCTTGGTCTTGTGGTCTTGGTCTAATTAGTCTTAGCTTCTTTGCGCTCCTACGCATCTCCTTAGCCCAACCCTCCAGCCTCGCACTCTTCCTTCCTCATGAAAAAGTCCCTATTCCTTTCCCTGCTTGTTGCCGCGGCGCTTCATCAAAATACCGCCTCAGCTCAAGCCCTGAAATGGCCCGAAATTACCCAGCAAAACAAGCCCTGGACGCGCTGGTGGTGGCAGGGTAGCGCTGTGAATGAGCAGGATCTGACGCGCTTGCTTACGCAGTATCAGCAAGCTGGCTTGGGTGGCACTGAAATCACCCCGATCTATGGGGTGAAGGGCGCAGAAAACCAGTTCATTGATTTCCTCTCCCCCAAGTGGATGACTATGCTCACCCACACGCTCACCGAGTCGAAGCGCTTGGGGATGGGCGTGGATTTGGCGCAGGCGTCCGGGTGGCCATTTGGCGGTCCGTGGGTCACGCCCGAGGATGCCTGCAAGTACGTGGCCTACCAGACGTATACTGTGAAGGGTGGAGAGCAACTGAAGGAGGCTGTCAGCTACATGCAGAAGCCCATGGTGCGCACGGTGGGCCAGCCCATTGACATCAAGCAATTGGTGGAGCCGATAGCCAAAAACAAGAATCTACAGCTCCACGCCTTCGACCAGGTGCGGTTCGAAAAGCCGCTGCCACTGCAGGCCCTCATGGCTTATTCGGAAAAGGGTCAAACGGTGGATTTGACCAGTAAAGTAAACGCCAGCGGCAAGCTAAACTGGACTGCGCCCGCCGGCAACTGGACTTTGTATGGCGTATTTCAAGGCTGGCACGGCAAGCAGGTAGAGCGAGCCGGCCCCGGTGGCGAAGGCGACGTGATTGACCACTTCTCCCAAACCGCCACCCAGCACTATTTGCAGCGCTTTGATGAAGCTTTTAAAGGGAAAGATGTATCAAGCATTCGGGCGTTTTTCAACGATTCCTACGAGGTAGACGACGCCCAGGGCGAGAGTAACTGGACGCCCCAGATGTTTGCCGAATTCCAGAAGCGCCGCGGCTACGATTTACGTCAGCACCTGCCCGCATTATTCGGCAAAGCCAGCGAAGATCAAAATCAGCGCGTGCTCACCGATTACCGCGAAACGTTGTCGGAACTGCTGCTGGAGAATTACACCAAAACCTGGAGCGACTGGGCTAAAACGCACAAAGCCCTGATTCGCAACCAGGCCCACGGCTCGCCAGCTAACATCCTCGATTTGTACGCCGTCACGGATATTCCCGAAATAGAAGGGGAGGATTTGCTACGAATTAAATTTGCTTCTTCGGCCGCCCACGTGACAGGCAAAAAGCTCACGTCGTCGGAGTCGGCTACGTGGGAAAACGACCACTTTTTGTCCAAGCTCAGCGACATCAAAAAAGCTATGGACCGCATGCTGCTCGGCGGCGTTAACCACACGTTTTACCACGGCACTAACTACTCGCCTCAGGCTGCGTCTTGGCCCGGTTGGCTGTTTTATGCGGCCGTGCACTTCAACCCCAATAACACGTTCTGGACGGATTTTGCCCAGCTAAACCGCTACGTGGCGCACGCGCAATCCTTTTTGCAGGCTGGGCAGCCCAGCAACGACGTGTTGGTGTACCTACCTATTTATGACTCTTATGGCAAGCCCGGCAAGGTCATGCTTCAGCACTTCGACGGCATCGACCACGGCTTCAAAGGCATGCCTGTTGGCGCTACCGGCGAGGCATTGCTAGCCAAAGGCTACGGCTTCGATTTTATTTCTGATCTGCAAATTCAGCAGGTAAAAAACACGGGTAAAACCCTGCAAACCGGCGGGGGATCAGCTTACCAAACTATTCTGGTGCCGGCCGCGCAAGTGATGCCCCTCGCCACGATGGAGCAGCTGATGAAACTTGCTCAGAATGGCGCTACCATCGTTTTTCAGGACCAACTACCGGCTGACGTACCCGGCTTAGGCAAACTGGATAGCCGCCGCGCCGCTTTCAAAAAGCTAGTTGGTACCCTCAAGTTTACCAGCAGCGGCGGTGTGCAGAAAGCTAGCGTGGGCAAAGGCTCGGTGCTGGTAGGTAAAGACGTGGATCAGGCGCTGACCGCCGCTGGCGTGCAGCGCGAAACAATGGTTGATAAGGGCTTAGAGTTCGTGCGTCGTCGTCATGATAAAGGATACTACTACTTCGTAGCTAACTGGGGCGAAAAGCTAGTAGAAGGGTGGGTGCCGCTGCGCGTGGGGGGCAAATCGGTGGCCCTGTACAACCCGATGACGGAAAAGCTAGGCGTGGCTACTTCCCGCACATCAGCGACCGGCACGGAAGTGTACGTGCAATTGGCCCCTGGCGAGTCGTGCATTCTGGAAACCAACGATGCCGCTCTGACTGGCCCTTCTTACGCTTATATGAAAGCGACCGGTGCCTCGCAGCCAGTGCAGGGAACCTGGGATGTGAGCTTTGTATCGGGTGGGCCGGAACTGCCTTCTAAAGCGCAAGTGAAAGACTTAAGCTCGTGGACCAGCTGGAACGGTGAGGCAGTGAAAAACTTCTCTGGCACTGCTACTTACGCTATTTCCTTTGCCAAACCCCAGGGCACAGGTGAAGGCTTTCTGCTGGACTTGGGCCGCGTAGCGGAAAGTGCCCGCGTGCAACTCAACGGCAAGGAGCTAGGCACGCTGGTAGGTCCGACGTATCAGGTGTTTGTGCCCAAAGAGCAAATGCAGGCCACAAATAAGCTAGTAGTTACCGTCAGCAATGGCATGGCGAATCGCATCATCCACATGGACCGCAACAAGGTGTCGTACAAGAATGCGTACAACATCAATATGTCGAGCAAGCTTAAGGAAAACCGCGGCGAAAATGGCTTGTTCACGGCCGAGAAATGGACGCCAAAAGAATCCGGCTTACTAGGTCCCGTGACCTTGACACCTACCACTACGAATGGGCAGCAAAGCAAAGCATCGCCAGGGTTGTAATTATGGTGATACAATGCCTTTTTAATCATCTGTCATCCTGAGGCACGAAGGGCCTTCTCTCCGATAAACAACTCGTGCCCCTGTGATAAGGCCCTTCGTGCCTCAGGATGACAGACATAACAACATCAGCAACTGAAGGTCAGCGGAGCTAACGACGAGACTCCAACTATTGCATCTCTACATCCAGTCAGCGCCTAATTCCCTCCCAATATGTTTACTCGTCGCGCCTTTCTTGCAACTCTGACCTTAGCGCCCGTGGCGCGGGCGCTGGGGGGCTTTTCGGCGGGCCGGCTGATTGATTATCCCAGGGGTAGCCTTTCCAAATTCAGCAAGCACCTGAAGCCCGTGGGCCGCGCCCTAGAGCTACCTGATTATTACGTGTGGTGCACTAGCCCCATCGACGGGCCCAACGGAAAAGTGCACGTGTTCTTCTCGCGCTGGCCGGCTAAAAAGGGCATGGGCGGCTGGATTAATAGCTCCGAAATTGCCCACGCCGTTGGTGATTCACCGGAAGGGCCATTCACCTTTGTGGAGGTAGTGCTGGCCCCGCGCGGACCTGGCTTCTGGGACGCTACCACCTGCCACAACCCCAGTATCCAGTTTGTGGACGGTAAATACTGCCTGTTTTATATGGGCAACAGCAACGGCAAAACCGACACCAAGCGTATCGGCCTCGCCACCGCCGATTCGCTCAACGGTCCCTGGCAGCGCCCCGATGCGCCCTTGCTGGAGCCCGGCGCAGAAGGCGCCTGGGACGACCATTGCACTACTAATCCGGCCTTTATCAAGCACCCGAACGGGCAGTATTGGCTGTACTACAAATCATGGAATACCCAGGACTACATTACGGCCAAAGACCCCACCATTCGCGGCAACCGCAAGTACGGTCTGGCCGTGGCCGATAAGCTGGAAGGTCCCTACATGAAGTACACTAGCAACCCCGTAATTGACTTCTCCAACCAAGGCCAGAACAAGCAGTTTGAGGACGCTTTTGTGTGGCGGCAGGGGGGCAAATTCCGGCTCCTAGCCCGCGACATGGGCGTGTATAATCACGAGGTGGGACTGTATCTGGAGTCGGAGGATGGCAAGCGCTGGGACTTCCCTAAAATCGCCTATTTACCGTTGCGCGATTACGGCGTAGTGGAGCCGCCTGCGCCCCCAAATCTGAAGCGCTACGGCCGCTTGGAACGTCCCCAATTATTGTTGCGCGATGGCAAGCCTGCCTATTTGTTTGGCGCCTCACAGGGTGGGAAATCTATGACGGCGTCGGCCTTTGTTTTTAAAATCAATTCGTAAAAAGCCCCCCGCATGACTCATCGGCTTCATTTGCGCCACCTGTTGCTGCTATTACTGTTCGCGCTGGCCAGCCCCGCTTGGGCCAATATCAAGCTGCCCGCTCTAATGACGGACAACATGGTGTTACAGCAAAAAACAACCGTGGCCCTCTGGGGGTGGGCCGACCCTGGCGAAGCTGTAACGGTAACTGCAAGCTGGCAAAAAGCCCCCCAGAAAGCTACAGCCGATGCCCAGGGCAACTGGCAGGTGCGCATACCAACCGACAAGGCCGGCGGGCCCCACATCATCACCTTTCAGGGCAAGAATAGGCTGGTAGTCAGTAATGTACTGCTAGGCGAGGTGTGGCTCTGTTCGGGCCAGTCGAACATGAACTTTCCCATAGCGAAAGGCCCATCCAACTGGATGACGGGCGTTGTGAACGAGGCGGAAGTAGTACCCAAGGCCAAGTACCCGGCTATTCGCATGTTTACGGTGCCGCAGAAAGTAGCCGACACGCCCCAGCTGGATACAGAGGGAAGTTGGGTGGTGTGCAGCCCCGAAACGGTGGGCAGCTTTTCGGCCGTGGCTTACTTTTTCGGCCAGGAAATTCATGAGAAAACCAAGGTGCCGGTGGGCCTGATTCACTCCTCCTGGGGTGGCACGCCGGCCGAATCGTGGACGCGGAAAGATGTACTGGAAAACAACCCTGATTTGCGCCCTATTCTCACGCGCTACGACCAAGGCCTAACCCAGCGGCCAGCCTACGAAGCGGCCTTCACCGCCTGGCAGCAGGAAAAAGCCGCCACGCCCCAAAACACCACGCCCAAGCCCGCCGAGCCGCTCAGCGCGACCAGCAATAAGTCGCCCTACAAGCTCTACAATGGCATGATTAAGCCCCTGATTCCTTATACGCTCAAGGGTGTTATCTGGTATCAGGGCGAAAGCAACGCCGAGCGTGCGTATCAGTACCGAAAGCTGTTTCCGGCCATGATTGCCAACTGGCGCCAAGACTGGCAGCAGCCGAATCTGCCGTTCTACTTCGTCCAAATTACCCCCCACAAGGGCCAAAATCCCGAGATCCGGGAAGCCCAGCTGCTGAGCATGCAAACCGTGCCCAACACGGGCATGGTGGTGACTACTGATGTGGGTGACTCGCTAGATATTCATCCGCGCAACAAGCAGGTGGTGGGGCACCGGTTGGCATTGTGGGCTTTAGCCAAAGAATACGGCCAGAAAAATCTGCCATATTCCGGGCCTATTTACAAAAAAATGGAGGTGAAGGATGGTAAAGCCAGCCTGCAATTCGACTATACATCGGGCGGCTTAGTTACCCAAAATGGTGACTTGCGCGAGTTTACCATTGCCGGGCCCGACAGCGTGTTTCGGCCCGCCCAGGCCCGCATTGAGGGCAACACGGTGGTGGTGTGGAGTGAGCAGGTAAAGCAGCCGGTAGCTGTGCGCTTTGGTTGGAGCAGGTCGCCTATGCCTAACTTTTACAACGGAGCCGGCTTGCCTGCCTCGCCCTTCCGCACCGACCAGTGGCGGGTAAGCACCCAAGGAAAACTATAACGCGTTTATGGAAGAAATAGCCTTCATTATGCAGCTGCGCCCCGGCGTGCAAGCCGAATACCAGCGTCGCCACGACGAAATCTGGCCCGAACTGACCGAAGCTCTACACGAGGCCGGCATTCGCGAGTATTCCATCTACCTAAACCCCGCCACCGATACGCTATTCGCGGTGCAACGCCGCTTGCCCGAGCATACCGCTGACCAACTTCCCACGCTGCCCATTATGCAGCGTTGGTGGGCCTATATGGCCGATTTGATGCTGACCAATCCGGATAACTCGCCAGTGGTGACGCCTCTGGAAAAGGTGTTCTATCAGGCCTAAATCGGCACGCGAGGTACTGGGCACTGCTCAGCGAAATAAGCTGCTTCCTCCTATCCATTTGCAGTGCTTTACGCAGGGAGTAGAAGGCACTTTTTAAATTTTTGCGCGGGTCAAAGAATAAGTATCAATGTAGCAGGAGAGTGCGGGAGGGATTGGGGCTGATAAGGCAATTACTTAGGGACATTGAAAATCCTTATTTGCCTTCCCCCACAATCCATTCCCTATGTTACAGCTTTACAATTCCGCTCGCTGGCTGCCACTGACCGTATTGGTTGGCTTGGCTCCTGTCAGTGTCTTTGCCCAGACCGATCAAACCGTGACGGGACGGGTGACAACGGCAACCGATAAAAGCGGTTTGCCAGGGGCCAGTGTGGTGGTGAAAGGGACCACTACCGGTACCAGTACCAACCCGGATGGCAGCTTCACCTTGCAGGCCCCGGCCGGCGCTACGCTTACTATCTCCTCTATTGGCTACGTGACCAAGGAAGTGCCTGCAAGTGCATCACCGATAAACGTGACCCTGGCGGAAGATGTAACGCAGCTGGCGGACGTGGTGGTGGTAGGCTACGGTACCCAGAAAAAGAGTGATGTAACCGGCGCCCTATCGTCGGTGTCGGAGGAGAAGATCAAGCAGGTGCCGGTGCAAAACCTGACGCAGGCCCTGCAAGGGCGTGCGGCCGGCGTAGACGTGGCGGGGGGCAATTTTCGGCCCGGCGAAACACCTGCCATCCGTATCCGGGGTAACCGCTCGGTGCGGGCTTCTAACGAGCCACTGTACGTAGTAGATGGCATCCCGCTGGCCCAGGGCACGGGCCTGAACGACTTCAACCCCGACGATATCGAGTCGGTGGAAGTGCTGAAAGACGCATCGGCTACCGCTATTTATGGTTCGCGGGGGGCAAATGGTGTGGTCATCGTGACTACTAAACGTGGCAAGGAAGGCAAGTTCAACATCAGCTATAACACCTACGGCAGCTTCGACCGGGCTTTGCGCACGCTCGACCTGTTTAATGCCGCCGAGTTTGCTGATGTACGCCGCGAAGCCTATCGCACTTCAGGCTCCTACACTACTCCTTACCCCAATCCCGCAAACGATTTCACACTCTTCGGCACCGACCCGAACGTGTGGGCCAATATTGCCGGGGCTTACACCTGGCGCGACTTTGATGCCCGCATTCCCGA
This sequence comes from Hymenobacter sp. HD11105, assembly GCF_054051685.1. Taxonomy (NCBI): domain Bacteria; kingdom Pseudomonadati; phylum Bacteroidota; class Cytophagia; order Cytophagales; family Hymenobacteraceae; genus Hymenobacter; species Hymenobacter sp. HD11105. The sequence goes on along the minus strand of NZ_JBSWBR010000003.1, from coordinate 299,305 downwards.
AACCCGGGAGGCGACCGACGAGGAGAAAGCCCGCTTTGCCCTCTACGGTTTTCCCAACGTAACTCAGATTCCGATTTACGACCCCAGCAAGATCGAAAGCTTCGATTGGCAGAAGGCAGCGCTGCGCAACGCCTTCACCCAGAATCACCAGATCAGCGCCAGCGGAGGCTCCGAGAACCTGCGTACATCCCTGTCGGTGGGCTACCTGAACCAGGAGGGTATTCAGCCCGGCCAGGACTTTACCCGCTACAACGCCCGCGCCACCTTCGACTTCCGCATCAACAAGATTATCTCGGTGGGTGGCTCCACCAACGCCAGCTTGGCCATTCAGAACGTTGGCCCCGACATCTATGGTAAATCCGTGGGCCAGCTGCCCTATGCCAGGCCCTACGATGCGGACGGCGTATTTCAAACCAACCCCGGCGCCGACGCCAACATCCTGAATCCGCTGCTCGATCCGGAAAATACGTTCAATGAGCGGCGTGTGGCGCGTTTCTTTACCAGCCTCTACGCCGAAGCACGCCTGCTCGAAGGCCTGCGCTACCGCCTGAACGTGGGCCCCGACTTCCGCAACGCTCGCAACGGGCAGTTTCGCTCGGCCCGCTCTACGGGGCAGGGCGGTGGCCCCAATGCCGTATCGTTTGCGCAGTACGACCAAAACCAGAACTTCACTTATGTAGTGGAAAACCTGCTGTTCTATGATAAGCAGCTTACCTCCGACCACAGCTTGGGCGTGACACTGCTGCAAAGTATTCAGCAGGACCGCAGCGAAGGCTCTTCCATTAGTGCTACTAATCTGCCCTACGATACCCAGAAGTGGTATAACCTGGGCTCGACCAACAACGCGGCCGCCCAAAGCTTCGGCTCCGGACCCTTCATTCAGCGGCAGCTAATGTCGTGGATGGGACGGGTGAACTACAGCTTCCGCGACCGGTACGTACTGACCGCTACGGGCCGCGCCGATGGTGCCTCCGTGCTGGCGGAAGGTCGCAAATGGGCTTTCTTTCCTTCCCTAGCTTTGGCTTGGAAGCTGCAAGAGGAAACTTTCTTTAAAAACGCAGCCTTCCTGAGCGAGTTGAAGCTGCGCGGCGGCTACGGCTCAGTAGGTCAGGCCTCCGTAGACCCCTACACCACGGGCGGCACCTTGCAGCAAACTCCCTACGTGTGGGATGAGACACCAGCCTACGGCTATACGCCTACGCCCGGCACCCTGCCGAATACCCTGGGGGGCTTACCCAACCGTGAACTGGAGTGGGAGCGGACCAACACTGTGAACGTGGGCCTGGACTTTGGCTTCTTCCGCAATCGTATCAATGGCTCGGTGGAAGTGTACCGAGCCAATACCACGGGCCTGCTGCTGCCCCGTGCCCTACCAACGGTTTCGGGCTTTAATAACGTGCTGCAAAACATTGGGGCCACCCGCAACAGCGGCGTAGAAGCCACCGTGTCGACGGTGAACGTAGAAACCAACAAGTTCCGTTGGGGCTCCGACTTCATCTTCACCAAGAACAAAGAGGAGTTCGTGGAGCTTTCGTCGGGCAAGCAGGATGATATCGGCAACCGCTGGTTTATCGGCGAACCCCTGGGCGTGTACTATGACTACAAGTACGCTGGCATCTGGCAAACCGATGATACTGAAGGTCTGGCCCGTTACCGCGCTACGCCGGGCACCGTGAAGGTGGTCGACATCAACGACGACGGCTTGATTAATACTCAGGACCAGATTGTGCTGGGTTCAAACCGCCCCAAGTGGAGCGGCAGCATCAGCAACAGCTTCTCCTACGCCGGCTTTGATTTGAGCTTCCTGGTGTTTGCTCGCATTGGGCAGATGGTGGCCACCGGCTACCGCCCTGGTCTTGGGGGGCGTTTTCCGAGCCAGGATGTCAACTACTGGACGCCCGCTAACCCCAGCAATGAGGCTCCCCGCCCCAACAGCCGCGAGGATAACGCCACGTTTGGCTCCTCGTTGCTGTACCGCGATGGCAGCTTCGCCAAAGTGCGCAGCATCTCGCTTACCTACACCATCCCGAAGGAACTGGCTTCTAAGTTTTACAGCAGCAACCTGAGTGTGTACGTGAATGCGGTCAATCCTTTCCTGATCACCAAGTTTAAAGGCCTGGACCCTGAAGCAACCGACATCGGTACTACCTCCGGCGAACTAGCCCAGGCGCGCAACCTGAGCACCAAGAGCTTGGTGGTGGGCCTCCGCATTGGCTTCTGATCCGTCGACAAATTCCCCAAGTCTAGACTAGTCTCATGAAACGCTCATATCGACTCTTATCCATTGCCCTGCTCACTGCCTTCGGCCTGACTAATACGGGCTGCAAGGATTATCTGCAGGAAGAACTCGTCTCTACCCTTACCAACGATTATTACAGCACGGAAAAAGGGCTAGAAGACCTTGTAAAAGCGGCCTACGAGCAAACCCGCTTTAAGTACGCCAACGAGCATAGCTACGCCATGTTCAACTTCGGCACCGATGAGTTTACGCACGCCGACCAGGTAAACTACATCTACTGGAATACCTACGAGCGCAACCGCCTCAACACCGGCAACGGCATCGAGAGTTTTGTGCACGATGTGTGGACCGCCGACTACGACGGCATCAACCGCTGCAACATCGGAATCAGCCGCATTCCGAATTTCGTGGGCACCACTACGCTATCTACACCCGCGCAAAAAGCCCAGCGCCTGGGCGAGTTGCGCTTCCTGCGGGCTTACTACTACTTTCAGTTGGTGCAGCAGTACGGGGCTATTCCCTTAACGCTGGAACCCACTGAGAGTGTGAAGCTGGAGTACGAGCGCACGCCTGTGCCGCAAATCTATCAACAGATTATCAAGGATTTGCGCTTCGCCGATGAAAACCTGTCGCCCACCACAACGGAGTTTGGCCGGGCTACCAAGGGCGCGGCCCAGCACTTTCTGGCTAAGGTATACCTCACTCGTGGCAGCGCCATCACCGATGTACGTGGCCAGAAGCCGACCGATATCGACAGCGCCGCCTACTACGCCGACCAGGTAATTACCTCGGGCCGCTACGTGCTGGAAAATGACTTTGCGCGCCTCTGGGATATTTCCAGCTACGCCAACAACCGGGCGGCGCAAACCAGCCGGGAAATCATTTTCTCAACTCAGTTCAACAACGTAATTACCCTGGCCGGCCGTTTCGGCAACCGCGTGCACTCGTACTTTACCATGTTCTACGAAGACCAGCCCGGCATGGCCCGCGACCTGCTCAACGACCGGCCTTTCCGCCGCCTGATGCCCACCAACTACACCATGGACATCTACGACCGGCGCAACGACTCGAGATTCTATAAGAGTTTCAAAACGGTGTGGCTGGCTAACAACGCGGCTACCATTCCGCGCTGGACGGCCGCTAATGCGCCCACGCCAGCTCAGGTAGGTCAGCCTAAATTTGCTCTCGGTGATACGGCCATTTTTATCAGGGTAAATACTCCCCAAACTACGCTTACCGCCGCCCAGATTGCCCGCACCCGCTACGCCACGTTCGCGCGCTACTTCCGCAATGCTAATGGTTCGTTGGGTTCTGCCTTCGACCCTACGGGGCCTGTGGGCGTGCGCAACAAGTACCCGCAGCTGCTAAAGTACATCGACCCCTTCCGTGCCGGTTCGGGCGTGAACGAGGAAGCTGGCACGCGCGATGGTATCCTGGCCCGCTTTGCCGAAACCTACCTGATTGCCGCTGAAGCCTACGGCCGCAAAGGTGATTATGCCAAAGCTCTTAGCTACATCAACATTCTGCGCAACCGGGCCGCCTACAAGGCTGGCGAGGCCAAGCCCACAGCTTTCTCTTTGGTAGAAGGCGGCACCCGCGGCGACGTGGCCAGCACGGCCGCCGCCTTGCAGGTGACAATGGCCAAGTTTACCACCAACGACCCTGCTGAGTTGTATCCGCCATCGGCCACCACGCAGCAAGCCCGCTTCATAGCCTTCATTCTAAATGAAAGAACTCGTGAGCTAGCCGGTGAGCTGCACCGCTGGGAAGACCTGGCCCGCACCGAAACCTTGCTAGAGCGCGCTCAAACTTTCAACCCCGATACGCGCGCCGAAATTCAACCTTACCATAAGCTCCGCCCCATTCCGCGCGAGCACCTGGAGCGTATCTTCCGCGGTGGTCAAGCCCTGAGCCAGGAAGAGCGTCAGGCGGAGCAGAACCCCGGTTACTAATACTTGAGGGCAGTATTTGCCCCCCAGCACGGCATTTTATTCCGCTGTAATTGCTTTTAAACAGGTGGGTACGGGAGGGTTCTGCGTTTTGAAAAACGCAACTTTGATGTAAAGGAGAGTAAACCTGACTGGCGCGTGACCAAGGAGAATAGAGAAAGGATGGGTGGGATCGTAACTTTCTCTAATCTGGTCACGTGCCACGTCATGGCTTCTGCACGTAGCGCAAGCAATTCCGCTGCTATTTCATAGCTCTTATGGCGCTGCTCTCGTTTCTCTTTCCATTTCTAACTTGGTTGAGTTCCTTCGCCGCCCCTACGGTCAATGATCCGGCTTGGGTAAAAGAGGTAGGTGCCAAAACCCAGCCAACGGCCAAAACGACATTCGCGGCGGCCAAGTATGGGGCAGTGGGGGATGGCAAAACGCTCAACACCAAAGCAATTCAAAAAGCCATTGACGCGGCAGCCATGAAAGGCGGCGTTGTCAAGTTTGAGCCCGGTCAATATCTGACGGGCTCTATTTTTTTGAAGAAAGGCGTCACGCTCCAACTCGATAAAGGCGTAACATTGCTTGGCAGCCAGGACATTAAGGATTACCCCGAGATGCCCAGCCGCATTGCCGGCATCGAAATGGTGTGGCCCGCAGCTCTCATCAATGTGCTGGATCAGGACAACGTGGCCATCACCGGCCAAGGCACCGTGGACGGGCAGGGCAAGCCCTTCTGGGACATGTACTGGGCCATGCGCAAGGACTACGATGCCAAAGGCCTGCGCTGGATTGTGGACTACGATGCCAAGCGCCCGCGCACTTTACTTGTGTCGAATTCCTCGAATGTAACCATCAAGGACATTACCCTGCAGCGCGCCGGCTTCTGGACGGTGCACGTGCTGTACTCCAAAAACGTAACCGCCGACGGCCTCATCATTCGCAATAACCTAGGCGGCCACGGCCCCAGCACCGACGGCATCGACATCGACTCCAGTAGCTACATACTCGTGCAGAATTGCGACATCGACTGCAACGACGACAACTTTTGCCTCAAATCCGGCCGCGACGCCGACGGTTTGCGGGTGAACAAGCCCACGGAGTATGTACTAATTCAGAACTGCGTAGCCGGGGCTGGTGGGGGGCTTTTCACCTGCGGTAGCGAAACCTCGGGGGGCATTCGCCACGTCATTGCCCGCAACCTGAAGGCGAAAGGCACTAAAGTCGGTATTCGTATCAAATCGGCGCTTACGCGGGGCGGCACGGTAGAGGATATTCGGGTTGATAACATCGAGATGGACGGCGTAGGTACGGCTATTGAGATGACCATGAACTGGAATCCAACTTACAGCTACTCTACGCTGCCCGAAGGCTACACGCAAGCGACCCTTCCGGCTCATTGGAAAGCCATGCTGACCAAAGTGGAGCCCGCCGAAAAAGGCATCCCACAATTCCGCAATGTCCACATCAGCAATGTTCGCGCGACCAACGCTAAAAAGGCCGTGTCGGCCGAAGGTCAGGCGAATTCATTGCTGGAAAACATGACCATGAGCAACATTACCATGACCGCCCAAACCGCCGGCAGCATCAGCTACGCCAAAGACTGGAGCGTACAAGGCATGAACATTACGGCCCAAGATCAGGAGCCCGTAGCCGTGATGAATAGCACAAGCATGAAGTTTTAGAAAAAGCCCCCACAAAAAGAGCCCGAACGACATACTAGTCGTTCGGGCTCTTTCTTGTTTACTGCAACTGGTTATTACCTGGTTATTACACTGTAAGCAGCACCATGAGGCTACGCGCCCCATGTGCCCCAATAACCAATGACTGCTCGATATCAGCCGTTTTGGATGGGCCCGCGATGAACATGCCGTAGCCACCTACGTCGGGTATCAGCGCGTAGGCCTGGTGCATGGTAGCCACGATATTCTGCTCGGAGAGTACCAGTACCAAATGCTGCGTAATTAAGGGCAATGCCCGGTGCAGCATATTCGCCTCCGGTACCCAAACACATGCATTTTCCGCCACGCCAAAAACGCCCCCCAGCACGGCCACATCCACTGTGTCAAGTACGGCGGTAGGAGTTTGCTCGTCAATGCTGATGGAGGCGGGTAGGAGGGATGAAGCTATCGGGCCGGCGGTGGGAAAAAGCTGCTGCACTACCTCTGCCAGCGGCTGCCCGGCCGGCACCCGCACAATTTGCCCCCCAATGCCTTGCAGAACTTCCGTGAAGCGCTCCACAGAATTGTCGCCCGCAAACTGGGGCACCGTAGGCAATGGATTGGCTTCAAAGTGATTGGCGCGGGTAGCCGCTAGAATTTGCTCGCGGGCAGAAACCGTCATGGTTTGGGTTGGGTTTGCTTGAACCATTCGCGGAAGCTTTGGGGCGGTGGAGCCGGCAACTCGCGGGCAATAGCCCAGGGGTTGTAGCCGGGCGCGTGGGTGAGGGCGTGGGGTACGAAGCGCAGGCCCGTGCGGGCAAATTTGCCCCCCAGCTCATACATACTCGGCCTAGCCAGCACCCGACTGAGTAGGCGCATGCTCCACTTCTTGCTGGCCGGAATTTCATTGGCCGCCGCAATCACCTGGCGCCACTTATAGAGCTGGGTATGAATGTCAATCTTAACCGGGCACACGTCGGTGCAGGAGCCACAGAGAGTAGAGGCAAACGGCAGTGATGCGTGCTGACGCATGTCGATGTTGGGCGACAGGATAGCGCCGATTGGGCCTGGTACTGTGAAGTCGTAGCTGTGGCCGCCGCTGCGCCGGTACACGGGGCAAGTATTCATACAGGCTCCGCACCGAATGCACTTGAGCGACGCCCGAAAATCGGGGCGGCCGAGTTGCTGGGTGCGGCCATTATCTACCAAAATCACGTGTAGCTCTTTGCCCGCGGCGGGCCGGCTGAAGTGCGACGTGTAGGTAGTAGCGGGCTGACCTGTGGCGCTGCGAGCCAGCAGGCGCGTGAACACGCTCAGGTCGGAGAGGCGCGGAATGAGCTTCTCGATGCCCATGCTGGCAATATGCACCCGCGCCAGATTTACGGCCAGGTCAGCGTTGCCTTCATTGGTACACACTACGACGCTGCCCGTTTCGGCAATAGCGAAGTTGACGCCCGAAATAGCCACTTCCGCTGCTAGAAACCGAGCCCGCAAATGCTGGCGGGCCGCTTCGGTTAGCACCTGTGGATCGACTTCACCTTCCGCCGTACCTAGGTGCTTGAAAAAGGTGGCCCCTACGTCTTCCTTTTTCAAATGAATAGCCGGCAGCACCAGGTGGCTCGGCGACTCCTGCCGCAGCTGCACAATACGCTCCCCCAAGTCTGTATCCACTATTTCTACCCCGTGGCGCAGCAGGTACGGGTTTAGGTGGCACTCCTCCGTCAGCATGGACTTGCTCTTGACGATGCTGGTGGCGTTTCGCTGCTTGATAATATCCAGCACAATGGCGTTGTGCTCTTCAGCATTGGCTGCCCAGTGCACGTGCACGCCGTTGGCCTTGGCCTGGGCTTCGAACTGCTCCAGATAATCAGCCAAATGGCTTAGCGTGTGCGTTTTAATTTGGGAAGCCAGCTCCCGCAGCTCCTGAAACTCGGGCACCGCGTACACGGCTTTATCACGCTTTTGGCGCACAAACCAGAGGGTTTCGTCGTGCCAGGTGGTGCGCTCCGCGTCGCGGGTGAAAACTTCAGCTCGTTTGGGGTGACTCATAGTAGGGTTCCGTTCAAGATTTCGGCGGCGTGCAGTACCCGCATGGGTAGCTTCTGGCGGCGCACAATGCCCTCCAGATGCATCAGGCACGACATATCGCCGCCCGTCAGCACCCGCGTACCGTTGCGCAGGTGGTCCTGCACTCTATCCTGGCCCATGCGCGCCGAAATAGCCGCCTCCGACACGCAAAATGTGCCGCCAAACCCACAGCACTCATCGTTGCGGTTCAATTCCGTCAGCTCAATACCCTCTAGTGACGTCAGCAAGCGCCGCAAATGACCGTCTCGCACTGGCGTCATCTCCGACTCGTTGGCCTGGTGTAAACCGCGCTGCCCGTGGCAGCTCAAGTGCAAACCCACTTTATGCGGAAATACGCCCGGAATCTCCGTCACGCCCAGAATAGATGTGATAAAATCAATCAAGTCGTAAGTAGTCTCGCGCACGTGCTGCACGGCCGGCGTTTGCTCGATGATGTTGAAATGCTTGCGCACGTGATACACGCAGCTACCCGCCGGCGCCACCACGTAGTCGTAGCCCTGAAAGGTTTCGACGAAGTGATGATACACGGGGATGGCGTCCTGCTCGCAGCCGCTATTAGCCATAGGCTGGCCGCAACAGGTTTGCTTTTGTGGAAAATCGGCTTGTATACCCAGCTTTTCCAGCAATTGATAGGTGGCAATACCTACCTGTGGGTAAAACTGGTCAACGTAGCAAGGAATGAATAAAGCGACTTTCATGAAGCGAGTAAAGCGATGGCTAGAGTAGGTCAAAACGACCAACTCCCTTGCTCAAATGAGGAGGGGATGCTTTGGCGCAGCCAAAGATGGGGTGGTTGAGGGCGTTGTTTAGTTGTTTGGGAGAACGTCATGCAGAGCAGAGTGAAGCATCTCGCGTGCTGACGAAAGGTTAGTAATCTCAACAAACACGCGAGATGCTTCACTCTGCTCTGCATGACGTTCTCCCAAACAACTAAACAACGCCCTCAACCACCCCAGCCGCGCCGTTGGCGCGACGTCCCCTCCTCATCTGAGGAGGGGAGTTGGTCGTTCTAGCTTCTAAATTCTGACATTCAAGAGAATAACAACTGTGTCTTCTTCCAAGCTTCGCCTTGCTCCAGATGAATCAAGGCACCGAGGGCGGTGGCTTGGGGGACTTCCAGGGTGCGGATGCGGGCGTCGGGGAAGTTCCAGCTGAGGATTTGCATGAAGAGCGGATTGCGGGCGAAGCCGCCGTCTACATAGATCAGCTTTTCATCGCGGCGGATTAGGTTGATGGACTCGGTGAGGATGTCCATCAGGCCGTGCATGAGGTGGTGGTAAGCGTCGGCGGCGGTGCTGAAACCAGATAGGTCCCACTCTTTGGCCGGCCGCTCGGGGAAGGGACCAGTGCCTTTCATGCACCAGGGCTGAAAATCCTGGGAAGCAGCATCGTAGGGGCGGGCCACCATCAGGGAGTGGTAGAAATCGGGCTTGACGTGGAAGTGGTGAGCAATGCGCTGCACCTGGAAGTCGTGCTCGCGGCCGAAGAACACGCGCGAGGCTTTGGTCATGTCGCCCTTGGGCGAAAGGAAGCTCAGACAGTCGCGACGCAGTAGCTCGGGCGTGAGCGGCTCCCGGTTGAAGGGGCTCAGCGTCACGGCCCAGGTGCCAGTCGAAATCAACAGAAACGGCTGCTCACCTTGCTGCATATACGGCAGCAATGCCGCCGAACTATCGTGCAGCCCAACGCCTACCAGAATGCCATCGACCACAGAGGCAATGGAGTCTTTGGTCAGGGGGGCTAATTTGTCGTCGATGCCTTCGCGGTACACCCAGGCGTGGTATTGTTTGCGCTTAAAATCCCAAAGGGCCGTGTGACAACCTACGGAAGTATAGTCGCTAAATGCCTCACCTGTAATTAGGTACGACAAATACTGTGGCAGATGCAAAGATGTGCGAATACGGGCGTACTGCTCGGGCTTAGAGCGCTTCAGCCAGTACAGTTGCAGGCCCGAATTGAGCATGCCCATCTGCGGTGAGCAAGTCGTGGTGGCAAATTCGACTGGGTCCTCCTCCAGTTCCGCGTAGAACTGCTTGGTCACTTCCGGCGGCATGGATTTGAGGTAGTTGTAGAGCGGCAGCACGGGCTGCCCATTGGCTCCCAAATGCACAAAGCTGGCCCCGTAGGAAGTGAAGTTCACGCCCTTCAGGTTGTAGTGCGGATTGTGGCGCAAAGCGTGCCAGCGGTCCTGCACCCACTGCGAGAGGCGGGTGAGCGTTTCGCAGGGAAAGCCTTCCTCATCCACGGTTTCCAGACACACTTGCTGGTGTTCGTCAATGATCTGCCGATCCTCGTCGAAGAGCAACACTTTCTTGTTGGTCTTGCCAACATCGAACACGGCGTAGATGGTCTTTTTCATAAACCGGTGGAAAGACTGAGTTTGCCGCGTTGCTGAATGAGCTGCTCCCGAATGTTGCCGGCGCGGTATGCGGCCACGGGGTTGAGGGCGCCGCCGGCCTGCCGGTACGCTTCGGCTACCAAAGGCCGCACATCGGTAAGAAAGGCGTCGCGCAAGATTTCCTCAGCTCGCACTACGTCGTTGTTTTCCTGGGCCTCCTGCAAAGCGGTGCGGTCTACGAGCAGGGCTTTGGTGTAGGCGCCAAGTATGCTTTCTACTGATTGCAGTAAGTCTTCCAGCGGGTCCTTGGTGTTGTGGCTGGCGTCAATCATGTAGGCCACGGTGGCGTTAGTAACGGCCGTATCCTGGGCACCATCGACCAATTCATTGAATATCAGGAAGAGCTGATAGGGTTTGATGCTACCCGTAGTCAGGTCGTCGTCGCCGTACATGGACCCGTTGAAATGAAAGCCCCCCAGCCGCGCGAAATGCAGCAAGCGACCCACGATTTGCTCGATGTTAGTGTTGGGCAAATGGTGACCTAAATCAACCAGCACCTGCGCGTTTTCGCCCAGATACTGACACAGCGAGTACGACGTGCCCCAGTCTGGGATAACCATAGAATAGAAGTGCGGCTCGTAGGGCTTGTACTCAATCAGCATCGTCATATCCGACGGCATGGCCTCGTAGATGCTGGCTAAGGATTCGGCCGTGCGCTGGTAGGCGCGGCGCAAGTGTTGCTGACCGGGAAAATTAGAGCCATCGGCGAGCCATACCGTGTGAATTTTGGCCCCCAACTGTTTGCCATATTCTACGCACTCAATGTTGTGCTGAATGGCCTGCTGACGCACCGCTTTTTCGGTGTGGCTAAGCGAGCCAAACTTGTAGGAAGACGGCTGGTCTTTCTGGTCCTGAAACGTATTCGAGTTCATCGAATCGATGGTCAGGCCCTCGGCGCGGAGCTGCTGCTGAAGCGCGGGCACATCCTGCGGAATATCCCAGGGAATATGCAGGGAAATAGAGTTAGAAGAGCGATTGAGGCGGTTGAGCAAGCTTACGTCGCCAATCTTTTCTTCCAGACTGCGCGGCTCGCCCCCCGCTGGGTAGCGGCCAAAGCGCGTGCCGCCCGTACCCAGCGCCCAGCTCGGAATGGCTACCTGAAAATCAACCAGTTGCTGGATAACACCTGAGGCATCCAGGTTGCGGCGAACTAGCAGATCGGTTAGGTAAGTAAACCTAAGCTGGTGCTCGTCGAGGAGCGGTTGGTTGAGGTCCTGAATTTGTTGGTCAGAGAGCATAGTCGGGTAGGGGTCAGGGGTGGAAAATTGAGCCCAGCAGCTTCACTTTAGTAGGTTGGCCACGCAGACGGTAAACACAGCTTCATTAGCATAAGCAACCTAGCACCAACCCGCGCCCAAACTCTTCTGAACTCTCCTGTGTGGGGGGCTTTTTTAGCAGATTAAATCGACCTTCTGTCGGTATCGAAGCAGGTAGGTGAAAAAAGGCGAGGAGACGCAGTATGCCGCATCTCCTCGCTTATTAATTGCTCTTGTTTTATAATTCTTAAACGTTGTAGAGACGCAACGTTTTAAACCTTTACAACGAACCGCGCCGAATGGTATAAAACGGGTTCTTCACTTTCACTCGCTGTTTTTCCAGTAAAAGCTCCGCTGCGGTACGGCCCATCGCCTCAAAATCGGTGGTAATAACAGTGATGCCAAGCAGCTCTTTTAGAGTACTGGCATTGAAGGATAAAATCCCGATTTCACGGCCCAATAAGTAAGGCGTTTGACGCACCTTTTTCATCAATTCTGCTAGGTCAGTGGTTTCGACTACTACGTAAGCGGTGCCGGCCTCCAGCACTTCGTTGATGGCATTTTCCTTGACCGCAAAACCCTTGTTGTAGTTGATACAAAAAGTGCGAAAGCCCCAGGCAATTTCGACCGGGTAGTTGTTGCCGACGCTGGGCAGCACGAGCACCATGCGCTCGTATTTTTCCAGCAAATCCTGCACGCCTTCCAGGGCCGTAAAAATGTCCTTGTCGAAGTCCTGATAGACGGTTAGTACATCGCGCTTGAGGTCAGGCAGGTCTTTATCTAGTAGAACTAATTCGTTTGCGGGAATGGAGTTAAGGACGCTTTTGTAGTCGGCTTTATCCAGATCCAGGGCAAAGTGCGGCATCACCACATAGTAGTTGTACTTGCCCAGATTCTTCTCAATAATTTCCTGAAAAAGGTGGGCGCTGTAGTGGTGAATTTGCAGGTCGACGGTGGCTCGGTCGCCGAGGGCTTGCAGGAAAGCGTAGTAGATAATTTTCTTGTAGGAGCTGAGCTTATTGAAGACCAGCAGAATCTTGATTTTGGTGGCGTCGGTGGCTTGCACGTAGTAGCCTTTGCCCTGCACGGAAGTGCAAAAACCCCTTTCCCGCAGCTCTCGATATGCTTTCTCGACGGTGTCGCGGGCTAGGTAGTATTCGGCGCTGAGCTCACTAATGGAGGGCAGCTGGTCGCCTTTTTTCAACGTGCCTCGCTCGATATCGGTAATAACCGACTGCACAATCTGTTTGTACTTCGGAGTTTTATCAAAGGGCTTAAACTGCAACTTATACATACACTGGTTGGGCGGAAGTAGGACGGCCATAGCGAGTAGTTAGGTGGGAGAAACTAAAGCTAAGAACACAAGAAGAAGAGAAGCGAATTTCTCCTAAACCTTCAGCTTGTTTAAGCTGAGCTGATTTTACTTGTTAGAGCATAAATTAAGCACTTTAAAGTACAGTTGGAAGCAATAAGGCCAATTTCATTATGCCATCGTTGCCGGGAACGTTGCCGACGTTCGTTATTGGTTGAAGCAACCCCGGAAGGCACAAGCAAAACGGGTCGGCTGTAAAGCCGACCCGTTCTAGTTTTAAGCAAGTAATTCAAGCGCTTAGCGCACGAAGGCCATAGCTACACCGCCGTCTACATTGAGCACGTTACCCGTAGATTTACTCAGCGAGCCATCCACAAATACACGAACCGCTTTGGCAATGTCCTCAGCCAGCAACTCCTCACCTAGCAAGGTGCGCTTGGCGTAATGCTGGGGCAGTTCTTCCACCGAAATGCCATAGGCTTTAGCGCGCCCTTGTGCCCAAGCGCCTTCCCAGATTTTAGAGCCCCGCAGCACCGCGTCGGGGTTTACAGTGTTCACCCGGATTTTGTCCGGGCCAAGCTCAGCGGCCAGCAAGCGCGACATGTGCAGCTGTGCCGCTTTGGCCGTGCCGTAGGCTACGTTGTTAGGACCAGCCACCAGTCCGTTTTTGCTGGCGATGTTTACAATATCGCCCCCCAGAGCCTGCTGACGCAGAATTTCCACGGCGGCCTGACTTACCAGGAACTGACCTTTTACCAGCACGTCGTTGAGAATGTCCCAGTCGGCTTGCGTAGTTTCAGCTAGCGGCTTGGAGATGCTCAAACCCGCGCAGTTGACAATAATATCAACGCCGCCGAACTGTAGTACGCTCTGGCGCAAAGCCTCAACAATGCCATCAGCGTTGGTTACTTCAATGCCCACGGCCAGGGAACTGTCCTTGCCAAATTGCTTGCGCAAATCGGTTTGGGTTTCGTCCAGGTCAGCACGGTCGGCAGCGACAACGCAAGCACCCTGTTGCAGCAGGGCCTCGCATATTGCTTTGCCGATACCGCCCGTACCACCCGTAACAAAGGCCACCTTACCCGAGAGCGACTTGGGCGGGGCCATGCGCTGGAGCTTAGCTTCTTCCAGCAACCAATATTCAATATCAAACGCTTCCTGCTCTGGCAAGCCCACATAGGTGCTCACTGCCTCGGCGCCCTTCATTACGTTGATGGCGTTGGTGTAAAACTCGGCGGCTACGCGGGCCGTCTGCTTGTCTTTAGCGAAGGCAAACATGCCCACGCCGGGCCACAAAATAATGACTGGATTAGCGTCGCGTATGGCCGGCGAGTTGGTGTGCTTGCTGCGCTCGTAGTAGGCTGCGTAATCTTGACGATATGCTTCGAACTGTGCCTCTAAATACGTTTTAACACTGGCCTTGTCGCCTTGCATCACCTCGGCGTCGAGCACCAGGGGGCGAATTTTGGTACGCAGGAAGTGGTCGGGGCAGGAGGTTCCTTTTTGGGCCAAACGGGCCAGATCATTTGAATTCACAAACTCCAGCACGCGGGCATCATCCGTAAAATGGCCCAGCATGCGGCGGTGACCCGAGGCCAATCCGCGCAACGTGGGCATGATAGCGGCGGCTTGCTGCTTGCGCGTAGCCGCATCCGGGCCGTTGGTGAGCTTTTCGCCGCCAAACACAGGGCGCTTCTTGCCGTAGTTGCTTTCGAGGTAAGCCGCAGCCTGTTCAATAACTTCCAGCGTATTCATGTACGACTCGTAGGAAGTGTCACCCCAGGTAAACAAGCCGTGGCCGCCGAGAATGACGCCGCGCAGGCCAGGGTTGTCGAGTACTACTTTTTCGAGTTGCAAGCCCAAATCGAAGCCGGGGCGCTGCCAGGGCAACCATGCGATGGTGTCGCCCCAAATCTCGTGCATAATTTGCTCGCCTTCTTGGCTGGCTGCAATAGCAATCAGGGCATCGGGGTGCAGGTGGTCGATGTGCTTGAAGGGCAGCAGGCCGTGCAGGGGCGTATCAATAGAAGGGGCCGCGCACTTAGGATCGAAGAGGCAGTGGTTGAACAGTTCCACCATCTCGTCTTCGTGCTCGAGTCCGCGGTAGCGGTTTTTGAGCTGGTGCAGCTTCTCTACATAGAGGTTGGCGCAGCCGGCTTTAGTCAAGGTACCGATGTCGCCGCCCGAGCCTTTTACCCACATCACGGGCACTTGCTCGCCGGTAACGGGGTCAGTTTCGGTGATTTTGACGGAGGTGTTGCCGCCCGCGTAGTTGGTCAGGCGCAAATCGGCCCCCAGCAGGTTGGAGCGGTAAATAAAGAGGGCTACTTCGTCGCCGGCTAGTGCAGCCGCCTGGGCCTCGTCCCACAAATAACTGACGTGCTGAAAGGTGAGCGTTTTTTCCATATTGAGGCTACTTTTTTGAGGGCCGAAAACCGGATAATTAGGATGCTCACAAAAGAAGAAGAACAACAAGCGGTAAAACTCCTGCACTCTCCTGTTCGGGCATGAAATAAATTTTGCAACTGCCTACTTTTCGCCGATTTAAATTCAGCTGGGGTGTAGTTTCCTGCTTTCAGGAGAGAACAGGAGGGTTCGGGTAATAGATTAAGGCAGATTTGGTAAAACAACACGACCAACAACTTCGACTTATGAGTGTTTTTCTGGGAGTGGTGCTCCACGCACTAGGCGGTTTCGCCTCCGGCAGCTTTTATCTGCCTTATAAGAAAGTATCCGGCTGGGCCTGGGAAAGCTATTGGCTCGTTGGGGGGCTTTTTTCCTGGCTGATGGCGCCCCTGCTGCTCGGTTACCTCACCGTGCCCAACCTGTTTGGGGTGCTAGCTCAGGCGGACACCACTACCATCCTCTGGACCTATTTCTGGGGCATTCTTTGGGGTTTTGGGGGGCTCACGTTTGGCTTGGCCATGCGCTACTTAGGCCTGTCATTGGGGATGGCCGTTACGCTTGGGTTATGCGCCGTGTTTGGCACGCTGGTTCCGCCTATTTGGGAAGGCACTTTTTCGACGCTGATTAGCTCCTTATCGGGCAAGGTTATCATTATAGGGTTGGTAGTGTGCGTGGCGGGTATTCTAATTTGCGGAATGGCTGGCGTGATGAAAGAAAGGCACCAGACTACCGCCGAAAAGCAAGCCGGAGTAGCCGAATTTGATATGCGCAAAGGCCTGATGGTCGCAGTGTTCTCAGGAGTAATGAGCGCTTGCTTTTCCTTCGGTCTGACTGCTGGCCAATCTATTGCTGAACTAGCCACCCAAAACGGCACGAATCCGCTCTACGCCAACAATGCCATTCTGGTCATCATCCTGCTCGGCGGCCTCACAACCAATGCTATCTGGACGATTTACTTGAACATTAAAAACCAGACCTACACCGACTACACCAATATGTCGGCGCCCATTCTGCGCAATATTATCTTCTGCGCGCTGGCTGGTTTTACCTGGTATTTCCAGTTCTTTTTCTACGGCATGGGTGACAGCCAAATGGGCGAGTATCGCTTTTCCGGTTGGACTTTGCACATGGCCTTCATTATTGCCTTCAGCAGCATGTGGGGCCTGATTTTGCACGAGTGGCGCGGCTCCAACCGCATGACTATGCGCACCATCTCCTTGGGCATCCTGGTCGTGGTGTTCTCGACGGTGGTGGTAGGCGTCGGAAACTACTTGGGCTCCTAAAGCTTACCTGACTTCAGAAAAGCCCCCCAGCCAACTTAAACAGTGGCTGGGGGGCTTTTTTGTGTACTGATCCGGAGTAATAACGCTTATTCGCGTCTGGCTGCTGAACGAGAATCCCATGTACCACCAAGAATCTGTAGCGACGCGACCCTCAGCTTCGCTGACCTTTAGTTCGCGTCTCCTTATTGCTGCTGTTGTTTGTCTGTACAGCGCAATTCCAATCGTTCAACTACAAGACGCGAATCAAGGCCAGCGAAGCTAAGGGTCGCGTCGCTACTCTCATGTCGCAGAGCCACAGATGAATACACAGCTGAGCTAGGTCGTTCAAGCTCTACGGCTAGTAAGAGCATGCCAAAAGCACAGTCCAATGCAGTATTGGAAAAATAATTTTCTGGTAATCGGGGTAGGGCGGTAGTCTACAGGACAGTCTAGGCTTGGTAAGGTAATAATTTGGTCATGCTCAAAAGCCTCGGTCTTGTCTTCACACACCATTTCCTACCCTTACTTACTCATGAAGAAATGTTACACATGGCGTCGCTACCCGGTAGTGGTTGGCCTGCCACTTCTACTACTAGCAGGACCGGGAATAACGGCCGCACATGCGCGGGCCGCCACCAGTAAGGTAGCCGAATGGCAGCTGACCGGAAAAGTTGTGTCGCAGACGAATGAAGGCTTGCCCGGCGTGACGGTCGTGATTAAAGGCACCACCAACGGCACCACCACTGGCCCCGATGGTTCCTTCTCCCTGTCGGTACCCGAAACGGCGGGCACGCTGGTATTTAGCTTCATTGGTTTCACAACTCAGGAGCGCGCTTTCACCGGTTCCCAAAGCTTTACCATTAAGCTGGCGGAAGATGTGAAGAGTCTGGACGAGGTAGTAGTAGTAGGCTATGGCACCCAGAAAAAAGCCGACGTAACCGGCGCTATTGCCACCTTCGACGCCAGCCGCTTGGAAGAGCGGCCTATCGCGCGTGTCGATCAGGCTTTGGTAGGGCAGATGGCAGGTGTGCAGGTGAAGCAAAACACGGGCGTACCCGGCCGCGGCTTTAGCGTGCAGGTGCGCGGTGCAGGCTCCATCACGGCCGGCAACGAGCCACTGTATGTAATCGATGGTTTCCCGCTCGACAACGTTGCTCAGAATGGTGGGGGGCGTTTTGCCAGCGGCAGCCCACTCGACAACATCAACCCGAACGATATTGAGTCTATTCAGGTGTTGAAAGATGCCGCCGCGGCCGCTATCTACGGTTCGCGCGCGGCCAACGGCGTTGTGCTGATTACTACTAAGAAAGGTAAATCGGGCAAGCCCCAGATTACGCTCAATACCTATGTCGGTATTTCGCAGGCTGCCAAAAAGTTGGACGTGCTGAGCGCCGAAGAATGGGCTGAGCGCGCCGCCGAAATCATCAACGATAACTGGGTACGCTCGGGCCCCGGCCGCACCGCCAGCCAAACCACGGCTGAGCGTCAGGCTATTCTGAAAGTAAACAACATTGTGCCCGCGCAGATGATTGATGAGCGCTGGTTTCAGCCCGGCCATCCCGGCTTGCAGTACATCGACTGGCAGGATGAAGCTTTCCGCACCGGTCGCACCCAGAGCTACCAGGTAGGAGCCAGCGGCGCCACCGAAAACGTGAACTACTTCATTTCGGGCAACTACACCGATCAGCAGGGCATGATGGTAGGGCTTGGCTACAAGCGCTACTCGGCCCGTGCCAACGTGGAAGTGAAAGCCAACAACAAGCTGCGCTTCGGCCTGAACGTAACCCCGACTTACTCCATCACCGATGACCCCGGCATTGAGGGCAAAGACAACCGCCTGCATCAGCTCGTATCGATGGCGCCCATCGTGGAGGACACGGCCGGCGTAGCTACGGGCTACGGCAAAAACGAAGTGTACCGCTGGGGTGTATCAACGGCCAGCCCAGTGCGCGTGATGGAAAATGCCATCGGCCAAACCAAGACCTTCCGTACCCTGAGCACGCTGTATGCCGATTATGAGATAATCAGCGGCCTGCGTCTGCGCACCAGCATCAACTACGACAACAACGACGTAACGGCCAAATCGTACCAGCCGGCCGTACGCAACCTGCCTACTTCACTTGGCTCGGGTTCCTACAGCAGCTTTCGGCGGCAGACGTTCGTGAGCGAGAATACCGCCACTTATGCACGCACGCTGGGTACAAAACACGATCTGACGGCTCTCGTAGGGTACGCCTACAACTTCTCTCGCATTGAGAATGCGCGCCTCAGCGCCACCGGCGGCTTCGTCAACAACCAGGTTACTACCCTGAACGCGGCCACCAACATCAACGGCACGGGCAGCAACAACACCACCGAAAGTCAGAACGTCCTGATTTCCTACTTCGGCCGTTTACAGTATAGCTACGACGGTAAGTACCTGCTTTCTACTAGCGTCCGTCGCGATGGTTCCTCGCGCTTTGGGGGGCAAAATCAGTTCGGTGTTTTCCCCGCCGCCTCCGTGGGCTGGCGCATTTCGCAGGAAGAGTTCATGAAGAGCATTACGCCCCTCAGCGACTTGAAACTGCGCGCCAGCATCGGCTTGTCGGGCAATAACAGCATCGGCGACTACAACAGCATTGCTACGCTGGGCATTTACAACTACACCTTCGGCGGCGCCTTGGCTACGGGCCAGGCCCCTAACCGCGTAGAGAACCCTCAGTTGAAGTGGGAGCGCAACCGCACCATCGACTTCGGCGTGGACGTGGGCTTCTTCCAGAACCGCATCTTCGGTTCGTTTGATTACTACACCAAGACCAGCAAAGACCTACTGCTGAACGTGCCCATCAATACAGCGGCCGGCTTCGGCAACAACCTCGTGAATATTGGCGAGGTAGAAAACCGCGGTTGGGAAGTGGAGTTGACAACCCACAACCTGAACAATGCCCTCCAGTGGACTACGTCGCTTAACTTCAGCCATAATCAGAATGAAGTGAAGCACCTAGGTCCCGGCGACGCCACTATCGAAGTAGCCTCGGTATCCGACATACCTAGCAACGTATTGCAAGTAGGTTTGCCCATGTACAGCATCTTCGTTATTCGTCAGAACGGCATTCTGAGCCAGGCTGATATTGACAACGGCGCCGCTTTGTACAACAACCAAACCGCTGGCGACCCTCGCTACGAAGACGCAAATGGCGACGGTAAAATTGACCCAAATGACCGCGTGGTAGTGGGCCAACCCAACCCTAAATACACTTGGGGTATCACCAACAATTTCAAGTACAAAGGCTTCGACTTGAGCTTCCTGGTGCAAGGCCAAAATGGAGGCAAGATTTATTCGCTGTTTGGCCGTGCCATCGACCGTACCAGCGTAGGTTATCAGGAAAACGCCCTTGGCCACGCCCGCGACCGGTGGCGCTCCGAGGAAGATCCTGGCAACGGGGTGAAGGGCAAAGCAACCGCTCGGTTTGGCTTCATCAAGAACACCGACTGGCTCTACTCGTCTGATTACTACCGCGTGCGCAACATCACGCTGGGCTATGACTTGGGTCGCATCGTCAGCAAGAGTGTGATGCAGGGTGCCCGCGTGTATGTAACGGCTGAAAACTTCTTCGGCAAAGACAAATACTATGGCGGCTACAACCCCGACGCGGTAAACACCGACAACGGCGGTAGCTTCACTTCGGGCGTCGACTACGGCGGACTGCCTTTGGCTAAATCGTTGATTCTGGGCCTAAACGTAACTTTTTAAGCTGCACACAGAAGCCAACCGCTGGCGGCCCGCCTAGGCCCTCAGCCTCTAACTCCTAGCTACACACTCCCATGAAAAGAATATCTCTCCTCCTGGCTACCGCTTGTATGCTCACCTTGGGCAGCTGTGAAGATGACCTCAATCAAACGCCGCTTTCCAACGGCTCGATACCAGCATTCTTCAAAACCGCGACCGACTTTGAGCAGGCCATGAACGCGGTGTACAGCCAATTGCGAGGCTATCCCGACCGCATCCTGATCCTCTCTGAGCTGCGCTCCGACAATATTTATGGCGTTAGCAGCCAAGGTGTCCGCGACTGGGACGCCATCAACAACTTCAACACCTCGCTCTCCGTGAGCCCCTACATGGCCGATACCTGGGCATCAGACTTCAGCGCCATCTTCCGGGCCAATACACTGCTCGATCAGTTGGGAACCAATGGTGCTGTGGTAGGTGAAGGATTGAAGGTGCGCTACGAAGGAGAAGCCCGTTTCCTGCGCGCTTTTCATTACTTCGATCTGGTGCGCATGTTCGGCCGGGTGCCCGTCATCGACAAGGCCCTCATACCTCAGGAAGTAGCTAAGATCCCGCGCGGCTCCGTGGAAGATGTCTACAAGCTCATTATCAGCGACCTGGAATACGCTGCCGCTAATCTGCCTCTCAACTATACTGGCACCAATGTGGGCCGCGTAACATCGGGCGCAGCTAAAGGCCTGCTGGCTTTGGTGTACCTCACGCGCTCGGGTCCTACCTACGGCATCGAAGGTCCGGGCCTGGGCCTCAGTGAAAATGATAAAGCTCTGGCGCTGCTCAACGAAGTAATTGCAAGCAACCGCTACTCTTTGCTGCAGACAGGCACTGGCACTACCACTGCCTACGCCAACGTGTTCTCGTACACTAATGAAAATAACGCAGAAGTGATCTTTGACGTCCAGTACATCGTGGGCAATGGCGGAACTCACCCCGGCGTGATGGTACCCGATAACTACTTCACGGCGCTAGGTATACCGTTCGGCTCACGCGGAATTGAGATTAAGCCAGTCTCGACTGATTTCCTGAGCACCTTGGCGGCCAATGATGATCGTCGGGCAGCGAGCGTGCAGACGGGCTATCTGGTAGCTGGCGTAGCCGAAAACCGCACCGTACTGAAGAAATACATTAGTGCGGCCGGTCGCGGCACGGGCAACACCGACTGGCCCATCAACTTCATCGTGATGCGCTACGCCGACATTCTGCTCATGAAAGCCGAAGCGATTCTGCGCGGCGGTGGCGGTACCCAGGCCGAGGCGTTGGCCTTGGTAAACCAAGTCCGGACCCGTGCCAAGCAGCCCGCGCTTACCAGTCTGAACATGGCCCAGCTAATGGAAGAGCGTCGTCGCGAATTCATCGGGGAAGGCCTGCGCTGGCACGACTTGGTACGCTCCGGCACTGTGCTGACCACCATGAACGCCTGGGTTGCCAAGGAAGACGCGTCGGGCAAGATGCGCAGTAACATTGGCCCCAATGACATTATCTACGCCGTGCCCCTGAACGAATTGAGCGCCACGCCGGGCCTCTACGATCAGAATCCCGGCTACTAAGCTACTGAGTGTTAAGTGAGTAATAGCCCGGCTCTTTCCAGGAACATAGCCTGGCCAGAGTCGGGCTTTTTGCAGCCCTAGGGGGCAAATTCACGGATAACTAAGCCTAATGAGTACATCTGACTGTAGAAGATTCCAGACCCGCCGCCCACCGCTCATGCAGCAGTTGTATCGGGCTTGGTGGCCGGTGGCAGTGAGTATGAATTGCCTGCTGAGCACGGCCGCGCTGGCGCAATCTGAGTCGGCGGTGGCCCCGGCTACCTCCCCGGCACTCTGGCACAATCAGGCTCGCACCCTCCGCTACCGCCCCGATGGGACTGACTTCGTTATCACAAATGGTAACAAGCGCTTTGCCCGCGCTCTGTATGGCACCAACACTGCCTTCCGCGTAGAGGCCGGCGACTTGCCGGAGTTTGCGCTGTACCTACCCGGTATGGGGGGCAATTTTAAGCTCGGCTTACTGACTGATGGTCAAAGCAAATGGCTCATTGAGGCGGAAAACATTGAAGCCCGCTACCGGCCCGGCGCGATGATCTACGAGATAAAAGATCCGTTGCTAGGCGCTGGCAAGCTGCACCTAGAAGTACTGGCCCAAGCCGACGCCGAAGGCATGCTGATCCGCGCCCATTTCGAGAATGTGCCCACTGATAAAGTGCGCCTGCTGTGGGCCTTCGGTGGCGTCACCGGCAAGAAATTCAGCCGCGACGGCGACATCGGCGCCGACCCCGAATCGAACTTCTACCTCAAGCCGGAGTATTGCCAGGGCAACGTATTTGAGTTAAAAAACAACACCTTCCGCCTGACCTTTGGCACCGCACCAAAGCCACCCAAAACCGAGGATTCAGCAGACAACTCAGCCGCAAAAACACCCCCCAGCGTTGCTAATTCAGCAGCGCGCCCTAGTCTCAACGGTGTTGTGCCTCCTGCTTCGCAAACGCACGTAGCCGATGCCACCCAGCAAGCATCGCCTGCCCAGCTCTATGCTTCCCAAACCTCAGCTACCCCTGTTCTGACTGGCATTCTGAAGGCCAAAGAAGGGGAGACACTCTACTTCGCTGTTCAAAAGCCCGAAACGGCGGCTCTGCGCTACGCGGAGTTGCCCCAGGCATGGAACCGCGCCGAAGCGGCCCGGCAAAAGCTAGCCAGCCGCGTCCGAATTCAAACGCCCGATCCTTACATCAACACCTTAGGCGGCGCGCTCAGCATCGCCGCCGACGCCATCTGGCAAGACCCCGCTTACCTACACGGCTCCATTGCTTGGCGCATGCCGCTCAATGGATGGCGCGGCGCCTACACCGCCGACCCACTCGGCTGGCACGACCGCGCCCAAACCCATTTTCGCTCCTACGCCAAATCGCAGCTGACCAGCCCGGAAGTGGGGCCGTTGGTAATGGATACGGTCCTGCACCTGGCGCGTCATCAGGAAAAACTGGGCACGGCCGTATTCAGCAGCGGCTACATTTCGCGCAACCCCGGCGGCGACTTTCGCCCCCATCACTATGACATGAACCTGGTCTACATCGACGCGTTGCTGCGGCACCTGCGCTGGACTGGCGACCTAACCATGGCCCGCGAACTGTGGCCCGTATTGCAGCGTCATTTGGCTTGGGAAAAGCGAAACTTCGACACCGATAACGACGGCCTCTATGATGCCTACGCTGCCATTTGGGCTAGTGATGCCCTGCAATACAGCGGTGGGGCCGTAACGCATTCTTCAGCTTATAACTTTCTGGCTAACAAGCTGGCCGCAGAGCTAGCAACGCGCCTAGGCCAGAGCCCCGAACCATACCGGCAAGAAGCCACCAAAATTCATCAAGCCCTAAACGCCCGCTTGTGGATGCCAACGCACGGTTGGTACGCCGAATACCAGGATGCGTTGGGCCTAAAACAATTGCATCCCGCTGCTGCCCTCTGGACAGTTTATCACGCCCTCGATTCTGAAGTGCCGGATGCTTTCCAGGCTTACCAAGCCTTGCGTTATGTGGATACCAGTATTCCGCATATTCCAGTCCGGGCAACGGGACTGCCCGACGAAGGCTACCATCTGCTTTCGACTACCAATTGGCAGCCCTACGACTGGTCAATCAACAACGTGGCCATGGCCGAGGTGCTGCATACGACCCTGGCCAATTGGCAGGCTGGGCGCACGGATGAGGCGTTTAAGCTCTGGAAAAGCGCCTTGCTCGAAAGCATGTACTTGGGTTCTAGTCCGGGCAATATTCAGCAGGTGTCCTTCTACGACGCCCACCGTGGCGAGCTGTATCGCGACTTCGCCGACCCCATCGGCGTGTTGTCGCGCACACTAGTAGAAGGCTTGTTCGGTATCGTGCCCGATGCGCTGGGGGGCATTTTGACCGTTCGCCCCGGCTTGCCTACGGTCTGGAATGAAGCGGCGCTGTCGGTACCCGATGTGGATTTTGATTTTCGCCGCCAAGGCCAGCAGGATAACTACCGCATCACCCCGCGCTTTGCTAACCCTCTGCAACTGCGCTTGCAAGTGCAGGCGCGCGCCGACGATATTAAATCGGTAACTGTGAATGGGCAGCCTGCTAAATGGCAACCAATTGATGACGCCGTAGGGCAGCCTGTCATTGAGATAAATAGTGCACCAGCGACCAAATACGAAGTTGCCATAACCTGGCAAGGCGCCGTACCCGACACAGCGGCGTTGGAGCCTGTGTATGTTGTCAACGCGCCACTGTCCGTGCGCTTTCCGCACGCCACCATCACCAAGGTATTTGACCCACAGCAAGCCCTGCGCAATGCCGTCCCCAACGGCTCCGCGCTAACCGCCCAGATAGCCGGCGAAAAGGGGCACCGCTCGGCTTTTGTGCAGCTCCGCCAGGGCGGGCTTACCTGGTGGGAGCCGCTGACCTTCGAGGTTCGCGAGCCGTTCACAATTATAGCCGAAAAAGCCCCCCAGACCAACGGATTGCGCTTTCAAGTGCAAAACAACACAAACGACGCCGATGCGAAAGTAACGGTAGGCACCGGCAAACGTGCCTATACAACCAACGTCAAAATCCCGAGCTTTTCGTCGGCCGAAATATCGGTGCCCGCCGGGGCGGTGGTGGCCGGCTCCAATGCCGTAACGGTAGTGTGGAATAAGCAGAACATCACAGATAAGGTAATAACCTGGGATGCTCCTAAAGCTGCTAAAACCCGCTACGAAACCGTAAACCTGTCGCCCCATTTCAACGACCAGGTAACCAGGATTTTTCAGAACGAATATCTTTCTCCGCGCCCTGCGGGCCCTACACTTCAACTGCCCACGCAAGGCATTGGCAACTGGTGCTATCCGCTCACCCAAGCGGTTATTGATGATGTTGGTTTGCGTCAGCTGGCGGGGGGCAAAAATGAAATTACGCTGCCCTGGGGCACACCCCTGCGCACGCCCGGCGCGGCAGGGGAGAAGAACATATTGTTCGTGTCGCAGTGGGATAATTACCCAGATAAGCTAACTGTACCGCTGGGGGGCAAATCTAGTCACGCTTACCTGCTCATGGCCGGCTCTACCAACCCCATGCAAAGCCAACTCGTCAACGGGGAAGTGCTGGTGACGTATGCCGATGGCACCACGGAAACGCTGCCGTTACGCAACCCAGACAACTGGGCCCCTATTGAGCAGGATTACTTCCAGGATGATTTTGCCTTCACCACTGGCGCGCCCAAACCCTTCCGCCTCCACCTCAAAACCGGCCTGCTCACCCGCGATTTCAAAGACTACACCAGCATCAAAGGTTTCAGCACCCGCGCCATCGACGGCGGTGCCGCCACCGTGCTGGATATGCCCTTAAATCCTAAGAAAAAGCTTCGCAGCCTCACGCTAAAAGCGCTGGCCAATGATGTGGTCATTGGCTTAATGAGCGTGACGTTGGTGCGGGAATAATGAGGCAAAATGCCAGAAACAATAACTCCAAAACGTCAAATAAAAGCGGTCATGCAGAACGCAGCGAAGCATCTCGCGTGCTGATGTTGCAACACTAACTCACCAAACACGCGAGATGCTTCGCTGCGCTCTGCGTGACGTTCTTTCAATAATAAATTAGCCTATGCGCCCTCTTCCCAATCTACTTCCAAGTTTACTACTGACTTGCTTGAGTTTGCCGCTTGCCGCCCAGCAAAAACCCATCGACCGCCAAGCGCTAGTAGAGCGCCACCGGGTAATTATCACAAATACCGATACGCTCTCGTCGTTATCAGTGGGCAATGGTGCTTTTGCGTTTACGGCTGATGTAACGGGGCTTCAATCATTTCCGGCTTATTATGAGAAGGGAGTACCGTTGGGCACTCAGTCGGAGTGGGGATGGCATTCATTCCCGAATACCCAGGGCTATACGTTTGAGCAGAGTCTGCGCGAGGTTGATTTGAATGGACGTAAAGTGCCCTATGCGGTGCAGATAAAAACGCCGGGTAACAAGGAAGCAGTAGATTATTTCCGAGCTAACCCGCACCGTTTGCAGCTAGGAAATCTGGGCTTTATGCTGCTGAAAAAAAACGGGCAAGAGGCTACCATCAAGGACCTGCGCGATATCCGTCAGGAGCTAAACCCATGGACAGGCGAGCTGAAAAGCCATTTTACAGTCGAAAATGTGCCCGTCGATGTCGTGACTGTGGGACACCAGGAACAGGACGCCGTGGCCGTGCGCGTGGAATCAGAGCTAATAAAATCTGGCCGCCTGAAGGTAGCCCTACGCTTTCCCTTTCCAACTGCCGGCTGGGCCGATATGGGCACCGATTACTCACATCCTGACCAACACAAGTCCGCTATTACCGAGCAAAAGAAAGGTGCGGCTCTGATATCACACCAATTAGATACCACGAAATACTACGCGGCATTGAGCTGGCAGCAGGCGGCTACGCTGGCGGCGGGCAAGGCCCATGAGTTTGTGCTCACGCCTGGCAAGAGCGAAAAGGTATTGGAATTTAGCTGCCGGTTTTCGGCCCGGCCGCGCCCTACGGCCGTTCCAACATTTACGGCCACTCGCCAGAACAGTCAGCAGCAGTGGGGGGCTTTTTGGCGCAGTGGAGGAGCCGTAGATTTTAGCGGCACTACCGATCCGCGGGCCCGCGAACTGGAGCGCCGCGTGGTGCTGTCGCAGTACCTGACCAAGCTACAAGGCGCCGGCTCCCAGCCGCCCCAGGAAACTGGGTTGGTGCTCAATAGCTGGTACGGCCGCCCCCACCTCGAAATGCACTGGTGGCACTCCGCCCACTTTGCTCTGTGGGGCCGCCCGGCCTTGCTCGAAAAAAGCCTGACATGGTACGCCCGCCCCGACGTGCAAGCCGTAGCCCGCGGCATCGCCAAACGTCAGGGTTACGAAGGCGTGCGCTGGCAAAAGATGACTGATCCCTGGGGTCAGGAAGGGCCATCTTCGGTGGGGGCCTTTTTGATCTGGCAGCAGCCTCACTTTATCTACTTCGCCGAGGAAATATACCGGCAGCGCCCCGATGCGGCTACGCTAAAACTGTATCAGGATCGGGTGTTTGCCACCGCCGATTTTATGGCTTCTTACCCGTTCTTTGAGAAAGACAAAGACCGCTATATTCTCGGTAAAGGCGTGATTCCGGCTCAGGAACGCTTTAAAGCCGAAGAAACCTTTAACCCCACCTTCGAGCTGGTATATTGGAATTGGGCCCTCAATACGGCCCAACAATGGCGCGTGCGCCAGGGCCAGCCACGCAACCCAAAGTGGGATGCCGTCCTGCAAAAGCTCTCCAAGCTGCCTCAGGCTAACGGCGTATACCTGGCTACCGAAAGCGCCCCAGATTCCTATACCAACCCTGAGTTCAAAACCGACCACCCCTCCGTGCTGGCCGCCCTCGGTGTAATGCCCGCCACCGGCCAGGTAGACCCCGCCACCATGCGCCGCACCTTCGACCTGATCTGGAAGGATTGGAGCTGGGACAAAACCTGGGGCTGGGACTTCCCCATGACCTCCATGGCTGCCACCCGCCTCGGCCTGCCCGATCGGGCTGTGGATGCGTTATTGATGAAAGTGCGCACCAACACTTACCTGCCCAGCGGCCACAATTATCAAGAAGACCGTCTCCCCATTTACCTCCCTGGCAACGGTGGTCTGTTAGCCGCGGTAGCTCTTATGTGCGCTGGCTATGATGGCTGTAAAGAGGAAAATCCTGGCATTCCGAAAGGCTGGAAGGTACGCTGGGAAGGGTTAAGTAAAATGCCTTAAGGAAGAACGACAACTCCCCTCCTCAGATGAGGAGGGGACGCCGTGCCGAAGGCGCGGCTGGGGTGGTTGACCTCGTTGCTGATGTTGATTTAGTCTGTCAAGCAGAAGAGCTTTTCTGCCCTAAATGGCGGTCACGCAGAGCGGCAGCGAAGCATCTCGCGTGCTGATATTGCAACAGTGACCCAACGAAGCGGGCGAAATGCTTCGCTGCCACTCTGCACGACGAGCTTGTAAACAACTAAATAACGCTCCGACCAACCACCCCTAGCCCCTCCTCAGCTGAGGAGGGAAACTAGCTTTTTAGGTCTCTAGCTTTCTAATTCGTCATAGTTTGTAATTCTCTCTGCTACTCGCCAACTCATCATGATAAAGCATCTCTCCTTATTCAGTCTCTTAGCTCTGTCAACGCTGGCTTCCGCTCAGTCCTCTTTCACCCCAAATTTGCCCCCCGTCAAAACCACTTCTTTCCGGGCCGATACATTGTCAATTATCAAGTATGGCGCAGTGGCGGATGGCGTAACTTCTAATACCACAGCCTTGCAGCAAGCCATCGACGCGTGCGGCCAAAAGGGTGGGGGTGTAGTGCTGGTGCCGCGCGGGCACTGGCGCACTGGGCCCATTGAGCTGCGCAGCAACGTGAATCTGCACATAGCGGAAGGAGCATTGGTGCAGTTTAGTGATAAGATGGCTGATTATAAGCTGATCAAAACCAACTGGGAAGGCTTGGCGGCGGTGCGGAATCAGCCCCAGATTTATGGTAAGAACCTGGAGAACGTGGCTGTGACTGGCAAGGGCATTGTGGATGGCGCAGGGGAAGCGTGGTACATGGTGCAAAAAGGCCGCTCCACCGAATCGGAGTGGAAGCAGTTGGTGGCTTCGGGTGGCGTGCTCAATGAGAAGCAGGACCGTTGGTACCCTTCGCCCCAAAGTCTGAAGGGCACATTGGTAAAGGAAGCCGGTGTGCTCAGCGAGGAGAAGTCTGAAATCAAGGATTTTGAGGAAATAAAGGACTATCTGCGCCCTGATATGCTGGTGCTCGACCACTGTAAGCGGCTGTTGCTGGAGGGCGTGACGTTTCAGAATTCGCCGGCCTGGACCTTGCACCCGATGATGAGCGAAGACGTGGTGGTGCGCAACGTGACCGTGCTCAACGGACCGTACACGCCCAACACCGACGCGCTGGATCTGGAGTCCTGCAAAAACGGGTTAGTGGAAGGCTCCACCTTTGATGTGGGCGACGATGCCATCTGCATCAAGTCGGGGCGCAACGAGCAGGGGCGGCAGCGGGCCATGCCCACCGAGAATTTTATCATTCGCAACTGCAAAGTGTACCGGGCCCACGGCGGCTTTGTGATTGGGTCGGAGATGTCGGGTGGAGCACGCAACATCTACGTGTCTAACCTCACGTTTATCGGCACCGATATTGGCCTGCGCTTTAAAACTACCCGGGGCCGCGGCGGCGTTGTAGAGAATATCTTCATCGAAAATGTGGACATGAAAGACATTCCCGGCGAGGCCATACTCTTCGACATGTACTACATGATCAAAGACCCGACACCCCAGGTGGCGGGCTCCAAAGAGCGGCCGGTTTCGCTGGCCAAACCCGTGGATGAAAGCACGCCGCAGTTTCGCAAAATTCAGATTCGCAACGTGACCTGTAATGGTGCCAAAACTGGCATTATGGTGCGTGGGTTGCCCGAAATGAGCATCAAAGACATCAGCATCGAAAATGCTGTGCTGCAAAGTCAGCAGGGCCTAGTGTGTATTGAAGCCGACAATATCCAGCTGCGCAACGTGACGCTGCTAACGCAGAAAACAGACCCCGTGATGGAGGTGCACAACAGCCAGAATATTACGCTCGATAACATCAAATATGCCCCCCAGGCGGCAGTGCTCCTGCGCGTATCCGGCGCGGACAAAGCAAAGAATGTTCGTCTTACCAACACGGATGTTTCCAAGGCCAAAACAGGCGTGGAATTCGGCCAGAACGTGAAGAAAAAAGCTGTTGTCGTTTCCAAAAAATAAGACAATTATTTCCTCAGAAACAGCCGATCGAAAAAGCTCCCCAGCAGACAAATACGTCCTTTCTAGTCCATGAAAAACCTCTTGCTTTTTTCGCTCTTGCTTCTGCTTTTCTGCCCAATGGCCTACGCTCAGAGTAAGCCCAAAATCGGTGCTTTATCACAGCGCATGGCGGAGTCGTTTATCAAGCGCTACCCCGATTCGCTGGGGCTGGAGCAGAACAAAGTGGCGCGTTGGGGCTACGAGCAAGGGCTAATGCTGAAAGCCATTGAGCGCGTGTGGCAGCGCACGGGCGACAAGAAATATCTCGACTATATCGTGCGCATCATGGACTATTCCATCGGCGCCGATGGCTCGATTCAACGCTTCAAGTACGAGGACTTTAATCTTGACAACATCAACACTGGCCGCATCCTGCTTACCCTAAGTCAGCAGCCGGGTTTAGATCAGGAGAAGTACCGCAAAGCCGCGCACCGTTTGCACGAACAGCTGGATGAGCAGCCGCGCACAAAGGAAGGTGGGTATTGGCATAAGAAGCGCTACACCAATCAGATGTGGCTGGATGGGTTGTATATGGCAGAGCCTTTTTCGGCTGAATACAGCAAGCTTTTCAACAAGCCTAAAGGCTTTGATGAAGTAGCCAAGCAGTTTGCATTGATTGAGAAAAACCTAGTCGATTCGAAAACGGGCTTGCTCTACCACGGCTACGATGAAAGCCGGGAGCAGCAGTGGGCCAACAAGCAAACAGGCTTATCGCCCAACTTCTGGGGACGCGGTATGGGTTGGTACGCTATGGCTCTGGTTGATGTGCTCGATTACTTCCCCAAGGAGCATCCGCAGCGCGCGCAACTGATAAAGTATTTGCAGCGGCTGGCACCGGTGCTGGCGAAGTATCAGGACCCTAAAACGGGCGCTTGGTGGCAGGTGAGCGACCAGGGCAGCCGGGCTGGCAATTATGTGGAAGCTTCCGCTACGTGCATGTTTGTGTACGCGCTAGCCAAGGGCGCACGCCTAGGATACCTTGATAAGTCATTCCAGAAAGTGGCCGACAAAGGGTACCAGGGCATTCTAAAGCAGTTCGTGCAAACCGAACCCGATGGGCTGCTGACCTTAAACGGCACGGTGAGCGTGGGTGGCCTCGGTGGCTCACCCTACCGCGACGGCAGCTACGAGTACTACTTGAGCGAGCCTATCCAGAAGAACGATTTCAAGGGCGTAGGGCCGTTTATTATGGCTAGTGTGGAAATGGAGATGGCGAAGTAAGGTTTAGAGTAAATATAATGCACATTAGGAGCGTCAGTTGATAGTTGACTAGGTCGAAAGTGTAGCTAATAATGAGGCGCTATTTTACAAGAAAAAACACAGAATAAGGCGCTTTTAAAGTCAAGGTTACTTGCAATAATGACTTATTACAGTGTTACTTACTGATTTCTTTTAGCTGCTTCTGCAGGAATTGAGTGTACTTAATGGCGCTTTCTAAGGTTAGGTGTACGCCGTCCCTAGTCTGGTAAGCGGCGCAGTCTGCGGTAGCTACATAATGATAGTTAGCAGGCGGAAAATACCGCTTAAAGGCTAAGCGAATGGCCCGCGCTTTAGGATAGTTACATAGCCGGTAATCAACGGGTGTTTCGTAAAAAACCACTTGTATTCCTTGGCGCTTTAGCGAGGTAGTTTCCCTTTTTAGCCGATCAAGCTGTTGCTTTAGCAGCGCTGTAGTAGGTGCTATGGCGTAATCATTGGCTCGCTCTTGCCATAGCTTGTCGTACAGTGTTTCTTTTGTGTCAATGATGAGCGGTTCTGGGCTGGCAGGTTGATGAAATATAGGCTCTAAGCGCATCTCTAGCTGTTGGCTGAGGACCGCTAAGGGCTGCTTGTCGGAACGCAAGGACGGCAAGGTTCGCTTGGCTGGCACCAGCATAGGGTTAGTAAGATCCGCTATGAAATTATTGTCGGCCTCACGGTCAATTATGTTTATTTCAACCAGCACAGTGCGCAGAGAGGAGGGATGTTTGGTTACAATCGCCAAGCCATCCAATGCGCTCAGTCCTCCAAGAGATAAGTTGTAGACACCAGGCTGGTTGAGCATCAGGCGAGAGGAAAGCGACGAGCCTACGATTACTGTGTGGACTTGTTGTGTATTGTACAGATACCCCTCCGCCTTAATCTCATTCAGTTGCCAATAGTGCTGAACAATGCTCCAGTGAGGCTTTATCTGGGAGATAAAAATGGTATAGAGCACAAATACCACCCCTGCGACCATCAGCGCTTTTCTAACCATTGAGCTAAAACTGGAAATAGATAAAAGATTCAGCGCGGCCGCTGTTCACTAGAATTAGAAATAACAGTACTCCGTAGACGGCATACTCCAAGCGAATAGCTGGGCGTAGCACCTCGTATGCGCGTACCAGGTAATAGATATGATACAGTATTACTGGCAGCGAGTACACCAAAATGCTCGCAATAATTCGAGCATTAATGGCTATATGCGTGTTCTGCGCGATACTTTGTACAAAGCCAACGACATCAGCAAAATTCGGAAGCTTGAAAAGTAGCCAAGCCAGCGTAACAAACGTAAACACAAACAGGCCACGCAACACTTGAGCCAGAGCCCCAGGGCTGGGCCGGTCGTTGCCGGTCACCTTTTCCAGGGCCAATGCCAAGCCGTGAACCAGGCCCCACACTGCGTACGACCAAGCTGCGCCGTGCCATAAGCCCCCCAACAGCATAGTGATGATAAGGTGCAAGTAAGTGCGCCCCTTACCTTTCCGATTGCCCCCCAGCGGAATGTAGAGATACTCGAGCAGGAAAGTAGAGAGCGAGATATGCCAGCGCTTCCAGAATTCCTTAAAGGAGGTAGCGATGTAAGGAAAATTAAAGTTTTGCTGTAACGAGTAACCAAACAACTTGCCGAGCCCCAACGCAATAGAAGAATAACCAGCGAAGTCGGCGAAGATCTGCATGGAGTATCCAAACAGCATGGCAAGCAGCGTCAGGCTAGCGTGATATTGATAATAGGGAGCGGCAAGTCCGTACGTGAACTCTTTCAGGTTGTCTGCCACCACCATCTTCAGGAAATAGCCTGTCACTAAGAGTTTAAATACCGATTCCCAGTCAATATCTCGGAAGTACTTGCGGCCTATCTGGGGTAAAAAGTCATGCGCCTTCAGAATGGGACCAGCCACCAGGTGGGGGAAAAACGAGATAAAAAACAGCGTCCGCTCAGCATGTTTGCTGAGGGTAAGATTCTTCATTGTTCTTTCATCTGAAAGCTTATTTCTGTATAAATCCACCACTAAGCTGATACCCTCGAAAGTATAAAAGGAGATGCCGATAGGCAGAGGAATGCTTAGTAGAAAGTGACTTACACTGCTGTCAGATGAAAGAAAAGTGTTCGCGAAAAGTAGAGAGAACTTGAAAAAAGCAAGAAGGCTAAGGTTGGCTGCAACCCCTATTGTTGCCAGTGGCTTTTTGTTATTTGCGTTGCCGAAAAGCACATAGTAGCTCACTAGGGTATTGATGCCTACGGAAAAAAGCAGTAGTAAAACAAGCGCAGGCAGCTCGTAAGCATAAAAAATTAGGCTCGAAATAATAAGCAGCTTGACCTGCCAACGGCTATAGCTAGGTATATAGTAAAGCGTGAGAGTGGTGAGGCAGAAAAAGACAAAAACAAAGCTGTTGAAGAGCATCTACGGACCGCATTACAAAGAGCAGGATTTCAAATGTAATGAGGTCTAGCTAAAGCAAACAGTAAATTGGGTAGGAGCGAACGCATGAAAAGCCCCGCCAGCTATACCGACGGGGCTTCAACTCAAAGTTTTTCAATTAGCAACTGCCGGGTCGTTAGTAACGAATTATCCAGGCACATTTACAAAGATTGTCCAGCGTAATTTTCTGTTTTAAGCGGGATTATGCCGTATTCTGATTTTCTGCAAGGTTTAATTTTGCATAATCAGATTAGAACAAATCGTTTTTGGCGGGTACCGTGTAGGGCTGGGGCGTACCGGTTGTTTTGGGCAGGCCGAAGAAGAAATAAAGGGTGCGCTTCGTGGAGCCGTTGAGGTGGTTGAGCTCGCTGTTGGGCCCCAGGTTTTTGGTGTTGGCGTCGATGTTCAGGGCCAGCTTGGTGCCAAGGGGCGGGATGGCGTCGAGGAAGGATAAATTGCCCCCCGGCAGGTCAGGACTGGATTTTACGCCGGATAGGCCGTAGAAATCGAAGAGGCGGACGAACAGGCCTTTATCAGGGCTGGCAACTAAGAACTTGCCTTCTACGGTGTTCATTTCCATCCACGCAATGTCGGCAAAGTAGCCCTTGAACTCGGGGTAAATCCAGGGGGCTGCTCCCGTGTGGGTGTTGTTGTAAGCGTTTTCCCAGACATCGGTATTGACACCCTGGAGGCGGTTTTTCCAGACGCGGTAAGGGCCTTTGCCAAGCCATTTGGCTCCTATTACGAAGTTTTCGGGGTAGGTGAAACTCAGGCCAGCGAAAGGGTAATCACCTTGCAGGGCGTACTCGTAGTCGAGCTGAAGCCAGCCGCTGCCGTACATCTTCCAGCGTGCTGTTTTGAGGTCGCCTTCGTAGCTAGCTTCAATTACTTCGCCATCGGGCTCAGTGCGACGACGTAGGCCGGTAAACTTAGCTTGGCCAGCTACCAGAATGGGGCCGTTGCCGAAGGATAATTTGTCGCCGCCGTTACCTTTCAGGCCGGTTATGTGGCCGTTTGTTTTGTTGAAGGTGACCGTAATGTTGCTGGCTTTGAGCGTGAGCGTTGAGTCGGTTTCGGTGGTTTCGATGGGCTGCTTTTCCTTTTCTTGGAGCGTCAGGATGTTGCGAAGCAGCTGTTTATTGCTTCCTGTCGACCACGTCCATTTGTATATCAGGTTCTTTTGCGGATCGAAAGCCGAGAGCACCAGGGCGTCGTAGTTTTTCCAGTCTTTGGGCAGGCCGAGCTTGAGCTTGCCCTTAGCTAGGGGGGCAATTTTGGGGCTTTCCACGCGGCTTTTTTTCATAGTGGTCGAGCCAGTGAAAGTCTCACCGGGCTGGCGGTGATTCACCAGCTCCCATTGGAAAAAGCATTGGCTGAGGTTGTTGAAATGGTAGCGGTTTTCTACTTCTATCGTGCCGTTGAACTTGGTTGGCAGTTCCTTCAGATCAATTTTGATGGGTGAAAAAATCTCACGGATAGCGTAGAAACTGCCTTCCTTTTCGCGGTGCGGACCCACCACGCCGTCGGGGGCATTTACGCCGTTCACGTCGATAATATTGCGCTGGTCAGTACGCACGATGCCTTCATCGACCAAGGCCCATAAAAAGCCCCCCGCCGAGCGCTGGGAGGCCCAGTGCAGCTCCCAGAAGTCGTGGAGGCCTACGGCGGCGCCGCCGTCGTCTTGGGCGTGCAGAAACTCGGTGGGCATGTAGATGAGCGAGTCGGCCAGGATTTTCTGTGAGCTGTAGTAATTCTCGTAGTGGTTGCAGTCGATGCCGTTGTGCTCATTACCGGGGCGGTGATGAGCGTGAATGACGGGGCGGTTAGAGAGGTCGTATTGGCCATAGTCGTCGTCCAGTTCTTTGTTGTGACCGCCCTCGTTGCCGTTGCTCCAAAAAATGATGCTGGGGTGATTTACGTCCTTCTGCACCATCTCCTTCACCAGCTTAGCACCAGCGGGCGTGCTGTAGGCTTTCTGCCAGCCGGCCAACTCGTCGAGCACGTAGAGGCCCAGAGAGTCGCAGAGGTCCAAGAACTTAGCGTCGGGTGGGTAGTGCGACATGCGTACGGCATTCATGTTCATCTCCTTCATCAACTTCACATCCATCAGGTGAATGGAGTCGTTGAGGGTGCGGCCAGTTTCGGGCCACCAGCTGTGCCGGTTGATGCCTTTGAATTTTACCTGCGTGCCGTTTACGTACACGCCCTTACCGCGGCGAATTTCGATGGTGCGAAAACCAAAGCGCTCGGAGGTCTGATACAGATTTTGCCCCCCAGCCTGCATTGCCACATTCACGCGGTACATATTCGGGGTTTCGGAGGTCCAGAGCAGGGGCTTGCTGACGGTCGTTTTTAGCTGAATCAGCGAATCTTGGGCATTGGCCCGGCCCCGCGCCGTGCCTACCACAGTGCCTTGCGCATTCACAATATCAGCCTGCACGTCGGTGGCTTGGCGCAGGCCTTTCAGGGCCACGTTCATCCGAAAAGAGCCGTCGGCGCGGGCGTCGATGGCTAGCTGGGGGCTGAACTGCTTGGGGAAAGCTTCGAGGTATACGGGCCGGAAAATGCCGCCGAAAATCCAGTAGTCGGCCAGGCGCTCGGCGTTGTTCACGGAGGCGTCGGCCGACATCTTGCTCACTGTAACTTCCAGCACATTGGGCTTGTCGAATTGCAGCTTGTCGGAGAGGTTGTATTTGAAGCGGTAAAAAGCTCCCTGGTGAATAGGGCCGGCCGACTGCCCGTTGATTTTTACTTCCGTATCGGTCATCGAGCCCTCAAAGACGATAAACACCTCCCGGTCGCGCCAGGCGGCGGGCACCTGGAAGGTGTGCTTGTACATACCTTTCTCGTCGGCGAAGCGGAAGTTTTTGCCGTAAGTTTTGTAGTCGCGGCCGTAGTTGTAGCTGCCGAAGCCCTGCTGCTCCCAGCACGAGGGTACTTGTATTTTGGTCCAAAAACCGCTTTTTCGGCCGCCGGTGCAGTAGAAATCCCAGGTGGCGGTGTTGGTGTTGTCGGTGCCGGAGAGGTAGCGTACTTGCTTTTGCGTGGGCGCCTGGGCGGCAGTGTTGCCGGCCCAGAGCAGCGTCAGACAGGTAAACCAGGTCAGGAGGTTGGTTTTCATAAAATAGCTCAGAGAGGCAGAAGGAGGCGTTTGGTAAGCCAACATAGGCCACATTTCTTCGACGTGCTACCTGTACTATCCTGCTCCTGCTAGGATGCGATATCATTCGGCGGCATCGTCGCTGATTCCTGACCAATAGTGGCTGGCGTTAAAAGCCGGCCCGCACAACAAAAAGGCGCTGACTTTACAGCCAGCGCCTTTTGCTACTCAGCATACAATCGTTATTCCTTCGATACCTGAATTGACTGCACGCCATCAGTTGTGTGCACTTTCAAAACATACAAGCCAGGCTTTAGCTTGTGGCCTATTTGCTTTTTGGGCTCGCCGGCGCCTTGCTCCACCACCTGTCCAAAACGGTCGTAGACTTCGTAGGTAAAAGCGCCTTCAGTGGCTATTTGAAACGACTTTGTAGTTGGGTTAGGGTACACCGTAGCCGTCGCCGTAGACTTGGCCTCAGACGCGGGGCTCACGCTGGCCAAATCCATGCCCTCGCCGAGGTAATAGCTCGTGTGGGGAGGCTGGTTGTAGCCTACATTTTGCCAGGCAATAGCCATCCGGTATTGATGGTCTTGCATGAGCGTGACGAGGCGGTGGTTTGTTGGGATAGTAGTCGTAACAATCAGCAGCTCTTGGTTATTACTATTGCGCCAGATCACTTCTTCGCGCCAATCGCCCAGTAAGTCAGCCGTCAAGCTGGGATTAGCTTTGGTGCCATTGTTGGCAGCGGCGCCTATCGTAGTGCCCTGAAGCAGTCTGGTGGAGGTGCTGGTCAAGTGGTTCCATTTGTCGATGGCCGTGCCATCAAGAAGCTCGCGGAGCAAGTCGCCATCCCACCAGATACCAAAGTTGGTGGAGCTAGGTGCCGTACCGATACGTTCACCCTTAATCGTGCGCAAACCTACCTCTCTAGAGCCTCCCCATACTTCAGCCCCTAAGTGGCGTGGGTCGATATCGGCAGCCATGCCGCGGCCTACATCTAAGCCATAGTCGCCGCCCCACAGAACTTGGCCGGTTTTGGCGTCGAATAGCGCTACGCCGGGACCATCTATATAACCGGGTACGTCTACTTCATTTTCGTGAATACCCCAGGCTTCTTGGTTAGGAGTGGTTGGGTCAAAGTTGCTTACGTGGAGCGCATCGCCGTGGCGCAGGCCCGTGGTAAACAGGCCCTGTCCGTTGTCATCCACCACCATGGCACCATAAACGATTTCGTCTTTGCCATCGAAATCGACATCGTTAACGCTAAGGCCGTGGTTACCCATGCCAGAATAGGGATTCGCCCGATCTTTTGAATCGAATACCCAGCGCGAAGTCAATTTGCCATCGCGCCAATCCCAGGCAGCCAGCACGGTGCGACCATAGTAGCCGCGGGCCATTACTACACTGGGCCGCTGACCGTCGAGATAAGCCACAGCCGCATTGAAGCGGTCCACGCGGTTGCCGGTGTTGTCGTTGCCGCCGTTGCCACCAACTCCGCCCCAAGCGCCGCTCGGGTCACGTGAAGGAATATAATCGGTGGTGGCCAGGGCAGCGCCCGTCAATCCGTCGAATATGGTGAAGAACTCAGGTCCGGCCAGCACCTTGCCAAAGCGAGCATCGTTGGTAGCCGCTACCCGAATACCGTCATTGGCCACGGTAAGGGAGCGGTAATCTTTGCTGGCGTCGCCGATAACTGTGCCTTTACCATCCACGGTACCATCGGCAGTTTTGCAGGCCACTTCAGCTTTGCCATCACCGTCGAGGTCGTACACCATGAACTGGGTGTAATGCGCGCCAGAGCGGATATTTTTGCCCAAATCAATACGCCACAGAAAGGTGCCGTCCATTTTGTAGGCATCCAGAATGGTAGTGCCCGATAGGCCTGCCGCCGAATTATCACGCGAATTGGAAGGGTCCCACTTGAGCACTATTTCGTATTCGCCGTCGCCATCTAAGTCGGCCACGGAGGCATCGTTGGCGTTATAAGTATAATTGCTGGCACCGGGTATGCCTAGGCCAGCCGTACCACCTACTGGCCGCTTCAGCGGCACGCGCAAAAAGCCATCATTCCATACCGTAGCCGTTTCCGGATTCGACGATTCTTCGCCGTGGCCAGGGCCACCATTGCGCACGGCGCGCACAAAGTAAGT
The DNA here is from genome assembly GCF_054051685.1 of Hymenobacter sp. HD11105. NCBI lineage: Bacteria > Pseudomonadati > Bacteroidota > Cytophagia > Cytophagales > Hymenobacteraceae > Hymenobacter > Hymenobacter sp. HD11105. The sequence goes on along the minus strand of NZ_JBSWBR010000003.1, from coordinate 260,266 downwards.
GGTGCCCGGCGTGGCATCGGGTGTTTCATCTACCCAGTTGGTACTTTCGGTGATGGGCTTAGCGTTCAGCTTCACAGCTTCCCCATCTGCGGGTTTGCGGAAAAGATTAAAGCCGACTCTTGCATTGTCAGTAGCTAGCAGGCGCCAACTCACGAACACCTTGCCATCGGCCTGCTTCACGGCCACTATGCCGCGGCCTAGCTTTTCCGTTTGCCGCTGTACCGTCGTCTGGGGGGCTTTTTTCTTGCCTTGCGCGGCGCTCATAAAGGGCATACCCGTTGCGGCGGCTAGCAAGGCGCAAAAAGCGACATTGCGCTTGAGCCAAGGTAGGTCTGTAATCATAGTAATGGGGTTGGAAGTGGAAATTGGGATAGAGCATAACTACCAGCATGCTCAGCAGCAGTGCTGGTACTTTTCAAAGCTGACCATTAAAATTGCACAAGGCATCCTGCAGTGTCCTGACTATAACATTATCTTGTTCAGTGCATTCTGACAGCTTGCGGTTTGGGGCCCCTACTCCGTGTAAGGCCTAATAATTTTTTGGCTGCTGCTTAAAATCAAGGTGCGGCGGCCCACGAAAGCGGAAATGTTAGCTGGCGGGTTGGTGATTGGCCCGCCGCCAAGTACCGCACAGTACAGGAGAGTTGAGGTAGGGTGAAGCTTTTCCTTGCCGCTCGGTTCACTCGCTTATGGCTGCTTTTATGAAGAAATTTTTCGCTCTGTTTGGGCTTCTCTGTTGCCTGAGTGTGTTCATCCAAGCGGCTAAGCCGAAGCGTACGCTCTACCTCATCGGCGACTCCACGGTCAACAACAGCCACTTGCCGCAAATGGGCTGGGGAAGCAAGCTGGGGGCCTTTTTTGACACCACGCGCATCACTATTGCTAATCACGCCATGGCCGGACGCAGCACACGCACCTTCGTGTCTGAAGGTCGCTGGCGCCGCGTCGATTCGCTCCTACGGCCCGGCGACTTTCTCATCATGCAGTTTGGCCACAACGAAGGCAGCGAACCTGATACCACTAAAGCTGGCCGGCGCGGCGTGCTGCGCGGCACCGGCGACGAAACCAAGTTCTTGACCTGGCCCGACGGCCACCAGGAAACTGTGCACACCTACGGCTGGTATCTGCGCTACTTCATCCGGGGGGCAAAAGCCAAACGCGCCACCCCCATCGTGGCCTCCATGATTCCGCGCAACCAGTGGCAAGACGGCAAAGTGAAGCGCGCTAGTAATGACTTCGGTAAATGGGCCGCCGAAGTAGCCCAGCAAGAAGGCGCCTACTTCATCGATCTGAACAGCATTTCGGCGGACAAATACGATAAGCTGGGCCCCGAGGAAGTAGCCAAGCTATTCGCCGGCGACCACACCCACACCAATGAAGACGGGGCCCGCATCAATGCCGAATCGGTGGTGACGGGCATCAAGCAAATCAAGCGTTTGCCCCTGCGCAGCTACCTAGCGAAACGTTAATTTATTCAGCCTTCTGAGCTATGAAATCCACGCTGCCCGCCTACTCCGCAACGCCCACATCACCTCGTAAAAGAGGCCGCAAGCTGTACGGCCTTCTGCTCGTTTTTACTGTGTTTTTCTCCCTGGCTTTTTTGCAAAAAGAGCGGACAAAACCTACGCTGTATCTCATTGGCGATTCAACGGTGAAAAACGGCAAGGGCAACGGCGACGATGGCCTCTGGGGCTGGGGGGCTTTTTTACCTGCTCACTTCGACACTACCCGCCTGGCTATTCGCAACGCGGCGTTGGGCGGCACCAGCAGCCGCACGTTTCGCACCAAAGGCTTGTGGGCCGATGTGCAGGCCAAGCTGAAGCCCGGCGACTTCGTCATCATGCAGTTTGGCCACAACGACAACAACCCCCTGGCCGATACCGCCCGCGCCCGCGGTACCATCCGCAGCAACGGCGACGAAAGCCAGGAGATTTACAACCCCATCACCAAGCAGCAGGAAGTGGTGCACAGTTACGGCTGGTATCTGCGCCAATATATTGCCGAAGCCAAGGCCAAAGGCGCCATCGTGATTGTATGCTCGCTAGTGCCGCGCAATCAGTGGCAAGACGGCAAAGTAAAGCGCGCCACCGCCGACTATGGACAGTGGGCCGCCGAAGCCGCTAAGCAAGGCGGTGCCTACTTCATCGACCTCAACAAGCGCATTGCCGATGACTACGACGCTGAAGGCGAGCAGCAAGTTCGCGCAACTTACTTCAACACCCAGGACCACACGCACACTATCGAAGCCGGCGCGAAGCTGAACGCCGGTGTAGTTGCAGAAGGAATCCGTGACCTCAAAAAATGCCCTCTACGAAAGTATTTGGTGAAAAAGGCAGTAGTTAACTAGGCCGTCATGCAGAGGCGGAGCCGAAGCATCTTGCGTGTTTAGCTGGAGTAGTAACCCTAGACATCAGCACGCGAGATGCTTCGGCTCCGCCTCTGCATGACGGTCTGGTTATGGCAAGAATGCTAATGCATAATCACCTCAACATTTACTGCTTCAGCAGCAGCTCCAGTTCCTTCTGCGTCACTTGAATGACGGTGCCGTGGCGGGCGCCGGCAGGGAAGCGAACTTGGTCAGAAACGTCAGTCCACGTTTTGAGGTCATCGGAGCGAATAGCGCCATATTTGTGCTCGGTGTATTTATCGAAGTACACCAGCCACTGCTTGCCAATCTGAATGGCGGTAGGTCCTTCTGCCCAATACTTGCCAGTGATGGGAGCGGAAGCTTTGCTATAAGGCCCAGCGAGGTTATTGCTGAATGCCACACGCAGGTTCTTCTGAGCGGGCTCGCGGGTTTCATCTTTCAAAATCATGACGTAGCGTTTGCCGTCGCGCTGAATGGTGGCGTCGATTGAGTTGAAGCCGGGCTCGTAGAGCAGCTTGGTGTCGCTGAAAGTCTTGAAGTCTTTGGTGGTGACGTAGTAGAGGCGGTGGTTGTAGGCTGCGTCGGCGGTGCTTTGGGTTTCGGGAAATTCGCCGGTGATGGTGGTAGCCCAATAGATCAGATACGTACCGGTTTTTTCGTCGAGTGTGATTTCCGGAGCCCAGCAGTTACGCGCCGCGGGCTCGTGCTGCATTACCGGAATAAACCGCTGCTCCGACCAATTCACCAGATCTTTAGAGGTGGCGTAGCCGATGCCTTTATCGTTCCAGCTCACCGTCCAGACCATGTGAAACAGCCCATCCTTGCCCCGAATCACGCAGGGGTCGCGCATGAGCTTGTCCTTAGCCACGGTGGGGCGTAGAAAGGTGCTGTCTTTTTTCAGCGCCGTCCAGCTGTAGCCATCCTGGCTGTGGGCCAGGTGCAAACCGTCTTGGCCGTTGCCTTTGAAGTAGGTAAATACCAGCGCTTGCCCTTTGGGTAATGTCTGCTGAGCAAGGGCACTGAAACTGATAAAGAAGCTGGTGAGAAGCAGGAGGTTCTTCGAGCTTTTTGAGGGGAGGTGTAATGGCATCTGGGGGGCTTTTTACAATCGTTTTTTAAGTTGCTTACCGGGTGGTGTTAGCTGGATGTAAGTAGGTTGGTCCCGGTCGCAGGTGAGCTTGCCGTTGGCGTGATGTAACTCGGTTACCTGAATAAGGCTGCGTTTGGTATCTGTGGCGGCGGGCATACCTTCGACGCGGCCTGGGTGGGTAAAGTAAAATAGGTACGCCCGGTCGCCTTGCACTACCACGTCGGGGTGGCCGCCGATGGCTTGGTCCTCCGGGCCTTTGCCGGGCAGCTCTAGTAGTCGCTCTTCCTGGGGCTGCCAGGTTTTCAAGTCGGTGGAACTATACACGCCCAGGCCCTTCCACTTATCGATAATCATCCAGTAGCGGTCGTGCCAGCGGAACACTTTGGGGCCTTCGCCCCGCTCCTTTAGGGCTAATCCTTTGTCCTGCCAAGTGTACAGGTCCGGACTGTCGGCGTAGTAGATGGATTTGCCGTCCCGCTCGTTGTTGTACCACATGCGCCACGTGCCGTCGGGGAGGCGAAAGACGCTGGCATCAATTACCTTATCCGTGGTCAGGGCCAGCGTCGATTCATACTTCCAGTTGAGCAAGTCGGCGCTGGTCAGATGAAGAATATAACGCGGATGATTCCAGTCGGTGAAAATGCCCGGCACGTAGGTCAGATACATGTGGTAGCGGCCTTTTTCATCTTCCACCACATCGGGGGCCCAATGCGTGTACTGCGGGGTGGGGCGATAGTTGATGTTGGCCGTGTCGCGGTAGGTCCATGTGGCGCCGTCCGCTGATTCGGCAATGCCGATGCGCGTGCCGTGCACCCAGGTTACGCCTTCGGCAGTAGGGTCGGTGGCGCGGCGGTTGGTATAAAACATAAACCAATTCTTCTCCCGCTTATTCCAGATCACGACTGGGTCGGCAGCCCCGTCGTAAATTGGGTCGCGGTATAGAGGCTTGGGTGCAAGCTTACCGGCCGGCCGGGTTTGCGCTGTGGCAATAGTGGGGGGCAAAAGCAGTAGTAATAACAAGCAAACCAAGCCGTATCTTATCATGCTAATTGCCATCAGGTTTCACAGCGTCAGTACGCGGACTTTCGGCCCACTGCCAGGCAGCCAGCGCATCGGGTTTGGTAGGGGAGAAGGGTGCAGTGTCATTTCTGAGAAACTTCACTAGGCCTAGTTTATTGGCTTTGATGCCTTCCACCACACACTTGGCAATCTGGTAGGCGCCATAAGAACTGAAATGAGTGTTATCGGCTAAGGCTTGCTCCTGACCTGGATAGGTGTTAGCCGGGTAATGCACAAATGCTTTTTTCGACTCCTCTACGCCTATCGTTTCGTAGAGCGTTTGGGTCATAGCAGTGAGGTCAATCAGGGCAACGTTTTCGGCGCGGGCAACTTGGCGGGCCGCTTCGGGGTAGTCACCGAGGCTGTTCTCAATCTTGCCATTGGGGCCGAATGAACGGCGGCTGGTGGAGGTGAGAATGACAGGAATCCCTCCCTTCTTTTTGGCTTCTGCTACGAACAGCTTAAGGCGCTCGGTGTAGGAGTTGTAGGCGCCATCTTGGGGGCCTTTTTCCTTCTGATCATTATGCCCAAACTCAATAAATAGATAGTCACCGGGCTTCATCACGCTCAGTACTTTTTCCAGGCGCCGGGAGCCTTGGAAGCTGCCTAAGCTCAAGCCCGATTCGGCGTGGTTGGCCACAGCCACGCCAGGCTTCAAAAACCGCGGTAGCATCTGCCCCCACGAGGCCCAAGGCTCTTCCTCCTGATTAACAACAGTGGAGTTGCCAGCCAGAAAAATGCTGACAGCCGTTGGGGCAGGCGTTATCTCCAGCGCATTCAGGCAAGTAGCGGCGCCGTTGAATTCCAGCGTTAGCTTGTTGTCCCAATCAAGCTTGGTCAGTTCTCGCGGTTTCAAAGCCACAGTATTGCCCCCCAGAATCTGCCGGCTTTTAATGTTGATAGTAAAGGTGCGAGTGGAAAATTTGCCCGGCGCGGTTTCTGTCTTTTCCAGCAATAAGCGGCGCGATTCCGCCTTCACGGAGGTAGAGGAGCGGCCCTTGGCATCGCCGAGTGTAAGGGTTACGTTGTAGTTGCCCTCAGGCAGATTGGCGGAGAAGTAGAATGGCTTGTCGCTGGTGACGAAGTCGCCTTTGAGCGCATCCTTTCCGCCCTGGTCAACGGCGGTAACAGTGGTGCCAAAATCGAAGCCGTAGCCCGTGGTTGGTGAGTAAGTAGCTGTGGGCAAAACGGCGGTGTAGCCGGGCGCCGTTTTGCCTGCGCCGAAGTCAAACTTGAAGCTGGTTTTGACGGACTGCGCGGTAGCGCCGGCAGCCAAAAACAAGCTGCAAAAGCAGACTAAAAAAATGCGGCTGTAGTTCATGCAGAGGCGGGCGGCAGCGCTGGTAGTTTGCCGACGAACTAAATGTAAACGCCCCCGCGCAGCTAGCTTACCTGTACTGTCGGGTAGCCTCAGCCGATGGCTTGCGCCGCGGCCCGCCCGGCCACGCGCCCCGAGAAGATGCAACCACCCAGGAAAGTGCCTTCCAAGGCGCGGTAACCGTGCATGCCGCCGCCCCCAAAGCCAGCCACTTCGCCCGCCGCGTACAAGCCAGGCACTGGGTTGCCATCCGCGTTCAGCACCCGCGCTGATAAGTCAGTTTCCAGGCCGCCCAGGGTTTTGCGGGTAATCACGTGCAGGCGAACGGCTATGAGCGGGCCGGCTGCGGGGTTGAGGAGGGCGTGGGGCGGGGCTGTGCGAATCAGCTTGTCACCGAGGTAGTTGCGGGCGCCGCGGATGGCCGTGATCTGGGCGTCTTTACTGAACTTATTGGCGAGCTGCCGGTCGCGGGCTTTTATTTCGCGCTCCAAAGAAGCTAAGTCGATGAGGGGTTCGCCGGTGAGGGCATTCATGCCTTGCACTAGGTCGGCGAGGTTGTTTTTAACGACAAAATCGACGCCGTGCTTTTTGAAAGCTTCGACGGGTGCGGGCGCCGCTTTGCCAAAAGCCCGGCCCAGAGTCTGGCGCCAATCTTTGTTGGTCAGATCGGGATTTTGCTCCGAGCCGGAGAGGGCAAACTCTTTGCGCAGAATTTTCTGCGTCAGGATAAACCAACTGTAGTCGTAGCCCGTCTGGCGCAGGTGGCGCAGCGTGCCCAGGGAGTCGAAGCCGGGGAAGAGGGGCACGGGCAAGCGGTTGCCGTGGGCATCGAGCCAGAGTGAGGACGGACCCGGCAGAATACGGATGCCGTGGTTGGGCCAGATGGGGTTCCAGTTTTGGATGCCCTCGGGGTAGTGCCACATACGGTCCTTGTTGATTAAATGCCCCCCAGCCGCTTCGCTAATGCCCAGCATCAGGCCATCAACGTGGGCCGGCACGCCGGAGAGCATGCTTTTGGGTGGCGGGCCCAGGCGAGAGGGCCAGTTTTGGCGCACTAAGTCGTGGTTGGCGCCAATACCACCTGCCGTCACGATGGTGGCCTGAGCTGTAAATAGGAAATCACCCACGGCTAGGCGGGAGCTTTTCTCGCCGCGTAGCACATCGCTGGGCTCCAGAATTGCCCCCCGCACGCCCGTCACGATGCCATCAGTCAGCAGCAGCTCTTCTACCTGATGGCGAAACTTGAATGTAATGAGGCCACTCTTCACAGCCTCGCGCACGCGGCGCTCGAAGGGGGCCATCACGCCTGGTCCGGTACCCCAAGTCACGTGGAAGCGTGGTACGGAATTGCCGTGCCCCACAGCCCCGTAGCCGCCCCGCTCTGCCCAGCCCACCACCGGGAAAAACCGCATACCCTGCTGGTAAAGCCAAGAGCGCTTTTCGCCGGCCGCAAAGTCTACATAGGCTTTGGCCCAGCGGAGGGGCCACTTGTCCTCGGGACGGTCGAAGGCGGCAGTGCCGAGCCAGTCTTCCAAGGCTAGAGCGTGGGAATCGCGGATGCCCATGCGGCGCTGCTCTGGCGAGTCGACCAGAAAAAGGCCCCCCAGCGACCAGAACGCTTGTCCGCCCAGGCTCTGCTCGGGCTCCTGGTCAAGCAGGAATACTTTTTTGCCGGCGTCAGCCAGCTCGGCCGCGGCTACTAATCCGGCCAGTCCGGCCCCGATTACAAGTACATCAGCCTCCATTCAAGAGCAATAAGCGAAAAAAAAAGTGGTGACTGATAGAGCTAAATCTGCAGAGTGTAGCGGGCTATAAACAACTCAAGGCGCTTTGCGCGTAAGATGCCAGCCGTTATAGCGCCGAACTATCTGGGGAATGTCACGATACCGATAACGGCCGGCTTTCAAGTCGGCAACCAGCTCCGGACAGTCGCTGAAATAAGCCACAGCATCCTCGGGAAATTTCCAAGTGCTGACCTGAGTCAAGTGGCTCTTAGTTCCTCGATAAATGACAAGGGTACGGGCGGGGTTACGGCCAAATCCGCGCCGTTTCAGCGGACTAAACGCCGGATACTTCGCGTTGGGTGGGGCAGAGCTGTATGTATACCTATACCAATTGCTAAAACCGTAATTATTAGGGCTAAAACGGGTAATAGTAGAGTAACTAGGAACAGTTGTATGGTTCTCGAATGACTGTAATTTAAACGACGAATTATAGTAGAATAGTTGGGCTTCACCGCCTACTACCTGCTGCAAAAAACCACGCCTCGGGGTAGTACTACCGGCTTGCATAAACGATAGGGAAATGAAGCGCACCGTATCCAGATCCTTGTAATACGTGTAGGAGCTAAGCTGATAGCCGTCCAGCGAAAGCCACTTGGTGCCCTGTAGTGGAACAAACTCTACTTGATACTGCTGCGTCACTGGGTCGGTGGGATTAATGGCCCCCAGCAACGTGTCGCCACCCATGGTGACGACGTAACCTGGCAAGGGCTTCTTCTGGGCAAATGCACTGGTGCCTAAGCTCAGGGAGCAAGCGAGTAGCAGGACGAGGCCATAGTGTTGGGGTAGGATGCGGGCCATAACGAGTATAGATAACAGATAATAGAAGTACAGTCCTAATGTAAGCAAAGCGCAAGCAGGCTGCTAACAGTTGGGCTCGATATCTTGCAGAATTTACAGGTGAAATAGGAAGTAACCTCTACTCATTCGGTTGCTGTTGTCATACCTAATTACGTTTGAGTAAGACCACGTAGCCGACAGATAAAACCCCGAAGGGCTGCGTAGCTACTGAAACTGCTCTATCTTTCGCTTTCCCACCCGTGGTGCCGCACTGGATAAGCCTGCTGTCAGCAGGCCCCGTTCAGGCCGCCTCGTTCTTCTTTTGCCAGTATGAAGCATTTATCCTTCTCCGCGAGCTTTGTGCTTGCTACTTCTCTTTTAAGCTCCTGTCAGATGCAGCAAAAAACCGGTGCGGCCGACGGCTCCGAGCCCGTGTGGAAATCGGAAGCGTACGCTGTGTACCGCGACAGCGTGGTGCAGGGCAAGCACGTAGCCCGCGTGCAGTCGGCTACTTCCCTCACGTCGAATTACCAGAGCCCGGCCAACGCGTTTCAGAGCCCGGAAATCATGTTTAAGTTTAGTATAAATGGCAAGGACAACGAGCTAGCGCCGGGCCAGGACCACCGCTTTGTGGCCGCAGGAGGAGCCGCACCACCAGTCATTACCTTCGGGCAGCGCTACGTTGATGCCGCGCCTGTGCCGGCCAACACTTATTTGGTTCCTAACACTCCGCTGAAAATTCGGTTGGATATGCGGCCCGTGCTGGACGCGTTCAAGCAGCAGGGCTTCTACACCACATTCAAAGGTGAGAAGATTTACAAGGAGGACTTCAAAAAGGTGTTTGTGGCCGGTAACACGGCCCCGCTGAGCTGGGACTTCGACAACCTCGTGAACAAGCCCGAGCTGGAACTGAAAGACCCCGATGGCAACGGTATTTATGAAGCCACGCTCACGCTAAATGCCCCCCAGGCGGCCAAAACCACCGCCGGGCAGTGGGAAAAGTCGATCAAGACCGATGATTTTCCGCAGTACACGTCGGCCTACCCAATTGCCGATGCGCTCTACAACCTGGCGCTGGAAGAAGCGCGCCGGGCCGTGGAGCCAGATAGCACTTTCCGCACGGGTAAGGAGTGGGCCGGCGTCTGGACCCGCGACATCAGCTACAGCATTATCCTGTCGATGGCTACGCTCCAACCCGAAGTAGCCAAGAAAAGCCTCATGCGCAAGGTGTCGAAGGACGGGCGCATTATTCAGGATACGGGCACGGGCGGCGCTTATCCGTGCTCCACCGACCGCATGATTTGGGCCACGGCTGCTTGGGAAATCTACACCGTGACTGGCGACCAGGAGTGGCTGCGCACGGTGTATCCCATCATCAAAAAGTCGATTGACGACGATGTGCAGAACGCGTACAACTCGCAGACGGGCATGGTGCGCGGCGAATCGTCGTTTCTGGATTGGCGTGAGCAAACCTACCCGAAGTGGATGCAGCCGGTGGACATTTATGAGTCGGAGACGCTGGGCACTAACGCGGTGCATTTTCACGCCAATGTCGTGCTGGCGCAGATGGCGCAATTGCTTGGCGAAACGGCCGTGGCTACCAAGCATCAGCAACTGGCCCAGCAGATAAAGCAGGGCATGAACAAGTATCTGTGGCAGGCAGATAAGGGTTATTACGGCCAGTTTCTGTATGGTCGCACGCAAAAAATATTGTCGCCGCGGGCGGAAGCGCTAGGGGAGGCGCTGAGCGTGTTGTTTGGCGTAGCCGATGAGGAGCGTGCCCGCACGATAGTGCAGAAAACGCCCACCACGGCCTTCGGCATCAGCTGCATTTATCCCCAGATTCCCGGCATTCCGCCTTACCACAACAACGGCGTGTGGCCCTTCGTGCAGAGCTACTGGGCGCTGGCCGGGGCCAAAGTCGGCAACGACGCGTCGGTGACCGAGAGCATGGCCGCCATCTACCGACCCGCCGCGCTGTTTCTGACTAACAAGGAAAACTTCGTGGCCGAAAACGGCGACTTTGCCGGCACCCAAATCAACTCCAGCAACATGCTCTGGAGCTTGTCGGGCAGCCTGAGCCTGGTGTACAAGGTCTTGTTTGGAATGGATTTTCAGGCCGATAAGCTCGTGTTTCGGCCCTTCGTGCCGCAAGCGTTTGCCGGCCCGCGCCAGCTAGCAAACTTCAAGTACCGCGGCGCCGTGCTCGATATTGACATGGAAGGCTCCGGCAACGAAATCAAGACCATTACTTTGGATGAAAAGCCCTTGGCTAACGCCACTGTCCCGGCTACGCTCACCGGCCGCCACAAGGTGCGCATCGTGCTCGCCGAAAATGCCCCCCAGACCGCCACGGTAACCCAGGTAGCCAACCGATTCTCCCCCCAAACGCCCGAAGTTACGTTCACCAACAACCGCCTTAGCTGGCCGGCGCAACAGGGCGTAACCACCTACCGCATTCTGAAAAACGGCCAGCAGCTCAGCATCACCAAGGAAACGCAGGTAACGGTAGATGCTACCGCCTACGCCGAGTATCAAATCGTGGCGCTAGATGCGGCGGGTTTCGAGTCGTTTGCCAGCGAGCCGCTGGTCGTGAACGGAGAGAAGTTCAGCCAGCAGGTGCAGCTCGAAACAGTAGCGCCGAAAGCAAGCCAGGCGTATAAAGGTTTCACGGGCGAAGGCTTCGTAGAAATCAACAAGACCACAAACAAGCTCCTGACTATACCCGTGACGGTGCCGGAAGCCGGCCTGTACGCTATTGATTTCCGCTACTCAAATGGCAACGGCCCTATCAACACCGAAAACAAGTGCGCGATTCGCACGCTGCGCCGGGGTCAGCAGCAGCTCGGCACTATCGTGCTGCCCCAGCGCGGGGTAGGCGAGTGGTCGAACTGGGGCTTCTCCAACTCGGTGCTGGTGCGCCTGGAAAAAGGCCCCCAGACGCTAACGCTGGCCTTTGAGCCCGCCAACGAAAACATGAGCGGCGAGGTAAACCAAGCCATGCTGGATTACCTGCGCCTGACGCGGGTTGGTGGTGAGGTAGCGAAATTGTGAAATGGTGAGGCTGTCATTCGACGTGCGCAACAAGAATAGAAAGCTCACCATTTACTAATTCACCATTCACCTCACTATACAGATGAGTTTGGTTCGTCGGTAAATTGTTGGAAATTGCCGAACCTACTTTCCACATCCCTTTTTTGCTCTTATCCTAACTACTTATGATGACTGACCAACTTACCGCACTGCGTGCCGGCGTACTTTACGGCGACGAAATCCAAGCTCTTTTTCGGCACGCGAAGGCCAATGCCTACGCCATGCCGGCCGTAAACGTGACGGGTACCAACACGGTAAACGCGGTGCTGGAAGCGGCCAAGGCGGTGAATTCGCCAGTTATGATTCAGTTTTCCAATGGCGGCGCTCAGTTCTTTGCGGGCAAGTCGGTGCCCAACGGCGACCAGCGCGCCAGCATCGCGGGGGGCATTTCGGGCGCTCAGCACGTGCACCTCATGGCCGAGCTCTACGATGTGCCCGTTGTGCTGCACACCGACCACGCCGCCAAAAAACTCCTTCCCTGGATTGATGGCTTGCTAGAAGCCGGCGAGAAGCATTTCGCGCAGTACGGGCAGCCACTCTACAGCTCCCACATGCTGGATTTGTCGGAGGAGCCAATCGAGGAGAATATCGAAATTTGCAAGCGCTACTTGGAGCGCATGAGCAAAATCGGGATGACCCTGGAAATCGAGCTAGGCGTAACCGGCGGCGAGGAAGACGGTGTCGATAACACTGACGTAGATAGCTCCAAGCTCTACACCCAGCCCGAGGAAGTAGCCTACGCCTATGAGCAGCTGAGCGACATTAGCCCCCGCTTTACCATTGCGGCGGCGTTCGGCAACGTGCATGGTGTGTACAAGCCCGGCAACGTGAAGCTGCAACCTAAGATTCTGCACAACTCGCAGGAGTTTCTGCGCCAGAAGCACAACATCACTGAGTCTTTGCCCATCGACTTCGTCTTCCACGGCGGCTCCGGCTCCAGCCAAGAGGAAATTCGCGAAGCCATCAGCTACGGTGCCATCAAGATGAACATCGACACAGATTTGCAGTGGGCGTTCTGGGAAGGCATTAAGAACAACTACGTGAAGAACGAAGGCTACCTGCAAGGCCAGATCGGCAACCCCGACGGCCCCGACTCGCCCAACAAGAAGCACTACGACCCCCGCGTGTGGTTGCGCAAAGGTGAAGAAACCTTCGTAGCACGTCTAAAGCAGGCGTTTGAAGATTTGAATGCCGTTAATCGTCGTCCTTAGTCTATAGCCATTGACCTTAAACCAAAAAAGGCCCCCAGAAACATTTCTGGGGGCCTTTTTTGGTTTAAAATTTTTATAAAGTCTTCGTAAAGCTGACTCTGATTTTCAGCTGAAAATCGGAAATCACTTTGAAGGTTTCCTTCAGCGTTACCTGCTCTACTTGCGTGAGCGTGCGTGGGTCGAGGTAGTTGGTAGGCGCGGCGCGGTCGTCGATGATTTGGCGAGCTTGCTTTTTGAGGCGCAGGCCCATCAGGTAATAGTAGGCGTGCAGCAACTCCTGGTATTCCTTGTTAGTAAACACATTTTGCTCACAAAGCAGGCCCATCCGCTCGCCGGTATTTGTGGTGAAAATGTGGTGACGCAGTGCATAAACGCGCACTAAGTCCACGATGGGCGTCATGGTTTTCTTGAGGTCAAAGACCTGCTGAGAGCCCTGGGTGAAGGTGCGGATGTTGCGGAAAAACGTCAGGGGCGGCTCGTATTGCAAGGCGTTGTTGGCCATGTAATACAAAAACCGATCGAGCGGGCCCTGCAACTCCGTGCGCAGGTGGTCTTGTAGCTCCGTCACCAAGCTCTCTTCTCCGTAGAGGTAGCGGCAGTCGAAAAAGCTGGAGAATTTCATTACTGTCTCCTGGTTCGACTCCGTCATCCAGGCCGTGTAGTTGCGCTTCCAATGCGAGAGTGAATGCGTCCACTTAGGGTTCATGGCCATCAGGCCGCCTTCGCAAAACGAGAAACCAATGTTATTGAGGCGTTCCGACACGATTCGGGCAAACTCCAGAAAGTACTCGCGTACCGCTTCGCGCTGCTCGTTGGCTTTGTCTTCGTAAATAATGGCGTTATCCTGGTCGGTGAGCAGGGTTTGCTCTTTGCGCCCTTCGCTGCCTAGCACCATAAACGCGAACCTGGCGGGTGGCGGCCCCTGCTCCTGAATCACGCCCTCAATCACCTTCAGCGCAATGGTATCCGACACGCTGGAAATAATCTGGTTCACGATTTCCGGCTTCACGCCTCGATCCAGCAGTTGGTACACCATGTTGGGCACCTGCTCCCAGCGTCGCTTCAACGCAGCTACCGACAGCGTTTGCTTCACGGCCTGAATAAACACAAACGGCGACTGCGCCTGGTCGCTGAGTAACTTATTGCGGCTGATAAAGCCAATATATTCGCCCGCTTTTCGCACTAGCAAATAGCGGGTTTTGGTCCTGAACATCAGCAGCACGGCCTCATATACAAAAGCTTGGTTGTCGATGCTAACTACAGGCGCATCTAGAATGTCAGTTACGGGCTGATGCGCATCGAGCAGGCCAGCCACTACTTTGTCGCGCAGGGTGATGTCGGTTACGTAGCCTATAATGTTGGCTTCTGGCTCCTCGTCCGTTACGAAGTAGCAGCTGGTGCGCGCGGCGGCCATGCGGCGGGCTACTTCATGGATGGGGGTGCTGCCCGCGCAGGCCACAATGTCGCGCAGCTCCACGGTTTCCAGGCGGCGGGAGTAGAGCTGGTCGGAGGCAATGTAATTTTGCCCCCCAACCTTATGATCGGGCCGCAGAAAGTGGGCGTACTCAGGGTTAAGCATCTGCTGCCCATACCGGTGAGTGAAGTACTGGAAAAAGTCTTCGTAGGCCTGGCATAAGGCACGAAAGTCGCGGCGGTGCAGGAAGTAAATCCGCGTGCCCTTGCGCGCAATGACTGTGCGTAACGACCTCTTCTTGTTCAGCAGCACCGATACGCCCCCGTAGCAGGAGCCTGGGGGGCAAATTTCGACCAGGCGCTTGTTCTGCTGGCTATCGTAGAAAAACGTCTCGTACTCGCCCGCCGCCACCAAATCGATGCCTCGTAGCTTCGTTACATCCTGCAGGTAGATAACTGTTTCCTTGGGGTGCGTCACTTCCTCCAGCAGCTCAGCTACTTCCAGCAGCACATCGTCGGGCAGACAATTGAAAGGCGTTACCGTTTTAAGAAACTCCAGGCGGTCGGTCATGTCAGAAGAAAAGTAGCAAGGCGACTAAGGCAGCTAAGGCCAACAATACGATAAAGTGAGTAAGAGAAGGCCGCCAACGCCGCGAAACCGTCTTTCCGGGCTCACCTAAGGGGCGTTGGTCCTTGATAATTTGGTCGTTGATATCACCACTTTTCCACAGCGCAAAAAAGCAGCGGGCCGTAACATACGCATCGGTCAAAGCATCGTGCTCCCGCTCCATGGGGGCATTAAATAGACGTTGGTGCAGCTCATTCAGCCGCAATCCCCGCCTAACCTGACCCACAGGTTGCATAAAGCTAGAGGAGGCAATCATGGTGCAAAACGTCGGCAGCTCGCTCAGCGGATTATCGAGGCCAGCCCGGTAAAAGCCCACGCCCATCATGTGGTAATCGAGCTGCATAAAGTGCCCCACCACCAACGGCTGATACTGCCGTAAGTCTTCGAACAGGCGGTGCATTACCTCGTGCCGGGGCTTGCCTTTTGCACGCAGAAAATCCAGCGTCAGGCCATGAATGGTGGTTGACGCCGGACTCATATCGTAATCGCTGGGCAGAATGTAGTGGTTTTCTGCCTTCACTTCCTGCCCATCACGCGTGTACACCACCCACGCTAGCTGCGCGATATGCGGCCAATTGTCGCGGCTCGAATACGGCTTCGTCCAGTCCTGCGGGATGCCGGAAGTTTCGGTGTCGACAAAAAGCAGAAATTCTCGCACGTCTAATCTGCTTTCAAATGGAGCAGGAGCCTGGGGGCAAATCTACTACTTCCCTGCGTGCAACGACGACTCCCGAATGAACAGCTGTGGTTGCAGTACCACTTGACGCTGGTAAAAAGGCGCACCCTTCGCCTCCATCAGCTCCATAAACATGCGCACGGTAGCCTGGCCCATTTCCTCACACCGCTGGTCCACCGACGTCAGCATAGGTTCGGTGATGGCGGTGAAACCCTCGTTGCTAAAGCCGGCCAGCGCAATATCCTGAGGCACCCGAATGCCGCGGCTTTTTAGCAGCTGCAAGGCTCCTAGAATAGACGAGTCGCCGGCCGCAAAAACACCATCCGGAGGGTTCGGCAGGGCCAAGAGCTGCTTCATGCCCTCCGTGCCTTGCTCCAAGGTCATATCCGAATACACAATTAGCTCTTCATCGAGGGGCAGATTTGAGCTGCGGAGGGCGTCGAGGTAGCCCTGGCGCCGGTTTTTGTAAATGTTCAGGTGCTGAGGACCAGCGAAGTGCGCCACGCGTTGGCAGCCTTGCTCCAGCAGGTGGCGAGTGATTTGGAAGGCGCCTTCCCGGTCGTTGAGTACCACGGCGTTCACATTGTCACCTTCCAGAATCCGGTCGAAAAACACGAGCGGTACCCCTCGCTTCTGTACTTTCTCAAAATGCTTAAAATCGCGGGTATTGCGCGACAACGACACCAGAATGCCCGCTACTTGCGCATTAAGCAGGGTTTCAATGTTCTTGCGCTCGTGCGCTACATCTTCGTTCGATTGACAAATGATAACGCTGAAACCAGCCTTGCGGGCCGCCGTTTCGATGCCGTGTACTACCGACGGGAAAAATCGGCCTTCAATGTAAGGCACAATGACGCCAATGAGCTTGCTTTTGCCCTTGCGCAAAGCCGCCGCCATTTGGTTGGGCTGATAATTGAGCTTTTTAGCCAGCTTCAGTACTTTTTGCTTCGTGGCTGGTCCGATGCTGTAATGGTCGCTAAGGGCGCGTGAGACGGTGGTCATCGAAACCCCCAGCTCCTTCGCCAGATCGGCCATCGATACTGGGCTGTCGGATACTTCCGTCGTCTTTTTCTTGGGTAAGTTCATAAATACGCTTCTGTGACGCGACGGGTAGGTTTCTGCCTACTATTGAATCCGTGCTTGGCGATGTAAGCTAACAGCTAACAACGGATATGCACAATTTTACTTATTTAGCATAAATTACACAATCGTTTATGTAATTCAGCTGCCTCTATGAAAAAACTTCTCTACCTCTGTCTGCTACTAGCAACTGCACCGTGGGCGCAAGCCCAAACACAAGCAAATAAGGAGTTGGTACCGGCCCACGACCCCGTTATGATTCAGCAGGGCGACACATACTATATGTTCTGCACGGGGCCGGGCATTGCCGTATGGTCGTCGAAAAACCGGCAGCAGTGGAAGCCTGAGAAACCCGTGTTTGACAAAGCGCCAGAGTGGGCTGTGAAGGCCGTGCCGGGTTTCAAGAACAATCACATCTGGGCACCCGATATTTCCTTTCAAAATGGCCAATACTACCTGTATTACTCCATTTCGGCCTTCGGCAAGAACACTTCCTGCATCGGAGTAGCCACGAATAAAACCTTGAATCCAGCCTCGCCCGACTATAAATGGGTCGATAAAGGCAAGGTGGTGCAGTCGGTGCCGGGCCGGGATATGTGGAACGCCATCGACCCCAACCTAGCCCGCGACACGGCCGGCAAACCGTGGCTTAGCTTTGGCTCTTTCTGGAACGGAATCAAGCTAGTAAAGCTGCGCGACGACCTGACTGGCGTAGCGGAGCCGGAGCAATGGCGTACCATTGCCAGCCGTCCCCGCAGCGCCGAACTTACCGATTCCATGCCCGGCGACGCGGCAATTGAAGCGCCGTTTATTTTCAAAAAGGGCGATTACTATTACCTATTCACTTCGTTTGATTACTGCTGCCGCGGACCACAAAGCACCTACAAAATGGTGGTTGGTCGGGCTAAAGAACTGATCGGGCCGTACGTAGATAAGGCGGGAGTAGGCTTAGAGCAAGGTGGAGGCACGCTGGTAATGGAGGGCAATAAGGATTGGTTCGGAGTGGGTCATAACTCCGTCTACACTTTTGATAAGCAAGATTTTCTGGTTTTTCACGGCTATGATGCAGCCGACAAAGGCCGCTCAAAGTTGCGGATGGAAAAGCTAGCCTGGGATAAAGACGGGTGGCCTACGCCCGAGAAAAAGTAAGCAACTGACGGCTTTGTAAAGTTAATCCGCAGATGATTTTTTGTGTTCTTTACACAAACGATTGTGAATTATTGTAGATTGAATTCGCTTAGAAAGCGTGATTAGCAATCTGCTTTCCATGATGGTTCAGTTGAACAAGCATAGTAAGCTTTGTTGAGCAATTGCTGAGAAAGGAGCGTCTGGGGGCTTTTTTGTAAAGTCTATTCCAATAAAAAAGCGCTCTTTATATATAAGGGTGCAATTTGTCCAGCTATTTTTTTCTATTTCGTTTTCACGAATAACTACGTAAACCCTTCGTGTGCTGGGGGCATTTATCTTCAGCCGCTTCTAGTTAGAAACCTCTACGCTCATAAAACCATCTTTCGCATGAATCCATTAGTAGCAATTCGCGAGTTTGACCAAAGCATTTGGCTTGACTTTATTCGGCGCAAAATTCTGATTAATGGCGAGTTACAGCGGCGCATCACCGATGAAGCCTTGCGCGGCGTAACTTCCAATCCGGCCATTTTCGAGAAGGCCATTGGCGGCAGCGACGACTACGACGCGGCCATTCGCAGCCTGGCGTTGCAGAACAAGTCGGTAGATGAAATCTACACCGAGCTAGCCGTTGCCGATGTGCAGCATGCTTGCGACTTGTTTAGGCCCGTGTATGAAAGCCACGACAACTCCGGCGACGGGTACGTGAGCTTGGAAGTATCGCCGGCCCTGGTCAACGACACGGAAGGCACGATTGAGGAAGGCATTCGCTTCTGGAAAACCGTGGACCGCCCTAATGTGATGATTAAGGTGCCCGCAACGCTGGAAGGTCTGCCCGCCATTCGCCGCCTCATTGCCGAAGGCATCAACGTCAACGTGACGCTGATCTTTGGTTTGGAGCGCTATAAACTGGTTGCCGAAGCATACATGGCTGGCCTCGAAGACCGCGTAAAAGCTGGGCAGCCGATTGACAAAATCGCTTCTGTAGCCAGCTTCTTCCTCAGCCGCATCGACGTGCTAATTGACCCGATGCTGGAAAAAATCGCGGCCGAAGGTGGCGAGAAAGGCGAGTTGGCGCAGTCGATGGTGGGCGAAGTGGCGCTGGCCAGCGCCAAGCAGGCGTATCAGATCTATAAGGAAATATTTGCCGGTCCGCGTTGGGAGGCGTTGCAAGCCAAGGGTGCTAATACCCAGCGCTTGCTGTGGGCCAGTACCGGCAACAAAAACCCCAAGTACGACGACCTCAAGTATATCACCAACCTTATTGGCCCGCGCACGGTGAACACTGTGCCAGTAGAAACGCTGGATATTTTCCGCGAAAAAGGCCAGCCCGCCGACCATTTGGAAGAAGGCATTGAGCAAGCCCAGGAAGTGCTGCGCCGCCTGCCTGAACTAGGCCTCAATCTGGAGGAATTAACCAACCACCTGGAAGTCGATGGCGCCAAGAAATTCAACGAGCCTTTCGGTAAGCTGATGGAGTCGTTGGAGAAGAAGCGGCAGGAGGCGCAAGCCATTACCGTGACTCCCACCAGCATGCAGCTAGGTGAATCACAAGCGGCGGTTGATGCTAAGATTCAGGAGTTTAACGCCAAGAATTTTACAGAAGGCTTCTGGCAAAAAGAGGCTACGCTTTGGACCCAAGATGCGGAAGCGCAGGAGAGCATTCGCAGCTTTATGGGCTGGCTACGCGTGGCCGAAACCATGGTACAGGCCGTGCCCGAAATCGAGCAGTTTGTGCATGAGGTGAAAGCCGCTGGCTTCAAGCATGTGGTGGTGATGGGCATGGGCGGCAGCACGATGGCGCCTATCGTATTCAAAGAGTCGTTCCCGATGGGCGAAAACGGCTTGCCAATGTCGGTGCTAGATACCACTGATCCCGGCACCGTGCGCCAGATCGAAGAGTCGATTCCGCTCGCCGAAACGCTGTTTATTGTAGCCAGTAAATCGGGCACGACGGCTGAACCGCTGGCTTTCGGTGACTATTTCTATGACCGCGTAAAACAAATCAAAGGTGACAAGGCCGGCGAAAACTTCGTGGCCATTACTGACCCTGGCTCTAAGTTCGTGACCTCGGCTACGGAGCAAGGCTACCGCCGCATTTTCCTGAACTTCCCGGAGGTTGGAGGGCGTTTTTCGGCGCTCACTTACTTCGGATTGGTGCCGGCTGCTTTGTATGGCCTGAGCATCGGCGAATTGCTAACCCGCGCCATCGGAATGATGCGTGCTTGCGGCGCTTATGGCAGCGCGGGGGGACAAAATCCAGGCTTGGAGTTAGGCGTGGCCCTGGGCGTATTGGCCGAGCAAGGCCGCGACAAGCTCACGCTGATCGTGCCCGAGTCGCTGAGCGATCTGGGCTTGTGGCTGGAGCAATTGCTGGCCGAGAGTACGGGCAAGGAAGGCAAAGGCATTCTGCCCGTAGCCGGCGAGCCCCTGCGCGAGCCCAGCCTGTACGGCCACGACCGGGTATTCGTGTACGTGGGCTACCAAAACGAAGCTGACGAGGCCAACCAAAGCAAGCTGCAAACCTTACAGCAAGCCGGCCACCCCGTGATTACCATTCTGATGAATGACGCCCTAGATCTGGGGGCCGAATTCTATCGTTGGGAAGTAGCCACGGCCGTTGCCAGCGCCGTGTTCGGCATCAATCCCTTCGACCAGCCCAACGTGCAGGCCGCCAAAACTGCCACCGACCGCCTAATGAAGGTGGTAGAGCAGGAGGGTAAGATTCCGCAGAAAGAAGAGCCTAAAGTGACCGAAAACGGCGTGTCTTACTACGCGGCCGTGAGTGGCAATGATGCCGCTGAAGTGCTACAAAACTTCTTCGCTCAAGCTAAGCCTGGAGATTTCCTCAATCTGCAAGCTTACCTGACGGAGTCGCCGACGCTGAATGAGAGCCTGCAGCAGCTGCGCAATCAGGTGCAGGAGCAATTGCACTTGGCTACCACTTCGGGCTACGGGCCGCGCTTCCTGCACTCCACGGGGCAGTACCACAAGGGTGGCCCCAACACGGGCTTGTTTGTGCAGTTCACCGCTGATCATCCTCAGGACTTGCCGCTGCCCGGCCGCTCGTACACGTTCGGTACGTTTATGAATGCGCAGGCGCAAGGTGATTTGGAAGCTCTGCAATCATTTGACCGCCGCAACCTGCGCGTGCACCTCGGAGCCAATACTGAACAGGGAATACAAACGATGCTGGCAGCGCTAGCTACCGCACCGCTAAGCGTACAAGAGGCGTAAGGATAAACTCAACAGCCTGCTCACAAGTAGCGAGCAGGCTGTTGAGTTTCTGCGCTTTCATCTTCACTTTTATCAATTATTCGCATGAAAGTACACGTAACAGTTGCGGCAGCTTGCCTAAGCATAGCTGCTTTTTTGCCTTCTTCTGCACAATCGATTGTGAAGCCGGAATTGAATCCGCCCGGGGGCAATCCTATCATCAAAAACAAGTACACCGCCGACCCGGCAGCGCTGGTGTACAAGGATAAAGTGTACATCTACGCGGGTCACGATGAGGCGCCGCCGCGGCAGGAGCGCTACGTGATGAATGAGTGGCTCTGCTTTTCGTCGCCTGATATGGTGAACTGGACCGAGCATTCGGTGCCGCTCTCGGTTAAGGATTTTGCCTGGGCTAAAGGAGACGCATGGGCGTCGCAGGTGGTGGAGCGCGACGGTAAGTTTTACTGGTACGTGGCCGTGGAGCACGGCACCATCAAGGGCAAAGCCATCGGGGTAGCCGTGGCCGACAATCCGCTGGGGCCGTTCAAGGATGCCCGCGGCTCAGCGTTGATTACCAACGACATGACCACCAAAGCCACGATTACTTGGGACGATATTGACCCTACTGTCTGGGTCGATGAGAAAGGGCAGGCCTACTTGTTTTGGGGCAACACGGCCTGCTACTACGCCAAGCTAAAGCCCAACATGACTGAGCTGGATGGTCCTATTCAAACCATAGACTTGCCTAAATTCACCGAGGCCCCCTGGATTCATAAGCGCGGCGACTGGTACTACTTATCCTACGCCTCGGGCTTTCCGGAAAAAATCGTGTACGCCATGAGCCGCAAACTCGAAGGACCTTGGGAGTACAAAGGCATTTTGAACGAAATAGCCGGTAACTCCAACACCAACCACCAGGCTATCATTGACTTCAAAGGCCAATCATACTTCATCTACCACAATGGCGGCCTGCAAAACGACGGTGGCAGTTTCCGTCGCTCCGTGTGCATCGATAACCTGTACTACAACAAAGACGGCACCATCAAGCGCATCGTCATGACAACGGAAGGCGTGAAGCCGGCCAAGGCTAAATAGATAATTTCTACTACAGCCAGCAAAAACCAAAATAACCCGGCGGCCATTGGTCACCGGGTTATTTTGGTTTTTGTACCGCCGATATGCGGTAGAGCTTGGCGCCGTGACGCCGCACGTAGGGGGCAAATTTGCCCGTAAACGTGCTGGCTTCCTTGCCCGACCATAAGTCGCGCACCGTGCAGGCGGAGCTGAAGCCGAGTTGCTGCAAGCTCACCGTTACCTGGGTCGAATCGGGTGGGGTGGGTTTGTAGGGGTTTTGGGTGAATACTAGAAACTGCACCGTGCCGCCCGTGTTCTGCGCGGCGCCGGCGTTGTCGAGACCCACCGTGGCTTTGAAACGGGTGTAGCCAGCGGGCAAGTCGTACTCAATCATGGAGTTGGAGTGTGTGCCGATGCCATCCGCGTACTTTTTGCCCCCCACCATCAGGTCGGCGCCTGATACGCTTTTATTAACGGTGGCTTTGCCCCAACCAGCGGAGGCTTGCTTCCACGGCAGCGTGCTTAGAGCAACGGTTTTGCTGCCGTTAGTCAGCGTGGGCGTTAGCCAGTCGGCGTGGTCCCAGGCAATATCGTCGCCGCCGTTGCGCACGTTCAGGTACAGCTTTTTTGCCCCCCGGATGTCAATATCCACCGTTTTGCTCTGGCCGGGCGTGGCGCGCGTAATCAGGCCACTCGACCAGGCGGCTTCTTTTTCCGAGGCTAGCTCCTGATCTTGGGCGTTGAACAAAGCCAGGAATTTGTCGCCGGTTTTGGGGTCGTCGGCTACCCAGGCTACAAGGTCGTTTTGGCGAAAAAGCTGTCGGTTATTGGTGCTACCGCTATGCACGGCCAGCACGTTCTTGTTGGTTAAAAGGGAAAGCGTAAAGGCGTCATTGCTGGGTAAGTCGCCCCCAAACATCAGCGGGGAGCGAAAAATCGACCACAGCGACATAAGTGTGTATTGCTCGTCCTTGGTGAAGCGCGACATCCGGTCGTCGCCCCGCTCAGCGCGAATTCCGATGCGGCCCAGCGGTAGCATATCAGCATCGGGCCACGCGCCCGGCATACTGTACGGCGCCCAGCGGTTACAAACCTCAAAGTGCTCCTTCAGTTGCTCCCAACTGTCCCAGAAGTCGCCCACCGTGCGCCACATATTGGCGTGCTGCTGCACGTGCTTAGCCTGGGCAATGGGCGTTTCGCCCGGCGAGGTGCTCAGCACAATCCGCCGCCCCGATAAGTCGATGGCCTTACGAATCATCTCCACTTCCGGCGCGTGATAAGGGGAAGAGAGGTCGTCGACCTTCACGAAATCTACGCCCCAGTCCGCGTACATCTTAAATAGGGAGTTATAGTATTCCTGCGCTCCTGGCCGCCCCGCCACTACCGTGTACATATCGCGCAACCACCCCGCCTGACCTTCTTTCGAATAAATATCTGCTGCTGTGGCCTTACTGCCCAGAATCGGCAGCTTGCGGTTCACGGCCACCACGGGCACGCCGCGCATGATGTGAATACCAAACTTCAGCCCCTTACTGTGCATATAGTCGGCTAGCGGCTTAAACCCCTGCCCATTAGCCGCCGAGGGAAACCGATTTACTGCTGGCACAAAGCGCCCATATTGATCGATGTTCCAGTCGGGGTCCTTTTCGTTGTAGCCGTGGGCCGTGTCGTTGCCCACGTACCAGCGGATATCCACCACCACATACTCCCAGCCGCTGGCCTTGAGATATTGGGCCATGTAATCGGCGTTGGCTTTTACCTCGGCTTCGGTCACAGTGGGGCCGTAGCAGTCCCAACTGTTCCAGCCCATTGGTGGCGTAAGGGCCCACTGGTGAAAGTCGGTTCTGGGGGGCGTTTTTTGGGCCTGGGCAGTTGCCGCCAGCACCAAGGCTGGAGCTAGCAGGAGGGTAGCTACTTTCATGGATGCGGGTTTAGTATGCTGGCGGGGAGTAGGAGGTCTGTTCAGAACTAAAAATGGGCTGGAAAAAGAACTGCTCCTTTTCCAACCCATTCTTTCTAATTAATAAAGTCGCTTAACGCTTACCAGGAACGCGCAACACCGTGAAGGAATTTGGCGCTAGTGTATAGCTAATTGTCGAGGATTTTACCGCGAATTTCTCTTCTTTCGGCGCAATGTTCATGGGCTGGTCGATGCTGTTGACTGCCTTTAGATCATTGCTAGCGAGTACAATGGCTTTGCCCGTCTTGCCCATTTTCTTGGCGCCGGCCAGGTTCAGGGTTACAGTGCGGGGCTCGGCCGAGTAGTTTACCATTTTCACGATTACCTCGCCGGCCTTGTCGTCGGCTACGGCGCTGGCAAAGAGGTTGTCCTGGCCGTTTTTGGCGTTGTTGCCCATCTGCACGGGTAGCATGGTCGTGCCGGGGTTGGTGCTGAACATCTTCTGCACGTAGTAGTTGGGCGTGCCATACGCTTTCAGATTGTCAAACCAGATCATGTCGGGCGTCCACTGCCAGGCATCCACGTGGGCAAGTAGGGGAGCATAAGAAGCCATAGTTACCACGTCGGCGTTGCGCTCCAGACCGGTCATAAAGGCGGCTTCAGAAATGGCGCAATCCCAACTGTTTTTGTTGTCGGGGCTGCCAATGGCCACGCTCTGGGCGGCGTACTCACCAGCAAAAATCTTCGGACCCGTGCGGGGGTAGTTGTCGTAGCGACCTACGTTCTCGCGGAACCACTCGGGCTTGGCGTAGTAGTGCTCGTCGATGAGCTCAGCGTTCAGCTCGCGCATACGCTTCGAAGCTTTGTCAAACAATTCGCCTCCCGGCGACGGACCAGCGCTGCTCACAATATTCATGGCCGGATACTTGGCCTTCACGGCTTTGGCAAACGGCTCGTAGCGCTCCAGGTACTGCGGGCCCCACTGCTCGTTGCCGATGCCAATGTACTTCAGGTTGAACGGCGCCGGATGGCCCATAGCTACCCGTTTTGCCCCCCAGGTGCTCGTAGCGGATCCATTAGCAAACTCAATCAAATCGAGCGCATCCTGAATGAAGGTATCCAAGTCCGGCTCATCGTTGGCGTGGTCGTGGGCGGGAGCGCTGGGGCCACCAGCGGCGGTGATGGGAGCCAACTCGGCAGAGTTGAATTGGCACGCCATGCCCACATTTAAAATTGGGAGCGGCTCAGCACCCAGATCTTCTGACAGCTGGAAATACTCATAGAAGCCCAGGCCAAACGACTGATAATAGTCGGGCGTGAAGCGGTGCTTAAACTCCGTGTTCCAGCGGTTGATCAGCGGGGTGCGATTGGCAACGTCGCCAATGGTTTCTTTCCACTGGTAGCGCTCGGCAAGCGTGCGGCCCTCCACGATGCAGCCACCCGGAAAGCGCAGGAAGCCGGGGTTCATGTCTTTCAATAGTTGCACAAGGTCAGTGCGCAGGCCGTTCTCACGGTTTTTCCAGGTGTCCTTCGGATACAAGGAAACTACGTCTAGGTCGACAGTACCCGTGCCCGCCACGGTTATTTTAAGACGAGCCTTGGCAGTCGTAGCCGAGGGTTTGATCACGGCTGTGTACTTTTTCCACTCGCCCGTCAGGCCCGTAATCTGGGCTTGGGCCAGTGTCCGCCCCGAGGCTGGCGCCTCGGGACCTGAGCCTTGCGCACCCGGCTCTTCCAGGATTACGTTGATAGCGCTGATTTCGCCGGGGCCGCGCCGGGCGTACACCGAGAAAGTATACTCAGCACCCTGTTTCACGCCCATGCCCCGAAAGCCTTCGTTCACGAAGCCTGCATCGGGACTGGCCGTAGCCACCGTCATGCGCAGGAAGTTCTTGTTTGTGGGGCTGATGGGCTGCTGACTGGATACCACGTAGGTCGACAGCGCCGAAGCGCCTTTGATACCTTTCCAGCCGATCAGCCGGTCGTCGGTTTCAAACGACTTGTTCTTCACCAACTCCGGGTACAGGCCACCATCAGCGGCGAAGTTGATATCCTCGAAAAACAAGCCGTACATCGTCTTCGCGATGGGGGCGCCGGGCTTGTTTACCTGTACCGTGATGGTATTGGCAGAAGCAGCGTTTTGGGCGGAGGCAGAATTGCCAACTAAGGCCCCAAACAAAGCTAAGCTCGACACAATCGATTGTGCTCGAAAAGAATGAGAAAGTGTGCCCATGAATATGTATTTAGGTGGGAGTAGATAATTAAAGTTAAGAACTAAACTTTGCTCTGTTCAAGCTATTCGATGTAGCTGAAATAAGCTGGTAACGCGTGATTTTGCGGCTCTTTATTCTGCGCTGCGTACGAGAATCTCGCGCTAAAACTGACTTATTGGGACTTCTCGTTTGCGCACCTCACGTACTGTTGAAGTAATATACATAAGCCGGCGCATCTTCCCCTCTTTTTTGCGAGGTTTAATGCCAACTTAGTAGATTTCTGGGGAGGCCTGAACTGTTGAGAAATAAAAAAGCCCCCCAGAATATCTCTGGGGGGCTTTTATAGATTACCAGTAGATCGTGTAGAGCGTGGTGATAAGAACGAACACCACGATGGAGCCGATAGCGAAGCTACGGTTAGTTTTGAACATGCTGCGGTCAACCTCCAGGCCGTTGGTTTTCACGCCACGACTGGTTTCGATAATGCTGATAATTAGCATAGCTATGATGCAGAGGACGAACACAATACCCATGCGGTCGAGGAAAGGAATCTCATACACACCTGCGGCATTTGGTACTGCAAAACCGATAGGAGCCAGGAAAGACAGGTCCATGATATTGGGCAAGAACTTAAGCATTACCGACAACAGGAAGCCACCGATAGTCGCGAAAAGCGCCGCTGTAGAAGTAGTTTTTTTCCAGAAGAAGCCCAAAATAAACATCGCGAAGATGCCCGGCGACACGAAGCCCGTGTACTCCTGAATGTACTGGAAGCCACCTTTCTTATCAATACCGAGGAAAGGCGCGATGAGCACGCCCAGAATCATAGCTACTACTACCGAAATTTTACCCACCGTTACCAGCTGCTTCTCCGAGGCATTCTCGTTGAATACCTTCTTGTACACGTCGAGGGTGAAGATGGTGGCAATACTGTTCGCTTTGCCGGCCAAGGACGCTACTACCGCCGCCGTAAGAGCCGCGAAAGACAAGCCTTTGAGGCCTACGGGCAGAATATTGAGCAGTACCGGATATGCGCGGTCGGGGTTGACTTCGCCATCCTGCATCATCTCGGCGCCAAATACGTCGGCTTTGAAGAGAACATAAGCGGCAATACCTGGCAGTACTACGATTACGGGCATCAGCATTTTCAAGAAAGCCGCGAACAGCAAACCAGCACGGGCGGTAGGTAAATCGGCACCCAGGGCGCGCTGAGTGATGTACTGGTTGCAACCCCAGTAGTTGAGGTTTACAATCCACATGCCGCCGAGCAGTACCGTCAGACCCGGAAGGTCAAGGTAGTTTTCGTTTTCGCGGTTGAAAATCATGTGGAAGTGGTCGTTGGCTTCGTTGGTCATCAGCGTGAAGCCATTCAATACGCCCGTGGTGCCATAATGCTCAGCCACCAGATTCAGGGCCAAATAAGTAGTAGCCAAGCCACCTAGAATCAGGAAGAATACCTGAATTACGTCGGTGTAACCAATTACTTTCATACCACCCAGTGTGATGAAAATAGCGAACACAGCCAGCAGATACATGCACAACGTGAGGTTGAAACCCGAAATACTGCTGATGGCAATGGCCCCCAAGTAAAGAATTGAGGTCAGGTTAACGACTACGTAGAGCATGAGCCAGAAAATAGCCATAATCATGGCCACCGTGCTGTTGTAGCGCTGGCTCAGGAACTGCGGCATCGTGGCAATATTGTTTTTCAGGTATACCGGAATGAAAAACACGGCCACGATAATAAGCGTGATGGACGCCATCCACTCGTAGGTGGCAATGGCCAGACCCATCTTGAAACCCGAGCCCGACATGCCCACAAACTGTTCAGCTGAAATGTTGGAGGCAATCAGCGAGGAGCCAATAGCCCACCACGTTAAGGAGCCTTCAGCGAGAAAGTAATCCTTGGAGTCGCCATCCATTGTGCCATCGTGCGTGTTCTTGCGACGATAAATCCAGATGCCGTAACCGGCGACAATGATGAAATAGACAATGAAAACGATGTAGTCAATCGTTGCGAGCTGATTCATTTGAAAGAAGTGGGCTTGTGGCTGACGGATGTAAAAGATTTGGGAAAGTAGTGAAATTATCTACCGCCATAAGCTACTTCATTGTAGCGCAGCTCATTTTTAAATGTGCGCAACTTGGTATCGTCATCTATCAAAACGTATTCGATACCGGCCATCTCGGCAAAGTCCTCTAAATATTCAGTTGTAAGGTTCTGGCTGTAACCCGTGTGATGAGCCCCACCAGCCAGAATCCAAGCCGCTGCGCCTACCGTCAGGTTGGGTTTTACCTTCCAAAGCACGCGGGCTACGGGCAGCTTGGGCAGGTCCTGCTCGGGCTCCACAGCTTCTACCTCATTCACGATCATGCGGAAACGATTGCCAAGGTCCACTATGGTCGCGTTCAGGGCCGGGCCAGCGGGACAGTTGAACACCAGGCGCACCGGATCGGCTTTGCCGCCGATGCCGAGCGGGTGTACTTCGCAGCGCACTTTGCCAGTGGAAATGGTAGGGCAAATTTCAAGCATGTGGGAGCCGAGCACTTGGTTGTTGTTGGGGGCGAAGTGGTAAGTGTAATCTTCCATAAAAGAATTGCCCCCCGGCAGGCCGGCACCCATCACTTTCATGGCTCGCACCAACGCAGCGGTTTTCCAGTCGCCCTCACCGCCGAAGCCGTAGCCCTCGGCCATGAGGCGCTGGGTAGCAATGCCAGGCAGCTGCGCCATGCCGTGCAAATCTTCGAAGGTATCGGTGAAGCCTTTGGCGCCGGTGTCCTGCAAAAACTTGCGCATGCCGGCCTCAATGCGAGCCGCCTCACGTAATGACTCGCGCTGACTGCCACCGTCGCGGAGCGTATCGGCTAGCTCGTATTCCTGCTCGTACGTAGCAATAAGCTCGTTGACCTGCTCGTCGCTCACGGCGTTGATAACGGCTACCAGATCGCCGATACCGTAGCCGTTCACGGAGTAGCCAAACTTGATTTCAGCTTCTACTTTGTCGCCCTCGGTTACGGCTACGTAGCGCATGTTGTCGCCGAAGCGAATGAATTTTGCCCCCTGCCAGTCGGCCCAGGCGCAGGCTACGCGGGCCCACACGTTCAGGCTTTGGTGCACGGCCGCATCTTCCCAATGGCCAACCACTACTTTGCGATTCAGCCGCATACGGGTGCCAATGAAGCCAAACTCCCGGTCGCCGTGCGCCGATTGGTTGGTGTTCATGAAGTCCATATCGATATCGCCCCACGGAATGTCGCGGTTGAACTGCGTGTGCAGATGGGCCATCGGCTTTTGCAGAATCTTCAGGCCGTTGATCCACATTTTGGCCGGCGAGAAAGTGTGCATCCAAGCAATCAGCCCCACACAGTTTTTGGTGGTGTTGGCTTCCTGCATGAGCTGATAAATCTCATCTGGACCCGTCAGAACAGGTTTGAAGACAATCTTGATGGGCAGCTCTGTATCCAGAGCCGCCGCAATCTGCTGAGAATGCTGCGCGACTTGCTCCAGGGTTTCGGGGCCATACAGGTGTTGGCTGCCAGTGATAAACCAAGCTTCGTAGTGGGAAATGTCAATCATAATAAGGGAGAGAAATGGCAGAAGTTTCTTGTCAAGCAGAGGCGGAGCCGAAGCATTTTGCGTGGTGATGTTGTGGTGCTAATTATCAATTAGATAGGTGGACGCCAATTGAAGCCTGACCGCCTGTTTGAGTTGAATTACCCTGGCAACGACCGCACGCGAGATGCTTCGACAGGCTCAGCATGACGTTCTAATTTTTGTTGGGTGCTTAAGACTGTCCGTAGTATGAATTCACGCCGTGTTTGCGGTCGTAGTGTTTCTGAATCAAGGCGTCTTTCAGGCGCGGCACATCGGGGCGCAGGGTGCAGCTGAGGTAAGCCATGCGGGCTACCTCTTCCAGCACAGCGCTGTTGTAGACAGCTTTTTCCACGGTTTTGCCCCAAGTGAAGGGCGCGTGGTTGCTGAGCAGCACCATTTCCACTTCGGTAGGAGAGAGGCCGCGGCGCTGAAACTCGTTGAGAATCTGCCAGCCGGTTTGGTGTTCGTAGTCGCCGGCAATCATAGCGTCGTCCATAGGTGGCGCGCAGGGAATGTCGGCTGTGAGGTGGTCGGCGTGGGTGGTGCCCAGAATAGGAATATCGAGTTGGGCCTGCGCCCAAGAAGTAGCATAAGTAGAGTGTGTGTGCACAATGCCGCCGATGTGGTCCCAGTGGTTGAAAAGCACAGCATGTGTCTTAGTATCCGACGAGGGGCGCTTAGTGCCTTCTACTACTTTACCCGTCAGACTCATAATCACGATGTCTTCGGGGCGTAGCGTGTCGTAGGGCACGCCGCTGGGCTTGATGGCAAATACGCCCTGCTCCCGATCCACGACACTAGCGTTGCCGAAGGTGAAAAGCACCAGCCCGAGCTTAGGCAGCTGCATATTGGCCTCATAGCAGGCCTGTTTTAGATCCTGGTATTGGCTCATGCGTTGGCAGTGATAATATGTTCAGCGTCTCTGGATTCGGTGGGCTCGGGAGCGTCATCTTTGCCCCCCAGCGTCACGGACTCCACAAATTGACCGAAGGTTTTGTACTCGGCATAGCGGCGCTGATAATCAGCCACGCGCTCCGGATTGGGCTCGTAGGTTTCGGCAAAGCCACTGCCCATTACTCGCTGAGCAGTCAGTACATCGGGATGCACGCCGGCAGCTACGGCCGCATACATGGCCGAGCCCAGGGCTGGAGCCTGCTCGGAGGTAGCAATCTTAATGGGGCGGTCGAGCACGTCGGCTAGCGTTTGCATCACGAACTGCGACTTTTTGGCCACGCCTCCAATGCCAATTACCTGCTTAATCGGAATGCCTTCCTGCTCGAAGCGCTCCACGATTTGCTTGGAGCCGTAGCAAATAGCTTCTACCAGCGCCCGGAGTATCTGCGGCGCACTGGAGCCCATGGTCAGACCCATAATGGCGCCTTTCAGAGCCTGATTAGCATCGGGCGTGCGGCGGCCGTTTACCCAATCCAGAGCCAGCACTGCTGATTCGGTGGGGTCAACTTCGGCGGCGGCTTTCGTCAGCTCAACGAGTAGCTTGTCGCTCATTTCCTGACGCAGAGCTTCCTGCTGCTCGGTTGTCAGAACTGTAGAAGAGCTCAGCAGGGTTTGCATGGGCCACTCAATAATCTGCCGGAACCAAGCCAGCAAATCGCCAAAGGCCGATTGACCGGCTTCCAAGCCCAGCATACCCGGAATTACGGAGCCATCTACCTGTCCGCAAATACCTTGCACCAGCTTGTCGCCGACCTCGGCGGTTGGAGCTACCACAATGTCGCAGGTTGAAGTGCCCATGACTTTCACCATGGAATAGGCCTCAATTTCGCCGGCCACGGCGCCTGCGTGAGCATCAAATGAGCCCACCGCTACTACCGTATTCGTAGTCAAACCCAGGCGTTCGGCCCACTCAGCCGAGAGGTTGCCCGCTGCCTGATCGGCCGTGAACGTATCCTGATACAAGTGCCCACGCAGCAGGGTCAGCTTCGGCTCTAGGTGAATGATAAACTGTTCGAGCGGCAGCCCACCCCAGCTCTCGTGCCACAGGGCTTTATGGCCCGCGGCGCAGCGGCTGCGTTTAAAGTCCGACAAATTGCCCCCCGTGAGCAGGAGTGTCACCCAGTCGCAGTGCTCCATCCAGGAGTAAGCGGCTTTGGCTACGGCCTCGTCTTCACGCACCACATGCATGATCTTGGCCCAAAACCACTCCGAAGAATAAATGCCGCCTTCGTACTTGGTGTAGTCCTCGCCACCCCAGGTGCGGGCTTTGTGGTTAATTTCAGCGGCTTCGGCCAGGGCAGTGTGGTCTTTCCAGAGCACAAACATGGCATTCGGGTTTTCCTCGAAGCCAGGCGTCATAGCCAGGGCGGTGCCGTTCTCATCCACTGCGCAGGGCGTAGAGCCCGTGGTGTCCACGGCAATGCCCACGATCTGCTCGGCGGGCACTTTCTGGGCTACCTGCCGAATGGTAGCCTCCAGACCTTCAATATAATCCAGCGGGTGCTGGCGGAACTGGTTGCGGGCCGGCTTACAGTAGAGCAGCTTTTTCCAGCGGGCATAATAATGCACAGCCTGCGCCACTTCGGCGCCAGTGCGGGCATTTACCAGCAAGGCGCGCACAGAATCGGTGCCATAATCGACTCCGATAACGTAGGCCTCAGTCCCTGGTTCAACGGATATAGACATAATGGTAAATGAGGAATGAAGAATGAGGAGTGAAGAATTGGAGAGGAAGAAATTGGGTATTGTCCCCTAGTTCTTCCCCCCTTAATCTTCCTTGATAATTCAAGATTACTTGCGCACTCCAAACTGGTGCACCGTCGTGGAGCGCATGGTTTCGCCCGGCTTCAGGATAGTTGTCGGGAACTTAGGCTGGTTGGGCGAATCGGGGAAATGCTGAGTTTCCAGGCAGAAGCCGCCGTTTTTCACGTATTGCGTACCGCCCTTGCCCGTGAGCGTCCCATCGAGGAAGTTGCCGGTGTAAAACTGCACGCCGGGCTGGTCGGTGCTGATGGTCATGGTGCGGCCCGACGTCGGCTCGTACACTGTAGCGGCTTCGTGTAAGCCACCTGCATTTCCGGAAGTTTTGAGTACCCAGTTATGGTCGTAGCCACCTTCCACTTGCCCTATCCGCTCGCCAATAGTATGAGGCGTGGTGAAATCAAACGGGGTGCCTTTTACAGGACGCAGCTCACCGGTCGGAATCAGACCAGCGTCCACCACGGTGTAGCGGTCCGCATTCAGCGTTACCTGATGGTTCAGCACGTCCTTGGTGGTGCCGTGGTTGAGGTTGAAGTAGCTGTGGTTGGTCAGGTTGACGGGCGTCGCCTTGTCGGTGGTGGCAGTGTAGTCGATGCGGAGCGCGTCGTCGTTGGTGAGCGTGTACACTACCTGCACCTGCAGGTTGCCGGGGTAGCCTTCTTCACCGTCTTTGCTGGTGTAAGTCAGCGTCAGGTTTTGGCCGTCGGCCGAGGAGCCGGGCTGCGCCTGCCACACTACTTTATCGAAGCCTTTTACGCCCCCGTGCAGGTGGTTTGGGCCGTTGTTGGTGGCGAGCTTATACTCCTTGCCATCGAGGGTAAATTTGCCCCCCTTGATGCGGTTGCCGTAGCGTCCGATTAAAGCGCCGAAATAGGGGCCTGATTTCACATACTCAGGGCTTTGGTAGCCACTCACGTTGTCGAAACCCAGCACAATGTCGCCGAGCTTACCGCTCTTATCAGGCACTATGAGGCTGGTAACGGTACCGCCGTAGTTCGTGATTTTGGCTTGCAGGCCGTGGGAGTTGGTGAGCGTGTAAAGCAGCACCTCAGTGCCATCGGTAGTCTTACCGAAAGAAGTAGAAGCTGGAGTCATAGCGGCGGCTGTTTGGGTGGAATCGGTGGCAACCTCATTGCGGGTGGCCTCGCCAGTCGGCTGCTGGTTACAGGCAAATAGCAGGAGCAAACTGGCCAGGTTGCCGCTCAGGGCCAAGGCACGGGGAAAAGTTGTCATAACGAAGAATGGGCTGGTTGTGAAAACCGAAAAGATAAGGTGAAAGCAGGGAGTATCATGTAGGGAAGGGAAGCCAGAAAGGGCTAATGAAATAGTGCTTTTCGTTCTGCTTTCATTTATAATTTGTTAGAGACAAGACTCTTAGCTTCGTTATTGGGTCTGAAAAAGCTTCCTAGAAAGTAGGAGAATGGCCTGATTTGGTATGTAAAGTAGAAAGAGTTACTGAATTACACAATCGTTTGTGTCTTTTCTATAATATGCTTCAGCGCTACTTTACTCCATAGTTACTTTCTGGGTCAAGACTTTGCTGCCTTGCCGCACCTGCACTAGATAAACGCCCGCGGGCAGCGCAGTATGCAGTGCTAGTTTGCGCTGCTGGGGGGCAAATTCTTGCTGGTATACCAGCCGGCCTTGCAAGTTAAATACCTGCACCGTTCCGGCTCCCGCAGCATTCTGAGTTCCTAGTTCCACCGTAAAGCTGCCGCGCACGGCCGGGATAGGGTAGAGGCTCACCCCCGTCAGTAGATGGGAAGCAGTAGTTGGGGTAGGAGAACCCACCGCAGCCAGCGTCCAGCGCTGACAAGTGCAGCCGTTGTAATCCCACAGCCCCAACTGCGTGCCGGCCACCGTGGAGGCCACGGGCACCTCCACTACTCGATTGCCATTCACGGCGGCAAAAACGTAGGTGCCGTCGTTAGCTCTATCTAGCCGGAAGCGCTGGCAGGCTAAGCCATTGTCCGCAAATAGTTGAAGCTTGGCGCCGGCATCGGGAGAGCAGCCGGATACATCGGCCGCGAGGCCGCCCAGCGCATTCGTAATCTTGTACTCACCATTGCCTAGGGCCGTGAAGTTCCATTGCTGGCAAGCCAAGCCTGAGCGGGTGCCTTGGGCAATCATTTGGCCCGACACGCCAGTGCAGCCCCATGCATCCCACACGAGGCCGCTATTTTGGTTGATAATCTCGTAGCGGCCTGGCGTCACCCAGTCGCGACTGATGACGGGCCAGTCGGCGGCGTCCCAGGTTAGGTTGGCGAGGCTTAGCTTAGGGATGCCGTTATCGTCGCGGTCATAATAGTGGTGCGAAACGTAGCTCACGCCGCCCTCCTCAAACACGCTAATGTGCCCCGGCCCAATGTAGCGACCTGAGTTATTAAGCACGGTTGTACCACCACTATTATTTAAGTCTACTCCATTCTTATCAAGAAAAGGACCCGAGGGCGAGGCCGAACGACCCACCAGCGCAAAGTAGGTGCTATTAGCCCCCTGGCAGCAGGCACCGCGGTTGATGAACAGGTAATAGAAGTTGCCATGGCGCATAATGTGAGGTGCTTCCACGTCGCCGTTGGCAATGCTAAACTCGGGCGTGCCTAGCAACTTGCCCGTAGCTGGATTTAGCTGCGTCGTGCGCAGCCCCCCAAAAAAGGAGCCATAGCTAAGCCACACGTTATTATTAGCATCGCGAAAAACCGCCGGGTCGATGGCATTCACACTGCTATTAGCGTTGGTAGAAATCACCTCTCCCTGATCGGTCCAGCGGTAATTAGGGCTGGTGGGGTCCAGCGTGACGTTGGTGGCCAAACCAATTGCGGAAACCTTTGAGCCAAACGTAGAACAGGAGTAATAAAGGTGAAATTTGCCGTTCATGAAAAAGATCTCCGGAGCCCAGAAATGACCTTGGAAACCCGGTACTTTGGAGTTGATCCAACTTGGATAGGCATTGTTCACAAACACGGCCCGGGGGCCAGGTGTCCATGTAATTAAGTCCGTCGAGGACATGCTGTAAATGCCTTGCCCAGTAGCAAATATCCAGTACCGGTTGCCGTCTTTGATAATGGTAGATGGATCATGCACGCCGGTAAATCCCTGCAACGCATAGGACTTCGGACTGAACAATCCGGACAGTATTAATAGCACACAACAAAGCCATTGCCGAGAAATGAATAGCTGATTGACTGCTAAGCGAGGCTGGGGGGCAAATTGTAGAGATAAACGCATAATGGGCGGGATTAAAAAGGAAACGGCTTACTCACCACTCGGCTTCGTGATGGGGGTGTTGATAGGCACTGGAGTTCCGAAGTTGGGCGTGCCATCGGCGTTCCAAGTAAACTTCTGCATGCGAGGGTTTCGCTTCTCCACGCAGCCTTCGCCAGGGTTAGAGTTAGCGTGGTATATCAGCCAGTCTTCCTGCCCGTCCTTCGACTTGAAAAAGCCATTGTGGCCCGTGGCAAAAGCGCGGCTGGTGGGGCTTTGGGTGAAGACTGGTTTGCTGGACTTACTCCAGGATGCCGGCAGCATGGGGTCGGCGGTAGCGGCGGCCGTTAGCATGCCTAGCGCGTAGGAGTCGGTGCCGCAAAAGCTTGCCGAATACACCAAAAATGTCTTGTTGTTGTGCTTAAGAATTTCGGGCCCTTCATTCACGTAAGGCGGACCCACATTCTCCCACGCATACTCCGGGCTCGACAGCTCTACGCGGGGCCCCGTCAGCGTCCAGGGGTTGCTCATTTCAGAGATATAAATCCGCTGAATTCCATTCGAACCATCGTGCCCCGACCAGATAAAATAGCGCTTGTTGTTCTGCTCCAGTACAGTGCCGTCGATAGCCCAGAAGTCAGCAGATGCGTTAAAGATTCGGCCTTTATTAACCCAGGTACCGGTGGTCGGATCGGTAGCGCTATTCTCTAGTACCCACGTGCGCTGCAAGCTCAGGTTGCTACCCGCCGGACCCGCCGAGTAATATATATACCACTTCCCATCAAAGAAGTAAAGCTCTGGGGCCCACAAGTGACCACTGGCCGCGCCGCCAGCATCTGGCCGCCAAATAACGGTGCTGTTCGCTACCGATAGGTCCGACATCTTCGCTGTTTTCCAGATGCGCAGGTCACTGTAGGTAGTATTCAGATAATAGTAAAAACCATCCTTCTGCGCCACCCATGGATCGGCGCCTGAGGGCAATAGCGGGTTGGTAAAAGTGGTGTTATCGGCTGTGGGGGGCAAATTTGAAGTGGGCGGTTGCGGTGCGGCTTTTTCCTTGCCGCAGGCAACAGCGCCTACCAAGCCTAGTAGTGCCACCCAGCGGTATACCGAAAGCATGACTTGTAGTACAGGCTGGGGGGTAAAAATCGGCATAGCAGTTATCCTATTACATGCATTAAATAAAAACAGCCGCTCCAGCGGGGGCCGGAGCGGCTGTTTATTGTATGATTAATCAATCACTTAGTAGCCAGGATTCTGCTTGAGGTTGGGGTCAATGCCCAAGTCACGCCGTGGTATTGGCAGCAACTTCGATTTACCATTCGTTAAATCGAAGTTGCGGAAGTCAACATCGCGCGTTATCAACTCATTAATACCAGCCTGGTTGTCCATCAGGCCCCAGCGAAGAATATCGAACCAGCGGGTGCCTTCGCCGGCCAGTTCCTTTGCCCGTTCCATGTAGATGGCCTGTAGCATCGACTCACGTGTGAAGTTGCCTGTTAGCGGCCTCAGGTCTACACGGGCGCGCACTCTGTTAACCAAGGGCAGTGCCGCGCCTACTTGGTTGAGCTGGGCCAGTGCTTCCGCATGCATCAGGAGTACATCAGCGTAGCGAATAACGCGGTGGTTGATACCAGATGAAAAGTCTTCAGGAGTAGTTCTTGTGCGGTCGTTTAGGTACTTGCGCCAGTACTGCTGGTTGGGATTCCAGTTCCATTGTTGGAAGGTCCGGCCATAGAAAAGGTCTGGATTGCCCGCGTGGATGATGCTAATGTCGCGCCGAGGATCAATCATGCGCTTGGTTGTGCTACCTGGGGCAAACGATACCGTTG
Organism: Hymenobacter sp. HD11105; assembly: GCF_054051685.1. Lineage (NCBI taxonomy): Bacteria > Pseudomonadati > Bacteroidota > Cytophagia > Cytophagales > Hymenobacteraceae > Hymenobacter > Hymenobacter sp. HD11105. The sequence goes on along the minus strand of NZ_JBSWBR010000003.1, from coordinate 222,895 downwards.
AGTCGGTGTAGGCGTCGAGCAGCCAGCGGCGAGGCTGTACGTCGGCAAACGTGGGGCCGGGAGGGCCGAAGAAGTTAGGACGGTCGTGGCTTTCTGAAGCCGAGCCGTTATCCTGACCTTGGCCTACTTCTAGCACGGCACTCGTAAACTGCACCTCAAACACTGACTCGCGGTTGTTCTCGTTCGTCGCGGTGAAGTTGTCAAGGTAGTTGGGTACCAGATCGTATTGGTTTGAGGCCGCGATCTGAGTGAATAAAGCCGAAGCCTCAGCCCACTTACGCTGCTGCATATACACTTTAGCGAGCAGTGCCTGCGCCGCACCTCTGGTAGCACGGCCCCTCTCAGAGTCGGGGTACGAAAGAGGTAGGTCTGGAATAGCAGATTGCAAGTCGGTAATCATCTGCGCCTCTGTTTCGGCCTGCGTAACCTGAGGTGCCCGATAATTTACATCATTGGGCTCTTCCAGAATCAGAGGCACATTACCGAAGAAATACGCCATATCGAAGTACGATAGGGCTCGTACAAACCTGGCTTCGGCAACCAATTGCTTCTTCAGCGTCTCGTTCATCGTAATGCCCGGCACCCGGCCAATTACCTGATTCGTACGATAAATCGTGCGATAGTAGTCGTTCCAAGCAAAGGACGAGATAAAGAAGTCCACATCGGGCTGAATGAAGCGCGTGAAGTTGGCTAACTCCACAAAGGGGCTGGCACTGAACGATTCGTCGGAGCGGTGCGCCATGAAATGCCAGCTGCGGTAGTACACAGCAAACTGCTGGAGACCTGAGTAAGCGGCATATACTCCTTTTACAGCATCACTCTCGTTTTGCCAGAAGTTATCCTTTGTGGGAGCATTCGGATTGCTCTGATCCAGCAAGTCCTTCTCGCAGGCTGTGGTCATCAAGAGACCACCCGCGAGCAGAAGAGTAAGTAGTTTATTGCTTTTCATCTAAGTAAAGAAAATGATTTGGGTGGGGCAGTGGGTACACGCATTCACTATCCCATCATGATTTAGAAGTTGACCTGTACTCCCCCGGTGAAGGTGCGCACGTTGGGGTAGGAGCTGATGTCGACGCCGCGGCTGTAGAAGCCCGTACCGGAAATCTCCGGATCAAAGCCTGTATAGTCGGTGATGGTGAATACATTGCGGCCAGTCACGTACACGCGCACGCTACCCAGGCTCGGTACTCTGCTCGTTAGTGAAGTAGGTAAGGTGTAGCCCAACTGAATGTTGCGCAACCGGATGTATGATCCATCTTCCAGCCAGCGCGTCGTGTTGAACAGGGAGTTTGAAGCAGCAGCCAAACCTAGGTTGCCACTGCCGCCGCCTTGCAGCAAGCGTGCTGTAGTAGTCGATGGGTTTTCGGGAGACCAGGGTTCTACGTCGGCGTTGTAGTTATTTGGACCAGCGTAGCTTTCCAAGTCTCTGCGGGCTTGGTTATAAATCTTGTTACCACTTACCGAGTTGAAGAACAACGACAGATCAAAGCCTTTGAAGCCAGCATTTAAGTTCAGGCCCATGAGCAAGTTAGGAAGCGACTTACCTGAATAAACCGCGTCGCCGTTGTTAATTACTCCGTCACCATTGGTGTCTCTGTAGCGTACGTCACCGGGCGAAGCATAAGGCTGGATAATGGTGCCAGCGGCATTTCTGTAGTTGGCCACTTCATCTGCCGACTGGAAGATGCCATCGAATGGAATCAGAAAAAACTCGCCAAGCGAACGACCTACCTGCGAACGGGTGAGGAGTTCAGTGCCTTCTAATACCTGGCCTACGACGGGCAGTGCTGTTACCTCGTTTTTAATGGTGGTCAGGGTGAAGTCAGCACCGTAGGTAAAGGCTCTTTTATTCTCGTGGTAGCCTAAAGCCAATTCAAAGCCACGGTTCTCAATATCGCCCGCATTTTGAAAGAGCGTAGCGCCGAAGTGACCCAGGTAGGTCAGTACCTGCACCGGCGCTAGTGCGTTGCGGGTTTTGGAGATATAATAATCGGTTGAGAGCGTGATACGGTCGTCAAATGCCCCCAGGTCTAAACCAATGTTTGACGTGTACCGCTCCTCCCAGCGAATGTCAGGGCTAGGCAGGGCTAACTGCGTCTGACCATTGACAATAGTTTGGCCGGTACCAATTACATAGTTAACATTTTGACCTACGATAGCCTGCGTAAGGTAGCTGCCACCAAAAGCGCCGGATACGGCGTCGTTGCCATTGGCACCATAGCTGGCGCGCAGCTTCAGGTTGCTTATTTGCGGCACGGCAGTCTTGAAGAATTCTTCTTCACTTAGGCGCCAGCCCACCGAGGCGGCACCAAAGTTACCCCAGCGGTTGGCTTCGGTAAAACGGGAAGAGCCATCGCGGCGGCCGCTGACAGACAACAAGTAACGGTTTTTGAAGTCGTAGGTAGCCTGGGCAAAGAAGGAGCGTTTCGTGTACTTATAGGATGAACCCTGCACAACGCCAACTCTGGGGGCGGCGCTCAGCTCAAAGAAATATTGCCCCCCAGCCTGAGTGTATCCTTGTCCGCCCGCCTGTACGTTGTGCGCCCGGAAGCTCTGCTCCGAAACCCCAACCAACGCGTTCACGGTGTGATCACCTAGGCGCTTGTTGAAGTTCAAGGTGTTCTCACCCAGCAGGAACAGATCGTAGCCCAAGAACTCGTTCAGCGACGAGGTGTTAATGCGGGTGTTCTGACGCAGAATGCCCGATTTTTGAGCATCGGCATTGCTGTACGTGTGCCCATCCGCCGCTACGTTCAGGCGGTACGTCAGGAAATCAAAGAAGGAGTACTCAGCGCTAATGTTACCGGCCAAGCGGTTGTCCGATTGCGTGCGCTGCAATAACTCTTGGGCGCCAATTGGGTTGGTGGCAAACGTATTGAGAATAGGAGAACCTGTGCCGTACCCGCCTTCATTGGCCGGGTCAAATACTGGAATGCTCGGCAGCATGGTCACCACGTCAATGAATGGGTTGCCGTTCAGCAGTGTCACATCGAGGTGGGTGAGCTGGAGATTCTCCTGTAAACGTAAGCGCCCCCGAGTGAAGCCCGAATTGAGGCGTAGGCTATAGCGCTGGAAGTCAGGGCCTTTTACGATGCCTTGCTGATGGAAATATTCACCCGAGATGAGGAAGTTGGTAGCGTTCTTTTCACTTGCCGAGCCGCCCGAAAAAGACAGGTTATAATCTTCGACCCGGCCGGTCTGGAAGAATTCTTTTTGCCAATCAGTATCAATATCTGGGTTGAATGCTCCACCTGGTCCTTTCACAGCACCGGCTAAGCTGTTTTGCCCGTTGTTCAACGGATCTATACCAGCATTCTGATAGGCAATAACAGCGCGGTCGGCCCACTCGCTGGCATTCGTTAGGTTGTACCGCTTGTACACGTTCTCGACGCCCGTGTAGCCATTAAAGCTAATAGACGGTGCGCCAGCCTTTCCTTTTTTGGTGGTAATCTGAACCACGCCGTTGGCACCCCGCGAGCCATATACTGCCGTTGACGAGGCGTCTTTCAGCACCGTCAGCGTCTCAATATCGTTTGGGTTCAGATCCCTAATATTGTCCGTCCATAATCCGTCGATTACGTACAGTGGGCCGCTACCGGCGTTACCAAGTGTACCGATACCGCGGATGTTCACAACAGGTGCGGCGCCCGGTCCGCCCGTGCCCGTTACCTGCACACCTGGCAGGCGACCTTGAAGCGCTTGCGTAGCGGTGGCTACAGGTGCTTTATTAGCTTCCCTTACATCCAGACTGCTCACGGAGCTACTCACGTTTTGGCGGTCTTCGGTCAGGTAGCCTACTACCACTACCTCACTCAATGCTTTCGCGTCGGGCTTCAACCCAACATTGATAGTAGTACGGCCTCCTATAGCTACTTCTTGCGACGTGTAGCCTACATAAGAAACGACAAGCGTCCCATTGTCGGGGGCCGTAAGGGTAAAGCTACCGTCAACACCCGTTTGGGCGCCGTTTGTAGTGCCTTTTACAACCACGTTTACACCAGGCAGTCCCTCGCCGTTTTCGTCAGTCACCCGACCAGTAATAGTGATGTCTGGGGTTTGAACAGCTAGTGGGCTACTAGCCAAAAAGTTAGCGTAAGATGCTGCCGCCGCTGTATACGGCTGGAAGGGCAAGCAGCAAAGCAAAGCCGGAATAGCTAACCGACTCATTTTGGGTACAGGCTTTTTCATGAAACAGTGATTGGTGGGGATGAGGAAAGAGGCACAATCGATTGTGTAGGGAATGATTCACAAACGATTGTGTAAAGTGATTAAAAAAAAAGGCTAGGGGACAAACAAGCATCAGCAACTAAACTGAACCTTACCAACTCGCGACATCTGAATGAGTGCTGCCATAAGTGATTAAGGAGAGATGAGGCTAGATGAAATTATTGTTAAGAGTACTATAAACTCCAACAATTTGCAAATAAAATTATGCAGTCAACGCAAACTTATGCAGTAAATATTGCCGATCTCAATCGGTTTAGATAGGTCGTTTATAGTCTAAACACCCCTGAAAAGCGTCATTTCAGTGAAATAAGCCTCCTATAGGTTCAGCTAAGAGTACTAGCTGAGGGTTTAAAAAATTAGGGTTAATTGTCGGCCAGCAACTTCCTCCGTCTCCAGATTCGATAAGGAAACCCCTAACAAACGGATACCCTGGGTAAGGGGTAGCAAGCCAGTCAGTAGTTCTAAGCAGATGGACTCCAGGGTTCTGGGATCTTCCACGGGGCTCAGAATGGTGCGGCTGCGCGTGATTTGCTGAAAGTCGGCAAACTTCACTTTCACTGTAATAGTGCGTCCTCGTGTTTCAGTGCGTTGGCAGTACGCCCACACCGACTCCAGACAAGGTGCTAAGCCGATTACGAGTTCTTCATACGTGGTAAGATCCTGCTCGAAGGTGGTTTCAGAGCCTACGGACTTGCGGATTCGGTCGGCTACCACGGGGCGGTGGTCTTCGGCTCGGGCAATGGCGTAGTAGTAGCTGCCCGCTTTGCCAAAGTTCTGACGCAGAAAAGCCTCGGATTGCTGACGCAAATCAAGGCCGGTAAAGATGCCTAGCTGATTCATACGGGCTGCTGTCACGGGCCCAATGCCGTGAAATTGACCTACGGCCAGCTCCCCCACCAAAGCTAAGCCCTGGTGGGGCCGGATAACAAACTGCCCGTTTGGCTTGCGGTAGTCGGAAGCCAGCTTAGCTAAAAACTTATTGTAGGAGATGCCCGCAGAAGCCGTGAGCTGGGTTTGGGCCAGGATATCGGCCCGGATTTGTTCGGCTACCTGGGTGGCAGAGGCCAACTGCTTCAAGTTTTGGGTTACATCCAGATAAGCCTCATCGAGCGAAACCGGCTCAATGAGGGGCGTGTACTCGGCGAAGATGACCCGAATCTGCCGCGATACAGCTTTGTACACCTCAAACCGGGGCTTCACGAATACCAGCTCCGGGCATTTACGCAACGCTACCGACGAGGCCATGGCCGAACGCACCCCAAATTGCCGCGCCTCATAGCTAGCTGCGGCCACTACGCCCCGTTGTCGCGAGCCACCCACCGCCACTGGGCGGCCGCGCAACGCAGGATTATCGCGCTGCTCCACAGATGCATAAAAGGCATCCATGTCGAGGTGAATGATTTTGCGATGTTCAGGCTGGGGCTCCACTGCTTCGTTTCTCTAGCTACTACGAAGATACAGCCTCCTCTCACGGTGCCCGCAAATACAGAGCAAACTTGCGACGGATTTTCCCAGCAGCTCATGCAACTTTTATAGTGCTTGAAGGCTCTAAGGAATGTCACCTCATTTAAAGGTAAGAATCATGAAAAAGATCCTCTCTTACACTCTGCTGGTCTTTTTGATGGCTTGCAACTCCGATTCTGACCCAGCGCCGAGTTGCATCGACAAAAGCAAAATCAGCTCCGGACCTTGCCCTGCAAACTTTGACCCCGTATGCGGGTGCGACGGCAAGACCTACGGCAACTCCTGCGAAGCAGGCAGAGCCGGTGTCACTTCTACTACTCCGGGGCCGTGTTCCGGAGGCTAGCGTAAGTCTTGATCCAGCCACAACAAAGCCTCATCAATCGGTGGGGCTTTGTTGTAGCTGGTCACTTGCGGGACACATCAAATAAGAAACTCAAAAAGCCCCCCAATAACTATAGAGTAGAAGCAAAACGCCGCCAAAAGCCTCATTTTCGTGACTATTGCAACTCCTGGCATTCTGAGGGCAGCAGACAATAGATTACCTAATCATTGATTAATTTATTTCTATGCCCAGGCATATCTCTAGTCGTCCCAAACCTCAGGCTGGTTTCTGCCGTTTTTAGCGCAGCAAAGCCGGCTTAGGGAGCAGCAAAGCAGGGGAGCAGCGTAGCATTTGGTAATAAGATAACCTCTATTTGCTGGTGTTTGCGTACAATGAAGTCCTACGGCCCAATGGGAAGGTGACGCAGGCCGCTGAGTGTCGAGCGGGACGTATTTGTAACAGGGACACAGACCCAGAAGTAGAAAGAATAATTATTGATTATGGGCGAAATTCGCCAATTGCTGGATGCCTATGATGCTCACCGGGCAGTGGGTAAGGCTTGCGCGCTGGCCACCGTTGTCCACGTCACGGGGTCCGCTTACCGGCGGCCGGGTGCTCGAATGCTGGTCACGGAAGATGGGCAGCTAACAGGCGCCATTAGCGGCGGCTGCCTGGAAGGTGACGCTCGGCGTCGGGCCCGCCAATCTATCATGCGTCATCAACCCGCCCTCGTCACCTACGACTCTATGGACGAGGATGAAGATGTGGAACACGGCTCGAGTTTGGGTTGCCAAGGCGTCATTCAAATCTTGCTCGAGCCCCTGGATTTCTTAGACCCAACCAATCCGGTGGAGCTGTTGCGCCTATGTATCCAGCAAGAGCAATTGGTAGTATTAGTAACAGCCTTCACCCTGACCACCGGCAATGACGTGCAGGTAGGGGAGCGGCTGCTTATGCTGCGCGATGGCAGTAGCCAAGGCATCCTAACGGTAGAAGCTGCCGTGGCAGCTCAATTGCACGAGCACGCTCAGCAAACCTTGCAAAGCGGTCATTCGGCCACCGCCGATTACGACACGCAGGCCGGTACCTTGCGCGTTTTCTTGGAAGTAATACCGCCACCCGTACACGTGACGGTGTTTGGGGGCGGCAACGACGTGCAGCCGCTGGTGCGCCTGGCCGCTAGCCTAGGCTGGCGGGTGCGCGTGGTAGATGGCCGGCCAGGGCAGGCAACTTCCACGCGCTTCCCCGATGCTGAAGAAGTGCGCGTCTTGAGCTTTAATCAACTGATGGATTTGGCCCCCAACCAGCAGTTTGCCTTGCTCATGACGCATAATTATCACTATGATCTGGCCGTGCTGCGCTACCTGCTGCCTACAGCTACGCCCTATATTGGCTTGCTAGGGCCGCGCAAAAAGGCTGATCGATTGCTGGCAGAGCTGAAAGCGGAAGGCTGGCAGCCCAACACCCAGCTTCTGCCGCGCTTGTACAGTCCGGTGGGCTTGAATATTGGGGCCGAGACGGCCGAGGAAATCGCGCTTTCTATCGTGGCCGAAATGCAGGCAGTATTACGGAGTCGGCCGGCTGGCTTTCTGCGCGATGTGAATGCGCCTATTCATGCTCAAACGCCCGTATTACATACCGCCCAGGGTCAGGGGGCAAATCCGACGGTGGCTGCATCATGTGCCCTGAGCTAAGCACTGCGACCGAACCACCCGCCGTCGGGGCGCTGGTGCTCCTTGCGGCTGGTGCCTCCTCACGCATGGGGCAGCCCAAGCAATTGCTTTACTACCAAGGCCAAACCCTATTGCGCCGCGCGGCCGAAACAGCTTTGGCCACTGGCTGCCACCCCGTAGTATTGGTAACGGGCGCCTTGCACGAGGCCTTAGCGCAGGAAGTAAAAGATTTGTCCTTGGTAGTCGTGCACAATCCCCATTGGGCTACCGGCATGGGCTCTTCTATTCGGGCGGGCCTCGCGGCAGCTCTGGAAAATGTCCCCCAGCCGCCACCCAGCGCCCTTATCATGCTCTGCGACCAGCCTTTAGTAACGCCGGCTTTATTGAGTCAACTACTAAAGCAGCAGCGCCTCACTCAAGCGCCCATTGTGGCAGCAGCTTATGGCGATACGCTGGGCGTGCCGGCCGTCTTTGCTTCCTCTACCTTTTCCGAACTGCTTCAACTGAGCGGCGCGGAGGGCGCCCGTAAGCTTATTAATTCTCATGGTAAGGCGGTGGGCAGTGTATCCTTCCCGGGGGGCATTTTTGATGTCGATACGACCGCCCAATACGCGGCTTTGCTGGCAGAATCCGAGAATACGGAGCAAAGAGAGGCTGAATAATTACGCTTGCGCGTTTTGCTTCACAGCTCCTTAACCTGGACTGCCCGAAAACCCATTATCTTGCTCCCTACACTTTCCCTTCGTGTTTGTATGCGCAATGCTACCGCCGCTGCCATGGCTGCTTCGGCCCCAGTTGAGAAGAATAATCCCCGCGTAACCACCGGCTGGGCCATGTACGACTGGGCCAACTCGGTGTATCCGCTGGTGATTACCAGTACCATCTTTCCCATCTATTATGGCTCGGTGGCCGTCAATGAGCGGGGGGAGGATATGATCAACTTCCTGGGCTTCAATCTGCCCGGCTCCTCGCTCTACACTTACGCCATTTCGGCGTCGTTTCTGATTATTGCGGCGCTCAGCCCCATTCTCACTGCCATTGCCGACTTCTCAGGCCGTAAGAAGCTGTTTCTACGTTTCTTCTGCTTCCTGGGGGCAGCCTCGTGCGCGGGCTTGTTCTTCTTCACTAAGGAAACCTTCGGGCTGTCGGTGCTACTGTTGATGTCGGCCACTATTGGCTGGGCGGGCAGTATTGTGTTTTACAACTCGTATCTGCCCCTTATTGCCACCGAGGACCAGTACGACCGACTCTCCGCCAAAGGATTCTCGCTCGGTTACGTTGGCAGCGTCATTCTCTTGGTGTTAAGCCTAGTCATTGTGCTCAAGCCCGACCTCGTCGGCATCGACCCCGCCAACAAAGCATTGCCGCCGCGTATCTCTTTCCTGTTTACGGGCCTGTGGTGGGCCATTTTCGGACAGTTCGCCCTCTCCCGCCTGCCCGCCGATACCGGCCGCCCCGACCATATGCCCGCCGCCCAAGGCAACTTTCTGCTCAATGGCTTTCACGAACTAAGTAATGTATGGCAGCAAATCAAGCAACTGCCTATGCTTAAGCGCTTTCTGCTGGCTTATTTCACCTACAACATGGGCGTCCAAACGGTAATGTACGTAGCCACAGTTTTCGGCGATAAAGTGCTCAAGCTAGAGTCGCAAGCGCTGATTATTACCATCTTGCTGTTGCAGGTAGTAGCTATTCTGGGGGCCTATTTGTTTGCCCGATTGTCGGAAGCAATTGGCAATACGCGCGCCTTGAGCTGGTCGGTGGTTATCTGGGCGCTCATCTGCGTAGCGGGCTACTTCGTGCAGGCCGGCTGGAGCTTTTATGCGCTGGCCTCCGTCATTGGCTTGACTATGGGCGGTATTCAGTCGCTGTCGCGCTCCACATACTCCAAAATCATTCCCGAGAACACACCCGATACGGCTTCCTACTTTAGCTTCTTCGACGTAACCGAGAAGCTCAGTATTGTGATTGGAACTGCCGTTTTTGGTATTATCTCCCAAATTACGGGCAACATGCGCAACAGCATTCTGGCCCTTATCGTGTTCTTTGTGCTGGGCTTGATTTTCCTGTTTAGAATGCGCGGCCAGAACCTGCGCCCCGATGCCGCTGCTGAGCCAACCGAGCTAAAACCAGCCGCGCTTTAAAGATACCTAGGTGTATCGGTTCTTAACGCTAGCAGCGCTGACCTCCAGTTCAACGGCACACGCGAGCAAGCGTCTCTGTCTGTTGTATTCAACTTTTATTTTTTGTCTTTAATCCGCCCAATGCACACTTCTTCTCTCCAGCAAAATATCCTCGCTGAGCTAGATCATGAACTGCTCACTACCCGCAAAATTCTTGAGCGCGTACCGTTCGACAAGGCTGATTACCAACCGCACCCGAAGAGTATGAAGCTGGTGCAGCTGGCATCGCACGTCGTGAACCTGCTAGCGTTCAAAACCCTTTTCGTAGAGCACGACTCGCGCGATTTCCTCAATAAAAATGCTCCCAAGCCGGGTCCAACGCCTACTTCCAAGGAGGAACTGCTCGCCCGCTTCGATGAGTACGCGGCCACCCTGCGCAAAGCCCTAAGTGAATCGGATGACGAAAAGCTCACGCATCCTTTCAAGCTGCACGCCGGCGAGCAGGTATTTATGGAGCGTCCCAAAGGTGCCGCGCTGCGCATCATGGGCCTGAACCACAGCATTCATCACCGCGGCCAGCTCAGCGTGTACCTGCGCCTGCTCGATATTCCAGTGCCCGCGATGTACGGCCCCAGCGCCGACGAGCAAGGCTGGGCATAAGTTGTAATCCATAAAAAAGCCCCCCAGAAGTAGTTCTGGGGGGCTTTTTTGCGCCAATATAATTCAGGCGGTGCGCGGCGATTCAAGCCGCTGACTGTGCTGTTCTGGTTATTTCTGGGCCGAGAACACCTGCTCGCCGGCTATCCAGGTTTGCTGCACCTGAGCGCCGCGCAGCTCGGGAGCCGGGGCAGTGAGCAGATCTTTGTTGAGCACCACAAAATCGGCGGCCATACCGGGCTGGATGCTGCCTTTTTGCTTTTCCTCGAAGGCAGCGTGAGCGGCCCAAGTAGTCATGCCACGCAGAGCGTCGGGGCGGGAGAGGGCGTTCTGCATCTGGAAACCGCCTTCAGGGAAGTTTTTGGCATCTTGGCGAGCCACGGCTGAGTGGAAACCAAACAGAGGATTGATGTCCTCCACGGGAAAGTCGCTGCCCAGCGCCACTTGCCCGTATTGCTTGCGCAATTCCTCAAAGGCGTAGGCAGTTTTGAGGCGCTCCGGACCCAGCCGCTCGCCAGCCCAATACATATCGGAGGTGGCGTGGGTGGGCTGCACCGAGGGCACAATGCCGAACTGTCCAAACTTGCCCATGTCGGCGGGCGTGACAACCTGGGCGTGCTCGATGCGCCAGCGCCGATCTTTCTGACCCTTCAGCGCTTCTCCGTAAATATTCAGGATGATGCGGTTGGCCGAGTCGCCGATGGCGTGGGTATTCATCTGGAACTTACTAGCCGCAATTTCTTTGGCCAGCGCCCGGTACTCTTTTTCAGTGGAAAGCAGGAAACCAGTTTCCTTGGGCCGGTCGTGGTAGGGCTCTACCAAGCAAGCGCCGCGTGAGCCCAGGGCACCGTCGGCGTACACTTTGAAGGAGCGCACCGTGAGGCGGTCGGTCTCTACGGGGCCATTTTTGAAGTAAAACGCTCGGTTGGCAGCTGTTGGGTTGAGCATCGCATAGAGGCGCAGCTTGAGCTTGCCCTGTTTCTGTAAGGCTGCTAGCTGATCAATGTTGGCCTTGTCCAGGCCCGCGTCGGCGAGGCTAGTGAGGCCCACTGCTACGCACAGTTGCTGAGCTTGCAGCAGCGCAGCGTTGGCTTCGGTGGCGGAGAGCTCGGGAATCTTTGCTGCAACCAGATCAACGGCATTATCTACCAGCAAACCAGTAAGCTGCCCCAATGCGTCACGGCCAATTACGCCGCCGCTAATGGGCGTGCTAGCCGTAACCCCGGCCAGGTCCAGCGCCTTTTGGTTAACCAAAGCTGCGTGCCCATCTACCCGCACAATGATTACGGGAACATTAGGAAAGAGCTTATCAAGAGTGTCTTTCGTCGGAAACTGCTTTACGGGCCAGTCGTTTTGGTCCCAGCCGCGCCCGGTAAGCCAAGCCGCCTGCGGATACTGTTGCCGTTGCTGTTGCAACGTGCTTACCACATCGGCCCACGAGTTGGTACCTACCAAGTCGGCATCGCGCAGGCCCAGGGCGTAGCGGTAGAAGTGACAGTGCGCATCGTAGAAGCCAGGGTAGATAAATTGCCCCCCAGCGTCTACTTCTTGCTTGCCCTTATACTTCTGCCGTATCTCATCCGCCGTCCCGACGGCCAGAAACTTACCATCCTGCACAGCAAACGCCTGTGCCTTGGAAAACGCCGAATCGACGGTGTACACGGTGGCATTGTACACTACTAGGTCGGCGGCTTGCTGCTGGGGGGCATTTTTGCAACTGCTAAAGCCAGCCAGCAGCGGCATTAGAAGAAAAAGAGAGCTGAAAAGTCGATTCATGCGAGCAAGTTAAGCCGCGCCGCAAAATGTAGCGCTACTTCTGATTGACCCTTGTGGATTATAAAGAAATAAGTAGCTGTAAAAAAGAACGTCATGCCGAGCAATGCGAAGCATCGCGCGCAGTCGTTGGATTTACCAATCTGACAACTGCGCGCGATGCTTCGCTTTGCTCGGCATGACGTTCTTATTGAAAGGCCAGCCGTTTAAAATGACAGCCTTTCAGCTTCTACTCAAAGCGCATGTGCTTCACCGATTCCCCGGAGTTCTTCAATTCAATCAGCGAGTCGATGCCAATCTGTAAGTGCGTATGCACGTAGCCTTGAGTCACTTTCGAGTCACTTTCGGCGGTTTTCACGCCTTCGGGCGTCATTGGGTTGTCGCTTACCAGCAGCAGAGCGCCGTGAGGAATTTCGTTGATAAACCCGACCACGAAAATGGTCGCTGTTTCCATATCCACGGCCATGGCCCGAATCTGACGCAGGTACTCCTTGAACGCGTCGTCGTGTTCCCACACGCGGCGGTTGGTAGTGTACACGGTGCCAGTCCAGTAGTCCTTTTCGTGCTTCTTAATCATAGACGACACGGCCCGCTGCAAACGGAAGGAGGGAAGCGCAGGGATTTCCGGAGGCAAATAGTCATCGGAAGTACCTTCACCGCGGATGGCGGCGATGGGCAGAATCAAGTCGCCGAGCTTGGTTTTGCTTTTCAAGCCGCCGCATTTGCCCAAGAATAGAGCAGCTTTTGGCTTGATGGCCGACAGCAGGTCCATGACCGTAGCAGCCATCGGCGAACCCATGCCGAAGTTGATAATCGTGATACCGTTGGCCGTGGCCGACTGCATGGGCTTGTCCATCCCGCGCACTTCCACGTCGAACTGTTCGGCAAACATATTCACGTAATTGATAAAGTTGGTCAGCAGAATATACTGCCCAAACTCCTTGAGCGGCACACCGGTGTAGCGCGGTAGCCAGTTCTCCACTATGGCGGATTTGTTCTTCATAGGGTGGGATTAAATGATTTAATGAGATGGTGATTTAGTAAGGTGCTGAGGTGACAAATGAAACCATGGTACTCATCATTTTGCTAAATCACTAAGTCACAAATTGATACAAAAAAACCGTCGCACTTTCGAACGACGGTACAGCGGATGAAAAGCGGAAGCAGTGATTCCGGGCCGTACCTTTGGAGGTGATGCAAGCCCTCGACCTGCCGCCTTTCGAATACAAAGTTACAAAATCGGGTGCAAACTATCTGATTTGGGACATATTGCGCCGCAAAAATATAGTGCTAACGCCCGAGGAGTGGGTACGCCAGCATGTAGTACACTACCTGATCAACGAGTTGAGCTATCCGCGCGGCTTACTCAACCTGGAGCGCGGCCACGCCTACAACCAGCGCCAGAAACGTACGGATATCTGCGCCTTCGACCCCAGCGGCGCCCCGCTTCTACTGGTTGAGTGTAAGGCAGCTACCGTGCCTATCACGGCTGCCGTAGCGCATCAGGTTACTACCTATAATCAGACAATTGGAGCACCGTTGTTATTGCTAACTAATGGGTTGCAACACTACTGCTGGCTCGTCGATTTCAAGCAAAAGAGTAATCAACGCTTAGCTGAAATTCCGGCTTACGAGCAGGCATTGGCTTTAATAGGTTGAGTCTAATCAAATACAAAAAAGGCGGTCATGCAGAGCACAGCAAAGCATCTCGCTCGCGGTAGTAAGATTAGTAACCTGACATCAGCACGCGAGATGCTTCGCTGTACTCTGCATGACCGCCTTTTTATGACATTACTACTTACACGTTAGCATACGAGCTGCTGCGCCGCGGCTAGACATTCTACTTGGCATAGTAGTAACCTTATTTGACAGAATCGGATTGCTTGTAAAGCGAGTTATCCAACAACCCATTGGTCAGAAACTGCACGCTAGCGCGTAGCTCCTGGCCGTACTGCTGGGCCTTTGCCGGGTTCTGGACTGGTGTAGGAGGTAAGTCGTGGCGGCGGTACGGGTAGAGGCGCACTTGGTCGTTGGCCGTTAGCTCCGTGACGTAATCCTTGTGGACGAGATAGTAGGAGCCGCCCGTAAGGAAAAGGGCGCGGCCGTTAGCCAGTGTATCGAACACGGAGTAGCCGAAAGGCAGCAGCTTGCCCTTAGGAGCCACGCCCAGATAGTCGAGCACGGTGGCGGGAATATCTGCTTGCTGGGTAATGCGGTCCGCATTGGTGGGGGGCAATTTTCGACCCGGATGGAAGAGCAGCAGGGGCGTTTTGTAGCTGCCTAGCGTATTCTGGTACTCGGGCGCAAGTGTTTGGGAAGTGTGGTCAGCCAGCAGGATAAACAGCGTATTCTGGTACCAAGGCTGCTGAGACGCGGCTTTGAAAAACTGCTGGAGCGCAAAATCGGTATAGCCGATGGAGGCGTGAATGGGCAGTTTGCCCGGTGTGAAACGCTGCTTATGCTGCTCTGGCACCGGAAATGGCTCATGGGATGTGAGCGTGAAAACGGTAGAGAAGAAGGGCTGTTTTTGCTGACTTAATTGCCTGGCAAAATACTGTAAATAAGGCTCGTCAAAAATGCCCCAGTGCCCATCAAAGTCCGGGCTTTTGGCGCCGCCGGGATATTCATTGAGCCCGAAATACTGCTGCACACCCACCATGCCGGCGAAGGTATTAAAGCCCATCGTTCCATTCTCCGCCCCATGAAACACGGACGTAGCGTAGCCCTGCCGCCCCAGTAACTCACCGAGGCCGTGCAATTCGTTGGTTTGAAAATTAGACGTGATAAATGGGCTTTCCATCAAAGCCGGCATACCAGCCAGCACGGCCGGCAGCGCCTCAATGGAGCGGCGCCCATTAGCGTAATGGTCGCGGAAAAAAAGTCCCCTAGTAGCCAAGGAATCAAAGAAAGGCGTGTAGCCGCGGCCGCCATTCTCAATGCCCGTGTACTCCGAAGCGAAGCTTTCCAGCAAGATAATAACTACGTTGTCACGCGGGGCGCTGGGGTTGGCCGCGGGCATACGCGGCACCAAAGCTTGTCGCAGTTGCGCCTCCGACTCAAAATACGTGCGCCGCTCCACCGCCTGATAACCCAGACTGCGCAGAAAAGTAAAGGTGCTGTTCAGCGCCAGATGCCCCAGCACAGGTGGCATCTGCACGAAAGCATGGCCTGTACGCAATGGCTTAAGCTGCAAGCCGCCCCGAATACCGATAACAGTAAGAGCCGCCACGAAAGCTACTTCCAGCAATGGCCGCACCAAGCGCCGTTGCAATGACGCTTTTACCGGACTGGGGGGCAAATTACTTGCCGTTGGCATGGGGTAGAAATACCACAGCAACCCGAACAAAAGCAGAAAAGGCGGCACCAGAAACCAGTAATGAAATGCTAGTTGTCCAGCCTGCCGCTCAATATCGCCGGTAATGGTAAATAACTCATCGGTCGTGCGGCGGCCGATAAATTTGAAATACTGGCTATCAATAATGTTGAGGGCCATGCCGGTGGCGTTGAGCGTGAGGTACACGCCCCGCACAAACCCCTGCCAGCCTTTAGTAAACCGTGGCACCAAAGACAGCAGCAGAAACGGAATGTTGAGCAGCAACAGGGCCGCTATATCAAACCGGAAGCCGTGCCAGAAAGCCCAGGCTATCTCAATGCTCGATGCCTCGTGAAATACTTCTTGATTAGCCCAATAAAAGCCTGCCCGCAGCAGCACATGGATACCAAGCAATAGAGCAAAACGACGGAGCAGTAAGCGCAACAGAGGAGACGGCATTCTTCGAAATCTATTCCTGAAGCGGCTTTATGGTCAGGGCTTGGCCATCAGGCAAGTGCTTGATTTGCCGGTATAAATCAGCGAGAAACGCTAGGCGCTTCGGCACCGCAACTGGAGCCACGGTGGCTTTGTCGGTGTTGGCGGCAATGCAAACTGGCGGGTACACATGCAGCAGCTGACCGGGTGCTAACGCGCCACCCTGTTGCTGCCAGCGCCGTAATGGTTCTAGCCCCAACGCATCCACCGGAAACTTGTCAGCACCAATCAAAAAGTGCTTGAAGTCAACCTCCAATGGTGCTATTTCGCCGGTTTCGGTGTCGAGAAAGACAACCTCGCCTTGGCGCAGCAAAAACTGGTTACCCACGCAGTCCTGGGCAAAGGGGATGTCATTCTTCAGGACCGTATCGTAGGTTTTCTGTAGAGCCTGTTCGCCTTGCCACGCTTCTCGCAGGGAATGCCACACTGGCTCGGAGCAGCAGCCCCGAACGTGCAAACCGCCGAAGTACGCTACCACTCCATTGTGCTGCCGCAGAAACGCCTGCAGTTCTTTGGGCAGCATGGCTAGTAACTTATGGTCGGTGATAGACTCACCGGTATAAATAATTCCTTTCATGTCGAAGAATAAGAGCGCACGGTAGCAATTTGTTGAGTTTTGCTACGCCACGCTATCAACTAAAAAGCCTTCCCGATAGTGTATCGGGAAGGCTTTTTAGCACAGATAAAACCTTAAGCGTGGGCGGGCTCTAATACGGAATCAACGCTCACTAGCGGTAGGTTCCAAGCTTCGGCTACGCCTTGGTACACTACTTCGCCATTCACCACGTTCAGGCCCAAGCGCAGGGCTGGGTCGCGGCGGCAAGCTTCCTGCCAGCCTAGGTTAGCCAAGCGCACAGCGTAGGGCAGCGTAGCGTTGGTCAAAGCTAAGGTAGAGGTATAAGGCACAGCGCCAGGCATGTTGGCCACGCAGTAATGCACGATATCGTCGATGATGAAGGTCGGGTCTTCGTGGGTGGTGGGCTTGCAAGTTTCGATGCAGCCGCCCTGGTCCACCGCCACGTCTACGAGCACAGTGCCGGGGCGCATGGTCTTGAGCATGTCCCGGGTGATGAGGTGAGGTGCTTTGGCACCCGGAATCAACACAGCACCTACTACGAGGTCAACAGTTTTGATGGCTTCGCGAATGTTGTACTCGTTGGAATACTGGGTTACCACGTTTTTCGGCATGAAGTCGTCGAGCTCACGCAGACGGTTCAGGCTAATATCCATGATCGTAACCTGAGCACCGAGGCCGGCAGCTACTTTCGCAGCCTGCGTACCTACAATGCCACCGCCAAGTACAAGCACGTTGGCAGGCTTTACACCGGGTACGCCACCTAGCAGAATACCACGACCTTTCAGTGGCTTCTCTAGGTACTTAGCGCCTTCCTGCGGTGCCATGCGGCCTGCTACTTCGCTCATCGGGATGAGCAGGGGCAGCGCACGATTGGGCAGTTCTACAGTCTCATAAGCCAAGCAAACGGCTTTGCGCTCAATCATGGCGTGAGTGAGCTCCTCGCCGCTGGCAAAGTGGAAGTAAGTGAACAGCAGTTGGCCTTCTTTGATCAGGCTATACTCCTCCTTAATAGGCTCCTTTACCTTCACAATCATCTCTGCCTGAGCATATACTTCCTCAATGGTGGCGAGGATTAGCGCTCCGGCTTCTTCGTATTCGGCATCCTGAAAACCGCTGCCCAAGCCGGCAGTAGCCTGCACGTACACGGTGTGGTTGTGCTTGCGCAACTCAGCAACGCCAGCGGGCGTCAGGCCCACACGGTTTTCGTTATTCTTGATTTCTTTTGGTACGCCGATGATCATGGCAGAGAAGTAAAGATTGGGTGGAAGACGATGGGTGAAAACGGCCGCAAAGATAGGTAATGCTATTGGCTCGTCTGGAGTGGTGCTACGACTTTTTCCATCAAAGCGCCACTCCGCACTTTATTTGAATGGTACGGCCGTAGCACTTTCTTTGACCATGCTGGCCGCATTTAAGTCGCGCACTACGTTGGCCTTTAGCGTCAGCTTAGTAGCACCTTCGATGTCATTCGAATTCAACGTAGCAACGTCCGCCATCTGGCCAAGCTGGCGCTGAGCGTACAGCAGTTCAATAACGGCGCTTTGGCCAGGCTTGATGGGCTGGGGGGCGTTTTTGTAGCCTACACAATTACAGGGCGAAGTAATCATACCCAGCACTAGATCTTGCTTACCCGTATTCTTTACCGTGAAGCGGGCTATGGGCTGTTGGCCGGCTTCCATTTTGCCAAAGTCGTGGGTGGTACGGTCAAGAACGAGGCGTGGGGCCTGGGCGCGTTGGGCGGGCGTGAGGCTAGCCTTCACTTCCTCCGGATTGAGCACTGTGCCCTTAATGGTAAGCGTGGTGTTGGGCGTGGCGGCGTTGCTGGTCACAGTCACGGTCTTGTTGAATACGCCGGGGCGGCCAGCGCTGCTGTATACGGCCTTCACTATACCCATTTTTCCGGGCAGCACGGGCGTCTTGGTCCAGTCGGGTGTGGTACAGCCGCAGGAGGCTTGCACATTGGCTATAATAATGGGCTGATTGCCAGTATTTTTGAACTTGAACTCGTGGGTAGCCATGGTACCCTCGGGCACGTTGCCAAAGTCATGCTGCTCTTTTTCGAAAGTCATAATGCCCTGTGCTTGGGCCGAAAAACAGAACAGCAGCAAGGCCAAAATAGACAGGAGAGAGGCGCGGTTTTTCATAAATTGATAGCGTTAAAAGAAGAAACTCAAGGCAGTACTTCCGGCTTTAACTAAGTGTATCAGAACGAAGCAGCACTGCATGCTACACCAAAGATAGACAAAAAGTGTCCGGCCTCGTAGGGGGCTCTAGGGGGCGTTTAATCAGCATCGCGCCCAAATCCGTACTTTTGCAGAACGGGCGGCCCCACCCCCAATTATGCCGACCCTTACCACCTGCCTTATTACCACTCTTCCTTATGTCCACTGCCGAATCCGCATTAGCCGTCACCCCGACCACTCTCAGCAAAGAAGACCTGCTCCATGACTACCGCTTGGGCTGGGAAAGTCGCCACGCCTCCTTAGCTGGTCGGAAGGAAGTGTTTATGGGCAAGGCCAAATTTGGCATCTTCGGCGACGGCAAAGAACTGCCCCAATTGGCCATGGCCCGCGTGTTTCAGCCCGGTGATTTTCGCTCGGGTTACTACCGCGACCAGACCTTTATGATGGCCGCCGGCGAACTGACCTTGCAGCAATATTTTGCTCAGCTTTATGCCCACCCCGATGTGGAAGCTGAGCCCGCCACAGGCGGACGAGCCATGAACGGCCACTTCGCCACCCGCCTGCTCGACGAGGATGGAAATTTCAAGAACCTTGCGCAGCTAAAAAACTCATCAGCCGACGTGTCGCCGACGGCCTCGCAGATGCCGCGCCTCGTAGGTTTAGCGTACGCCTCCAAGTTATATCGCCAGAACCCTGAACTGCATGAAATGACGCAGTTTAGTGTAAATGGCAATGAGGTAGCGTTTGGCACGATTGGCAATGCCAGCACTTCGGAAGGGATGTTTTTTGAAGCCCTGAATGCGGCCGGCGTATTGCAGATTCCGATGCTGATGTCGGTGTGGGATGACCATTACGGTATATCGGTACCGGCTGAATATCAGACTTGTAAGCAAAGCATCAGCGCCATTCTCAGCGGCTTGCAGCGCGAGGCTCCCGGCGAGCAAGGCTTCGAGATTTTTGTAGTGAAAGGCTGGGACTATCCGGCCTTGCTAGATACCTATCAGCGCGCCGCCGACGTTTGCCGCCGCGAGCATGTGCCGGTGCTCATTCACGTGACGGAAGTAACCCAGCCCCAAGGCCACAGCACCTCCGGCTCGCACGAGCGCTACAAAACCAAAGACCGTCTGACCTGGGAAGAAGCCCACGACTGTCTGCTCAAAATGCGCGAGTGGCTGCTCTCCGAAGAGTACGCAACCGCCGAGCAGTTGGATCAGATAGAGAATGAAGCTAAAAACACCGTGCGTGAAGCACGTACTGCCGCCTGGGGGGCGTTTTTCAACCCCATAAAGCAGGAGCGCGACGAAGTCGTGGCCTTATTGGAAAAGCTGGTTGAAGAAACTGGCCGCCAGAATGCTCTGCACGAAATGGTGGAGCATCTGCACCAAAACCCCGCGCCCATTCGCGCCGACCTAGTGCGTACCGTACGCAAAGCCCTGCGCTTCACCCGCGACCAGCAACATAGCGCCAGCCGCCGCGCTCTAAACCAATGGTTGGAGCAAGCCCTGGCCGAAAACGCTGATCGCTATAACTCTTACCTCTACAGCCAAAGCGAGCAGGCTGCCTTAAATATTGAAGTTGAGCCCGCTACGTTTGCCGAAAATGCCCCCCAGGTAGATGCACGCGAGGTATTGCAAGCCTGCTTCGATGCTAACTTCCGCCGCGACCCCACCATCTTCGCTATCGGTGAAGACGTAGGCCGCATCGGCGACGTAAACCAGGCGTTTGCCGGTTTGCAGGAGAAATTTGGTGAGTTACGAGTAACTGACACTGGTATCCGCGAGTGTACCATTGTGGGCCAAGGAATTGGCGCCGCTTTGCGAGGTTTGCGGCCAATTACCGAGATCCAATACCTAGATTATCTGCTCTATGCCATCCAAATTTTGTCGGATGACGTGGCTTGCTTACAGTACCGTACCAAGGGCGGCCAAAAAGCCCCCCTAATCGTGCGCACGCGTGGGCACCGGCTGGAGGGCATTTGGCACAGTGGTTCGCCTATCGGTATGATTCTGAGCAGCATTCGGGGTATGCACGTGTGTGTGCCGCGCAATATGACTCAAGCTGCCGGTTTCTATAACACCTTGTTACGCAGCGATGAGCCTGCTTTGGTAATTGAGCCTCTGAACGGCTACCGCTTGAAGGAGCGCATTCCGCAGAACGTGGGCGAGTTCACCTTGCCGCTGGGCGTGCCGGAGGTATTGCTGGCTGGCACCGATATAACGGTAGTGACTTATGGCTCGATGTGCCGGATCGTGCTAGATGCCGCCAAGCAATTGTCCGAAGTAGGCATTTCGGTGGAAGTAATCGACGTACAAACACTTCTGCCTTTCGACTTACAGCACGTTATTACGGATAGCATCCGCAAAACCAGCCGCGTGCTCTTCGCCGATGAAGACGTGCCCGGCGGCGGCACGGCTTATATGCTACAGCATGTGCTGGATGAACAGCAAGCTTACCGCTACCTCGATTCCCAGCCCCGCTGCCTTGCCGCCCAAGCGCACCGCCCGCCTTACGGCTCCGACGGCGACTACTTCAGCAAGCCCAATGCCGAAGATGTATTCGATACGGTGTACGAAATGCTGCAGGAGTTCGATCCAAAGCGCTTTCCAGCTATCTATTAGACGTCTGCAAGGAGCTTTTAAAACAAAAAACCAGCTGAATGTCATTCAGCTGGTTTTTATTGTCTGTAACACTTCCGAAACTATTCAGGGAATAGTTATCGGGTCGGTAGTAACCGTATTGCTTTGGTTCAAGGCGCGGTCGAGAATAGATACATCGAAGCGAACTACTTGGCCAGAGCGAAAGGGCGAGCCCACGTAGAAATTATAAGAGAAACTCAAATCGCCTCGCAAGGGAGCTTCCCGCCCGTCGGTAGCAAGCGGCGGATAAGTACTGTTGTAGTTGAAACTAGGGTCAGGCAATTCCAACTCGACGAACTCACCATTAGCAGTATTCCGAATGTAGGGCGTGAGATAATAGTTGTTGTAGTAAGGATTAAAGGAGCCATCAGGATTACGTTCGGCCCAGGGCGAACCCGGAACTTTGTCCTCATTGGTTAGGCCCAAGTCACCGTTGCCATCCCGAAAGCTGACGGTAATTGTCACCTGATCGTAAGTGCCGGTGTTATCGGTGATGCGCTTAGAGGTGATGCTCTGAAACCCGATGGTTGGCGTATCTGGGTAATCTGGCGGTTCGAGGCAGGAAGAAACTGTCAGGCCCGTGAGCAGGAGCAGGGCGCCCATCCGAAGAGTACGAAGTAGGTTCATAAGAAGAAAGAAGACAGGTCGAACACGGCTTTTTCAGCCAGAACGGAATATACAACTTCTCAACGAAGACGTGCTGCGTTTGTTATACCTAGCTGCTAACCCCACTGTTTTGTAATGAGTTTCCGCGCCGCGCACCTACATGCTTTGCCCACCGTATCGGCCGCCTCGTTCGAGGAAATGAGTCTGCAACTGTTTCGGTATCAGGCTGAAAATTGCCCCCCATACGCTGATTATCTAGCCGCCTTGGGGCGACATCCGAGCACAGTGCACACGCTGACTGATATTCCTTTTCTACCCATTGAGTTCTTTAAAACGCATGAGGTACGCACCGCGCCCGCTGACTGGACGCCCCAAGAAACTTTCCTGAGTAGCGGCACCACCCAGCAGCAACGCAGCCGCCACCTCCTGCGCGACCCTGCACTGTACCGCCAAAATGCCGCCCGAATTTTCGAACAAACCTACGGGCTGCTTTCCAACTGGATCTTTCTGGCCCTGTTGCCTTCATACTTGGAGCAAGGTCAATCTTCCTTAGTCGCTATGGTTGAGTACTTCGCTAAGGAATCCGGCCAAACTCAGGCCGCTTTCTTCCTCCACGACCACGCTGCCCTGCTGCAAGCCCTAGCCAGCGCCAAGCGCGATGGCACGCGGCGAGTCATGCTGCTAGGTGTTTCCTACGCATTGCTCGACTTAGCTAGTGCCTATGCGGGTACACCTGAATTGCAGGGACTTACGGTGCTCGAAACAGGTGGTATGAAAGGTCGGCGCCGCGAGATGATACGGGAGGAGCTGCACGCCGAGCTGCAAGTCGCTTTTGGCCCCCAGGGCATACACTCAGAATACGGAATGACGGAGCTGTTGTCGCAGGCATACAGCACCGGAGAGGGACGCTTTTTTTGCCCCCCAGGCTTACGTATTTTGCTCCGCGAGCCTTCCGACCCATTCTCCATTGATGCTGCGCGCCCGGCCGGGGCCATCAACGTCATCGACTTGGCTAACATTGATTCCTGCGCTTTTATCGAAACCAAAGACCTCGCCCGCCAACACGCTGATGGCTCATTTGAGGTGCTGGGCCGGCTAGATAACTCGGATGTGCGCGGCTGCAACCAGATGGTGTAGACATAGAAAGGCCTCCACATCGGGCACCATTCCTACTAATTAGGACGATGCCCGACGTGGAGGACTTCTAGTTTATTTGCCCGAATACATCTTCGCGTCGGCTTCCGAAATAATATCGTCGCTCATAATTACGAGGCGTTCCACTACGTTGCGCAGCTCGCGGATATTGCCGCGCCAGTCCAGGCTCTTTAGGTAAGCCAAAGCTTCGGGGCTTACGGTTTTGGGCTTGTTGCCGTAGTCGCGGGCAATGTCGTCGAGAAACTTCTGCACCAAGTCGCCAATGTCTTCGCGACGGTCATTTAGGGGCGGAACCTGGATGAGGATAACCGACAGCCGGTGGTACAAGTCTTCGCGGAAGTTGCGGTCGGCAATTTCCTGCTGGAGGTTTTTGTTGGTAGCCGCTAATACGCGCACGTCCACCGTGATTTCCTTTTCACCGCCTACGCGCGTGATTTTGTTTTCCTGCAAAGCACGCAGCACTTTGGCCTGAGCCGACAAACTCATGTCACCGATTTCATCGAGGAAAAGTGTGCCGCCGTGCGCCTGCTCAAACTTGCCGATGCGCTGCTTAACAGCGGAGGTAAATGAGCCTTTCTCGTGGCCAAACAGCTCGCTCTCAATCAACTCGGAAGGAATAGCGGCGCAGTTCACCTCGATCATCGGACCGTTGGCGCGGTTGCTTTGCTCGTGGAGCTGGCGAGCCACCATCTCCTTACCGGCGCCGTTCGGACCCGTTATAAGCACACGGGCGTCGGTGGGGGCTACTTTGGCAATGGCCTTACGCACCTGCTCCAGCGCGGGCGAATTGCCCACCATCTCGGAGCTCTTCGCGATTTTCTTCTTGAGCGTTTTTGTCTCGGTTACCAGCTTAGTGCGGTCCAACGCGTTGCGCACCGTTACCAGCAGGCGGTTGAGGTCTGGTGGCTTTTGCAGGAAGTCGTACGCGCCTTTCTTGGTGGCATCTACTGCCGTATCGATGCTACCGTGAGCCGAAATCATGATAAAGGCGGCATCGGGGGCTACATCCTGCGCTCGGCTCAGCACTTCCAGCCCATCCATCTTGGGCATTTTGATGTCGCAGAGCACGACGTCGTACTTGTTCTTGATGAGCATGTCCAAGCCGGAGGGGCCATCTTCGGCCTGGTCCACGGCGTAGTTTTCGTATTCCAGAATTTCCTTCAGCGTATTACGAATCGACTTTTCATCGTCGATGATGAGGATCTTGGGCATGGGTGGAAGGCAGGGTAAACTAGTATTAGAGAGCAACGGATGAAGGTGACGAAACCCTTACCCGCCGCGAAAGCAAAGCAACTTACGAAATGTAGCGCCACACAGGTTGGGCAAGTATAGCTTATTAAAGGCAGTCAGAGAGGGTCTAACGTAATGTCCCCTGATAATTTATAAAAAAGCCCCCCGCACTCCTATAAACAAAATCGGCCGCCGCAACCGAAGCTGCAGCGACCGACGATGATGTGGTGATGAGTCTATAAGCCGGGTTTTGTCCACCAAGCCCGAGGGCCCAGCGTCTCCACCATTTATCTAGGCCAGTCGTTGCCGAAAGGCTCCATCAACCTACCCGCGGACGCCGGACGAGCCGCCCGGAGCTGCCTGTTGCCAGGCAGCGTGCCCGCTTATTTGGTCTTTCAACCCCTGAGGTTTACCCAGCCGACACGGTCACCCGGCCGCTGGTGCGCTCTTACCGCACCTTTTCACCCTTACCGGCTGCCCGAAAGCAACGTAGGCGGTAATTTTCTGTGGCACTGGCTGTCTGAGCCTTACGGCCCATCCTTCCCGTTAGGAAGCAGGGTGCTCTGCGTTGCCCGGACTTTCCTCGCCGCCCGAAGGCGCCGCGGTGGAGCGACTCATCACAAAGGCAAAGGTAGCGCATTTTGGGCTGCTATGCTGGTCAGAAGGCTGAGGTGCGGTAGAGATACATACTTGTGTCTGGTCATTGAATAACCCAGGTGCAAATCATACTACCGCCTACCTCAATCAGAAACACTAGTATGTGTCCTTGCGTCGTGCTAAGTGCATGAGGTGGTGGCTAGACTTCACTTACTCAAAAACGCGAAGATGTCAACCGTTTTTAGCGGACTAAATAGAAAGCTATCTATATGAAATTAGATAGCGGTTTTTGTGCGAAAAAACACATAGATTTCTTTCTATGTCACAAATACAGCGTTTTTTTCCTAATTCAGCTTTAATGTATGGATCAGGCCTGATTTTAGGCCTTGATTTGGGGTGATATGGGCCTGATTTGCCCCCAGATGGGTTGGATGAAGTTGCATGCGGTTTTTGAATTCCTACATTACCCAGACAAACACCCCACCGAGAGCTGCTGAGACTCAGGTTTTCAGACCTCAACAGCAACCGGCGAATTACTCTTTTTTCACCCATCACTTTTTATCAAAAGCATGCAGAAAAACCAATTACATCCGCGTCTTTCTTTTTGGGTAATGAGCGCTTCGCTCGTGGCTGCTTCGGCCGTTTTCACCGCCTGTTCCGATAACTCTATTGATGCAGCCGATCCGTCGGTGGCTCAAATCAGTGCCGATGCCAAGGCGGCAGACGACCTGATAGAGGGACAATATATTGTAGTGCTTAAAGATGGTTCGGTGGAAACCGGAACCGAAGGCTCGTACGAGGGCAAAGTAAAAAAAGTAAAAGATGCCGGACAGAAGCTGCTCAAGGCGCGCGGTATGAAAGCCGAAAAGGTTGGTCATGCCTACGGTCATGCGCTGAAGGGCTTTGTGGCTGAGTTGACGGCTGAGGAAGCTGCTGAACTTCGTCAGGATGCTAATGTGGCGTATGTAGAGCAGGATCGGATTATCTCGCTTGGCAAGCCATCTGGTGGCGGCAGCGGAACGCAGTCTACCCAGGTGACGCCCTATGGTATCGCGCGGGTTGGTACAGCTAGTGGCGTAGGCAAAACTGCCTGGGTAATTGACACGGGCATCGACCTCGACCACCCCGATTTGAACGTAGACGCGGGTCGCAGCCGGTCTTTTCTGAGCAGCACCAGCGGCAGAGGCTATGCATCGCCCGACGATGGCAATGGTCATGGCACGCACTGCGCGGGCACAATCGCGGCCATTAATAACACAATAGGTGTGGTGGGAGTAGCGGCCGGCGCCACCGTAGTAGCGGTGCGCGTTCTCGACTCACGCGGTAGCGGTACCAACTCAGGTGTAATTGCTGGTGTTGACTATGTGAAAGCTGCTGGTAAAGCCGGCGACGTAGCCAATATGAGCCTAGGCGGCGGCGTATCTACCGCTCTCGATAATGCCGTGCTGAATGCTTCCTCGGGTGGGGTATTATTCGCACTAGCTGCTGGCAACGAAACGGATAACGCCAACAACCATTCGCCAGCTCGCGTGAATGGTGCTAATATTTACACTATCTCGGCCATGAACAGCTCCGATTCGTGGGCTTCGTTCTCTAACTTCGGCAACCCGCCCGTAGACTACTGCATGCCCGGTGTTAGCATCCAGTCTACTTGGTTGAATGGTGGCTACAACACGATCAGTGGCACATCAATGGCAACGCCGCACATGGCTGGCGTACTTTTGATAAAAGGTAAGAGCTTTACTACCCAGGGTACTGTGAAAAACGACCCTGATGGCAATCCCGATCCAATTGCTCACTTGTAGGCCCGTCGATTCCTAATAACAAAAAAGGCTGCTCAATTAGGGCAGCTTTTTTTGTTATAGGTTTATTGTTGCAAGGTCAGACTAGCTCTTTTTTAGCTACCCATACCAAACTAGCTGGCACCAGTTCTTGCTCACCATTCCAGCGGTAGGCCACCAATTGTCCGCCTTTGGCTACGCTATAATCAAGGCAGGCGGCGTGGGGCTTGAGCAGCTGCGGGTCGCCGTGGAGCCAGTAGTGGCCGAAGAATACGGGCGTGGTGTCTTGGTAGTAAAAAGCATCGGGCAGGGCAGAGTGGTCGACGGGGTGGGGGTCGAGGTCGGGCAGGCTTTCTAGATAATAGTCGCCGTAAGTGCATTCCACGGGGTTACACCACCAGCGCACCCGCATTTGCCGGCGCACGTTGCCGTCTTTGTCGGCAAAGGTGAAGCCTTCGGGTAGAGTGCTTTCCTTGCCTTTCAGCGTATCTTCTACGGCTTGGCGCTCGGGGCTGCCGCGGCGGGTAGCGCGCCACAGCAAGTCATCATTAGACAAGCAGCCGTTATCCAGAAAAGTGGTCAGAAAGTCGATGTGTCGCTGGTCCCAGCAAGCGTGTACCGCGCGCAAGGCGCCCAGATCCAGAAATAGCGGCAAGGTCCGAAACCAAGCCAAGTAGTCGCGCCATTCGTCAAAGTGGTTCTGAAACTGCCTAATGGTTTCGACGTGCTGCATGATGTTGCGCGGTGTGTGCGGCCGCAAATGCCCCCCAGATGGGTGCAAAGCCGCAAAACATAGCGCATTATACTCGTGGTTGCCCATCACTGCCAGAGCAGCGCCGCTCTCCACCATACTGCGCGCGATGCGCAGCGTCTCCCGGATTTTTGGCCCCCGATCCACAAAGTCACCCAGAAAAATAACCTGACGGCTAGGGTGCCGGAATACACCGCTTTGCTCCTGATAGCCCAAATGATGAAGCAAGGCCACCAACTCGTCGGCGTGGCCATGAATGTCGCCAATAATATCGTACATGAATTAATAAAAGCAATACCGAATAGAAGGTTTGAGAACTCGCTTGGTTTCAACCGTCACTAGTACAGCGGCCGCAAAAATGCCCCCAGATGGCCCTATTAGTTTTGAAGAAAAAACAGGGCCGACGCTGATGCATCGGCCCTGTTCTTACGGTCATACTCGTCGCGAAGTGAAAGGCGCAGCTTCGACGAGGTAAGAGGGTAAGTCCCGAACCCTACTTCAGGCGCACCAAGGTGGCACCGAAGCCAAACTTCTCTTTCTGCGCGTCTTCAAAGAACTTGATGTCGCGGTTACGGCTCAGGCTCTTGTGGATTTCTTTGCGCAGTGTACCATTTCCAGTGCCGTGAATGAACACGATTTCGTGCATGTTGGTGGCCAAGGCGCGGCTCAGTGCATCCTCAAAGGCATCGAGCTGTAGGCGCAGAATGGCGGTATTAGTCAGGGGCGGATCGAGGGTAGCGGCGTCGGGGTTTAGCACCTCCAAGTGCAGATCCACCTCGTGAGAGGGCGGTAGAATGGTTTTGGCCGGCTCGGGTACGGGCGCCACGGCGGCGGGCTTAGCGGGCGCATTGCCAGTTAGTTGAGCCTGTAGCGTTTCGGCCAGTTTCGTGGGCGCGATGGGTGCGGCAGGCTTTTCGTCGAGCTGAAAGAGGTAAGCTTCCTTCTGCAACACGGGCGCGGGCTGACGGCTAGTATAAAAGCTGTTGGCCCTAAATGCTAAGCGCTTAGTGAGCAGCTCGAAAGCGGTGTCGCCGTTGAGCCGGTGGGGCAGGAGCTGCACGACGGCCGCCGGCCACTGCTCAAAATCCTTGAGGTGCAGGTGGGCCAGGGGCTTGCTTACGGCTTTGGGGCCTAGCTTATCGGATAGTAAACCACGGTATTTATCGTCGCGCTCCTCGCCGTAGGTAAACAGCAAATCGGTGTCGGTGTTGTTGATAAGCTGCACGGCCAGCAGCTCCGGCGACTGGTGACTTAGCGCCAGATACAAGCCTTTTTGGGCCCGTGGCGCCTCAGGCTTGGGACCTTTGTCGCCTTTTTTGCCCCCCGCGGTAGGAGTGGCTGATTCGGATTTTGGCTGGGGGGCAAAACTGGGTCGGGGGGCACTGGCAGCTGCCTGCCGCTCGGCGGCTACGGAAGCGGCACTTTGCCCAAACGCTTTCTGCTCCTCGGCGGCAACTACCACTACTTCGCGCCGCAGCACGGGAATAGTGAAGTCGTTATCAATGGCAACCTCGACGAGGTCGTTGTCAAGCAGACGGGTAACAATGCCTTCTTCGCGGCCGGTGAGCAGGCGTACTCGGTCTCCTACATTCATATCGGTAAGGCGTGGGTTCGAATTGGGGTGAAAAGCAAAAGTAGCGCAGAGTTAGTTGCTTTGCTCGTGCTTGGAGGTTTTGTAGGCTGTGCTTACGCTTCTTCTTAACCCTACAGCTGATGGTATCGTGCCCGGGAGTGCCCAAACGGCTTAGCTGATGCTAATTATCTTTCTAGCATCAAAAAAGCCCCGGCCCAAAGGACCGAGGCTTGAATAAGAAGGGAAAGCATATTACTTATTGACTTCCGTAGGGTCGTATAAGCCCGGAATGGGCTGCGGCACGTTGGGGTTCGCGTTCACCTCGCTTTGCGCAATCAGATAGCGCTGCGGGATATTGGGTGCATCGGTGCGTTTCTTGGGTACGCCAATCAGATTGTTGGTGCGGCGTATGTCGTTGTAAGGCTCAATCTGGCCAATCAAACTCAGATATTTTTCCGTCAGAATCTCCCGAAGTAGAGCTTGCTGCTGGCTTTGGCCGGTGTTCATTAGCCCACCCGCCGCAAAATCACTGAGCGTGTAGGCCGCATAGGTGCCTCCGGTAAAGGTGGTGCGGTTGTACGTCCGGATGTTGTTGAGCGAAGCCAGGGCCCCAGTCAGGTCGTTGGCGCGGGCCAGGGCTTCAGCCAAAATAGCCTGGGTCTCAACATAAGTGATAAGCGGAAAGTCTGCATCGGCCGCGAAGGCACCACCTTCTAAGATATTAGGATCCATATCACTGTAGCCGGCCTCGGTGGTATAAAAATACTCGAAGCGAGCCGACTCATTGGTACGGGTATTGTCGCGCTGGCCCTGGAGCAGGTTCACGGCGTAAGCACCCTCGGCCCCCATGTAGCCAGTGCGGTTGATCTCGATGAAGTCGTAGTAGGGGTTGGCGCTGGTACTCACCGTTCCGCCGTACGGCATCAGCATATCACCAGCCGGGCTGGCAATGCCTAGCCGCGCTTCTGCCGCTGCCTGCGGATAGTTGCGTACATGCAAGTAAAAGCGGGCCTTGAGGGAGTGAGCCGCGGCCTGCCATTTGGCCAAGTCGCCCCCATAGTAGATGTCGCGCTCTCCGGGATTGATACCATTGCGCCCTAGGTTGGTGATGGCCGTGCTGAGCAAGGTTTGCACGCTGGCGTAAATGTCTGGCTGCCGGTCGAATGGCGCGGGCTGACCTGGCTGCAAGGCTTGCGAGTAAGGGATATCGCCCCAGAGAGAAGTAGCCATACCAATCATCTGGGCTTCGAGCACTTGGGCAATGCCTGCTAGCTGAAAGTTCTGCACAGCCTCCGCCTTCTGGGTCACGATACGGGCGTTTGCCAGCACCAGCGAGAAGCTATTGCTCCACATATTATCGTAGTCGCCCGATACGGTAGTGTAGTTCTGAAGGCCTTCATATTGGCGGTCGGTACCGGTAAAGTAGTCGCTAAATAAACCGGCCGTGCGGGCCATTTCGCCGCTCAGCACAAAGCCTTCCGCCACCTGCACCGCAGTCAGTTGTTGGTCGGCTGGGGCATCTTGGGGGGCATTTGGGTTGATATCGTAGCCTTCCGTAAGCTTTTCGCAACTGCCCAGGCCCACCAAGAGCATGGCTAGCAGTAGATAATAACGCAGGATTGTTTTCATATGGTTGAATGAACAAAAGCGTGGAGAAAGGTGCGGGGCTCAGTTCAGCATTCAGCGGGTAGTAAGCCGTGGGGGTGACACGCCTATCGTGGCCGCTGGTTTCGTGTGCTGAACGTCCCTTCGCACTGCTTAAAAATTGACGTTCAGTGACATGATATAAGAGCGAGTGCTGGGGTTGTTGAAGTAGTCCAGACCACGGCCGTTGGATACACCCGTCAAGTTTGTTTCGGGATCAACGCCGGTGTAGTCGGTCCACAAAGCCAGGTTGCGGCCCGTCAGCGACACGTCCACCGATTGCACCCGCGCGCGCTCTTTCAGCCAAGGAAGCTTCAGGCTATAAGCCAGCGTGATTTCGCGCAAGCGGGTGTAACTCACGTTTTCGATAAACTGCTCGGCTGGTCCGGTAAATCCGTTGCCCAAGCCATTCCGATACCACTGCTCATCGGTCACCACTGGTCCGGCCCCAAAATCGGTTACTGACCCTCGGAAGGTGTAGGTGCCATCGGCATTAGGCTGATAGCGCTGCGCTACCGTCTGGCTGTTCCACAGGCGCAGGGTAGCCGCATCGGCCGCCGATACTGTCGTTTCGGCTTCCGTATCTTTGGCGGTGCCATAGGAGTAGAGTGCGCCCTTGGTACCATTCCATACATCCAGGTTGTCGACGTGGTCAAACAGCACATTCAGCGACAAGCCTTTGTAGCTAAAAGTGTTGTTGAGTCCACCCCGCCACCGGGGATTAGGGTCGCCAATAATGCCCTCCGTAGCGGCCTGAGTCGGGAAGCCATTCGTGTCGAACACCAAGTTGCCCGTTTCGGGATTGCGCTCCCAGCGGCTGCCCCACAAAGCTCCCATTTGGTAGCCCCGCACGGCCCGCGACGAGGTTCCCGTGAAGCCATTCAGAAAGATTGATTCCGCTCCCGAAAGGTCAGTTACCTCGTTACGGTTGAGGGAGTAGTTGGGCGCAATATTCCACACAAAGCCATTGGGCTGATTGATAATATCACCACTGAGACTTATCTCCAGTCCCTTATTTTTAATTTCGGCCGCGTTTGCACTAGTTGATACAAAGCCCGTTGTAGCTGCCACCGGCACCGTCAGAATAGCGTCTTTGGTGCGGTTGGTGTAGCCCGTAATGCTGAAATTGATGCGGTCTTGCCAGAATCGGAGGTCCAAGCCACCCTCCAACTCTGTTTTGCGCTCGGGCTTGATTTCAGGGTTGCCCTGCACGTTGGAGCGCACGAAGCCTCCGCCGTAGTTGGCCGCATCCAGGGTGGTACCCCACCCATCGGTAATGATGTTAGCATCACCGGGGACGTAGTAGGTGCGGGTGAGATAGGGGGTAGGCTGCACACCCACCGAGCCGTAAGCCAACCGAGCCTTACCGAAGCTTAACAATTTGTTTTCAGCAAAAGGCGCAAGCTTGGTAAACTGCCAGGCTAACGTACTGGCCGGAAAGAAGAAGGTGCTGCTGGTTTCGGGTCCAAAAGTGGATGCAGTTTCGGCCCGGCCAGTACCGGTGAGGTAGAGCTGGTTGAAGAAAGCCAAGTCAACTTGCGCATAGGCGGCCGCAGTACGTTGCTCCACCACTAGGTTGAAGGGTTGACGGCTGTCGGCGAGGGTATTATCCAACTGAGGTGGTGAGAAGGGGTTGATGAAGTTGGTTGCATTAGCGCCGACCTGTTCACCCCGCCGGATATTAAAATTGGCCCCCACCAGTAAAGTGCCCCCCAAGTTTTCGGAGAAATCATGGGTAGCTCGCGCAATCAGGTCGTTGTTGATTTGGGTCTCCTGAATCGTCGATTGCCCAATTTGCCCCGTATTGGACTGTCCGGCCCCAATTGGATACACCGTGGAGCGCCGGTCCGTATAGGTGTCAACGCCCGTGCGATTAATAATGTTGAGCCAGTTCGTGGCATCGTACGTTAGCTCCAACGCCCCAATAAGCCGCTGCACCCGCGTTTGGTCGCGTACATTATCGATGGTCCAGAAGGGATTGTCAAACCCAGGGTTGAGACTGCTACCCAGTTGGTTACGATACGAGGATTGCCGCCTGAGGAAGATGTTGCCCTGCGGGTCGGTGTAGTCGCCGATATAGTAGGCGTTGTTGAAGTCGGCGGGACTACGAAGCCCCCCCAGAAAGATGCTGCTGCCACTGGAGCCCTGCTGCACCCTGTTTGAAAACGTGCGCGCATACGTGGCGTTTATGCCTGCCCGGAACTTGGTGGCCAGCTGCCGATCTACGTTGACCCGGAAAGTGGTGCGGTCGTTGTCGCTGTTGTTCCGTGCAATGCCTTGAGTGTGGGTATTGCCCAGGCTGATGTAAAAGTTGCTGCGTTGGTCGCCGCCGCTGAGTGTGGCAATGTTGTCCCAGGTATAGCCTCGCCCAAATACCTCATCGCTGTGGTCGTAGGTGTCGCGACTGTTCTTGCCGCCATGGGGATTAGCGGCTGTGCCCGCCGGAATAGCAAAGCGCTGAGTGCCATCGGCGAAAGTGATAAAACCTTGGTAGCCAGGCGCACCAGGCGTTGTAATGCCAGCATCCGGTCCACCAGAGCGGTCTGCAATACGGTCGCCCCAGCTGCGGGCGTTGCTTTGGGAAAATAAGCCATTGACACCCTGTCCGAAGCGTTGCTGAAGCTCCGGCACCTGGTTGATCTCGTCAATGCCGTAAGTAGTGCGGTAAGAGAAGTTGAGCTTATCTGCATTGCGGCCTTTTTTGGTGGTGATAACCAGCACGCCATTCGCTGCTCTTGTTCCCCAAAGCGCAGCGGCCGCAGCCCCGCGCAATACCTCCATAGAGGCAATGTCGTCGGGGTTAATGTCATTGAGGCGCGACTGCTGCACGACACCCGATATCTGGTTGGAAGCCGCCCCACCACCGCTGGCCACAATACCACCACTGCTACCCGGCGTGTTTTCGCCTACCGACGTGTTGGATATCGGAATCCCATCTACCACTATCAGAGGCTGTAAATTGCCCGTGATGGTGCTGGCTCCCCGAATCTGAATGTTAGCGCTGGCACCTGGATCACCGGTAGAGCGGGTGATCAGCACACCGGGCGCCTTGCCCGAAAGAGCCGTAATCGGGCTGGTTTCACCAGAACGTACCAGCGCTTGCCCCTGCACCGTGGATTGAGCCGTACCCAATCGGTCGCGACTGGTTTCCAGGCCCAGCGCTGTGACGACCACTTCACCCAACTCACGGGTAGAAGCCTCCAACGCCACGTTAACGGTGCTGGCATCGGTGATGGGCCGCTCGACAGAAGAGTAGCCGATGAAGCTGAAGGTGAGGGTGGTAGCGGAAGCCGGTACGGATAGGGTAAAGTCACCCTCCGTATCGGTTGATGCTCCAATGGTGGTGCCCTTCACGAGTACGGTTACGCCAGGCAGGCCTTTACCCGTAGCCCGGTCCGTTACTCGCCCTTGCAACGCTCGATCCTGCGCCGTCGCCACGCGAAAACCAGCCAGAATCAAAAAGAGTAATAATAAAATTTTTTTCATAGTTAAGTTTCGGGTTTGAGTAGAAGGTTTTGTTGCAGCATGAGGTGGTTGGTGAAGAATGAAAACGGTTGAGCTAACAATTGATAATCAGTTGTTTGTAAAATAAAAGTCCCCAATTAATTTATATATAAACCCAAGTAATGTCAAGAGATTTTATTTGAACTGAGTGTATGCAGCAAGTTTGATGATGAGCTCTATGTGTGGCAAAAATTGAATTTTATCTATAGTTAATTTAGTTTTAATGAATTAATAGGTGCTTAAATTGTAGGCGTACCAATCCAGACCTGCTGTTTCAGGCAGGGGGAAATAATGCAGACTGAAGGAGGGAGGTAAATGCCTTATTTCGAGCTGCTGCGCCATAGGTGCCTATCCCACGCAGCTTAGAAGTAAGCTAGGTTAGCTCGGAGAGCATAAATAAGGCTAGGTCAACAGGAAGCCGCCTACTTTGGAGTAGACTACTTCCTGTTGACCTAGCCTTATTTATGCTCTTCAAAAAATGAAGCCCCAAGACTCGTAACAGGCAAGGCCTGGGCGGGGTCTTTTTGAAAACGCTACATATTACTCCGCTTGACCTTGGGTGAATGCGGCCTGCAGGAAGTAGGCGCCCCGTCGCACCAGCTGCGTGGTATCGGGTAGAGGCTCCAAGGGGGTGACCGCCACGTCGCCGTGCTGAGGTTGGCTAGCTTTTACCTTATAGCGACGAAAGTGGTAACCCGTGCGGACCGTGCCCTCCCGAGCGAAGATGTAACTTAATTCGCCGGCTTGAATTACGGCTTCCTCGGGCAGGGTCCGCGCCCGGGCGCCTGCGGTCTGGATGCGGGCCGAAACGTACTGCCCGGGCAGCAGGGTAACCTCCGTTGGCTCCAGATGAGCGTGCACGCTTACCGTGCGCGCGTCGGTGTCGAAGGCCTGGCCGACTAGGAACACGCGCGCCTGTTGGGCTTGATCCAGGCGGCTGTTGGGAATGGTAAAAAGCACTCGCTGGCCTAGGCGAACCTGGGCGATATCTTTTTCAAACACCTTTAGCTCTAGGTGCAGGCCGGTGCGGTCCACGACCTCCACCAATACGTCCTGAGGGTTCACGAACTGTCCGGGGTTGATGCTAACTGTTTTCACGTACCCGCCGATAGGGGTCGTTAGGGCGACGCTGGGTGTGAACGCGGCCGCACGCAGCCGCTCCGGCACCAAACCGAGTAAGCGTAACTGTCCGGCCAAGGACCGCTCGGTGGCTAGCTCCGTCTGCTGCTCGGCCTGAGCCTGCTGCAGGCGCCGTTTGGAGCCTACGTCCTCAGCATCTAGCTCCTGCTGGCGCTCCAACTCCTGACCCAAAAACCGGAGACGGGCGCGGGCCTGCAAATACTCCTGCTGCAGCTTGAGGTAGTCGGGGTGGCGTAGTATGGCCACTACGGCCCCCTTGGCCACAAATTGCCCTGGCAGCACCTTGACCTGTTGCACGTAGCCGCCCATCACGGCGCTGATGGACACTTGGTGCTGAGGGGGCACGTCGAGCACGCCATTGGCTACAACTTCGGAGGTCATATTCTGGTGAGAAAAGCCCCCCAGCGTAATACCCGCCGCCGCTGCCTGGGCGGGACTTATGCTCAGCGTCTGTGGAGGCAAGGATGGGGCAGTAGCAGCGGGCTCCTCTGCCCGCTTCCCGGTAGGTTCGCCCTTAGATTGGCAAGCCCCCAGGCCTGTGCAAGCCAACAGTAGTGCAGCCGCGTAAGTGACACCCCGGAGTATTGGTGATTGGGCCGTCCGCGACGGCATCGTAGTGGGTACCGCCAATTTGGAAGAAAAGAAAATAGTCATGGGAAAACAGCAAAAAGGAGCCTGCACTAGCGCGTTTCGGTTCCGGCCAGCGCTTGCAGCGCCGTAACGAATTCATTGTATTGATCGGCCTGGTCCAAGTAGGCAACTTGGATTTGCCAGGCGGGCTCGGTATTTACCACGTAAGTTACGTAGTCGATGTCGCCGGCTCGAAAGCTTTTCTCGGCGGTGCTCAAAATCAGGCGAGCCTGGGGCAGTGCAGTCTGCTCGTAATAAGTAAGTGAGGCCCGCGCGCGAACCAATTGCTGGCGTAGACCGGCCAATTGCCCCGAGAGCTGAGCAGTGGCGTAAGTAAGCTGAGTGCTGGCCACCTGCTCGCCGATGCGCGCCGCCGCCACGCGGTGCTTCTGCACCCCGCCCAGTAGGGGCATAGAAATACCTGCCTGCCCCACCTGAAAGCCTCTTTCCTTGTTGATGCTTTGAGTGAAGTAGCCGGCTCGCAGGTCGGGCAGACGGCGCAACTGCTCTACCCGGGTTTGCCGCTGGCTGGTAGCTACTTCCTGTTGCAGCAGTCCCAGCAGAGGGCTGGTGTCGGAGGAAAGGCCGGCGGTATCGGCGGGCAGCAGGGGTGCTATCAGCTGAGTAGTGGTATCGATGCTTACCGGCACTCCCCCAGTGTTCAGCAGTACGCCCAACTGTCGGCGCTGCACCAACAACTGGGTGTGCAGGGTGGCCAGCCGATTTTGGAGTTCTTGGGCACGAGCCGCCGCTGATACCTGCTCTAGGCGGTTGGTTTCGCCCGTGCGGTAGCGAACCTCGGCCGCCCGCGCTGCCCGCCGATATAAACTGTCCTGCCGGCGGAGCAGCGCCGCTCGGTGGTAGTTGGTAAGCAGGCGGTAGTAGGCACCGCGGATGTCCTGGGTTAGCTGACGGCGTTGCAGGCGGCTACGCTGCTCCGCCGTCAGAGCCTGGCTTTGCAGCAGCTTACGCTGGGCCGCATAAAGCATTGGCAGGGAAGTTTGCTGAATGATATTGAGGCTCCGGTCGTTAAAGGGCCCCTGCAATTTCCCGTATTGCACATCGACCAGGGTGCGGGGTACGTCGTAGCCGGTGCGGGTCAGCGCCCGCTGCTGCTCTACCTCCAGCGTGGCGGATTGAACCAGCAGGCTTTGCTGCAGGCCGGCTTGCAGAGCCTGGGCTAGCGTAAGGGTGGGGCCCAGCGGCTGCTGAGCTAACCCCGCGGTCAGCCCCTGAGCACGAGCCGGTAAGGCGGGAACCGCAAGGGTAAGCCCTACGGCCAGCAGCACCCCACTCCAGCCGTAGGCACTAGTCGCCAGCTGGGGCGTAGCGGAGAGCACGACGGTCTCATCCGTAGGGCTCGGCTCGCCATCTTTGGTAACCAAAGTGTAAAGCACCGGCAGCAGAATCAGAGTCAGTAGCGTAGCCGAAATAAGCCCCCCAATGACCACCGTAGCTAGTGGCTTCTGCACCTCGGCGCCCGCCGAAGAGGAAAGGGCCATGGGCAAAAAGCCTAGTGAGGCTACGGCAGCGGTTAGCAGCACCGGGCGGAATCGCTCTGCAGTAGCTTTCAGCACCCGCTGACGCACGCTGCGCACCCCGGCCTGGGTAAACTCGTTGACGCTGGCCAGCAGCACGATGCCGTTGAGCACGGCCACACCAAAGAGGGCAATAAAGCCCACGCCCGCGGAGATGCTAAAGGGCATGCCGCGCATCCACAAAGCCAGAATGCCCCCAATGGCAGCCAAGGGAATACCCGTAAAAATGAGCGCAGCCTGCTTCACCGAGCGGAAGGAGAGATAAAGTAGCAGGAAAATCAAGCCCAAGGCTACGGGTACGGCAATCTGCAGACGGGATTTGGCCTGCTGCAGGTTTTCAAATTGCCCCCCATATGCTAAGCTGTAGCCCACGGGCAGGGACAACTGAGTTGTGAGCAGCTGTTGAATCTCGGTCACAAGACTTTCTACGTCGCGGTTGCGCACATTCACACCGATGTTGATACGCCGGCGAGCGTTGTCGCGCGATACCTGTGGGGGCGCGTTGCGGAAAGCCACGGTGGCCACTTCCCCCAGCGGTATTTTTTGCCCCCCAGGCAAGTCCACGTACAGATTGGTCAGGTCGCTCAGGCTGCGGCGGTGGGCCGAATCCAGGCGCACCACCAGGTCGTAGCGCCGCTCGCCCTCGTAAACCTGGCCGGCCACATCGCCCGCGAAGGAGGCGCGCAGCAGCGTATTTAGGTCTACCACGTTCAGGCCATATCGGGCTAGCTTCTGGCGGTCGTAGGTTACCCGCATTTGCGGGAGGGCGGCAATTTGTTCCACCTTCAAATCGCCCACGCCGGCCAAGGGGCGAATCAGGGCCGCAGCTTGGTTGGCTTTCTCGTAAAGCACGCCCAAATCGTCGCCGTAAATCTTGATGCTAATGTCGGACTTTACACCCGAAATCAGCTCATTGAAGCGCATCTGGATAGGTTGCTGAAACTCCAAGGTGATGCCGGGAATGCCGGCCAGGGCATCCTGCATTTTGCCCGCCAACTCTTCCCGCGACTGGGCCGAAGTCCACTCACTTTGATCTTTGAGAACCACAATCTGATCGGAGTCCTCCAGCGACATGGGGTCGGTAGGAATCTCGGATGTGCCCACCTTGCCTACTACCTGCTCCACTTCGGGAAACTGGCTGAGCAGTACTTTTTGCACTTTGGTGGTCGTGGCAATAGTCTGGGCCAGCGACGAGCCCGGGGGCAGGCCCACGTACACGGCAAAGTCGCCCTCGTCGAGCTGGGGGACAAATTCGCCCCCCATGCTTAGGAAAATAACCATGGCCCCGGCCAACAGCCCCAGCGCTGCCCCAACTACAGCCTTGCGGAAGCGCAGAGCCCCATGAATCAGGGGCCGGTAGCCACGGTAAAGCCCTTTCATGAGGCGGTCAGCTACGGTACCTTCCTCCTTGATGTCTTTGCGCAGGGCCCAGGAGGCCACTGCGGGCACATACGTCAGGCACAGTAGCATGGCTCCAATGATGGCGAAGCTCACCGTAAGCGCCATGGGCCGGAACATCTTGCCCTCAATGCCAGTCAGAGCCAGGATGGGGAAGTACACGATGAGAATGATGAGCTGCCCAAACAAGGCCGAGCGCATCATGCGGGTGGCGGCCGTTTCGGCTACCTCATCCATGGTTTCGCTTGCCGATTGAGCGCGGTGGTGCACGAGCTGAAAGATCATGGCCTCCACGATAATCACGGCCCCATCGACGATAAGACCAAAATCCAAGGCCCCCAAGCTCATCAGGTTGGCTGACACGCCGAAGGTGCGCATCATTCCCAGGGCGAAGAGCATGCACAGGGGAATCATGGATGCCACCACCAAGCCCGCGCGCAGGTTGCCTAGCAATAGCAACAGCACAAGGATGACAATGACACCTCCCTCAACCAAGTTGGTGCTCACCGTGCGAATGGCTTTGTCGATAAGCTTAGTGCGGTCTAGAAAGGGTACAATGCTCAGGCCCTTGGGCAGCGTCTGCTGAATGGCGGCCACCTGGGCCTTCACGCCCTGAATGGTTTCCTCGGAGGAGGCACCTTTAAGCATCAAAACGATGCCGCCGGCAGTTTCTCCCTTGCCGTTGCGGGTCATGGCGCCGTAGCGGATGGAGTGGCCAAAGCGGACATCGGCCACGTCGCGCACTAGTAAAGGCGTGGTGCCGGACTGCTTGATGACGATGTTGCCCACATCCTGCAGAGAGCTGACCCGGCCCTCGCCCCGGATAAAGTAGGCATTCGGGCCGCGCTCTAAGTAGGAGCCACCAGTATTGGCATTATTAGCCTGCAAAGCGGCAAACAGCTCGGCCAGGGAAACCCCGGCGGCGTTCAGCCGGTCGGGCACCACACTTACCTCGTACTGGCGCACATAGCCCCCAAAGGAACTCACCTCCACCACGCCAGGCACGCTGGAGAGCTGGCGCTTAATAATCCAATCTTGCACTTCCCGCAACTGAGCCAGAGAGAACTTGTCCTCGTAGCCCGGGGCCACGTGTAAGGCATATTGGTAGATTTCGCCTAAGCCCGTAGTGATGGGAGCCATTTCGGGCCGGCCCATGTCGGGGCTCAAACTGCTTTCGGCCGATTTTAGCTTCTCCGCCACCAGCTGGCGGGTGCGGTAGGTGTCGATATCATCGTCGAATACCACCGTTATCACCGATAAGCCAAAGCGGGAAGTTGACCGTATTTCCTGGACCCCAGGCACAGTGCGCAGCTGTAGTTCCAAGGGCACGGTCAGCAGTTGCTCCACCTCTTGAGCGGCCAAAGCAGGCGATTGGGTGATTACCTGAACCTGGTTGTTGGTGATATCCGGAATGGCGTCCAGCGGTAGGTGCACCGCCGAGTAGCCCCCCCAGGCCATAAGGGCCAACACAAAGAGGGCTACGAAGAGCTTGTTGCGGATGCTGGCCGCAATAATTTGAGAAAGCATACAGTAGGAGTTAGCGCCGTGAGGCCTATTGGCTTGTTGCTTGAAAGCATAAGCCAATGGCTTAGGCTGCCAGAGCGGCAGCCAGGCGCGCAAACGATAGGAGGGGAGCTTCAGCTCTGGGGCCAAGGCAGGACGGTAAATGCCGCCTACGAAGAGCACCTGTGACCCAAGCTGGAATGAAACAAAGATTTGACCGCAAAGGATTAGCGGTCAATCTTGTACCAGTAAAATCGGGAATCCAGGCGCTTATACTATTAAACGCGGGGTGGCTCTAGCAGAGCAGAGCGAAAGGCAAATGAGTAGCGCGGAGCCGCCGTGCGGCAATACACCAATGCGGGCCAAGTCTGAGCCGGCAAAGGGGCCAACAGGCGCGCGACCGGAACTACGTACTCCAAGTTGGGACACTGATGCGAGCCGCGCAATGGAAGCTGGTCGTGCTCGGTCGAGGGCGGGCAATAAAACCCGGCATTGGTAGCGCCCCCGTAGTGCACGCGCAGAA
The DNA here is from genome assembly GCF_054051685.1 of Hymenobacter sp. HD11105. Lineage (NCBI taxonomy): Bacteria > Pseudomonadati > Bacteroidota > Cytophagia > Cytophagales > Hymenobacteraceae > Hymenobacter > Hymenobacter sp. HD11105. The sequence continues at coordinate 181,879 of NZ_JBSWBR010000003.1, read as the reverse complement.
ACTGGCGGAAAGATAGCCCTCCACCCTGGGGCGAGTGATGATACTGAAAGTGCTGTACCAACTGGGGAAGTTTGCCTAGCTCTTCCACATCGTTGAGCGGCATCAAGCCACCCACGAGCATCAGCAAACTCAGCAAAAAGGCAATGACTGGTCTCATCTTCGGAGGCAAAGATAAAAGCACCCACCCGAATATTGACGCCCACAGCTAGCCAATGCCGGGATAATTATGTTTTCCTGAACTCCCTCGCCCCAAGTTTAACCCTACTCCTCAGGCTAGACAATGTGCGTTCCTCATCTAGTACAAGCCATGTGGCTGAACGACTAGCCAGCGGCGACTATGTTGGCTGCGCGTATGCTCGATGGGTACCTGCGGATGCTGAAGTTTGTGGGATGAGCCAACTACCGACTCTCGACTTCCATGCCTTTGAAGATCATGCGCAGAGCCCACTCCAGCAGCTCGTTGGAGGCCTCATTGCTCAGGCCATTAACGTCTTTGTTGGCAATCATGGGCTCGATACCGGAAAGGACGGTGATGATCTGCCGCAGGCGCTCGCGCTGCTCGGGTGCTAGATGCGGGGCGTGCGCTCGCAGCACGGCCTCTAAAGCAGCTGGCCGGCGGGCGCCCCGGAGCTGTCCCATGCCTTTGCTTTTGACTGATTCGGCCAGCACCACGCTCAGATATTTGCGGAAAGCTGTTTCGTGCCGCAGCGCAAGCTGATTGAAATAGTCCTGCACATAGAGCAGCGCTTCCGGAAGGGGTAAGTGCTGCACTTCAGCTAGGAGATCGGCTGACTGCTTAACCTGAAACGAGAGAGCGGCTTCTGCGCAGAGTATATCCACCGTGGAAAAGTAACGATATATAGTCGCCCGAGATGTTGGCATGGCCCGAGCTACGTCTTCTAGAGAAAAGGCCGCTTGGGTCTGCAGCAGCTGCTGGGCCGTGGCCAGAATCTTGTCCCGCGTTCCTTGCTTCTGCTTAACCCGGCCCGTGGTGAGGAGCTTTGATTTCATGAGACAAATATCTCATGAAAGTTTGGATATGTCAATTATATTCTTAGGTTTGTGAGACACAAGTCTTATAAGTCTACCATTATGAAACAAGAACTCGTTTGCCTGGGCCACACCGTGACCCTGCATGAAGCTTCCGGTGACTATGACCTACTGGAAGGTGTATCGCTACCGCAGGTGCCCGGCCCACCACCCCATCATCATAAGGGCTACCACGAACTGTTCTTGGTGCAGCAGGGTGCACTCGAATTCTTGGTCGACGGCCAAGCCGTGACCGTGGCTGCAGGGGAATCCATCAATTTGCCCCCCAACACAGTGCACACCTTCTGCAACGTGGGTCAAGAGCCCTGCCGCTTCCTGAACGTGCACAGCCCCAAAGGCTTCCGTTCCTTCTTTGAAGAATTCGGGGTCGAGGCCAGCCAACCTAATGCCCTTGCCACTTCCGTTGATGAGCAAATAATTGGTCAGGTGCTGACCCGCGCGGCCAGCTTCGACATGCACCTAGCCCAAGCTTAAGGCTTCTATATCAGTTTATTAAGCTCTTGGTATCAGGCTGCCAACTGCAATTTGATAACCGAGAAGCTCAGTTATATGGGCAATAAGCCTACCTGTGATTTATTCTAAGTGTGAGAATTACATCGCCAGCGTGGGGGATCTTCTGTCAAAATGCCCCCCATGACACTCCGATTTCTAAATCGTGCTTCGGGTACCAGATTCAAGGTGCGCAGTATGCGTAGCTCGGCGACGCGGTTCGGATACCGGCCAGGCAATCAAGGCCTAGTATGGGCTGGTCGTTGCGTGGCCTCAGGTCTGCCGCGTCGGAGGGGGGGCTTTTTCTGGCTGCTAACGCTCAAATTTCAACGCCAAGCAATTACACTGACGCCTACAATCTCAGAGACATGACGGTCGAGGAAAACAAAAAATTCATGACTCATTTTATTGAGGAAGTCATCAACAAGAAGAACCTAAATGCCATCAACACGCTGGTAGCCGATGACTTTATTGAACACCTGCCGTTTCCCGGCCAGGGACCCGGCCGGGAGGGCTTAAAATTTGCGATTTCTTCTCTGTTTACTGGCTTTCCTGACATGAAATGGACTGTGCAAGAGCAGGTTGCGGAAGGAGAAAAGGTGGTTACCAGATTTACCTGGACAGGAACGCACGCTGGAGAATTTATGGGCCTACCTCCCACAAATAAGGAAGTGGAGGTTTGGGGAGTGGTGCTGGATGTGGTGCGTAATGGCCAGTTTGCGGAAAGCCGAATAATTATGGATACGGTGGGGTTGCTGCAACAGGTAGGGGTGATGCCCCGGCCAGTGGCGGCCGAGTAAGAGCCGCTAAAAGATAAACGCCACCACCGACCTGTGAGCAGTCGGCGCAGAGTAGCTCCCTGGGATGCAGGCCGCCAACCGGTCGCGCTACGTTGTGCCACTGAGCAACAATATGCTAACTCGACAATCAGCTTTTGACGATGCGAAAGTTTCTGCTGCTCACCTTGCTATTAATTGCTTTCTTGCTGAGCCTGCCCGGGGTGCAGCTGGTGCGGGCGCAGGGCAGCCCGGCTCTGCTCGATAGCCTGCGCCAACCCCTGCTGCGGCAGCCCGCTGATACCAACCGAGTGCACCTACTTAACGACTTATCATTTAACTGTCGCAGCACCCAGCCGGATACGGCCTACCGGCTCGCGCAGCAGGCATATGCGCTAGCCCGCCACTTAAACTATCCAATAGGTCAGGCAAAGGCACTCAGTGCCATGGGGGTTGTGATGGCGCAACTGGGCGACTACCCACGCTCCCTTCGACTGTTGCAACAGTCCTTGGCCTTAAGTCAGTCGCTGCACCAGCTGCGCCAACAGGGAGTCGCGCACAACAACATGGCAGTCGTGTACATCGACCAAAGGGACTACGCCCAGGGTCTGAGGCACCAGCGGGAGGCCTTGCGATTGTTTACATTGCATCAGCGGCAAGCCGGCCAGCGGCCCGATTCGCTCCTTTCCACCGTTAACTACACCAACCTTGGGGAGCTGTATGCTAATAGCGGGCAGCTGGATTCGGCCGAAGTGTATCTGCGCTTAGCCTTGCGATTTGCGCGCAATCCGGAAGCCCAGAGTGTACTGCCCAATGCCCTGTATATACTAGGTGATGTACGCAAGCATCAGCGCCAGGTGGACGAGGCGCTCCGCCTGTATCGGCGGGCCGGGCAATTGGCCCAAGACCTCACTGAGCAGAATATTATTTGCCTGCGACTGGCTATGCTCTATCAGGAAATGGGTGCACGCGATTCCAGCCTAGTACACGCTAGGCGGGCGCTGGAGGCCGGACAGCAGAGCTCATTTCTCACCGGCATCTTACCGGCCAGCCAATTGCTGGCCCAACTCTATGAAGGCCGCGACGACACCCGGGCTCTGCGCTACTACAAAATAGCTGTGGCCGCTAAAGACAGTTTATTCAGCCAGCAGCGGGTGAAGCAGCTACTCACCATCCGCTTCGAGGAGCAGCAGCGCCAGCAGGAGCTAGCCAGTACCAAAAAAGCTTATCAGGATCGACTGCGCGTCTATGGCCTGACGGGGTTGGCGGGCGCGGTAATGGTGGTGGCCCTGCTACTCTGGCGCACCACCCGGCGGCAGCGCCGTAGCAATGAGCTCCTCAGTCAGCAGAAGGCAGAGCTCGACCAGCAGCGGGCAAAAGCTGAGGAAGCCTACCAGGCCCTGCACCGAACGCAGGCCCAATTAATTCAGCGCGAGAAGATGGCCTCGCTGGGGGAGTTGACGGCCGGCATTGCCCACGAGATTCAGAACCCGCTCAACTTCGTCAACAACTTCGCTGAAGTCAGCGCCGAACTGCTGGAAGACCTGCAAACCGAACAGCGAAACCCGAACCGCGATGCGGCTGCTGAACTGGAGCTGCTGACCGATCTTAAATCCAACTTGCTCAAAATCAATCATCATGGAAGGCGCGCTGATGCTATTGTACGTGGTATGCTAGCCCACAGCAACCATGCCTCGGGCGTAAAGCAGCCTACCAAGCTTAACGCGCTAACCACCGAGTACCTGCGTCTTGCCTATCAGGATCAGCGGTCCAAGGATAAAGGGTTCGTCTGTGAGCTAGTCACGGACTTTGACGAAAATCTGGGCTCTTTCTCCGTAGTGCCCCAGGACATTGGGCGGGTACTGATCAACTTGTTCAACAACGCCTTCTACGCTACCCAGCAGCGGCGGCAACGGGCGGACAGCAGCTACCACCCCCAAGTGCGGGTACAAACTCGATTAGGTAAGCGAGAGGTGGAAATAAGGGTGTGGGACAACGGGATGGGAATGCCCGCGGCCGTGCAAGGAAAGGTGTTTCAACCATTTTTTACGACTAAGCCCGCAGGGCAGGGCACCGGACTAGGCCTCTCGCTGGCCTATGACATCATCACGCAGGGCCACGGCGGCACGTTCGAAGTCCGCTCGGAAGAAGGCCAATACACGGAGTTTACGCTGCAGCTGCCCCGGGAAACCAAGAGGCAGCTCATTCCATCTGAGGTCTGAGCGGCGGCTGATAGGAGAATAAAATCTCCTGGCTTCTTTGCTTTTCTCAGGTAGTGACCAGGACCGCAGACCCGTTCAACATACGGCAGCAGGCAAGATCAGCATAGGCTGCTCACTCTTGCGTTTGGTCTTATATAATTCTGTAGTATTCCTTTTTCGCTGCTCGCGTCAGCTACCCCTTCCTTGTGAGCCTGCTACAACTGATCATGGTCTGAGGAACAACTATCTAGGCGGCAGTCCGCAGTTTTCCTCGAACTGCTACTCCTCCCATCTGGCTAAGTTCTACGTCGAAATAGGTTAGTAGTACAAGCCATGAAGCACAAGGCCACGGCGACTATTATACTCAAGGGCCGGGGCAGGCAGGTGAAAGATGCTGGCCACATAAAACACCCGCTTTAGAAACTTACTGCGCGTCGGGATACGCATCAGGTTTACGTCGAAGCTTAGGTAGTATTGCCGGTAGGCGCGAAGGCCCAACGCAGCATTAGCGGCCGGGTCATTGTACACCATCTCCTGGGCTCCGTACCCAATGGCTGGCTGCAGCCACTTGGGCCACTTGCTTTCCTGGGGCAACCAGGCGGCTACATCAGCGCAAAGCCAGTAAGTGTGACCATTGTAATCTTTGAGGTGCTGTTCGGCCAAGCTTTTGCCCAGTACATTGGGTCGCATAGCCGCGTAGCGCGTAGTGCGGAAGGAGTATTTGGGCATAAGCCGCACTTCACCCCATGCCAACTGCTGAGCAATCAGGCCGGCCGAACCCAAGAAATTGGCCCCCAGATCGTAGGCAGAGGCGCCGTACGCCGGGTCGCGACCATCGAACAACTCAATAGGGCTCTGGAGCAGGAAGCCGACGAAGCCGCCATACCAAAGGGCTTTGCGGTCCGATAAGCCTGCCCAACGCAGCATGTCTACGGCCCCGCGGCTCTGATGAAAAGCCCCCCAGAAGTGCCCAGCTTTGTCCAGTTGCTTCCATTCGCGACTGTCGTCGAACCAATGAAACGAGGTTTTCTCGCCCGTGTACCAGCTCTCACTTAGGGTATACATCAGGCCCGTATAGGTCAGGGCTAAGCCACCGGCCAGTACGGGCAGCCGCCGGTTGAGACGGGCTGTATCAGCGGCAATAGGCTGGCGCTGGGGGGCAAATGTTGGCACTATGCTGATCGAATCGGCACTATGCTGGGCCTGGGCTGCGCTGGGTAGCAAGCCGCCTGTGGTCACGAGTGCCAGTACGGCCCATATGGTCCTGCGTATGAAACCAAGGAAAAGCGTCATGCTGGAATAAATGCTCAAAAGAGCCAGAGCAGGCAAAGCTACAAACAAATGGCCCGGCCCCTGACTTGAATAACTGGGCAGTGCGTACCTTTAGTCCTATAGCTAGGAAGTATTGAACAGAACGTAGTGCAATGCTTGGTTTACCTGCTTTTTATCCCACCCATCCACTTTTTCTTGTTTTCAATGAAAACACTTCGACTTCTCTTTAGTCTGGTCGTGTTGCTAACGGGACTACCCGTTGCGTATGCCCAGGTCACTACTCAACCGGCTACGTTTCTGGCCTCGGAGCCCGTTACCATTACCTTCAATGCCACGCAAGGCAACGGGGAACTGGCGGGCTTCACCGGCGACGTGTACATCTGGACAGGCGTCGTGATTGACAGCCCCACTGGCACCACTTGGACCAATGTTAAAAGTCCCGCCTTCAATCAGCCCGACCCCGCGGCTCGGATGACGCGCTCGGCTACTAACCCCAATATTTACACGATTACCTTCGTACCCAACACTTTCTATCCCATCCCGGCCGGTACCACTATTTACCGACTAGGAATGATCTTCAAGAACGCCGACGGCAGCCGGGTAGGTCGCGGACCCAGCGGCGACATTTACGTCAATGTTGCTCAAAACCGCTTCAACCTGCGCTTTACGGCGCCTACTGGGCCTGGCAGCAACTTCGTAGTCCTTAATACCCCCACTACTGTAACGGGCACTTCGGCTTTGCCGGCTACGCTGGCTTTGTTTCTTAATGGCACTCAACTCGGTGCGGCCGAGCCCAACGCCACCTCTATCACCCGCACTGTAACGCTAACCCAGGCGGGCACCAACTCCCTCCGGCTTGTTGCTACCGATGCCTCGGGCTCGGCCGAAACCCAATTAACCCTGCAAACGCGCGAGGCGGTAGTTACGGCGCCCTTGCCGGCCGGTGCCAAGCGAGACGGCGTAACTTACCTCAATGGGGGCGCTTCCGTGGTGCTGAGCTTGACTGCTCCTAATAAGCAATTTGTGTATGCCCTCGGCGACTTCAATGACTGGCAAATAACCCCGGCTGCCGCGCTGAAGCGTACGCCCGTTAGCGCCACCGATAATACCGCCGATAATACCAGCAATGGCCGCTGGTGGGTGCAGATTGATGGCCTAACGCCCGGCCGAGAATACACCTATCAGTACCTGGTTGATGGCGGCCTGCGCATTGCCGACCCGTACACGCAAAAAGTGCTGGACCCCAATAACGACCAGTTTATTCCAAGCGTAACCTATCCGGCTGCGCTGTTGCAGTACCCAACTGGTAAGACTACTGGCATCGTGTCCACGTTCCAGTCAGGCCAGACGGAGTATCAGTGGCAGACGAATAACTTCCAGAAGCCCAAGACTACTGACCTCGTTGTGTATGAGTTGCTGGTGCGTGATTTCATTGCCCGGCACGATTACAAAACCCTCACCGACACGCTTACTTACTTGCAGCGCCTGGGCGTGAATGCCATTGAACTGATGCCCATCAATGAATTTGAGGGCAATGAAAGCTGGGGATATAACCCGTCATTCTACTTCACGCCCGACAAATACTACGGCACCAAAGACGACCTGAAGCGCTTCATCGACGAGTGCCATAAGCGCGGCATGGCTGTTATTATCGACATGGTATTGAACCACTCCTTCGGCCAGTCGCCGATGGTGCAGATGTACTTTGCTGATGGTGCACCCACGACGGATAGCCCCTGGTTTAACCGGACTGCCACTCACCCCTTCAATGTAGGCTACGACTTCAATCACGAAAGCCCATTCACCAAGTATTTTGTGGAGCGGGTGAATGAGTTCTGGATACAGGAGTACCGCATCGACGGTTACCGCTACGACTTGTCGAAGGGCTTTACGCAGCGCAACAACCCGAATGATGTAGGCGCCTGGGGCCGCCGCGACGACTCACGCATTGCCATCTGGAAAAACATTTACGACCAGCTGCAGACCCTTGACCCAACCTTCTACTGCATTCTGGAGCACCTAAGCGACAACGACGAGGAGAAGATTTTGGCCGACTACGGCATGATGCTGTGGGGCAACCAAAATGGCAGCTACATAAACGCCGTACGCGGTCAGAGCAACAATTCTGATTTTAGTGGTGGCTACTATGTTAACCGGGGCTGGCTGCAGCCTCACCTTATCACCTACATGGAAAGCCACGATGAGGAGCGCCTGATGGTGCGGGCCTTGGCTGATGGTAACCAGACTGGTGCTACACCCGGCTATAACGTGCGCGACGTAAATACCGCACTTTCCCGCATGGGCCAGGCAGCCGCGTTCTTCTTCACGGTACCCGGCCCCAAGATGATATGGCAGTTTGGGGAGCTGGGCTACGATGTGAGCATCAATGAGAACGGGCGCACCGGTAATAAGCCTATTCGGTGGGATTACCTGGATAATCCCGCGCGCCGCAACCTCTACAACGTGTATCGGAGCCTGATCGAGCTGAAAACAACTCAGCCCGTATTTGAAAATCCAGCTACTTACACCCAGAGCTTAAGTGGTTTCGCCAAACGAATAAACATCTCCAGCGCCGATTTGAGCGTGACGGTCATCGGCAACTTTGGCATCACGCCGGCGGCCGTGGCGCCTAACTTCCAGAGTGCCGGTACTTGGTATAGCTACCTCTCCGACGCCACACTCAACGTAAATGCCACCGACGTAAATATGCCCATTACGCTTGGTCCTGGCGAATACCGCGTGTATACTTCCAGGAAAATCAACCGGCCGGCAGGTGTAGTTCTTTCGGCCAAGCGGGCTCAGGAGGCGGTGCTGAACTTCTCAGCTGCGCCCAACCCCGCGGCTACCACAGCTACCCTGCGCTACGAGTTGAAGAACGCTGCACCGGTGAGCGTCACGATAACCAATCTGCTCGGGGCCACGGTGCGCACTTTGCCAACCACGTCGCGGCAGGCAGTAGGTGCCCACGAGTTGCCCGTGTCGCTGAGTGGTTTAGCAAATGGTGTGTACTTAGTGCGCCTCAGTACCGGCGAACAAATACGAACTACCCGCTTGGTGGTGCAGCACTAAAAATGCCCCCCAAGCGCATAAAAAGAGCGGCTCCATTACTGGGGCCGCTCTTTTTGTTTAATGATATTACTCTTATTTGGTCAGGATGGTGTGGTAATCTACGAGGTCATCAATAGGGGAGCGGATGATTTTGCCAACTTCCATATTGTGACTTTTGGCAACCTGAATCAGGGCGTCGCGGAAGTTGTAGCCCACGGAACCGATGCAGTTGAAGGTGTAATCCTGGTAGTTGGGGTACTTGGTTACCAGATTATCGAAGAACGCTTTGAAGCCATCGAGCACGATTTCGCGGCAGTAGCTCACGTTGTTGTGATCATAGGCGTATTTGCCGAAGCTGGCTAGGAAGCGGTTGGGCAGAGGTTTGTTGTACAAGCGGTCCAGCACATCCTCACGGGTGAGGTTATAGGTTTCGCGGAAGTTCTCTTGCAACCCGTCGGGCAATAAGCCCCGCAAATAGTCACGCAGCAGGCGCTTTCCGATGTAAGAGCCGCTACCTTCGTCGCCCAGGAAGTAGCCTAGTGAATCGACGCTCATGGCCACTTCCTTACCGTCGTAAATGCAGGAGTTAGTGCCCGTGCCCAGAATGGCCGCAAAACCTGGCTTAATGCCCAGCAGCGCCCGCGCCGCCGCCAGCAAATCGTGGTCGACTACCACCTTAGCTTGGGTAAACACAGCGCGCATAGCCGCCGCTACAATCTCCGCTTTCTTAGCCGACGAAACTCCCGCTCCGTAGTAGTGCACTTCCGTCACCTTCTCGAACTCCAGCGTGTCGGGCAGGCTTTTCTCTAAGGAGGCTTGAATGCCCTCGGTGCCAATGAAGTCGGGGTTGTAGCCCTCTGTATTGAACTGAATGCGCGTACCCGCATGGTCAATGAGGCACCAGTTGGTTTTGGTCGAGCCGCCGTCGGCAATAATGATCATAGGAGAAATGGTAGAGGAACGAGTGGAAAAGAAGTGAAGGTAGCCAGCACCAACAGCAGCGAAGCACGGAAAAGATTTCGGTAGATGAAAGTGTTGACTCGGATTAGCACGCTCCGCTGGGGGGCAATTTTAGGCAAAAATGCCCCTCAGGAGTCAAGTGATTTAAAATAGAATATCAAAAAAGGCCTCCGCAACGCGGAGGCCTTTTGAGAATGAAAAGCTCAAATCGACTATCGAGCCTTTAGTTCTTCTTGAACGAGTAAGTATAGTTACCCGCTCCTTTACTCAGATCCAGCGTGATGGTGTAGTTGCCAGCACCGGGTACTTTGATATTGTCGGCGCCACGCTCGAGCAAGCCGTCACCGCCTCTATCACCATAGTCGAGGTCCCAAGCGTTGTTAGCCCGGAATTTAACCTCGCCATCAGCAGAAAGGGCAGTTGTAACCGTCCAAACTCCAGTGGCAGGATTAAAGGTCATGGGTGTTTCGTTGTCCCATCCCTTAGCGGTGGCCGAGCCAATTACAGCCCAGGTAGTCTTCATCAACTTGTAAGTATTTGAAGCCAGATTGGCTGTAACCTGGTAATAACCCGCCTCCGGTACGGTGATATTATCACCAGGAGAAACCAAGGTGCCGTTTATAACACCATTAGCATCAGTGGTGCTCGTTCCTTTTCCAAAGATGCCCTTATCCCAGCTAGGAGAGTCAGTTAGCTTAAATTCAGGTTGGCCGGTCCCAGTGAAATTGATATATCCTTCGAAGATAGTCGTAATATCTTTGGCGCCGGAGGCAATGGTCGGTGCCTTGTCGGGAGCCCACCCTTGGTAAGCACCTGGCACCCATAATGAAGGATAAACGATTGCAGCGTTTGCGTTATAAGGAGTGCCAGCTAAAACCGCAACAGGCGTGTATTTAGCCAGTGCAGTAGCTGTTGGGCTACCACTAAGCGCCGCCTTTGCGCGCACCTCTAGCTCTATAAAGCTGTACTCTTTAGTATCCTCATTCTGCACAGCGCCCAGATCAATCATCAAATTATTGATCTCTGATACCGTGAAGGATTTGCTAACTGCGGAGCCAGTGGAAAAAGGTTTAGCTGAGGCGAAATTGTTGCCTTTCTTGTCAATTTCCAGTGTGTAGTTCACTACTTCACCCGCAAATCCATAGGATACCGGAGTCCAGGAATAAACTACATATGTCTTATCCGCATCGTCTAATGTTAGCGGTACGTTGGTCACAACGGTCGAGAGAGACGTCTCTCTGCCGGGCATTGCTACTACCCGGTCCTCATCCTTTTCGCAGGAGGAAAGAAGTAGAACGGCTGTGCAAAGCCCCAGGATTTGGGTAAGCCAGTTTTTCATCTGTTGTAGAGTAAAAATTTGAAATGAGTTGAGTAGCTACTTCCGAATACTTGATGCTACCACTTGAGCTTTACTTAAGAGCAAGCACCAGATATTCGGTTTAGTAACTGCGTCTAAATGCTTAATAGCCGGGGTTCTGAACCAGCGTAGGGTTGGCAGTAAGGTCGGAGGAGGGGATAGGGTAAAGGTTCCGCGATTCAGCTACTGGCTGTCCTTGCAATACTCCACCTTTCCATGGCCATACATAGTTGGCATTAGGACCAGCAAACCGGCCAAAGCGAATGAGGTCGGTGCGGCGGTAGCACTCCATGTGTAATTCACGAGCCCGCTCATCCAGCAAGAAGTCCAGAGTAAGCTGACTGGCGTTGATGGGTGAGGCTTTTGACCGCTGGCGCACCCGATTCACGTAGGTGAGAGCCTCAGCTGAACTGCCAGCACCACCACGCACCACAGCCTCAGCATACATCAAGTACACATCAGCAAGACGGAACATGGGAAAGTCAGTATCGGGGTGGTCGCCGGACGTATCAGAGCCTTTCACGCCCGTTGAAGTTACGTTGCGGTATTTCTGCAATCCGAAACCATCAGTGAAGGTGAAAATATCGTTGTTCTCCCGGCGATGACCTTCCGTTACGAAGTTGCGAGCACGGTCGTCGCTGGCACCAGTCAGATCCGTGAACTTATCAGCTAAGGTAGATTTAGCCCGGAAGCCCGACCATCCGCCGTTAATACCGTAGGCGGCAGGATCCATGGTACCGTTGTTTACACCAGCATGAACCAAAAAGGTCATACCACCAAAAGTCTTGGTGCGTAGTCCATCAAAAGTGATGGGGAAGATGATTTCAGAGGCAGCTACGATGTTGTTATCCGCTACAAACAGGTTATTGTATACGGGGGTAAGAGCGTAGCCCGAATCAATTACTCTTTTAGCATAAGTAGCGGCTTCCGTAAACTTAGCCTGCCCCGTGTACACCTGAGCGTTTAGGTACAGCTTAGCCAACAGCGTTTGTACAGCACCGCGGTCGGCCCGGCCATACTGGTTCTGGCGAGCAGCAACCATTTCGGGCTCAATTGCCAGCAGTTCCGACTCAACGTAATTGAATAACTCAGCGCGGGTTGTCTGCTTTGGCAGGAAGGCACCTACCGGGTCATTCTCGGTTACGAAAGGCACATTGCCAAACATATCAAGAGCGTGGAAATAGCTCAAGGCCCGCAAGAAGCGTGCTTCCGCTCGATACTGTTTCACATTGGTTTCCGTCGTGCCTGTCACTCCGCGGCTGCTTAGCTTCGCGTCAGTGGTTTCACGGATGAACTCGTTACAAACAGTTACCTGATAAAACAGACGGTTGTACATAGTTCGTACGAACGTGTTGCTCGGCGTCCAAGTCAAGCGGTTGAGCTCAGGCAGGTCGCCGTCGTTCCAGGCAATGATAGCCTCGTCGGTGGGCAACTGCTGCGTAAACCAGTACATGCGCAGGTAAGGGGAGGTACCTTCGTCGAAGCCACGCAAGTCGGGTGCACCGCTGGGGCCCTGCTGACCACTCACTGCTAAGCCAGAATACAGCTTGGCAAGGATAGCTTCGTAGTTAGCCGGATCATTATAAACGATGGCTGAAGTAGGGTCGAACTCAGGCTCCCGATCGAGATCATTTACGCAGGACGAGATGCCGAGCGAGGAGGTAGTAACCGCTAAGGCTAGTAAGCTCCTAATTAGTATATTTTTCATTTTTTGGAAAGTACGAGCAAATTAGAAGCCCAGATTTAAGCCAAGCGTAAACGTCCGCGGACGCGGATAGAAGTTACGGTCGATTCCGTTGAAAATCTCTGGATCGAGCCCTCTGTAGTCGCTGATAACGAACAAGTTCTGAACAGCGAAGGTTAGGCCAAAGTTTAGCTTATCGTTTAAAAACTTTCCACCATTATAACCTATTGTTACGTTGTCCATCCGCACAAAGGAGGCGTTCTCTACGTAGTAATCTGAGAAGAATTGGTTGTTGGCAAAGTTTGTTTCCAACACGTTTTCTGAAACGTTGCCGAGGAAGTTATTTGGGTCGAACAATCCGCGATAAGTGCCCCGGTCTGAAAACACGTTATTGTACACGTAGTTATCAAGGTAGCTACGCATCGTGAACGACAGATTGAACTTGCGATACGACACGTTGGAGCTGAGACCCAGTGTTGCTCTAGGGTTAGATGACTTGTAGCGATACTTGTCTAGCTCTGTAATCTGACCGTCGTTATTCAAGTCGACATAGGCGCCTTCAATCGGTGCACCGTTGGTGTCATACACTTGCTTGTACACGTAGAAAGAGTTAGCAGGGAACCCTACAGAGTTGATTTGGACCCTGTTGCCAGTACCGCCCGCGATGTCACCTACCAAGTAGCCAGTGAAATTTGGATCTTCAACGTCGCTTAGGCTGGTGATTTCGTTTTTGTTGTAAGCCACATTGAAGTTGACGCTCCAGTTGAAGTTCTCGGAGCGAACAGGTACCACATTCAATGCGAACTCAACACCGCGGTTTTCGAGGGTACCAATGTTGCGGGCAAACTCATTGATTAGGTTTGAGCCCGCTGGAAGAGCAACAACAGCCAACAAGTCCTTGGTGTTGCGCTGATACACATCGATAGAGCCGGTAATGCGGTCATCTAAGATGCCGTAGTCAATACCCGCGTTATAGGTAGTAGTTTCCTCCCATTTCAGGTCTCTGTTGTAGCCTTCTGGGCGTAGGGTCGAAACGAAGCGGGGAGTACCATCAGCGTTGTAGCCGATTTGGATTTGGGTATTCAGGTCTCCTTGGGTATAGCGAGCTAAGAAAGGGTAGTTACCAACCCCGTTCTGACCAGCCAAATCTGTGCTGCCGGCTCTTTCTATATCCTGCTGACCAGTGATGCCGTAACCCGCGCGTACCTTCAGTTGAGTGATAGTGTTAAAGTCTTTAAGGAAAGTCTCATCCTTAACACTCCATGCAAGACCTACGGCTGGGAAGTAGCCAAATTGGTTCTCGCCTACAAACCGAGAAGTACCATCCGCACGGAGAGTTGCGGTGATAGTGTAGCGATCCTTCAAGTTGTAGATACCACGACCGAAGAATGATACCAGAGTATTTTGGGTCTTAAAAGGAAAAGGGAAGGGAGCAGGTGCAAATTCTGTCCGGTCTTCGCGCAAATCAGCAAAGCGTGGCTCTTCCCGAATGAAGTCCTGATAAGAATAGCCCCCCGTGAGATCGAGACGGCTGCCACCTAACTGCTTCACGTAGTTCAGGTAGAAGTCGAGCAGCTTGTTGTAGCGGTCTTGAGCGTACTGGTTGTTTTCGCCCCGGCGCGTGAAGGAGCGAGCAGCAATTGCGGGCACAAAACGAGTACCGGTGCTAGAGGAACGGTCAGTACCTAAGTTTAATACAGCACGCAGGTCGGTGAGGAAAGGCAAGCGGTAATCGAGTTGAATGTTGCCGATGAAGCGGTCAACACTTGCCTCGTCGAAGCGCTGCTCCAGCAATGCCAGCGGGTTGCGGGTAGCCGTGGGAATGGGGTCACCGTTGGGCTGTGTCCATTCGTAATAGCCACCGAATGCATCGCCAGTAACTGGCTTTGTAGGATCAAAATTAGTGGCGGCTCCAATAGCACCTTCGTCAGCAAAGCGGCTGTTAGCCCGGCTACCTTTTGCATTCAGCGTAACACGCAGGTTGTCATTGAGCAGTACAGGCGTCAGGCTAACTGAGCCCGTGATACGCTCCAAGTTGCTTGTTCTTAGGATACCATCCTGGTTCAAATAACCAGCCGAAACACGGAATGGCAACTGCTTGTAAGCACCAGTAAAGCTAATGTTGTTGTCGGTGGTGTAAGCTGTTTGAAAAATGACATCCTGCCAATTAGTGCTAGCCGAGCCTACTTGACCCTTTTGGGTTTCGTTGCCACGGGCATCTACTACGGCCCGGAATTGGTCGGCCGAGAGCACATCTATTTCGTTGAAGCGCTTGCCTATCGAAAACTGAGTGCCAAAGGCAACCGCCAGCTTCTCACCCTGCAGGCCCTTTTTGGTAGTAATGATAATAACCCCGTTGGAAGCCCGCGAGCCGTAGATGGCCGTGGCCGACGCGTCTTTCAGAACGGTATAAGTTTCAATGTCATTGGGGTTGATGGTGCTCAAGGGGCTAGCCGCGCCACTGATGCTATTGCCATCAATTGGAACACCGTCGATGATGATCAGGGGCTCATTGGTGGCGTTCAGCGAAGCACCACCGCGGATGCGGATATTGCTGTTAGAGCCTGGAGCACCACCACCAGTCGTGATTTGCACACCCGCTACCTTACCATTGATCAGCTGCTCGGGGTTGGTAATTTGGCCCTGCACAAAGTCCTTGGAATCAACGGTTGCTACGGAGCCAGTCACGTCTTGGCGGCGCTGAGTACCATAGCCTACAACTACCGCCTCGTTCAGAAGAGTAGTGTTTTCGCCTAGTGTTGCGTTTGCTACCGTGTTCTGGCCTTCCGTTACACTAACTGGGAGGCGCTGAGTGGTGTAGCCAATGAAGGATACAATTAAAGTTCGTTGGCCCGCCGGCACATTTTCGATGGAGAAAGCGCCATCGGCATTAGTAGAATTACCCAGCGAAGTGCCCTCAATCAGCACGGTTACGCCAGGTAAGCCCTGTTGCTGTTCGTCTAAGACGCGGCCACTCACCGAGCCGGTCTGAGCGAACGCGCCGGTGAAACCGGCACAGATGAACAATAGCAGAAACAGTAGTTTCGCCTGGTAAGGGTGTTTCATTGAAAAAGTGTTTGGGGTGGGAATAAATGAACCGGCTAGGCCGGGCAACCAAAAAGGAGCACGAAGAAGCCGAGAAGCATTATAGCCGGCGGACTACAGCGCTTCATCAGGACTTTTTCACTCCACAGCACAAAAATTGTTAATAAACTACACAAGATAAAATTTTGGCGTTAAAAAATGCAATTGTTTTGCCTTTGTTTTTTGTGCGGTGTGTTTATTTATTGCTGTTAGATAATTAAACAGATGCTGGATGTGATAAGTATATCCGTATTGATACGGAATCTGCATCTATTGCCACGGTTCGCTATTTTAATTATCATTTGTTAGGAAAAATGTTGCTAAAACCTCCAACCATTCTTGTTACAGTAAATAGCAATTAACTGGTTCGGTGAAAGTCTAATTGTGTGAATAAAACACAATCGATAATCTTAATTGTGAGGGAATAAAAAGGGCTTGTATGACTGAGAAATACAGCTGTTTTTAAATGCCAAAATCAAGGCTTAGTTAAATTTTAATGACAGAGTATTTAATCCCTAAATCGAAGGTTAATAAGCCATTTGTTGAGTCAGTAAGCGACACTTTACCTCTTTGACTTTCTTATTTACTCGTAATAGTGAGCGAGTTATTAGACAGGCCCACGGCTTCACTAGTAATCTTCACTGTACCTGCTTGGGGGGGCATTTTTAGCAAGATGGTAGCGATACCAGCTTCAGCCTTCACGGGATTATCACCAATAAGCTCGGCACCTTGGGCACTAAATTGAATAGCCGTGGCAGCGTCCGGAACTACAGTGCCGTTGGCATCAACTACGGAGGCATACACGAACACCATGTCATTTTGATTGGCAGTCAAATCTTTGCCATGGCGGGCGTAGGTTAGCTTTATGCCGTTGGGGGCACCTGGCGTGCGCCGTTCCGTTTGAGCAGCCTTTTTATTTTGGTAGTAGCCCACGGCGCTTAATGTACCGGGTGTGAAGGTGGGCAACGTAAAGGTAAAGGGGGGGTGCGGCAGCTGGTCGGAAAAAGCATTCTTATCGGGGCGCTGGCGAGCTATTACGGTGCCATTAAGGGACAGTTCTACCTCGTCGCAGTTGCTGTACACTGTTACTTGCTTGCTTGAAGTCGGCTGCCAGTAGTTGGCAATGAAAACCATGGGTTTACCGAAGCCGTGGGGGGCATTTATGGGGCCGTACTGGCTCTGATAGAAGTAGTAAGCAAACTTGGGCAGGCGGAAAATGTCGGCTACTCCGGATGATTCGATGTCCGGGGCATAGCCGCGCTTGTAGTCAAACATCAGCCAGTTAGCGTCGCCGACCGTGGGGCTGCGGTAGTTGTCGTTGTGTGCTTCCTGAAAGTTGAGCGCCTGCTGAGTCAGGGCCCGCTCGCCTTGGCCACGCAATTGGCGGGAAGTACGCTCCGATTCTTTCAGGCCCGCAAAGGCAGTTTGATTGAAGCCAGCATTGTGGGCGTAGTATTCCCAGTCGCCGTATTCGCAGAGAAACAGGGTTTTTTTGCCGTTGTACTTGTGCCAATAATCCGGAGCCTTACGGTGCTGACGAGCCGGGATGAATACATCGTAGGCATAGTCCATCCAGCCGCAGGTGTACACGCCGTCCGGCCAGGGCAATTCCTCATGCACCGCCGCATGGGTTTGCTCCATGTAGGGCTTGCTCATGTTGGTCTCGTTCAGCGACGATTCCCAGAGGATAATGCTGGGGTGGTTACGGTCGCGGCGCACCATGTCGCGCACGTCCTGCTGGCTGTTTTTCTGAAATTCCGCGTCGCCAAAAAACTGCCAGCCGGGAATGGAGTTCATCACCAAAATTCCTAACTCGTCGCAGGCGTCCAGAAAGGCCGGGGAAGGAGGATAGTGGGAGCAACGCACAAAGTTGAAACCAGCATCCCGAATCTGCCAAGCGTCGCGGTACTGAGCATTGTCTGATAATGCGTAGCCCAAATAAGGGTACTCTTGGTGACGGTTAGTACCGCGCAAACGCAGCTTTTCGCCATTGAGATAGAAGCCATCGGTAGCGAAGAGGATACTCCGCACACCGGTTTTAACTTTCTGACGGTCAATGATTTTTTCTTCTCGCAGCACTTCAACCACAAGCTGATATAAGTATGGCTGCTCCGGCGACCAAAGCTGCGGCGTAGCAATAGTAATCTGCTGCTTGACTTGACTGAAAGCACCGGTGGCGATGGTAGCTGCTTGACTTTCTGCGCGGCCCACTTCTTTCCCCTGCGCATCAAGTAAAGTTGTGCGCACTTGCGCCAACTGCGTCTGGGGGGCATTATTCTGCACATCCGTTTGCACGTGCAGCGTTGCTGATTGGGAGCTTACGTTTTCGTAGTGCACCAAAACTCCGCCACCCGCTGGGCGGCCAGCTTGTACCGGATCAGAAATGTGCAGCGGGTCGGTGAGGGTGAGGCGCACCGTTCGATAGAGGCCGCCGTAGAAGTTGAAATCGAGGCCCTTGAGCGGCTTGCCGGGCGGTACGGCGGGGTTGTCCTGGTTGTTGAGGCGCACCAGCAAGCAGTTCTCCTGACCATACTTCACTTGGCGCGAAATATCGACGGTAAAAGGCAGGTAGCCACCTATGTGGCGTTGCAGCCGCTGTCCATTCAGATACACATCGGCCGTGTGCATGGCCGCGCCAAACTCAAGAACCACCCGCGCCCCGGGCCCGTCCGATGGCATCTGAAAATACTTGCGGTAAAAGCAGTTGCCTTGCCACTGTAACTGATTGGGAGCTACGGGCTCCAGCTGCGGTGTATGGGGCAGTGAAACGGTAGCCCAGTTAACAGGTAAGCTTGATGTTTTGGTGAAAAGTGCCGCAGTTACCGTCGTGTCAATGTCCTTAACGAACTGCCAGTTTTGGTTGAAGTTGGTGATGACTTCCGGTTCGCCCTTCTGTTTTGCTGCATCCGTGGGCCGACCTCCGCATTGCCCTAAAGCTGCCAGCAGTGCCACGCCAAGGCTGGTGCGAAGAAATGTGGTGAACAAGGTCGAGGAAGATGAAATCAACATAGGGCTTATTGTAGAGAAACTGATTCGATATCCACGTGCAACTGCCCACTAGCGGGGGCGGCAGCGTCGAGTACTACTTGTAGGACTTCTGTGTCTGATAGCTTCAGAGGAAGCTGGCTGGCAGACTGATAAGTGAGGGGCAGAAAGCCTGGGTAAGGGCGGGGCAAAAGCAGCAGAGCATCGGGGCGGAAGGAGGTGAGCGGAATGCGCAACTCCTGCAAATCAGCGCCGAGCTGCACCGAGGCAGAAAAAGCCACCGCATCCTTTGTCATCAAGACCACTTTCACGCTTGTCGCGGCTTGGTTGGCACGGGCTTTCACTACTACTTCCTTGAAGGTAAGCAAATCTGTAGCGCGGCCAGCCAGCTTATGGCCAAAGAACATACGCAGAGCGGCCGTAGGACCCGGTGCAGTGGGCGTGCTTTTGCCGACCTGAGGCTGTCCTACCACGAAGCGCAGCACTAACTCACCAGCGGGCGTAGTGACGTAGTCAGTCCAGGCAGTGCTGCTGATGCCGCGGGCTTCCACTTGGTTATGGTCTTGGCGGGCATGGAACAGCGGCAGCGGCGCCCCCGTCGCCACGATAGGCACAGAGTAGTTTTCGGCGTGATAGTAGTCCCAGTCGCGGGGCTCACCGGCGAAGCCGCCAGGGAAGGTAATGGATTGCTGGGGGGCTTTTTTCAGCACAATCCAGTAGCGCAGCAAGCCTGAATAGGCCAGCTCGGCAGGCACGATAGCTTCCACGGTGGCGTAGCTGGTAGTCGTCATGGGTAGGGTGAGCGTGCGGCCGTAATAATGCTGAGCCACCAGAAAAATACTGTCTTGAGGTTGGGCGCCGGTGAGGCGGGCTGAGATGCGCACCGGCTTTCCGGCCGACACCTGCGTAGGCGGCGTGTGCAGCACCTGGGGGGCAATTTTAGTTGGCGCGGGGGCCGCAAATTCACCCAACTTGATTTGGTTGAACGCAGTTTGAGCAGTGTAACCGCTAGTCGATTTGCCTTTAGCCGCCAGTAAGTACACGCCCGGCCGCACGGTGGTACGCCCATTGGTAGCCAGCGCCTGCGTAGTGTTGCCTTCGTTGAGGCCGCGCAAGGTAAAATTGCCCCCCAGCTCGGCCAGTGCAATTTGTAGAGGCTGCTCGTTCCACAAAATCTGCGTGACGGTTTTGCTCAGCGAAGTTTTCTCAAACGGGTCCTGAATGGGCACCGCATCAGGCATGACTTCTAGGCGCCACACGCCCGCAGCCAGCCGGTCGAGGAAGTAGGCACCGGTGCCACCGTAGCGCACTATTGGTGAGGAGCCTACGCCTGCCAAATGCCGCAAGCTCGCGGCTTTTTTGGGTTGGGTAGTCGTGGAAGTGGTGTGGTAAAACTCCTCGGGCGTGTTCATCTCGCTGAGCTGCTCCCGATAGCTCACGCGAAAGGCATCAAACACCGAGTCGGCGGGGTAGCGCGGAAACGATTGTCCGCGATTTATGCGGTGAAACACCTTTGAGGCAATTAGCAGGCTCAGTGCTTTGGCCGGGGTGTAAGCTAGGTTGAGATAATGGGTTTGATATTCTGTGTTGGCGTAAGCAATAGCCATTGGGTCGTAGGCGAATTGCGTGGCCCACTGGAAACCGGCTTCCCGAAAGCTCTTGGCCATAAACGGGTACATAATCGGCTGGATAATATCAGCCGATTCAAACTCATATACCATCTTGGCCTCGGCAGTGAAGCGCTTATCTGTGCGAAACGGGATGGGGTACTGATCGACGTAGGGCAGGAAATTGCCCCGCAAAGCGTGCCCGCTCACCAGCCCCTGCGGATACCACTGAAAGGTGACCCCATCCACGTTGGCGTCCAAGATGGCATCGTAAACTGCGGGGCTTTCAGCGATGTTGTAAAAAACCGGTTTGCGGCAGCCGGTGGCCCGGATAGCCTGCGCCATGCGGTTAGCAAACGCGGTAACGGGTGCCTCGGGCTTGCTGTACTTAGGCTCATTGCAGACCTCGTAAGCAATGATGTCCGGATCTTCGCGGTTGAACTGCTGGGTATATGCATTGCGGTGGTTAAGAAACTGGGTTAAATACCGTTCCTGGGCCAATATTGCTCGCGGGTTGGTATAGGCCTGCTGTTTCGAGTAAATGCTAGAGAAGCCCGTGCCGGTGTCGGGTTCCGGATAGCCGTTATTCCAGTAGGCAATGGGCGTCAGAATAATCTTGATGCCGCGCTGCTTTAGCTCAGCTACCAAAAAATCGAGCAGCTTCAAATGCTCATTCTCCTGCAGATTACCCAACGTATCCGTGATTTCTACGTCCCACACGTGCACTCGAAATGCATCCAGACCTAGCCGCGATAGGTGGTACACGTCCTGCCGAATCGCTTGTTCGGGGTTGGCGCCTACGCGCTGATGGGCCCGATACGCGTGGGCAAAAGGCGTAGTGTAGTTTACCCCAAATAAGGCTACTTCCTTCTTCGTCTTCTGCCAACGCAACACGCCTTGCTTGTCTACCAAAACGTCGCCCGTCGGCTGACGCATCGCCATTTGGGCTACTACCGGGAGCGGCAACAGATTATTCCAGATGACAAGAAGTAGGAGGAGTAAAAAGCGCATAGGCAACGGTAAGGGCAATA
The DNA here is from genome assembly GCF_054051685.1 of Hymenobacter sp. HD11105. NCBI lineage: Bacteria > Pseudomonadati > Bacteroidota > Cytophagia > Cytophagales > Hymenobacteraceae > Hymenobacter > Hymenobacter sp. HD11105. Next base: position 160,335 of record NZ_JBSWBR010000003.1, on the reverse strand, counting down.
TGAATTAAGACCTTACGATAGAGGAAACGGATAGGTCAGCTGTAGTGATTTGCGCAATCGTTTGCGTTGCTAAGGTAATAGGATTATCCTTATTTATTCTAGCATTGTGAATACTTCCCAGTACAAGGTCTATCTTCACCTCCTGGCCTAGCTACTTTTATACAAGTTCTTGTCTTGATCTCAACAATTTGATTATCATGCGCATATGCGTCCTTTTGATGTGCTTAGTGATGGGAAGAGGTATTTGCCACGCCCAGATCATTTTGCGTATTAATCGCGTCCCCGCCAACACACCCGCCGATGCTGTGCTGTACGTCGCGGGCTCCTTCAATAATTGGAACCCTAAAAGCGCTTCGCACGCTTTCACCAAAAACGCTGACGGCACCTACCAGGTGACATTAACGCCCAGCGCTGAAGCTTTCGAATACAAGTTCACCCGCGGCACTTGGGAAACTGTGGAAACCGATGCCGCGAATAAAGGCATTGAAAACCGTCGCTACTCGGCCCTGGGGGGCAAAATGGTGAACCACGACATCAGTAATTGGCAGGATTTGGCCGGCGGCGCACCGGTCAATAAGCATACGCTCACTCCCAACGTGACGGTGCTATCCGATTCCTTCGCTATACCTCAGCTCAACCGGAAGCGGCGCGTGTGGGTGTATTTGCCCAACGATTACGCCAGCAGCCCCCAACGCTACCCCGTGCTTTACCTGCACGACGGCCAAAATGTGTTTGATGAGTTTACCAGTTTTAGTGGGGAGTGGGGAGTCGATGAAACGCTGCGGCAGCTCCAGCTTGCGGGTCAGGATGCGGGCTGCATCGTGGTAGCCATCGACCACGGTGGCGACGCGCGTCTCGATGAACTCTCGCCCTGGCGCAATACCAAGTACGGTGGCGGGCAAGGCGATGCCTACCTCAACTTCATAGTTCAAACGCTGAAACCTCAGATCGATGCCAAGTACCGCACTTTGCCTGACCGACAAAATACGGGCATTGCCGGCTCGTCTATGGGTGGGCTGATGTCGCTGTACGCGGGGCTAAAGTATCCGCAATTATTCAGCAAAATCGGAGTGTTTTCGCCGGCGCTGTGGTTCGCTCAGGACTCCGTATTTGCTTATGTGCGCCGGGCGCGCTTGCGGCAGCCGATGCAGTTTTACCTAGTAGCTGGCGAGCAGGAAGGTGAAACTATGATACCGCTAATGGCTGCCCTGCGGGATTCTTTGCGCAAAGCAGGAGTAAAGTCGACATCAATCAGCTACCGGGCCGTGGCCGATGGTAAGCACGCCGAATGGTTTTGGCGACGTGAGTTTCCGGCGGCTTACCAATGGTTGTATAAGCCAAAGCACTCGGGGAGCAAAAAAGCCAGTGCAAACCGACGAAGCGTATCTGGTTGAGGCTCTACTAATTCAAAAAATTCTTGCGCGTTATGAATGGGTCCTTATATTTGCGGCACAAACGCCTTCTAATACGGCAATGAATTTCTCAATGACTTCGCAAGCATGGTGGTGGCCTCTCCGAAACTCCGGACGGGAAAACCTGTGCGTGCGGTAAGGTCATTTGTATAACGAACCTCGCATCGAACATAAAGGAAAGCCCGGCCACCCGCCGGGCTTTTTCGTTTCCCGGTGGTTTGAATCAAGCCCTTGCCGCTTACTAAAAACGCCCCCCACGTTCCATGAATAACTCGCCGCAATCCACTTATTCGCTCAAAACACGCCACGTGCGCTTGCTAGCCGATACCGTGACGCCCGTGGGCCTTTACCTGCGGCTGCGCGACCAGTACGCCAACTGCCTGCTACTAGAAAGCTCCGATTATCACGGTCAGCAAAACGCGTTCAGCTATTTGGCTTGCGACCCACTAGCCCGCTTTGAGCTAAGCCGCAGCGAGCTGACTCAGATCTTCCCAGACGGCACTACAAGTACCGAAATGCTGGCGCAGCCTCGCCTCGCTCTCGATCGGCTACGAGAGTTTGCCAACCGTTTCCAGGCTGAGAAAAGCGAGTTTGATTTTATCACTGGGGGGCTTTTTGGCTACATGGGCTACGAGGCGGTGCAGTATTTTGAAGATCTCACCTTGAATCCCGCCAAAGAATCTGCCGGTCAGATTCCGGACATTATCTACGGCACCTACCGCTACGTTATTGCCATCAATCACTTCCGCAATGAGCTGTATGTGTTCGAACACTCGCCCGCCGATGAGCCCACCGACCACGACGGCCTGACGCGACTGGTGAATCTGGTACGCAATCCGAGCTTGCCAGAGTTTGGGTTTGCGCCAGTGGGCGAGGAGGATACCAACCTCACCGATGAGGAGTTCTTAGAAAAACTGGCTGCTGGTCAAAACCACTGCCGCAAAGGCGACGTGTTTCAAATCGTGTTGTCGCGTCGTTTTTCGCAGGGTTTTGTGGGTGATGAGTTCAACGTGTACCGGGCCCTGCGCTCCGTGAATCCGTCGCCGTACCTGTTTTACTTCGACTACGGCAACTTCAAAATCTTCGGCTCCTCGCCCGAAACGCAGTTGCTCATAAAAGGTCGCGCCGCCAGCCTGTTTCCCATTGCCGGTACCTTCCGCCGCACCGGCCACGATGCCGAAGACGCCGCCCTCGCCCAAAAGCTAGCCGACGACCCCAAGGAAAACGCCGAGCACGTAATGCTCGTCGACCTGGCCCGGAACGACCTCGCCCGCCACGGCGACGAAGTGAAAGTGAAAGTTTTCCGCGAAATCCAGTATTACTCCCACGTCATTCACCTCGTGAGCGAAGTAACCGCTACCCTGGCCCCGGATGCTTCTCCTCTGCAAGTGGTAGCCGACACCTTCCCTGCTGGCACGCTTTCCGGTGCCCCCAAACACAGCGCTATGCAGCTGATAGACAAGCTCGAACCCACAGGCCGCGGCTACTACGGCGGCGCCCTAGGCTACCTTGGTTTCAACGGCGACTTCAACCACGCCATCATGATTCGCTCCTTCCTTAGCACCGGTAATCAGCTTCACTACCAAGCCGGCGCCGGCGTAGTTGCTGCCTCCGACATCAACTCCGAACTAAACGAGGTGCATCACAAGTTGGCTGCACTACGCAAAGCCTTGAAAATGGCCGAAGCCATAGGGGAGAAGCTGACCGCTACGCAAACCACAAGCGTTTCTAATTGAGCAGGTACATCGCATTCAGTCCTTTATCATGAGTATCCTCGTTCTCGACAACTACGACTCCTTCACATACAACCTCGTGCAGCTCTTGCGCGAGCTAGGCTACGGCGCCCAAACCACCGTGGTGCGCAACGATAAAATTACGCTGGAGGAAGTAGACCAATACGACGCCATCATGCTTTCCCCTGGCCCAGGTGTACCCGCTGATGCCGGCTTGATGCCCGCTATTATTGAGCGCTACGCGCCTACCAAACGGATGCTGGGCGTGTGCCTCGGCCACCAAGGCATTGCCGAAGCCTTCGGGGGGCAATTATATAACCTGCCCGCCGTGCTCCACGGCATCGCCACCGACGCCGACATACTCACCGGCGAGGATCGATTATTCAAAAATTTGCCCCCCAAGTTCAAGGTCGGCCGCTATCATTCCTGGGTCGTAACGCCGGAGTCTATGCCGACTGAATTGGAAATAACCGCCACTGATACCAATGGCCAAGTCCTAGCCTTGCGCCACCGTCAGTATGACGTGCGCGGCGTGCAGTTTCACCCTGAGTCTATCCTGACTGAACATGGACATGAGATGTTGAAAAACTGGTTAGCCGAATAAGAATAAAGCTTTACTCCAGCCCGTCATGCAGAGCGCAGCGAAGCATCTCGCGTGCTGATGTTGCAAGAGTAACCCTGACGACTGAACGGGAGATGCTTCGCTGCGCTCTGCATGACGGGCTGGAGTAGGGTATAAGAATACACTCGACGAAATTCAACAAATCAGCATAATCTCCGATTTTGAAACACATCCTCACCACCCTTTTCGACCAGCAAACCCTCACCCGTGAGGAAGCCCGCGAGGCCATGTTTCGCTTGGGTCAGGGAGGCGTAAATGCATCCGAAACGGCGGCTTTCATGACCGTGTACCGGATGCGGCCCATCACGGTGCCGGAGCTAAGCGGCTTTCGCGATGCTCTGCTTGACCTTTGCCGCAACCCGGAGCTAGGCACCCACGAAGTGCTCGATATCGTCGGTACCGGCGGCGACGGCAAAGACACGCTGAACATCTCCACTCTAGCTTGTTTTGTAGCTGCCGGTGCCGGGTACAAAGTGGCGAAGCACGGTAACTTCGGCGTATCGTCTGTGTGCGGCTCTTCTAATATTCTGGCTCATTTTGGCTACGATTTTGAGGCACCGTCCGACACTTTGCGGCGGCAGTTGGATGAGGCGAATATCTGCTTTCTGCACGCCGCCGCCTTTCACCCCGCCATGCGCCACGCTGGGCCAGTGCGCCGGGAGCTAGGCGTACGCACCTTTTTCAATATTCTAGGTCCGCTGGTCAATCCGGCCCGGCCGGCCGCGCAGCTGGCGGGAGTGTTCAGCCTGGAATTGCTGCGTTTATATAACTACTTGTTTCAGCAAACCAGCACCCGCTACGCCGTAGTACACGCCCTCGATGGCTACGACGAACTCTCACTTACCAGCGCAGCCAAAGTGGTGTCGGCGCGGGGCGAGCAGGTAGTGACTGCTGCCACATTAGGAATGCCTACTTACACCGCCAGCGACTTAGCTGGGGGGCAAACTGTCGCCGAATCGGCGACCTTGTTCCTCCAGGTGCTTGACAACGAAGGTACTCCAGCCCAGCGCGATGTAGTAACCGCCAATGCTGCCCTAGCCATTCAATGCGCCGACCCAAGCTTGTCCCTGTCCGATGCGTTGGCAGTAGCCCGCGAGTCGCTCGCTAGTGGCGCGGCGCGTGGGGCTTTTCACAAACTGCTGAACGTGTAGAGACGCAATAGTTGGAGTCTCGTCGTTGAACGACGCGTTGCCAAACAATCTGAAGAGAGGCATTCAACTAAACAACTTCAGCAACGACAAGACTCCAACTATTGTGTCTCTACACCTTGCTCGAATCAATTATTCATTTCTCTCATAGCCGACCAAACTCTCCGGCTTCTTGTTCTTAGCTCATGGCTACTATTCTTGATCAGATTATCCAACATAAGCGCCGCGAGGTAGCCGAGCGACTAAGCTTGGTGCCCGTGAAGCTGTTGGAGCGCAGCTTGTACTTTAGCACCAAACCTTTGTCGTTGCGCCACTACCTGTTGCGCGAGGATTTGAGCGGTATCATTGCTGAGTTTAAGCGCAAATCGCCTTCGAAAGGCTGGATAAACCCGCACGCGCCCGTGGAGCGCACCACTATCGGCTATATGCAGGCTGGCGCGTCGGCCCTGTCGGTGCTCACGGATAAGGAGTTTTTTGGGGGGCAAAATGAAGATTTGATAACGGCTCGCCGCTTCAATTTCTGCCCCATTCTGCGCAAAGACTTTGTGATTGATGAGTACCAGATTCTGGAAGCCAAAAGCATTGGAGCTGATGCCGTGCTACTCATCGCAGCTGTACTCACACCCGCCGAAATAGCGCAACTCGGCCGATTCGCCCGTAGCTTAGGCATGGAAGTATTGTTGGAAGTACACAATGCCGAAGAGCTAGACCGCAGCCTCGATGCGGAAGCAGTGAACTTGGTAGGCGTCAACAACCGCAACCTCCACGACTTCAGCATGAGCCTGGAAACCTCCGCCGAACTGGCCGAGCGCATCCCCAACGACTTCGTGAAAGTATCTGAGAGCGGGCTGAGTACGGCCGCTGCCATTCAGCAAGTGCGCGGCTACGGTTATCGTGGATTCTTATTAGGCGAGGCTTTCATGCGCCACAGTCGCCCCGAAAAAGCCTGCGCCGCCCTAGTGCAAGAACTACAGGCTGCGGAGCCCATTACAGCGTAACTAAAACCTCAGCCAGTACCTGATGAACCCTACTCTCCATATTAAGGTGTGCGGAATGCGTGAGGCAGACAGCCTAACAGCTGTGGCCGCGCTGCAACCAGATTTTCTGGGGTTCATCTTCTACCCAAAATCCAGCCGCTACGTGGGAGAGGAGCTAAGGGCCGCCAGCCTAGAAAATTTGCCCCCCAGCATCAAAAAAGTAGGCGTTTTCGTCAATGAAACGACCGAAATTATCCGGCAGCGGGTGCAGGAGTTTAAGCTGTATATGGTGCAACTCCACGGCGACGAAACGGCTGCTCAATGTCAGGAGCTACGCGCACCGGACCTGCTGGTAATGAAGGCGTTTGCGCTGGGGGGTAATTTTGACCTCGACACGCTTTTGCCCTACGTGCCGCACTGCGACTACTTTCTGTTCGATACCAAAGGCGAGCAGCCCGGCGGCAACGGCGTCGTATTTGACTGGCAACTGCTGCGCGATTATAATCTGCCAGTTCCTTATTTCCTCGCCGGCGGCCTCGACCTATCACACGCCGAAACGCTCCGGAACCTCCAGCTCCCTGGCTTGTTTGCCGTAGATCTAAACAGTCGGTTCGAAGTTTCGCCTGGTAAAAAGGACCCAATCCGGCTGGGGCAGATATTCCGGCAGCTTCGGGATGAGCCAAGTTATACTAATATAAAAGGCGGTCATGCAGAGCAAAGCGAAGCATCTTGCTCACGCCATTAGAATACTAACCAGACGTCAGCACGCGAGATGCTTCGGCTCCGCCTCTGCATGACGTTCTAAAATTCTCACTCAGAATAAAAAACTTTCACCTACGCTATGGCTACTACTTCCGCTTTCCAACCCAATGCCCGTGGCTACTACGGTGAGTTCGGGGGGGCATTTATTCCCGAAATGCTCTACCCCAACGTGGAAGAATTGCGCGAGCAATACCTCACCATTCTCGCCGACCCCGATTTCCAGCGCGACTACCAGCAACTCCTGCGCGACTTCGTAGGCCGGCCCACGCCGCTGTTTGAAGCCAAGCGCTTGTCGGCCCGCTACGGCACCCGCATCTTTCTGAAGCGCGAAGACCTGTGCCACACCGGCGCCCACAAAGTCAATAACACTGTCGGTCAAATTTTGCTGGCTCAGCGTCTGGGCAAAACGCGCATTATCGCCGAAACCGGCGCCGGCCAACACGGAGTAGCCACGGCCACGGTTTGTGCCCTGATGGGAATGGAATGCATTGTGTACATGGGCAAAACCGACACCGAGCGCCAGCGCCCCAATGTGGAGCGCATGCGCCTGCTAGGCGCCGAAGTTCGCCCTGTTACCAGCGGCAGCCAAACCCTGAAAGATGCCACCAACGAAGCCATCCGCGACTGGATTTCTAACCCCGTCGACACTCATTATATTATCGGCTCGGTGGTAGGCCCGCACCCGTACCCCGATCTGGTAGCGCGTTTGCAAGCCATTATCAGCGAGGAGATTAGAAAGCAATTGCTGGAGAAAGTAGGTCGTGAACTGCCTGATTATGTGGTGGCTTGTGTGGGCGGCGGCTCTAATGCAGCGGGAGCTTTTTACCATTTTCTGGATGAGCCTTCAGTGAAGCTCATTGCAGTGGAAGCAGCTGGTAAAGGTATCAAGTCAGGCCACTCGGCGGCTACGTCGGTGCTGGGAAAACCAGGTATTATTCACGGCTCGCGTACTTTGCTTATGCAGGATGAAGACGGCCAGATTACGGAGCCTTATTCCTTGTCAGCGGGACTTGATTACCCAGGTATTGGGCCGCTGCACGCCTTTTTGGGTTCATCGGGTCGGGCACGGTTTATTTCCATCGAAGACGAGCCAGCGCTTCGGGCGGTGGCTGAGTTGAGCCGTTTGGAGGGCATCATTCCAGCTTTGGAAACTGCGCACGCGCTGGCTGCTTTAGCCGAGATAGGAGCGGGACCGGATGATATTGTGGTGTTAAACCTATCGGGCCGCGGCGACAAAGACTTGGATACTTACTTAAAATACGCTGAGCAAATGCACTAACATGGCTAACAACCAATTGCTGCATGAACTCAATAATCAAACGATGAATAACCGTATTCAACAAACCTTTGCCGCCAAGAAAGGCAAGCTGCTCAATATCTACTTCACGGCTGGCTACCCCACGCTCGACGCCACGGTGCCGCTGATTCAAACCCTAGCCGCTGCCGGCGCCGACCTCATCGAAATCGGTATGCCCTTCTCCGATCCGCTGGCCGATGGCCCGGTGATTCAGCAAAGCAGCACTGCCGCGCTGGCCAATGGCATGAATATGCGCGTGCTGTTCAAGCAGCTTCAGGATATCCGCCAAACCGTACCCGACACGCCCTTACTGCTCATGGGTTATTTGAATCCAGTAATGCAGTTTGGAGTGGAGAACTTTTGCCGCCAAGCCGCCGAAGCAGGTGTTGATGGCATCATTCTGCCCGATTTGCCGCTGGATGATTACGTGGCTGAATACCAAGAAATTTTTCGTCGCCACAACCTGCGGCCCGTGTTTCTCATCACGCCCCAAACCAGCGAATCCCGCATCCGCCGCATCGACGAGCTGACCGATTCGTTTCTCTACCTAGTATCGGGCCCCGGCACTACTGGGGGGCAAAACACGCAGAGTGAAGGCGTGCAGGAAGCGTATTTCGAGCGCATCGCCGCCATGAACTTGCGTAACCCGCGCCTTATTGGCTTTGGTATTGGTGACAAACCCAGCTTCGAGCGCGCGTGCTCTTACGCGGAAGGCGCCATCATCGGCTCCGCTTTCATCCGGGCCCTGGAAGGCGCCGACGATGCACCCGCCGCCGCCAAAGCTTTCGTTTCTTCAGTTTTGAGCTAAACAAAAATCGTCCGTCATCCTGAGCTTGCGAAGGACATTATGCTAGTTGAACGACTCGTTTTCAAGTGAGAAGGTCCTTAGCAAGCTCAGGATGACAGAAGTATATAAGGCCGAAAAGAAACCAGCGAAATCACATTAAATAGCTTAATAAGCACTTCATGCTCATCCAACTCGAAAAAGATATTGCCGCAAATACCAAAGCGGATATTATCGATCAGATAAAAGCTCTGAAATATAAAGTCACGGAGGTGACGACCCAGCGCGCCCATTACTTGGTAGGCATCGGCAAGGCGGAGGTCGACTTACGTGCTATCGGTCAGCTGCCCGGCATCCGGGATATTCATCAGGTATCGGACGATTACCAGCTCGTGTCGCGCAAGTGGCGCGTGCGGCCCACTGTGCTCGACCTTGGCGATGGTGTTTACATTGGCGAAGGCTCGTTGAGCTTAGTAGCCGGCCCGTGCAGCATTGAGAGCGAAGCGCAGATGGAAAAAATCATGCAGCACCTGCTCGATAACAACGTGCGGCTAATGCGGGGGGGCGTTTTCAAGCCGCGCTCTTCACCCTACTCATTTCGTGGCTTGGGCATGGAAGGACTAAAGCAGTTTCACCAAATGGCCCGTGAGCGGGGCATCAAGGTAGTAACGGAGGTAATGCAGGTGTCGCAAGTAGAGGAGATGCACGACTATGTGGATGTGTTTCAAGTCGGTGCCCGTAACACCCAGAATTTTAACTTGCTAGATGCCCTCGGCGGCGTAGACAAGCCTGTGCTCATCAAGCGCGGTATTTCGGGCAGTATTGAAGAGTTGCTCTCTTCGGCCGAATACGTATTTTCGGGCGGTAATGAAAAGTTGATCCTCTGCGAGCGAGGCATTCGGACCTTCGAAACGGCTTCGCGCAACACCCTGGATTTGAACGCTGTGCCCATCCTTAAGGAGAAAACCCACCTACCCGTAGTCGTTGATCCTTCACACGGCATCGGTATTCGTGATTACGTAGCGCCTATGGCTCTGGCTGCAGTAATGGCCGGCGCGGATGGCATCCTCTACGAAGCCCACGAGAAACCCGAAGAAGCTGCTTCCGATGGGCAGCAGACCTTGAATTTTGAAGAATCCGCTCGACTGATTCAGAACCTGCGGCGGGTGTACGCCCTGCGTAAGGAGCTGGTGTAGCGTCGTAACGTGCTGGTTGTGTAGCTTTAGCGCATGTTGTTCCAATTCAGCCCTTATAGCTCGCTGCTGCTGCCTTTTTTTGTGCAGGGAGTGGTATTTATAGTGCTGTTTTTGGTGCGTGGGTGGCAGCGCGGCATTGCCTCCGATACGTGGCTGGCGCTGCTGTTGCTGCTCAATACTCTGCCCCTCACGCAGTGGATGCTGGGTTTCGCCGGTTGGTACGACGCCCACGACGCCCACTCCACCTTCATGTTTTACTTCCCCTTCAGCTATTGGCTGGCGTTGGGGCCCGCATTCTATTTCTACTTTCGCAGTCTTACCAACCAGGATTTTCGCTTTGGTTGGCATGAAATGCGACACTTCATACCCGTTCTGCTCTACATAAGCTGGCGGCTTTTTGTGTTTGGGTACGATATAGTGTGGAAACACTGGGCTCTGGGGGCACCTCTTACGGAGCACTTTGGCACCAAAGGTCCGCTCGCCAACGTGAGCGAAGTAGCGGATGGAACCATAGAAATACTAGGTTACCTGTCGGTGTTTGCCTACGGCTGGCTCACCCTGCGAGACTACCAGCGCTACCGCCGTTACCTCGACGATAATTATTCTAACACGGGCCCCATCAGCTTTCAGTGGCTGCGCAATCTGATGGTGGCAGTGCTGATAGGCTTGCTGGTTTCTTTTTTCTTCGGCCTGACAAATAAAGTGCTGACACCGCTGTCCTACATTCAGGTGTGGTACTCGTTTTTGGCCACCGGCCTACTGATTTATTACCTGAGCATTGCTGGCCTGTTGGCTCCGTATCAACCCGCGCCGGCACTGCATTTTCAGCCAAGCGACGATGAAGAACCACAGCCCTTTGCGAGCGTAGCAGCGGCCCCAACTCAGGTTGCGAAAGTACTCGAGCCAAGCCTGGGGGGCAATTTTAGCGAAAATGTCCCCCAGCGCCTGGTCCCCGAATCCGCCGAACTTACCACCGAAATCCTAACGTCTGCTGCTGATCCTGACTTAACGCGGTGGGCCGATAAGCTCACGCACCACATGCAAACGGCGCGGCCTTATCTAAATCCCGAGTTGACGTTAGGTGAATTGGCCAATCAGCTCCGCACCAATACCTCGCTGCTGTCGCGTGTGATTAATACCTGCTTCGGTCAGAATTTCAACGACTATATCAACGGGCACCGTATCGCCGAGGCCGAGCGCAAATTACAAGACCCCCGCTACCAGCACTATACCTTGCTAGCGGTGGCCTTGGAGTCGGGGTTCAATTCCAAGTCTACCTTCAACCGGGTATTCAAAAAACTGAAGTCGGCCACGCCCAGCGAGGTGGCGGCTCGGCTCAATATATAAGTTGGGACGCCCTAAAGCGTAATCCGGGGCGTTTAGGAGTGGGCTGGGGGGCAATTTTGGGTCGTTCAATTAACCGATCAACGACCATGAAAAAGATTCTCTTTTCCGCTAGCCCTTTACAATCTCGCCTCGCCGATGTTGCTTGGCTGCTCCTGCGCCTGCACATAGGCTTGTCCATTGCCATCGGCGCTGGCTGGGGTAAGCTTGCTGCCCTAAGTGCCACCACAGCCAGTAACACCCTCGGCCCCCCGGATTGGTTTATCCAACAAGTATCAAATCTGGGCTTCACGTATCCATCACCCTACCTTTGGGCGTGGCTGGCCTGTTGGGGCGAGTTTGCGGGCGGCTTACTGGTTGCCTTCGGACTCTTCACACGTTGGGGGGCTTTTCAGCTAGCGTTCCAGTTTTTCATCATCGCCTTTATCTGGTTTGAAGGGCCAGAGCCCATAGTAGGTATGAATTACCAGCAGCTCTTATTCTGGTGTTTTGTGCTTATAACTGCCGTGGGCGGCGGACGCTACTCCTTAGATTATCTGCTCACGCACAATACCAACTGGGTGCGCCGCTTGGTCCCAAGTCGGCAAGTTGCCTCGGCTAGTGCCGCAGCTCTGGTGCTGTTCTTAGCCACGGCTTGCTGGGCCGGGAATGGTTTGAATTCTGACTTGACGATTGAGCCTGGCAAACAATTCGCCCTGGGCGGCGGGCAGCCAGGGGCCTTTCGGGTGGTAGCGCGCAATACGGGAAAGGTGCCGGTAGAAATAAAGGAGCGTCCGCGTGGGGGAGGCATTTTTGGCAAAGCTACCCTCGCACCCGGCCAGCGAGCTACGCTCCGCTTTCTGCCCGGCTCCACTGCACTGTTGCTAAATCCATCAAGCCAAAACGCCCGACTCGACTTGCGGGTAACCGGCGACACGAATCTGAGTATGGGCTACGAAGCCAACGGAAAAAAGTAAAAGGGTATCTACCTCTTGACGAAAGCTGGCCACACAGCCGCCAACTTTTTCACGATCAGAAATGCCCCCCAGTAATAATTTTAATGATTTTGGTATCTAATTGAAAATAAGTTGAATAGTTGAGATACAACTTATTATTTCGATTTTCTATATTTGCCTCCATGTTACTGCTATCCGCCAAATGCATTATGCTAACCGTCAATCGCCCCCATAAAGGCGGAGTCGAGCTGCATGGCCGGAAAGGAAGGTAAGTAACCACCTCCAACCCCGAAAACCTCAAGCCCGACTCCGTCAAGAGTCGGGCTTTTTTTGTGCCCTATACCAATCTACAGCTATGTTTGAGCAAGCCTACGACCAGTACACAACCCAGGACCAGCTCGTTTGGAAGGTATTATTCGACCGCCAGACGGCTCTGCTACACAAGCGGGCAGCCTCCGCTTTTGGAGCGGGCCTCACTCGCCTCGACTTTCAGCGTACCGCTATTCCACGTTTTGACGCGGTAAGTAAGCAGCTTCAATCCTATACTAACTGGGAATTGGTGTCTGTGCCTGAGGCGGTTGACGATGCTACGTTCTTTGCATTACTGGCCGAGCGTAAGTTTCCGGCTGTTACGCGGTTGCGGGCCATGGAGCAGTTCGACTTCGTGAAGACGCCCGACTTGTTTCATGACGTATTCGGCCACGCGCCTTTGCTCACCGACTCCGCCTTCGCCGACTTTCTACACTTTCTGGGCATCGTAGGTCGTCAGCACCGCCACGATGCCCCGGCTTTGGTGCGGCTGCGGCGGTTGTATGGCTTCACGGTCCAGTTTGGATTGGTGCAGGAAGACGGGCAGCCGCGCATCTACGGGGCCGGTTTGTTATCCTCGGCTGGCGAAATCCACCACTGCGTGCACGACGAAACCGCCCGCCACGCCTTCGAGCTTTCGAAGGTGCTCGACACGCCTTACTCCGAGGAGCGGTTTCAGGAACAATACTTCGTGCTCAACTCCTGGGAGCAGCTCACGGCTAGCGTGGCGGAAATGGCGGCCTTGCTCGCCGATAGTTGGCAACTGAAGCCGGCCTAACCCGACTCGCAACTTTCGCCGAAAAGTTGGCTGGTATCCTTTTGCCCCGTCCCACCAAAGCTTACACAAAAAAGCCCCCCGGAGATGCATCCAGGGGGCTTTTTTGCAAAATAAACTACGACTTCAACTTGAAGTTTTTGCGCAGATAAGCCACGGCGGCAGCGTGGGCATCGGCGGCAAATTGCTTGTTATACTTAGGGTTCGACGGGTTGGCAAACGCGTGGTCGGCGGTGTAGCTCTTGATGGTTACCTTCTTCTTGGCAGCGGCCATATCCTTCTGGAACTGGGCCACTACTTCGGGGTTAATCCACTTGTCTTCGCTGGCAAATATGCCTAGCACGTCCGTATTTAAGGTTTTGAGCTTGGCTACATCTTTCTCGGGCATGCCATAATACATCACACAGCCCACGGCCTTGGGGCCAGCCAGCAAAGCCGTCTGCAACGACCAGCCGCCACCGAAGCACCAGCCTACGGAAGCAAACTGCGCATCCTGACCCGCGTACTGCATGGCGCCGCGAATGATATTCTGCGCCCGCTCCGTCTTCACGGCTTGCATGTATTTGCCGGCTTCGTCGGGCGTGGTAGCTACTTGGCCGTCATACAAGTCCAGCGCAATGATGTTGACGCCCGGCAAGTCGCGGGCAAACGTGGCGGCTTCCTTCTTGATGTAGTCATTCAGGCCCCACCACTCGTGAATTACGAATAGGTACTTTTTGGAAGGCGTGGCGCTTTTGATTTCAAAGCCCTGACCTATTTGGCCATCTGCAGTTTTAAACTGTACCATCGCGCCTTCGCCCTGATACGAATATGGCAGCGGGGCATCGTGGCCACCCGAAAAATCGGTGTTGGAGGCGAGCAAAGCGAAAGTTTCGGTGGCTACGGCTGGCTTGGCGCAGCAGCTCATAGCCGTAGTTTGGGCCGAAGCCGCGGTAACCACGCTAAGCAGCGCGGCGCAGAGAGTCCAGAATTTTTTCATGGAAATAGGTGGAAGAAAGTGAATGCGTCCTGACCAAGCTCTAAATTCATGTTGCTACACGAATCAGTGCTTAGTCAGGACGCATTAACCAGAGGCGCCGAATATAGTTTTAGCGAGAGCCAAGCAGGTGGCGCACGGTAGCACCAAAACCCGTTTTGCCGTCGTGGCACCACTCGGATTTATTTAGTGCGAATGTGAGCTCCAAGCTCCGTTAGCAAGGCGTACAGGCCCACGTAGGTGCGGTTGAGGTAAATGAAATGCTCGGAGCCGCGCGGCTCGCGCTGTTGACGCAACTCGGGCTCCTGCATCAAATCGTCGCCCAGGGCATACAGCGAGGCCATGTAAGCCGGGTCGCCAAAATCGAAAGTGTCCTCCCGAAAGGGACGACCAACTAACTCCAGTGACGCGTGCAGGGTGCGCACATACAGAGCGCGGCGCTCGGCGGTATCGGTGGGGCGGAGGATGCCGGTTTCGTCGAGTAAGGCGGTGAGGCGGGCTTCGTCGGCTAAGGTTTCGGGCGCCAACAAGGCGTTGAAAAGCCGGTGCACATCGGCCGGAATTTCCTTTATACAGCCGAAGTCCAGCACGCCCACGGTCCCGCTATTCTCTTCGCGCAGCAAGAAGTTGCCGGGGTGCGGATCGGCGTGCACTCGCAGCAGCGTGTTCAGCTGATACATATAAAAATCCCACATCGCCTGCCCTAGCTGGTTGCGAACTTCCTGGCTGGGTTCGGTGAGCAAAAACTCCTTCAAGTGCTGGCCTTGCAGCCAATCCATCGTCAAGATGCGGGACGAAGATAGCTCGGGGTAGTAGCGGGCAAACTCCAGACGGGGCAGATGGGCACAGCTTGCCGCTATTTCGGTCCCGCGCCGTAGTTCCAGCTTGTAGTCGGTTTCTTCGAGCAGGCGCGTCTCTACTTCCTCCAAATAAGGTCGCACCTGCGCTTCATCGAGGCCCATCACACGCAAAGCAATGGGCTTCACCAGCCGAATGTCCGAGCGAATACTGTCGGCCACGCCGGGGTACTGCACCTTCACCGCTAGGGGGCGTTTTTCGTCGTGCGACAACGCATAATGTACCTGCCCGATGCTGGCGGCTTGCCGGGCGTTAACATCAAATTCGGCAAACAGCTCAAACGGCGACTTGCCAAACGCATCGCGGAACGTCTTGATAATCAGAGGTGCGGAAAGCGGGGGCGTCTGGTATTGGGCTTGAGCAAACTGATCGGCGTAGGCGGGGGGCAAAAACTTCTTTTCCAGCGCCAGCATTTGGGCCACTTTCAGCACCGAGCCTTTCATCTCGCTCAGCGTGCCGTACAGTTCGGCGGCGTTGGCGGCATGCAGGTCGGCCTCGCTGCTGGTTGCGCCCACCGAGCGACGGGCGTAATGCTTCACGTAGTTGGCGCCCACTTTCAGCCCCGATTTGGCAAAACGCGCTGCCCGAGCCACTTTGGTCGTCGGCAGCGAATCGAGTTGACGGCCAGGCGCGCTTTCTTCCGCCAGCGAAGGGCTGGGGGGCAAATTATCTACTGACTCTGCCATTAGCGCCGCTTATGCAATAGAAACCGCGTCAGATCGAGGGCCGAATCAAATGAATTGCGGCCGACTAAGTCGAAGCTGAGCGTGACGGCTTTTTCTACGGCCGCATCGGTGCGGTCGAAGTTCAAGCTTTCATCCTTAGCAAAAAAGGTCAGGACAAACAGCGCCTGCGTCCAGAAAAGGCGCGGGTAGCTATCCTGCACGAAGCGTCGGGGGGCAATTTCTTCAGTACGGCGACCATCGCGCAGTAAGCTTTCCACAAACATGATGAACTCGCTACGAAAATCGTCGAGCACCCGGGGCGTGATACCTGGCATATTCGGCATAGAACGGCGCAGCGCTATAAGGGCGTAGCTGCGGTTTTGCTTCAGGATTTCGAGCAAGGTGTAGTAAAATGCCAGCAGCTTTTCGCGAGCACCGTACTCCTGCCATACAGGTTCCAATGCTGCTTTTTCACGAGCTTGTCGGCCAAAATCAGCCCAAATCTCGCGGTCTACAGCGTCAAAATTGGGGTAATAGCGGTAGAAAGTTTCCTCAGGGATGTTCAGCCGTTTGGTAAGCTTAAACACCGAAGCTGGAGGCCTATTTTTATCTAGCACGTAAGTCAGGTAAGCCTGCTTGATGCGGTCCTTTTCCGTATTTTCCATAGTGCTAGTACAACAGTTGTAGACCAAGTAAAGTTGATGTGCAGGCGGCAAGTGGCGCGAGCCGAAATTACTCGGCCTGTCGGTAAGCCGCGCGCAACGTCTCAATAGCCCGCTCCCGCGCAAACTTGTGTTCTACAATCGGTTTGGGATAATCACAGGTGCCAAATTCGGGTACCCATTGCCACACGTACGCAAACGACGGATCGTACTGTTTTTGCTGACTTTCAGGACTGTACACCCGAAACCATGGCGCGGCCACGGCTCCGGTACCAGCCATCCACTGCCAGTTGCCCACGTTCTGAGCCATGTCGTAGTCGAGAAGCTTGTCGGAAAAATACTTGTCGCCCCAGCGCCAGTCGATAAGCAGGTGCTTAACCAGGAAGCCAGCGGTGGCAATACGGGCTCGATTGGGCATGTAGCCTGTTGCGTTCATTTCCCGCATTCCCGCATCGACGAGCGGGTAGCCCGTGCGGCCTTCACACCAGGCTTTGAACTCTTGTTCGTTGTTGCGATAAGGCACGCGGCGCAGCTTGGGATCGTAGCTTTCGGTGGCCGTGAAGGGGTAATGCCAGAGCAGCATCATAAAGAAGTCGCGCCAGATCAGCTCAGCTAAGAGCTTAGGGTTCAGCTCTTTGGCCTGTCGCATCAGCTCCCGGACGCTCAGTGTGCCGAAACGCAGGTGCACTGAGCGGCGGGTGCTGCTATTGATGAGGCCGGGCTGGTTGCGGGTTAAGTGATAGTCCCGTACTAAGGCTTCATCGGGCAGCTCGGCGGCGGGCACAAACTGCTCAAACATTTGAAACCCCATTTCTTCCAAGGTGGGGCGCTTGGGCACCTCGGGCCAGCGGTACAGGTTCTCGGCGCGCAACAGCTCGGCCGATGGATACGCCTGCAAATGGTCATCGCGCAAGGCCGCCAGCCACGCTTTCTGATACGAGCCAAACACTTTCGGTACCGTGCCCGACTTAGTAAGCAACTCGTTTTTGGCGAAAATTACCTGGTCTTTGAATGCCCGAAACTCCGTGCCGTGGCGCTGGCAAAGTTCTGCTACGGCCGAGTCGCGCTCCTTGGCGTAGGGTTCGTAGTCTTCGTTGGTGTACACAGCCGCCACCTCGTGTTGACTCAGTAATTGCTCAAACACCTCTAGCGGACGGCCATAAATAGCCAGAAAATTGCCCCCCGCTGTCTCCGTCTTAGCCGCGATGCGCTCCACTTGCTGATAAATAAACGTAACGCGCGCATCGCGGCGGCTGGGGAGCAAATCCAGGATTTCGCGGTCGTATATGAATAGCGGGACTACTGGATAGCCACTTTGGAGAGCAGCAGCCAACCCTGCATTATCATGCAAACGAATATCGCGACGATGCCAGAAAAGCGTGATTTTCATCGGGAAAGGTGAGGTTGTTAAATGGTGAGTTTGCGAAGCGGGGAGTGACGAAAGGGATGTGCTGGCTGAGTCTAAGCGCGTGACTTATGAGAATACGCAGTTGAATGTATGAACGGCATACTCACCATTAACTACACTATTTCAACCGCCCCATGCCGCCATCAACGGGCATTGTTTGACCTGTGATAAAGCTGCTGTGGTCGGAGAGCAGGAAGGACGCCATGTAAGCCAGATCCTCGGGCTGGCCGATGCGCTGCAAGGGGTGACGCTTGGCGCCGCCTTCGGCCTTCTCGGGTGTGTTTAATAAGGCCGCTGCCAGCGGCGTGTTGGTCAGGGAGGGCGCTACGGCGTTGACGCGGACGTTCTGGGGGGCAAATTCGGCAGCTAGGGCGCGGGTGAGACCTTCGAGGGCGGCTTTGGCGGTGGCAATGCTGGCGTGAAAGCTCATGCCGGTAGTGGCGGCCACGGTACTAAACAGCACCACCGACGCGCCCTCGGCTTTTTTCAGGCGCTTCATCAGGGGCTGGAGCAACTGCACAGCACCCATCACATTCAGCTCAAAATCACTGCGAAAGTCATCCAGCGGAATCCGCTCGAAGGGCCGCAGCTTGATGCTGCCGGGGCAATACACAAAGCCGTGCAGCGTATCGGGTAGGGCGTCAAAGGCGGTGGGAGCGAGGGGCTGGGTAGCGTCGAGCTCTAGGTGGGTGGTTTGCAACTCGGCCAGCTCGGGCGACAAATGACGCGAAGCCGTGAACAGCTGGGCTCCCAGGCCGTGCAGCAGTTTGGCCGTAGCCAGCCCGATGCCCGACGAGGCACCGACGATCAGAATGTTCTTTTGGGCGAAATTCATGAAGTTGGTTCAGGGTAGAAGGGTTCCTTCACAACTGAACCAAGCGGCCAAGGTTTGCGCTGCCCCAATAATGAAGGCTCAATGAGTGTAGATAGCCGATTCGCTAATACCGTTAAGGCGTCGAGCGTGACATCTCTAATCCATTCCTAATTGCTAGGTAAAAACTGTCACGGGCACCATCAGAAGTAACAAAAAATCAGGCCGGCGGAAGCGCACCTTCCACCGGCCTGATTAGCATAAGTAACGGTAATAATTGCCTGTCTATTAATAAAGTGGATAAAATAAAAATCTATACAGTAATTACTTAGATGCTCTGAATGTCAGCTTAGGATTTGCCCCCTGGGCATCGTACAAGCGTAGAATGGCACCTTCCAACTCATAGCGCGTGACTTGAGGAAGCTGCTGTATGTAACGAGCCGCCATGATAGGGCCACCGCAGTTTCCGGGCTTTACCGAAAGCTGGGAGAAAGTGAGCTGCCGAGTGCTATTCACCAGCGAATACTGCCCCTCAATTTCGTCGCAACCCGCCAAGCCACGGGTCTGGTTGCCGGTGGCGGAAAACTCGAGGTAAGACTTGTAGTCCTCGGAGTGACTGGATACCATAATGGGTATATTTTCTACTTGCTCCAGCATCCAGCGAGTGTTTATTAGTTCGCTTTGGGCGCTGGGGTCTGAATCTTTTGCGCAGCTACTGAGCACAAAAGCCACTCCTAGCCACAAAAAAGAACGAGCAAAATCTGGTTTCATAAAAAGCAACTATCAGTTGGCGCATAAGGAAGAGTCAGGGGCGCCACGCAAGGTTGCAAGCAGGGTCAGGCAAATAAAAAATATTTACTCTTTAACTAATTGCTCGCAAAATGCGTCGGCTTGGTATCCACTCTAAACCAAAATCACTATATTCTCTAACATTAAGCAACCCTTCTTATCCTCCATCCATCTACCAAATCAATTACTCACTAACCTTTCACCACAATGAAAATGTCGACTCAGCTGAAAGCCCTTTTCCTCATTTTGGTAGCGTCTATGCTCCATATATCGGTCTTTGCCCAAACCAAGCAAACCCGCAAACCGGGCAACTTCGACGGAGTAAGCGCAAGTGGTGCCGTAAACGTGTTTCTACGACAAGGCAACGAAACGTCGGTAGTAGTGGAGGCAAGGGAAGAATCTCTGAAATACTTGAAGACGGAGGTAGACAATGGCGTGCTCAAGATTTACCGCGACAAGGACTTTAGCTGGCGCGACCTAGTAGGGGATAATAAAGACGGAAAAGTCAACGTCTACATCACCTGTCCGCGATTAAAATCTGTGACGGTGAGTGGTGCTTCTAATGTGCGGGGTGAATCAGCCTTCACCACTGACAACTTCAAGCTCCAGTCCAGCGGTGCCAGCGATATCACAATGAGTGTGCGCGCTAAATCCTTGGACGTGAGCTGCTCTGGTGCCAGCGACATCAAGCTTTCCGGCCAAGCCGACCATCAAAAGGTAAGCGTGAGTGGGGGCAGTGAGTATCAAGCGTATTCTCTCCAAAGCAGAAGTGCCAATATTCAGGCCTCTGGGGCCAGCGAAGCTTACGTGTCGGTAGATGGTGAAGTAATGGCCAGCGCCTCCGGGGCTAGCGATATTCGCTACAAAGGCAACGCCCGTGTAGTAAGCAATAGCTCCAGCGGCGCCAGCTCGGTGCGGCAAGCCAAGTAAAAAGCTCCCCAATTACGAGAAAGCCCTGACTTACCTGCATCCCAGGAAAGTCAGGGCTTTCTTTTTTGGAAGTAATATAGGCTGCTTTATAATTGACAGATACTATCTTACCCAGACGCTGTAAGAATAAAATAACTTACTATGCTATTATTGCGAATAAGGGTCAATTAGCAAAAATTCGCTGGCGGCCTGTTTAGCTTGCCGTGCATTTACTTAGCTTCGTCCCAATTCCACTTCTCGCTCCCATTTACGTCCCAAACTATGAATATCAAAAAGCTACTCGTTGCCAACCGTGGTGAAATTGCTATCCGCGTGCTACGCGCTGCTACTGAGTTGGGAATCCCAACGGTGGCCGTGTACACTTACGAGGATCGGTACTCCCTGCACCGCTACAAAGCCGACGAGGCTTACCAGATTGGCCGCGACGATGACCCTCTGAAGCCATATCTGGATATTGAGGGTATTCTGCGCACTGCTAAGGAAAACGGAGCCGATGCTATTCACCCCGGTTACGGCTTTTTGGCGGAGAATGCGACGTTGGCACGGCGCTGCCAGCAAGAAGGGATAATATTCGTGGGGCCCCGGCCGGAAGTGATGGAAGCTCTCGGCGACAAAGTGGCCGCCAAGCGCGTGGCTCTGCAGTGCCAAGTGCCCATTATTGAAAGCAGCGAGGCCGATCTGACGGATCTAGAAGTGGCGCTAAGCGAGGCGCACCGCATTGGCTACCCAGTTATGCTGAAAGCGGCCTCCGGTGGCGGCGGACGCGGCATGCGGGTAATCAGGACGGATGATGAGCTGGAAAAAGGCTTCTTTGAGGCACGCAACGAGGCCCTAAAAGCCTTCGGCGACGACACCGTATTTCTGGAAAAGTTTGTGGAGCGGCCCAAGCACATTGAAGTGCAGTTGGTGGCCGATAACCACGGCAACATAGTCCACCTCTACGAGCGCGACTGTTCCGTGCAGCGCCGTTTCCAGAAGGTAGTTGAAGTAGCTCCCTCGCTGGATCTGGCAGATCATCAGCGACACTTATT
The DNA here is from genome assembly GCF_054051685.1 of Hymenobacter sp. HD11105. Classification (NCBI taxonomy): domain Bacteria; kingdom Pseudomonadati; phylum Bacteroidota; class Cytophagia; order Cytophagales; family Hymenobacteraceae; genus Hymenobacter; species Hymenobacter sp. HD11105. The sequence goes on along the minus strand of NZ_JBSWBR010000003.1, from coordinate 138,911 downwards.
ATATGAGTACGCTCTGCGGCTGGGTCGGGCCGTGAATTACAATAACGTGGGCACGGTAGAGTTCTTGGTTAATCCTGAGCAGGACCGCATCTACTTTATTGAAGTCAATCCACGCATTCAGGTGGAGCACACCGTAACGGAGATGATTACGGGCATCGACCTGATCAAAACCCAGTTGTACATCGCCGATGGCTACAAGCTCTCATCCCCAGAGATAGGCTTGGAGCCGGGGGGCAAACCGCTCAAAACCGGCTTTGCTATTCAGTGCCGAATCACCACCGAAGACCCCGAGAACGACTTTAAGCCTGATTATGGTACTATCGTCGCCTACCGTTCGGCAGGCGGCTTCGGTATACGCCTCGACCAAGGCTCGGTGTATCAGGGCGTGAAGGTGTCGCCTTTCTTCGATTCACTGCTAGTTAAAGTGTCGGCCCACGCGCCTACGCTGGAAGGCGCGGCCCAAAAAATGGCGCGTACCCTAGATGAATTCCGCATCCGGGGAGTGCGGACCAACATTCAGTTTCTGCAAAATATCATTGCTAATCCCGAGTTTGTGAGCGGCAATGCCAACGTGGACTTCATTAAAGACCACCCCGAACTATTTCAATACAAGCCCCGCCAAGACCGCGGCACGAAAGTGCTAGCTTACATCGGCGATGTGGTGGTAAACGGCAACCCCGATGTTAAAAACCTAATTGACCCGAGCCGGGACCTGCGCAAGCCTAAAATTCCGTTTGCTAACATTACCGAGCCGCACCAACCCGGCACCAAAGACAAGCTCACGGAGCTAGGCCCCGAAGGTTTCGCCCAGTGGCTGCGGGCCGATAAGCCTATTCACTACTGCGACACCACGTTCCGCGACGCTCACCAAAGTTTGCTGGCCACGCGCATGCGCACTTTCGACCTACTGAAAGTGGCAGAGCGTTACGCTAAGATGCACCCACAAACCTTCTCTATGGAAGTATGGGGCGGCGCTACCTTCGACGTGACCCTGCGCTTCCTGCACGAAGACCCTTGGGAGAGATTGGCCAAAATTAGAGCCGCGGTGCCGAATATTTTGCTGCAAATGCTCATCCGGGGGGCAAATGGCGTGGGTTATAAGGCCTACCCAGATAACCTCACCGAGCGTTTTGTGCAGCAGGCCTGGGAAACGGGCGTGGACATCTTCCGCATCTTCGACTCCTTGAACTGGATGCCCGGCATGGAGTCGTGCATTGGGTTTGTGCGTAACAAAACCCAGGGTTTGGCCGAGGCTAGCATCTGCTACACCGGTGACATTCTCGACCCCAAGCGCACCAAGTACAACCTCGATTATTACCTGCGCCTAGCCAAGCAAATAGAAGACGCTGGTGCCCATATTCTATGCATCAAGGATATGGCTGGCCTGCTCAAGCCCTATGCCGCCACCGAGCTGATTCAGGGTTTGCGCGATACTATCAGCTTGCCTATTCACCTGCATACCCACGATACATCTTCTTTACAAGCAGCAACTTATCTAAAGGCTGTGGAAGCAGGCGTAGACGTAATTGACGTGGCGCTGGGCTCTTTATCGGGCCTCACGTCGCAGCCTAACTTCAATTCTATTGTGGAGATGCTGCGCGGTACGCCCCGCCATCGTGAGTTCGATCAGCGAAGTTTGAATGAGTTCTCCAACTATTGGGAAACGGTGCGCGAGTATTATTACCCGTTTGAGTCGGGCTTGAAGGCCGGCACGTCAGAAGTGTTTCAGCACGAGATTCCTGGGGGGCAATATTCCAACCTGCGGCCCCAGGCGGCGGCCCTGGGCCTAGGCGACAAGTTCGAGCAGGTTAAGCAAACCTTCGCTGATGTTAATCAGCTGTTTGGCGACATCGTAAAGGTGACGCCCTCATCGAAAGTGGTCGGTGACATGGCGTTGTATCTAGTTACCAATAACCTGACAACCCAGGATGTGCTGGAAAAAGGGGAAAGCCTGAATTTTCCGGAGTCGGTGCAGAGCTTGTTCCGCGGCGACATTGGGCAGCCGGAAGGCGGCTGGCCGGAGGATTTGCAAAAGCTGATTCTCAAGGACGAAAAGCCTTTCACCGACCGACCCAATGAGCATCTAGCGCCCATCGATTTCGACAAGGAATGGGAAGCGTTTCAAGCCAAATTTGGCCCCCAGACCAAGTTCACCGACCTGCTATCCTACCTGCTCTACCCCAAAGTATTCGAGCAGTATTGGACCTATGTGCAGCAATTCGGCGACGTGTCGCTGATTCCGACGCGCGTGTTTTTCTATGGCCTCAAGCCCGGCGAGGAAACCATTATCGACATTGCCCGCGGCAAATCGGTGATTGTAAAACTGCGCTCGGTCGGCAACGTGAACGACGACGGCAACCGCACCGTGTTCTTCTCCTTCAATGGCCAGACCCGCAACCTAGAAGTGCGCGACCGCTCGGTAGAAGTCAAGACCGTGCGCAATCAGAAAATCGATAAAGCCAACCCGCGCCAGGTAGGCGCTCCTTTGCAGGGTATGCTGTCAAAAGTATTGGTGAAAGACGGCGAAGCAGTAAAGCGCAACACCCCACTATTTATCATCGAAGCCATGAAGATGGAAACCACTATCACCGCTCCCGATGATGCTACCGTGCAAAGCCTGCACCTGGGCGAAGGAACATTGGTAAACGCGGATGACTTAGTGCTGACGCTAGGCTAGCTTTTGTACTTAAAATGCCTATATTTTGAGACAATAGTGCTTATAGTTTGGCCTTTTTCCCTTTTATGAACCCTACTCGAATTTTCATTATTACCCTTGGTGTTTTCGCGAGCCTGCAAGCACAGGCTCAGGGGCAAAGCACGGTTGTAGCTTCAGGCAATGCTGCCCAAGAAAACATACAAGCACTAGTAGACGGCTCAGCTTTTGTTCGCTTTGACAACCGCTACGAAGGCGTGCGCGGCACGCCCTATTTAGTGCGTGCATGGGTGCCGGGTAAGTTGCAGCTCGCTAATAAGGCGCAAGCGCCAGAGGTAAAGCTAAAATATGATGCTGCTCAGCGGCTACTTTTAATGTTGCGCCCTTCCAAGGATTCTATGTACTTGGATATGAACAAAATCGAAGGTTTCGCGCTGCTTGACCCAACTAAATCTGAACCCCGCAATTTCCAGCGCTTCTACGATGCTCCCGACCCAGGCCTGCGGCGTGAGTATTTTGAGGTGCTAGTGCCCGGCAATTATAGCCTGCTCAAGCTGCAACGCAAAACATTGCAGAAAGCCAATTATAGTAGCCCCTATAGCGCCGATCGACGCTACGACGAGCTAATAGACCAAACTGATTACTTTGTACGCACTGCTGATGGTAGGCTGCAGCCAATCAAGCTCAACCAAAAGTCGCTAATCGCGGCTTTGCCTGAGCACGCGGCCCAGCTGCAGACTGAGTTAAAGAAGCGTCCACCGCTGCGCTCCGAAGCCGACTTCATTGCGCTAATTCCCTGGCTAAATACTTTGCCAGCATTGCCCCGTAAAGAAGGGTAAGTTATTATCAAAAAAGCCCCCCAGAATATTCTGGGGGGCTTTTTTGATAATAACTCAACCTGATGATAAACCAATCTTGTGTCACAAATACACGGCCTCAAACACTGCTAAGGGTGCGGCCTCGGTCTCGGCTGCATATAAGCGAAGCGTGTTGCCCTCAATAGTAAAGCGTGTTGCTTCCTGAAGCGCTTTCAGATACTCTGTCTCGACTTGCTGCCGAGCCTCGCAATACATTTTGGTTGAGCCCACGCCGAGCAGGCGCAACGTGGTTGGCGTTGACTGCTCGAAGCGGCCAAAGAAGCGGTTGCAGCCTGCGAAGCCTGCTACTTGATCGGTGGTAGGGTCGAATTGCAGATAGATTTCCTGACTGTTTTCGGGTGTGGTAATGGGAGTGGTAGCCAAGGTCCGGAGGACCCAACGCGTGTTGCGTAGGCTAGCGGCAGGAGTGGTGTTCTTGCTGTTCTGGCACGCACCCAGAAGCAGAAAAGGCAGTAAAAGCAAGAAATGGCGAAGCATTATAAGTTGCTATGAATGACGTGGGGGCAAAATCTGCGTTTCTCATACGGCAAAATGCATACCTTGAGCCATGAAAAAACTTGTCCTGATTATTGGCTTGGCCTGCACAAGCCAACTGGTTGAAGCACAAAAAAAGCAGGGTCCTGCTATCAAGCAGGCTACTGTTGAACGCGTTATTCGCACCTTGGCGGCCGACGACATGATGGGCCGGGCATCTGGGCAGCCAGGCGGCTTACAAGCGGCGAAGTTTCTGGCCGCCGAGTTTGACCGGATTGGGTTGGAAAAAATGCCGGGTCTGACCACCTATGAGCAGGTATTTCCGGCCTATGAAGTGCGAACTGGCGCTACCAGCGTCACACTAAATGGTACTGCCATAGCGTCCGAAAACGTACTAGCCGTTTCGGGGGTGCCCACGCTGACTTGGACCAGTGAGGATGCTTCCCCACCGCAAGTCGTGGTTATTGGTCCTCAGGCCAACGTGCGGCAGGAAATGGGCGCTTTGCTGCAGCCTGCAGCCAATACCTTAGTTTTGGTTGATCCCGCTCACGCCCAGCGGTTCAAGCAGCTAGTGGGCTATATGAGCCACAGCAGCATGCGGGGTGAAGAGCCAAAGCCCTATACCAGCTTATTCGTATTAGCTGCCGCACCCGCTACGCCCGTGAAATTCACAGCTTCGGCCGCTACTTCTATCAAGAAGGTAGAACTGCGCAACGTGGTCGGCGTGCTGCCGGGTAAGGCCAAAGACAAAGCCCGCGCTGCCGAGATGGTGGTGTTCTCGGGGCACTACGACCATATCGGCATACTGCCTGCCGTGGCCGGCGACTCTATTGCCAACGGCGCCGATGATGATGCTAGCGGCACAACAGCGGTAGTAGCCTTGGCCGAGCATTTCAAGAAGAAAAAGAAGAATCAGCGGACGCTGGTGTTCGTGGCTTTCACGGCGGAAGAAATTGGCGGCTTTGGCTCAAAGTACTTTTCTGAGCAGATTGATCCGCAGAAAGTGGTAGCCATGTTCAACATCGAAATGATTGGCAAGGAAGCCAAATTTGGCCCCCAGACCGCCTTTATCACCGGCTACGAGCGCTCCGACTTCGGTAAGCTGCTCCAGCAAAACCTAGCCGGCACGCCCTTCCGCTTCGAGCCTGACCCGTACCCCGAGCAAAACCTGTTCTATCGCTCCGACAACGCCACCCTAGCTCGCCTGGGCGTACCGGCCCACACCATCAGCAGCGACCAGATTCCAGATGATAAGCTGTATCACTCCGTAGATGATGAGGTTGAAAGCCTGAACCTGACCAATATGACGGCTATCATTACCGCCATTGCACGCAGCGCCACGGGCATTGTGTCGGGCGAGCAAACGCCTACGCGCATTGAGCCCGCCAGTGTAGGGCAACGTCCGTAGTAGATAACCGCTACCACCATGAAACACCGGGGCCGACTAAACATAGTGTTTAGTCGGCCCCGGTGTTTTGCTTAATTCTGAGCTTGCTCCGCGCCGCTAAAGGGTTAGACTAGCGATATTATTTCGGCAGTCGCACGCTCAAACCAGCTCCCACCGACAAGCCATCGGCAGCTTTTGTGAAACCTTGCCCAGCGTTCAAGTCAAGGCGTAGGTTGGGCAAAGGACGCCAGTACAGGCCGGCCGTGCCGCCGGGTAGAAGCTTAGTGTCGCGTTGCCAAGTAGTGTAGGTTTCGGCGAAGAAGCCAAAATTGCCCCCCAGCGGCCCATTGAGCGCCAATGTACCCAGGTAAGTGCCTAGCTTGGTGTCTGCTGCTTTGAATCCGCGTTGGCGAAAACCCAAATTAGCTTCTAGGCCATAGCGCTTGCCTATTTGCTGCGAGACCAGCAGACGAGCACCGGGCTCTATCACCTTATTCAGGTAGGAAGCATCGCCATTGCGCAACGTTAGCTCACCCAATAGCACCACTTGAGAACGGGCGTTTGGCACAGTGGAAGCCAAAAACTTAGCGCCAATAGTCAGCGGGGCAAAACCGTTGGGCAAGGCCACCGATGGTGGGGTAGGCACTTCAAAATTGCCCCCTAGCTCACTCGGCGCAGGTGTAGCGCGGCTGCTAGTAGGGTGGAGGTAGCCCTGAGTCAGGGCCAGTTCGATGTGATTAGGCAAACCAATCCGAAGAGTAGCCGACGACAAGGTGCGGCGGGAGCCAAAGGTGCTTCCCGGAGCAGGCTCCCAACGATTAGTACCTGCGTCGAGCTGTATCTGCCCGAAGGATAGCATACTGGTGGTGATGGTGCGGCCAGGTCGGTCGGGGCGGATATTGCGCACAAAGGGTGCGTTGTCGTTTTCGGTGGGGTCGGTGGTTTGAGCTACCAAGCTGGCAGGAGCTACCAAGGCTAGTAAAAGCCCCCCAGTGCTGAATATGGCGGTTTTACGCATGTCCCAGGGGACACCGGGGCTGCCGAGAAAGTTCAGTGCTACTTCTACATCTGAGCACTGACTGTGCGTCTGGGCAACTAGAGTAAGTGTTGGGCAGCGAACGAGTAGAGCTCGCTTAATACCTATTGCGGGTACCTAATGCTGTTTTATATGTTTTATAATAATAAGGTAAGCTTCTAAATTTGCCGTTTCAAACGAACTCATAGCCTTAATTCTATACTAAATACAGCGGTTGATTTTTCTCCGAAGTGGCTAGATATTAAGGCAAAATAACGAAACAAGCCTACGCAGTTCAGAGTAAACGGGAGCAAAAGACCAAAGGCCGTTACGGAAGAATAACTAGTGTTTGGGCTAGGACGCTGAGCCGCCATTGAGCGCCAGCCAAGAGGTGAATAGAATGAATTTAAAGCAACAACGTACGGTCGAGGCTATCCATCAGCAAGCGGATAATATAACAGAAGAGGCGGCAGCGCTATATTGTCAGCTAGCACCTACGGCGACTTATTGCCAAACGGGGGAGAAAAAGACTTTGGAAGCGGAGCTGCAGAGCCATTTGAATGCTTTAGCTAATGCCGTTTTGATGAATAGCGCTGGTCTGTTTGAGGCGCACTTAGTGCACGCCCGTCGCCAGCCAACCGACCCCGCCCACGACGTAGAACTTGCTCAACAGCTGGCTGCCCTCAAGCAAGTTTTGGCGCAGCGCCTGCCCATTGGCGAATACATTGCCGCCGCCGGCTATTTGAATGCGGCTTTCAAAGATTTGGAACAGCCTTTAACTGTACCAGAGCCGGCTCGGCCAATTCCGGTTTCAGAGGATGCACCCTTTAAAGAATTAGCCGACGCATACCTAAAAAATCTGTTGGCCGGGAATCGTACGGAGGCCATTAGCTTGCTGCGGCAGGAAGCCAAGCGTGGCACCGATATTCGCTTGTTATACGAGCATGTTTTTATGCCCGTACAGTGGGAGGTAGGCTCACGCTGGCACCAAGGCCAGATCAGCGTGGCGCAAGAGCACTACTGTACCGCTGCTACTGAGCTAGCCATGGCTACGCTGCATTCTTACCTGAAAGCAAATGAGCCCAATGGGTTTCGGTTTGTAGCTACCACCGTGTCCGGCGACTTGCATAGCCTGCCCGTGCGCATGGTTTCCGACTTTCTAGAATTTGATGGCTGGACTCCCTATTTTTTAGGAGCCAATACGCCAACCGAAGGCATTTGGAAGGCAATAACCGGGTTCCAGGCCAATATGCTGGTGATAGGCGCCTCCATGACTCACCATGTGGGCATCTTGCGCCAGCTTATCAGTGCTAAGCACGAAACACCCGGCGCCGACCGCATCTTTGTAATGGTAGGGGGTGAGCCCTTTAACGCCGACCCCTCACTGTGGCGCGCCATTGGGGCCGATGCATACGCCCCCAATGCCCGTGCGGCCGTGGAAGCTGCCCGCAACCTAATGCGCAGTTTATAAAGTCGAGCAGCTTCGCTTATTCGTCCTCGTAATCTAGGCCGAGCAGCTGATTGAGAGCTTGTTGCAGCTCGCTGGCGGCATGCATCTGTCCAGCTTTACGGCTTACTTGCAACCCGCGGCGGTAAACCTTTTCCGCCTCTTCCGGCTTTTCTAGTTGCTCTAGCAGCTTGCCGGCGTGGTAATAAGTACCCACGTAGTCAGGGTGTTCATCCAGTAGCGTTTGGTAATATTTCAGTGCCAACAACGGTTCTGTCGCCCGGTATTCAGTGGCCAGCGCATAGATCGTAAAGGCATCGTTTGGGTCGTCGGCGTAGAAGGCGAGGAGTTGCTGTAAACGGCTGGGTGAGGTTTCCATAGGGCAGGAGTTTTCTGTATCTTCGCCCGAAATTAGGGGCTTTCCCGTAGTTATCTGTCCATATAAGCACCTTCGATGAAGTTTCTCGTTTGTATCAGCAACGTGCCCGACACGACCACCAAAATCACCTTTACTCCTGATAATAAGGAGTTGAACAAGGCTGGGGTGCAGTTTGTGATTAATCCTTGGGATGAATATGCCCTCACCCGCGCCATTGAGTTGAAAGAAAAACTCGGCGGTACCGTGACGGTGCTCAACGTAGGCGAAGCCGATACCGAGCCCAATATCCGCAAGGCCCTAGCCATCGGCGCCGACGACGCCATCCGCGTGAACGCGAAGCCCACCGATGCCTTCTTCGTAGCTCAGCAAATCGCTAGCATCGCCAAGGAAGGCAGTTACGATATTATCCTGATGGGCAAGGAAAGCATTGATTACAATGGTTTTCAGGTACATGGCATGGTAGGCGAGCTGCTCGGCATCCCGACTGTAGCGCCTGCTATGAAGCTTGACGTGGAAGGCACAACGGCCACCATTGAGCGGGAAATTGAAGGCGGCAAAGAAATCGTGGAAGTAACTGGCCCCTTTGTGGTTTCGTGTCAGGAGCCCATGTGCGAGCCTCGCATCCCCAACATGCGCGGCATCATGACGGCCCGCACCAAGCCTCTGAAAGTAGTAGAGCCCACCGGCGAAGCACCCCGTACCCAAGTAACTGAGTACGCTTTGCCCCCCAAGAAACAAGGAGTAAAGCTCATTCCCGCCGAATCGGCCGGCGACCTGATCAAGCTTCTGCGCAACGAAGCCAAGGTCATTTAGAGTCAATTAACAATGATCAATTAACAGTGCATAAATAGCCGCTTAAAGATTGTCGAGTGGCTGTGCATTGTTATTGGTCTGAAACTGTTAATTGTTCATTGTCAATTGTTAATTGAAAGAATATGTCTGTTCTAGTTGTAGTTGAATGTGATAATGGTGAGGTGAAAAAGTCCTCGCTTGAAGTGGCTTCTTACGGGAGCCAGGTAGCCCAGATGCTCGGCACCACAGCTACGGCTGTCGCCGTAGGAGAGGCTACCGAAGCAAACCTTGCTACGCTTGGCGAGCAGGGCATCAGCAAAGTGCTGTATGACAATGAGCCCCGCCTTAAGGATTTCGTAAATAGCGCTTATACTAAGTTGATCGCTACAGCGGCTCAGCAGGAAGGTGCTCAGATTATTGTACTGGCTAATTCTAACATTGGCGCTGCCGTCGGTTCACGCTTGTCGGTGCGCTTGCAAGCTAGCTTGGCTACTAACGTAGTTGAGCTTCCCAAAACCGATGGGGGGCAATTTGTAGTAAAACGCGGTGCTTTCTCCGGTAAAGCTTTCTCCGATGTTGTGTTAAGCGGCGAGCGGAAGATTATTGCTGTGAAGAAGAACTCGATGGAGCCCCTGCACAACGCTGGCCAAACCGCCACCGTGGAACAGTTCTCCGCTCAGCTCACCGACGCTGACTTCGCCGATGCGCCCAAGCAAGTAATTATGCAGGAGCAGGCTGGTGGCATCTTGCTGCCCGAAGCCGATAAAGTAGTATCTGGTGGCCGTGGCATGAAAGGTCCCGAAAACTGGAATCTGATCGAGGATTTGGCCAAAGCCCTTGGCGCCGCCACGGCTTGCTCGAAGCCAGTATCCGACGTCGATTGGCGCCCTCACCATGAGCACGTTGGTCAGACGGGTATCACGGTGTCGCCAAACTTGTACATTGCCTGTGGTATTTCGGGTGCTATCCAGCACTTGGCCGGTGTAAACTCGTCAAAAGTCATCGTTGTCATCAATAAAGATCCGGAAGCTCCGTTCTTTAAAGCTGCCGATTATGGCATCGTAGGTGACGTGTTTGACGTACTACCAAAACTAACTCAGGCCGTTAAAGAGTTGAATTAGTGCCTAAGGAATTGATTAGCAGTAAGCTAGATTGTAAATGCAGTTCAGCTTTTGTTTCATAATCAGTTCCTTTTTGGTACATCAGCACCTTAGCACACTTACAACATAGCTTAGTCGCTTGTGAAGAAAATTCAGCTCGAAATCCTCGGCCTGTCATCCAGCCAATCCCAATCGGGTTCGTTCGCTCTTATTCTGGGCGAAAAAACCGGCAACCGACGTTTGCCCATTATTATTGGCATGTTTGAGGCGCAGAGTATTGCGATTCAGATAGAAAAAATCAGCCCCAACCGCCCGCTCACGCACGATTTGTTTAAGTCGTTTGCCGAGCATGTGCACGTGGCCATTATCGAAGTATTGATTTCGGATTTGAAGGAAGGAGTATTCTACTCCAAAATTGTGTGCTCTGATGGTGCCACGACCTTTGAAATCGATGCCCGCCCCAGCGATGCCATTGCCATCGGCTTGCGTTTCGGGGTGCCAATTTTCACCGTTGAGAGTGTGCTGAGCGAAGCCGGCATTATCCTGAGCGACCTCGACGAAGGCGCTGAAGATGCTTCGGACGACGATGATGAGGACGATGATGACGACGACAGCGGCAACACGCCAGCGTCCACGCCCAGCCCTCGCGACCCAAGCGGTCAGGTTTCGCTGGACGAGCTGACAAAGATGCTGGCTCAGGCGCTGGAAAAAGAAGATTATGAGAAGGCTGCCAAAATCCGTGATGAGCTAAACAAACGCAACGGATAGCATTCTTGGTTGTTTTGAAAAGAAAGCCTTCCTTGCGGGGAAGGCTTTTTTTGTGGCTTATCCGCTGTCTTAAAGTCGACCAAAATGCTCCCCAGTTCCGACCTTCGCTATCCTATTGGACAAGCTACCTTGCCTACCGGTCCGCTTTCGGCTGCCGAGCGTGTTACCCTGATTCAACAAATTGCGGAGCTGCCTGCTCAGGTAACAGCCGTAGCGCGGAAAATAGGCGGCGAGTTACTACTCAAGCCCTATCGGCCCGGCGGCTGGACTGGCTGGCAGGTTATTCACCACCTCGCCGACTCTCACCTGAATAGCTATACACGTTTTCGTTTAGCACTAACAGAGGAAAATCCAACCGTACGCCCCTACGATGAGCAAGCCTGGGCTGAGCTACCTGACGTGGAGGCTACGCCTATCACCGTGTCGCTGACGCTGCTGGAAGCACTACACACTCGCTGGACCGTGCTCCTTCAGCACCTAACAGAAGCGCAATGGCAACGGACATTTTACCATCCTGGCACTCAGCGGGACTTTACGCTCGAGCAGGCACTAGCTATGTACGCTTGGCACGGTCGGCACCACTTGGCTCATCTGGTAAGCTTGCGTAATCAAGCATTATAACGAGCAAAAAGCCCCCCAGATTACATCTGGGGGGCTTTTTCTTTGTGAAGAATTTTCAAATTAGGGTGCGGAGGTTGCGCTTTCCGTGCTGTCGGTAATTGCAGCGAGGCCACCTTCCGACTCGTCGTCCACTTTCTTGGCGGCACGCACCAGGCTGCTGCTGAAGATGAATTCTTTAAGCTCCGGCACTTGGGCGTTCAGAATTTCCTCTTTTGTGCCATCCCACAGCTTCTGGCCTTTGTGCAGGAAGATGATGTGGTCACCAATTTCCACCACCGAATTCATATCGTGGGTAATGATGGCGGTAGTGATGTTATACTCGTGCGTGATTTCGTGAATCAGTTCGTCGATCTTGAGGCTGGTGAGCGGGTCGAGGCCGGAGTTAGGCTCGTCGCAGAAGAGGTAGGTACAGTTGGGAGCAATGGCGCGGGCAATACCTACGCGCTTCTTCATGCCGCCGCTGATTTCGGCGGGCATTTTATTGCCGGCATTTTCGAGACCTACACGCTTCAGGCAGAACTCTACCCGGTCACGGCGCTCTTCCTTCGTCATATCGGGCGTGAGCATTTTCAGCGGAAACTCGATGTTCTCATATACCGTCATCGAGTCGAACAAAGCCGAGCCTTGAAACAGCATCCCGATTTTGCGGCGAATTTCTTGCCTGATCTGCACCTTATTATTGGTGAACACGCTGCCATCGTAAGTAATACTGCCAATATCAGGCTGCATCAAACCCACAATACATTGCAGCAGTACGCTTTTACCGGTACCCGAGCCACCTAGCAACAGGTTACACTTGCCGGTCTCGAACGTGCAGGTGATACCCTTCAGCACCTGATTGCCATTAAAGGATTTCTGGACGTTATGAATTTCAATCATAAGAGTGAATGGCTGATTTTTAGTTGGCTAAATGGCTGATGGTTAAATGGTTGTTCGTTCAATAAAGTGCCGGAATAATCGCCATTTAAGCTTCTGCCATTCAGCCGTATAATTTACAGAAGCACCGCTGCTAACACAAAGTCAGCTATCAGAATAGCAATGATAGAGTTGTTCACGGCTCCTGTGCTGGCTGCACCTACTTCCAATGCTCCGCCCGTGGTGAAGTAGCCTTTATAGGATGAAATAGCGGACACTAGGAAGGCAAATACAACTGATTTAATCAAGGCGAAGGTGATGTTATATGGAATAAAATCCATGCGCAGACCTTCGATGTATTCTTGGGCTGAAATAGCGCCGGTGAGCGTACCTGCTAAATACCCGCCCAAAATAGAAAGCGCCATAGCCAAAATTACTAGCAGCGGAAACATTAGAATAGCAGCCACAATACGCGGTAGCACTAGGTAAGAGGCCGAGTTGATGCCCATTACTTCTAAAGCGGCCACCTGCTCGGTGATGCGCATTGTGCCCAGGCCACCCGCAATGCTGGAGCCTACTTTACCGGCCAGCACAATGCTGGTGATGGTCGGCGCTAGCTCTAGAATAGTCATCTCGCGTACCATAAAGCCAATAGTTGCTTTGGGGATGAGCGGGCTAACCAGGTTATAGGAAATCTGGACGCACGTAACAGCCCCAATAAATGCACTGACAATGGCGACGATGAAAACCGAGTCGTAGCCAATGATTACGGCCTCCTCTAGGGTGCGCTGCCAGAGCGTTTTGAGGCGCTCGGTCCGCGTGACCATACTTTGAATGAAAAGCAGAAACTCGCCGAAGTTTTTGACCATATAGCGGGAGAGGGAAGGGAGAAATAGAGGAACTTGCGGTTCAAACAGCTTGGCTAGCAAACGGCCGGCCCGTGTTTGATAACCCTACGTAAAAACGAACTCAACAAGTAAAGGAATGAAAAAATATATCATTGTGACTGGCGGAACAAAGGGAATCGGGCGGGCCGTGGTCATGCGTTTTGCGCAAGCAGGCTTTGCCGTGGTAACCTGCGCCCGCTCGGCCGACGATCTGACTACTCTTACAACCGATCTAGCGCGCGAAGTTCCTGGCAGCGAGCTGCACACTTTACCCGCCGATCTTAGTCAGCCAGCCAACACGCGCCGCTTCACCGATTTTGTGCTAGGTCTGGGGGGCAAAATCGAAGTGTTGGTTAATAATACTGGCGCCTTTACGCCTGGTCGGCTACAGGATGATACCGAGGATGGATCGGTGCTGCGCCATATGATTGATGTGAACCTCTACAGTACTTATGATGTGACTCGCGCTTTGATGCCAAGCATGCTGGCGGAGCCTGGGGGGCATATTTTCACGATGTGCTCAGTGGCCAGTCTGCGCGCTTACCCAAGCGGCGGGGCTTATAGTGTTGCCAAATTTGCCCTGCTGGGCCTAACTAAAGCCCTGCGTGAAGAGCTTAAAGAACAAGGTATTCGAGTAACTGCCGTGTTGCCCGGCGCCACGCTTACCGCTAGTTGGGAGGGCGCCAATTTACCCCCCGAGCGCTTTATCAAAGCGGAAGATGTAGCTGAAGCCATTTTTGGCGCCTATTCCTTGTCGCCACAAGCCGTGGTAGAGGAGTTGCTGATTCGGCCGCAGCTAGGTGATATTTAATGGTTTAGGAAGAGGACGCACTTAGTCAAGCTTGACGACCTTGCCCTTGCCAGTCAATTTAATATCCGTGTTGGAAGTACCGCTGTAATATAAAGTGCCTGTGCCTGCGTGCAAGCCGCCTACTACGTCGGTGGCCTGCACGTAAGCGCTACCATCGCTGTTGCGGGTAAGCTCAAAAAAGCAGCGCTGCGTTTGCAGCTCCGAGGCGCGCAACGTACCTAGCCCGCCTACGATCAGGCTTAGTTCCTCGGCCGCACCGCGCAAGCGCACATCGCCTAGCTCGTACATATCCAGATACATAGTTTCACTGGTCATGTCAAGGTCGTAGTCGCCAGCGCCTACCAAATGGAAGAATACGGTGCCGGTGCGGAAGTTGCCCGCTGTACGAATATTACCTGCTCCCAGCAGCGCTACATCGCGGATGGTAGGTATGTGCAGCGTTACCTCACGGGGCGTATTATAACGGCGCACCCAGTTGCAGCGGCTGGTATTGCGGACTGTCAGCCGACCGTTCTCTACTTTCAGCTCAATATCTTCCTGCAGATTCTTGCCGGCTCGCACCTCGGCGTATGGCTCCGTCAGACCTTCTTCCTGCACCAAAGTCACATCGACATTGGTGTAGGTAGCCAAGTCCTGAAACGGCGGCAGCACCCGGCGCTCCGTTACGATGCTGCCGGTACTCTTAAAACAGTCGCCTTCGTGGTCTTTGGCGCAGCCGGCTAGCCAGGGCGTCAACACCAGCATTACGAACCAACTGCGCAAAACCCGCTTAGGGCAGCTAACTTGCATCCAACTATTCACTCGCAACATCACCAAACTATGGATCTGACTGGCAAGGTAGCTATTCTGACGGGCGTCAGCAAAGGGATTGGCCGAGCTACGGCCGAGGCTCTGCTGGCTAAGGGCGCCATTGTAGCTGGCTGGGGCCGTACCAAGCCCACCGACCTCAACCACGAACACTTCCATTTTTTTGAGTGCGATGTGCGCAAGCAACTCTCGGTGCAGGCTGCTTTCGCCCAAACTATTCTAAAGCTTGGGCCCGATGTGCACGTGCTCGTCAACAACGCTGGCCTAGGCATTGCTGGCCCCGTCGATGGCTTTTCAGCCGACGACTGGCATACTATGTT
Source organism: Hymenobacter sp. HD11105 (assembly GCF_054051685.1). Taxonomy (NCBI): domain Bacteria; kingdom Pseudomonadati; phylum Bacteroidota; class Cytophagia; order Cytophagales; family Hymenobacteraceae; genus Hymenobacter; species Hymenobacter sp. HD11105. Next base: position 123,717 of record NZ_JBSWBR010000003.1, on the reverse strand, counting down.
TGATACGAATGTGCACGGCACGTTTTACTGCTGCCAAGCCGTGCTACCCGCCATGAAACGCCAGCAGTTGGGTCATATCGTTAATATTTCGTCCATCGCTGGCACTACGGGCATTGAGAAAATGGCCGGCTACTGCGCTTCCAAGTTTGCGGTGCGGGGCTTTTCACAATCTTTATTTAAAGAAGTGCGCAACGATGGCATCAAGGTAACCTGCCTATATCCGGGCTCCGTTCAAACGAACTTCTTCGACGATATTCCCGGCACCGATGCCAATGAGCATATGATGCAGCCCCAGGACATTGCCGACACCATCATCTATGCGCTGCAAACGCCTTTCAACTTCCACATCGTAGACGTAGAAATGCGGCCTTTGCAGCCAAAGAAGTAAGAGTTTTGCCTCTGACTACGCGCAGATCAGAAGCAGCCTTTTTGCGTGAAATGATAACCATACATGGTTGAAATACAGCATTTAACTAAAACATTCGGTACCCAGGCAGCCGTGAATGATATTTCATTTACGGTGGGCAAGGGTGAGATTTTGGGCTTTCTGGGACCAAATGGCGCTGGCAAGTCCACAACCATGAAGATTGCGACCGGATATTTGCCCCCCAGCGCCGGCACTGTGCGCATAGCCGGCCACGATGTGCTGACCGAACCGCTGGAGGTGCGCCGACAGGTAGGCTACTTGCCCGAGCATAACCCGCTGTACCTGGATATGTACGTGCACGAGTACCTCGAATTTATTGGCTCGGTGCACGGACTGAAGGGAAGCGACCGCCGCCGCCGGGTGGCCGCCATGGTGGATAGGGTAGGACTAGGCCGCGAACAGAATAAGCAAATCGGAGCGCTGTCGAAAGGCTACCGCCAGCGAGTAGGCCTGGCGCAGGCGCTCATTCACGACCCTGGCGTGCTTATCCTCGACGAGCCTACTACTGGCTTGGATCCCAACCAGATTGGCGAGATTCGAACGCTTATTCGTGAGCTGGGCGAAGACAAAACGGTGATATTCTCTACTCATATTTTGCCCGAGGTAACGGCGCTGTGCAGTCGCGTGGTTATTATCAATCGGGGGCAGCTTGTAGCCGACAGCTCTGTAAGCGACCTAGGCGCCCGCGCTGCTGGCGACACGCTCATTCGTGCTGAGTTCGAGCAGGCAATTGACCCAACACCGCTGCGCGCTTTATCTGGCGTGACCAGCGTCGAAATTGCTCCCCAGAACATGGTGCACATTCGAGCTACAGCCGGCGCCGATGTCCGGGGGGCAATTTCGCGCCTCGCGGCCCAAGAAGGGTGGGTGCTGCTGGGACTTCGGCAGGAAGAGCAGTCCCTAGAGCAAGTATTCCAGAATCTTACTAAATGAAAAGTATTCGACCGTCATGCAGAGCATTCCGCGCATTAAGCGGCGACTAAGGATCTAGCGCGCTGATGCTGGATTACTAACCCCGCTAAACGTGCGAGATGCTTCGCGCCGCTCTGCATGACGATCTTCTTTACTCATCAATCTAATGTTTGCCATTCTTCGCAAAGAATTCAACGCCTTCCTCAGCTCGCCAGTAGCCTATGTGGTGATGGGTGTATTTCTGGTGGCTACCGGGCTATTCGTTTGGGTATTTCCCGATAGCAGCGTGCTGGATTACGGTTATGCCGACCTGCAAACGTTGTTCAATATAGCTCCCTGGATCTTTCTGTTTCTGATTCCAGCCATCACCATGCGCACTTTCGCTGAGGAGAAAAAAGCGGGTACGATGGAGTTGCTGCTCACTCGCCCCCTCACCGATGGGCAGATCTTGGGGGGCAAATTTCTGGCTTGTCTGCTGCTCACGCTGCTGGCCTTGCTGCCCACGCTGCTCTACTATTATTCAGTGTATCAGCTCGGCAACCCCGTGGGCAATATCGACTCCGCGGCAACGGTCGGTTCTTACTTGGGGCTGGCGCTGCTGGCGGGTGTGTTCGTGGCGATGGGCGTATTTGCTTCCGCTATTACCCGCGACCAAATTATTGCCTTTTTGGTCGCGGTAGTCGGCTGCTTTCTAGTGTACTCGGGCTTTGATTCGCTGGCTTCGGTGTTCGACGGCAGCCCGGCTTATTACATTAGTCAGCTCGGCATTGCAGCCCATTACCGCGACATCAGCAAAGGCCTCATCGACTCCCGCGACCTTACGTACTTTTTCAGCTTGATGGCCGGACTGCTGCTGGCTACACGGCTAGTACTACAAAGCCGCAACTGGTAATCACGCTTTCCTCACCGGCCTCAACAGCTCACGGTGCGGCTCCCAACACAACATGTCAGAAGCACAACTTCCTTCTTCCCGCAAACGACGCGACCTAATCAGGTTTCTGCTCATCATCGGGCTGCTCTTGCTCTTCAACTTTATCGGGCAGCGCCTTTTTTTTCGCCTCGATCTGACCGAAGAGAAGCGCTATACCATGTCGCCGGCCACCAAGCAACTGCTGCAAAACCTGACGGAGCCGGTGACCGTCACAGTGTATCTGGATGGCGACTTTCCGCCCGCGTTTCGCCGCCTCCAACAGGCCGTGCGCGAGACGCTGAACGAGATGCAGGTGTACGGAGGGGCAAATTTGCGCTACGTCTTCGTCGATCCATCTGCGGCTGGCTCCGAGAAAGCGCGCAGTGAGTATTATGAAACGCTGATCAAAAAGGGCCTGCGTCCCACTAACCTCGCCGCCACCGAAAATGGCAAACGAGTGGAGAAAATTGTCTTTCCCTGGGCCACTGTGGCAGTTGGTCCGCGCGAGAAACAAGTATTGCTCTTACGCGGCAACCAAACCGCCTCTTCCGATGTGCGCCTGAATCAAAGTATCGAGGGTCTAGAGTATGAGTTGGCTAGCAACATCCGGAAACTGGCCCCCGGTCGCCGCAAGATTATCGGCGTAGTAGAAGGCCACGGCGAGCTAACCAACGCCGAGGCTGGCGACCTGATTGGCTCCTTGCAGGAATACTACGATGTGTACCGCGTCAACCTGGCCGTTGTTCCTAATCTGCGCACCCTCGACGCGGTGATTGTGGCCAAACCACAGCAAGCTTACACAGAAATCGAAAAGTTTAAGCTCGATCAATTTATCACTAGGGGAGGGAAAGCCCTGTTTTTTGTGGACGCCATGCGCGTCAATCTCGATAGCGCGGCCCGGGGCGGAATGCTCTCGTTTCCCTACCAGCTCAACTTAGAGGATCTGCTGTTCAAATACGGGGTGCGAATTAACCCTAACCTCGTGCTCGACCTAAACTCCGGTGTTATCCCACTCGTGACCGGTACCACCGGCGACCAACCCACGGTGGAGCCCATGCCCTGGCAGTTTTACCCGCTCATCAATCAGTTTAGCCCGCACCCCATCACCCGCAATCTAGACGCGGTGTACACCAAATTTGTGAGCACAATAGACACGGTGAAGGCGGTAGGTATTCGCAAAACGCCCCTTATGTTTACCTCCCGCTACACGCGCGTGCTGCCTTCCCCAGTGCCCATCAACCTGAATGACGCTCGCCTCGAACCGAACGCCAAGCTTTATCAGGAGAGCTTCCGGCCCGTTGGCTACCTGCTAGAAGGTCAGTTTAGGTCGTTGTTTGCTAATCGAGCCCAGCCGGGCACAACGCAGTTTCAACCAGCTACTTCACCAAATGCCAAGCCCGGCAAAGTACTCGTCATCGGGGATGGTGACTTTGTGCGGAGCGAGCTTGACCCCAAGACCGGCCAGCCTTTTCGCCTTGGCTTCGACCGCCTTGCCAACACCGAGTTTGCCAACCGGGAAGTAGCCCTGAACGCAGTCGACTACATGCTCGATGAAACAGGTCTTATTGCCGTACGCGGTAAGCAAATCACCCTGCGTCCGCTAGATAAGGTGAAGATAGCTGAGCAGCGCCGCCGCTGGCAGATGCTTAATATTGGCGCGCCGCTGGTGTTGCTGGGGGCATTCGGGTTATTCCGGGCGTGGCGGCGCAAGCGTAGGTATGCTTCCTTTCGATCTAATTAATATCTAGAAGGCTTGTATTTGATGAAGCATCAGGGCAGAGTAATTAGCCATCGTTTAATATCTCTCCTAACCAAAAAGCCCGGCTCTTGAGCTGGGCTTTTTGGTTGGAAACAACGAGTTGCTAAAAGCGAATAACATCATCAGCAACAAACGAAGCCAGCAGCGAATGCAAAGACGCGTCGTTAGTTGCGGGGCTGGGGGGCAAAAAGTCCGCTTGGTTGATGTTCAGGTAACCAGCCAGATGCTTGAATTCATCGGGGGCTACTGCTTTGAAGCCCATAGACCAGTGAGAAAAGTGACGATGTTGAATACTTCCATCAGCGAGTTTCGTCACGTTACGATGGCGCGCGTCGCGCACTATCCTCTCAAAAATGTAGAACACCTCATCTTTCGGTCCTTCCAATACCTGCATAATATTGTCCTCACTATAAAGCAGTACACCCGTCAGCTGATGCTGAGTGTTCCAGTCACGCGACTGAGTGAGCAGCGCTTCCAGTGCTTTGTCGCCCATGGGCCAAGTGGCAACACTCTGATAAACTAGATGGTGAAGAGGCTGGGGGAGCATGAAGAAAAAATATAAAATCAGGTTTTAGCGCAGCGGCCGTAGTAAAAGTCGTGTGACTTCGTCTGGCGCCCCGTACCTTTTTAAGTATTCGCTAATATATGGGTGAGTGCTTATACAAGGCAAGAGTAGCTCACGAACATGATGTAGTAGCCGAATAAGCCCAAAAGTAAATTAGCTTATTAAGCCTAATAATATCCGATATATTGCTCGTGTTATTCCCGCTAGAGGGCGCTGGCAAAGCCGGGTGCGTTTCCTATCTTTGTCGCCTTACCGTAACCCTGGCCGAACCCCCACTCTATGAAATTTATTGTCTCGTCTTCCGCCTTGCTCAAGCAACTCCAGAGCATCAATGGCGTGGTCACGAACAACCCCGTGGTGCCCATTCTGGAAAACTTTCTTTTCGAGATTGAGGACGGCAAGTTGACCATTACGGCCTCCGATCTGGAGACCAGCATGATAACTGAGCTGCCGGTAGAAGCCCGCGAAACCGGTCGCATAGCGGCCCCAGCCCGCATTCTACTTGATACGCTCAAAAATCTGCCTGACCAGCCTGTTACGTTTACCCTCGACGAGGAAACCTATACGATTGAGATCAGCTCGGCCAACGGGCGCTACAAGCTAGCTGGCGAAAACGCCACCGACTTCCCACGCGTGCCAGTTGTGAAGGGCTCTGCGCCGATTGAGATGCCGTCGTCGTCGTTGGCGCGGGCTATCAACAAGACCATCTTCGCCGTAAGCACCGATGAACTGCGGCCAGCTATGACGGGTATTTTGGTGCAGTTAGCTGACAACCAAGCCACGTTTGTGGCCACCGATGGTCACCGCCTATTGCGATACCGTCGCCTTGATGTAGGTGCAGGCCAGTCAGCTAACCTAATTATTCCCCGTAAGGCGTTTAACCTACTTAAAAGCGCGCTGCCTTCGGAGGCCACTACGGTGAAAGTGGAGTTCAATAGCTCCAATGCTTTCTTTAGCTTCAATCAGATGCGCTTGGTGTGCCGCCTGATTGATGAGCGCTACCCTGACTACGAGAACGTGATTCCGGTGAGCAACCCCAACCGCCTCATCATTAGCCGCGCCGACTTCTTGAACTCGGTAAAGCGTATCTCGATCTACTCTAACAAAACAACCCACCAGGTGCGCTTGCGCTTAGCGGGTTCTGAATTGACAGTATCGGCTGAGGACTTGGATTTCAGTAACGAAGCCAGTGAGCGACTCGCTTGTCAGTACGAAGGTGAGGACATGGAAATCGGCTTCAATGCCCGTTTCTTGGCTGAAATGCTGTCTAACATCGACTCCGAAGAAATTACGCTGGAACTGAGCACGCCTAACCGCGCCGGTTTGCTCATGCCTACCACCGCCGACGAAAACGAAAGCATTCTGATGCTCGTGATGCCGGTAATGCTTAACAACTACGTTTAAATTTAGCTAGTTAAATAACTGTGGGTTAAATGGTTAATTGTTCTGCTGGCGTATGCGCGTCACTGGAGCGATCAGCCATTTAACCCACAGCCATTTAGCAATTCAAACAATGAAGAAATCAGAAATTCGCTTTAGTATCGCCCTCGACGACCAGAAAGTGCCTGAGGCCATCAGCTGGCAGGCGACGGATGCTGGTCCAGACATTCACTTTGCTAAGGCCATCAATATTGCCCTCTGGGACCGCGACGAGCGTGGCACGATGAAGATCGACCTTTGGACCAAGGAAATGCCCGTAGATGAAATGAAGCGTTTCTACGTGGATACGATTGGGGCCATGGCCGAAAGCATTACTACCGCCACCAATGATAAGGTGATGGCAGCCAAGATGCAGGAGTTGTGCCGTACGCTCATGGATCATTTGGAAGAAGAGGAGCGCAAGAGCAAGTAACTTAACGAGCCGCGCCAACGCGCCGTTTTACGAAAAAAGCCCCCCAGAACTAGTTCTGGGGGGCTTTTTTGATACTGATAACAGCAATCTACTTGGTGCCGTTGTTAGAAGCGGCTGGCGTAGTAGCTGTCTTGGCAGGCCCGATGGTAGCACCCTTGCTGCTAACCGGCAACGGGTTTTGCACTGATTTTACGAACAATACATCCGAAGCCTTGGCTGCGTAATCCTTATCGTACTTATAGAAAGAGGCACGCGAATCGAAGTAGTCGCTGTACTGGTTGTTGCTCAATACCGAGAGCAATTCTTTATCGCGCTCCTTGCACACGCCCTTGCATTGCTCATCAATTAGCTGAGGATTGCCGGCGTGTTTCTGCTCAATGGCCGCCATTTTGGCTATCTTATCTTCGTTGATGGCACGTACTTTCGTAGCCTGATAGCCATTCAGGCGCAGCTCACGAGCCATTTGCTCGGAGAGTCGTTGAGCACGCTCCTGCACGCCATTCAGGCGCGGCGTGGAACGGGTTTGGTCCTGAGGCATAGCGGTGGTAGCAGGCTTCTGTTGAGCCTGCGCACCGAAAGTTGCGGTGAGGGCCAAGGCGGCGGTGGCAAGTTTCTTTCTCATCAGTATCGGTAGTTTGGCTGCTTGCGGTTCAGATGCTGCTCCCCAATAAGAAGACGCGAGGTGCAGCAGTTGTCAGGATAATAACGAAAAACTGTGCCAGTGGGTTCAGGAATACTGCAAAGCAAAGCGAGTTAAATGCCTAAAAGGTTGGCTGTTTCACGCTATTGCTTGGCTTGTCTGCCTGCGCAACTACCTCAACTATTACCACACATTCTTCCACATCATTGACTCAACGGGTTTGTCGGTGCGTTCATTGTACTTGGCGTTGGCTTTGCGGTTATAAAACGTCTGTACGTCGCCTTGCACCGCAAAGTAAATAAGCTGACCGATGGGCATTCCGGGGTAAACGCGTACCCGCTGCGTCACCGAAATTTCGAGGGTCCAAGTATTGCAGAAGCCTACGTCGCCTTTGCCGGCAGTAGCATGAATGTCGATGCCGAGGCGGCCGACGCTAGATTTGCCCTCTAAGAAGGGAACCTGGGCATGGCTCTCCGTATACTCTTCCGTGACGCCCAAATACAAGGTGCCTGGCTCCAAAACGAAGCCTTCGGTAGGCATTTCAAACACGTCTATCTCGTTGTGGGCGCGGGCATCCAGCACCGCATCGCGGTAGGTGGCCAAGTAGCGGCCCAGGTGCACGTCATAGGAGTTGGTACCTAAGCAAGCCCGGTCGTAAGGCTCAATGACGATGTTGCCTCGCTCTATTTCGGCCAGGATTTGCTGATCGGTCAGAATCATTGTATAAAGTAAAATGTATGGGTCAACGGGGCAAACAAGGAGCAATAGGAAATAGGGCTTCAGCTAAGCCGCTGGTGCACTTATCCTGCTGAGTACTTATTGATTGTCTTCCTCTTCGTACCGATCTTCGGGTAAGTCGTTGGCATCACGGCGCGGCGTGCGGCGCTCGGCCTGCGGATCTACCTGGTCGGCCAGCGCATCGAAGCGAGCGCGCAAATCGGGCAGCACGCTCACGATAAGATATAATAAGAGTAGGGAGGAAGTACCAGCCAGCAGCAGGGTGAAATAATCAACCCAATCGTGGCGAACTGGGGCGTCAGCAGAGCGTGCTACGGGCGGAGCCGAACTTGTAGTTCGCTGTTCGGGCTGGGGCGTGGGGTCTTCGAGCGGAGCGGGCGAGGTAATAGGCTCCGCATCGACATCAGCAGGCGGGACGGCGGCGCCATCGGCGGCTATATCTTCGGGTGCCGGATCTTCGGAGGCATTAAACTGTGCCGCCGCCTGCTTGATAACACGCTGCAACGATCGGATAAGCGCAACGCGCTCCTCACGGGGCAGCACCCGGATAAAAAACTCAAAGTTTTTGTCGATTAGCACTGAGTTTAGCTGCTTTTCAAACTCAGCTAAGTCGCGGCGACCTTTGCCGAAGCGGTTTTTAAAACGCTCTGACACATCGTTATAATTCATAAACAGCCGCTTCAGATCGGCGTTGTTATTGAAATCGTCGAACTCTTTACGGGCTTGGTAGGTGCGCAGCGTAACCGGGAATTTGCGCCGGGTAAACGACTTATCGTACACGGTTTCCATCGTGCGAAAGTTCAGCTCGTCGATACTACGGTCGAAAAGGAGCTTGTTGGCCGCTGCTGGAGTATTCTGCGCTTGAAGCAAAGATGGCAGCAAGAGGCACCACAGCAGCAGCGAAGAGGAAAAAAGACGAAAGCGGGGCATAGGAGCAAGCACAGTTTGGCCGCAAAGGTAACCGCTGGTTCACGCCTATAATAGTCGCAGGACTGATTTGAAATGATTGAACCAAATAAATGCCCCCAGGCCGTCTACTTCTACAGTTGACCTTGGGCACTAGCCTTGCCTAGCCCGCTTATGAGGTAGCAGTACGCGGGGTAGCTTTGCTCGGCTAGCTCAAGCGGGGTCAGGCAGAAATGACGAGCAAAAGGAATGAATAGCGTAAGTGAGTAGGCTGTAGTACTGATTTAAAACCTGGCTGTGAGCCCTGCTTTAAGATAGCTCACGTCGTAGCCTACTTCCATAAAAGCACCTACGGTATTGCTTACGAAGTAACGGCCACCTATAAATAGGCCAGGTTGGAAGGCAATACCACTACGGGAGTACGAAGAGTAATTCGTGATATCAAGGCTTTCGTAGTGGTACTTTTCCCGCCGGATTCCCACTGCTACGCCCACGTACGTGTCAAGCTTGGGGTGGCGCAACAGATTATAGTGGTAAGTGCCACGACCGGTTATCACTATGCCCTCCCACGCCCCGTCTTCGCCACTCGACTGCCAACTGTAATGCTTGTAGCCTAGCAGGCCGCCGATACCAATAACTCCAGGGCCGATGTTCTCTGTAATTCCTCGCTCAAAGCTCACACTAAGCGCTGGCCACGAGCTGACGTTGTTCAACTTGGAGTAGCTGTAGCCAGACCCACTGTAGTTCAGCCCAACGCCAGCCCCAACATTTATCATAGTAGTGCCTTTGCTAAATAAAGCAGAAGAAGTATGCAGGGGGGCTTTTTCGGCCGTTTGAGCCAGAGATGTAGTGTTTATTCCGCAGGCAAGGAATCCAGTGAATAAAAGTGATTTCATGAAAGAAGAGATAAAGGGCTGAGGCTCCACACAGCTACTTTTATCAGTTGAAAAACAATAATTGCGACGTGAAAACAGGCGAAAATGTAAAAGCAATAAGTTGATTGCCTTACTTGATTTTGACAAATCAAACGGGCAAGTGTTGGCTCTACGTAGCTGGGTCAAAAGCCTCATTACACCAAATGCGCGTAAGTCAAGATAGAGATAATAGCGGCGCGGCCGACATTCTCGCTGTAGCGCGTCAGGCTATTACCCGCGAAATAAAGCCCCCCAGAGTTGCTCTGGGGGGCTTTTTAACTTTTAAAAATACTCTATAATCCGTGTGCTTCACGCATGGACTCCTGGCAGGCAGTAAGGTACATGTCGACCAAGTCATCGGTTATGGCAGTGCTTACGAATAAGGCTTCGTATTGAGCTGGAGCCAGATAGATTCCACGACGTAGCATAGCTTGAAAGTAGCGGCCGAAAGCTTCCGTGTCCGAAGTTTTGGCGTCCTCAAGATTATGGACGGGCTTATCGGTGAAAAACACGCTGAACATAGAGCCAACGCGGTTCACGGTGTAGTTTAGGCCAAGGTCGGCGGCAATCTGGCGGGTGCCATCGGCGAGGCGGGCCGTAATGCGGTCGAGCTCTGTGTACAGCTCCGGGTGTTGCTGAAGGTAAGTAAGCTGCGCAATGCCAGCCGCCGTGGCAATCGGGTTTCCCGACAGCGTGCCGGCTTGGTATACTTTACCGGCAGGGGCCACATTATCCATAATATCTTGGCGGCCACCATAGGCACCCACCGGCATACCACCACCAATGATTTTACCCAAAGTAGTCATGTCAGGCATCACGCCATACAGTTCCTGGGCGCCACCACGAGCCAAGCGGAAGCCAGTCATCACCTCATCAAAAATCAGGACGATGCCGTGCTCGGTGCACAAGTCGCGCAGGGCCTGCAGGTAGCCCTCAGCGGGCGCTACCAAGCCCATATTGCCCACTACGGGTTCCAGAATCAAAGCGGCCACCTGACCAGCATTAACTTGGATGGCTTGGCGGGCGGCTTCAACGTCGTTGTAAGGCACCGTGATGGTGTCGCGGGCCACACCTTGCGTTACGCCCGGCGAATCGGGTGTGCCCAGGGTGAGTGCACCGCTGCCAGCCGCTATCAGGAAGGAGTCACCGTGGCCGTGGTAGCAGCCCTCGAACTTGATGATCTTGTCGCGCCCCGTATAGCCGCGCGCCACCCGGATGGCCGACATGGTAGCTTCGGTGCCCGAGTTTACTAAGCGTACTTTCTCGATACTGGGTACCATAGCTTTGATGAGCTCGGCCATCTCCACCTCGCGGCGGGTAGGAGCCCCAAACGAAAGTGAGCTTGGAATAGCCGCTTGCACAGCATCGAGCACCACTTGCGGTGCATGGCCCAAAATCATTGGGCCCCAAGAGTTTATAAGGTCAAGATATTTATTCCCATCGACATCGGTCAGCCAAGCACCTTGGGCCGAATGCATGAAGACGGGGTGGCCGCCTACGGCCCGGAAGGCCCGTACGGGGGAGTTGACGCCGCCGGGGATATGGTTTTTGGCGCGTTCAAATAAGGTAGCGCTGGAGGTCAGCGTAAGCTCAGGAGCGGGTGAAAGAGAGATTGAATTCATAGCTTATAAAACAGATGAAGCGAGTAAAAGTCTAACCAGATAAGGCGAAATTTTTAGCGTCCGCCCACCGGGTTTTGCACCTCCACCTCCAAGCGCTCAAGCTTGGTGAGGGGCACATATTGGTTGTCGTGGGTGCCGGCTGGGTAACCAATGCCTAAGAACAACGACCCTGAAATAGGCCCGGAGTTCGCTAAGCCCTGCTGAAACGCAGGCCCGTGCTGGTGCAACTGAGTGCCGAAGTAGTACAGCAGCTCAAAGCCTGAATGCGCATACACGCTGGGGGGCAAATTGTGCCGTTGCACATAGAGCTGCCGAAAGCGCCGCACACCCATATTGGTAGGATCTAGGTATTTGCGATGAATGAAATACACGTCGCGGGCGTCGAGGCGGCTGGGGCTTACCGACGGGTTTTCCAGCCACGAACTGTAGGTGATAAGGGGCAACAGCGCCGCCTGTTCTTGCAAATGCTTGATGGCAAAGGCACCGGCCTTGCGATTATCGGACGCTACTACAAGGTGACCCAGAGTATTTAAATCGATACCTGCGAAGGCCGCCGGCAACGACTCTTCCGCATTGGAATTAATGCGCCGCAGCAACTGCACTTTGCCCCCCAGCCCTTCGTAGGCGGTTTTGTAAGCTTGCGCGAAGGCCGTTTCATCACTGGTTTCCTCGTACAAAACGGCAGCGGTACGGCCCGCAAAGGTGGAGAAGGCATATTGTGCGGCTACTCGGGCCTGGGTGGCCATGCTTGGCTCAAACAAGTAATGCCAGTTGTTATCAATGACTAGGCTACCATCCTGAGAAAGAGGATTTACAGTAATAATCTGGCGCTGTTGGGCGTAGCGGGCTAGTAGCTTGCTGCCCGACTTATAAATAGGACCAATAATCATGTCCATGCCGGCTAGCTCGGGCAAGGCCAGAACTTGCTTGAGCTGTAAGGTGTCGGCACCGGTGTCGTAGGCATACAGCTGCACCGGACGACCCTCGCGTTGTAATGAGTCTTGGGCCAGCTGTAGACCAGCGTAAAGGTCGGTGACGAACTGCGTCCGCCGCACTTTCTCCCAGCTGGGATCATTAAACTCGAAAGGCAACAGCACGGCTACTTTATAGATGGCCTTTTTCTGGGCATTTGGAAAAGCCGAATACCGCGCCCGATCAAGCGAGAAATCCTTAATTAGCTGCTCGAGCACAGGCTTATCGGCTGGGGTGTACCAACCGCCCATAACCAGCTTGTCGGCGTAGGCGCGAGCCACCGCGGCATCTTTAGGGTAGCGCTGTAGTAGGCTTTGAAACAAGGTCTTATCTTGTAAGCGGCCCAAGTAAGTGGCCTTCATTGCCTCTTGTTCGGCCTCCAAAGATTTGTTTGGAATTTCTTGCAGCACTTTCAACGCGTTGTCGGGTTCACCCTGCTCAAAGGACACTTGAGCTTGTAGGAATAAGGCTTCGGGCAAGTTGTCCCACCTGGTATACTCCGACCGTATCAAGTTCAGCATCTGCTCGGCTTCAGCCCACTTTTTGGCGCGGGTGGCGGCTACAGCATATAGATAGGCGGCATCAGCGCCGCGCTCAAAGCGAGCAGACGGCGGGGTGAGGGGCGCCAGTTCCTGCATTGCCAGATCGTAGCGGCCTTGGTCGATCAGCACTTTGCCGTTCTGGTAACGCGTGTTCTGATCCGCTGAATTGAGGTTAGATGGAAGGGGAGGTTGCGTTTTAACCGCTGATTTTGCCGTCGTGGGGGGCGATTTTCGGGCAGCCGTGGTGGTTGCCGGCTTATTGGCGGTTGCGGCTGGCTTCGTTGCCGGTGCGGTAGAGGTTGCCGGCGAGGGTTTCACAGCAGCAGGTTTGGCTACTGATTTCGTGGCTGCAGGCTGCGCTACGGTTCGGACTGGGGCGGTTTGAGCCAGCGCAACCTGTGCCGTTAGCCACCATAAACTGCATAGCCAACCGGCCAAGCGAAGTGTAAACAAGTGCCTCATAGAGGAGGTCAAGGATGAAATAAATTGGAAAAAAGCACCGCGGCCTTTTAGCGGCCTCAGCGCTACACAAAGGTACGTAGGATTGGCTGGGATGGTAACCGGGCAGGATAAAGCCCCCCAGCCAGCCTACATAACCCCAACAGTGAGCGTTGAGGTTGACTAGGTTAAGCAGATGTCGTTTAAGGTTTGTGTTTTATATTTCGTTTGTAAGCGCGCTGCTTTATACCCAGAGCGCGCATGTGGTCGTTACGGTTCCTGACTTACTATTATTACCTGCTTATGCCTGTTTCACTGCCTCAGCTACCTTCTCCTGCTCATTTGCGCCAGCGTCTTGGTTTGTTGTTTGTGTTGGGAGCTTCTATCACCCTGAGCGTGGTCCTGATTACGTTTCGGGTGTTTCTGACCCAGGAGCTAACGTTTGTATTTCTGCTCTGGAATCTGTTTTTAGCCCTGATTCCCTTTGGAATAAGCACCATGCTGGGCTTGTCGGCGGGGCCCGTGCGGCGGCGCTTGCTGCTGCCGGCCGGCGCTATCTGGTTGCTGTTCTTCCCCAACGCGCCCTACATTCTCACCGACTTATTTCACCTCATGCCCCGCCCCGGCGTACCGTATTGGTATGATCTGGCCCTGATCCTGACCTGTGCCTGGAACGGACTAATGCTGGCTTACGCTTCCCTCATTGAAATGCAAGGCCTTGTGCGTCGCCGCATGGGCACCATAGCCGGTTGGGGCTTTGCTACGGTAGCCATTGTGCTCAGCAGCTTCGGTATTTATCTGGGCCGCTACTTGCGCTGGAATAGCTGGGACGTGTTTACCAATCCGCTCACCTTATTCTATGATATCCTTACCCGGATCGTGCACCCTTTCGCTCATCCTACAACATATGGCGTGACCATCCTCTTCTCAGCCTTCCTGCTGCTTGGCTATCTGACGGTGCGGCAATTGTCTAGCTCGAATAGAATTGATGAAGACTCTTATATGTAGGTTTTGTAAAGCTTAGATAACTTCGGTGATTTCAAAAAGCCCCCCAGCCAGCTGCTGGGGGGCTTTTTTGGTTCAGCTTATGCTTGGTAACTGTGCTGCTGAAGGTTTTAGTCAGGAGAATAAAGCTTGTCTGGACCCTTCATCATGTTCCAGACTCATCATTCTATTTAAACAAATTCTAAATAAATCTTGTGTTGCACCTACCGCTTCAATACTTTTGAGCCTTATTTAAACACTGTCTAAACAAGAAATGCTGCCCCGTTCCACCACCTACCGCCCTGTCGCCGTTGCACTTCGGCTTTTGTTACTGCTAAGCATATTGCCATTTTCGGCTTGGGCACAGGCATTAGTGGGCGGCGTACAGGGTAAGATAGTTGATGCGCAAAGCCGGCCAATCGAGGGAGTAAACGCAGCCTTGGTGGGCACTGCCTACGGTAATGCTACTACAAGTGAGGGCACCTACGAAATCAAAAATTTGCCCCCCGGCGACTACACGCTCGTTTTTTCGGCCGTGGGCTACGAGCGGCGGCAGCAGACGATAAGCGTGGCCGCTGGCCAAACCACCCGCGCCGACGCTACGCTGCTAGCTTCTACCACCGAGCTGCAAGGCGTAGAAGTAACCGGTCGCAAGCAAACCAGCTATAAAAACGACGACACCTTCATCGGGACCAAAACCGAAACTGCCCTGAAAGATGTGCCTCAGGCCATCAGCTACGTCACGAAGGAAGTTATTCAGGATCAGCAGGCATTCCGCACCGGCGATGTAGTTAAGAATATCAGTGGGGTCAATCAGTTTTCAGGCTACGATGACTTCACGTTGCGCGGCTTTCGCAGCAGCACCCAACTTTTCAACGGCCTCCGCTACCCCGGCAACTTCTGGACGATGCCCTTGCTGAGCAATATTGAGCGGGTAGAAGTCATCAAAGGCCCAGCATCAGCGCTGTTTGCCAACGCTGACCCCGGCGGCACCATCAACCGCGTCACCAAAAAGCCACTCGACGAAAGCCGCCAGTCCTTGTCCGTGTCTACGGGCACATTCGATACGTACCGCGCTCAGGCCGACTTTACCGGTCCCGTAAACGAGAACAAAAACCTGCTGTATCGTCTGAATCTGGGCTACCAAAATGCCGGTTCGTTTCGCACGTTGCAAGAGAATAACGCGCTGCTCATCGCTCCATCCATCTCCTTTCTGCCCACCGATAAGACGCGGGTAAACGTGGACTTGGTGTACGCTAACTCTCGCGGCAAGCTGGATAGGGGCCAACCCATTTTCGGTGCTACGGCCGGCACCGATCTGAACACGACACCCATTTCGTTTTCCCTAAACCAGACCGGCGACTATCTCAAAGAAGATTTCCTGACCCTGACGGGCTCTTTGCAGCATCGCTTCAGCGACAAAATCTCCTTCAACGCTTCTTATCTGAAGTTTGGCGCTAATGAAGATTTGTTCGAGCACCGCACCTCCAACCGCTACGCCGTAACCGGGGCGGGCCAGCAAATCCCGACGCAGATGGAAATGCAGACCGTCCGCCGTCTGCGTAAGGTGTACTCCGATAACCTGACCAGCTACTTCATCTTCGATGTAACAACGGGCCCGCTCCAGCACAAGCTGCTGACCGGCTACGATTATATCCAGAGCATTATTCCCCAAGGTGGCTCCCAGCAAACGGCCGGCGGCTACCGCAACGCTGCCAATACGGGCGCCATAACCGGGGCTTACAATCCAGCTAACCGCAGCCGCTATCTGTTGGATGGCCAAGGCAATCCGGTGCCGAACGTACCACACTTCAACTTGGCCAACCCCAACTATAGCATTGCCAATACCAATACTTATTTCCTCCAGAGCGCGCCCATCAATCCAGAGAAGTACTACGTGAACGGCATCTATCTGCAAGACCAGATTCAGTGGGGGCGTGCCCAATTGCTGCTCGGTTTGCGTCAGGAGTTCTACACTTCGTGGTTGAACTATAAGAAAGACACCGGCGACCGGCGCGTGAAGCAAGAAGCCCTTATTCCACGCGTGGGCTTGGTGTTTGCCCTCACCGATCAGCTGAACGCTTACGGTACCTACGTGCAAGGCTACCAGCCCCAAGTGGCCGCCACCATCGGCAGCCCCGACATCTTCGGCGGCCCCTTCGACCCGCTGACCAGCGTGATGTGGGAGGGAGGTCTGAAGGGCGAATTCTTGAATAAGCGCTTAGCCGCCACCGTGGCCGCCTACCAGATCGAGCAAAACAACGTGCTTGTCAACGCCCGCAATCCCGACAACCCCGAGCTGCTCGCTCAGCGCGGACAGGAGCGGGCCCGCGGCGTAGAGCTGGACGTGCTCGGCCGCATCACCCCCGATTGGAGCATCACAGCCAACTACGCCTTCAACCGCACCATCATCAGTAAAAGCACCAATGAAACCGAAATAGGCCGCACCAAGGAAAACGCTCCCCGGCACCAAGGCGGCCTTTGGACTAAGTACACGCTTAGCGAAGGCACTCTTTCGGGCCTCGGCGTCGGCTTGGGAGCCAATTTCGTGACCCGCCGCAATACATTTTCTCCCCTACTCACCTTGCCCGGCTACTCCATCTTCGACGCGGCCATCTACTATAAGATCGACAAGTTTCAGCTGGCTTTGAACGCCAATAACCTCCTCAACAAAACTCACTGGGTAGGTGGCTACGACTACAACCGCCTGTATCCGGGCGCCCCGCGCAACCTATTGGCCAGTGTCGGCTACACGTTCTAGCTACCCTAGCCGGACTTAGGCCTGACAACTCATTAAGCTGAAGCGCGACTCACTTTAATATCTCACCATGAAAACAGCTGGCAACAAAAAGCTCTGGGCCATTCATAGTTGGGTAGGGCTGTACTTCGGCATTATCATCGCCATTCTGAGCGTGTCGGGCGCGGCTGCGCTGTTCAAGGATGAACTGGACCATCTCCTCAATCCGCGCCTGCATTACGTGACTGAGCGCGGCCCCCAGGTGTCACTTACCGCAACGGCTCAGCGCCTGCAAGCTGCTAATCCGGAGTATAACTTTCAGGTAATTAACCTCCCCCAGCGGCTGGATGGTACCTGGGAGTTTATGTTCTATAAGAAGCAAAAAGGCCCGCTGGATACCGAGAACAAGCAGATTCATGTGAATCCGTATACAGGCGAAGTGCTTGGGGAACGTGACTACTACAAGAGCTTTGCTTTCTTTCTGCGCAACCTGCATGTGCGTTTGTACGAGAGCAACTGGGGCCGCCAAATAGTAGGGCTAGCTGGCATCGCCTTGTTTGTAATCAGCCTCACCGGCCTACTGATCTACGGCAGCTTCATGAAGAAGCAGGCCTTTGCCGCCATTCGCACCAAGAATATCCGCGTGTTTGCCGCCGACTGGCACAAACTCATTGGCATTGTGGCCTTGGCCTTCAACCTTATGATTGCCGGCACGGGCGCTTGGCTGGGCCTGCAACCTAAGCTTATGAAGTGGATGGGCATGAAAACGCCCAACGAGGTAGCCCTGCCCACGCCCCTCACCAAGGAAGCTGACCAGGCCCTTCCCGTCGACTACGATCAGGCCCTGCGTGTGGCCCGGGGGGCATTTCCCGAGCTGGTGCCGGCTACCATCTCCCCCTCAACCACGGGCG
Source organism: Hymenobacter sp. HD11105 (assembly GCF_054051685.1). Taxonomy (NCBI): domain Bacteria; kingdom Pseudomonadati; phylum Bacteroidota; class Cytophagia; order Cytophagales; family Hymenobacteraceae; genus Hymenobacter; species Hymenobacter sp. HD11105. The sequence continues at coordinate 105,888 of NZ_JBSWBR010000003.1, read as the reverse complement.
AGGGCATTGTGGAAATCTCCGGTGATATCCGGGGGCAAGTAGTGGAGAAGCACATCAATAAGCTCATGCTCGATAAGATGACTGGCCGCGAAGTAGCTCGCTACGATGTGCGCCAAGGTACGTTGGGGGGCAAATTTTACTTCCTGCAAGAAGCCCTACACTTCGGCGACTTTGGGGGCCTACTGCTCAAGTTAGTTTACTGCCTGTTCGCCCTGACTTCGGGTATCCTGTCTATCACGGGGTTTGTTATTTATCTGAAACGCAATGAGAAAAAGCTTCCTAGCCACGTCGGTGAGCCCGTCGCGGCCAGCGGTGCCGACTCCCGCCGGCCCGTCAGAGCCAGTCGGGCAGTCCGTGCGCGCCACGCTGCTTAAGATCTCGGGGATCATATTCGGCGTCATCGTACTTATTGCGGTGCTGAGTCTGAACTTCGGGATTGGCTTACCTAGCTTGCTGGTAGCCGTAGGCTTTTATGGCGGGCTGCTGCTGTGGCTGGGGGGCAAAATTGCCCGGTTCGGGGTGCGCCGCTGGCGAGGTGTTTAAGTTTAATAGGACCTGCTATGTCTAGCAAGCGTCGCTTCGCGGAGCACGTGTTGATACCACTGCTGCTAGCGGCAGGAACGGTTGTGCTACTGGCCTTGCTGTACTTCCTGCACGAGTATGGGCAAACTCGGGAGCCAACTACTGCCCAACAGTATCACTTGTCAGCCGCTCAACTTCGGGAGTACATCCACTTCACCGGTACCCAGGTGGCGCTGTTGATGGGCTTGCTGCTGAGCTTACTAACCGCCTTGTGGCTGAAAAAGCGGATGCTGTATACCCTAGCACTTTTGCTAAGCGCCGGTTACCTAGTTCAGCTGCTAATTCACTAAGGTTCGAAAGCGCCTTCGCGACCGTCGCAGTACGATGGATATTTCTGCCGCCTACCTCCTCAACAAAATACGTCATGGCGCAATTCTTTCATCATAACGACTTCGGGTATGCCGCCCGCTGCCCGCGCACCATGCACTTGCATGTGTGCTTCGGCAATGTGGCCCTAGCCGCTACTGCCGCCGAGTTTCAGGAGTTTCGGGCTAGCATTAGCGCAGTACATCACCACTATCTCCAGTACACTCCCGACTCCGATATCCGCAACATTGCCGTACGTACCCCGGCCCACAAGATGGCGCTCGTGTTCACGATGGCCGAGCTAACGCAACTGTGGGAAATTCTGGAAAACACTGCCTTATTGCTCGAAGTAGAAGAAATTCTAGCCTCAAGTTAAAGCTGAAAAAGGGACGGTAGGGGCTAGGCAATTTGAAGGATAAAGCCTCGCTCATCACTACGATAAATATATAGACTGCCGAATAGTTGTGCTTTCTTTGGTGGCGCTGTTTTCGCGCTTCCATGCAACTGCCTTCCCTCTACCACCTCAGCCGCGAGGCGGCCCGCGTGGTGCGCCGCTTCCCGCTCACACTGCTATGTGCATTGGTGCTGTGCGCCACATTCATCTACTTACAACATCTGCCTTTTGACAATAGAAGCAAGCACGATTGGCTTTTTCCCCTGATTTCAGCGGCGGTACTGGGCCTCACGCTCACCCTGAGTGTGGCTTTGGCCGCCGAGCGTTACCGCTGGCCCTTGTGGCTGCGCCTGCTTACGCAAGCTGGGGCCATGGCTCTGCTAGTACTATGGTACGTTAGCTGCCCACCTGAGCCTAACTTGCGTTGGGGAATGCGACTATTTCTCTTGCTTGTTGGGCAACATTTATTGGTGGCCTCGGTGCCTTATTTGCTGGAACTGCGCCACCGCGCTGATACGCCTGGCTTCTGGCGTTACAACGAGACGCTGTTTTTGCGCATTCTCACGGCTGGCCTGTACTCGGGAGTACTGTTCGTGGGTTGCTCGCTGGCTTTGCTGGCAGTTGATAATTTGTTTAACGTAAAGCTCGACGGAAAGCTTTATGGGTACTTATTCACCGTGTTGGCTACGGTGTTTAACACCTGGTTCTTTCTGGCTGGCGTGCCCAAAGACTTCGACGCCCTGGAACGCGAAACAGGCTATCCGAAGGGGCTAAAGCTATTCACGCAGTTTGTGCTGCTGCCACTGGTGGTGCTGTACCTCGCCATTCTGTACGCTTACTTGGCCCGCATTCTGGGGTTGTGGGAGTTGCCTAAGGGTTGGGTGTCAACGCTGGTGTTAGCCCTGGCCGTGGCGGGTATTTTTGCTTTGCTGCTCATTCACCCCATCCGCGACGCCGCCGAAAACACCTGGATTCGCACGTTTGCGCGGTGGTTTTATTGGTCATTGTTTCCGCTGCTGGGGCTGCTGGCCGTAGCCATTAGTACCCGCATTCGGGCGTACGGCATTACGGAAGAGCGGTACTTAGTGCTGGTGCTGGCCGCTTGGCTGATGCTAATCAGCATTTACTTTCTGCTGCGGCAGGGGCGCGGCATCGTTTGGATTCCAGCGTCGTTGGCAGTTGTTGCATTTATGTCGGCTGGCGGCCCTTGGGGGGCTTTTTCGGTAGCCGAGCGTAGTCAGTTGGCCCAGCTACGTGAGGTTAGCGAGGAGTATAAGTTGCTGCAAAATGGCAAACTCGACGGAGCTGGCAAGCGAGTGCCCAAGTTGCCAAAGGAAGCCGGCAAGCGCATCACGTCCATTTTCGATTTTTTTGCCGAGCGCGATAATCTGGAGGCTGTGCAACCCTTCTTTACTGCCTCGCTTACCCCACTAGATTCTTTGCGGAACACCAAAAGTTGGCAACGCCAGCGTTGGCAGAGTGAGCGGCTGTTCGCCGTTAGTGGGTTGGAAAGGGTGAACTACCAGTATAGTGAAACCGAGACTGAGGAAGATCAACACCAAAGTTTCAACTTCCATTCTAATCAAGCTGCCGTAACCCAACTGAGTTCTGGAAGCTACTTAGTGCGCAACCTCACTATTTATAGTAGCCGTGGTGCGGAAATAGAAACATTTACCGTAGCGGAAGGCACATTTCGGTTCCGTAACAAGGAAGACAATAGTCAAATCCATTTGGAGCAGCTTACCAAGCCTAATACTTGGGAGACTATGCTTTCCGTTTCGCCTGCAACCCTGGCCGATTCACTGATTCGGGTTAAACAACCCACGAATTACGTGAACGTGGAATTACCAAGCCTCAGCCTTGCGGCCTCCAACTCCACTATGCAATTACGCGTGCTGTTCACGCACATTCGCCGTGACTTGCAACCCAAGCAAAAACCCACGTATTATTTCGAGGGCGACGCTATCTTAACCTTTAAGTAGACTAGGTTTATAAATAAAAAAGCCCCCCACTTATAATTGGGGGAGCTTTTTGGGATAATGCTTCTTTCTCTATTCCCACTCAATCGTAGCGGGTGGCTTCGAGCTGATATCGTACACCACGCGGTTGATGCCGCGCACTTGATTGATGATTTTGTTGGACACGTGGGCCAAGAAGTCGTAGGGGAGGTGGGCCCAGTCGGCGGTCATGCCGTCTACGCTGGTCACGGCGCGCAGGGCTACTACTTGCTCGTAGGTACGCTCGTCGCCCATTACGCCCACGCTTTGGATAGGCAGCAGCATTACGCCCGCCTGCCAAATCTGGTCGTAAAGGCCGTACTCGCGCAGGGAGTCGATAAAGATGGCGTCGGCTTTCTGGAGCAGCTGCACCTTCAGGGGCGTGATGTCGCCAAGGATGCGGATGGCCAGGCCGGGGCCGGGGAAGGGGTGACGGTTGAGGATGTTGGGGGGCAAATTCAGCGCCGCGCCCACTTCCCGCACCTCATCCTTAAACAGCATGCGCAGTGGCTCTACCACTTTCAGGTTCATCAGCTCTGGCAGGCCGCCCACGTTGTGATGGCTCTTGATGGTCACGGCCGGCCCTTTTACCGACACCGACTCAATCACATCGGGGTAAATAGTGCCTTGAGCCAACCACGTAGCGCCCTCTACCTTTTTAGCTTCTCGCTCAAATACCTCAATAAAGGTGCGGCCGATGGCTTTGCGCTTTAGCTCGGGGTCAGAAAGCCCGGCTAAGGCGGTATAGAACTCCTGGGAAGCATCTACACCGCGCACGTTCAGGCCCAGCACTTCGTAGGCCTCCAATACGCCTTCGTATTCATCTTTGCGCAACAGCCCGTTATCTACGAAAATACCGTGCAAGCGCGGCCCAATGGCTTCGTGCAGCAGTAGCGCCGCTACGCTGGAATCAACGCCGCCAGAGAGCCCAAGAATTACCTGGTCGGTTTCACCGATGGTGTTTTGCAAAGCCGCCACCATGCTGCTCACAAAGTGCTCGGGCGTCCAGCTTTGGTCGCAGCCGCAAATGTCCACCACGAAGTTGCGCATTAGCGTTTTGCCTTCGGTAGAGTGCGTTACCTCGGGGTGAAACTGAATGCCGTATGTTTCTTGGCCGCTGATATGATATGCGGCTACATCTACCTCGCGGGTGCTGGCAATAATTTCGTAGCCAGCTGGTAACACCTTAATCGTGTCGCCGTGCGACATCCACACCTGCGAATCGAGGCTTAACTCGCGCATCAGCGGGCTGCTATTTTCGATATGATCGAGGCGGGCGCGGCCGTACTCTCGGATGGTAGCGGGCAGCACTTCGCCGCCGCCCTGCTGGGCCAGCAGCTGCGCGCCGTAGCACACCCCCAGCACCGGCACGTGGCCCAGGTACTGGCTCAAATCGGGGTTGGGCGCTTCGGGGTCGCGCACGGAACAGGGCGAGCCGGAAAGCACCACGCCCCGGATATCCTCAGTGAGGGCCGGGGCGTGCGTGAAGGGATGAATCTCGCAGTAGACGTTCAGCTCGCGTATGCGTCGGGCAATGAGCTGCGTGTACTGGGAGCCGAAATCAAGAATCAGAATCTGTTGGGGCATGGGCAAAGGTAAGGAGGCGACTGACAACTCAAAAATCACCACGTCACATAGACTGATAAGTAGGTGTCTGAGTAATATATAGTTCGTGCGTAAAGTATTTGGATAAACTATTGCTTGTCAAGGGTGCTGCGAGTTGTGCAACTGACTGTCGAAACCATTCACTGACTTCTTTGTCCATCAAACTTTCTAGCCTGCGTTTAATCTATAATACATCGTATGAGGCATTTTAACTACTTAGCCCTAGGCTTCTTATGTTCACTCTCGACTCTGACAGCAGCGGCTCAATCAGGAACTGTTGCCCCTCGCCAAAAGGTGCCCACGCACGTGACTGAAACAGATTCGGCCTCTGTACCGGCTGGCCCTACGATACTTACAGGTACCATCCTCGGCGTGCGCGACCAACCCTTGGCCGGTGCCACGGTAAGTATAGCAACCGAGCCAAATAAGGCTGGTATTACGAACTCGGCAGGTGGCTACATGCTGCGCACGATGGCGGAGTCGCCCGTTCTGCGCGTGAGCTACGCGGGCTATACCGCCCTAGAGCTTCCTATTACTAACTCCAAGCCCCTGGTTATTCGGCTGGAGCCGATAGAGAAATATGAGAAGGATCGTAAGAAACGCGCCAAAACAGCGGTCAAAGAATACCGCAAACCCTAGCAATGGAGGCAAATACGGCGATTTTTATCATAAGCAATAAATAAGCTAACGGCTGAACTGACTGATAATCTGCTACTAGGTGCTTGCAGTAGAAAATAATCGTGGCCATTAGCATAATCTGCAATATCTGTAGGCTATCTTTGCAACGGCGAGTCAGAACGACCAGCTCCTGCTGAACTCCCCCAGGACCGGAAGGTAGCAAGGGTAGGCGGTTGAGCGGTGCGATTTTGGCTCGCTTTTTTTTTGCCCATGCCCCAACGAAACCTCACGCCGCGTTTGCTGGCAAATGGGTAGCTTTGGGGCATTGTTCTGTAATATACTCTCGCATGAAATTTTTCATTGACACCGCCAACCTCCGCGAAATTCAGGAAGCTGTAGAGTTGGGCGTACTGGATGGCGTAACCACCAATCCTTCCCTGATGGCTAAGGAAGGCATTAAGGGTATGGATAATATCATGGCCCACTACAAGCAGATCTGCGAGCTAGTGGATGGCGACGTGTCGGCAGAGGTGATCGGTATCACTTTCGAAGACATGGTACGCGAGGGGGAGATGTTTGCCGACTTGCACCCCAATATTGTGGTGAAAGTGCCCATGACCCGCGATGGTGTGAAAGCCATCAAGCACTTCGCAGAGAAAGGTATCAAGACTAATTGTACGCTGATCTTCTCAGCAGGCCAAGCGTTGCTAGCGGCCAAAGCCGGCGCTACCTACGTATCTCCTTTCGTGGGCCGACTCGATGATATCGGCCATGATGGCTTGGTGCTGGTACAGCAGATTGTTGATATTTTCAGCAACTACGGTTATCCAACGCAGGTGCTGGCTGCCTCCGTGCGCCACGTGCCTCACCTGATTCAGTGCGCCGAAATAGGAGCTGATGTAGTGACCTGTCCGCTCAGCGTAATTACGGGTTTGCTTAATCACCCCCTCACGGACAAAGGGCTGGCGCAGTTTCTAGCCGATCATAAGAAAGTGAACGGGTAACTCTGGCAGAAATCAGCAGGTGAAGACACTGTATTCGCTTTTTTACCTCTTGATTCTCGGCTCCTAGCTCTTCTCATATGTACATCATCAAAGTAAAAGGCAAGGCTAAGATTCCGGATTACATTCAACTCCGCGACGAAGAATTCGTGTTAATTGCCTATTTCCGTGCCGACCGGCCTCTGAAGGATTTGCACCGCTACGGGCTGGAAGGCAAGGAAACGGCCTTGGCCGGCGTTATTGCAGGCCTGGAATTTGGCAAACTGCAGAAGCTGGAAGTCTAGCTTAGCGACCATGTCGCTACCCATTTATGTGGCGGTGGTGAGCCACGTGTAGGTTAATAAAATTGGCCCCCCAGCTTATAATTCAACGAGGAAAGCGCCGCTTGGCTTCGTCGTTTTTTAGTTCGCGTTACGTTACTTATGTCAGATTCCGCCGTGCCCGTTGTTGAGCTACACGACGCCTACATTATGCAGGACGTGAATACGGTGCTGCAAAAAATCACGTTTACTCTCGAGAAAGGCGAGTTTGCCTACTTAGTAGGCCGCACCGGTTCGGGGAAAAGCTCTTTGCTTAAAACCCTTTATGCTGATTTGCCGCTGGGTGGTGGCGTGGGCACCGTTGCTGGCTTTCCGCTGCAAAAGCTCGGCTGGGGCAAAGTACCTTATCTGCGCCGGAAGCTGGGCATTATCTTTCAGGACTTCCAGTTACTCTTCGACCGTACCGTGGCCGAAAACCTGATTTTTGTGCTGAAGGCCACCGGCTGGAGTGGGAAGGCTCGCATTCAAAATCGACTATCCGAGGTACTAATGCGCGTAGGCCTAGCCAACTCAGCCAGTAAAATGCCGCACCAACTTTCGGGGGGAGAGCAGCAGCGAGTGGTTATTGCGCGGGCTTTGCTCAATGAGCCACTGCTTCTACTAGCTGATGAACCTACCGGCAACCTCGACCCCGAAGTAGCCGCCGACATTATGCGCCTTTTCGTGGAAATCAACAATGCGGGTACGGCCGTGCTGATGGCCACCCACAACTATCAAATCATTCGGCAGTATCCAAAGCGGGTATTGAAATGCGAAAACGGTCAATTGATTGACTCTTCTCAGGTTTCCTTTAAGCTGACTGAATAAACGGTTCATAGGGCTACTCGCCCGTAAAAGGCCCCGCTCAAAGGTATGCTAGGTCTGTCCATCCTACTTCCTGTTTATAACCGCGACATCACGCGCCTTGTGCAGGCACTAGTGGCTCAGGCAGCGGACTGGGGTGGCCCCATCGAGCTTATCTGCCTGGATGACGGTTCCTCGGAGTATTATCGGCTGATTAATAGAAAATTAGCTAGTCTACCACTAGTGAGCTACGAGGAATTGCCTCAAAACCTTGGGCGCTCAGCCGTGCGCAACCGCTTGGTGGCAACAGCCCGTATGCCTTGGCTGCTATTGCTCGATAACAACGTGAGCTTGCCAGATACGCGGTTTTTGGCCCGCTACGCTGCTGCCACAACCCAGACAACAGTGCCCGTGCTGGTAGGGGGCACCACGTACGCCTCCTCAGCGCCCGCCGATGCGGCTACCCATCTGCGCTGGCACTATGGACGCCGCCGCGAAGCATACAGCGCTGAAGTACGTCAGCAAAAGCCACATGCCCAGTTTAAACTCAAGAATGTGATGCTGCGGGCCGAAGTATTTGAGCAAGTGAAGCTTGACTCCGCGCTCCGGCAGTATGGTCACGAGGATACCAAGTTTGGCTGGCACCTGCTTACCGCGGGCATCCGCGTACACCATCTGGATAATCCGGTGCTGCACGACGGCCTAGAGCCTGCCGAGGTCTTTTTGCTCAATAGTCAACATGCCGTGCACAATCTGGTTCAGCTGTACCGCACTGAAGGGCTGGGCGCCGATACTAAGCTATTGCTGGCTGCTTTACGACTGCGCCGTTATGGCGTAGCGGGGGTAGCCCAAGTCGCCTTAAGCCAAGCCGAGTCTGGGCTAAGGCAGCAGGTGTCAGCAGGAGCACCTCAATTGTGGGCCCTGGATATGCTTAAACTGCTATGGGCGCTTCGAGCCCTACGTGCTTAAAGCTACCGGCCATCAACAAAAAAGCCCTCCAACGGCTGTTGGGGGCTTTTTTAGCTAATCGTGAAGAAGCGACTTAATCGTTATCCGTGTTTTTTACCTCTGCTTTCACGTCTTTGTAGGTGTTTTTGGCGGCGTTACCTACTTTCTTGCCGACTTTAGCAGCGCCCTTACCAACGTCCTTACCAGCATCTTTTACATCGGAGGCCGTGTTACTGATGGCCTGGCCTACTTTGCTGCGTTCATCAGCGGTTTCCTCCTTTATCTCCTTGGCCTCGCCTTTTATAGCATCAGATCCTTGCGCGACGCGGGCTTCGGTTTTGTCATACGACTTAAAGGCGGCGTACTTGAGCTTTTCTTTCTGAATAGCAGCCAGATCATTGGCGCTGATGTTTCCTTTTACGGCATCGTAAGCTTCGTCCAGGGCCCGCCACTCGGCGTTAATGTAGCGCCAGTCGTCGATGTCGTAGCGGTCCTCATTCTCCTTGATCATTTTGGTAAAGTTCTCGTAGGTCTGGCGCGCGTTGGCGGCCGTTAGCTGAGCCGCTGGATTGGTGGGCTTGTAATATTTGCCCATTTTCATTGTGCCCGTGCTGCTAGCTACGCCCGTGGTAGCATTGCTGCCTCCAGTGGTAGTTCCGCTTGTGCGGGTGCGCCACGCTTGTTCGCGCGAATCGTAAGCCGTGGTGTAGCGAGTGCGAAGCTGTTCTATTTCCTGGCGCCGGGGCTCATCATACTGATCGGCATACTTATCAACAGCCGCCACTTTAGAATCAAAATCAGATTTCATTTGAGCCGTTTCGCGCTCATAGTCAGCCTCCACCTGGTTGCCAGCGGCTTGCGCCTTGGTTTCCGATTCAGCTACAAAATTCTTGAAGTCATTGTAAGCTTGGTCACTTTCTTGTGACACCTCAGCCCGATCCGAACGTGAACAGCTGGTGTGAGTAAACGTGACACCGCCGGCCAGCAGCATGATGGCCAGAGTGTGGGTGGTTAATCGGTTCTTGAACATGGCAGTAGGGAGTTGGTTCTAAAACAATAAGATCAGTGTGGAAGACTGACCTTCACCTTGACTAAACGCAAGCGCAAGGATAGGGGTTGCCCTGCCGTAGGCCGCGAGTTGGACCCCGCCGCCTATATTTGATGCTCAGCGCCCACTTTTATCTGCCTACCCGTTGCTCACCTCTTCTGTGCTTCCTGCCCCCATTCGCATGCTGGATTTGGCGGCGCAGCACGCTGCCCTTCAGCCCGCCCTCGATGATGCCCTGCGCATAGTGTTGCAGGAAGCCGAGTTTATTAACGGCCCAGCCGTGGCTGCGTTTGCCCAGGAGTTGAGCATAGCGCTCGGTGGCCCCCACGTGATACCTTGCGCCAACGGCACCGACGCCTTGCAGCTGGCTTTGATGAGCCTGAATTTGCCCCCCAGGGCCGAAGTAATTCTACCGGCTTTCACCTACGTAGCCACCGCCGAAGCCGCCGCAGTGCTCGGTCTGCGCCCTGTGTTTGTCGATGTGCTGCCCACCACGTTCTGCCTCGATCCGGCGGCCGTGGAAGCCACCATCACGTCGCGCACAGGCGCTATTCTAGCAGTGCATTTGTTTGGTCAATGCGCTGATTTGGCAGCGTTGAGACAGATTTCGACTCGACACAGCATTCCGCTGATTGAGGATAACGCTCAAGCGATTGGCGCTACATATCACTTCGCTGATGGCACCCAGGCAGCCGCTGGTACGGTAGGGGAGGTGGGCACTACGTCCTTTTTCCCGGCCAAAAACCTTGGCGCCCTCGGCGACGGGGGCGCCCTTTTCACTCGCGATGCTGCCCGCGCCACCTATCTGCGCCAGCTCGCCAACCACGGCCAGACCCGCAAGTACTACCACCAACACATCGGCCTGAACTCCCGCCTTGACACCCTGCAAGCGGCCTTGCTCCGCGTGAAGCTGCCCCACCTACCCACCTGGACCGCCGCCCGCCAGCGCCTCGCTGGCCAGTATGATGCGGCCCTGGGGGGCATTTCCGGCCTGCGACTTCCTTACCGCGACCCGCAAAGCACCCATGTGTTTCACCAGTACACTCTTACTCTGGAAAAGGCCCCCCAGCGCGACCAGCTTCAAGAGTACTTGCAGCAGCGCGGCGTGCCGAGCGTAGTGTATTACCCAGTGCCGGTTCACTTGCAGCCGGCCTATGCTTACCTTGGCTACCAAGCTGGGCAGTTTCCGGTGGCGGAAGAGTTGTGTCGTACGGTGCTTTCGTTACCCATTCATCCACTGCTGAGCGAGGCCCAGCTCCGTTATATTACTTCTACTATCCGGGCGTTTTTTGCATGAGTAATTTTTTACCCTTGGGGGCCAAACAGCCTGAGGTTCGCTTTGCTATTTCTGGCGTAGGGCACATCGGCCGACGCCACGCGGCGCTAGTGCAGCGCCAACCTGGGGCTGCACTTACTGCCCTAATTGATACGCGGGAGGAGCTAGAACCGGAGTTGGCCGCCGAATTTACCGGCGTGCCTTTTTTTGCGTCGCTGGAAGAATACTTGGCCCAAGGTCCCGCAGCGGATGTGCTCACGGTGGCTACGCCCAACTACCTGCACGCGCCCCAGGCCATAGGCGGCCTTCGCCACGGCCTGCATGTACTGGTCGAGAAGCCGCTGGCCCTTTGCGCCACCGATGCCAAGCAGATTCTGGCTACGGCCGCCCAAGCTGACCGACTCGTGTTTGGCGTAATGCAGAACCGCTACTCACCGCCGGCCGTCTGGCTGAAGCAGGTGATAGAAGAGAACCGACTGGGGGGCATTTTCATGGTGCAAATCAATTGTTTCTGGAACCGCGACGCCCGCTACTACCGCCCCGGCAGCTGGCACGGCACCCGCGCCCAGGACGGAGGCACGCTCTTCACCCAGTTCAGCCACTTTATCGACTTGCTCTACTGGGTTTTCGGCGACGTCACCAACCTGCAAGCCCGCTTCCACGACTTCAACCATCAGCACCTCACCGAGTTTGAAGACAGTGGCCTCGTTACCTTCGACTTAGTGCGCGGCGGCACCGGCACCTTGCACTATAGCACCGCTGTTTGGGACCGCAACCTGGAAAGCAGCCTCACAGTTATCGGCGAGCACGGTAGCTTGCGCATCGGCGGGCAGTACATGGACAAAGTGGAGCACTGCCACATCCGCGACTACGAGTGCCCGCCGCTACTGCCCACCAATCCCGCGAACCACTACGGCTTCTATCAAGGCAGCGCCGCCAATCATGTGCAAGTAATTGAGGAGGTGGTGGAAGCAGTTAGAAATGGTGGCTCAGCTGAAACGAACGCGCAGCAAGGAGTAAAAGTGGTGGAGATTATTGAGCACATTTATAGCTTGAAATGACGTGGGGAAGTGCAGATAAAAACTACTTATCTGTTTTACGTAACTATCCGCATGAACTCCCCCGACCAACAAGCCCTCACTGAACTCCGCGCCTGGCAACAGCGAATGCAGAAGTCGCCGTCGCTGATGAACCGCTTCACGCGGCGAGTACAGATTCGGCTTAATGCGCTGCTGCCCGAGCGCGTGCATGAGGCTATTACCACGGCCATTCGGCAAATGGTGCGCGGGGTGTTGTTTGGGTCGATGCACACCACGCGCCAGCCACTGCTGAAGGCGCCGTGGGCAGAGCGAGAAACGGCCGTGCGCACCCGCATTCGCTACTACCGCAACACAGCTTCGGCCGAAGGCGCTGTAACGGGCGCGGGGGGCTTTTTACTAGGGCTGGCCGATTTTCCGTTGCTGCTGGGCCTTAAGCTAAAGCTCCTTTTCGACGTTGCCGCCCTCTATGGCCACGACGTGCGCGACTACACCGAGCGTTTGTATTTGCTCCACATCTTCCAGCTGGCGTTTTCCAGTCAGCACACCCGCAATGATGTATACCGCCGAATTGCCGAGTGGGACACCTACCGCCACACTCTGCCCACCGATGTAAACGAGTTCGACTGGCGTACCTTCCAGCAGGAGTACCGCGACTACATTGACCTGGCGAAGCTGGCCCAGCTGGTACCCGTAATTGGGGCGGCGGTGGGCGCAGTAGCTAACTACCGCCTCATCGAGCAACTCGGTGAAACGGCCATGAATTGCTACCGCATGCGTCAGTTAGGGGCAGCAGGCACTATTTTGCCCCCCAGCGCTAGGTAGGCCACGCAACAGCAGAGAAAGATTAGTGGTATTTGCAAGTACGCTTAGTCGAGGCCTACCTTTGCGACCCCAATTCTTTCTGATCAAAGGATTGTTTTTATACAGAGGCGTGGAGAGAAAGGCTCGACGAAACGCCGGCAACCCCCAGCTTTGCTGGAACGGTGCCAACCGAGGTTAGCGCAAAGTATTGCTGGCCATATAAAAACAGATTGCCGTGAACGTTCACATCCGACCCGCCTCGTTTTCCTCCGCCACTCCGCCACGCCTAAGCGGCGCCGCGGCCGTTTGTTTGGACATGGGTTGTTGCTGTTGTTGAGCAGCCAATACTTTCCTCGTTTTTCTGGTGTTGCCAAGCTTTAGTAGCTAATACGAGCCGCTGGAGGGCTTTTTTGCCTGCCTTCGTTCCGCTTGTATTTGTTTCGAAGGCGGTCAGCTTGTCTGCTGGCTCAATGCTAACACGCTAGCTAGTTGCTGGCGGCCTGACCTTCCTCTGGCTTGGGCACAACTCACTATTTCCCCTTCATTTATTCGTCACGAGGCAGGGCTTCGTGCTACCCATTATGCTCAAAAAATCATTGGAGTTGCTGCGCGCAGAAGCGGCCGAAACTGGCTCCCACACGCTTAAACGCAGCCTGAGTGCCTTCAACCTGGTTGCTATCGGTGTTGGGGTAATTATCGGAGCGGGCCTGTTTTCCCTCACCGGTATTGCGGCCGCCAACCACACCGGGCCAGCCGTTACACTTTCTTTTCTGGTGGCAGCCGTCGGGTGCGCGTTCTCAGCCCTGTGCTACGCCGAGTTTGCCTCCATGGTGCCGGTAGCGGGCTCGGCGTACACGTATTCCTATGCCACGCTGGGCGAGCTATTTGCATGGATTATCGGCTGGGATTTGGTGCTCGAATACTCGGTGGGCGCCGCGGCGGTGGCTATAAGCTGGTCGCAGTACTTGACGCGGTTTCTATCAAAATACGACCTACATATTCCCGCGCAGCTGGTTATGTCGCCCTTTGAAACGGCGACCCAAGCCGATGGCTCGGTGGTGCACGGCATCGTGAATTTGCCTGCTATTCTGATTGTGGTGGCTATTACGGCCGTCGTGATTCGGGGTACGCAGGGCTCGGCCTGGGTCAATGCGACGATTGTGGCTCTTAAGGTGTCGGTGGTGCTGGTGTTCATTGCCCTGGGCTGGCAGTACATCGATCCGGCCAACTATCAACCTTATATTCCGGCCAATACGGGCACTTTTGGAGAATTTGGATTGAGCGGAATCTTGCGCGGAGCGGGAGTTATCTTCTTCGTGTTCATTGGCTTTGATATTGTGGCCACCATGGCCCAGGAAGCCAAAAAGCCCCAGCGCGACATGCCTATTGGCATTATCGGCTCGCTGGTGGTGTGCACCATCCTGTTCGTACTGTTTGGGCATGTCATGACGGGCTTAGCCAATTATACTGAGTTCAAGAACAGCGCCGCGCCCGTTGCCATTGCTATCGAGAAAACGCCGTATGCCTGGCTCAGCCAAGCCATTATCATTGCTATTCTGGTGGGCTACACGTCCGTTATTCTAGTGGATTTGCTGGGTCAGTCGCGGGTGTTCTTCTCCATGTCGCGTGATGGTTTGTTGCCCAAAATCTTCTCCGAAATCCATCCTCGTTTCCAAACACCTTATAAGTCGAACGTCTTGCTGGCAGCCTTAATTAGTGCCTTTGCTGGCTTGGTGCCTATTCAAGTAGTAGGCGAAATGACTAGCATTGGTACACTGCTGGCCTTCGTGATGGTCTGCCTCGGTGTACTCATCATGCGCAAGCAGCAACCCGACGCCCCGCGTGCGTTCCGCACGCCTTGGGTGCCACTCGTTCCTATCCTGGGCATCCTAACTTGCCTGCTGATGATGGTTTCGCTGCCCTGGGATACCTGGTTGCGCCTCATCATCTGGTTGGCAGCTGGACTCGTGATTTACTATGCCTATGGCAAGAAGCGCAGCAAATTGCGGTTAGCTCAAGAAGCCGCCAAGCAACCCGCTTAGGTGATATCGCTGTGCAAAAAGGCCCTGCCTGACCTTGGTCGGAAAGGGCCTTTTAATTAGGTGCGCCTCACCTTTTTCCAGGCTTTTTGAATAATATCCTGAAGCTCGGGCACGGCCCGTGTCAGCAATAAAAGCCCCCCATAGATACCTGTAAGCACTGCCGAGCGCAGCAGCATGGTAATGAATACGGAGTGTATCGAGGGTAGCAGCCAGGCAGCCACCCCCGCCACGCCTGCTATTCCCAACACCAGCGGAATACGCAAATCGAAGGGCTGCAACCCGTAGGCATGCCACACAAACCAGGTGCGTGCCACGTTGATGCTGGTCATGGCCAATAGCGTAGCCAGGGCCGCGCCCGTCAGGCCGTATAGCGGAATGAAAAACAAGTTAAGCAGCACGGTGGCCACGGCCAGCGTGATGTTGAAAAACAGATCGAAGCGGTAGCGGGGTGAGGTGACGAGAATCAAGCCATTGACGCCGGTAATGTTATCGAAAAGGCGACCAGCCAACAGCAGCAGTACAGCCGTAGCGCCAGCCGCAAATTCGGGCCGCATGAGGGAGTAAATAAAATCCAGATTTAAACCAATGCCCAGCGCCAGCCAGCATCCCACTACAGTATTGAGCCGGGTGGTGCTGCGGTAAAAATTAGCCATGCGCGGCATGTCCTGGGCTTTCCAGTATTCGGCCAAGAGCGGAAACGCAATCTTATTCAGGGAGCGGGCCGGAATGGTGAGGGCGGTGCTGATGAAAAAAGCCGTGGTGTACACGCCCGTCGCGGCCAGGTTAATGCTGGAGCCCACCATCAGCGCATCAATGGAGCCAATGATAGTGCCCGACAAGCTGGACAGAATAACGAATCCACTGAAACTGAGCACTTCCTTCACCGGCACTACCCCTAGCGCCGCCCGTGATGGGCGTAAGTGCCACTCGCCCAGGTACATCACATACAGCATTAGCAGCAGCGTAGCCAAGCCGTAGCTGCCAATGAAAGCCAGCACGAAAGCATGAAAGGACAAATACCCCAGCGAGAATAGTAGCGCCGCCACTACCGTGAGCACGCGCAGCAAAATATCCTGCACAAAGGACGAAAACGAGGTCTGGTACAGGGCCTTCAAATATGCGTCCTGCAAGGAGTAAAGCAGGATAAACAGCGCCAAAATTGCCCCCCAGAAATAGTAGGGATTCATTAAGGCCGCGTCGCTCTCGAAGTGTGCCAGCAGCAAAGGCCGACTTAGTACATAAGCCACTGTCACGACGGCAAATCCCAGGAGCGGCACGCCCAGCAGCATCGGCAGAAACCCTTGGTGACCACTGGCTTTGTCGCGGAAATAAGGGAAGAAACGGATGCCGGTGCTGGCAAACCCAAAGGCTGCGAGTTGAGCATAAATAGTAGCTACCGCCACTAGCACCCGCGTGAGCCCGATCTGGTCGGCGGCCAGCAGGTTGGGCAGCACCAGCACGGTATTTACGAAGCCCAGCCCCAGCCCGATATAGGCAATAATGGTATTACGCAGCCCCTGCCGTTGAACGATGCCCAAGAGTTCTTAAGTTGATTGGTAAAACCCTACTGTCATCCAGAGGCACGAAGGACCTTATTCGTTTAGAACGACGGACGTAACCACGGCCTGTTCTACCATGATAAGGTCCTTCGTGCCTCAGGATGACAGATGGTTCCAGACATCCGCGCCATTAACAAAAGCCGCATCCCGGCCGCGAAGGTAGTGCAGGAGTTCCTGGAATTGGCGGGGGCCGTTGGTTTGGTTCTGGGGGGCAAAATTCTCATTGTGCCAGAGCATCGTGCACACGCCGCCAAACCTTTCGATTTCTTGGAACATGGGCGTAAGGGCCGGCAAGATTTCGGCGGCCTCCAGTTGAAGATACTTCGGATGATGCAGGGTAACATCCATCACGTTCAGCGGAATTTCCAGGAAGTCGAATGCTTTACCTTTCCTAAAATCAAAAGGGTAAAACGGGAGGCAGTACGAATTGCGAAAGCCAAAGTGCTCGGCAAAGCCTAAGGTAGAATCGTATTCGAATGCTAAATTATCGACTAAGCCCGGCGTGATACGCGGCTCCCACTGTAAGTAGTGAAATCGTATGCCAGGTACAGTCGTGGGCGTACTTATACCATGAGCAGCCTCCTGCTGAAGTCGGTTGATATTGGTGGAAGTGCCAATGCTGGCGTGAAGTTGAATTTCAGATCCAGTTGCTTCCAAAGCCCGAATTCGAGGTATTATGGAAGTGACCCGGTAGTCAGCGTTAGGTGTGTTGTTAGCGGCTTTACGGTGTTCGGGAAGAAAGAAAAACGTTGATTTTGCCCCCCAGCGCTGCGTTTCGGCCTGCACTTCCTCCAGATTGTTCCAGGCGTCGCGGTCTTGCAGGCGCCGGACCAGCAAGTGTGCGAAGCGGATAAGGTTGCCCCCGCGCAGCGCAGCTTTGGCTGGGGCTTTCCATGCGCCATGCAGGTTATCAATATCATGCGTAATGAAGGCCGCGAATCGACCCCTATTTGCCCCCCAGCGGCGCGCGCCCAACTTGGCGCCGGTAATGTGCTCTACCGCGGCCCGCAGAATATCGAAGTAGTAATTCACGAGGGGCACCGTCACGAAGCCGTACTGGCGCTGCACGCTGGCCGCGTAGGGAAACCGCCCGTGCTGGTCGCGCTCTTCCGAAAAATACTCCTGCCAGCCACTGAGCAAATAGAAAGCCGCCGAAATTAAATCGGCGTGAATGAGTGCGCGACCGCTAGGCAGTAGCTCCAGCAGCGGCTTTTCGGGCTGGGTATCAAAGAAAACCGGAATGAGCTGCCCTTGCCACTCGCGCCAGGTGGGAGCAGGCGGGTAGGGGTGCTGACCTTGGAAGAAACCATCAGCGCTGTCAGCTATTTCCAGTTGGGAGTGAGTGTTGGGATAATCAATAATGACTGCCGGCACTGCCTCGTATGCTTGCCAGAAGTGCCGAAGCACGTAAGCCAAGCACATTTCCCGCGAAACAGACTGGTTTACAAGAGGGGGAGGGGTAACAGGAGGCATCAGGACGAAAATACATGGTTTAAGTATATGCCCCGATTCTTATAACCTGACTTAACGCACTACCTCCACCCAGCCTTTAAGCGTGCTGTTAGTGGCATTGCGTCGCAGCATATAATAATATACGCCCGGTGCCGCACTGTTGCCCCAGTCATTGAGGTAGCGCTCGGTTTTGTAAATCTCCTTGCCCCAACGATTATAGATAGCCACCGACCATTCCCCCACGTTGTAGGAGGAAACCACGAATGCGTCGTTGCGGCCATCTTTATTGGGCGTGATAATATTGGGCACGCAAAGGTTGGCGATGAGCGTGCGACTCGCCGTCTGAGCGTTGCATCCGCTGCGCACCGTCACGGTGTACGTTCCGCCCTGTCGGGCCAGCAGCGTGCTGCCCGTCGAGCCATCTGACCAGAGGTAGGTATACGCATTACCGACCGGAGCCCGCAACAGCAAAGGTGTGCCCTCGCACACGGTAGTATCAGGACCCAAAGCGAAAGCAGGAACCGGCGCAGAAGCCCGCACTATTACTTGGCGACTGCGCGTGCTGGTGCAACCCGCTGCAAAAGTTGCTGTAACCGTATACGTACCCGGTTGCGCTACGCTGATGGTAGGCGTGGTAGCTCCATTGCTCCACCGATAAGACTGGGCCCCAGACGCGGAAGCCGTGAGTTGGGTATTTCCATTTTGGCACAAAACAGAATCGCCGCTAATAGCAACCACGGGGGCAATGAGCGCTGTACCAGCCTGGATGTACTCGGCACGGTAGCGTTGCTGAGCGACTAGAAGTGAGGTTGAGGTGGAAGTTGTCGTCACAGGGCCCCAAGTGCCATCATTCGCAGGTCGCGTATATAGTCCAGAGCAGCTTAAGCCACTAGCGGAGCGAAGGCGAAAATCATAAGCTCCCGTGCTTCCGCGGCTGAATACGCCAAAGTACACGGCTGCACTTGTGCCTGCAGCAGGCTTTACCGATGGCGCCTGATGAACAGCATAGAGCTGGACGCCATCCGTTTGAGTGGTAATGTTGCTGACAATGGCTGAATCCCCAGTAGTTGCTGCTATCCGCAGCCGGGTAGTACGCAAATCAGCACTATAGGCGAAGGTGCTGGCATCGCCAATGGCGGCACCAGATAGATGCCAGGGACTGTTGCTGTTAAAATTACTGAGCGTACCATTTGTGGGTACACTGCCCTTATCAATGGCAACTAGGCCTGAGGTCTGATCGAAGTTGTAATAAGCCACCAAATCCGTTGGCACGGGCGCAATCTTACGGCACATGTTCGCGCGAATCTGCTCCTGGGTTTGCGCTGTGCGCCATACACGGATTTCGTCGATGTCACCATCGAAATACCAGTTATTTAATACAAAATAACTACCAAGGGAGAGTGCGTAGGTACTGGCAAGATTTCCATTGGTGTAAGAATAAGTTGTCGAACTCTCTAAAGTGCCATCTACATAAACCCTCCAGACATTATCATCACATACACCCGCGATATGGTGCCAGCGCCCATCTGCTACGTAGGTAGTAGAAGAGCCTGATTCACAATATATCCCTTTGCCAGCGCGGCCATTAAAAATTGCTCGACCATTTGAGGTTCCCAGCTGAAACCCACGATCCTCGAAGTTGGAATTAGAATACTTGGTGGCCGCAAACTGAATTGCTTCTGAGCGGGTCTTAATCCAAGCTTCAACGGTAATGCGGCTGCTAACCCCGCGATTGTTTACACCAGCATTGATGTAGGTTGATGTTCCATTGAACTGAAGCGCATTACCTGCCCCCGGCAAACTCTGAGCGGCAGCAGGACATTGAAAAACGGCTATTAATAGAAGCGCTAAATAAATCTTGAGATTGTTCTTACTAAGTAATTTAGAGGGACGTAAATATTTCTCCATTCAAAAGTTAATAAAATTAATTCGCCGCGAAATAACCTTAATTAATCCAGGATGCCAATGTTCGCAAAACTAAGTTCTGGCTATTCCCTTCATCAACAGTGCCTATCGTTGAGTTATAATAAGCAGCCCTTTGATACAAAGTAGAAGGTTTGTGCATCTCATAGCGCCGCAGCAGTAATGCTAACTCAGGCAACGTATCAGCGCGTTCTATTAAGCCGTGCGCAACGTAGCCATAGTAGTCATTGGTAATCAGGTTGGTACCGAAGCGGTAATAAATGCTCGCCAGATTGAGTAGTGTTGCCTCCAGGTGTGTCGAGGTGTCGGCCGCAATTAGGGCATCCTGTTTTTGCAAGAACTCGAATATGTTTTCCTGGCGTGCGTGCGAAACTTGGAGTTGCGGGTGCTGCCGCAGAAAACCGAAGTCGCGGGTGTCGCTGGGGTGGGCGCGGAAGGTGAAGACCAGAGTAGGAAATTCCTGAAGCAGATAAGCTAGCGTAATTCGGATGGTCTCACTATCATCAAGAAGATTTGTCGCAATGCCGACCCGCCGCACCCGGGGCTCGGTGTTGCGCTGGCTCAGAAAAGCATCAGCCTTAGGCATGCCTACCAACTCCACCCGACCTTGGATGGACCCGCACTGCCGATATTTATCTAGGGCGTCTTGGCCTTCGAGCAGGCTTAAATCAAAACTTAGGGGTGGGAAATAGGTGCTGACGCTGGCATGTTGTACGTAAGCTGTGGGCACGCCGCAAGTACGAGCCGCGAGTAGTAGAGCGCGCGCGTCGTCGTTGTGGTCGTTGGCAAATATGATGGCACGGGGCCGGTAGTGGCGCAGGGCGCGCATATAGACTTCGTAGTAGCCGATAGCCGCAAAAATCAAATCGAAAAACCGCAGGGCGCGATGGCCCTCCGTGCGATACAAGCCAGCCAGCACCACCGGAAACTGCCAATAGTAGAGCAGCTTGCACCGCAGCGAAAGCCGATTTACAACGTCGTTATACCGACCAATCTGCTTGCTCTGCCCTGCCACGAGTATACTGCCCGGCAGCCCTTCGCGGATGAAGTGCAAGGCGTCGTAGTTGTTCTGACTTACTACGTACAACCAAATTGCCCCCCGCAACTCTTCTTTATTGTGCACCGGTCGCAGCAAGTTGCCTACTAGCCGGACACCCGCGTAGCCCAGCACTTTCAACAAACGCTTCAGCGGGTTGGCGGGCGAAATGCCCCCCAGCATCTGTGCCGGTAGTTGGAGAAACAGGTCGGTGAAGCGCAGTTGCAAAATGTCGCGGGTGCGGGCGACGAGCTGGACCAAATAGGGCATGTCGCGGTTACAGAGCGTCCCAGGTAAGTGGCGTGCTGGCGCGCAAATTCTGCCGGGCAGGCTTCCCCAGCAACAGATCATAGTAGCGTGGGGGCAAACCGTCGCCGGGACGAACTACACGTAGGTTTTCTTTGGTAAAAACTTCTCCTGCCTGAATATCCCGCGCTACGTAGAGCGAGCGTTTGTAGAGGCGGCTCTTCTCCTCGGCACGCTGCACACCATATTGAATCTGTCCTAGGGCCTGCCAGGCGCGCTCCGTTTCGGTGACCAGGGTAGCAACCTCCTCAGGTTCCAAGGAAAAAGCAGAGTCAACGCCACCATCGGCGCGGCGTAGGGTTACGTGCTTTTCAATTACGCAGGCTCCCAGGGCTACGGCCGCCACAGCGGCGCCTACGCCCATTGTGTGGTCGGAAAGGCCAACAGGACAATCGGGGAAAAGCTGCGCTAGATGCGGAATGGTGCGCAGGTTGGTATTTTGGGGTGTAGCAGGGTAGGTGCTAGTACATTTTAGCAAAATCAGCTCCTGGCAACCGGCTGCCCGAAGTACTTCTACTGCCTCCGCCACTTCAGCCAGAGTGCTGGCACCGGTACTCATAATGACGGGCTTGCCCGTAGCTGCCACGCGCCTCAGTAGGGGCCAATCGGTGTTCTCGAACGAGGCAATCTTATAAGCTGGAACATCCAGCGTTTCCAGAAAATCCACGGCTGTTTCGTCGAAAGGCGAGCTGAAAGCCAGCATGCCGTGCGATTTGGCTCGCTCAAACAAAGGCTGGTGCCACTCCCAGGGCGTGTAGGCCTCCTGATACAGCTCGTGCAATTCCCGCCCGTACCATAAGGAATTAGGATCGTCGATGCGGTACGCCCCCGGCAGCGTCATGGTATCGGCGGTGTAGGTCTGAAGCTTGATGGCATGCGCACCCGCCGCCGCTACAGCATCAATAATATTGAACGCGCGCTCCAGAGATTGATTGTGATTGCCGCTCAGTTCGGCAATTATGAACGGTGGCTGGTCAGGATCGATAGGGCGAGAGCCGATATGCATTCTGGTAGAGAGGTTAGAAGCGAGGAGTTGGAACCCAAAACAAGCTGGTGTGCAGGCAAGTGCGGTAGTTCCGGCTTTTCGGTTCGTACGTCCGCGCTCCGCCCAGTGCTATAGTTGCCAGGCAAAAGTAACCGAATCGGGCTCGCCAGATAGCGGGGCGGGCAACAACGTGTAGCCCGCCCGCTCGAAGGCTCGCAGAGAAGCCTCATTACGGAGTTGAACATGCCCTATGATGCGGCGCAGTTGCGGAAAGGTTTGAGCCAGATGTGCGGTGCCCAGAGTTAGCAGCAGGGCCGCCCAGCCCCGCCCCCGATACACTGGATCAAGCAGGTAGCTCAGGGTGGCCTCATCGTGCGAAATGCTGAAGCGAATGAGTCCCACGGGTGCGCCGCCGTCGGCTTCTTCTGCCAGCAGCAGCAGGGCATAAGGATCCGCCAGACGGGCATTTAGCCATCGCTCGTGAAACTCGGCTGATACGGGCTGCGGATTAAATGAAGCCTGCCGAACGGTGGGCTCATTCGTCCAGGAGAAAAGCTGGGCAGAATCGGTGGCGGTAACTGGGCGCAGGTGAAAAGGCGCGGGTGGCAGGCATAAAGTCTTGAAAGCCTGGCGCAAGCGTGCCGGGGCCTGGCCGTCGAAATGACGATGCTGGGCCGTTTGTAGCTGCTCTGCAATGCGCAGCACCTCCGGGGAAGTTAGGACATTGGCGGCGCTGGTGTAAGGCAACGCCATGCCCACCGCCCGCAAAAATTCATGCAGGTCGTGCTGATTGGCGGCTGTGGGCAATAGGAAAAGCAAGCCGCCACCCACGGCGCAATACTCGTAGCTGATGGTGCTAGGTGAACAAACGGCCGTGCCGCAGTTGCGCATCAACTCAGCTAAGTCGTTGGGGGGTAAATTGCGATGCAGCGTTACGATATAATGCTGCTCAGCCCACTGACGGAGGTTGTCCCAGTCGGCGTAGGCACTACCGACTACTACGTGCACTCGCTGTACCGGCAGTGTAAGTAAGGCCGCGGCCACTTGTTGGGTTTGGTGCGTGGGATCGGCGCCACCTAAGCATACCAGTACCGAGAAAGGAGAGGCCGGGGTAGCGGCGGCTGATTGAAAAGCAGCCCGAAGGGGTGCATAAGCTGGTCCGCTCAGCAAGCGCGCGCCGGGTTGGCGCAGCTCATACTCAGCTGCTGAAATGCCCCCCGCAGGGTTCAATACTAAATCGGCGGCAAAGGGAAATGAGTGTAAGTCATCCAAACATACCAACCGAGCGACGGAATGCCGCACTGCTTCCTGGTAGCTTAGTTCGAAGCCGTAGCCATCCAGCACCAAAATATCGGTGGGGCGCAGGACGTGCTGGGCTAGCCAGGCTGGCTCACCAGCGGCGGGTTGGGGGGGCATTTCGACCACCTCTGTGCACTCTGCGGCAAGCTGGGTCCGCAGCGTTTCGGTCGGTTCCTGAATGACAAACACCGAATTAAATTGGTCGCGCAGAATATCTACCAGCGCCAGCAGACGCATCACATGACCCAGCCCAATGCGCGGGTTACCGTCGGCGCGGAGCACAAGGCGGGGTAATGTGGGTGAGGTCGGCATTAGATCTTCTTTTGTTCAATATGAGCGTTCAACGCTACTAGTTCTGGGTGCCGGTCGAGCAAGTCGATAAGCTCATCGGTGGAAAGCGCGGCCGCGTCATAGTCTTCAATCAACGTCTTCATCAGCTTAAAATCATCGGCAGTATCTACCGTCAGACGGTAGGAGCTGCGATCGGGTCGACGGGTAATGTGTTGAAAACGAACCCGACCCGAGCGATTTTGGTGAATGTAGGGCGTCACATGCTCCCGGTCGCTGGGCAGCGTGGCGCGCTCAAATGCTTCTTCTAATGACGCTCGCGAGAAAATCTCAAAGTCAAAACCGCGTGGGTAAGTGCGCTCCAACACGTTAGACAAATACACATGCGGATCAGCTTGCTGCACGTATTTGCGTACGCTATGCGCAATGAGCTGACCATCTAACAAAGGACAGTCGGAGGTGACACGCACAATTATATCCAACTGATTTTCAACGGCGCACTGGTAATAGCGCCCTAACACATCCTGTTCGTCGCCGCGGGTGCAAGGCAGCTGAGTCTGAGCTGCAAACTCCGCTATTGCATCATCGGTAGCATTAGTGGTAATGGCTAAGTAGAGCGGCAAGTCGCTCTGCCGCAGCCGATCCACATGAAACTGCAGTAGCGGCATTCCACCAACAGGCAGCAGAACTTTGCCTGGCAGGCGCGTGCTGGTCATGCGAGCCTGAGAGATGATACCGATCTTAGGAGAATGCAAGGACATTAAGTAGCAACTTATTACGCACGAGCTGGCAACGAATTGTTGCCTCTTATTATTTAAGGTTGAGTCGGCTAACTCCGCACAAACTCCCGCACGCAGTCAATCACGAACTGTTGCTCCTCACCCGACAAATCCGGGAACATTGGTAAGCTTAGGCAATCATTATAATAAGCCTCCGCCTGCGGAAAGTCGCCGTTTTGCCAACCAAGCTCCTGATAGTACGGCATGGTATGCACCGGAATGTAATGTACTTGGGCAAAAATCTGTCGCTCACGCAGGAAGTCGTACAAGCCTTTGCGGTTTTCTACCTGAATTACATACAGATGATAGGCGTGGCCCTCGGCTCCGGCCAGTGGTCGCACAGCAGCAGTTTCGGCAAAAGCCGCGTCGTAGCGAGCGGCAAGCTGGTGGCGGCGGGCAAGACCTTCATCAGCGCGACGCAGCTGACTGATACCCAACGCGGTGAGCATGTCGGGCATGCGATAGTTGTAGCCGAGTGTTTGCATCTCGTAGTACCAGCCCCCGGGGTTTTGCTGAAGCTGCGCCGGATTCTTGGTAATGCCGTGGGTGCGCAGCATTAGGAGCTTTTCGTAGAGGTCGGCACGGTTGGTGGTGACCATACCGCCCTCGCCGGTGGCAATGTGCTTAACTGGGTGAAAGCTAAAAATGGCCAGATCGGCATATTGTCCGTTGCCGCAACGCTGCTCCTGGCCCTGAGAATCAATAAAAAAGCCCCCCGGCGCGTGACAAGCGTCTTCAATCAGCCATAACCCAAACTCATCAGCCAACTGGCGGGCAGCCTCCATATCTACGGCCAGACCCGCAAAATCCACGGGAATCAGGCCGTGAAAATGCCCCCTAGGGTGACGCTCTAATAACCGTCGCACGTGCTGCAAATCGATGAGTGCAGTGGCCGGATCAATATCAGCGAAGTGCACCTCGCCACCAGCGTACAGCACGCAGTTAGCAGAAGCGGCAAAAGTAATAGGTGTAGTGATGACGCGCTGCCCAGGCTGCACGCCTAGCGCCAACGTGCACAGGTGCAGGGCCGCAGTGCCATTGCTCACCGCTACCGCGTATTTGGCCCCGATATAAGCGGCAAACTTCTCCTCAAACTCCGCCACCTTAGGCCCCTGGGTTAGAAAATCAGACTGGAGCGTATCGGTTACGGCGCGTAAATCTTCTTCGGTAATGTGCTGGCGACCGTAGGGAATAGGGCGGGTGGGCTGAAAGGTAGCGGGGGCGTTGGTCATGGTTCGGTAAAGATACGCAGGCAAGGGCTTGGTGTTCCTACTAACACGGGCGGCAACTTATCTGCTCATTTACACAACTAAAAAGGCCACCCTATAGAGAGAGCAGCCTTTTTAGTTGAGCATGGAGAGTAGGTTAAACTGAAAATTCTGGGTCTACGTGCAAGCGAATTTCCTCCCGAATCTGCTCGGCATTCAGCCAATGGTCGTTGTTAGCAGAGTCATAATAAAAGCCGTCCGGCACGCGGCGGCCGTTGAAACGACGGATAAACTCCTCGACATCCCACTGCGGCGTGTAAGGTAGAATGACGTAGTACCGATCCAGTTCCACCGTACTCAAGGCGTCGGTTTCGGTAATCATTGCCTCGTGCAGCTTCTCACCGGGACGAATGCCCACGATTTCGTGCTTGCAGTCGGGACCAATGGCTTCGGCAACCTCCGTTATTTTATAGCTCGGGATTTTAGGTACGAAAATCTCGCCGCCCCAAGAGTTTTCTAGTGCGTACAGCACCAAATCCACGCCTTCCTCCAAAGAGATGTTGAAGCGAGTCATATCGGGGTGGGTGATGGGCAATATCCCGGTTTGACGCTGCTGCAGAAAAAACGGCACCACGGAGCCCCTCGAGCCGATTACGTTGCCGTAGCGCACCACGGAGAAGCGCAGATCACGCTTGCCTTTCATGTTGTTGGCGGCCACAAATAGCTTATCCGAGCAAAGCTTGGTGGCGCCATACAAATTGATGGGCGCAGCGGCTTTATCAGTGCTCAGGGCAACCACTTCCTTTACGCCACAGTCGAGGGCAGCATTAATGACGTTCTCGGCCCCAAAGATGTTGGTTTTAATGCACTCCATCGGGTTGTACTCGGCGGCGGGCACCTGCTTGAGGGCGGCGGCGTGCACAATGACGTCGATGCCTTCGCAGGCCCGCTTGAGCCGCTCGCCATCGCGCACATCTCCAATGAAATAGCGAATAGCTGGATAATTGGCGTGCGAAAATGTCTGCGACATTTCGTACTGCTTCAGCTCGTCGCGGGAGTAAATCACCAGGCGCTTCACCTGCGGATATTTCTCGAATACCGTGCGCACGAATTGCTTGCCGAAGGAGCCGGTACCGCCGGTAACCAGAATGGATTTATTGTTTAAATCGAGTGCCATAGAAAGACAAAAGGAAACCAGCGACCCGGAAAAAGCGCTGGGGGGCAAAAGTAGGCATTCCGCGCCGGGGTTGCGTACTTTTGCTCTGTTGTTGGTGATTGGTTAGGCAGAGCACAAAGAAGCAACTCGTGTGGCAGTGTCTGATTACTAATTCCGCATCAGCAGGCGAGCTGCTTCGCTGTGCTCGGCTTAACCATATTTACATACTACAGCCTCTCTTTATGCCTGAACCCATCAAGCTTATTATCTGGGACCTAGATGATACTTTTTGGCGCGGCACGCTCTCCGAGGGCGCTATAGAAGCCGTGGCCGATAATTTAGAGCTCGTGCGGGCTACGGCGGCTCGCGGCATTGTGCACACCATTGTTTCCAAAAATGACTTCGCGGCGGCCGAGGCCAAACTCACTGAGCTAGGAATACGCGACCTATTTGTGTTTCCGCAGATAAGCTGGCAGCCTAAAGGACCAATTATTAAAGAGTTGCTGAGCCAAATGCAGCTCCGTGCGCCAAATGCTTTGTTTCTGGATGATAACCCCATCAATCGGGCCGAGGCGCAGTTCTATAATCCTCAACTGCAAGTAGCCGACCCTACTGAACTACCGAAATTTGCCCCCCAACTGCTCACCAGCGGCAAACCCGACCCCGGCCTGACCCGCTTGGAGCAGTACAAGCTGCTCGAACGCCAGCAACAGGCCCGTTCTGCCTACCAGGATAACCTGGCTTTTCTGCGGGATTCGCAGGTGCGCATTGAGTTCCGTGAGGGAGTTGAGCACGTGCTGCCCGACCTCACTCGCATCGAGGAGCTAATTAACCGCTCCAATCAGCTAAACTTCACCAAGCAGCGCGTGGCAAAAGAGGAGCTGGAAGCCAGTTTTGCCGATCCTGCCCTGCGCTGGGGTACCGTGCGGGTGCGCGACCGGTTTGGTGATTATGGCCTCGTGGGCGTGTACTGCCTGCATAGGCTAGAAAATCGGCTGGAGCAGCTCGTTTTCTCCTGCCGTATCCTGCATTTGGGCGTCGAGCAATTCACGTATGCCTGGCTAGGTTTTCCTGCTTTGGAAGTACAGGGCGAAGTAGCCACCGTGCTGAATGCTACGGAGAAACCCGATTGGATAACTATAGAAACGGAAGCAGCAGAAGCAGCAATTGTGGCTTCAGCACCCGGCGCTAATCACCAGTTTGAAAAAAATTGTCTTGGGGGGCAAATTCAAGCCAAAAATTCCTCCCAGTTGCGTGTATTGCTGAAAGGTGGCTGCGATTTAGGCCAACTGACGCCTTTCCTGCAGGCTTTTGCAATCGAGGTAAAAGAGGAATTTAACTACGTGAATGAGCAGCAGATTCCGGTTCATGTGGAGCACACGGCGCTGCTGCGTTTGGGTCGCGAATTGCCCCCCAGTGAGCATCAACGTCTAGCTCGTGCGCTGCCATTTCTGGGCGAAGAAGCCTTTGTCACTAGCCTGTGGGCGGCGAAGTTTGATGCCCTGGTTTACAGCCCGCTTATGGACTATACCCAGGAGCTTTACCGCGAGAAAGCCACGGGTATCGCTATTCCCTTCGGGGGCTACCAGAATATTGTGGCCGCAGACCCCGCAGCGCTGGCTAGCAAATATGCGCAGCGCCGCTTTCGCGGAATGGATGAAGCATTTCTGC
This sequence comes from Hymenobacter sp. HD11105, assembly GCF_054051685.1. Lineage (NCBI taxonomy): Bacteria > Pseudomonadati > Bacteroidota > Cytophagia > Cytophagales > Hymenobacteraceae > Hymenobacter > Hymenobacter sp. HD11105. Next base: position 77,465 of record NZ_JBSWBR010000003.1, on the reverse strand, counting down.
GTCGATTCGGGACTGAATTTGAGTTTGGGGGGCAAATTCCGCCTGCTGATTTCCAAGCTAATTTGCGCTGGCTACGAAGTCAATTGCCGACTACTATTCCCATTTTCTTTCTTAACGGCGCCGAAATAGACGTGCCCGGCTCTGCTGAAATTGGCGCTGCCCAGCGCCACGCCCAGATGAATCAGGCCCTGGCCGAATTCGTGGCCACCGCCGAGAATTGTTATCTCATCGACGTGCGCGATTTTGTGTGCACGCCGGCCGACGTTACCAACAACCTTCGTCACTACCAGAGAGCCCACTATCGCACGCTCGCCCAGCGCCTAGCCGAGGCTATCGGCGCCTGGCACGGCCGCCAACTGCCACGCTCCACCTGGAGCGATTTGCGGGCTCAGGTAGCCAGCCGCTTGCCTAGTAAGCTGCGCAATGCCTGGGAGAAACTGCAGAAGTAGCCTTATTTAATCAGACCAGCCAGCCGCTGCGTAAGCGCCCGCCGGGAGTATTGCGCATGGTTGATGGCCGGCAAATCAAGATTAGAATTCACGCGCCAAGCCGCAAACAGGCTGTCCAGATGATCGAGCATGCCGCTGTACGTGTCGTAGGGGAGGGCCCGGCCGGCCCCGCACTCTTCCAGCAGGTTATCTGCATCGGAGCCGACGGGGCCAATACAGATAATGGGCTTATTAGCAGCCAAGTACTCAAAAACTTTGCCTGGCAGAATACCGAAATTGTGCGCCACATCTGGAATGGCCATGAGCAGGGCTGTAGAGCGCAACAAGTAGCTCACCGACTCGTCGTGCGGCACAAAGGGTACAAATTCCGTGTGCTTGCCCAATCCGACTTCCCGAATTTGCTCCTGCACACCCGCCGACACGGTGCCCACGAAGCGCAGCTTGAGCGGCACATCGGGGTGGCGCGTGGTGCAAGTAGCGCACGCCGCCAAAAACAGCTCGATGTGGTAGGTTTCGGAGATGGTACCCGTGTGTGTGATGAGCAGGCAGTCAGTGGGTGGAGCGGTGGGCTCCCGAAAATCGCTCTCGTCGTAGCCGTTAGGCAGCACGTGAAACTTGCTAGCTGCCAGGCGCGGCGATTTGCCCAAAAACAAGCGCTTAGTATCGGGGCTGGTCACTAGTACCTCGTCGGCTTGCTCCAGCACTTGGCGCTCGTACCAAGCGTCGAGCCAGCGGGCGGGCGGGGTGTGATTTAACTCCTTATAATAATAGATATCCGTCCAAGGATCGCGCATATCGGCTATCCAGCGCAGGCCGTAACGTTTTTTTAGCTCCAGACCAATAAGCTGCGTAGAGTGGGGCGGACTGCTGGTCAGCACCGCGTCGAAGGTTTGACCCTGGGCCATTAACTCGGCGCACTGACGCAGCACATGCTGATTCCAGCCCCGGCGCGGATCAGGAATAAATATATTGCCCCGCACAAATTTGAAAAGCCGTTGCTGAAAGCTGCTTTTGCTTTCGTTAGCAAAGCCGCCATGCGGAATCTGTTTGCGGCCGGTGAGCTTTTTATAAGAATCAAACGGCTCACTCGTGTTTGTCCGAAGCACGCGCACGCTAACGGGTACTTCCGCTGCCAACGACTCATCGAGCACCGGATATGCTGCCTGCGAGGCGTCCACGGTAATCACCGTCGGCTCAACCCCATACGCGGGCAGATGCTTCACAAATTTCAAGCTCCGCTGTACGCCTGCGCCGCCCGAAGGTGGCCAGTAATAGGTAATGACAAGCAGACGCAGAGGCTTGGGGAACATTTTTAAGGCAGGTTTGATACACGAAGGTACACAGCCGTGGGCTTTCAGGGTTTTTTGGGTTAATTTTGGGGAAGCGAACCTTCCACCATTACCTGTTGTGCTGCTTGCAGCCTCCTGGCAAGCAAGGCCAGCACAGTCGCACCTCCTTAATTACCACATCAACCGATGTTCGATAATCTCTCTACCAAGCTCGACCGGGCTTTCAAAACCCTGAAAGGTCAGGGTAGCATCACTGAAATCAACGTCGCGGCCACCATCAAGGAAATCCGCCGGGCGCTGGTCGATGCCGACGTGAACTATAAGGTGGCCAAAGAAGTCACCGATAAGATCAAGGACGAGGCAATGGGCCGCGACGTGCTCACGTCGGTTTCGCCGGGCCAGCTCATGACCAAAATCGTCTACGATGAGTTAACCTTGCTCATGGGCGGCGAAAAGGAAGACGTAGTGCTCAAAGGCGACCCCGCCGTGATTCTGCTCTCGGGCCTGCAAGGTTCGGGCAAAACAACCTTTGCTGGTAAGCTCGCCACGTTCATTAAAAAGCAAAACCGCACCGTCCTGCTCGTTGCCTGCGACGTGTACCGCCCCGCTGCTATCGACCAGCTGAAAGTGCTGGGCGAGCAAGTAGGTGTGGAAGTGTACTCGGAGCCGGATAACAAGAATCCGGTCGAGATTTCGCAGAATGGCATTGCTTACGCCAAGAAAAACAATAAGAAAGTAGTCATCATCGACACCGCCGGCCGCCTGGCTGTGGATGAGCAGATGATGCGCGAAATCGAGCAGGTCAAAAAGGCTATTAACCCGTCCGAAACCTTGTTTGTGGTTGACTCCATGACGGGCCAAGATGCTGTGAACACGGCCAAAACCTTCAACGACCGCCTAAACTTCGACGGCGTGGTACTCACCAAGCTCGACGGCGACTCGCGCGGTGGTGCCGCACTTTCTATCCGGGCCGTCGTCGAGAAACCCATCAAATTCATCTCGACAGGGGAGAAGATGGAGGCGCTGGACATGTTCTATCCCGACCGGATGGCCCAGCGTATCCTAGGCATGGGCGACGTGATTTCGCTGGTAGAGCGCGCCCAGCAGCAGTTCGACGAGGACGAAGCCAAGCGCATTAACCAGAAGATTCGCAAAAACCAGTTCAACTTCGATGACTTCCTCTCCCAGCTAGAGCAAATCAAGAAGATGGGTAACCTGAAGGACTTGGTGGGCATGATTCCGGGCATGAGCAAAGCCATCAAAGACGTAGACATCGACGATGACGCCTTTAAGCCCATCGAGTCTATTATCAAAAGCATGACGCCTAAGGAGCGGGCCCAACCTGAGTTGCTGAACGGCTCGCGCCGTCGCCGCCTCGCCAAAGGCAGCGGTACTGACATTCAGCAAGTAAACAACCTGATGAAGCAGTTCGAGGACATGCGCAAGGTGATGCGCTCCATGAACAAAATGAGCAGCACCAAAGGCGGCATGCAGCAAATGGCCAAAATGATGGGCATGCGCGGCGGCATGAAATAGACGACATTAGTATCGTAAAAAAAGCCCCCCAGAAAAGTTCTGCGGGGCTTTTTTTACGCCTTAATATTCAGTGCGTGCTTCGTGTGCTGTCCAGGCTTTAAATCCTTCTTTAGCTTCATCCCCCAGAAATTCCTGCATCGGAATTTGCCTCTCACTCAGCGGCTTTTCAATTTCGTTGTAAATGAACTGGTCATCAAAGCCCACACTGGCAGCGTCCTGCTTAGTGTTGCCGTAGAATACGCGCCGCGGCCGGGACCAATAAATTGCCCCCAGGCACATCGGGCACGGCTCGCAGCTGGTGTACAAGTCACAATCTTGGAGCTGAAAAGTACCAAGGGCCGCGCAAGCTTTGCGTATGGCGTCTACTTCTGCGTGGCAGGTGGGGTCGTTGGTGCTGGTAACTTGGTTGAAGCCACGCGCTATTATCTGGCCATCTTTCACAATGACGGCTCCGAAAGGACCGCCGTGACCAGCCTGCATTTTTTCAATTGACAAGCGAATGGCTTCGCGCATAAACTCTTCGCGTGGAGCTTCCATAGTAATAGGAGTGAAGGGTAATGGAGTGAGATAGGAGTAAAAAATGCCCCCAGCAATGAAGTTACACCGTCTTGAGGAAATAGAAATGGTAAATGCCGAATGGTATTTATTGGCTTCAGATAAGAAGCTGATTGCCAAGCTCGAAATGAAATGCCTGAGGTAGAAGGAAAACATTGCTGCACAAAAAAAGCCCCCCAAGGATTTGGGGAGCTTTTTAATAGCCTCAGTTATTTATGAGAAAACTAGTTGCGTACCAGCGGCAAGGCTACGCTCACAGCCGCACCACGCACTCGCACAATGTAAGACCCATGAGGCAGGGCCTGTACTGGCAGCGCGTGCTCCCGCTGACCGGCTAGGGTGAACTGCTGCAAGCTGCGGCCCGTCAGGTCGAGCAACTGTACCTGATAGTCGCCGGCGGGTAGGCCTGTCAGGTCGAGAGTAGCACCGTTCTGGCTAGGATTAGGGTATACCGACACATCCACTTTGATAACATCAACGAATTTTACTGTCCGCACTGGGCTGAATGTTACTGTTCCATCGAAGTCCAATTGCTTTAGGCGGTAGTAAATCAGAGCACCAAAACGAGCAGCGCCAGCATCGGTGAAGCTGTATTTTGACTGCTGTGTGCTGGTGCCTTTACCCTGTACCGTTCCGATAGCGCTGAAAGTTAAGCCATCGAGTGAGCGCTCAACTACGAAGCGGTCATTGTTGAGCTCCGAAGCCGTAACCCAGCTAAGCTGAGCATCTTGACGTACGGCGGTGGCTTTAAAATCTTTCAACTCTACTGGCAGCGGCCGCACAATAGTAACGTCTTCAGCCGTGCTGCTGGCAGCTGCATAGTTACTGCCAGGTACCGTGCCTCCGCCGGCGAAGGTGTTTGTGGGTGACACGTTGCCCGTCAGCGTAGTGCGGGTAGGATCCAGGAAGCGAACAGTTGTAGAAGCTTGATAAGCCGTGTTATTGAGCGCAGTGCTGGCAATGGTAGCCCTAAAAGAAATTCTAAGTGTAGAGCCAGCTGGAATTGTCATACCACTGAATGTTGGTGTGGTTGTGCTACTAGTTGGGCCAGTGTAATCTGTATAGGGCGAAGAGGTGCCATCAGCTAGCGTTAGGATCACCGTGGGAGCTACCGTATTATCATATTGAAAGAGGTTAGCGGTTAGCGCGGTCTCTATGCTTACACCTGTTGCTGCCCCACCCGTGTTTGATACAACAAGTACATATGTAGCAGGATTTACCGCATTACCATTGCGCGTGACATTGGGAGTTGAGGTAGACAAACTAGCCGCCAGTGTAGGCAAGCAGGAGCCAGCACCACCAATTGTATTTGTTGTGGAGGGAACTGTAGATGATAAAGCAGTACCAATATTTCCAGCAGCGGCGCCAAAATTGGTTCTACTATTACCGTTACCATTATTTGTTGTTCCACTTACCCCACCAACAACAGAAGAAGCACCTGCTAGTGTGTTGTTAGCATAAACTACGCCGCCGCCGCCGCCGCCGCCAGGACCGTACGCAGTACCACCATTGACTTTATTAATATCACCTCCTGCTCCACCTGTTGCTAAAGCTGTGATGCCAGTGAGGCTATTGCCAGGAGTCACAAATAAAATTATGGTGCCACCGGCCCCGCCACCGCCGCCGCCTTGGTTTTGGTTAGCAGTAGCTGTATTAGCTGTAGGAGCGTCACCACCATCGGCTTGTACTATAGCCGTTCCTGATACTGAGCCTGTACGTAGAATGATGATGCCACCGCCAATACCGCCGCTGCTATTTAGGGAGTTATTGCCATTGGTAGAACCGGCCCCGCCGCCGCCACCCATAATGATTTTAGTAGTTGAGCTAGCAAATTGATAGCCACCTACTGCTTGGTTTCCGCTACTGCTAGATCCCTCACCAAAGCCACCGCGGCCCCCAGTGCTAGTATTGGCACCGCCGCCGCCGCCAGCATTGCCGCTGTTTCCGGTTGTAGCTGGAGTAGGGGTAAAATCCTGAGCGCCACCGCCAGCGTTAGCCGCCGCGCCGCGATTATTACTGCCTGTTGCATAACCATCAGCCGCTGCCGTACGATCTTCCACAGCTGTGCCATTATAGATGTAACGTGGAGTGCCTGCTATTCCTTCACCTTTAGATCCGTGGGCACCAGCCCCGTTTTGGTTTGCAGCTTCGGTAGCATAAACACTCTGGTTGTTAGAAGCTAACCCAGTGTATCTTACACCGCCTCCACCACGAAAGCCTCTAGCAGTCATATTCAGGCCGCCGCCATTGAATGTGGTTCTACCAGCTACATCTAATGCAAGAACGCCACCTGTCGCGCCATTCCAAGCTGCTCCAGATACATTACTCGTAACGGTAACAGAAGAATATTGAGGTACCCGTACGACTTGAAACTTATTAGTCGCGTTATTTATGTAACCACTAGGGTTTGCTAAGAACTTATTAAGCGTAATAGTGGAGCCGTTTAGACTCGTTACTGTTGCATATTCATACTGCCCAGCTGTAGCGCTAGTAACAGTACCATAACTTGCATCAGCAGCAGTTGTATTAATCACTGCGCCTTGCATTTGAATTATCATTATAAGATCGCCTACAGCCAAGGGAGCAGCACCAGCATTAGCGCCTGTGCGAGCAGTCCCTATCAAGACAGTGGACACCCCATTTGCAGTACCCACAGACACACCTGGAAAATAAGTATTGGGGGCAGATGTACTGGTTGAAGTAATAGCAGTGGAGGAACTAGTAAGCGTAATCGGTCCGTCCTTGCCCGGAGTAGCGCAAGCAGTAGCAATATTAGCCTCTCCTCTAATTGTAGTAACAATGGTAGCGGTATTATTGGCCGATACTGGATCAGGTATATTTGTAGCTACTGATGGATACTGGTAACTAGCCAGCCCACTGATCGAAGAAATACCGCTGCTGGGTACTAGCACCTCAACTGTGTTAGCTACAGAACCATCCTTGGCGAGCGTACTTTGATTAAACGTAACGAGACCCGTACCGGCATCGTACGTGCCGTTGTTGTTAGGGAAAGTAACGTTGCCGGCAACAAGGTTAGGAGTTAGTTGCAGTGTAGGAGTTACATTAACAGCAGTCTCTGTACCTATATTGGTCGTATTTACGGTATAGGTTATTCGTGAGCCAGGGTTAGTTGAGGTAGGTCCACTTATGCTAGTGGCAATATCGGCGCCTGTTACCACTATCGTAATATTGGCTGGGTTCGAGGTGTTCCGCACACTGGGGTCAAGCGAAATGTTGTCGGCTACAGTGTAAGGAATTGTGACGACGCCGGCAAAAGTACCACTAGGGGTAAATGTTACATTGCCCGCATTATCGACCGAAAATTCCCCCTGGTTTGGAACAGAAAAAGTAGTTTGGCGACCAGCAGTATTAGGGTCTAGATCGACCGTGGATGGCTCGATATCACTACCTGAAGGCACGTCGTTAGCTAGAATATTAAGCGAAACCGGTTTGTTGTATGGCGTACCGGCTAGGTCATCCAAAGCAAAAGGAGCCTGCACAATCTCCAGATTACGAATCTCGTGTATGTTGCTAAAGCCCCCGGTCGCAGCGGCAAAGCCCAAGCGCAGCCGAGCGGGGGGGGTATTAACTGGGAAACGGTTAATGACCGTTGTAACGACAGCCCCATGCTGAATGCGCACGGTAATTAAATATATTGTCGTTCCGCTGAGTCCAGTAGTAGGCTGCACATCAATATAAGCGCGGCGATAATCCGGATTAACCGTGGTTGCATTAGCGGCGAAGCGTTGGGCGCGTACCGATTCAACATCAAGGGTAAAGGGTAGCGTATTGGTGCCAGTCAGATAGGCGTAGCCATTGGCACCGTCACCGGCTCCCCGAATAGATACCGCCTGGGGCCGGAACCCTGGACCTCCCTCACGGCCCTCACTGTTAGCACTTGTGCCGTCATTTGGGTTAGAATAGTTACCGTATGCGTCGATGCCAATGCCGATATATCCTTTAGATACTCCATTTGTTACGGTAGTAGTCCCGTTAGCAGTAATTTTCCGCTGCGCGTACCCTAAAGAACCACCAAATGCGCCTATACGAAATTGACCCGATATAGTAGGATCAGTACCGGCGGCATCTACTAAAAACACGCTGAATCCGTCGGCTCCGGGATTGGAGGCTCCATAGGAGAAAAACTCAAACGAGATACTAAAGCCCTGTGGTGCAGGAAAGGAAGTCTTGTCAACTGCGAAACCAGACTGAAATAGCTCATCAGTCGTCAGGCGTAAGTAGCCATTGGTTCCCGTAGTGCTAGTAAGGGTCGCCGCCTTAGGATTGCCACCTAAGGTGAAGCCAGTGGTTGTGCTTGACGAAAAGCTTTCGCGACGCGGAAAGTCTTGCGCTCGCGCTTTCTGGCCAAGCGACAACATAAATAGCGATGCACCCGCTATTCGCAAAAGCTTTCGAACAGTATCCGACCTTTTGATAAGGGGGGTAAGAATTGTTTTCATGAACAATAAAGAATAGTGGAATTGATTTTATATTAGAGCAAATAAAGTTCCTAAATACACCCTTAAATTGCATTCTACTAAAGAAATGATGGATGTTTTTCCATGTTAATAAGGTGGTCATAGGATGATATAAAGGATTCTAAAGAAGTTTATACCTATAATATTTACCCTGCAGATTATGATTGATTTAATAATTCAATTTAAAATCTCTTTCACAATATTTTCATGAAGTGACTGAAATAAGGGGAATAACATTCCTTTTCTGGCCCGATCCTTGCTTTAAACACACCCGAAAGAATAGTTTTTTTAGGTGTTTTGGTTGTGGAAAGGGGCCTCGCTAAGCGGGGCCTTTTTTTTGTGCTTACAGTAACTGGAATCAATGTGCCCTAAGACACGAAAAAGCCCCCCAGAGAGTATCTGGGGGGCTTTTTTGGGATGATATTCAGCTCAATATTATCAATGCACGATTCTCAACTTGTATACAGGCTCAGCGCCGTGCTGACCAGGTTCAGCGAACGCACCTACCCGACTAGGCCCATAGCCGAGGTTAACTTTTACAAATTCGTTGTGCACGGGTAGCATCTTAATTATTTCGCGGCGGAGCAGGTCGAGGTCAGCTTCCATATTGTCGAGGCGCTGCTGAACCTCATCCATATGCTGATCGAAGCTGCCGGTGGGAGGGCGTTGTTCGAAGGTGCCGTCGGTGGGGGGTAAATTTGTGGTTGCTAAGGAGCGAGCTTCAATCTGAGCCTTCTCCAGTTCCTCCTCAGCCTCCAGGTAAGCTTTTACTTTCTCTTCGAGCGGAATAAGTGCTGGATTCAGGTAATCAAGGTTGCTGGCCATAACAAGAAAAAGGTGTGGTACGCTTTGTCCAACGCAAATACCCTGCGGAAGGATGCAGTCAAATGACCAGAATAAAAGGACGATATTGTTTATATAATGGATGCATATAGTGTCTAAAAATTTAATCTGCTGTAAATATTTTATCACTACTAGGTAATGATCTTAGCTTAAAAGGAAGTAACTGCCTATTTCTAGACATTGTTTTCTCAAAAATAAGATATCCTAACTTTCTAATGACACGTAAGAAAATAAAAGCGGTTGTGCTTTTATTTTTTGATGGTGTGATAATTAATGTTTTCTTTGCTCCACAAATTAAAATTATTCTTTCTTTTCAAATCCTCCTTAAAATGGCCACAGCAGATTTAAACAAACTACAGCAACTTCTCCAGGGCGCCGAAGACAATGAAATGGTGTTAGCTCAGGTTCGTAAGAATATGGAGAAGCTGACTGCACTAATTAGCGAGACCAACGCATTATTAGATCCATCTTACACTCCTGAGCGCAAAGAGCGTAAGCCACGCGCAGCTAATGCTTCAAGCACTGGTGGTCGTCGGGGACGGCCTCGTAAAGAGGCTACTGCTGAGTAATTACCTTGCAGCACATGCAATTATAAGCCCCGGCCTTTATCTAAGAGTCGGGGCTTCTTGTGTTCTTACGTGTACTAAATACTACTGGTAATACCTTTTCTTAAAATAATTTTAGCGTGCATTTTTTGGACAATGTCAATGTTGTTGCGTTACTGAATTTTACAAAAATCATAGTCGAACAAATTAGCTTACTGACTTTTGTAAATAAATCGATTGAAAACTGAGGCTACTGCTTAGTTGCGGTTGTCAGTAGCTGAACTACTAATTTCGCTTTCAATACTCAGCTAATTTAAATCTTGGCGCAACGATTCCGCGTATCTTCCTCTTATGACTTCTACCTCGTCTGCTCCCGATTTACTTGGCCGCGCATTAACTGCTTATTTACGCGGTGACAAAAAAGCAACGCTTACAGTACACACCAACGTAAGCGACGATGAGCCGCTGCCAGCTAGTTATTTTTTTCGCACGCTTTGGGAAATGCCGGAATTAGAACGCACTGCCCTAGACGAATGCCAAGGGCGAGTGTTGGATTTGGGAGCGGGTGCTGGCGCGCATGCATTGGAATTACAAAGTCGCGGCTTTTCAGTTCGTGCACTCGATGTGTCGGCGGGGGCTGTGCAGGTAATGCAGGAGCGTGGGGTGCATGAAGTGGCCCAACACAACATGTTTGACGCTTTGGCTCCTGGCGAGCATTACGATACTATTCTGATGCTAATGAATGGCTTAGGGCTAGTAGGTACTCTCGAAGGCTTAGCGCGCTTTCTAACTCATGCACGCAGCTTTTTGGCTCCTGGGGGGCAAATTTTAGCTACCTCCTCCGACATCGCTTATCTCTATGAAGATGAAGAAGGCGCCCTACTCATCGACCTGAACGGGCCATATTATGGTGAGGTAGAATACACTATGCTGTATGAAGGCGAAGCCGGTGAGCCATTTCCCTGGCTGTTTGTGGAAGCCAGTATCCTGCAGGACTACGCTGAGGAAGCGGGCTATGAGTTGGAAATAATTGGGGAAGATGACCAGCAACAGTACCTTGCCCGGCTTAAGCTCCGCGCCGGTGCGGAAGCCAGCGAATAAGTATAAAAGCTTTATTACTACTGCGCAAACGAAATTTTCCCCATCGATACGGCTGGTATGCCCGGGCGGCTTGGCCCCAAGGGAGAACTGCTGCCTACCAGGCTTTCGTTTGCCAACACCGCAAACAAAACGGCTTCCTTTGCGTCTGGGTTGATGCCTAAATCTTGAGTTGTTAAAAACTGGCAGTTGGGAAGTTGCTGACGCAAGGCTTGCATCAGCACAGGATTATGCATGCCGCCTCCGCTAGCATACACCGTCAGTGGGGAATCGGCGGAGGGAAAGCAGCGCAGAATTGCCTCCACGATGCCGTTCGCGCTGAACTGTACCAGCGTGGCGAGCATATCGGCGGGCGAAAGGGTGGGAGTGGCGCTGCGCTGCTGGGCGTTGGCCACGTAAGCTGGATTAAATAGCTCGGGACCGGTTGTTTTAGGATAATCGGCGGCGTAAAACGGATGATCGAGCAGGGCGCGGAGTAAAGGCTCGTGTACGCGGCCCTGGGCGGCAATAGCTCCATCGGCATCGAAGCTTTGGCCGGGGAAATAAAGTTGCGTAAATGCATCCAGAAGCGTATTGCCGGGTCCAACATCCGTCGAAAACATGGCGCTTACGTCGAGAGAACCGGGTAAAAATGTGAAGTTGGCGATACCACCCATGTTGAGCAGAATGCGGTCTTCCCCAGCTTTAGAAAATAGAAGATAATCGCCGTACACAGCCAACGGCGCGCCTTCGCCTCCGCCGGCTATGTGCTTCTGCCGAAAATCGCTGAGGGTTAGGATGCCGGTGCGCACGGCCACATGGTCGCCATCGCCAATTTGAAGCGTAGCATTGGGAAAATTAGACTTGCCGTGCTGGCTGCGCGGGGCATGAAACACTGTTTGGCCGTGGCTGGCAATGCAATCAACCTCCTGGGGGGCAATATTCCAGGTTTGCAGGCACTCGAGCACCATGTCAGCATGTAGCAACCCGATCCAAGGGTTTAATAGGCACAACTGCTCAAAGGCAATAGTTTCCTTGGCAAAGATTTGCCGAATCTGCGCCTTCACGTCTTCTGAGTAGGGTACCGTAGCAAACTCCTCTACTTGTACTTGGGTAGCTGGTCCGCTTCCCTTAAACCGGCACAGCGCAACATCAAGCCCATCAAGCGAAGTGCCCGACATGAGCCCAATGATTCGGCGCTGGGGCTTCTGGGCAATAGTAAACAGGTGGTGCAGATTAGGATTCATAGATGGGTAAAAGTATTTATTGGACCCTTAACGAAGTGGTAAGAGGGCAACTGATGGAAGTAAGTTTCAGCTGATCAGTGAAGTAGAATGGCAGCGCGTCTAGATGTAGTAAGCAGCAACTTATTGTAAACCTATCCTACTTCTGATTAACTTCTCATCACTTTCTTCCTCCACTTCACCTTTTTCTCTATGTCCTATTTATACTCGCCTGGCTTAGCGGCAACGCGGCGGCTTGGCAACGCCCCTAGCTTGTGGTTGGGGCTTCTGCTGCTCCTTTTGATAAGTCCAGTGGCTTGGGCCCAAAATGTAGCCTACGTTATTCAAGGCCGTGTGACCGATGCCAACGGTGGTGCCGGTGTGCCTGGCGCTACTGTACGTATTGCTAACACAGTACTGGCAACGGCCACGGGCGCGGATGGCGCTTACGAGTTACGCGCTTCCCTTCGACCGGGGACTTTCCAATTGGTTATTAGCTCAGTTGGCTACGCCAACGTGACGCAACCGCTCGCGCTTGGTACGGAGGCGCAAATAACCGCAAATGCTACCCTACGGGAGGACTTGGTCGGCCTAAAAGAAGTGGTAGTAACCGGCAACTCGGTAGCCACCAGTAAGCAGCAACTCGGCAACGCTATCAGCACCGTGAATGCGCGCGAGCTGACCCAGGGTGCCGCCGTGCAGATCGACCAAGCCTTACAAGGTAAAGTTGCCGGCGCCCAGGTTTCCCAAAACTCAGGCAATCCGGCGGGGGGCATTTCTGTACGTTTGCGCGGCACCAGTACCGTGGTCGGCAGCTCCGATCCGCTCTACATTATTGATGGAGTTATTATTAATAACGACTCGCCCGAATTGCTCGACTTAGGAGGGTACGCCCAAAACCGCCTCGTTGACCTCAACCCCGCCGACATTGACCGCATCGAGATTATCAAAGGAGCGGCGGCAGCGGCCATTTATGGCTCACGAGCATCCAATGGTGTAGTTCAAATTTTTACTAAGCGCGGCAAGGAAGGTAAACCTTCCGTTACGGTGTCAAGCAATTTCATCGTGTCAAAAATTCGTAAGACACTGGATGTCAATAGGTATCCGTTTCGCTTTGCCAATACCACTGCTTCCGACCTCACCCAAGTTCCCGTTGAGCGCTATGACCTACAGGATCAAATTTTTCGGACCGCTGTCGGCACCGATAATTACGTTTCTGTATCGGGCGGCAGCCAGGCTTCGCGCTACTTTTTCTCGGGCTCTTATTTCAAGAATCAAGGCATTGTAGAATCCACTGACTTTGACCGGAAAACGGGCCGTTTGCGGTTGCAACAAACCCTTACCAACTGGGCCAGCGTGGCTGTGGGGGGCAATTATACGCTCAGCGACAGCCGCGAAATTCCGAATGGCGGCCTGGTTGCCCAATACGGTGCACTAACCGGCTTTATTTTCGGCAATAACTTCGTGAACCCAGCGCCCGATCCTGTCACGGGTGTGTATCCCAGCATTAGCCCCAGCACCCTGACGCGGACCAATCCGCTGGAAGCTATAAACCGCTTCGATTTTCGCCAGCGTACTTCTCGTTTTATTGGCGATATACAGTTAAACCTGACACCGTTTGAGGGTTTTACCGCTGATTTCGTGTTTGGGCTTGACTCATACACCCAAGTAGGTACAGCCTTTATTCCCCCGGGTAACACCACACCCGACCTCAGCGGTGGTCTAGCTCGGCGTGCCGATCGTACTGTGTTTCAGTACAACAACGATGTGACCTTAGGTTACCGTCGCAACTTCGCGGAGTGGCTGGAATCGACCACCAGCGTGGGAGCTACCTGGCAATACGATCAGGTTCAAAGCACTACCCTCGGTGCTACGCAACTTGGTATTGGGGGGCAAACTGTCAATAACGGCGTGACGGTGGCCACCGAAAATCGCACTGAGCGTCGTATCGAGGGTTATTTCGCTCAGCAAACATTTGGGCTGGGCCAACGCCTGTACCTGACGGGCGCCGTACGCGTTGACGCTGCCTCGCCTTTCTACGATAGACTCAATGATGACCCCAACTGGCAGACCTATTATAAAGCTAGCGCCTCCTACTTGCTTTCCGAAGAAGGCTTCTGGAAAAATGGCCCAATGGCCAATTATGTGCCTACGCTCAAGTTTCGTTCCTCCTATGGCCAATCGGGCAACTTAACTGCAATTGCCGCCTACGATAAGCAAACCAACTATGTGCCCGTGAGCATTGGGGGGCTTTTAGGTGTATATCGGCCGCCCCAGCTCGGCGACCCACGCCTGGGGCCAGAGCGGCAGGAAGAGGTTGAGTTGGGCTTCGACGCGGGTTTTCTGGGTGGTCGTTTAGGTGTAGAAGCTACTTACTACAATAAGAAAATTAATGACCTGCTGCTCAATCGCACTTTCGAGCCTAGTACGGGCTTTCTCACCGGCCTGCAAAACGTAGGCACCATGACCAACAAGGGTGTGGAGGTGCTGGTGCGTGCCGTGCCTTTACAAAAGGAGAAAGTAATCTGGAACGTAACAGCCACCTATACCCGCAACCGCAACGAAGTGAACGGCATTGAGGGCAACGGGATTCTGCCCTTCGCGGGTGGCTTCGGACAAGTTGCAGCCGTGAACGGAGCACCCGTAGGCGTATTTTATAGCACCTACTATGCCCGCAACCCCGATGGCTCTTTATTGCTGACCCCTGCTGGCTTACCTCAACGTGAGTTGGGCGTAAATGGAGTGCCAGAACGCACCCCTGAGGGCCAACCCCGCGGCTCTGCGCTGAGCAAAATTATCGGTGACCCGAACCCAGATTACCTCGCTTCTCTCATCAATGAGGTAACCGTGGCCGGCAACCTGAGCTTCCGCTTGCAGTTCGACGCGGTACAGGGCTTCGATGTGTTCAACTTCACGCGGCGTGTGGGCGAGCGCGACCTCTACGGAGGCTTGGCGGGTTATGAACGCGAGCTACGCGGCGATGTGCCGAAGGGAACCAGCGCTGTATTGTTTGGCATCTTTGAAGAATACATCGAGGATGGGTCTTACGTGAAGCTGCGAGAGGCTTCGGTTTCTTATACCCTCACTCCCAAGTTCCTGGGTTTGCAAAACATAAGAGCCAGCCTGACGGGCCGCAACCTCCTCGTGTTTACTAACTATAGCGGCTACGACCCTGAGGTGAATGCCGCCGGTCAGAGCACCGTGGTACGCAACTTCGATTTCGTGGAAGTTCCGATTCCGCGCACCGTTACGCTAGGCCTGAGTGCTACTTTCTAAGTCGGACGTAGCCCCTCATTCTTCAACTAGACATTACTCCCATGAAATCATATAAAAGTCGCTTCGCAACGCTGGCACTTGGCGGAATGCTCCTGCTGCTAGCTCCAGGCTGTGATCTGGATTTGCCTAACCCCAATAACCCCACCGAAGCCCAAGTTCTGACTACCCGCGATGGACTGCTGGCCTTGAGTGTGGGTATGCGTCAGTTTTATGCAACTAGCGCTCTTGAAGCGGTAATTCTGACATCAGGCGCAACCGCTCGTGAGGTTCGCGGTATCGCGACGTTTACCAACGTACTCGAGATTGAGGCAGGTGGCGCCGATTTACCGACCAACAACGCCAACGTAACCAACCTTTGGTCGCGGCTGCTGCGTGTTGCCGGAATGGCTGAAGATCTGACGGCTAGTGCGCCTACAGTGTTAAGTAATGACCCCGCGACCCGCGATGCCGTGTTGGCTCACGCTAACTTGTTTCGGGCCATTGCCTTGGGCTCCTTATCGCAGTACTTCGAGCAAGCGCCGCTAACCACCAGCCGCCAGGGTGGACCAGCGGCCACTTTTGTGCCCCGCGAGCAGGTATTAGCTGAAGCCATTCGCTTACTAGATGAAGCTCAGCAACTTATTACCGCCACGCCTCCCTCCGCCGATTTCAACACGAAAGTATTAGGTGCAACCTTCGATCTAGCCAATACTATCAAGGCGTACCAGGTGCGCTATAACTTACAAGCTGGTAACCACGCGGCAACCCTGGCGGCGGCTAACTCCATTGATTTGACCAAGCGTTCGGTTTTTCAGTTCAACAGCCAGAATCAGAATCCAATATTTTTGTCTTCCGTCCAGGCGCGTAATTTCCGACCACGCGAAATAAACGGGTTTGGTCTTCCAGCAGCGCTAGCTGAACCTAACGATGCGCGGGTACGATTTTATATTGGGCAAGAAACAGTGAATAATGCCCAACAACCCGTCCTGACAGGTTTTTTTGGTACGAATAGCACCAGCATCCCGGCTTATCTGCCCGATGAAATACGTCTGAGCCGCGCTGAGGCATTGGTGCGGAGTGGTGGCGGCCTGACTTCGGCCCTACAGGATATCAACGCCGTGCGTACTCAAGCTCCAGCCGCAGATTTATATGGAGTAGGAGCCAGTTTGCCAGCCTATAGCGGCCCAGTTACCGCCGATGCACTGCTGCTAGAAATTTATAAGCAGCGTAGTGCTGAGCTATATTTAACTGGCTTGCGCATGCCCGACAGCCGTCGCTTTGGCCGTCCGGCACCGCCTACCACTGGAACGCCGCCAGCCACCGCTGAGCGCACCCGTAATTTTTATCCATATCCGCAGCAGGAGCGTTTGACGAACCCTAATGTGCCCGCTGATCCGGCTATTTAATTCGCTGAAATAAATTTAAAAAAGCCCCCCAGAAAACTTCTGGGGGGCTTTTTTGCAAGTTTGCCCTAAAGTTTTCATACCCACTGGTACACCGGACTAACTGCTACTAATTTTACTTTGAATTAAGTCCAAGGATAATGGCCCTAATTTGCCCCCACAAACCTGACTATCACTACCTCTTTCAAGTTTACCAGGATGGACGTTTACGAAAAAACCTTCACGGTGCGCTGGGCCGATATGGACCCCAACGTGCACATGCGCCACTCAGCCTACACTGATTACGCAGCCCAAGTCCGCCTTGATTTGTTAGCTGATTCGGGCTTTACCATGCGGCGCTTTGCCGAACTAAGCCTGGGGCCTATTCTATTTCGGGAAGACACGCGCTTTATGAAGGAAATCGGAATGAGCGAAACCATTCGGGTAACGGCTGAGGTGGGGGGAGTTAGTGCCGATGGCAGCCGCTGGCGCATTATTCACTCTATATATAAGGCCGACGGCCGCCTAGCTGCTACTGTGTCGGTCGATGGGGCTTGGCTTGATTTGCGCCAGCGTAAACTCACGGTGCCGCCCCCCGAAATGGTAAAAGCCTTCGAGCGCGTTAGCCGCCATGAAACGTACGCTGATATAGTGCGCGAAAAAAAGGAGTAAGCTACGTTGGCTGATTTTCCTTCTGAGCCGCTATACGAGGCGGCATTTGTGCTACAGCTCGAGCGATACGCGTGAGCTGACCTTGGTGATGCAACACGTGGTCGACCATGAAATCTAGGGTTTGATAAATAGTAAGCATGCCCGAGCGCGGGTGTTTGAAAATAGCGCGGTTTAGCAGCCTCGGTGGATACTCGCTCAGGGTACGCTCGAGGCGACGGCGCACACATTCCCACTCGGCCCTCAACTCAGGTAGGGGAGGTACGTCGCTAGTAGTTAAAGCCTTAATCTTGGGCGGAGCCGCAAAGCGCAGAAATGGCAAGCGCAGCAAAACACGCAGTAGCCGCGAACGAAAAAAAGCCCCCCAACCGGCTTTCTCCAGTTCTTCCGTCTGCGCTAGCTTCTTGTCGAGGTACTGAACGATGCCGGTTTCGGCCACGAGCAGATGATGCACTACCTGTGCTGCCGACCACTGACCAGGGCCTGGCGCCGTACTCACGTGCTCTCCCAGTGCCTCGGCCTGTGCCAGTAGTTGATTAGTGGCCCGTTCGAGCTGCTCAAAGCGCAGGTGCAGACGATTATTCATAACAGAATACAGCAGGTGTGAAAAGCTGCACGGAGCGGCGTAGCTTTGGCAAAAGATACGCAAAAAATGCCCCCCAGACACAAGTAACTGCCTTTATGAGGCTTCTGGTTCGCAGATGATATATAGGAAAGTAAGGTAGAGCAGGTAAGCTGCCACGCAACTATGATTTGGAGTAAGGTGCAGGATTTTTTAAGGCGCCCGCTGGCCGTGGGCTGGCAAATTGCCTTTGTGTGGGTTTTGTACCTGATTTATCTGCCGCTGAATGATTATCAGGACGGCCGTCTGCAGCACGATGCGGTACACTACTGGGTGATAGCCGTAAAGTTTCAGCGCCATCATCAATCATTTTCCTTGCTTTACTACGATGATCCGTTGCGCGGGTATGTGGGGCCGCTGCTTATGTTTCCGGCTCTGGCTTATCGGTTCTTCACTGACTGCTCGATGCTCACGGCGGCCAAAATGCTGGGCTCTGTATGGGCGGCACTGCTGTTTGGTTGCCTGATTCCGGGCCTGTGGACCAGCCTGACGGGTCGGAGAATTGGGGCAGGACGCTGGGTGCTGTTCGTGCTGGCAGGATTTCTCTTCTGGCGCGACTTCTTCAGCTTCACACTTACCGATATGCCCGCGTTGGCAACGCTGGTGCTAAGCTTGTGGCTATTGAGCAAACGTAATATGCTGGCGTGGTTGGTGGCGGGGCTGAGTATCGCGGCTACTTTCAATTCGCGCCCGGTATACTTGGTTAGTCTGTTGCCTTTTCTGGGCCTAGCCGTGTGGTGGAGCCAGCGCCACCCCCAGCGTACGGGCTGGCGTTGGGCCGCCTTAGTTGTCGGTATAGCCCTTACGCTGGGTCCGCAGTGGGCTATCAATCGAATTCATTTCGAGGAAAATACTCCTCTTGTTCTCACGCGCCTTAATGGTCAGAAAGGACCGTTTTATCTGAAGCAATTGGCCTGGGGCACGCGCGTGCAGCTCTACGACGGCGCCCTGACCCATCCGGGGGCGCTGCCCTACGCGGACGAGTCGGGGGTGAAGCTATTTGAGCGATTAAACCAGCGCGAATACGCGTCCTATGGGCAATATGCGAGCATAGTGCTGCAACAGCCACTGGATTTCTTTCTGCGCTACTGTCGCCATCTGTTCAACGGCCTGGATATTCGTTATCCCACGCCCTACCGCTTGGATGCTGCCAGCCCGGAATCGTCGGCATTAAAGCTGCTTAACTACGTGCTGCTAGCCCTAGCCCTTACTACTATTCGGCCTAAGCAGTTGAACTGGCAACATAAGTGGGTGCTGCTGGCCCTGCTGCTGCCTTGCGCCGCTGCGCTGCCCATTGCCATCGAAAACCGATTTCTCTTGCCCTTACATCTGCTGCTCCTCACCCTAGCAACGCTTCTTTTTTCTCCCGCCGAGTGGTGGCAACGCTTTCGGGCACGCCCGCTGGTAGGCGTAGTAGCAGGGCTTGGTCTGATAGCGTGGGTAGCGGGCTGCTGGTGGCTATCCGAAGCTGTGGGTAAAACCCTGTGTCCGGGCTGCGTGCAAAAGCTGCTGTACTAGGTATAGTAAGGCCGAATTTCCAATACTAGGAATAAACAAGCAACGCCCGACATGGAGCCGGGCGTTGCTTGTTAAGTTATAAAAGAAGGTCCTAGGCCTTCTGGTACATCACTTCCTTTACTGCTTTCACTGTGCGCTCCACGTTTGGCAGCGACGCCTCAATGAGGGTAGGCGCGTAGGGGAGAGGTACATCCATGCAGGTAATACGAACCACGGGCGCGTCGAGGTAATCGAAGGCGCGGCGCTGAATGGTGTAAGTGAGTTCGGCGCTGATGCTGGCTAAAGGCCAAGCCTCCTCCACAATCACAATGCGGTTCGTCTTCTTCACCGATTCTATCAGAGTATCGTAGTCGATTGGGCGTACCGAGCGCAGGTCGATAACTTCGGCTTCTACTCCATCCTTGGCTAGCTCGTCAGCGGCGGCCAATGCGATTTTCATCATTTTGCCGAAGCTCACGATAGTCACGCTCGTGCCGGGGCGTACAATATTGGCCTTACCAATTTCCAGCAGATACTCTTCTTCAGGTACTTCGCCTTTGTCGCCGTACATCTGCTCCGACTCCATGAAAATCACAGGATCTGGGTCGCGGATGGCACTTTTGAGCAAGCCTTTCGCATCATAAGGATTGCTCGGGACAACTACTTTCAGGCCGGGCGTATTGGCAAACCAGTTCTCAAAATTCTGTGAGTGTTGGCTGGACAGCATACCGGCGCTACCAGTAGGCCCACGAAACACGATCGGAATCGAGTATTGCCCCCCAGACATCGAGTACATCTTCGCTGCCGAGTTGATAACCTGATCAATGGCTACCAGCGAGAAGTTGAAGGTCATAAACTCGATGATGGGCAGCAGGCCGTTCATGGCTGCGCCTACACCGATGCCGGCAAAGCCTAGCTCAGCGATGGGCGTATCAATTACACGCTCGGCCCCGAACTCGTCGAGCATGCCCTGGCTTACTTTGTAGGCGCCGTTGTACTCGGCTACTTCTTCGCCCATCAGGAACACGCGCGGGTCGCGACGCATTTCTTCAGACATGGCTTCGCGCAGGGCTTCCCGGAATTGGATGGTCCGCATAGGTTATTCTGGTTAACGAAATCGAGAGGTCAAAAACAGAAAAGCCGGCGCTACACCGGCCCGTAAAGCTACAACGCACAGCGCGCCGGGACAAATAGAGAATAAAGAACGCCTGTTCCATACTTGTAGGAGTAAGGGAGAGGCGTTCTTTATTCTCTTACCGTAGCGCTTCCAAAAACGATTTTGAGCTAGTGTAGCCACTAAACTCTAAATCCTCCACCGCACGCTGGGCGAAATCCCGATCCAAGGCCACGGCTTGGCGTAGATGAGTGCCTACAAGATTTTCGTCGCGAGCGCGGGCCGCTACTACTGCCATGCAATAATATGCCAGCGCGTCATTCGGTTTTTGGGCCAGCGCTTCCTGATATAGCTTCATAGCACCATCGTAGCTTTGCTTGATCAAGTAAATCAAGGCAAGATTCATGGTGTTCTGGTAGGACTTACTCCCGAAACTAAGGCTGCGCAACGCGTCGTCGAGCTGGCCAATTTCGATTTCTAGAGCTGCTTTATCAGAGAATACTTTTTCCAGTACCGGGCGTGGGCCGCCGAGCTTAATGGCGTAGTCATAATTCTGAA
This sequence comes from Hymenobacter sp. HD11105, assembly GCF_054051685.1. Classification (NCBI taxonomy): domain Bacteria; kingdom Pseudomonadati; phylum Bacteroidota; class Cytophagia; order Cytophagales; family Hymenobacteraceae; genus Hymenobacter; species Hymenobacter sp. HD11105. Next base: position 56,373 of record NZ_JBSWBR010000003.1, on the reverse strand, counting down.
GCGCTTCGAGCTGGTCGCCGGCGCGGTGAAAAGCAGTGGCCACACGAAAGAATAGCTCGGCTGTGGGGTTGCGGTGAGCGGCCAGAGTAAAGTAGGTGGCAGCCCGTCGCTGGTAAGAGCGGATAGCCTTCTCGGTTATCTCTTTTTCGGAGCGTAGCAATAGCACTACCGCCAAATTGTGGTAGGCTTCCCAGCGGCCAGTGGTAGCAACTGCGGTTTCGTAAATACGCTGCTTCTCGGCGAGCAGAGGGGTGAGCGTAGCGGAGTAACGTAATTCCTCTGGCGTGAGGGCGTCGGTTTCGGCGGCTTTCTCCACTATTTTTTTCGACAGCAGATACACTTCTGAGTCGTAGCGTGGTGGGGCGGTGTACTGCACCGCCACGGTGCCAAAGCGCAACACCGGGTAGACGTATTCTTCCAGATAATCGAAAAAGGAAAGCTTGTGCAACTGCTTTTCCTTCTGAGCAAAGGTGCCGCGCGTGTCATTCATAATCATAACAACCGAATCTATCTGGTCGGGCTTGAGCGCTGACTCCTGCACCTTATTGAGAAATAAATCCCAGCGGCGGCGATAGGTATAGGTTTCAAAATCAATGCTTTTCACCGAGCTTATATAGGAAAAGCCATCGACACGCTGCTTGTAGTATTTAGCCAGTGCCTGCACGCGCTTATCAGCTAGGCGCGGGTCGTGGGCATCGAGGGAATCGGGGGAGTGGCCGGCGACAATCATGACTCGCTCGGTGCGCTGGTTGGAGTCGATAAAATCTTCCAGTGCAGCTACATTGGTACCCAGATAGTTGCGAATGGCCGATTGACCAGCGTCAAAGAAAAAGGGCAGCACGCGGGTACCACTGCGGTTGTTGCTGGCTTTTTCGGGCAGCAGGCTCACCGCTGAATCTTGGCGCACCACGAGGCGGGCAGTAGTCACGATGCCGCGGGCGAGGGGTAGCTCGGTGCCCTTCACGATTTTGCCCCCCGGCTTGAGTCGGCGCGCGTCGGGCCGGGCTACCAGGGTGCCAGGATTCTTGCGGGGTGAATAAGGAAACGAGAACTGCTTGGTAATGACGAGCTTATTCTTGTCCTGGTCATCGTACAGATACTCGCCTGATACGAAGGTGATGCGGCCCAGAGTGTCTTGGCGCAGGCCATTATCGTAGTGGTAGCTAAGGTCGAGGTTGTAAGCTTTGCCTTTACGCAGGTGGCGTGCCGGAACCTTGGCCGTCACCTCAAACAACACATTTTCGCCGTTACTTTCGAGCACTGCTGGTTGTACGCGCACTTCTTGGCCAGCCTGCGCAACCTTTAGCATTCGGGGTAGCGTACAACTTGGTAACGCCATTACCGTTAGGCAAAAGAAAGCGGATAAAAGCGGACGGAAAGCAACTTTCATAAAGGAAATTCAGGGCGGAGAATCGAGTTAAAACTTCGAGCCAAGAAACGTAAAACTTCTACACGGCGGCGAAAATTGCCTGATACTTACTTTTTCAAGCTTGGTATCCGACGTTTTTATCGTTATTTTGACCAATCATAAGCCACATAATAGGCTAATACTGAGGAGCAATGAGACAATTAACCGACTTCATCGAAAAGCAGAGCTTCGGGGTCTGCAACGCCTTGGGGAACCGGCTGGGCTTCTCCACTAGCAGCGTACGATTATCCTTCGTGTATGCTTCGTTCTTCACCTTTGGCTCGCCGGTAGTTTTATACTTTGCGCTGGCTTTCTGGATGAACGTGCGCCGGGCCCTGCGCCGGCAGCGAAGCACTGTTTGGGATCTGTAGATCGGTAAATTGGTGCTTCCCAAGTCCAAAATACGCCCATACCAAACTACCTTTATACACGCCAGGGCGCTCCAACACTCGCAAGTGGGGAGTAGCCTGACGTTGGCGCCGCCAATACACCCGGTTCTTGAAAAAATCTCGGTGGGCTCGCAACACTGCCCGGGCATCGGCGGTGGCTCCTTGTAATAGCATGCGGCCAGCAGCAATCCAGTCTAGAAAAATGCGCTGAACAAAAATGCCCCCCAGCTCCTGTTGGGGGGTATTTTTGTATAATAGTGCTAGACCATTGCGGAAGTTGAGGTAGGTTTTGCGCGGGTTGGATTTGTGCAGCGTGCCGCCACCTACGTGATAAACCGTGCTATTGCCTTGGTACCATACCTCATAGCCAGCATTCCAGAAGCGCCAGCATAGGTCAATTTCCTCCATATGGGCGAAAAAGGCAGTATCAAGACCTCCTAGCTTGTGCCAGGCGCTGGCGCGAACCAGCATACAGGCGCCGCTAGCCCAAGCTACCGGACAGGTGTCATTATACTGGCCGTGGTCGGTTTCGAGGGTTTCGAAGAGCCGGCCACGACAGAAAGGGTAGCCCAAACGGTCGAGGTAGCCGCCGCCGGCCCCGGCGTACTCAAACTGGGTTGGGTCTGCGTAGGCTAGGAGCTTGGGCTGGCAAGCCGCAATGGTTGGGCGCTGCTCTAGCAGCTCAACCATAGGCCGCAGCCAGCTGGGAGTCACGGCTACGTCAGAATTGAGCAACACGTAATAAGACGCCTCAATCTGGTTTAATGCTTGGTTGTAGCCGGCACAAAAACCCAGATTTTCGGGGTGCCGAATCACTTCGACCGTCGGAAAAATGCCCCCCAACACCTCTACAGAGTCATCAGTAGAGGCATTATCAACTACAATTATCCGCGCTCCTTCGGAATGGGCCAGCACGGAGGGCAAAAACTCGCGCAGCAGTTCGCGGCCATTCCAGTTCAGAATGACAACGGCTACGTGGCTAAGCAAAGGACTAGAAGAGGGCAGGAAATCAGAGGCCAAAATTGCCAAGATCGAGGCCCGGAAGATTGGGCATCAAACCGGCCGTTTTGTTTTTGAGTTCTTCTTTGGCTTTCTCGCCTACTTCATCGAGCGCCTTGTTGACGGCAGCCACCACGAGGTCGGCCAGCATTTCACGGTCTTGAGGCGTGAGTAGGGACTCGTCTATTTCGAGCTTCACAACGTGGCGCTTGCCATTAGCCGTTGCCTTCACCAAGCCACCACCCGACTCGGCAGATGCGGTCAGGAACTGTAATTCTTCTTGGGCCTGCTTCATTTTCTCCTGAAGCTCCTTCACTTTGCCCATCATGCCCATCATATCAAACATAAGCCAAAAAATGCTCTGAGAGCGTTTAAATGAGGTTTTAAAATTGATCGGCTACAGCCAGAAGCTGGTTGCCCAGCATGCTGCTATAGCATTTTGTATTGCCTGGAGCGTGTTTTGAAGTAGGCTACGACTGCCCAGGACACCTATACTCGCTGTACGGAGGCGCGGCACAAAGGTAGTCCGTTTGGCAAAGCTAGTGGCGCGACTAGATTGGTAAAATACACTACCATTGGCTAGTTAATCGATTTGGTAACTCGCGGGCAGCGTACGTAGTTAGAGACAATATCGCCTCCGAATTAATACGGCTCCTTTTAAAGCCCAGACTTCCACCCAACTCCATGACCAACTTTCACCTTTCCCGACGCGAGGCCCTGCGCGCTACGGCCTTGCTTAGCGCCGGCGCCGTTTGGGGCACTACTGCGCTGAAGGCCGAAAAAATGCCCCCCGCCGGCAAAACCCCGGCTTTGAGCGCTGCCGAAATAATCGCTATTGAATCAGCCTTAGGCAAAAAAGGCACGTACGTGGAAGCCCAAGCCACCCACACGACGCCGCTGCCGCGCAATGATTTGAAGGTGAGTGTGAAAGGTGAACCAGTGCCTATTCCTTTTGGCTTCGGCGGTTGGGTGTCGGTAAAAAAGACCCTAGATGGCAAATCGGCGGTACTGATGAGCGACACGGTGCTGCTGCAGGAAGAGGTAAACCCGTTGATTTCGGCTGCGCACGCCAACGGGCTGGAAATTGGGGCCATACACAACCACTTCTTTTACGAAGAGCCCCGAATATTCTATATGCACGTGCATGGCATGGGCAGCGTGGAAGAGCTAGCGCGCAACTACGCCGCTACCATCAAGGCCTCGAAGCTACTGCCGGCTAATCAGCCACCGGCAGGTCCGGCCCCAGCCCGTACGGGTAAGGAATTGTTTGATGTACCTGCCCTCGATGCCATTGTGAAATACGCGGGTACTGTGAATGGCCCCACTTATAAATACACCGTAGGGCGCGACGATTTGCAAGTGCTAGCCATGGGTGCCGAAATGACGGCCGCAATTGGCCTGAACTCCTGGGCTTCTTTCGCCGGCAGCAGCGATGCAGCCCACGTAGCCGGAGATATTGCCATGCTCGAAAACGAGGTAAATCAGGTAATTAGAGCGCTACGAGCAAACAATCTGGAAGTAGTGGCCGTGCACAATCATATGCTCGGCGACCAACCACGCATGATATTTCTGCATTACTATGGTCAAGGGCCTGCCGCTCAGTTGGCGCGTGGCTTTCGCGCGGCCCTCGATCAGCTTGGGCAGGGCAAAGCAATGAAAAGCATGAAGCACTAATGCAGATCAGAAGTAAACTAGCCAGCGGATCAGTTTCTATACTTTAGCGCGCTATGGAAACCGCTATTTCCGCCGTTGCTTTTCGTGATGCTTTGCGTTTCTGGCTAAAGCTCGGGTTTATCAGCTTTGGTGGGCCCGCCGGGCAAATTGCCATCATGCATGAGTACGTGGTAGAGCGGCGCCAGTGGCTGACGGAAGAACGGTTTCTGCACGCCCTCAACTACTGCATGCTGTTGCCTGGTCCTGAAGCTCAGCAGCTGGCTACTTACATTGGCTGGCTGCTGCATGGTGTGCGGGGCGGGCTTGCTGCCGGAGTTTTATTTGTGTTGCCCTCGGCGGTGCTGTTATTTGGCCTCAGTTGGGCGTACGTTGCCTGGGGAACCTTACCCGCAGTGGCTGGCATACTGTATGGCCTGAAGCCAGCGGTAGTGGCTATTGTACTGGGGGCGTTATTTAAAATAGGCCAAAAATCAGTGCGGACTCCACTGCATTTGGGTGTGGCGGCGTTGAGCTTTGTAGCCTTGGCTATTGCAAGGGTTCCGTTTACAGTGGTAGTGCTGGGGGCCATTTTTATCGGCATGACCGTGCAACGCTGGCAGCCAACTTGGCTCGGTGGTGCTGTATCCGCGGAGTCTGCTCTAGTTCGTAGTCAGCCTCACTATTCGTTCCGGCTCAGCGGCCGCATACTGCGCCTCCTAGCGGTGGCAGTGATACTATGGCTGCTGCCGTTGCTGCTGGCAGGAGCGCTAACGGGTGATTGGGCCTTTTGGCGCCAGCTAACGGTTTTCTTTACAACGGCCGCCTTTGTGACTTTTGGCGGAGCTTATGCGGTATTACCCTACGTGGCCCAAGTGGCAGTAGAGCAGTTTGACTGGCTTACGCGCTTGGAAATGATAGATGGCCTGGCCCTTGGCGAAACGACCCCCGGCCCACTTATTATTGTGTTGGTTTTCGTGGGGTTTATGGGGGCGTGGCGGCATGGGGGTCATTCTGTGGCCTGGGGGGCGGCGGGTCTTGCTCTTACCGCATTCTACACATTTCTACCCAGCTTTCTCTTCATATTCATAGGTGCACCGCTCATCGAGCGCACCCGTCAAGATGAGCGCATCAAAGCGACGCTAGGAGTAGTAACTGCCGCCGTAGTTGGTGTTATCTTGAATCTGGCTTTATACCTCGGTCGCGCTGTCGTGTGGCCGCAAGGAGCGGAATCCATCGATTGGTTTAGCGTAATCTGGGTTCTGCTATCAGTTGTTGCGCTGCATTGGCTAAAGGTGAATATGATTGTGTTGATTGCCTTAAGCGCCGTCGTAGGTTGGCTTTATAGCTCTATTCGCTGAGCGCCTCTACCGGACAATCGTAATGGCGCCGTGCTGTACAAAGGGCTTACCCTCATCAGTGATTGACTCGAAGCGCCAAGCGTATGCACCCGGTACGGGCTCCCGGCCGTTGATGCGGCCATCCCAGCTTTGACTGCGGTCAGTACTCCGGAATACCTCCTGACCATTGCGGTCGATGATGGTGAAAGTAAAGGTGCCAATAAACTTGCCCCTTACTTGTAGCACATCATTCAGCCCGTCGCCATTGGGCGAAAAGGCAGTTGGCATAGCCAAACGCGGAGTTTGCGTCACGTTTACTAGATTGGAATAGCTAGCCGTCACCAAACCACCCCCCGTAGCCTCGATGCGGTAACGCACAGTGCTTTGATTAGAAGGTGGCTCCGAATCGACAAAGCTTAAACCCGTAGTAGGTTGGGTGTCAATAGTGGCTCCATTAAGCGCGATACGTATAATCTGATAGCGCACGGGTATGGAAGGATCGGGGCCTACCAAGGCTGACCAAGTGAAGCGGGCACCGTCTGGTTGAGGATCAGCGGCCAGGACTACAGGGGCTGCTGGGTCGCTATCGGCCGAGAGGCTACCGCAGGCATCGCGGCGTCGTGCTACGTAAGTGGGTGGTGTGCTTACATTTAGATCAGTTGGTGCATCACGAATAATTGGTGCATTTACCACTCCTACGTCTGCTGGGTTAGGCGATGTGCGCAAAAAGGTAAGCTCATTCGGTAGGGGCTGACCTACTGCATTGGTCGCATATAGCTCCACCTCATTGCTTAGCGTAAAAGTGGCCACTAAGCGCGGAGGTAGTGGCGGCCGACCCGCCGCTGTCAGTACAGATGAGGTATTGGACTCAGAAGCAGTCCTATTTATCAAGGCAGTTACTTTGTAAGCGTAAGTAGTACCACAACTGGCAGTCGTGTCTATATACTCCCGGTCACTGCCAGGTAGGGTCGCTATAATACGCTCATCCCGGCGCACCACGAAAGTGCTAACAATAGGGTCAAATGTGGTCCAGATAAGGTGGTTTTGCCCATTACTAGATGTAGAAACTACGCTCACTGTTCCTAAATCTACAGTGCACACTTCCATAGAGGCTGGAAAATTAGCACCAGAGCTAGCCGGACAAGTCGAGGCAGGGCGTACCCGATAGCAACCTGGCAATGGTGAGTTAGTTACAGTGTGGAGGATGCTGCCGTTAATTGCATCGTTACCACCGAAAGTGTTTACCGTACGGTAACCACCAGGGGCGCCGATCTCCGCTACCTGAATCTCATACCGAAAATTGGCTTGCAAGTCCGTAACATCAAATTCAATATTGCTATTACGAACGGTCAGTTGCCGAATAGATGGTCGACGCGGTCGAGCAATTGGAGTGAATGACTTAGTATCACTGTTAGTACAAGAGTTATTGCCGGCATGACTCCCCGTAACCGTTACCGTAGTTGCACCAGTAGGAATGGCGTAGAACCGAGGCTGCCCTCGTTCCACATTTTTCGTTTCAGCGTCACCTACTTTTACGGTATACAGGTTGGCTGCATAAATTTGATCAGTGATATTGACTTCTACTAGCTCATCGGAGCAAACGGAAATGGTAAATGTCGGCGCATCAGTTCTCTTAACATCAAAGCGTTTCGAAACCAGAAAGCCTCTGCCTCCACCTGGCTGTACGCTATTCTGACTAACTATTACGAAACCTCGCCGCCCGTCTTCTTCCGTAGGGATATAAGAAGCGGTGGATTCAAAGTTTGCGTTAGTAGGAATAGGGCAATTTTCGCTTTTGGCATACAGCACCGGCGTGAATTTTTCTGCGCTCGTGTCGAAGAAGCGTACTTCACGGCCCACGCAAAAGGTTGTTACCTCACTACCAGAGGCATCACGGGCAACAAAATCGACGCCTGGCGGAGGTGGAGGACAGGTTTGAGCGGGTGCTAAAGTAGCCAGCAACAATGCTGGTAGCAGTACTAAGAGTCGGTAGATGTTTTTCACGAAGCTTATAACGAGCCCAACGGGTATTTGCGTTTGAGATATACTAAAATTAGCAAGTTATCCCCGAAAAGGAGCAAGCCTGCCGAATAAGCCTTACGGCCACTCGTAAGTACGCACAAAATCGGCAGCAGCTAGTAAGTCAGGATATAAGACCCGGTCGCGGCTTACGAAGGCCACTTTCTGCCGAAAATCCTCAATTACTTGCTCCAGCAAAGCCGAGGTGCGATAGGGACGCCGAAACGCCAGTGCTTGAGCAGCGGTAAGCAGCTCTATTCCTAGCAGTTGCTCGGTGTTCTCCACTACGTGGCGGGCTTTGGTGGCAGCATTAGCGCCCATGCTCACGTGATCTTCCTGTCCATTACTACTCACAATACTATCGACGGAGGCAGGGGTGCAGAGCTGTTTATTTTGGCTCACGATGCCGGCCGCGGTATACTGCGGAATCATCAGTCCTGAGTTCAGACCCGGCTCGGCTACTAAAAATGGCGGTAGGCCGCGCTGCCCACTAAGCAGTTGATAGGTGCGGCGCTCCGAAATGCCCCCCAACTCGGCCACAGCTATAGCTAGAAAATCGAGCGCTAAGGCCAGCGGCTGACCATGAAAATTGCCCCCCGAGAGAATAGCATCATCTTCTGGGAAAACATTGGGGTTGTCGGTGACAGCGTTGCATTCGGTTTCGAGCACCTGCGTTACATACGTGAGGGCATCGCGGGTGGCACCGTGTACCTGGGGCTGGCAGCGGAAAGAGTACGGATCCTGAACGGCTGCCTTAGGTTGCTCCTGTAGTTCGCTATCCGTGAGAAAGTGACGAATACGCTCAGCGGCAATTAGCTGCCCGGCGTGGGGGCGTAACTGGTGCAGACGCGCATCAAATGGCTCTTTTTGCCCCCCAAAGGCTTCTAACGACAAGGCACCCACCACATCGGCGGCGCGGGCCAAGCGCTGGGCACGCAACGTGCAATGCACTCCATAGGCCAACATAAACTGAGTGCCATTGAGCAAAGCCAGCCCTTCTTTGGCTTCTAGCTCAATAGGTGGCCAACTGAATAAGCTCAGCGCATCGGCCGCCGCCAAACGGTAGCCCTGGTAATTGACTTCGCCCAGGCCGAGCAAGGGCAAGCACAAGTGAGCCAAGGGCGCCAGGTCGCCACTAGCTCCGAGTGAGCCCTGCTGATACACCACCGGATACATTTCCCGGTTGAAAAAGTCGAGCAGACGTTGCACGGTAGTTACTTGTACGCCGCTATGTCCGTAGCTTAAGCTTTGGGCCTTAAGCAAAAGCATCAGCCGCACTACCTCTTCTGGTACTTCCTCCCCAGTGCCGCAGGCATGCGACATCAGCAGGTTTAGCTGCAACTGCTGCCGCTGCTGGGGGGCAATTCCGGTATTGCACAGTGCTCCAAAACCCGTGTTGATGCCATACACGGGCGCATCTGACCGCTCCAGCCGGTCGCGCAGGTAATTATAGCAAGTGGCAATGCGCTGCCGAGCTTCTTCACTTAAAACTACTTTAGGACGGTCGCGCAGCAGACGCTCTAAAGTGGCAAGGTTGAGATGGGTGGTGGGGTCGAGGGCGTACATCGAAGGGGATTTTGGGTGACGGAGTGGGCGTCGGGTTCCCGCAGAAGTTCGCAGAGTTTATTGTCCCTGCTAAGCAACGTAAGTTACTGTGCCAGGCTTTCGAGCACCGCGTCTAGCGCTAGCAACTTCTCTTCGCCGGTACTCATGTTCTTGAGTTTAAACAGACTTTGTGCCCGCTCTTCGGAGCCTTGTAAAAGCACATAGGGAATGCCTTTTTGGTCGGCGTACTTGAATTGCTTCACTAGCTTATCGGGGGTGTGGTATAACTCGCTGGGAATGCCAGCAGCCCGAAGCTGCCGCAACACCGGCAAAACTGCCCGCCCAGCTTCTTCATCGAAGTTGACGAGCAAACAGCGCGTGGTAGTAGCAGCATCAGCCGGAAATAAATTGAGCTCTTCCAAGCAATCATACAGTCTATCAACGCCAAAGCTGAAGCCCACACCCGACACGCCCGGCAGCCCGAAGGCGCCCGTGAGGTTGTCGTAGCGTCCGCCGCCGGATACGCTGCCGATTTTCACGTTGTTGATTTTGATTTCGAAAATGCAGCCAGTGTAATAGGAGAGGCCACGGGCTAGCGTCGGGTCGAATTCGAGGTGGTCGAACTGCGTGAAGCCGAAGCTGGTTAGATACTCCTGCACGCTGCGCAGATCGCCTAACCCTTTATATGGCGAGGTGCCAGCTGTAGGACAATCAGCTGCTAGGCCAGCTTGCTGGAAAGCATCTTCGAGCTTTTGCAGCTTCTCGCCAAAGCTTCCCGTGGTGGCTAACAGCTCAAACAGCCGTCCGCTGGCCTGGGGCGAAAAGCCGCGTTCGGCTAGCTCTTTCTCCACACCTTCTCGCCCGATTTTGTCCAGCTTGTCGATAGCCACAAACAGATCCGATTCCCGGCCTTCGCCGCCGAGGGCTTGGTAAATATTGCGCAGTACGCCCCGGTGGTTGATTTTAATAGTGAAATCCGTTAGCCCGATACCATTGAGCACCTCGCACATCATTAGCACAATTTCAGCCTCGCAGAGCAGCGAGTCGGTGCCTACTACGTCGGCGTCGCACTGGTAAAACTCGCGGTAGCGGCCGCGCTGAGGCCGGTCGGCGCGCCACACTGGCTGAATCTGGTAACGCTTGAAAGGAAAGGTGAGCGTACCACGGTTCATGACTACGTAGCGGGCAAAAGGCACGGTGAGGTCGTAGCGCAGGCCTTTTTCGGCAATTTTAGGGAGCACTTTACGGGTGCCGTCAGCTATATCTTCCGGTGCAACATCCTTGAGGAAATCGCCCGAGTTCAAAACCTTAAACAGCAGTTGGTCGCCTTCATCCCCGTATTTGCCGGTAAGCACCGAAAGGTTTTCGAGGGTTGGGGTTTCGAGCGGAGCGTAGCCAAACAACTCGAATGTGCGGCGGATAACGCCAAAAATGTAGTTGCGGCGCGCCACTACGGCGGGACCAAAATCGCGGGTGCCTTTCGGAATGCTGGGTTTCTGGATGCTCATCGGGTACGATTCAATTGGGCGCGAAGGTAACAACGATTGGCCTGACCTTACCCAGCCATTGTCATCAAGCTTATGCTTGGGTTGCAGGAAGCTTGAATTGAGCATTCACAAAAAAGCCCCCCAGAAACGTTTCTGGGGGGCTTTTTTGTGAAAAACACAACCAGCTGCTATTAGTGCTCATCATAAGCGGCATCGAGCAGAGAGGAAACCATAAGGGGTTGAGAGGCAGCATCTAGGTAGAGGAAATGGTGCTGCACTTCCTCCGGCACGTGGCAAAGCACCAACCGCCGCTCCTGGCAGCGCAAATGGTACGCATAAGCAAGCAGCAACTCAATAGCCTCGGCTGGCAGATGATGCAGTAAGCTACAGTCGACCCACACAGCGCGCTTCTCGCTGCGACTAGCCCGAAATAGCGCCCGACTCAACTTCTCCTCATCAGGAGTGTGCTGGTCGTGAGCCAGTATCAGTAGATAGCTATCCGGCAGTATTTCGCGATGAACATCAAGCATAAGAGAATACTACATGGTAAGGCGCTGCAATGCGTCTCCCTAATAGAAGTCAAAACAGAACGGGCACTACATTTTGGGCCGTACCCCCAAGTTGCTGCCCTGAAAAAAGCTGAGCAGTCTGCGGCTAATACGTATAAACTGAGCAGAAGCTGCCTTTTTGGATTATTTCGATCGAATTATTTTTTTCTAAGTAGATATTAAGCTTTATAGATTTATTGTTTAAAGCCTAATTTATTGATAATGAATAAATTGATAATAAACAAAAAACCGTGGCGCATATAATGGCACGGCTTTATTTCTGCTATAAACCTAGTCTACACCCTCACTTGGGTCCTCTGGGCCTTGCTGCTGGTCGCCCCGTCGACGGCGCTGCTCTGGCTGCTGCGCGCCACCAAATCGGTAGGTGAAGCCCAAAAAGCCCACTCGGGTTTCCCGTTTAAAACTATTTTCTGACTCGAAGCCTGGCCCGAACGAATCGAAGTTAAAGCGCAGGGTATTAAACACGTCCGACACGCGCAACGTGATGCTGCCCCGGTCTTTAAGCACGGTGTATTTGCTGGCAAACTCGGTAAAGAAGAATTCTCCCCGCCGTCCTTGGGCCGTAACGGCAGCCGAGCGGTAGTTGGCCGAGAACTGAACGTCGAGCTTTTTGGTAATCATGAAATTGTTGTTTAGCCGGCCCGTATAGGTGAAGTTGCGGTTGTCGATGTCGGTGCCGGGCGCGGTACCTTCGATGATGTTGCGAAAGCCCGACAGGTTGGCATTAAGCTTCCAAAACGAGGCAACTGAGGTGGAGCCCACCAGTTCCAACCCGTAAGCAGTGCCGCGGGCCAGGTTCAAAATTGTCTGGTTGGTGGTGGGTGCTTGCAGCTGCTCATTGAAGCCCAATTGGCGAAAACGCTGCACCGAGTTGTTGGTTTGGCGATAAAAGACAGTGGTGGTAAAGGAGTTGGACTGCCCAAAAAACTTCTGGAAACCAAGCTCATAGGAGTTGATATACTCAGGCAGCAAAGCCGGATTGCCGCTGCGCGTATTCAGCGGCTCAGAGCGGTCAACGAATGGATTGAGCTGGTTAACGCCGGGGCGGTTGAGGCGGCGCGAGTAACTGAGTTGCAAGCGTTGATTCTTGGTCAGGTCGTAAGCCAGCACGGCGCTTGGAAACAGGTTCAGGTAGTTTCGGGTGAAGGTGGTGTCCTGAGCAACGGCCAATTGGTTGCCTTCGGTGTTGGTTTGCTCCAGGCGCAGGCCGCCTTGGTAGCTCCATTTGCCGGTGGCGTTGGCGTATGTAGCATAGCCCGCCTGAATGTATTCCTCGTAACGGAAGCGGTTGGATAGTAAGTCGTTCTGGACCGTGCCATCAAAGAATTTATAGTCGGCGTCGAACTGCCGCAGTATGCTCTTAAAGCCAGCTTCCAAACGGCCTTTTTCCCCGAAGGGATGCACATAGTCGATCTGAGCGGAAGCCTGATCAATGGCGTTGTCGAAGCGCTGGCGCTGCTGCACAAAGGGCGAGTCGTCGTAAGGAATGCGGTTGGTAATGGTTTCGTTTTCGCTGCGAATGGGGGTGAACACAGCGTTGGCTACCAACTCGCGGCGGGCCTGCCCTTTCCAGGTGCGGCGGTAATCCAGCGCGTAGTCGGTCGAGCGGTTAGTGCCGCGCTCGTAGTTGGCTAGATCGAAGCTGCTGCCGGGGGGCAAATTTCCCCCATTTGGCGTCGACTGCCGGTTGGCTTGATTCTCAAACTCTTGCTGCCGATTGAAGCGGGGCTGCGCGCTTAGGGTAAGCGTTTGGTAGTCGGTCAGATTATAATCGAAGCCGAAACGGCCGGCGTGAGAGGTGCGGTAGTCGAGGCCCCGCTCGTTCTGATCGAGTATGCGGGTTTGCTGTACCTGTTCGGAATTCTGAAAAGTAGACGTCTGGAAGGAATTGCCAGAGCCCACGCGACGGTCGCGCCTGAAATCGTAGCTACCAAATACATTCAGCTTGCCCTTGCGCGCGTTCAAACTCAGAGAACTGTTGTACTTGTCCTTAGTGCCGGCCGTGACAGTCGCCAACCCATTGACACCATCTTTGCGCTCTTTTTTTAGGATGATATTAATCACGCCGGCTGTACCCTCCGCATCGTAGCGCGAGGAAGGGTTGGTAACAACTTCAATACTTTGGATACTGCTGGCCGGAATCTGGTCGAGCACAGCCGAGCGGCCACCGCCAGCGGCTCCGGTCGGCTTGCCATCCACGAAGATGGTCACGTTGCCGGAGCCGCGGAGGCTCACCGCGCCGCTTTGGTCTACCGTTACAGAAGGCACATTCTGGAGCACATCCACAGCCGAGCCGCCGGTAGTCGTCAGATCCTTCGATACGTCGATTACCTTTTTGTCAAGGTTATCAGTCAAAATGGCCCGTTCGCCTTGCACCACTACTTCCTTGAGGCGCGTTGTAGTAGAAGCAAGTCGCACTGGCCCAAGCGCCACGGCCGGATTGGTAGCACTCAGTGTAACAGCGCGGCGCACAGGCCGGTAACCTAAGATGGTAGCCCGCAGGGTGTAGGCGCCAAAAGCGACATTCTCCACAGTAAAGGTGCCGGCCTCGGTGGTTTGAGCGCCCGAAATGAAGGTAGAGTCTTGGGCCCGCAGCAATACAACATTCGCGAAGGGAATTGGCTGCCCGTTGCTTTGCTCCAACAGAGTGCCGGTTACGGTCCCGGTTTGGGCTTGTGCTTGCCCAGCAGTGGTTAGTGATAAAAATAGGAACGCAATAAATGAAAGCCAGACCTGAGGGCCCTGGCGCAGAGTAGAAAAACGCATGATAATCAATGAAATCCGAACAAAATCAACACCTGACGGCCGCTAGGTACTAACGTAAATCCCGCCGCCACGGACGAGCCGCGACGACGGGATTCGAGAAAAGAACCAGTTTTTGTTGGCTGGTTGCACTTGCAACTTCTACATGCCCGTCGGAGCAGGACTGGGGGGCATTTTGGCGGCTTGGCGAGCCTGATAAAGTACTGAGGCCGCGAAGGGAGCTTTCAGCGCGGCGCGCAGACCACTTACGCGCAAGCCGCGATTGGTCCAGTCGTTGCAGGTGCGCAGCAGGTGGTAGTGGCCCCGTGCCCGCAGGAAGAAGTCGTCGGGCGTGTAGCCGGCCGCGTTCAGGAGCAGCGGCCGACCCAAAGAATCAGGTTGCCACGAGGCTTCGATGTAGGCCGTGAGGCGGTCGTACTGATCGGGCGAAATAAGCAGGGAAACAACCTTTTCGCCCGGCTGGGGGGCATTTCTGTAGAAATCGACGTGTACAAGAGTGGACGAGGGCAGGGCAGCCCGCAAAGTGGTGCCCAGACCCGGAAATTGCCCCCCATACGAGTTCAGGTAAAAGCCTTCATTACCCCAGCCAAACCCGACGTATTGATAATTCTCATACGGCGCCAGTTTGGCCGTTGGCCCGCCTAGCTTTTGGAGCCAATCGGTGGCGGTGCGGGGCTCGCGTACGGGCAAAACGAGGTCGGAGTGAACGCCATTGGATACTATATAAATGGGAATGCCATTGGCTGTGGGCCGAAAGTCCTGATTGACGGGTACCAGCGTGCCGGTTATCAGCAACAAAATGAAAGCAACAAAAGCAGACATAAACCAGCGCCAGAACATAGGCGCTCAAGTACTGCCTTTTTAAGCCCGGATGCTAACACTTTGGCCCGGCCCGTCGGTAGTGTAGCTAAAGTTTATAAACGCAGCCGCCCGGCTGTACTGCTCTGGTTAGGGAGCAATAAGCCGGGCGGAATGGAGGGTACGCAGGACGTACACCGGACCTGCTAGCGCATGGCAAGCGTAGTAGCGGGCATGGTGCAGTTGGCAGTAGCCACGCTAGCTTGCCGCTTCACTGGAGTTACTTTCTGAGCAGGGCGAACGGCTAGGTTTCTAGCTAGGGGCTGCATTACCACTGGGCCTAGGGATACTTTGCCTTGCATCATGCTCAAGCCAACTACAGGCTTCACGGTGTGATAACCTAACACAGTAGTGCGCAGCGTGTAATCGCCAAGAGGCACATAATCAAACTTAAAGGAGCCATCAGCATTGGTGGGTACACTGCGAACAAAAGAGTGGTCGGAGGCCCGAAGCAGCACTACATTGGCGTGGGGAATGGGCTCATTGGTTTCGCCGTCGAGCAATTTGCCGGTGAGGCGGCCATTTTCGGGGCCTGATGCCACTAATTGGAGGCTAGCTAATACAAGGATAACACCAGCGAGCAGACGGTTGATGATGGAGGTTTTCATGGCGATTGTGGGGTGAAAAACAAAGGAGAGAAATGGTTAGCCTAGGCACGCACGGGACAGCCGCGGTTCTGTGAAGAGCGTGGGGAAGGCTAGAAAAAAGGCGAGGAGCAAGCCCAGATGGTCGGGCGCCAGGGGCGCGAACCTAGTGTGGGACGGGAGGCCCCAACCCGTCAGGCTGGGAGCGGTTTCGGTGGGTGGCTGGCCGGGGCACTGCCGGGTGGCAGCGCCACCACGAACCGAAAGAGAACGTAGTAAAGATAACTAACAGTACTATGCAAAGCAAGGTACTTGTTAAAATTTTTTTATTCGTGTGAAAGAGCGGGCTGGGTGAAAAGGAAGGTAGACAAGGGGAGTAAGGGAGCTTTCAAACGTATTGCTTTGTGCTTTCAGGGAGATAGATGCAGAGGGGGTTGCGAGGGCTGCCTGCTACCTGAAAAATATTTTAAAACGCCTTAAATCTGGGACGAATACGCCTAAAAACGATTTGAAACTGGCTATTGAAAAACTACTTACTATCTGAAAGCTGGCCTTACCAGAGCTTCGCTACCTACTGGTAAGAGTGGGGGAGGTTTGCAATTTAACCTCCGAAGCCACCACCGCCCTGAGGAGCAGACTCAATCTTCTTGGGGGGCTTATTTGAGCCGA
Source organism: Hymenobacter sp. HD11105 (assembly GCF_054051685.1). Lineage (NCBI taxonomy): Bacteria > Pseudomonadati > Bacteroidota > Cytophagia > Cytophagales > Hymenobacteraceae > Hymenobacter > Hymenobacter sp. HD11105. Next base: position 40,093 of record NZ_JBSWBR010000003.1, on the reverse strand, counting down.
AATACCAGGAGAAGCCGATGTAACCTACTTGCGTTTCCCACTTGTTATTGTAGGTAGCCTCGAAGTTGTCGGCATAAGCCGTGATGCGCTGACGCTGGGTATTAAATACGTCGCTCAGGCGCAAGGTAAGGGCTGCGCGGTCTTGAAATAGGCGCTGACGCAGGGCAATATCCACGGAGCCTACGGGCGCCAGGCGGCCCTGAGGCGTGAGCACGGCGGCCCGGTAGTTACCGGTCAGCTGTACATCAAGCTTAGGTGTAGGCATAAATGTATTGAGCACACGCACGGTGCCGGTGAGATTGCGGCGGCTGGCCTCAGTGCCGGTTGCCGCCGTGATGCTGTTGCGAAACAACGAGCCATTCGCGGTCAGCTTCCACCACTTAGCTAAGGGCTGGTTAATTGACATTTCCGCCCCTAGGCTCGTGCTCTGCCCAAAGTTCTGGAAATACTCCGCCGTGATTACGCCCGGCGTATTGAGCAGGCGCGTGGCCGTGGTATCTATCCGACGAAAGCGCTGAATGGCGTTATTGGTTTGACGATAAAAGAGGGTAGACGTAACCGTGGCCCCGCCCATCGTTATCTGGTGGCCCAGCTCGAAAGAGTTGATGAACTCGGGCCGCAGACTTGGGTCGCCGATACGGTAGTTGCGCTGATCCATGTAAATGGGCAGGGGCAGCTGCTGCATAAACCCAGGCCGATTGAGACGGCGCGAATAGCTCGCTTGCACGCGCTGATCGTGCTGAGCAATGGTACGCGCCACAGTAGCCGATGGGAACAGGTTCAGATAGCTAAGCTCAAAACCACCCAAGCCGCCGCGCACGTCGCCCTGGGTATTGGTGTATTCGGCCCGTAAACCGCCCTGGTAGCTCCAGTTGCCCACCGCGTGCTGACCAGTGATGTAGCCTGCTTGCACAAAGTCTTTAACATCATAGGCAAAAGAGCGGTCGGCGGCGCGGCTATAAATCGGCTGGTCGGCTACATCTTGCAGGAGGAAATCCGCAACTCCCTCATTCGTTTCCCACTCCGTTTTCACACCGGCATCAAGGCGGCTTTTTTCGCCCAGCGGGTGCGTGTAATCTACCTGGCCATTGAGGGCATGAATGCGGACGCGAAAGTCCTGCTTCCACCCCAGCTGCGCCACCTCATCGTTGGTGAATTGCTGGCCCATCACCACATCGGCCCAAAGGCGAGTGTAGCCCGTGCTGGCCTTTAGCTCTCGACCTTTGTGCTCAGCCCAGGTGCGCTTGTAGTCCGCCGATACGTCTGCGGTTTTAACGTCTTCATTCACTTCGGAGCGGGTTTGCTGGAGTACGGGCGCTTGGTCGCCGGTTTGGAGCAGGGCCGTTTGGTTCAGTACGTTTGGGTCAGCGCGGTTGAAATTAGGCTGCACCGTGAGCGAAACGCTATGCTCGGGCGAAATGGTGTAATCGAGGCCCACGCGCCCGCCGTGGTTGCGGCCGTGGCGCAAGCCCGTGGACTGCTGATCGGTGGTGCGCGCTACGCCTTCTATGGTAGCCAGCTGGCGCATAGAGGTGCGGCTGCGGTATTGGTCGTCGCGGGCGTCATAAGAGCCAAATACGTTCAGCTTGCCGGTCCGACGGTTCATGCTCAGGGAAGTGTTGTACTTATCGCGGGTGCCGATGTTGGCAATGGCCGAGCCGTTCCAGCCGTCTTTTTTCTGCTTTTTGAGAATGATGTTGATGACGCCACCGGAGCCTGCGGCGTCATAGCGGGCCGAAGGATTGGTCACTACTTCCACCTTCTCAATGCTGCTGGCTGGAATCTGCTCCAGGCGAATACCACTGCCCCCCGAAGCTGCTCCAGAGTTTTTGCCATCAATAAGCACCGTGATATTGCTGGTACCGCGCATGCTCACCGTCCCGTTCTGATCGACCGATACGGAGGGCACATTCTGGAGCACATTGACGGCGGTGCCACCTACGCTGCTTAAGTCCTTATCTACGTTGATAACCTTCTTATCCAAGTTATCAACTACTGCGGCCCGCTCTCCCTGCACCGTTACGCCAGCTAACTGAGTAGTTGTGGGAGGCAATTTTAGCGCGCCTAGCTTTACTTCCGGCGCAGAATCCGTTACCGCAACCGTCCGGCGTACCGCTTTGTAGCCGAGCACGGTGGCCCGAAAGCTGTACTGGCCCACCGCAACGGGCGCTACTATAAAGGAGCCGTCTTCGCCCGTTTGGGCACCAGCTACCATACTGGAGTCCTGAGCCCGCAGGAGGACTACGTTGGCAAATGGCAGCGCCTGACCATTGCTGGCGTCAAGCAAAATGCCCGATACTGCGCCCTGGGGGGCTTTTTGCTGGGCCCGCAATCCCAGAGGTAAGAGCATAAGGAGGAATCCCAGGCACCGCAGCGCCCGGCAAAAAGTAGCAGAGGAAGTCATAAGGAAAGGATGTGGAGTGGAAAAAATCGGGCAATAAGGTGCTGTTCCAGACGGCCGCGGTTCCGCTGGTTGCCCCATTGCAGGGATTCACTCAAGAAAAAAAGTTGTAGATGAGCAGTTGCAGGGCTGGAGAAGGAAGGCTAGGCCTCACGCTACCAGTAGCGCAACATGCTTCCTATTATTGCCAGCAGAGCAGAGTAAAGCTTTGCCCCGTCGGCCTCTGCCCGCCAAGTAGCCCCGATTGAGCTAGGTAAAGCGGCAAGGAGTAGCTCTAATTGATGGAACAAATATATCAGAAGGTACTATGCGAAGCAAGGTACCTTGATTAAAAATTTACGAAATAGTTCCAGGGCCTTTATGGCTCCGAGTAAATAGAGAGGGAGCCAAAGCCAAAAAAGCCCCCCAGAGTTATATCTGGGGGGCTTTTTGTGTGATCTAAGTGCCGCTCTTACTTGCCAGCTGTTACCTCCTGACCATTTCGAAACGTCTTTTTCTGGGTAATAGCTTTGCCATCAGGACCAAAGTAGGTCCAGACACCAGTCTCTTTATTATTGCGGAAGGCACCCGCTACTTCCTGTGTGCCATCTTCCCTCAGCTGACGATACGGGCCGGTTTTCAGCCCTTTCACGTACGTTGTCTCAGATTTTAGCTTACCTGAAGCATGAAATTCCTGGCCTAAGCCCGTGGGGCGGCCATTCTCATAGAGCAACTTAGTCTGCACCGTACCGGTAGGGAAGTAGGTCAGTTTTTCACCGCCCAAGCGACCATTCGCGTAGGTCTCCTGGGTCTGAACCTGCTTACCATCGGGGTAAAAAGTGCGCCAGGTGCCCGCGGGTACATTGTTTTTAAACAATTGCTCCTGCTTCACTCCGCCCGACTCGTAGTAGGCCGTCACTTTCCTGTCGCGGGCCTGGTTGCCGTACACCGTTTCCTTTTCCAGCTTCCCCGATTCGTAAAAATCTTGGCTGGTACCGGTCAGAACGCCGCTCTTGTAGGTCATCTTGCTCTTCACGGCGCCACTCTCATAGTAGGCTTTAGCAGGACCATCGAGGTTGGCGGTAGCCTTACTTAAGTTAGCAGCCCCCTTGGTTAGGTCGTCGCCGAGTGGGTTTTTTACAGCGCGATTTTGCACGGTGGAGGCTACATAGCTGCCTTCGGAGCGCAACTTACCGGAAGGATAATAGGTTTTCTGAGTGCCCTTGCCGGCATTGTCAATGACAACTTCGCTTTCCAGCTGGCCATTCTCAAAGTAGGTTTTGTAGGGGCCAGCCAACAAGCCACCCCGATACGTGGCCTCACTTTGCAGCTGACCATTCGGGTAATAGGTCTTCATGGGGCCGCTCGCGTGCCCATTCGCGTAGGTAGTCTCTACCTTCGGCTTGCCCGATGGATATAGCTCCCGCACGGCTCCTACGGGCTGCCCATTCTCGAGAACGGTTTCCATCTTGATTTCCCCGCCGGGATGATACGACTTGAGGGTTCCGCTGGGTTGGTCGTTGGCGTAGCTACCTTCCTGGGCCAGTTTGCCAGAGGCATAATACGTCTTGAAGGGTCCTTGGCGCACGCCCTGCTGAAACGTGACTTCTAGGCGGCGTTGGCCATTTTCGAAGAACTCAACGTAGGCACTATCACGCTTTCCTCCCGCGTAACGCGTCTGCGCTTCCAGCTTGCCAGAGCGGTAAAAGCGCTTGTAGGGGCCTTCCATAACGGTATCGGCCGGACTTACCAATGCGGAGTACACCTCGCGCACCACGGTGTTAGTCGAGTCGCGGTAGCTCACCAGCCGGCGCAGCTTTTGAGCCTGAGCCGTGGTGGAAAAAAGGAAAATCAGGAAAATAATTCGTTTCATAATCGAAAGAACGCAGGAATATGCGGCAAAGTGCGTCACGGTGCATCTCATCCGTGTGCAGATCTTTTATTGCAGGTCTCAACTAACCTGTTAAACAAAAAAAGCCCCCCAATACGTGCTGGGGGGCTTTTTAATTGAGTTAGCGCTTTTATACCTTCTCCAGCACAATGCTGCTAGCGCCACCGCCGCCGTTGCAAATGCCCGTCACGCCGATTTTGCCGCCTTCGTTCTGCATCACATTCAGCAAAGTGGTCACGATGCGCGCGCCCGAAGCCCCCAGCGGGTGACCCAAGGATACAGCCCCACCGTACACGTTTACCTTCGTGCCTTCTAAGTTCAGAAGCTTGTTATTAGCCAACGAAACCACCGAGAAGGCCTCATTTATTTCGTAAAAATCCACTTCGCTCGCGTTGATTCCAGCATGCTTCAAAGCTTTTGGAATAGCTAAAGAAGGCGAAGTGGTGAACCACTCCGGAGCCTGCTCGGCGTCCGCGAAGCCGCGAATGATGGCCAGGGGTGTAACACCAAGGGCTTCCGCTTTCTCACGACTCATCAGCAGCACGGCAGCAGCGCCATCATTCAGGGTAGAAGCGTTAGCCGCCGTTACGGTGCCTTCTTTCAGGAAGGCTGGTTTCAGGCCAGCTACTTTGGTGAAATCTACTTTCAGGTACTCCTCATCATCTTCAATAACGGTGGTTTTGCCACGGCTCTCAATCGTGATGGGAATGATTTCGTTCTTCTTTTTGCCTTCCTTAGCGGCCTTCGCGCTACGCGTATAGCTCTCAATGGCAAACTCGTCTTGCTGCTCGCGAGTGAAGCCCATCTCTTTGGCCGTATGCTCGGCCGCGTTGCCCATAGCGTAGTCGTTGTATGGGTCCCACAGGCCGTCTTTCATCAGGCCATCAATCATCTGGGAGTGACCATACTTCGCACCAAAGCGAGCTTTATCTAAGTAATAGGGAACGTTCGACATGCTCTCCATGCCGCCTGCCAGAACCACGTCGGACTGGCCCAGCATGATTGCCTGCGCCGCAAACATAATGGCCTTGGTACCCGAAGCACAGACCTTATTAACAGTAGTGCATTCCACGGTATCCGGCAAGCCAGCTTTCTTGGCGGCCTGCCGAGCAGGTGCTTGGCCGAGGTTGGCCGAAATCACGTTGCCCATAATTACTTGCTGTACTTCTTTAGGATCAACGCCAGCTTTTTCCAGCGCTCCTTTCAGCGCAATACCTCCCAAATCGGTGGCCGAGAGGGAAGCGAGGCTACCGCCAAAGCTGCCAATAGGCGTACGAACGGCAGCAACAATAACTACTTCTTTGATTTGCATAAAAATGGGTGGATGATATTGGGGTGGATCAGAAAACCGAAGCCGAGGCTTGGGGCCCTAAAAGTACGAAGAACGCGAGTAGCGTCCGCTTTCTTAGCTTTCACGTAGCCAAGGTAGTGCGCAACTACCAGGCGGGCTTGTCGCTAGCCGGCTTGCGAGCCGCCCGCCGCGGCAGCTGCTGAAGGTATTGCTGCTCGGCAGCGCCCAACGATTCCAGAATCTGGCGCGCCCGGCCCGGACTGAGCTGCATCTGCTGCAAGCGTGCGCGTTGGGTCTGAAGCTGGGCCTCGTTAAGAGTAGCTGCTTCAGTGCCTGGTCGTTGACTACGGCCCTCTGCCAATTCTGCCCCAGCCTCAGCCGTACTGCTGAGGCCCCGAACACCGCCAGGCTCTACACCACTGCTCATGCTGCGCTCCGCTCCATCTCCAGGCCGGAACCCGCCCCGCGCTGTATTGCCCTGCGCAGTACTTGGTTGGTTCGCGTTACGCTGCCCAGACTCATTTGGGCGCGGTTGGGGGGCATTTCTAGGGTCGGGGGGCAGATTAGGTTCATCCAATTGTCCAGTCCGGTCATTTCCGGCCCGCGTCTGTTCCTGCTCAGTCTTCTGTTGCGGCTTAGGAGCAGCGCGATCTGAATCAGCCTTGCCAGCTTGGGCCGGTGGAGGTATTTGGGGTGAGTCGGGTCGCCGCGCCAGATAGTCGCGGAGCACTTCATAGTTGTAGCGCGCTTCCGCATTAGTAGGATCGGCGAGTAGGGCTAGTCGCAAAAGGCCAATAGCTTGCGCAAATTCTCCTTTTTGAACCGCTAGTACTCCGAGTTGCTGCTGCGCTACACTGCGAAGTGCAGAAGTTCTGCTACTTAACAAGCGACCATAATAAGTCTTTGCAGCGTCATTCTGGCCAGCGCGAGCACACGCGTGGGCCAAGTTCAAAACGGTTTCTTCATCAGTTGCTCCTAGCTCTTCTACTGCCTTCTGATATGACTGTGCAGCAGCTGCAAAATCTTGGCGAGTATAGGCTGTGGCCGCTTGCTGCACGGCTTCGTTGCGGTCACGGATGCGGGTGATGCCGCCCCAGCCACCACCAAGCACCAGCAAAACAAGTAGCAGCACATTCTTCACGGACGGATAACGCGAACAGTAAGGATGATATCGAAGGCTAGCAGCACAAGCGCCAGAACGAGCGGATAGCGGTATCTATTATCTGCTACGGATACTGTGCGCACCTGTTCTGCCTGCCCTTCCAAGCGGTTAAGGGCATTCACGAGCAGCGGAAACTCGTTGCGCTGATCGGTTAGTTCAAAATATTGCCCCCCGGTTTGCTGTGCCAGGCGACGGAGCGTGGTTGGCACAAGGCGCGTAACAGCATCCCGGCCGCGCGCATCGCGCTGGTAGCCTCCACCGCTCCGCCGCGGAATACGCCCCCCATCCAACGTGCCTACGCCTACAGCAAACACACGCACCCCCGAGCGCGTGATCAATCGTAAGGTAGGCTCCAGGTTTTCACTAAAGTCCTCGCCATCGCTCACTACGACTACCGCCGTAGCGCGGGCCGCCGTACCCGCCGGACGGTTAGTGGCCTGCAAACGAGTAAGAACTAGCTCTAAGGGCGGCACCAGGTCGGTGCTGCCCGCCGGCACTAAGGTAGTTTGTAGAGTAGAAATGAAAAGCTGAAGCGCACTTTGGTCGTAGGTAAGGGGGCATTGCACAAAGGCATCGGCCGCAAAAACCAATAACCCAATGCGGTCGGCCTGAAAACGATTAATAAGCTGGGTAAGCTCAGCTTTCGCTTTTTGTAAACGGGAGGGTATCACATCCGTTGCATCCATTGAACGCGACAAGTCCACGAGTAGCCATACATCTTTGCCCGCGGTCCGCACGGGCTGTTGAGTAACTCCCTGGGCTGGCCCAAGCAATGCTATTAGTAGCAAGCCAAAGTAGGTAGTTCGCAATACTGCTTTCCACACAAGCTGCCAACCGCGTTGGTCCAATGGAGCTGCCAGTCGCCGAGTCCGGAGAACGTACCCCACATACAGCACCACGAAGATGCCTATGCAAGTCAATTCAAGCCAGGAGAGGGGAGAGGCCCAATTCATAAAAGAAGTAAAACAGCAAGTAAGGAAAAAATAACTACGTCCCGCGTTCGATCTGCAACCACTCACATACTCAAGCTGCTGCGACAAATATAGCGGCCTTCCAGCTGCCCGGGTGCCGTCGGGCAAGAAGAATAAGCGAAGATAATTTTTTTGAAAAGGCTGATTCTTCGGTTCTAGTTGTATATTTGCGCACTCTTCAACCGGAAGAGACCCGTTTTGGAGAGATGGGTGAGTGGCTGAAACCAGTAGTTTGCTAAACTGCCGTAGCTCTAAAGGCTACCGGGGGTTCGAATCCCCCTCTCTCCGCGTTCCTTATTACATGAGGAATAGAGAATCAAGATTGAGGACTTGTTGATTAAAATCCTCATTCCCAATTCTTCATTCCTCATTCTCTTTTCGGGGTGTAGCGTAGCCCGGTATCGCGCCTGCTTTGGGAGCAGGAGGCCGCAGGTTCGAATCCTGCCACCCCGACACTTTTCCCAAAAAGGCCTTTTGCTAACCGCAAGAGGCCTTTTTTATGACATCTGCCTTTCATCAAATGATAGCAGATTCCTAATGTTGCCTCGTTAGCTCAGTTGGATAGAGCGGCTGCCTTCTAAGCAGTAGGTCAGGAGTTCGAATCTCTTACGGGGTACATTGATAATCAGCCACTTAGCTTAAATGCTGGGTGGCTTTTTTATGCTTGGTTCATACAGCGGTTCATACAACTGGATTAATTAAAATTGAGCTAAGTAGGGGATAGGCTTAAAAGTATTTATCTATTATGCACTATTAACGCCTTGTAATTAGCGTCCCGCGATGAGGGTCGCGAGTTCTAGCCTCGGTTCTCGCTCATTCACCATCAGCCACTTATGCACTTGTATGAGTAGCTGTTTTGGTTTTGGTTTACACAACGGTTTACAACACGTTGTAGCTGCCTTCCGTTTTCATTGGCAGTTCCATTAGGGCGTCGGTTGGGTTTCATCCATTCCGCCCAGAGCCCCAAGGTCTTGTCTGCGCTTGACGTCCTGAGGGAAAACGCAGAATTAGGGAGGTATTTTTTCGGCTACTCTCGTCTTGGCACACAAAAAGGCCCACTCGGAGTGTGAGTTTTTAGATCTATGTATTAAGGCTGCCAGCGGTAGCGTTTAATCAAAGACCGGTGCATCGGTACTTCGATGGCTTTGAATAGCAGAACGGCAAGGATGTTCGTCAGAACAAATTTGACCAAGCTATTGGTAGAAACATGAAGATCCAAGAATCTGCTTAAGATGCCCATGTGGATTAAGTAAAAGGAATAGGACGCCCTGCCGAGTAGGATAAATAGTTTTGTTTCCAGCAAACGTCTCAGGCTACTTTGTTCCCGAATCAGCCCAACGTATAAAGCGCAGACTCCCGGAACGAGTAGACCGATGTTCAGAAAAATAAATAGGGGTAGATTTATTTTTTCTTCTGCCAGCGCCGGGTCATCGATCCAGGCCATGATGCCCATGACGCCGATAATCCACGCAAGCCCGGCCCACGTGTAAAACGCACCAGCCCGCATCGCCTGGAACCGGTTGAGAATGAGTAGGGCCACTCCCATCCCCGCTAGAAACTCGAAACACCGGCCGAAAAAGGTGAGGGTAAAAAGAAAAGTGAACGACTCAAAGAAGCCGAGGGGATGGGGTGCATAGTACACCAGGGCCGCGCCGAAAGTCGGCAGTAACAACCCATAGAGTAACAGGTTGATTGGTGACCTGCGCAGCCCCACTAGCAGAAAAGGAGCGGCAAAGTAAAAGCATTCTTCTACCGTCAGGGTCCAGCCCTGCACAATGCCCGTAAACGCGAAGCTGTCAAAAAAGCCTCGTAAAAACGTAATATTCAGGACAATAGCCAGTAGCTGGTCGGTCATGCTATAGTTTGCCCAGAGCCTCGTCACGTCATAAGCAGGTTGTAGATGCAAGACTACAAACGTAAAGCAGGTAAGCAGCAAGTACATCGGATAAATGCGGGCTACGCGGTTGAGCAGATATTGCTTCCACCAACGGTTGCTGAGTTCCACTTTGTCCCTGTAGCGGACGCAGATCAGTAGGCCGCTGAGCACAAAGAACAATGCCACGCCCGTGTGCCACTCACGCGCCAGTCGCCAGCCCATACTTGACTCAGGAAACGGGTTAAAATGGTGGAAAAAGACTAACCAGGCGGCCAAGGCACGTACACCGGTTAAGGCGGGAAAATAAGCGGGTTGAGCGGGTAGATGGGGCACAGCGACAACAAGCTTTTTGGCCGCTGTTAGCGCGGGTAGTTGTTAAGAGTTTGTAAGTATACCAAAAGGCGTTCAGGAACCTGTCCTTCTACCTACTTAACACTACTACAGGTAAAGTTCACCCTCCCGGAGAGGCTTTACCTGTAGTAGTGCATCAACGACGTATAAGCAACTGAATATACTCACCAATACTTGGAGCAATAGGATAGCGGCGTGGGCGAGCAACTAGCCATTTGTTTTGAAGGAGCAAGAATATGCCTTTTATTGCATGACATATGAGGAGGATTCTAAGAAAAATTCATTCTGATTCAACTTGCTAAATTGAGCGAAAAGAAGGAGCTATTTCCCTTGGGAGATATCTTGCTCTGCAAGAATGGCCTAAACTTAATTATCAGTTTTTATAGCATACTTGCCACTTATCTTGGCGTGCGACTACTCTATACTTTATAAAAGGCCTGGCCCTATTCGACTATCCGACCACTTGTCCCTACAACCCAGAACTTCAAGCCCACCACATACCAGGTGCTCGGCCTTGGTCAGCTCACGGCTGCCTCGGACCGGGACTTAGTAGAAGCCTTGCGTCGCGCTACGCAGGAGTGGTTACCCAGCAGCAGCCTCGAGGAGTTTATGGCGGGCATGGCCTTGCGTGCTTACGTGCTGAAGGGTGCCTTAGTGCGCACCGACCATGTTTTCTTCTTCCTGACCGACCTGATGGAATATGGGTTCGTGATCCCGTTGTTGTAGGAATGAAAATTCTTCGCGTCAGGGCTCTTCGGCAATTAATCCAAGGGAAGCTAACTGTTCTTCATGTCTCCCTTAGCTGACCTACGAACCTTTCGCGCCTTGTGCTCTCCGAGGTACGTGATCAGGAAAAACTTTACTCATAACGGTTACAGCCGCATGCAGCCTCACTGCCCGGGTTTTAGTTTTCCTGATTAGCCGTCGCCGTGCCCGCCTTTCCGCATACCACCCTCTACGCAACAAGTGAAGAGGTTGTCTCAGTTTGGCCGGGTGAGCTAGGACGAGTAAGTATTTGCTAAAGCAATAAGCTTGGAGTGTGATAGCTAACTTGGCTTTAGCATAGGGTCACACCATTTGTAAGCGGTCTGTCACATATCTTTTACCCATGTAAATAGCAGGATTACTAAACGCCCTTTCACCTACACCTAGCACATTTTTATGAAGTTCATTAGATGATAAATGTTACCAAAACCTACCTGCCGCCTCTGGCGGAATATACCGCCTATCTGGAAGGCATTTGGGAGCGGGATTGGGTAACTAACCATGGCCCGCTTGTACAGGAGCTAGAAGAAAAGCTAAAGGCTTATCTAGGTGTCAAACACCTGTTCTTTGTATCTAATGGTACCGTTGCTTTGCAGATTGCTATCAAGGCCTTAGAACTACATGGGGAAATTATCACTACACCTTTTTCCTACGTTGCCACCACTTCCAGTATTGCCTGGGAAGGGTGTCGTCCCGTCTTTGTTGATATTGATTCCGCAACGTTGTGCTTGGATCCAACCTTACTGGAGGGTGCGATAACCGCTGAAACCACCGCCATAATGGCCACGCACGTGTACGGCAATCCATGCGAGGTAGAAGCCATTCAGGGAATAGCTCAGAAGTACAATCTCAAAGTTATCTATGATGCTGCCCATGCTTTTGGCGTACAGTACAAGGAGCAGTCAATATTAAATTTTGGGCACGTATCCACGTTAAGCTTTCACGCCACGAAGCTATTTCATACGGGAGAAGGCGGTGCTATTGTGACGGACGACGACGAGTTAGCATTTAGAATTTCGTACATGGCTAATTTCGGACACGATGGGCCGGAACACTACTCGGGCCTCGGCATCAATGGCAAAAACTCCGAACTCCATGCTGCGATGGGCCTTTGCGTGCTCCCTAAAGTGACGAAGTTCATTCAATACCGACAGGAGCTCAGCCAACTATATGACCAGCTCCTGCTGGGAAATGGTCTGACTAGGCCAGAGATTAGTGCTCAAACAAGTTATAATTATGCGTATTACCCCGTGCTTTTCCCAGATGAGAAAAAACTGCTCGCCGTGAGGGCCGCTCTCAACGCGCAGCATATTTTTCCGCGCCGCTATTTTTATCCCGCGCTCACTGACCTCAACTATGTGCTTCCTCAAACGGCGCCGGTTGCTCAAAGTGTCTCTGCGCGAGTCCTTTGTTTACCGCTCTCACATGACTTGACTGTTACACAGGTTGAGCAAATAGCAGGTATTATTACTAAGTGTCTGTAAGATGCGAATTGCGATAATGCAGCCCTATATCTTCCCTTACTTAGGCTATTTTCAGCTTATTGCGGCCGTTGACAAATTTATTCTCCTAGATAACGTTCACTACATCAACAAAGGGTGGATAAACCGTAATCGCATACTGCTTAATAATAAAATTACCCCATTTGTCATCTCACTTAAGAAAGCTTCCCAAAACAAGCTTATCAGAGACTTGGAAATTTCCTATGAAACCAGCTGGCAGATCAAACTACTAAAAACCTTAGAGGCAGCTTATGCCAAAGCGCCATATTTCAATGTGGTTTTCCCCATGGTTCGCCAAGTGCTCACCGCCAACGAAACGCATATTGCAAGGCTCGTATACACCAGCTTATTGCAGGTCTTGGAATACCTGAGCATTCATACGGAAATAAAAGCCAATTCTCGTGGCTATGCCAATGAGCATCTGCGAGCTCAGGATAAAATCCTGGACATCTGTCATCAGGAGCAGGCCGACGAATACGTAAATCTCGTAGGCGGGGCAGCACTATATGAAAAAGCTTTATTCAATCAGCACGGGGTACGCTTGATTTTTCTGGAACCTGTTTTGTCTGCGTACCAGCAGTACTCAGCAGACCACGTGCCCGGGCTTTCTATTCTAGATGTGTTGATGCACAACTCTCCGGAGCAAATCAATCAGATGCTCCAGCAATACCGTTTACTATAAAGAATTTGTTTATGGATGGTGCCGCGTTACCAGTTGTGATAAGCCAGGAATTGATTCCTTTAGCTGAACCAGCAAGGTGGCAGGCGGCACTACAAGACGTACCTTATAGCTTTGGGCACACCTGGGAGAATTGCCAGGCCATGCAACTCACTACCGGCTACCCCACTTTTCTTTACGTATGGCAAAATGGCAAAGCAAAAGTAATTTGCCCCCTAGCCGAGCGAACTTATCAAGGGTACACGGATGTGGTGACGCCCTACGGCTTTTCTGGGTTTGTCGGAACCAACCCGTTTCTAGATTGCCTAGCTGATTGGCATCGTTTAGCTGTGGAGGCCGGATATGTATGCGGATATATTGGGTTAAACCCAGTGCTGACCTCCCAAGTCGCTTTGGGTTCAGCAGATGCATTTGTCACTAATAGGCTGTACGTAATGAATCTGCAGCTACCAGTTGACGAACTTTATCAGAAGCTTTCACAGAACAGAAAAAGGGTATTAAAGGCATTTGCCAAGCAAGAGCAGCGTTACTTCTTTGAGAAAGCAAAATTGAAGGCGTTCTTTATCGAACACTACCACGCGTTTTTCGCTCGAAAAAATGCAGCGGCTACCTACAACTTCTCCTTGTCCACTCTTGCTACTTTACTTGATCTTGATAGGGTCCTGCTGATTGGTTACCTCGAAGTAGGCGAAGTGAAAGCAGTGGCCGTTTTAGCTTACACCCAGCACATGGGTGAATACCTGTTTAGCCTAACCCTGCCCGGCTACGAAGACCATACCACACCTTTACTTTGGTATGGTGCCCTACGATTAAAAGAAAAGCAGGTGCCGTATTTAAACCTGGGTGGCGGCGCGACGCCCGGCGACTCCATTGCTAGCTTTAAACAACGGTTCGGTGCATTAGACCTACCGCTGACTTGCCTGAAGCAAGTGTATCAAGAAACACTTTATGCGACCCTGTGCGCGCAGGCTCGAGTGGACCCCACTGACAAACAAGGCTACTTCCCTGCGTACCGGCGCTGAAGCGCAGGACAGGGAGAAGAACTGAGGGGCGGTAGCCAAAGAGGCTAACGCTTTCTAAATACAAGCTGCTTATTATTACTTCTATGACATTCTCGGTAAGACGATGAGTATGCAAAAAAATTATTTGGAAATCGTGCGCCACTATGAAGCCTGTCTGCGCCGGCATGGCGATACTCATTTGGGAGTGGATTGGCCTAACGAGAAAGATAGCCATCTGCGTTACCAGGTGATGCTCGATGTAATACGTGAAAATAGTGACGTCCCCATTTCACTACTTGATTTCGGTTGCGGTACCAGTCACTTGTATGAGTATATGCTACGGGGTAGCTATCAACAGGTAGAATACATAGGGCTTGATATTTCGCCGGAATACGTGAAGGTAGCGCAGGCCAAGTACCCGCACATTACTTTTTACTGCCTTGATATATTAGCGGATGAGGCAGCATTGCCGGAGGTGGACTATATCCTAATGAATGGCGTGTTTACGGAAAAACTTGGGTTATCCTTCGAGGAGATGTGGGCCTTTCTGCAGCAAGTGCTAATTAAAACATTCTCTTTCACTAAACGGGGCATAGCCTTCAATGTGATGTCCAAGCAAGTCGACTGGGAGCGAGATGACTTATTTCACTTGCCCGTCGATACATTAGCTGCATTTTTAAAAGAGAAAATCAGCCGCCATTGGGTGCTTCGGCACGAGTATGGGCTTTACGAGTACACAGTTTATGTCTATAAGACTCCACGACCGGCCGTTGCTACTCTGTAGCACTACTTGACTAAGTAGTTTTATACCTTCCTTAGGCTGGGCCCGCTGCAGGCTACACGTGGGTGGGCAAGCATTACACTTTACTTTCTCATTTACACAAGCCACATGTTTACGAAGACAGCCGAATACTATGATGCCCTATATCACTTCAAAGATTACGAAGCCGCCTGCAATGCCCTTCATAGCCTCATCCAGCAGTGTTCTCCGCACGCGAAAAGCTTACTAGATGTGGCTTGTGGAACGGGTAAACATCTAGCATTTCTGCAGCAGCACTATGCCTGCGCGGGGCTAGATCTAAACCCGGAATTGCTCGCGGTGGCTCATAAGCGCTGCCCGATGCTCCCGTTGCACGAAGGCGATATGACCGACTTTCAACTGCCGCACACATTTGATGTGGTGGTTTGCTTGTTCAGTTCGATTGGCTACGTGCAAACCGTGGAAAACCTGCGCAAAGCCGTGGCGTGCTTTACGCGGCACTTAAACCCGGGCGGCTTGTTAGTGATAGAGCCATGGATAACCCCCGAGAAGTATTGGGTCGACCGAATAACGGCTAATTTTGTTGATGAGCCCAACTTGAAAATAGCCTGGATGTATACCAGCCAACTACGTGGCCTTACGTCGGTATTTGACATCAACTACCTAGTGGGTACGGAGGCGGGCGTGAGCAGTTTTACGGAGAGCCACGTAATGGGCTTATGGACCGACGCCGAATACCGGGATGCTATTGAAGCCGTCGGCGTGACAGTTGAGTTCGACTCGAAAGGCTTATTTGGCCGAGGCATGTATTATGGTGTCAAAAGCTGATACCAGGCATTTACTTAGTTAATGCAGCCATGTAAAGTGGTTTATTAGTTTAATAAATGAGTATGGTTGATATCAGCATATGGATTACTACCTATAACCACGAGGAATTTATTGCCGAAGCTATTGAAAGCGTGTTGATGCAGCAGACCACTTTCACTTATGATATAATCATTGGGGAAGACTGTTCGACCGATGGAACGCGGGAGATTGTACTACGCTACCAAAGCCAATACCCCGATAAAATAAAGGTGTTACTGCCTGAAACCAACTTGGGGATGATAACCATGACCAAGGCTTCCTATGCGTTGTGCACAGGGCGTTACATTGCCTGGCTCGATGGGGATGACTACTGGACCGATCCTAGCAAACTGCAGCAGCAAGTTAATTTTCTGGAGGCCAATCCAACGTTCTCGTTTTGCTTTCACAAAGTTTTGTACAAGAGTGATTTACATGGGTTAAAGGGAGAATCAAATGACCCGGTGTATAAAGGAAGTAATAACACGCTCTCCACTGGGGACTTTATTCAAATTGATAATCCGGTAAACGCTGTGTCAGTGGTGCATCGAAACGTGTTAGGAAATGCGTTGCCCGAATGGCTTTTTACGTTGCCTTACCCGGACTGGGGCTTTTACTTAGCTTTGTCGCGGCACGGTGATGCAAAATACCTGAGCCAGCCGATGGGCGTTTATCGCATCCACAAGGGTGGGGCCTATTCGGGGCAAACGGTCAACTTCAACGGCAGTCAAAAAATCAAGTTTTTCACCCTAATTAAAGGCCCCTTTAAGAAAGAGTTTGGTGCGTCAATCGACAGCGTGATTCGCTATCACCGTAACCAGTTGTTCCGGAGCAATCTAAAACAGCTTCGATTGCAGGAAGCGGTCAAACATGGAGTCCGGCTGCTATTTAACTCCTGAGGGGTCGTGCTGATGGATGAGGCAGCAATCAGAGCGATAACGTAGGTATTGTATCAGTTTGGGTCAGGCGGAAGGGCAGTAGGGGTCGGACAACGCCCCACCACTTGCCGTACCACTGTGTGCCGGTGCGGTAGTCTTCTAGGTCGAAGCTAAGACACTGTTCGTAGTCGTATAGATTCGTAGTGGTATCTTTTAGAACGTAGAGAGAAATATAAAATGATCCGTCGTTGAGAAAGTTGCCGGGGATGGTGCACTCACCGCTCACCACGCCTTGCTGGCACAGAATAGGAAGCGAGGCTACGTCAAAAACGCACTCGCCGTTATAGGAAAATAGAGTAAGGTGAGTATTAATATGGATACCTTCAGTGAAGTTCCAGAACTGAAATTTAATGGTGAGCGGAGTTCGAATGTCGAGCGGAGCATCGGGCTGAGCGAGTTGAGGGATTAGCTCTACTTCCTTGAACCTGATCTTGTCGTTGCCAGGCGCCTCGGCTGGGCTGGTCCAGCTGCGCTTGGGATTTAGTTGTTGATTGTCGGTTAAATAGGTATTTACTACGGCCGCGACTTCACCCATAGCTTTTACTTGGCCTTGATGCAGCCACAGGCCTTTGTCGCACAAGCTGTTGACAGCCTGCATATTGTGGCTAACAAACAGGATGGAACGGCCTTGCGTATGAGACACTTCTCCCATTTTACCCAGACATTTTTTTTGAAAATCTGCGTCGCCTACCGCCAATACTTCATCGATGATAAGAATGTCTGGCTCTAAATGAGCCGCCACGGCGAAAGCTAGGCGCACATACATGCCACTGCTGTAACGCTTCACGGGGGTATCGATATAGCGCTCTACACCCGAGAAATCGACAATCTCATCAAACTTGCTGCGGATTTCGGCTTTAGTCATCCCTAGGATGGCTCCATTAAGAAAGATATTTTCGCGGCCCGTCAGTTCCGGGTGAAAGCCGGTGCCCACTTCCAACAAAGAGGCAATACGGCCTTTTACCTTAACGCGGCCAATGGTAGGTGCCGTCACTTTGGAGAGAATCTTCAACAAGGTGGATTTGCCGGCTCCGTTGCGGCCGATAATGCCCAACACCTCCCCCTGGTTTACCTCGAAGTTTACATCTTTCAACGACCACACGTAATCACTATTGCCTTTAGTGGTACGGTCGTTAACTTCTCCGATTCTGGCAAATGGATCTTCTTTACCCCGTATGCGAGCCCACCAACGATTAAGATCATGACTAAGCGTTCCGGTGCCTATTTCGCCCAAGCGGTACAACTTACCTAAGTCCTCTACTTTTATGGCTAAATCACTCATTGACAGCAAAAAACCTTAGCTGGAAGCGAATTTGCTCACAGTCCTATTAATACAGTATCGGTAAAGATCTCCTATATTTTGTTGAAGATGATTGTTTCAATTAGCAGCACGGGTACTTACCCCAATAGCAGACCTTGCATGCTTCTATGTACCAGCTTCACACACAGGTGGTGAGTTCTGCAGCAGCCTCCCTTCCTTCATGGCCTGTGGCTGAACGCTGAACGCATAACAACTAAAAAGTCCAGCATGGCCGGGACTTTTTAAGCCTTACATTATCTCTCTTCGGTTTACATCCCAGTCTACGGGCGAGTCTGGCTATAAACTACTTCATCCGTTAGTTGTCTGTTGGCCGGCTGAACTGAGGGCCGGCGCATCCTTTCCCCAAGCAAGTAGATGCTGACCGGCAGCAAAGGGAGGCCCGCGAAGAAAACTTCTAAATTAGTTGTGCCCCTCATATCTGCAATCAGCAGAGCCATCACCCAAACTAAGCTTGTGAACCATAGTACGACTAGATTAAAGGGGGTACTAGCGTTGGGCATAAGGAGAACTATTAGCGGCCGAGCATTAATATAGTTTAAAATTCATATCCTTTCACATTTTGTTTTCCTGCGCTATGATGCGTTGATGAATTCGAGCCATAGAAGTTAAGGTGAGTGTGCCCGTAAGCTAAGCATAGCCGGCTGCTATCATTATATGGCTTAAACAGTCTGACCTACTGCTATATAGTTTACGCGCCATCTAAAACAAGAGCCCATCAGGTTTCTTCCTTATAGCAAGGTAGAGATATACTCTAATCGCGTAATTAGTACGCAGTGACATCAACTGGTAATGAGCTTCGCAAGGTGAGGGTAGCGCTTTAAATCCCGTTTCTCGCTCATATATATAGTTTCAATAGCATCAAAATCCCCGTCGGAAGAGGAGGCTTTATTTATATAGATCCATCGCTACAGACAGACTTACTTGTTCGGATAGTAGCTTTGCATCCTTTATATGCACCTATTAGCCTTTTAATGCCTTCTAATTCCGTAACAGATCCTCTTCCTAATGAGAGTAGGGCGCAAGCAGTTATACAGGCAGCAGCCCCAAAAAAAGAAATTCAGTACAATCTAGAAGCACTATGAGGGGTGGCGGCCCTAATTGTAGTGTGGAGCCACGCCTTTGGATTTCCAAAGTTTCTGGATCCTAATTATGCTGTAACAGGCGCCTTTTCGTTTGAGCCTCCTGCCCGTATTAGTGTCTTTTTGTTTTTTGTACTGTCGGGTTATGTAATCGGCATATCCAACAAGCAAGCACTTACGAAGGAAACAATTGGTAAATACATCAAGAAGCGATTCTTACGTATTTATCCGATCTATTTTCTGAGTATGCTATTCGCCATACTGATAGCCAAAGCTTATCCCATAAGCACGATGTGGGGCAACATGACCCTTACGCAGGTGCTCTTAACTCCGGTTATTTGGGAGAACAATCCCAGCTGGTCACTGCATTATGAAATTCTCTATTATCTGCTGTTTATTCCCTCTCATTTTTTAATATAAAACCTGTCTTAGCCGCTGTGTGCGCCCTAGCTGTGGGGGTCGTCAATAACCTGCTGTTCCCTGAGCATACACTCCTTAGCTCCTATAGCTTTGGCCTCACACTATGGCTGGCTGGCTTGGCCTTAGCACGACACACAACAAATTTGTCCCTGACAAAGACGAAGTATCATGTACTGATAGGCTTCATCTTTATTTTCATTGGTCTGAGAAATTTCAATATTCTAAACACGCTCTTATTGAAAACAACCCGGTTTATGGTGGGTACGCGATTGGAATATGGCGCGGTACGGGGCTATGATGCTATGGTCAACTTTTCCGACTTCTCCTACCTGCCTTACTTCATCCTCTTTCTCTTAGTATTTACGGATAAAGACTTTCCATACAAAAACAAAATAATGGCGCTGCTACTGCTGCTGTCAGCACTTACGTTTGTCTACCTTTTCAAGAATATCTATTCCATGAATCAGAACGAATATATTTTCTCGTCTCTTGCCTACCTCGTGGGAATGGCTCTTATTTATATAAGCCCTGGTATTGTGGAGAGAGCATCAGCACGCCTAATTAGACTGTTAATCAAGGTGGGGGCACTATCGTATGGGCTTTACATCATCCACCTGCCAATAAATTGTGGTGTTACACAAAGTCGAATACTTTTCAGGGAGTCTATGGACGTTTAGTGTACGGTTCGCCGCGTGCATTACGTTAGCCTTAGCCGCCGCCTTTGTTCTCGAGAAAGAAATACAGCCCAAGCTAGTGTCACTATTCAACAGAACAAGCAACTCCAATTAGGACGTGTGGCTCTTATATGACAGAAAAGCCGGCCCGACCTTGTGAACCATTATCTATAAGAAAGCCCCGCATCCTATCTCTGAATGTGGGGCTTTCAACTAAGTGACGGCAGGTTATTGCATTACTAAAGAGGAGCTATTTACGTCCCTGCTTTTTACCATAGCCTTCCTTCGTCTGTTCTTTCAAGGTTAATGTAATAGCGCCATTAGGTTCGGTTATAGCCACCGTATTATAGGTGCGTCCGAGTGATTCACCATGGGTATTTTCGGTAAAAGTAGAATTGAAGGTTACCCGTTGCGCCGGGCGAGAAGCAGCAGGAACGGTGCCCCGCCATACGATGGTTGCTTTGCCCGAAGGAGTAGCAACCAACTTCTCCCGAGTCATCGTGACACAATCAGTGCTAGCCAAGGCCGGCACACCAAGCAAAGTATTCGGGAGGCATTGGGTAGTTTCCCCTTTTAGCACAAAGGCACCATTACCCCGTTGTGGAGCACCACCATATGTATTTTGAGCCCAGGCGACACTGCCACTAAGGGAAAGACCGGAAACGAAAAGGAAGACGGACAGTCTTTGAACAAAGGTTTTCATAGCGATGATGGAAAAGTGAAATTGTTTACAGGATTAATAGTAGACAATTAGCATACCAGAACCCACTACGCTTATTGTTTCCTTATTCCTACCATGGATCTAACCTAAAAGGGAGGTTACAGCGCGGCCATTGCTTGACCCGGTTAAGGGTGTGCGCTTGCGGCGTAGTTTTTTTTATGGCCGAACGGGGACCTGCTCCTGCTGCTTTTGCTTTAAGCGATTCTGCAGCCGGATAAATGGCGCTTCAAGGTATCTAGTCTAATTGAGTGCCGGGGCCATTCACTCTATTGTACCTAGTTAGCTTCCCAAGCTGAGGGTCGCGAGTTCGAACCTCGTTTCTCGCTCATTCATTATCAGCCACTTAGCCGCAATGCTTAGTGGCTGATTTGTTTTTGGTTTACACGTTGGTTTACACTAGCTTACCCTGACACTACTTTACTAGTAATGTTCAGTCTTTGGATGTAGAACAATTAATTAATCTTGAAGAATTTCGTTGCAATGGACTTAGAACAAAAGCGTAACGAAAAATATAGACAGATTGCCGATTATGACCAAACTGTAGTACCTATCTATCTAGTTATAGAGGATACAAATTGGGAAAGGATTAAACTTCATACATGCGCCTACGAGTGTCAACAAACAGCGCGAACAATTAGGCAAGAATGGCAAGACAACGCCAAGCAAAGGGCAGGGCGGCTTATTGAGCGATACGGAGAGAATTTCCTATCGCGTCGCTTACGCGAAGGGTGCCACGCAGGTGCAGACATAGATGCTCTCACCTCCCGTTATGGAGGCGAGGAGTTGTTAAGGCGAGCAAGAATTTTCCAACGCACTAGACCAATTCATTTAGTATTTGGTATTAAGAGAGCCAAAGAATTACTTAATGAGAGTCAAGAGGAGGCAAAGGTTGCTTGGCTGACTAAGCACGAGAAAGGCAAATCTCAAACTAACAATCTGCGCCAATATTTAGCAGAGAGGCTTAAGTCTATAGCTAGTATCCTTGGCAGCGATACAAACTTTGTCACGGTAACTCAGAATAAAAATGTATTAAATCTGTATCCACGCCCATTAGGTAATCTGTTAGGTGGTATTGACTATTTCCAGCATTGTTGGAGTGAATTTCATAAAGCTGAAATCGGGGCAGGATTGGAGACGGTAGACCCTTTTTTCAAAAGCCCTGATTGGCAAAGCACTATTGGGTTCAATGCTTACAAGCGAACAAATGAATATTATCTAAGTATTTTACGTAAGTGTGCCGACGTAAATGAAGGTTTTCTTTATGAATTTCTTGATGAAGTCAAGCAACATTTTGTAGAGGGTGAAAAAGATTTATTACAACCATTAAAATTTATAGCAAGATTGGAAAAGGCTTTACAAGAAGTTGACTCCGTTACTAAATCACAGCTAAGTGCACGAGCTATTGAAACCATTAATAGTTGGCTTCATTCGCGAAAATCGAAAGAGAATAAAGTTTTAAGCTGGCATGAGTTCCCAGAGACACGCGAGGTATTAACTGAAGCTGACCGAGGAGCTTTAATGAAACGGTTAAAGGGAGCAGAGCTTTGGATAAATATAGCTAGCAGAGACAAAAATGCAGAAGCAGTAAAGAAGGGCGAAGAAGGTTTAGAACTAATCAAACGTAGATTGTCAGAGCTTGACAAAGCCCTTGAAGGCAGTTTAGCGAACTCATCTCATTCAGATACAATAACTACTGATTCAATAAATGAAATATTGGCGCCATACTTAATAAATTATACATACCTCGATTTATGTAAGTTATTAAAGCAACTAGGCCTTCTAGATGAAACATGTAGATCCACTGCTGTAGCTAGCCCAGGCACATGGGTAGGAGTAATATATGCTCTCTACGAAGCTAAGCAACCACGCCTGCGTGGCAGTAAAGCAGCTATTCACCGTGCCTTTCTGCAAACTTTTAATGCTCAAGTCAGTGAGCGAGCGATACAAAAGGGATTAGGAAAAATAGGAAGCGAGGCTGAACAGGTACGAGACCGTACGTTGAGAATACTAAATGAGTAGTTTTATATAATGCGTATTAGTGCAGACTGATGCGGCCGCAAGGACGCGCATCGTTTCTGTAGTCCCTTTGGATCAATGCTACCGCTAACATACCCGGAGCACTGATCATATGAATGGTTTGCAAATTGACCTTGTAAAGGATAACACACATTTATCAGCCGCTTTAGTAGGACTCATATTGATTATGTTCCACGGTTTGGTAAAGGGAGTCACGAGTGAAATAGGCAAACAGCTTGGTACACTAATCTGGAACTTTATAATCAACACTAATAGTAAGATAATTAATAGCTTTAAAGAGATGAACGAGAATACAGAAGTTTTGCTAACTCAGGAGGAGATTAAATCTATTTTAACGGCTGCTACTGATCCGCGCCTAAGCATACCCAACCTGTTTCTTTTTTCCTCCTCTCCACGTGCTCATACTGATATCTACAAAATTTCTCCTATAAAAGGATTAATCTTTATAAAAGGAAATCACCATACAGGCTACGAACATATTTATGCTCGACATGGCTATTGGTCAAATCAAGTTTATTGGAAAAACTTAGATAATCAGAGTGAAGAAAACACAATACGTCGAGGAAACCCAAGCAAGTTCTCACCTAAAACCGTTCCTATAATCGACTTTTGTGATATTGCTGATTCTATTTATTCTCCAGAAAATCTCGATTTAAAGACTAATACCAGACCAAACGAATTCGAAAAATATAACGGCGAACATATTAATGGGCATGGAGAAAGCGCCATATATAATATGCTTGTGTATAGAAATACACTTATCGTACATACTTTATTTCCTCAATCATCTAGAAACAATAAAAAAATAGATGACAAATTTTTATTTGTTCGAGGACATGCATGGTCTGAAACTCACTTACAATCAGATATTACTGAAGTAATTATACCTTATAAAAATATAAAAAAACTTATCCAATATTCTATAGTAATTCGTTTAAACCCGGTAAGTAAGGTTGTAGATACTTTAATCTGTATTCATGATGAGCACGAACAGCGAACAGAATCAATGCTGGTTGGTTCAAGACCTTACACCGAGAACGACAACGATATAACTGATGACCACTTGAGATGGCTGAATCAAGCAGACCTGAGGCATTTAGAGCAGTTTATAAAGAATACAGAAAGAGGTGTTTATAAACGAGCTTAGTAACTAGATGGAAATTAATTATTTCCTTCAATTGGTCTAGAGCTGGAAATTAGTATTATATATAATCTTTACCCAAAAAACTCGCCAGAAACACTTTCTATGAATGTCCTATAAAATAAGGCCAATCATTTTATAAAATGCATGCTAACGCTTTTTGCAAAAAAACTTATCCTTACAATTTGCTGGCTCATTCCATGTTATCAACCCATGTTTTAGAACATATAAAATCATATTCTGTAATTATAAATTGTTATTCTGAGGTGAGATTCATCGATACGATGAATGAATTCTTGGGAAATATGGAGTTTGATACACTTGCTCACGAATTGTCACTTGCGCCTGCACCCTATGATTTCAAATGGAAGGAAGTAGAGTGGCTGTCATACTACTCTGATGGGTTTGCAGTGCTCATACAATTAAGATATGAAGCAGATACAGCTTGGGGGCCTATTTGCCTTATGAGAGATATTGTGCTGATAGATGGGTCTCTCATTGCAAATCATATTTCTTTAACAATTCCTGATGATTTACAGGGAAAAGGCATCTCAAAAGCTATAAACCGTATATTGTACAAACAATATCGTCTAGGTGGGGTTAAAATAATCAGGCTTAATGCAACTCTTACCGCAGGAGGGTACGTTTGGGCACTAGCTGGCTTTTGTGCTACCGACAGAAAGGAAGTTCAAACAATACTAGATTGTGCTCGTAAAAAAGCCGAGCAAAATATAGCTAACGGCTCGGACTCTATTCTGATCCCGGCTTTGTGTGATTTGTTACAAAAACGTATTGATTTCCATTACGCCATTACTCCGGACAAGCATCTCCCAATGGGAATATTCTCAAGTCTAGATTGTGGTGAAGAGATTTTAAAGGGCACTGAATGGTCGGGAGAAATTGACCTTGCGGATTTGTCTCAATACAGTATATTTGAAGAACACTTAAATAAGTGATTATGAAAACCACTGAGCACATTCACCCAAACATGATTGCGGAGTTTGCTCACAGTCCCGAATTTGCGCTCAAAATGAAGGCTTTTAATTACTTGGATTGCCGTCATTTAGGTATGAGCGCTACTGAGTCGCAAGCACTCTATTCTGTCAGCGAAGGATTCGCCAATAGATATGAAGCTGAATGGACCCGCGTACGTGGCCATGTCTATCATTAGGCATAGCTTCATTAACCATCACTCATATAAAAGCCTAGTTTAACGACTAGGCTTTTTGCATTTATAAGCATTAGGCCCTTGAACTACGCAAGCATGGAGGAGACCTGTAGATGCAAATTACACTTGACTTGTTTAATTATATATAGTATAGGATACTTAATATTTTTACTCGTACTTGCTCACTAATTATTACTATAATTTCGAGCATGATACAAAACTACTTATGGTTATTACAGCTCACATTATCCATTCTGTTACTCACACTAGTGCCTGTGGCTCATGCCCAAACATTGACCAATCGGGGAGTGATCACAGTGGAGAATGGAGCCACATTATTTGTTGAGGGAATCTTTCTAAATACTGCTGAAGGCTCCCTCATAAATGATGGTACTGTGCAGCTCACCGGCGACTTTACTAATAACGACCTTAAAAACGTCAAAGGCGTCGGCTTATGGCGCTTCAGCGGCTCGCAGAAGCAGACATTAACGTCTCCTGCAGGAACCGTTTTGACAAACCTCATAGTGGACAATAGTGGGGCTACTGACAACAATCAGTTATCTGTGCCGGCGGACTTAACTATTGCTGAACTGTTGACTCTCAACAAAGGATTAGTACGTACCAATGCTACATCTAGTATTACTCTCCTGAATGCAGCTGCAGTCTCCGGTGAGGATGCGGGTCGGTATGTTCAGGGAAACTTACGCATCCTGCGTACCAATGTAGCTGGTGTGATGAATTTTGGAAACGGCTTAGTGCTGGACGGAACAGGGCAGAATCTTGGGAGTGTCAGCGTAACTCGTACTGCAGGGCTTAAAACACTAGATGTAAGCTATGGAGCAAACGTAGGTGCTTCTACGAAAGGCATTGACTGTATATGGACTGTAGTAACTACTAGCCAGCCAACCTCCCCTATACCCGTAACACTTACATGGCTGGCGGATAATAACAACGGACTACAGGACTTTACACAGGCTAGTATGTGGCAACGCGCTACTGTCAATGATTCTTGGATGAAAGTGGGGGAACCCGTCAATGCCGTTACTCGCAGCCTAACAAAGAGTATAGCTATTCTCAATTCCTTTACCGTCAGCAATGCCGGCAATCCATTGCCAGTCCAACTATCACACTTCTCAGCCGAGCATCTGAATGATGACGCGCTGCTTAAATGGGGCACCGCTTCGGAAGTGCGAAGCGCCTACTTTACAGTCGAAGCCAGCACCGACGGCATTATATTTCAGAAAATAGGTAAAGTCGCTAGTCAAGGTACTTCGTCTATTCCACATGAGTATCAATTACGTGACCCTGCTGTCTCCCGATATGGCGTGAGTCTCATCTATTACCGACTGCGCCAAGTTGATACTGATGGCATCGAGTCCTTCTCTCCCGTGCGGACAGTACGACTCGCCTCCTTAGCAAAGTTAGAAGCGAGTGCATGGCCTATACCCTTTACTACACGGGGCCTCACGCTTAAAGTGCAAGCCGTCCATGCAGGGCCAGCTAACGTTTTACTCCATGATGCGCTTGGTCGGACACTAGTTAATCATTCCCTTACTTTAGTGTCAGGCACGAACTCTCTAGTCTTACCTGAATTGGGAAAGCTAGCTGCCGGAGTTTATAACTTAAGTATTGTACAGGGTGGCTCACAGACCCGTTTAAAAGTAATACGTGAGTAAGGGTTTTATTTGAGCTTCAACGACACTATTGGCTATACACTTTCCCTCTCATGAAATCACTCTGTACTCTACTTGCGTGTGCTATTCTACCCTTCTATGCTTCTGCTCAATCTGTCGGAATAGGTACGACTACACCTGATCCATCGGCAGTGCTGGATGTTAGCAGCACTAATAAAGGTCTATTACTACCTCGAATGACTGATGTGCAGATGCGCAGCATTGCTAGTCCACAGGAAGGATTGTTAGTTTTCAATACAACTACCAAGCAGTTTTATGGGTACCTGGGGGCTCCTAGCACCGCGGTCATAGAGCAAAGATTTGCCAGCCAAAATGGTGCTTATACGTCTTTACCAGTTGGACAAAGCTTTACGGCTACCCAGTCCGGTCGGCTTGAGTCAATCACAATCTTTTCTAGGGCCGCAGACCAAAGAATGCAAAGCTCTGTAACAATGGAAGTGCGTGACGGAGATGGTTTGGGGGGTACTGTGCTCGCAACTACAACGCAAAATTTTATCTTTAATGAAGACGCTATCCCCGAAACATTCCAGCCTCAAACCTATACATTCTCTCAGACCGCCTCTTTAATCGCCGGCCAGATATATACGTTTAACGTGACAAATAGTACTATAGGAATATGGACTGCCTATGGGAGTGGCTATTCAGGGGGACAAGCATACGGGCCTCCCTCAGGCAGCGATTTAAAATTTAAAGTAGTTGCCAATGTACCGTTAGGCTGGGTGCCACTTAACTAGCTTTTATAAAAAAGATAAAGCTATAACCATCCAGTTAGGGCTTTTCCTGCTCACGTAAGTACAATCAATTAGCTTGGGTTGACGCAGTAGCTGTTCGTTGGCTAACTAGCCAAAGCTCAAGCAGGCGATCTACCGGAATCACTTCTTCCCCGTCCTCTGCGTCAATAGTCATGGTTTGGGCGTACCCATTAATTGCCACTACTCGCCCCAGATGGGTAGCTAACTCGCTATAGTGCTGCTGCCCTGCTGGCTCGTTTTCGTCCTGCCACTGATACAGCTCGGTATATAGTAATACACTACCGACCGTTAGCCATTGCCACACACTTACCGGCTCGCAGACGGTGTAGGTAGCGTGCCCTAGCTCGGTCAACTCAGCACGCAACCGGAAAACCCGGCAGCCTCGGCGCGCTTCGTCGTCTGTGAGAGGCAAGACAGGACACGCCGCCAACGGGGCCAAGTAGCGGCGGTCGTCGTGTTGCAGAGTAGGCGTGGACGCCAGCGCGGAATTAATTAGTGCGGTTTGCATGAGTCGGGATATAAGGGTGAAAGTTGGGATGCTGGGCTATGCTTTGAAGTAGGGCAGACTCGGCTAAGCGGTAGGCACAAGGAATCTTACGCCCGCTAGGAGAATGAAAGGACAGCGTTTGGCTAGTGAGTCGATAGGAGATGAAGAAGTAGCGCTGGCCGGTGTCGGAAACAAAGCACTCGGGCGTAATGCGCTCCACCAGTGGCAGCGACTTGGCCACAAGCTCCTGGATCAATGAGGCGAAAACCTCCGCAGCGGTTGGTATGTGCATGGCGATAGGATGAGGGTTGATGATTGAGTTGGGCTCTTAACATTCGTCTTGCTTTACAGCCTTATGTGCGCTGCCCGCTTGCGCTTCTGCCGGTGGATCAGCAGCCATTAATAGGTTTCAAAAATGAATATCAGCCGGCCGGGTGGGGGCTAATTTGGAGGCACCGGGGTTTTTAGAATCGCTTTTCCTTTTAGGTCAATGCGCTGAGAATAGGGTACTTGGTCATTCATTACACCTACAGACCCTAGTAACGTTGAGGCCATCTACCTCTCGGAATCAGTTTGCGGCAAGCCTCCCGCATGTCCCGTTGCAAGTGGTTGACCAGGCTTAAGCCATTCACCGTAAGGACAAGTTGCTTGGCTGCTCGTCGTCGTAGGGGCAACCGCTGCAGATAGCCAGCAGCTTCTAGCTTCCGCACATACTCTCGCAATAGGGAATTGCTCAACCAGCCCGTGGCTAAGTGTGCGGTCGTCGGGTTACCGCTGTCATGCCGGACGAGCTGTATAGTAAGCAAGAGAAGCAAAGCCGCTGGAGGCAGCTTGTATTCCCGCTGGAGCTTACGTAAAGCAGCCGGGGCAACGATGCTGTAGAGCATGGGGTGGGGATCGGAATAGTGGTTCTTGTCGTATGCCATAAAAATGAGGGTATGGCTGCGTAGTGCAGCATTTTGAGAGGAAGGAATGAGGCTTAAACAGGTAAAATCAGCTACTAGCTAGACAGCCCGGCAAGGGAGTGAGAGCTGGGTTTTGGCTAGTAGTCTCTCATATGCTGACAGAATTTTCGCAGCATTTCGTGAGGCGAGTCCCTCCAGAAAGGAAGCCAGTATTGCCCTTGGCGTGTGCGCTTCAGCGCATAGGCGTGGCGGACGTTTTCCCGGTTGGTACACCATTCTAGATTGCTCACCCGGTTATTGTGCTTGTTGCCATCCTTATGGTTGACGTGGTTTTTACCGGGTACCGGGTACAAGAATCGTTGGGCTACCAGCCGATGAACCCGCACTCGCCATTCTCGGCCTGTATCAGTGTATAGGTCTACCTGTTGGTAGCCTTTGGGATGTAGACTAAGCTGCATCAGGAAAGGCTTGCCCACAGTGGAAAGGACAGCTCCGGCCCGACTTATATAATAGCGCCGTGCGCCATCGATCTGGAAATAAAGATTGCCGTCGAAGTAAATAGTGGTTTTCTGCTGCATAGTTGAAAGCAAGGGAGGGCCGGGGCACCCATTTTGGAGGGTGCCCGGTGGGGTGATGTTGACTGTTCAGGGTGCCGTTTAGGGCTGTGAGGAAGGAGAAGCGCGGACGTACTGCCGCGCTCCGCTTGCCGCCTTCGCTCTGCTGCGGCTGAGGTGAGCTATGCGCTTATCAGGACTCTTCTCGGTGTGAAAGCACCACACATCAGCAACGACCGGCCAATGCTCCTTTCAGTCCGCTTAGCCGACGACTCACTTTTAAAAGCTGAGGGTGGGAGAGCAGAAGAAAAAAAGAGCAGTCACCCCGAAGCGGACCGAAGGGAGCACTCGGGAAGGCTCAGCGCCTAGCGTCAAGGTTTGCTGACTGCCGCGCCATGTGGGCAACGTGGCAACGACTAATAGAGTATTTGCCAGTTGCCTATAAGTACAAAGACGTGGGCACATTGTGGCAGCAGGTGGAGGGCCTATAAGGGATTGCCAGCTTGCCACTATCTAACCGGAACCAACTGGTACACAGTTTTCGTGCCTTGCTTCGCGGTTTCCAGGCGCAAAAACTGGCCTTTTCCATTAGGAAACGTGGTGCCTACGACGGCCTTTAGTCGGCCGCGTATCGTGCGCTCGCCAGCCTGCAACGTTTCGCAGAGTGCGGCCACTACCTGCTGTTGGGGGGCTGGCTGGGAAAGGGCCGCCAGTAGGGCAGCGGGTAGTTGGTCGGGGGTAGCAACCTTCTGGCGGGCGGCGCGGGCTTCACTTACCTGTGCAAGGGTGGCGGGGGTAAACTGCTGGGTGAGCTCATCGTAGCGGGCATGAAACGTCAGGCCGGGCTTACCGTGACGGCGCTTGACGTAGCGCAACTCCAGCACGTCTGTGGCCGTGTTGCCCGCCGCTTTGATGTAGCCGATCTGTAGGGCCGTGCCGCCTTTGTTGGTAATCTCAGTGCCCAGGTGGCCCCTTGCTTTGGCCGTGCCGGGGTTTTCGTGAATGACGCAGATAAATGTGACATCGTAGGTATTAATGCTCTCATTCAGCATATCCACGAATTGCAAGCTGTCCCGCGAGTCGTTGAAATCCTCAATGCAATCCGTGATAATGTCGATAATTACCACGAGGTGCATTCCCTGAGCTTCTGCCCGAACGTGCTCTAAATAGGCAGTCAGAGCCTCAAAGCGTTCTGCTCTATTAGTGATACCAATGAGCGACGTATGCCACAAATTAGCGGGGATTTGCTCACGCCGGTAGCCGGCCCACAGTTTGAGCCGTTGAATAGCGGCAGGGTATTCACTGCTTAGGTTGCGCTCGGTGTCTATGTACACAATGCCGTAGCGGCCGGGGGCGCGAGTGAATCCTAGGGCTTCGCATACGGCATCTGGACCGGCCAAAATTACAGCAGCCATTAGAGCCACAATCCGGCTTTTATGGGAGCCATTCTGCCCCTGTATGATGCTAACGGTTCGCGCAAATAGAATAGCTTGTCCGTATTGCAGGAGGAAGGGAGGCTCCTCAATATTTTCTTCCGTAGCGCGCTGTTTAATGCGCTCCTGCGCGGCCAGTAGTATTTTAAGTAGTACCGGCCGGGTATTGAGGACGGGCGTTTGCGGTAGGCGCTTACCGGCCATTGCGTACCTCCTTTCCCGTGGTAATCTTCCGACTGCCAGCATTCAGCCACTCAATCAGCTCGGCTCGGTCGAAGGTGAGCCGGTTGCCCCGCTTTTTGTGCGGAATAGAGCGCTCCGAAACGAGGGCGTAGATACGAGGCTTGCTGAGGCGCAAAACCTCTTGGGCCAGCTCTATTCCGCCAATTGTAGGCAAGTTCGCTTGCGGGCCGCTGAGCTGCTGTAGCAGTTCTGCTTGCTTCGCTTCAATTCGGCGAAGCCAATCTTCTAAACGTTCAAATGGGTTTTGCATTATACCGCGCTGTTTTACAGTAGGCGGTGTTACCTACTTATTTACTAGCGACGTGACAAAGCAAGCCTTACCTGTTACCTTATACCGGTTCGAACTAGTTAGTTAATTTCACTAGTGATACTCTTTACATCCGTGTCAGCCTCCGCTTTCTGGTTATCAGTTAGATATTGTGATATGTATTCTATATCCCTGATAAGAGAAGCTACCCCTCGCTTTGTTTTTAAAATTTCTTTCTTGCTCCCCCATCTTGGTAGTAAAGTTCTAGTTATGTATTTGCCTGCATTGCGGGTTGTTATGCCGAAAGATTCCGCTACAGTTTGGGCGTCTGCCTCATACTGTATATCTCTAATTCTGTCACGATACAAATAGAGAAGAACAATGCGCCGCCGATGCTTTGCATTACTCATTTCTGGGTCGCTTTCGGGGCTGTTATTGGATGTACCGCTATTGGACGCAGGTACTGCAAGCATACCGCTGGAAGAATCTAATCCTAGCGTCTGCATGGCCTGTTGAGTTGTTATTTCATAGTCTAGTTGCGGAATCTCAGCGGCTTGCGGTGCCTTACGGAAACTTTCCTTATTGCCTATAATACCCGCCAGAGATTCGGCCTCAGTCTCAAGCATGTGGTATTTACTTTCTACTTCCTGCCATACTTCATGTATAGTTTCCCAAGCAGATTCATGCCCAACTGAGATTTCAGGATCTAGCTCTGGGATGCTCTCTAAGCAATCGAAGTCTTCCAAAATTCTAACCAATAACTCCACTCTATCTTGGGGGAATAAAGTGGAATCGATCTCGTCGGCAAGATCATCCAAAAACTTGTGTTGCAAGGTTCTTAGTTTTCTATCGAGCGCCTGTCTTTGAGCGCGTGTTTTTGGATATGGCCTCACCTCCTTTACCAGTGGCACCGGAAAAGAAAGGGTATAATTCAGCCCGCTATGATTAAATGCTTGAACTCCATTCCAAAAGGCGACTGCTGGGAACTCGCTGCCTTCTGTTGTATAGCCTGTGCCTTTGATAGTCCATCTTAGTTCATATATATCCTCGTTGTGAGACAACGCTACTTCACTGACTTCAGGAATAGTAGCGCGTATCCGATTACATTCGTCCTCTATTTGCTCACTCGTCAAATCCACAACACTGCTTATTTCTTCTCGCTCGCCAATGGCTATTTCTATCTGTTCGATAAAGATTTTGAGCAAAGGATGGAGTGTAGTGAGCATAGGGCAGGAGCTATTTAGTTACAGTAAGTTTTCAAAAGCGGAATCTAACACGTCTGACGCGAAGCTATCCAAGTACACGGCGGTAACGGCTTCCGACTTGTGCCCCATTGCTTGGCTAATGAGGGCAGTATTAGTGCCTTTGAGCTTAAGCGTAGTGGCAAAGGAGTGCCGGGCAACGTACGTAGTGAGGGGAGTAGCGATACCAGCCTGTTCTCCCATAACTTTCAATGCCTTATTCACCCAGCCTAGTACGTTGTGCAGTCGTACTATTCGTTTAGCTGGTGTGGTATGCTTAGCAACATCAAGGAAGGGAAAGATATAACTATCGGGCGTGGTACGCGTGATAGGGGAGTAGCTGGCTACGATGGCGGCGGCAGGTGCTAGTAATTTCAAGGAAAACTTGCCGCCCGTTTTTTGCCGCTCATACTCTATCCGGTCTGGATTACCCGTCTTAGGGTCAGCTCCGCTCACGTCTCGCCACCGCAACTGAGCTAAGTCAACAAAGTTGATACCGCCGGCATAGAAAGAGAATAGAAACGCATCCTTAGCTAGCCGCTGCCGGTTGATAGTGGGCTGTAACTGCTCCAGCTTTCGCAGTTCTTCCCTTGGCAGTGCCCGCTTTTTCGTACTTAAATCAAACTTGCTGACACTGTATTTATGCTGCTCTGCCCGATTCCGCGCAAAGGGATAGAACTCAGCCTTAGCTAAGCCCGTGGCAATAGCTTTATTAAAGACAGCGCGTAGGGTGCGGAACCTCACAGAAAGAGAAGTGTCTTCAGTGCCCCTGGCTCGCATGAATTGTTCCCAGTCATAACAGAAGGCTACGGTGACTTGTGAGAAGGGAATATCGGAGGTATCTGGCTGCTCTTGCTCCAAGAAATGAGCGAGTTGACTACGGGCATCCCGGTATACCCGAGCGTTGCCCAACTGACTGGCCGCTGTCTGTTGGGCAATGAGCTCGTCACAGTAGGCCAATAGCTTTACTCGGCGGGTAGCCCGACGGGTCTGGCTGACTTTACTCAGAACTGTTTCGGCGTCGTGCTGCTCGTCGGCCGAGGCAAGGTCTTCGGCTGCCTGCTCATAGGTAGCCGCTTTGGCTTCCAGCTTTCGCCAGAGCGCTTTGGCGTCGCCGGGGTAATTGCGGCGAATTTCTTTTTTCTCGAAGTTATAATACCTTGGCTGCAAGCTTAGGCCCGTGGAGCGGTAAAGCTGCTTTCTGTTCTTTGTAATCCGAATCAAAAACGGGTGGGAGCCATCGGCGAGTACTTTGCCCGTGAAGTAGATAATCTTGACGGTGGCACTCCCTTCTTTGTGGTCGGTGGTTTTACTCATGATTCGTATGAACCAACTGCGGTTCATACAGCGGTTCATACAAGTATAGTAAAAAGCCGTGTATTGCTGATAACTAACAATAGCGTGAATCTTCAAAAAGCCCCTTTTTGCCCACTTCTGATAAGAAACGATAGTGGCTGTATGCAGTCCTATGCTTGCCTTCTAAGCAGTAGGTCAGGAGTTCGAATCTCTTACGGGGTACTTAAATAGAAAACCCGTCGAGGTAAGACACCTCGACGGGTTTTCTATTTAAAGCCTTTTACATTTTTCGGTCTTTGCTAACTAGTTTTAGGCACTGGCCTAATCAGCTATGGAATGGCATACAACAAGATTGATGAATAAACGACTATCACCATGGGCCTGGCGGGCCTGTATCCTTATAGGAGTACTACCTTTTTGGGCACTATGCTATTATACACAACCATTCCACGATGATTACGCGAATGGTGTACGGGTTCAGGAAATGGGTATATGGGGAGCACAAAACCATCTTTACGCTCACTGGACAGGTCGGTTTTTTACTTCACTTCTATTAACTGCTGGCAATCCGCTGAGCTATGGCTGGGTGGGCGGTGTTGCTTGGGTTATGTTGCTCCTTTTTGGTCTTAAGCTTCTCACTCTGACGCTCTTCTTTCGCACACTTACTGCTGATAAGTTAACATGGCGTTCAGCTTCATGGATGGCGGCGGGCATCTTACTAGTGTACGCTAGTATGGTGCCTAGCACTTATTCGTCTTTTTACTACTTCACGGATGGGGTTGTGTATCAAGTGCCAGCTCTGCTGTTAATACTATCCCCTGTTGCAACCGTACGTGCACAGTTTTCGGCTAATGCAACTAGTCGTTATATCTGGTGGGTAGTATCCATCGTAGCAACCATAGCCGCTGCTGGTTCTAATGAATTGACTATTGTGTTACTTAGTTGGATTCTGCTAGTAGCTAGCGGATTAAGTATCTATCATAAAAAGTGGTTGGCATTACGCTACTGGATAGTTGTAAGTGCCGTAATGCTTGTAGCCTCAACAATTGCTATTGCTGCACCGGGTAATTATTATCGCGTGAAAATAGATAGTGACCCATTCCCTGGAATAGTGCCGCTAATAATTCGTACTAGTAATGTATTACAAGATCTATTATTTGCCCCTAATGCTATACTCGTTTTGAGTGTACCCCTAGTTTTTGCTCCCTGGGCAACACGCTTTTTGCCTACACGCCCTACTGCGTTGAGTCTTCCCTTAGCTGGTGGTGCGGCAATAGTAATAGGTGGCTTGTGGCTTGGAACTATGCTATATCAATCTGTATGGAACGATCCTATGCCTATAAGAGCTAATAACGTGCTTTTTTGGTGGTGGCTAATAAGCTGGATAGTGGCCTGCTGGGCTGCTGGGCCTGTTAACCCAGTTGCAAGCCAATCACCATCTTTTGCTATCCGGATGGTAATTATCGTGGTATTAGCACTAATAGTTAGTCGGGTGAGTTTGCGGGCCTGGCGGGAACTACTTACCGCTGCCCCACAGTATGCTAGTCAGTGGGAGGAGCGATATCAAGATTATCGCGTGCTGAATCAGCAACCCGGCAGGCGTGCAATCGTTACTCCGTTGAAGGGTATTAACTCACGTGGAGTATTGCTGCACGGGATAGACTACAAAATAGATTCTAAACACCCATACAACGCTCAAGCAGCTAAGTGGTTTGGCTTAGCCGAGATTCGTCGCTCTGACGCGCAGTAGTTGATGTAATAGTTCATGAGCGTTGTGTTTTATAATTTATACACTTATCAAAAGCTACTTTATTGTTCTTAGTTTAGGTTTAGAAATAATATCTTATACGGTGTAATTGTATGAAAAATAGATATTTAGGTTTAAAATTTATGCTTACTTAAGCGGTGCTCGATAAAATACAACTGACTGAATAAGCTGAATAGCTGTGTGTTTGGAGCTAATTGATACGTGTACAATAACTATAGATAAACACTTGCAAAGCTAGATTCCCTTCTAATAAAAAATTTATATAAGTAGGGCCAAATATAGTTTCATTACATCTAAAGAACCGAAGGAGCAACTCTGAGTTTTCTAAGGTATAGCA
This sequence comes from Hymenobacter sp. HD11105, assembly GCF_054051685.1. Lineage (NCBI taxonomy): Bacteria > Pseudomonadati > Bacteroidota > Cytophagia > Cytophagales > Hymenobacteraceae > Hymenobacter > Hymenobacter sp. HD11105. Next base: position 4,165 of record NZ_JBSWBR010000003.1, on the reverse strand, counting down.
TGTGTAGGTTGATAGTAGCTCAGCACTAGGCGCGGCTGAGGGATGACAGTAGATTTTTCAGTTTAGATTCTATCTGTTTAATTATTTACATGAAAAGTAAACCTAAGCCAACCGGATAGAGTGGCGCAGTGCATAATAATTGGAACAATCAGATCTTCTCAATCCACTCTTAATTATGCTTATAAGCGGGCTAAGTGAATTGCCTCTGTTCTATGTTTCTTAAAATACAATCGGTTACGGTTATTTGAATGACTCTAGTAACGACCAGTACAAGGTTGCCTTAAGAGCAACTTTATACTGGTTTATTTATAATATTTGAGAAGCATTGGTAAGTTATAAATTATTGTGTTTAAACAGTAGTATCATATTATTCATGTTCCATTGTTGCTAAATCCAAAATGTAATTTTCACTTTGTAAAATTCTTTAATAATTATAAAAATAGTCGATAAATATTTACATTTTTATATAATAACAAGAATATACCTTTACGCATCCACTTAATCTAATAAAAAGAGATGCGTAGTAAGATTATACTATTTCAACTTTTATTATCCCTGATTGCTTCCTCTTCATGGGCACGCACGTATTTTGTTAATGCAAACGGAAACGATGCAGCAAGTGGATCATCCGTGTCAACAGCTTGGCGCACAATAGACCGGGTAAATGCTGAGCGGTACTATCCTGGTGACCGAATACTGTTTGCCGGAGGTCAAACATTTTCAGGGGGCATTTGGCTACGTGCCAATAGCCAAGGGACAGCTGCTAAGCCTATCGTTATTAGCTCCTTTGGTAAGGGAAGTGCTGTAATAGAGAGTGGCACGTCTCCTGGTTTTTACGGTCATAATATGGCTGGTATTGAATTGCGCCGCCTGACTTTCATTGGTTCTGGTCGACTCAGTAATAAAGATTCAGGTATTATCTTTTATATCGATTCTGTTGATACTCATTTAAATCATCTGCGCCTTGACAGCTTAGACGTAAGTGGTTATAAGGTATCTGGAATATCAATTGGTAGCTGGAAGGGTAAAAGCGGCTACACCGATGTACGCATTACTAACTGTGATGCGCACGCTAATGGTGAGGCTGGCATTACTTCTTACTCTGAAGCCCTACGTGCGCACAGTAACTGGTATATAGGAGATTGTCGTGCCTATGACAACTCGGGTCGTACTGACGTTACAACTACTCACACCGGTAATGGTATCATACTCGGCGGTATAGATGGAGCACTAGTGGAGCATTGTGAAGCATATAATAATGGGTGGCTAAATAGCAATCGGAGCGGAGGGCCTGTTGGCATATGGGGATATTGCTGCAATAACTTGGTAATTCAGGAATGCGAGTCCCACCATAATCGCACAGGTACATCACATGATGGGGGAGGCTTTGATTTGGATGGCGGCTGTACCAACTCCGTATTACAGTACAATTATTCACACGACAATGACGGTCCTGGTTATCTATTAGCCCAGTACCCTGGTGCGCCACCACTTACTGACGTAACTATTCGTTACAATATCAGTGAAAACGATGGCCGTCGTTATAACCAAGGTGCTATTCTTTTGTGGTCATCGGGAGCCAACGGGGGTATTCAACGCGCTGCCATATACAACAATACAGTTTATTTGACTCCTCCTGCTGACGGTTCACGTCCTAGTGCTGTACACGTTAGTAGTGGTGGAATTGGCGCTATTGCTTTTAATAACAATGTGTTGCATACTACAGGTGGCTTAGCGGTCTTAAAAGTGGAAGCCAGTGGAGCCAGTGGAGTACAGTTTAAGGGTAACTGTTACTGGAGTGGTCCTGAACAGCTCGGTCTAGACTGGGCTGGTGTCCGATATACAACCTTAGATGCTTGGCGCGTCGCAACCGGACAAGAACGGATAAATGGAAAAGCATACGGCATTAATGCTGATCCACAACTTGAAACAGCAAGCCTAAATCCTTCGTCAGCGCCACGAGCACTTAATAGTGTGATGGCTTTGGGTTACACCCTTAAATCTTCATCTAGCTTATTGGGAGCAGGCCTTGATCTGCTTGGTGAATTTGGTCAGGCACCTGGTCCAAGAGATTTCTATGGCAATCCTACACCACAACCTGGATTAAAAGGCAACATTGGAGCCTCAGAAAACAAGCACCTTGTCCTAGCCAGTCGCACCACCTTGGCTAGTGTTTCGCGACAATGGTGCACTGCCTACCCGACATTAAGTTCTGATAAAGTATACGTTCAATTTGATCGGCTAGTTGGTGCGAATACACTGATAAAATTAAAGTTGTACGATCTGCAGGGGCGTTTGCACCGCAGCCAAACTAGCTCTTATAAGGCGGCAGAACTTGCTTTTTCCGTAGCAGGTTTACCAGTAGGGCGCTATTTGCTTCGAGTGGAAAGTGGAGATCTCCGCTCAACTCAGCCCGTAATCATTACTGAGTAAGAAGCTTAATTCCTTTTTTTGGTTCAGCCCCAGCGTAGAAAGGAATATTGCCAGTAGCTACATTACCATGCCCGTCAAAGACGCGCACGTACAAACGGTAGGCTCCGGGCAATTGAGGTGTTCGTATAGAAACTTTAAGCCCTTTCTGTCTATGTACAGAAAGGGCTTCTTGGCTATTTCTAATTAATGAATCAACACCCACTATATCTTTTCCATCTTCTAACCTTATTTCCCAAGTAGTGGTGAGAGTGTCATTCTCGGGATCAAAGGCAGTAGCTACAGCAGGGTATTCAGTATTTAGCTGCAAACGCACGCTATCCGTATCATACTTTCCATTCAATTGTACAAAACTTAAATAAGGGACTCGATTTATAGGATATTCTCCCCTCCAAGCCTTATAAAGTTCATCTACGAAAGCAGTCTTCTCACCTGTAGCTTCAAACATACTGAACCAGGTGGGTGTAATTTCGAACTTATGTCCCCAATAAAAAGCGTAAGCCCCAAGACATCTTGATGTATCGGTCAGCACAGAACGTTTATACAATTCAGTGGCAAATTCAGCCTTAGCACTACTTGTCTGTTCTAATGGGGCATTCCAAGGGGTTTGCTGTGTTTCCCAATATCCTTTGCCTCCAAATTCAGTGACAATATAAGGCCCATTCCAACCTCTGGCCCGTACCCAACTAGGTAGGACACCTAAATCTTTATAAGCATTTACGCCCAATATATCGACGCTAGGTGCAAACTTAACTAAGGCTGATACCATGCCTAAATAGGGCAGCGTACTGGTAGCTACAGGATGATAAGGATCAAGCTCATGGATCATTTGTGCAATTTCCTCTACTGCCTTATAGATGCTTGGGTCTGCGTCCAACTGATCTAATTCGTTACCTATATTCCACATTAGCAAGGCAGGATGGTAGCGATATTGTAATACCTGCATACGTAAGCGTTGAAGCTGTTGGGCTCGCGCTTTCCGATTATGATAACTAAATCCTTGTCGCTCGGTAGGAAGCCATAATCCTAACATTACAGTGAGTCCCTGCTGATGAGCGGCATCCAGCAATGGGCCAGCATAATCGGTACTCCAGAGTCTAACCGAATTACCCCCTGCATCTTTAAGCCGGTCGTAGTATTGTAGACCTCCCGCTCCTCGTATATGAAATACTTTTCCTTCTCTCACGAGGCGAAAGCCGGAGGGAGTAGTTTCAACATGTACAGGTATTACCTGCGATGCTTGGTATGAAGAAGCTGTGATTGCAGGTTGCCTGTTGTCAGCAGTATCGCATCCACTTACAATTACTAGACATAATAAAATTATTAGATATAAAAAATATTTAATACTTGTATTTGGCATTGTTAAGTACTTGAAAGCTCTTTGAATGTCTTTATCTCTATAGAATTTAATGAACATTGTAAATAGCGTAAGGTAGATAGAACAAACACACAATGTGCTTTTCACGTGCAATATTGGCTAGTTAACTGCAACATATATTACTTAATAAAGAAATTAATTTGCTTTACCTATTTTTGCCGAACCTTTCGATGCTTTAAAACTGTATAAAAGCATCAGTTTTAAGGCCATGAGGTAAATCGAATGCATAATTCTTTAGTAGAAGAAACTATACTGATTGACGATAAAAGCACCCACTTACATTCTCAAGTTACTTACCGGTTAGCAAAAGGGGTAAAAACCATGCGTGTTCTGGTGGTATTTGGGATGCTATATATG